>DASXGZ010000041.1:0-44904 GCA_036488825.1 Candidatus Angelobacter sp.
GCAACGAAGTACTTTTCGAGCGTACGGAACAGAATCTCTTCTTTTTCCATCCAATTCATCAGGGCAGCATCGGGACTACGCTCGACATCGAGTTCACCAACAACGGACCTGGCGAATGCAGAAAATTCCCTCGTAACCGGGAACTTGCCTTCGAACTTTTTCAGCATTTTGTCGAGAAGGCTTTCATCTGTCGGTTCTGCGACAATTCCAATTTCCTCAAGAATAATGCGAGAAGCAAACTGAAGGCGATCCTGCTCAGTTTCCAATTCTTCGCGGACAGAAAATCCGGGCCGATCAGGAGGTGAAATCCTGAATAACCACTGAATCTGGTTGGCTATAGTTGATCCGCCCTGCGCAATAATTACCAAGACGCTGGTATCTCGTTTGCGACCGATAACGAGGAGATCATCTTCTTGTGCGAGAACTGAAACTTTAGTTGTAGGGAAATACAGCCTATGTTCGGTTCGGGTAGCGTGTTTTTCCCGAGCGTCGTACCATGTTAGAAAACCGGTATCCAAAACCGGCTCATCGTCGCCATCGCTGAGATAAACGAATCTGGCATCGAACGTTTGCTTGCCAGCAGCACGTCCGAAAAGTTGAAGTAATTCGGCAACGCCGTTGTATTCGTGCTGATTACTGCGGGCGAGATCGGCTTCTACGGCACTAAGCCTCTTTATGACAACGCCGGTAAAGAACTCTGAGAGATATCCTTGTTTCATTTCCTACACGATCAGAGGAGCTTGCCCCACCCCGAGCTCTTCCCGCTGTTTAAGCATCAATAAGTGGGGCATCATAATCCTCGCGACTTCACGAATAAGCGGAACAACTACGCTGTTGCCGAACTGGCGATATGCCTGGGTGTCGGAAACAGGAATGCGGAAGGAATCAGGATATCCCATCAGGCGTGCGCATTCGCGCGGTGTGAGTCTGCGGGGATTCCGTCCTTTTCCTCGCGAGATCAATATCTCCGATCCATCCTTGTAATATCGGGCGGAAAGCGTCCGCGCAATTCCGTTCTCGTCTACAAGGCCATATCCGAATCCATTGCCGGCCTCTTTATGCTTTTTGGCGTACGCCTGCAAATACGCCCAAAGCTTATTTGTCAAAACATATTTCGAGTTGACTTTACCCTTCTGACCCGATGTGTAGGGCTCCTCGACCGGCTCCGTCCCGTCTTCAGGATGCAGAATGGACTTTAATGTCGGCCCGGCTGCTGGCAATTTTAAACTGTCGAAACTGAAATTTGTTGGCTCACGAAACCCGACGATAATCAAACGCTCTCGGTGTTGGGGCACAAACGCGCGACCATCCAGCACCTTCCAGTGGATGAAATAGCCGAGTTCCTTTTGGAGCACGTCTTTGATGACTTTGAAGGTGTTTCCTCCATCATGGCTAAGCAGGTTTTTGACATTCTCCAAAAGAAAGGCCTTTGGCTGTTTCTTTGCAATGATGCGTGCGACATCGAAAAAAAGAGTACCCTGCGTGGTGCATTCAAATCCGTGCGGGCGACCGAGAGCATTCTTTTTGCTTACGCCAGCTATGGAGAAGGGCTGGCATGGGAACCCTGCCAACAAGACATCGTGATCCGGAATATCGTCCCCCGAGTAGGTAACAATGTCCCCGATGAAGGATTCGGTTCCAAAAAAGTTTTCCTGATAAGTCCGTTTCGCCCACGGATTCCATTCACTGGTCAAGACACATTTGCCACCGAAACCCTCAAATCCCTTTCGTATCCCACCAATCCCCGCGAACAGATCAATGAAGGTGAACCGTGTTTCATCAGCTGGCAGGGTGCTAACCTGATATTTTTGCAGCAACAGTCTAAGAGCGGGACTGAGCAGAACAGGGCATGGGCTTTCTTTGCGCTCCCAGCGCGCCACAGTTTTAGTCGCCACACTAAGCTGTTTTGCAAGGTCACGCTGCGTAAAGTATTGTCTTGCTGACAAAAGCAAGTTGTAAGCTTCGGAAGTTTCCGGTAGCAGTTCGCTGGGCATCTCAGAGGACATTTTGTCTTATCCTGTTCCCTTTGGCAAGAAAAATTTCCACACCTCCGGTAATAAGCGAAGCAATTTCGAAAGTCAATAGTGGTTTGTATGTTTTTGTCTTAACTATTTAAAGTCAGTTGTCCTTGACCACCCTTAATCACCTCCAGCCACTCCGGGCAATCCGGCCAATTATGTTTCCAGCACAAGTCACATGGCATCACTTGGATGATGCCGATCTGAAAAATATCCCTCGGATTCGTCGCGGACGCCACGTTTCTTGCTGACATCATGGCGAATAAATAGTAAACTTGGCTACTTGCCTCCAAAGCAGAGAAAGCGAGATTGGAGGCCTGATCTTTGACAAAAAAGCGGCTCTTGGTATTTAGCTCTTGGTAATTAGGAGAACAATCCCGATGGAACCTTTACCCCTTATCAGCACGGATGGTACTCATCGGAATGGGGAAGGTTGGGTGGTGCAACCCTACGCCAATCGAAGCATAAGCGCTGAAACCCACGCCAACATGGGATGAGGTGGGATGACATGGGATACCCAGGGAGGGGGAGGGGGCGGACCACCGAAATCGCCCATGATCGGGGTAAGGTGGACGAGGCTACTTGGTTTTGATCGCCGAGCAGGCGGCATCAAAGTCTGAGCGGCTGCCTTCACGCAGGGTGACCGGAACGGTCTCGCGGGTGTTAGGGCGGTTTTTAAAATTGCCGGTATAGAGCGAGCCATCGGGTTCAAAGGCGTGTGAGAGCGAGCCCCGGTCGTCCATCACAAGGTTGGGGTTATCCCATTTGCCGAACAGTTGCAGCTTTGGAGCCAGATAGCGGCCCATCTGGCGGTCAACAAATGAGCTGTTGCTCATACCCAGCACAACGCTTCTGCCTTGAAAATCGAGGCCGAAATGGTTTTCAAATTCTCCGCTAACGTTCAGGTCGTATTTTTCACCGCGAGGCGTGCAAAGAACTCCATTGCCGCTGACCTGCGGTCCGCCATGGCGCGCGCCTCTGCCCGGTACAAAGCTGACAAACAGGATGAAGTCGCCGGCAGTGCTGGAATGGAGTCGTCCCCAGCCCTGCCACCGTGGATATAGGTGGAACCGCCCGCCCATGAAAAAGCCCCAGGGGGAAAAGATGGCAGTCATGGCAAAGCCAAACACAACGGCGGCCAGAGCGCCAAAGATGATCAGCCTGAGGCACCCGCGGCCGGTGGTCTTGAGAGATGGAACGGGAGGCGTTTCCGATGAGGGATCCATGGGTGGAGGTAAGTGTAGCGCATCGGGCAGAAATGTTTGCGTATGGTGGAAGAGCGGTCCTTCAACGTGTAAAGCGCCGGGACATCCTTCACAAACTGTCTCCAGACATCCTTCATGCTTGATGAAAGATGACCCTTCCCTTCCTGACGATCTCGCACTTTGGGGAAGAGCGGCCCTTTAAAACAGTTCCAGAGTTACTGTGTCGCGGAGGCGGGTGGAGCAGGCATTTATGCTTGCGGTATTGCTGTTAAAAAAGAAATCGGCTTCAGCCACTGAGGTACATCATCTCTGAAACCGCTCTCGGGCCGCATAAAAGATGAAAGATGCCCGTCCTAACGATCTTGCACTTCGGTGGAAGAGCGGCCCTTAAAGCACTTCCAGAGTTACTGTGTCCCGGAGGCGGGTGGAGCAGGCATTTATGCCTGCGTATTGCTGTTAAAAAAGAAACCGGCTTCAGCCACTGAGGTACATCATCTCTGAAACCGCTCTCGGGCCGCGTAAAAGATGAAAGATAACCCTTCCTTGCGCCGCAGGCCGTGCGCAGCGCATAAATCCTACGCCAGTTCCGTCCGCAACCGGCTAGATGCAGCCTGCGTTTCCACCGCGCTGCTCTCGCGGATCTCGGTCAGCTTGGCCAGCACAAAGGCGGCAATGGCCAGTTCCAGATCGCGCACCGCGATGTCAAAGAAATGTCCGGTCGTCAGCAGCGCCAGCGTAATGCACACCAGCCACGCCGACGCCACATAAGCGCCAATCCGCGTCGCTTTCGTCAGGATGGCCAACCCCACAACCATCTCAATCACGCCCACAATGTGCATCAGGGACGTGGGAGACAGGGGCAGCATCCGCTGCGCCAGCGGGCTCACGTACTGCTCCCAGTTGGTAAGCAGGTTAAGAAATTTGTCCAGCCCGGCCAGAAACGCCATCAGCCCCAGGGCATATTTGGAAAGAGTCTGCATTGTTTGTAGTCTGCTTTGCATCGTTCCATCACCTCATGCTGTATAGAGCGCTGATGCAGGCAGAGTTTACAGAGACGATTGCAAGGCTGTGGCCAACCATAATGGCGGAGATTGACGTGGTCAACCGCTGGATGCAAGGGAATTTGCACTGATTAACGCTGATTGAAAGCCCTGCGAGGGCAGCGCCTTTTTTGGTGCGCCTGCATTTGCATTATTAAAAGTCTAAAGCATGCAAAAAAACTCATCCCGACTGAAGTCCCCGGATGACCGAGGGAGGGGGGCGCGCAAGGTGCGTCTAGATCTGGTGATCGGGACATTGGCGACACCGGGGATCGGAAGGTCACCCCCGGAGTTGAATCGGCTAAGTCTTTATTTTCTCGGGGTTGGCTGAGGAGGGGGTAGCTGAGATTGCTGGCGATCGGCGACATTGCCAAAAGGTGTCAACTGGAAAAATTTCGAATGCCTATGCCAACTCCTTTAAATAGGATGAGAAATTCGCCGGTGGCTTCAGTCCCGGACCAGCCAGCTCAAAGCTTCCTTCCGGTTTTCAAACAGTGGAAGCCTTCGCCGGGCAAACGCCTGCACGCCTTCATAAATGAGTCGTTGCAGGCCGCTGATGCCGATGACGGCGGCGCGTCGCACATAAGGAGCGTTGGCCGCCACCTTGGCTTGCAGCACGGCAACGGATTCCTTGTCGAAGGTGGTTCCGGTTACGTCATTAAGCGTGAGCACGGAGTTGGGCGGCTCATGGGAGATTACGCGATTGCCTTCTTCCGCCACCGCTTTCAGCATGGCCACATCACAATGCGAATAGTTGATGAACAGGATGCGCTTGCCCAGATGGTCCATGAAGCGGACGCGCCCGGTGGCGATTGCTTCCACTGTGTCGGTTTGCAGTGCGTAGGTTGTTGCGCTTGCCATGCCGCCTATTGTGGTCCTGCTGCGCCTACGGCGAAAGGTGACGAAAGTAAGAGTACTTCCCGTTTGGAAGAGCTGGATTGGATCCAGTGATTAACGCTCCCTGCCGGCCATAACACCCAGTACTGAGCGTTGTGGCCGGCAGCTGACGACATTCTTATTTGTTATCTCGGACACGGATAAGAGCTGCTGGGCGTTCCTGGAGTGCCGGGAATGACTGTATCAGGTGTACTCGGAGTGCCCGGAATTACAGTGTCTGGCATTCCATTCATGCCGGGTATCACGGTAGCCGGCGTCCCGGACGAACCTGGAATTACCGTGTCTGGTGTTCCCGGGGTGCCTGGGTCATAGCAGATCTTTGGTTTCACCGGCGGCTGGACAATTTGCGGCGGCGCATTGCTTGTCTGCTGTGAATATTGTTGCACCGCCGCCATTACTCGGCTGCCATCAAGGACCAGTGCCGCAGGAAGGACAATTTGCATCGGTGTGCCGGCTTCAATTTCAGGTTCGCCGCGTCGGGCCAGCAGGATTCCCACTGTAGCGCCCACGGCCGCAATTGCACCCACGGCAATGAGCGCGTTGCGCGGCCCATTGCCAAGCGATGGCGTTGGCAGGGGCGGCAAGGACGGCGGTCCGCCCACAGCAGCCATTGCAATCGCCGGCTGGCCATTGCCGTTGCCGGGCTGAGGCATCTGCAAGGCTGCGTTGGTTGTTGCTACGTTGACAATCCCGGCAATCGGCACGGTATAGCCATTGGAAAAAATCATGTTGGCTGAGTGAATCTGGAATTCCAGAATGTCGCGCCTGCGGTCATGCCGGATGATTTTCTGAATGGCGCCCTGAACGTACGTTCCGGGAGGAATAAGCATCTGATTGCCTGCCGTGACTGGGAAAGTGATTTGCAAATAAACATCTTTCCCCGCCTTTGCCGTCAACGGACGCAAGAGTCCCAGCGGCAGCTTGGTTCCAGCAGGCAGCGTGAACTGGGGACTTGATGGCCCGCTTGTTTGCGGCTGAGCATTTTGTGGTTGAGTCGGCGAAGGCACGGCTTGGCCTGACTGCGCTGCTGAATCTTGTGGCTCCTGCCGCGCAGTTTTGGTTTCTGCCGCCGCTGATTGCTGAAGCTGCGCTGAATCCACTTCCTGGCCCAGAGCAGCGGTGCTGTTTGTTGCCGTAATTAGAGCAAGCATGAGAGTCATCGCCAGCAATTTTTGTGTGCTTTCAATCAGAGATTTTTGCCAGTTGGCGCGTGAGATGAAGCGGAGAGGAACAAGAGACTTTATGTTTGACATTTTCAGGCCGCCTTTTTGGAGCCAGGCGCGCTGGTAAGGCGCGCTCCGGCCGCACGCCGATGGGAAGGAGCTTCTTCTCTCGACGCTAGCCCATTTAACCCGCCGATTAAGTGGACTGAGGTATTGATTTATGAAGATTATGGAAGTTGGGGAAAGAACAATATAGGTTTGTGAATTCGCGGCATTCTTCCGCATTTATACAGTGCATTCCTCACCATCGGCTTATCTCGTATCCGAATATCACCTACGCATGCTCGGCCATGGTTTTCGATTTTCGCTGCCTGCAATTAAGATAGTTCATTACACTTCCACACGCGTAGACACCTATGACTGTATCGAACCCCAAGCCGGAAGAGACAGCCGCCGCTGAGCCGGCGCGTCCTTCCAACTTTATCCGCGACACCATTATTGAAGACCTGAAAACCGGCAAGTACAACGGCCGGGTCTGGACGCGCTTTCCCCCCGAGCCAAATGGTTATCTTCATATTGGGCATGCCAAGGCCATCTGCCTGGACTTCGGCCTCGCCGACGAATTCGGCGGCGGCACCAACCTCCGCTTTGACGATACCAACCCAGAAAAAGAAGAGACCGAGTACGTCGAATCCATCACGGCTGACGTCAAGTGGCTGGGCTTTGAATGGGAAGGTCTTTACTACGCTTCAGATTATTTCCAGCAACTCCATGACTGGGCGGTGCAGTTGATCAAGGCCGGCAAAGCGTATGTCGATGACCTGAGCGCGGACGAAATTCGCAGGCATCGCGGCACGCTGACCGAGCCGGGAAAAGAAAGCCCGTACCGAAACCGCTCTGTCGAAGAAAACCTTGATCTATTTGCCCGCATGAAGGCCGGCGAATTTCCCGATGGCTCACGCTGCCTGCGGGCCAAAATTGACATGGCTTCGCCCAACCTGAATATGCGTGATCCGGTGATGTATCGCATTCTGCGCAAGCCGCACCATCGCACCGGCGACAAGTGGTGCATCTACCCGCTTTACGACTTTGCTCACGGCCAGTCTGACTCGCTGGAAAAAATCACTCACTCCATGTGTACGCTGGAGTTTGAGGACCATCGCCCGCTCTATAACTGGTACATCAAAGAGCTGGGCATCTTTCCCTCACAGCAATTGGAGTTTGACCGGCTCAACCTGACCTATACGCTGTTGAGCAAGCGCAAGCTGTTGCAACTGGTTCAGGAAGGCCGCGTAAGCGGATGGGACGATCCCCGCATGCCAACTCTTTCCGGCATTCGCCGCCGCGGATACACGCCTGAGGCCCTGCGGAATTTTGTTGCGAATATCGGCGTTACCAAGACCAACGGCACCATTGAACTGGCCATGCTGGAACATTTTGTGCGCGAAGACCTCAACCGTCGCGCCCAGCGCGTGATGGCAGTGCTTCGGCCATTAAAGGTCGTGATCGATAACTACCCTGAAGGCCAGACCGAAGAGATGGACGCGGTCAATAATCCTGAAGATGAAAGCGCGGGCAAACGCAAAGTGCCGTTCAGCCGTGAACTATATATTGAACAGGACGATTTCCGCGAAGTGCCGCCCAAAGGATACTTCCGTCTGTCACCGGGAAAAGAAGTTCGTCTGCGCTACGGATATTTCATCACCGCGCAAAATGTTGTGAAAAACGCCCAGGGCGAAGTCACTGAAGTTCACGTTACATATGATCCGGCTACGCGCGGAGGCAACGCACCCGACGGCCGCAAGGTGAAATCGACCATCCACTGGGTTTCAGCGGCACATGCTGTGAATGCTGAGGTGCGGCTTTATGACAATCTGTTCACCAAAGAAAATCCCAGTGACGTGGCTGAAGGCCAGGAATTTACCGCCAACCTAAACCCGAATTCTCTTGAGGTGGTGAAGGATGCCCGCCTTGAGCCTTCATTGAAATCAGCTGAGGCTGGCGCACGCTATCAGTTTGAGCGCCTGGGATACTTCTGCGTTGATCCGGACTCTAAGCCGGGAGCGCCGGTTTTCAATCGCACTGTCGCGCTAAAAGATACGTGGGCGAAAAAGCAATCGAAGTGAAGATAGCGGAGCATGTCGCCTGCGAGCTTGAGAGGCCGTTGCTGGTTGCGGCGTAACATCGCCATTGCACCAGCAGCCCGCTAAACGACTCATAGTTATTCTGGCTATAGGGATCCATCGCGAAGCTCGGGATTTCAGAAAAGCAAATGCTCATTCTCGCAAGCGACACATCAGGCTAGAACGCGCGCCCCCTCACGGTTGCACGGCTTAGCACTGTGGCGCTACAATCGGCGCGTGCACGTCAGATGTGCAGTGACCGTTCTTCTCCTTAGTGCAGCGATGCTCTCGCAATCCGCGCCTCCTGCTTGTCCCTCTGGGCGTCCGGTGGATGACATCCTCAGCGAGATACATAAGCAGCAATCGAAAAGGAAGCATCGAAATTCCGACCCAATCCCAGACGCCATTTGCATCGGGGGATGGTGCCGAGGCCGCTCACAAAAATCGCCGAAGGACCCGGAATCAGCGCCGCACCCTGAGGCACCCAGCAACGGCGACAGCAGCTCCAGCAGCAGCGCTGAAAGCAGCTCCAGCGGCACGAGTTCCAGCAGGACTCAGGTTGATAATTGTGACGAGGCGATGGAGAGGGCGCTTGAGGCAGCTCACAACGTCGATGTTGGCGATTACGAATTCGAAAGCAAGAACTACAAAGGCGCGCTCTTCCGCTACAAGGATGCGGATGAGGAGAAGCCCGGAGATGCTGCCATTCATGTGCGGCTGGGGCGAATGTTTGAGCAACTTGGCCAGCTTCCAGAAGCAATCGGGGAATACAAGGCAACACAGGAATTGCCAGGGCCGCAGAAGTGGTTGGATGAAGCTAAGAACGCCCTGGTCCGGCTTCAGCAGCACCCTTCACGCTAAGTGATCCGGGGAAATCACCAAACCTCAGCAGCCCGCTTCATGCCAGTAGTTTATTCTGGCTATAGGGATCCCTCGCGAAGCTCGGGATTTCAGAAAACAAATGCTTCTCTTAGCCATTGATACATCCGGCCAATCCGGCGGCATCACGCTGGCCGAAGCAGACATGGGATCTTTCCGTGTGATTGAATCTGCAGCGATTGCCGGCGGCACATTCTCAGCACAGCTTATTCCCACGCTGGCTGCGTTGCTGAAAAAACACGGCTATCGCGCGGCGGACATCGGCGGGTTTGCCGCGGCCTCAGGGCCGGGATCATTTACCGGACTGCGTGTGGGCCTGAGCGCGATCAAAGGCCTGGCGGAAACTTTGCATCAGCCGATTGCGATTGTCTCGGTGCTGGAAGCGCTCGCTTCTCTGGCCGATCACACAGGGACCATCGCCGCCGCAATGGATGCCGGAAGAAAAGAAGTTTTTCTCGGCGTGTATGAAAAGTCTGAACATGCGTTGATTCAGCAGCGCGAGCTATTACTAACCCAGCAGGATTTTCTTGCCGCACTGGATGCAGATGGTCCTGTCTGGCTGGTCACGAGCGATGCAGCTCTGGCTGAACTGGCTGCAAGTTCGAACGCGGCTGTGAATGTTATTGCGCGGCCGGGGAGCGAAGTGATCGCGCGCATCGGCGCCGGTAAATTGCTGGCGGGCGAAACCGTCTCTGTGGAAGCGCTGGACGCAAATTATCTCCGCCGCTCGGACGCCGAAATCTTCTTTAAAGGACACCGCTGAGCATGGTCGCGAAAAGAGGGTTCGCGAGAAGATGGTTCGCGAGAAGCCGATGCCAGAGATGACAGGCCGCGAGAAGACGGTGCGTGTGCGTCCGGCGATGGAAGGCGATCTGCTTAGGCTTGTGGAAATCGCGTCTCATTCCGCGACAGCCGCGCATTGGAACACTGACGAATACCAGAAGCTGTTTGCCCCGGACACTGAAAACGAAAATGCCGAAAACAATGACGGGCCGCAAAGCCGGACTACATTAGTGGTCGAGCAAGATGGAACCGTCGTTGGCTTCATCGCCGCGCGGCAGGCAGCGGATGAATGGGAGATTGAAAACATTGCAGTTACAGGGCCGGCGCGGCGATGCGGGTTGGGGTCGCGCCTACTGGGTGAGTTCCTTGGCCTGCTCCGCAGCCGTGGCGGACAGGCAGTTTTTCTTGAGGTGCGCGAGTCGAATCTGGCCGCGAGGGCGCTTTACGAGAAATGGGCGTTCATTGAAGTTGGACGGCGGAAAATGTACTACCAAAATCCGGCTGAGGATGCCCTGCTGCTGAAATTTAAATTTCCATAAGTTAGGTCTTTTTGATTGAACCCGCCCTGCCCCTATGTTAACGTTCGGTGAAAGAACACGCAGGAGGTTCTTCAAGAATGGTGGATTCCGTTCGCGAACAGCTTCTTGCCAGCCACGAAGAGTTTCGTAGGCTGGCCCACGAACATAACCAACACTGCCAGCGTCTTCATGACCTGATCGAGAAAAGATACTTGACAGAAGACGAGAAGCTGGAAGAAGTGCGCATCAAGAAAGTGAAACTCCGGTTAAAAGACCAGATGCAGGTGATTGAGCAGGAATACGCGCGCTCACACTCTGCCCAGGTCGCTTAGCCCGAGTTTGTAAAAAACAGGTCCCTGATTCAGCCTCTCCCTGGCAGAGCCATAGGCTCTTCGGGAGAGGCTTGTTATTTGCACCACTGCTAAAGCAGTTACTGTGTCCCGAAACCGCTCCTGCCGTCCTCATCCCGCAGCGCCCTTTCGCCGCCGCTGTTCGCTCTCCTGTATTATTTCGGTCAAATCCGCAACCGGCCTTATCTCAATCGGTCCAAGCCCATACTTAAAGCCTGGTTGCTGTGAGACAAGCTGAACGGCATGATTGAGGTCCCGCGCCTCAAGGATTTGAATGCCGCCAAGCTGTTCCTTGGTTTCCGCATAGGGGCCGTCGGTCGTCGCGACTTTGCCGTTTTTCCAGTACAGGGTCAACGCAGTCTCCGGAGGCTGAAGAGGTACTTCGGCGACAAGATGTCCGTTGGCGCGCAGATGGTCGTTGTGCTCAAAGCATTCGTCGAACGTTGCGTTGCGCTCGTCCTCGGTCATCCCTTCAAATTTTCCTGGCTCGATGTATCCCAGGCAGATGTATTTCATCGGGTCCTCTCCGCGTTGGTGTGAGCCAGCAGCGCAGCCTTGCGCACTGGATCGTTCACTCTATAGTCGTTGCGCACGGGAAAAATCGACAGCAGGAGGAGAATTTTTTATTTCAATTCCTGCTAGTGGTTCAGTTTGAATTTGCTGCGTTTTCATACAGGGCGTCATCCCGAAACGCCCGCGTTTTCACCAGCGGGCAGAGGGATTGCAGGCGGCACGATGTTGAGAGGCGAGATCCTTCGCTACGGAGGCTAACCACATTGACGCGTAAAAGAGCTGGATAGAATTCTTACATTTCTTTACCGCAACTTCCGTCAAGCAGGCTAGGTTAAATCTGGCAGAAGGCAAATTATCCGGAGGACATGCGAATATGCGACGGACTTTGATTGGCTTGGCATTTTTGGTTTTCGCGGGAGCAGGCAGCATGGTGGCGCAGGACGGCTACTATCATCGCGACCGCGACCTGCGAAGCGACTACGCCGACCGGCGCTCTGATCTCCGCGATATTCACCGTGACGAGGCCAGGATTGCCCGCGACCGCTATGAGTTGAAACGCGATCTCTACGAGCATAACTATGCCGGGGCAGCACATGAAAGGGCGGAGCTGCGCCGTGAGTATCGAGATATCGGCGGCGATAGGGCTGACGTTTATCGTGATACACGGGACATTCGTCGTGATGAGCGGAGAGATTACTGGTACGGGCGTTAAACGAAATTTGAGGCGAAGGCGATGAGGGTGAGGCGCAGCCGCCAGGCTGCCCCTCCTGATTGTCTAAAGAGGCTATTGCGATTTGCTAAAAGTGAAGCCCCGCAGCAGCCAAAAGGCGACATCGGAGCGTAAAAAGGGCGGTTGACAAGAACAATTTCAGCATTTCAGAATATAGCTGTTTGGAACCCATCGGAGGAAGAAATGTCCTGGCGGATACTATCCGTTTCGTATAACGATGTCCTGCTGGCAACACGCGAAATGCTGCTGGAGCAACAAGGTTATAGCGTTACGTCTGCTCTTGGGTTCAGTGAGGCAACAGAGCAATGCCTGAATGGCGGCTTTGATCTGTTCATACTTGGTCACTCCATACCCCACAAAGACAAGTTGCATTTGATCCAGACATTTCGCGAGAACTGTCCGGCCCCAATCCTGTCACTTGAGCGTATGGGTGAAAGGCAAGTACAGTGCGACTTCCACGCTTCGCCAGATAACCCGGAAGGGTTCCTACAAGTTGTGAATGACATTCTGGCAGATCAGGAAAATCGATCTCTGCAAACCCGAGCCTAGTTTCTTAGTTGGTTGTGTCGCCCTGCTCGGGGGCTCAGCAATTATCTCGACTACTACCCAGCCTGACGGCCGGCTAAGGCTCGTCGCGCTTTAACCGCGCTGCTGCCCTCTGAGCGGACATTTCAGTTTTTCTTGCTGACCTGTCGATAAAACTGTAAGGCCAGAAGAAGTGAATTGGCCTTCATTTATCATTCACAAATACGAGGGATGTTTTCCAGCAATGGAGGCCGTGCATGACGCAGACAGCTATAGCCAGCATCTCACCGTTTTTTATTGTGCGGCATGTCCCGGCGGCGCTTGCGTTCTATTGCGAGAGGCTTGGGTTTGAGATTGTCCATCAAGAGCCGGAACTCGAACCTTTTTTTGCAATTGTGCAGCGTGATGGCGCGATGATCTTCGTCAAGCAAGCAGGCGTGGAAGCGCTGCCCAACTGCAAACGCGACTCTGACGCCCGATGGGACGCTTACGCCTCGGTACCCGATCCTGATGCGCTGGCGGCGGAATTTACGTCGCGGGGTGTCGCCTTTTCCGAAACCTCTTCAAGATACTCACGACGGTCTGCGGGGTTTCGAACTGGAAGATCCTGACGGCCATATCTTGTTTTTCGGCCGTCCCCGTTAGGAAAAATTAAAAAGCTTCCCCGGTTACTTACTTTCCCTCTTGCCATTGCTGGTTGCGGCGGCGGCTTTGGCGGCAGCCTGTTGGGCAAGAGCGTGATCCACCACGCGCTGCATTTCGAGTAGTGGAGCGGGCTTGCCTGTCCAGATCTCAAACTGGCGAGCGCCTTGCTGGACAAACATCTCTGAGCCGGCAATCACATGCATGCCGCGGGCGCGGGCCATCTTCATCATTTTGGTTTCCGCGGGGGTATAGACCATCTCAAAGAAATATTTGGCTTTCATTTCCTGCTCTGTGAGCGGCAGAGGATCGCGATTTCCCTCCATGCCGGCTGGCGTGGCATTGATAATCACGTCAAATTCCAGCTTCTTGAGCATGGTGCGATTGATGACTTTGGCGCGGGCCTGTTTGGCCAGCTTCTGCGCGGCGGGCGCCGTGCGATTGAGAATGGAGACTTCAGCGCCGCGTTCCTTCAAACCGAAAACAGCGGCACGGGCTGCGCCACCCGCACCCAGCACCAGAATCCTTGCGCCTTGCAGGCGAATGCGCAGTTCCAGGGGACGGACCACGCCATTCACGTCTGTGTTGAAACCATAAAGCTTGCCATCATGGCTGCGGACCAGCGTATTGCATGCGCCGACCTTGGCGGTCCAGGGATCGCTCTTATCGAGATGTTTAACGATCTGCTCCTTATATGGCATGGTGATGCTGAGTCCGGCGATGGGAATCTTCTGCACACAAGCCGTCAGGTCTTCCATGGTTTTGGCGTGCAGCGCCAAATAGACAGCGTTCACGTTCTCGCGGCGAAACGCTGTGTTCAACATTACGGGAGAGAGTGACTGGGTCACCGGATCGCCAGCCACACCGTAAACGCGCGTAGCGGCATCGACCTGGTCAATGCGATAAACATCGCGCAGCGCCCGCGCGGTCAACTGGCCGGGGGCGGTTTCTTCTCCGGGATTGGCGGCGGCAAAAGTGAACTGGCTGCCGGCGCGCACACAGAGCACACGGCTGATTACGCCCTGTTCGCCCATGCAGAGCCCTATCAGGGAATGGGCGTGACTGTATTTTTCCAGGAACTTCATCATTACCACGTTGTCATAGAGGGAATTTGCCGTGGTGACGATCTTGATGAAGTCGGAAGGGTGCTGCCTCATTTTTGCGAACGTCTCTTCCAGCTTTTTAGTGCCGCGAAAGTCGTGGTAAGAGAGGATCAGGTGGGCGGAACGGCGTAATCGGTTGAAATCAGCCGTTTTGAGGTGCTCGGCGGTTTCCAGCTCAATATCCACAAGGTGGCAGCCGAGATGGGCCGCTTTTACCAGCAGGTCAACCTGCGAGGCGATAGTTCCCCGGAACTTTCCGCCGTTCGCGATACGGCGGCAGGTGGCCACGATCAAGGCTTCAGGGTGGAATTCTACGAATGTTTTGAGTTTGGCCAGACCCAGGGCAGGGTTGGGAAGGTAGTCTAACCTGAACTCAATAAACGGGTTATCCCGGATAGCGATATCCGCTTTCTGCACCATTTCTGCTGGATTGGAAGCGGCAATGGCCACGCACACCCGGGGTAGCCGGGCGGGCAGGAACCTTGGCGCGTAACTGGATGGTGTTCCATGCATTACATTTAGCAACGGCTGGCCATCATACGTGAGCGAAAATCACAGATTCAAGCACCGAATGCAAGAAGTGAATTGAACTTCTGTAATTAAGCGTATCTGCTTAGTAAATAAGAGTTTAGTTGAAGTGGCGGGAAAGGCGGTGATATGTTCCACCCGGGACATAGCGCGTCCCGCAGAGGCATGGGGAGGAAGTAATGAGGAAATATGGACTGTTGCTGGCATTTGCAGGCATGGTTTCAACTTTAGGTTTTTCACAACAGACACAACCTGCACAGCCGCAACCGGCACAAAAGCCGCTACAACATGCCACAACTTCTGATGTCGGCAATGTGCCGACGCCGAATGACATGTACTGCTCAGGCTTTATTACCACGGAAAAAGTTCCGGACAAGCTTTTTGTCGCCGCCGGATACAACAGCCCCGACCAGAGCCGCTTTGCCGGCCAGTCTGACACGATCTTTATCCATGGACAAGGGATGAAAGAGGGCGACCGTTACCAGATCGTGCGGCACGTGAAAGACATCAATAATTATGAGTTTTTCCCGGGGCAAAAAGCTGCGTTACGCAACGCCGGCGAGACATACTTCGAACTGGCCATTGTAAGAGTGAAAGAGGTCCAGAGAGATACAGGGATCGCAGTCTTTGATCTGAGCTGCGCGGACGTAATGCCCGGCGATATTGCGATACCTCTGGTCGAGCGCGAGATCCCTCAGTTCCGCAAAGTTGCCCTGGAACGCTATGCGCCTCCAAATGGCAAGCCGTCAGGGCGGATAGTGAGGGCCCAGGAGTTCGATAGCTTTCTTGGCACCAGGTACAAAGCTTATTTGAGCATTGGCGCTGATAAAGGACTGAAGCCGGGCGATTATCTGCGCGCTACACGGACATACTCTTACACCTATCATGATGCTGAAGCGGGCCTCTCACTCAAGGCCAGCGAATATGAAGATACGCAGAAAGACCCGCATCTACTGCCAAAAGGTGATCTTTCCAGCCTGCCTCGGCGTACATTGGGGGACATGATTGTGCTGCAGGTGCACCCAAAAAGTTCGACTGTAATGATCCTTACCGCACTTGAAGATATACACGTGGGCGATGGTGTTGAATTGATGGACGTTAGCGACGCACCGGTCCTGCCGCCCATCCAGCCTTCTTACAGCAATGCTCCAGTGCCGGATGCAGCCAGCACCAACACCACGCCGCCAACAATTACCTGCTCGGCCTCGCCCACCAGCCTGCGCGCGGGCGAGAGCGCCTCAATTAATTGTGAGGCAGTCAGCGCCGAAAACCGTCCGGTGAATATCACCTATGTTGCTAACGGCGGAAAGCTCTCCTCCAATCGCAACCAAGCCACGCTGGATACGGCTGATACCGGTCCAGGGCCGATTGCAGTCCGCGCCACTGCGTTTGATGATCGGCAGTTGAGTGCCTCAACCGTAGTTACGGTGAACGTGGAAGCGCCAGCGCCTCCCGTGCCCACCGCGCAGAAGCTGATGGAACTGGATTTCAAACCAAACAGCGGCTACGTCGACAACCGCTCCAAGGCAGTTCTGGATGATGCTGCCTTGAAATTACAGCAGGATCCAAACCTTACCGCTGTGCTTTCCGGATCAGCCGATACTGGTGAACCGCACAACATGGCAATGCAGCGCGCCCAGAATGCTATGGCTTACCTGACAAAATCCAAAGGAATTGACGCGCAACGTATTCAGACAAAAGCCGGTTCGGAAGCCGGCCGTAAAGTAGAAGTCTGGACAATGCCTGCCGGCGCCAATATGCCGGGCACAACTACGCCCAGCGGCACTCCCCCGCAGACGCCTCAGAGTACCGTTCCGCAGGACCAGCCAGCTACACAGCCGGCTGCTGAACAGCCCACAGCAACGCCACAGCCGACGCCACCTCCTCAATTCTGAAACCAAGTTAATTTAATTAGGCGCAGCTAAATGTTAGCTGTGCCTTTTTCTCTTTACGTTCCTGATTGGGAGAGAACACTCTTTTTTATCCTGCATGGTTGAGTTAGTCTGCACGGCATGAGAATTCGCTATGCAGCGTTGCGCCTTTTCGTTATTTGTCTTCTGACCTGCCTGACATGCTTTGCCCAACAAAACTTCGAAGTCACAGGCCCTGACATCGTTATCCAGGGCGGCCGCATCTTCGACGGCACGGGCAATCCCTGGTACGCCGGTGACATTGCTGTAACGAACGGCCGCATTGTGGCAATAGGTAAAATTCCTGCTGGAATTGCGCGGCGGGTCATCGATGCGCGCGGCATGGTGGTTTCTCCCGGATTTATTGACATGCTGGGACAATCGGAAACCGCGCTGCTTGTGGACAATCGTTCACTGAGCAAACTGGCGCAAGGCATTACCACTGAGATCACAGGTGAGGGCGGGTCCATTGCACCGCAGAATGCGCTGACCATCGCTGCTGCCCAGCCATCGCTTGATCCCTACCATTTGAAGATTGACTGGAGCACGCTGGCGGAATATTGGCAGCGGCTGGAGAAAAAAGGTACGCCTATCAATATCGGCACGTATGTAGGCGCGGCCCAGGTGCGCGAGGCTGTGCTGGGCGATGTGAATCGCGCGCCCACTCCCGCCGAATTGGAAAAGATGAAAGCCCTGGTGGAACAGGCCATGCAGCAGGGAGCGCTTGGACTTTCCACGGCGCTGATTTATCCGCCTGGACATTACGCGAAAACAGAAGAGTTGATCGAACTCGCCAAAGTAGCGGCGCGCTACGGCGGCATTTATGCCACTCACATGCGCAGTGAAGGCCAGAACGAAGTGGCCGCTGTCCGTGAGGCATTGCGTATTGGGCGGGAAGCCAATTTGCCAGTAGAGATTTTTCATCTCAAGGTCAGCGGTAAATCCCGCGCCGGCCAGATGATTGACATTGTCCGGATGATCCAGCAGGCGCGTGATTCCGGCCAGGACGTTACTGCGGACATGTATCCCTATCTCGCAGGGATGACCAACCTTGCTTCCAGCCTGCCCCCATGGGTAGCCGATGGCGGCACGGACAAACTGCTGGAACGCCTGCGCGATCCCGCTGTGCGCCAGCGCATAAAGTCAGAAATGTCAGCCACAGGAGAGCGCACCTGGGAAAATCTATATCTTGACTCCGGAGGAGCGCCGGGCGTGATGGTCGCCTCCGTGGTGAACCCTGAGCTCAAGCAATACACGGGCAAAACGGTGGCGGAGGTCGCCACTATGCAGAAGAAAAGCGATCCGCTGGATGCGCTGATGGATTTTGTGCTCGCCGATAAAGGCCTTTCCGGGGCGCTCTATTTCATTGCCAGCGAAGAAGACCTGCAAACCGGCCTGCGGCAACCCTGGACCAGCATCGGGTTGGATATCAATGAAATGTCGCTGGATGGCCCGCTCTTTGAGCCGCATACTCACCCGCGCGGTTACGGAAGCATGCCGCGTTTTCTGGGGCATTACGTCCGGGACCTGCAATTGCTGCCGCTGGAGCAGGCAATCCGAAAAATCACGTCACTACCGGCCCAGCGGGAGCATCTTGTCGGACGCGGTTTGATTAAAGAGGGCTTCTTTGCAGATATCACCATTTTTGATCCTGCCACCATCATCGACAAAGCCACATATACGCAGCCGGCCCAACTTGCTGACGGCGTGAAATACGTGATCGTAAACGGCCAGGTTGCTTTTGAGAACGGGAAAGCCACGGAAGCGATGGCAGGAAAAGCGCTGAAGGGCCAGGGAGTGAAATAGTTCGTCTTCGAACGTCGATTTCGCCTCCCCCATGTTGCAGGAACTGGATGCCGCCGCCAAAGAATTGAATATCAGCCGGCAGGCGCTCATCAAAACATTGATAAGGCAGGCCCTCGATCAACGATATCTGGCCCATAACGCACGCAAAAAAGTAAGAAGAGCATGATGGAACCGCTTTTGCCATGACCGGAACATGTACTCTCAATCTCTTTTAACAATTATTTACAAAAAGCAGTGTTGTAACCCGCTGATATAACGTCAAATAGAGTGTTGGTGCAGTAAGTCTCGAATCGGCAACATTCCTAACGGGACCGGCCCCCGCCGGAAACCGGCAATTGCTGAAAATCCGAAGTCTGTATAGGATTCAGATTTCCAAAATATTGAAGATACTGCCCTTGAGAGGACAGATGTCAAAACATTCGTCGTATATTCTGGCCCGCTGCTTCCTGGTGTGCGCTTGTCTGGTATTGCTCCTGAGCGGCTGCGGCAAAACCAGCGCCGATTCAAAACAAAAAGGCGGAGGCAATGCCAAAGCCGGCCGTGGTGGCGGGCAGGCTAGTATTCCTGTCGCCGTGGCTAAAGCTGAGATACGCGACCTGCCCGTTCTGTTGAACGGACTTGGTTCTGTGGAAGCATTCAACACCGTGGCGGTCAAGACCCGTATTGACGGCCAATTGATCCGGGTGAACGTTAAAGAAGGGCAGGAAGTGAAAGAGGGTGAACTGCTGGCGGAAATTGATCCTCGCCCTTATGAAGTGGCGCTCAGCCAGGCCCAGGCCACGTTATTCAAAGACCAGTCCGCATTGAAGGACGCCAGGCTTAACCTGCAGCGGTTTCAGGACCTTTATAAAGACGGCGTAATTCCCAAACAACAACTGGATACACAAGGCTCGCTGGAAGGCCAGCTAGATGGTGCTGTTCGCGCCGATCAGGCGCAGATCGACAATGTAAAGCTGAATCTGGTGTACACGCGCATTACCGCTCCGGTTACCGGGCGAATTGGGTTGCGCCAGATCGATGTGGGAAATATTGTCCACGCATCAGACCCGAACGGGCTTCTGGTGATTACACAATTAGAGCCAATCGCAGTAATCTTCAACCTGCCGCAGGACAATTTGCAATCTGTTGCACAGCACATGCGCAACAGCAAACTTTCGGTCGAGGCCTACAGCCGCGATGACCAGACAAAACTGGCAACTGGCTCGCTGACCACCATCGATAATCAGATTGATGTAACCACTGGCACTGGAAAGTTGAAAGCTGTTTTTGATAATCGCGACCGTTCACTCTGGCCTAACCAATTCGTGAATGTGCACCTGCTGCTGGAGGTGCGAAAGAACAATACAGTGGTGCCGTCGGCGGCCATTCAGCGCGGCCCGCAGGGGACTTACGTGTTTAGCGTGAAGCCCGATAAGACAGCGGAAATGCGTCCGGTGACCGTGAGCTTTAGCCAGGGCAATTTTGTTGCCGTCTCACAGGGACTTCAGCCCGGAGATATGGTTGTGACCGATGGACAGGACAAACTCCAACAGGGCACGCACGTGGAAATTCGTAGTGGAACCGGGCAACAATCTGGCGGCGCAGCCCAATCCGGCGATGCTCAGGCGCAGTAATAAATTCAGGACGCTTGCAGGCTTAATCAATGACAGCGAAAGTTAAAGGGTTTAACTGACATCATGCCCAACGGCGGCCCATCAAAATTATTTATTCTGCGCCCGGTAGCAACCTCCCTGTTGATGATCGGGTTGCTGCTGGTGGGCGTTGTGGCATATCTGCAATTGCCGGTGTCTGCTCTGCCGCAGGTGGATTACCCTACAATTCAGGTCATCACGTTTTATCCGGGCGCGGGCCCGGAGGTGATGGCCTCTTCCGTCACGGCCCCAATGGAGCGGCAATTTGGCCAGGTCCCCGGCTTGAGCCAAATGACCTCGACGAGCTCTTTTGGCAGTTCGGTTATTACGCTGCAATTCAACCTGGAACAAAGCATCGATATTGCGGAGCAGGAAGTGCAGGCGGCAATCAATGCGTCCACCACGTTTCTGCCGCGCGACCTTCCCAACCCTCCGATCTATAATAAGGTTAACCCGGCAGACGCCCCAATTCTCACGCTGGCGCTGACCTCCGATAGTTTGCCGCTTTCCAAAGTTGAAGACCTGGCGGACACCACACTGGCGCAGAAGATTTCCCAGCTTAGCGGCGTCGGCATGGTTTCCATCAGCGGCGGGCAAAAGCCGGCTGTGCGCATACAGGCGAATCCAACGGCACTGGCCTCTTACGGCCTGAGCCTCGAAGATTTGCGTACAGTGCTGGGACAAGCCAACGTGGATCAGGCCAAAGGAGTTCTTGAAAACCAGCGGCAGGCATTCACCATCGCTACCAACGATCAGCTTCTTTCCGGCGATGAATATAAAGACGTGATCATTGCTTATCGCAATGGCGCGCCGGTGCGGCTCAAGGACGTGGCGACCGTTGTGGATGGCGCAGAAAATGTTAAGCAAGCAGCCTGGATGAATCTTTTGCCGGCTGTGATCGTAAACATTCAGCGCCAGCCCGGAGCAAACATTATTGGCGTGGTGGACCGGATCAAGAAAGTCCTGCCGCAATTGCAGGGCGCCTTGCCAACTTCGGTGAAAGTTTCCATTCTTACAGATCGCACGCAAACAATCCGCGCGTCTGTAAAAGACGTTGAATTTGAAATGATGCTCACCATCGGCCTGGTGGTGATGGTGATTTTCCTGTTCCTGCGGAACCTCTCCGCGACTGTGATTCCAGCCGTGGCCGTGCCGCTCTCAATTGTCGGCACTTTTGCGGTGATGTACCTGCTGGGCTACAGTTTGGACAATCTGTCATTAATGGCGCTCACCATCTCCACTGGATTTGTGGTGGATGACGCCATTGTGATGATTGAAAACATCGATCGTTTCCTTGAAGAAGGCCATTCCGCTCTTGATGCCGCGCTGATGGGCGCCGGGCAAATCGGGTTCACCATCATTTCTTTAACGGTATCGCTCATCGCCGTCTTGATACCGCTTCTGTTCATGGGTGACATTGTCGGACGGCTCTTCCGCGAGTTTGCCGTCACACTGGCTGTGACCATCGTGATTTCGGCGCTGGTGTCATTAACGCTTACGCCCATGATGTCCGCGCGCCTGCTCAAAAATCCAAAGAATGTAAAGCATGGGCGGCTTTATCTATGGTCAGAACGCACCTATGAAAGGGTGATTGAATATTACGGAGTAACTCTCAAATGGGTGCTGCGGCACCAGACCATCACTCTGCTGGCCACTGCTGGCGCTTTGGCATTGACAGTGTATTTGTATGTGATCGTGCCCAAGGGCTTTTTCCCAGTCCAGGATACCGGCGTGATTTTGGGAATCTCTGAAGGTCCGGAGAACGTGTCATTTACGTCGATGGAAGAGCGTCAGCAGCAACTGGCCAAAGTGATACTGAATGATCCGGATGTTGCCAGCCTGTCCTCATTCATCGGCATAGATGGGACGAATACCACACAGAACAGTGGGCGCATCCAGATCAACCTGAAGCCGCATGAAGATCGCAACGTGACTGCATCGGATGTTATCCGGCGTTTGCAGCCGGAGCTGGCGAAAGTGGAAGGCATCACGTTGTATATGCAGCCAGTGCAGGACTTAACAGTGGAAGATCGCGTGAGCCGGACGCAGTATCAATACTCGCTGGAAGATGCCGACGCTAACGAATTGGATGACTGGTCAGGACGGATTCTCACAAAGTTGCGCTCTTTGCCAGAACTGCGTGACGTGGCCAGTGACCAGCAGAATGGCGGTCTGAAGGCAGACCTCGTCATTGACCGTGACACTGCGGCGCGCTTTGGGATTCTGCCGCAGGCGATTGACGACACCCTGTACGACGCCTTTGGCCAGCGCCAGGTTTCGACTATTTTCACGCAGTTGAACCAGTATCATGTTGTGCTGGAAGTCGGACAGCAGTTTCAGAACAATCCAAGCGACCTGACCAACATTTATGTGAAGTCGGTGACCGGCCAGCAGGTGCCGCTCTCAACCTTCAGTCATTTTGTGACTTCTCCGGCGCCGCTTGCCATCAACCATCAGGGGCAATTCCCTGTGGTAACGATCTCATTCAATCTTGCGCCGGGCGAGTCGCTGGGCAAAGCCACCAAGGTGATTGCACAAGCGGAGCAGGAGATGGGAATGCCGGCCAGCATTCATCCCAGCTTCCAGGGGACGGCAGCGGCGTTCCAGAACTCTCTGGCTTCAGAGCCGTGGCTGATTCTGGCTGCGCTAGTCACTGTGTATATCGTGCTCGGCGTGTTGTATGAAAGCTATATTCATCCCGTGACAATTCTTTCCACGCTGCCTTCAGCCGGAGTGGGCGCAATCCTGGCCATGATTCTTACCGGCAATGACCTTACGGTGGTGGCGCTGATAGGAATTATTTTGCTCATCGGCATTGTAAAAAAGAACGCCATTATGATGATCGATTTTGCGCTGGACGCGGAGCGCAATCAGGGCAAGCCGCCGGAGGAAGCAATTTATCAGGCGAGCTTGCTGCGTTTCCGCCCGATCATGATGACGACCATGGCCGCGTTGTTGGGCGCAGTGCCGCTGGCGTTTGGGCGCGGTACCGGATCTGAGCTGCGGCATCCTTTGGGCATCACGATTATCGGCGGGCTGCTGCTGAGCCAGGCATTCACGCTCTATACCACGCCGGTAATTTATATATGGTTTGACAAACTGGCCAGCAAGTTCTCGCGCTTCAAGATCGGCAATGAAATTGTGCCAGAGAAGGAGCCTGTGGGCGCAGATTGATTTTTTTCTGAAATCCCGAGCAGAGCGAGGGAACCCCTATTGGTGGGATGAACTTCAGTATGACCACAACGATTAAGCAAAGAACGAAGAAGCAATGGAGAGATCTGGGCTTTGAGATTTCACTGGCGATAGGGTTCCCTCGCCCTCGCAAGCTCGGGCTCGGGATTGCACAAAAAGCATGAACATCTCTGCTCCATTTATCCGACGGCCTGTGGCCACATCACTGCTGGCGATGGGCCTGTTGATGGCGGGCATTCTGGCTTACACGCACCTGCCTGTCGCCCCAATCCCTCAGGTTGAATATCCAGTGATCAGCGTGAGCGCCGGACTTCCGGGCGCCAGTCCGGAAACGATGGCTTCGTCGGTCGCCACGCCGCTGGAGCGCCAGTTCGGACGTATCGCCGGGGTAAATCAGATGACCTCGACGAGCCAACTGGGTTCCACCAATATTACTCTTCAGTTCGATCTCTCCCGCAACATTGACGCGGCGGCGCGCGACGTCCAGGCCTCCATCAATGCGGCCCTGGGACAGTTGCCGGCAAACCTGCCGACGCGTCCGAATTGGCGCAAAGTTAATCCGGCAGATGCGCCCATTATGATTTTGTCGCTCACCTCAGATACGGTTTCCAAGCCACGCATGTATGACATTGCTGATTCGGTGCTGGCGCAGAAGCTCTCGCAGGTCGCTGGCATCGGACAGGTCTTTGTAGGCGGCGGCGCAAGGCCGGCAGTGCGTGCGGAGGTAAATCCAACGCTGCTGAACAAGCTGGGTGTAGGCGTGGAAGAGGTACGCGCTGCGCTGGGTGCGGCAAACGCCAACCGGCCCAAAGGGGAGTTTGCCGGTCCCTTGAATGCCTGGCAGATTACTGCTAACGATCAACTCTTTCTGGCCGACGATTACAAGAAAGTTATTGTTGCCCGTAATCCCGCCGGAGGCGTGGTGCGGCTGGATGACGTGGCCACAGTTACCGATTCAGTAGAAGACATTCGCAATACCGGCCTGGCGAATGGCAAGCCGGCCGTTCTGATGATTGTCTTCCGCCAGCCGGGCGCGAACATTATTGACGCCGTGGACCGAGTAAAGGCATTGCTTCCGGAATTGCAGGCCTCCATTCCCGCCGCCATCAAACTGGATGTGGCTCTGGACCGCACGATCACCATCCGCGCTTCCGTGGCCGACATTCAAATCACGCTGATTATTTCTATTGTTCTGGTGGTGCTTGTAGTTTTTGTTTTTTTGCGCAACGTGCGCGCCACGTTTATCCCCAGCGTGGCCGTGCCGCTTTCACTCATCGGCACGTTCGGCGTGATGTACCTGCTGGATTACAGCGTCGATAATCTCTCATTGATGGCGCTGGCCATCTCCACTGGGTTCGTGGTGGATGATGCCATTGTGGTATTGGAAGACATCACGCGCTACATGGAACAGGGCATGTCACCGGTGCAGGCGGCATTTCGCGGCGCGCGCGAAATCGGCTTCACCGTGCTTTCCATGAGCACGTCGCTGATCGCGGTGTTCATTCCCATTTTGCTGATGCAGGGGCTTGTCGGCAGGCTTTTCCGCGAATTTGCCGTGGTGCTGAGCACGGCCATTGCCATGTCGCTGGTGATATCGCTCACGGTCACGCCGATGTTGTGCGCCAAATTTCTGCGCCCTGAGAGCGAGAAAAGACATGGCCGTATCTATCGTTTCAGCGAACGCGCTTTTGATGGGATGCTCAAATTTTATCGCATGAGCCTGGGCGTGGTTTTGCGTCATCAGTTTCTGACGCTGGTAGTTACCATCGGCACTGCGGCCCTCAGCATTTATCTCTACGTTATTGCTCCGAAAGGTTTCTTCCCCCAGCAGGATACAGGCCGGCTCGGCGGTTCCGTTGTGGGAGAACAGGATATTTCATTTCCCGCAATGCGGGACAAAATGCAGCAGTATATAGAGATTGTTTTGAAAGATCCCGCGGTGAACAACGCGGTGGCCTTCTCCGGCGGTCAGGGTAGTTCGAACAGCGGGCGCATGTTCGTGGTGCTTAAGCCACCGAATGTGCGCAAAGCCACAGCCGACCAGATTATCAATCGCCTGCGCGGCAAGCTGGCTATGGTTCCGGGGGCAACGCTGTTTCTTACAGCCACGCAGGACCTGAACATTGGCGGGCGATTCTCCAATGCCCAGTTTCAGTACACGATCCAGTCTGAGGATTTGAAGGAGCTGAACTACTGGGCGCCACGTATTCTAGCCAAACTCCGGGCCCTGCCGGAGCTGCGCGACGTAAACTCTGACCAGCAGGACAAAGGGCTGGCTGCTCTAGTGACCGTGGACAGGGACACCGCCTCACGCCTGGGCATTACGCCCGCACAGGTGGATGCCGCTCTTTATTCTTCATTTGGCCAGGACCAGGTTTCCACCATGTATCGCCCGTTGAACCAATATCACGTGGTCATGGAAGTGGACCCTAATCTGCTGTCCGGCACGGGCGCGCTGCAATATACCTACGTAAAATCATCTTCCGGGGCTGAAGTCCCGCTTTCCGCATTTACCCGTTACGCGCCTTCGAATGCCGCGCTACAGGTGAACCATCAGGGCTTTTATCCCGCAGTAACGATTTCCTTCAACCTGGCGCTTGGTGTCCCGCTGGGAAATGCCGCGACCGTGGTAGAAGGCGCAATGCGGCAACTGGGAGTGCCGGTCAGCGTGCGTGGCGGCTTTCAGGGCACGGCTGCCGCCTTCAAGGATTCAGCCCAAAGCCAACCGCTGCTGATCCTGACGGCATTGATCACCGTTTATATTGTGCTGGGCATGCTCTATGAAAGCGTGATTCACCCCATCACGATCCTCTCCACGCTGCCTTCAGCCGGAGTGGGTGCAATTTTGGCCATCATGCTGACCGGCAACGATCTAAACGTGATTGCCTTAATCGGAATTATTTTGCTGATAGGCATCGTCAAAAAGAATGCCATTTTGATGATCGATTTTGCGGTCAACGCTTCGCGGCAGGACAATAAAACTCCAGAGGAAGCTATTTACCAGGCATGCCTTCTGCGTTTTCGCCCGATCATGATGACCACGATGGCCGCGCTGCTGGGCGGACTGCCTTTGGCGCTGGGTGGTGGAACGGGATCAGAACTGCGTCGCCCGCTGGGTATTGCGATTGTGGGCGGCCTGATTGTGAGCCAGGCCCTCACGCTGTTTACCACTCCTGTGGTTTACCTTTATATGGACCGCATCCGTCTGCGGGTGGCGCGGTGGCGCGGCGCGCATCGCAAACCGGAACCTCTCTTGGGACCGGCCGGGGATTAGACTTTCAGTTGCCAATATTGCCAAGGTCGCCGGAATTGCCAAAAGTGAAAAGTGGCTGTGATCCGCGTACTTCGCGTAAATTCGCGGCTAGTTTTTTTGGTCCGCGCTCATCAGCGTAAATCTGCGGCAATTGGGCCCAGTTACCGTAAAATGCTTCCATGATGTTTGCTGACGCCCGTGAAAAGGAGCGTCCTTGGACATTTCGTATGCCTTCATAGCCATTGCGGTTGTTGCCGCCGTGCTGCTCTTGCTGTTGTTCAAGACCTACAACGGCTTGATACGCATGCGGACCGCTGTGCAGAGTGGCTGGTCAGATATCGATGTGCAACTGTCGCGTCGGCACAACCTTGTTCCGAATCTGGTTGAAACAGTAAAAGGCTACATGACGCATGAGCGTGAAACGCTGGAAGCGGTGACGCGCGCGCGGACGGAAGCAATGTTGGCTGCCAGCGACGCGAACTTGGCCTCACGGGCAGTGGCGGAGATGGCGCTGACCGGAGCAGTGGGCAATCTTTTTGTCAGGGCGGAGAATTACCCGTCGCTCAAGGCATCGCAACAGTTTCTGCTCTTGCAGGAGCAGATTACGTCAACGGAAAACCGCATTGCATTTGCCCGTCAGCATTACAACGAGTGCGTACGCAAGTACAACACGTCTCTGGCGGAATTTCCCCGCAACCTCTTGGCTGGCACAACGGGATTCACGGCGTCGCCGCTGTTTGCGGCGGACGCAGGCGATCGGGCGAATGTGGAAGTGAAAGTTTAGATCATGACCAAAGAAGGAATACGCCTCAAGCAATCACAAGGCCGCACCGCCCTCTGGAGACAATGGGGGCCTTACATAAGTGAGCGCGCCTGGGGCACGGTGCGTGAAGATTACAGCGCCACCGGTGAGGCCTGGGAATATTTCCCGCACGATCACGCTCGCTCTCGCGCTTATCGTTGGAACGAAGATGGGCTGGCGGGAATTTGCGACCGCCATCAGCGTCTTTGCTTTGCCCTGGCCCTGTGGAACGGGCGCGATCCCATTCTCAAAGAGCGCCTTTTTGGTCTGACCGGGACCCAAGGCAACCACGGCGAAGATGTAAAAGAATATTACTTCTATCTGGATTCCACGCCCACGCACTCATACATGAAATATCTATACAAGTATCCGCAGGCGGAGTACCCGTACAAAAATCTAGTGGAGGAAAACCGTCGCCGCAACAAGAGCCAGCCGGAGTTTGAGCTCTTTGATAGCGGCGTATTCAATGAAGACCGCTACTTTGACGTGTTTGTGGAATATGCCAAGGCAGAAGTAGAGGATATGTGCATTCGCATTACGGCGGCCAACCGCGGACCGGACGCGGCTGAAATCCACCTTCTGCCGACACTCTGGTTCCGCAACACCTGGGTCTGGGCGGCAAAGCCCAAGCCTTCTATGGCATTCGACAGTAAGACCCGCACGATTCTAGCCCATGAAGATGACATCGGCAGTTATCGCCTGTATTTTTCTGATGGTGGCACACCGTTATTTACTGAGAATGAAACTAACAATGATAAACTCTTCAGCGCAAAGAATTCCTCTCCATACGTCAAGGACGCATTCCATCGATATCTCATAGACAATGAAACGGCGGCGGTAAACCCAGCTCTTCAGGGAACGAAAACGGCAGTGCTTTATAAATTTACTATTCCTGCCGGCGGAGAAGTTTCAATCAAACTGCGGCTCAGGAAAGACCAGACAGATCTTTCCTCCGCCGCGCTGGGAAATGATTTTGACAGCACGTTTGTGGACCGACGTGCCGAAGCTGACGAGTTTTACGCCGCCATCATTCCAGCCACAACCGACGATGACACGCGCAACGTTATGCGCCAGGCCTTTGCCGGTCTGCTCTGGACCAAGCAGTACTACCACTATGTTGTCCGCGACTGGCTGAATGGAGATCCTGCCGAGCCTCTGCCGCCGGAAGTGCGCAAAGATGGCCGCAATCATGCCTGGGGACACATTTATAACTCTGATGTAATTTCCATGCCTGACAAATGGGAATACCCATGGTATGCGGCGTGGGACCTGGCATTTCATTGCGTCGCGCTGGCGCTGGTGGATCCTGACTATGCCAAAGACCAGCTTGTGCTCATGCTGCGCGAATGGTACATGCATCCGAACGGACAGATCCCCGCGTATGAATGGGCATTCGGTGACGTGAATCCTCCAGTCCACGCGTGGGCCACGTACCAGGTTTATCTGATCGACAAAGCAAAGAACAACGGCGTGGGTGACACGCAATTTCTTGAACGTGTCTTTCACAAGCTGCTGCTGAACTTTACCTGGTGGGTCAACCGCAAGGACCCGGAAGGCATGAATGTATTTCAGGGCGGCTTCCTTGGGCTGGACAACATCGGCGTGTTTGATCGCAGTTCAATGCTGCCTACTGGCGGGCACATTGAGCAATCTGACGGCACCAGTTGGATGGCCATGTACTCGCTCGATATGCTGGCCATCGCGCTGGAACTGGCTGCGGACGACGACACCTATCAGGATGTTGCCAGTAAGTTCTGGGAGCACTTCATCTACATTGCCCGCGCCATGAACCATCTGGGAGATGACGGACTTTGCTTGTGGAACAATGAAGACGGCTTCTTTTACGATGTGCTTCATCTGCCGGATGGCGCGCGTTTGCCGCTGCGCGTCCGTTCCATGGTTGGGCTTATCCCACTTTATGCTGTTCAGATCATGGAACCGGAGCTGCTTGATTCCATGCCTGATTTCAAGATGCGGCTGGAGTGGTTCATTGAAAATCGTAAAGACCTTACGGACAGCATGGCTTGCATGGAAACCGTGGGGCACAAAGAGCGCCGGCTGTTTTCCATTACAGATCGCGAACAACTTCAGCGCATTCTTAAAGTCATGCTTGATGAAAATGAGTTTCTGTCGCCACACGGAATTCGAGCGCTCTCGCGTTTTCACAAGGACCATCCTTATATACTGGATGTTGCCGGCGTAAATCATCAGGTGGACTATGAACCCGGTGAATCCACCACGGGACTTTTCGGAGGCAATTCCAACTGGCGCGGCCCTATATGGTTTCCGGTGAACTATCTCTTGATTCACGCCTTGCGGCGGTTTCATGAGTACTACCACGAATCATTTCAAGTGGAGTGCCCCACAGGTTCGGGTCGGCTGATGAACCTGGATGAAGTGGCCGATGAAATCAGCCGCCGCCTGGTCTCCACTTTCCAGCGCGACGCAAAAGGCCGCCGGCCGGTCTTTGGCGGCAATGAAAAATTCCAGTCTGATCCGAACTGGCGGGATTACGTGCCGTTTTATGAATACTTCCACGGCGACACGGGAGCAGGAGTGGGCGCCAGCCATCAGACAGGCTGGACGGCCCTTGTCACTAAAATGATTGATGAACTCGCGTTAAGGCAGAAAACGGATGGAAATTTGCACCAGGCGAACGCGGCAATTTCGCAAAGCTGACAACCAACTGCTGAATTCTTATGGCGGACATCTGAGCTTTCACACAACAAAAAACGGGCTCCCGAAAACTTTCCCGAGAGCCCGCACGCCACACTTGAGACGAAATCTGCTTATTGCACGTTTGCTGTCACCGCTGAGTTTCCATTCACGGTCAACGTGCAGGTGTTGGTCTTGGCGCCGTTGCTGGAGCATGCACCCGCCCAAATTGCAGACCGTCCGTTGGACACGCTTAATGTCACCACAGTACCCGGAGCAACCTGCGTGGAACCTGTGCTGCCGGTCGCCACGCTAAGTCCCCCCGGTGAGGACAGCACGCGCTCGCCGCTGCGTCCGCCAGCCGTCACTGCCAGCGACATTGTGGTGGGAGTGACAGAGGGAAGCAGAGTTAGCGTGGCTGAGCGAGTCACTCCGCCGCCAGAAACATTGATCGTCACCGGAGTTTGAGTGCTTACCGGAGAAGTGTTGATAATGACTCCGCCAATCGTGCTTCCTGCGGGAATCAGCACTGAACTTGATAGGCTCGCCACTGCCGGATTGCTGCTGCTGACCTGGAATATCTGATCATTGCTGGAAACCGCCGCCATGGTGACCCTGGCGACTGATCCTGCCGTTCCGGTGACTGAAGCTGGGCTCAACGTAACTGAAGCAGGCTGCCCCAGGGGGACCACCATCAGTTGTGACTGCGCGCTTGCGCCGTTCCAACTAGCGGTGATGTTGGCCAGAGTGTTTGCGGCAACCGTGTTCGTCGCGATTGAAATTGAGACCGATGGGCTGCCGGCCGGGACCGTCGCCAATGCCGGAGGCATGGCTGAAGGCGAATCGCTCGCGATGTCCACAACCGCTCCGCCTGCGGGCGCTTGTCCATTGAGCATAATGACTGCGCCAATCTGCGCTCCACCGCTGAGTGTGTTGGTGGGAAGCGAGATGGATTTAAGTGATGGCGGCAACACGTTGAATTGCAGATTTGTCGAGCCTGAGTTGAGCGTTGCCGTAAGGGTGACCGGAGTGGCTGACGTGACCTGTCCCGCCTGTATCTGCACCTGCGTCCATGCTGTATTGCCTGGCATGTTGATGGATGCGGGTACTGTCACTGCCTGCGGATCAGAGCTGGTGAGGCTGATTACCGCTCCGCCTGCCGGAGCAGCCGACGTCAATTGCAACTGCAGCCATGCGGTGTTCCCGCTATAAAACATTTTGTCGGTAAGAACCAGGGATACAGGGGCCGGAGGCGCAGGATTGATCGTGAATGAACTTGCAGCCGACCATGCTGTCACCGCTGAGGTGGTGGGCGAAGCGTCGCCCTGGGAAGAGCGTACCCGCCAGAACTTCTGCCCGGCGGTCAAGGAAAGTTCGGTGCGGTTGGCATGGTTTAGCTGCGGCACATCATCTTCTATCTGTTGGAAGCCCGAATCTTTTGCGATCTGCAACTCATAGCCGCTGGGTTGCGGGTTGGCTACGTCGGTCCATGTAAGCTGGATTGGCAGCGTAAGAGACGCGCCTTTGGCTGGCGAGAGCGGCGCCGGCGGCCCTGCAATCGGATTGTTATAAAAGACCGAATAGTTGATGGCGTTTGAAGGCACGCCGGTGATGCCATTCGCATTCACGGCATAAACACGGGCCGAATAGGTCCCTTCATCAGCCGTGGCAAAGGAATAAGTTGTGTCAGCGATATTGTCGAACTTTCCAATAGTTGTTACCGGAAAGCCTGGGTCTTTTGAGACCTCAAGAACGTAGCTCACCGCTCCTGCCACCGCTGACCAGTTAAACGTCATCAGTTCGAACGGATGAAAAGTGGAATAGGCTTTTGTCGGCGACAGCGTAGGAGTGCCCGGCTGCCCTGTACCGGCTCCGGTGATGTTGAAACTGCGTGCCGCAGACCAAGCGCTTTTTACAAACGCCCCGCTGACCGCCTGCACTCGCCAATAATATGTGCCATTCGGAAGACCACTTACTGTATCTTGCGTCACGCCAACATTGGTTGAATTTTGCAGTATCACAGTGGGGAATGTTGCAGAGGTGCTGACCTCCCAGTTATAGCCAAGAAGCCCGCTGGGATCAGTGATCGCTGACCAGGAGATCGTAAACGGCGATAACAGATTCGCTCCCGCCGCAGGCGCTACAGGCGCGGGGATTGCAACAGTCGCAAATGCGGGACATACTGCGCTAAGAACCAGGATAAAAGCGAATAATAGATTTACAGCACGAGTCTTCATGCGTGTCTCCAGTGTTTTTTAAGGGGAACGGACGATCATTGGCTCGGGATGAATGATTCAGCCGAATTACCCTGATTTTGTAACCGCATTTGCGGCCCTCCGGATTTTGAATGCTCTTGCGTTGCCGGATCGCCGCTAACTCTGGTAAGACACGCGCGATGCGCAAAGTAGAACAAGTTCGCGGTACATGTACTTCCTCTGGCTTGTCTCGATTGAGAGATGTACATGCGGACATCTCCATCGGCGATGTGCGGCACTATTAAAGAGCAATGATTAACGCGCAGTTCTGCGAACGGATTGCTGGTCACGCTCGTGGTGGTTGATTGCAACAAAAAAATTGCTTCTCGATTTCAAGAAACCAAACGTGACTAGAGCATTCGTGTTGCGAAAAGGGAAGACCGCAGAGAGCACAGATCTGAACAATGTTCGGGAGGCGCGACAAAAGTAAAGGAAGAAGCGGCAGTGCGCAGACAGTCTCTGCCCAGTGTTACCTCACTTTGGACAAAAACTCGCCTTAACAAAACTTTTTGCTATCTTTTTACACGAATGAGCTGTCTTTTTGAGATGATTATCACCCCTATCTCTCATAATAGAGTCAGCCGATAATATCCGGATGCGATCAAACTGAGGGCTGTAGCAAGGTCTGGATTTGGCGACTTCCAATGACGTTGATAAATAATTTGCAAGTTCCATAACTGGGAGAGTTCTGATTGGTAACAGGTAAGAAGACATTTGTAATGAATTGCGCCCTTACATTCATAGTTTCGGCCATGGCTGTCAGCCTTGCGCTCGCGTCCGGTCTAAACGCGCAGGAAGGTCCTGCGCAAGGCACGCAGGCTGGCGCAGCCGCCAAAAGTATCGGCGTTGTGAAGTCAATCCGCGAAGCAACCCTGGTGCTCAAGACTGACGCTGGTACTGAGATCACGATCACTGTCCAGGATGGCGTGCGAATCCTGCGTTTGGCTCCCGGACAAACCGATCTTAAGAGCGCCGCATCTTTGACCCTGCCTGAGTTGCAGGTTGGTGATCGCATGCTGGTGCGCGGCAAGCCGGGTGAGAACGGCGCAATCGTTGCATCGACCATCGTTGTAATGAAGCAGGCCGATGTGGCGCAGAAACAGCAGCATGATCGCGAAGACTGGCAGAAGCGCGGCATTGGCGGTATCGTCAGCGCGGTTGATCCAGCTACCGGCACGATTACTGTTTCAGTAACTCCCACCCTTAGCGTGGCGGTAAAGACGACAAAAGAGACTGGCTTCCTGCGTTACGCCCCCACTTCGGTCAAATTTTCCGACGCGCAAAAAGGGTCCCTTGACCAGATCAAGAAGGGCGACCAGTTGCGCGCCCGCGGCACACGCAGCCCAGATGGCGGGGAACTAGCGGCGGAAGAAGTTATTTCCGGCACTTTCCGTAATATTGCCGGGACGATCACTTCGATTAATGCCGCCAACAATTCCATTACTGTTAAGGACCTGCTGTCAAAAAAATCTGTTGTGATCAAATTTAATGATGATTCACAGTTGCGCAAGCTTGCGCCCCAGATGGCGCAGAGGCTGGCTTTTTTCCTGAAGGGCAGCGCACAGGCTGTGCAGGGCGGAGCGCCCCCAGGCGGGCAGACCGCAACCAGCGGAGGTGCTGGGAGAGCAGGAGCAGGCGGCCCGGACAACGCTCAGGGACGGCAACGCCCTGCCGGCGCACCGGATTTTCAGCAACTCTTAAGCCGTATTCCCAGCGTGAAATTATCTGAGTTACAGAAGGAAGATGCAGTCATGGTTGTAGCCACGCAGGGAAACTCCAATGGAGAAGTCACTGCAATCACATTGGTGGGCGGCGTTGAGCCGATTCTTACCGCATCGCCCAATGGCATGAGCGCGGCAGCATTATTTTCCGGTTGGAACCTGGGCGGCGCGCCCGGCGATGCCGGCTCGCAGTAACTGACAAGATGACCATTGAGGAGAAATTAATGAATTTCTGGGGCTCGGAGAGCCATAGGTGGATCTCCGCTTTTATCGTATTCATGTTTTTTATTTGTTCTGGTGCTCTGCTCGGCCAATCGTCACTGACCCATATGCACGGACAAGTTATCGATGCCACAGGCGCGGTCATTCCCGGGGCCACCATCACGGTAAAAAATTCGAGTGGGCTTGTAGTGTCTGCAACATCCAATGGTGCTGGTGAATATGACATCAGAAACCTGGTGCCCGGCAAGTACACGATTAGTGTTACGGCCAAGGGTTTTGCCCCCGCAACGCAAGAAGCAGAGGTCGCCATCGACCAGGAAAAGAGCACCAACATCACGCTGCAAATCGTGATTAAGGAAGAAGATATTGACGTCCAGAGTGACGCCGCGAAGGTAAGCACCAACCCTGACAATAATGCCAGCAGCCTTGTCCTCAGCGGAAAAGATCTCGATGCTCTCTCGGATGATCCGGATGAACTTCAGTCGGAACTTCAGGCGCTCGCCGGCCCTTCCGCGGGGCCGAATGGCGGCCAGATTTATATCGATGGTTTTACCGGAGGCCAGCTTCCTCCCAAGTCTTCCATTCGTGAAATTCGCATCAACCAAAACCCATTTTCTGCGCAGTATGACCGCATGGGGTACGGCCGCATTGAAATTCTGACCAAGCCCGGGACCGACAAGATCCACGGCCAATTTTTCTTCAATGACAATCATTCTTTTCTGGACGCGTTAAACCCCTTTGCCGCCGCCGAACCTGATTTCAGCACGCAGATGTTCAGTGGGAACGTTGGCGGGCCGCTGGGCAAGAAGGCGTCTTACACGGTGAATGCCGAGCGGCGGAACATCAATGAAGCAACAGTGGTGCTGCCTCAGGCGTTTACCGCCGCGAGTACCCCTGTGATCGGCGTGCTCAATCCGCGCGTGCGGACGAACGTGAGCACACGGCTCGATTATCAGGTTTCTGCTTCCAACACGCTGATGGTCAGATACCAATATACCCAGAATCATGAGCAAAATGACGGCATTGGACAGCTCTCGCTTCCCTCTCAGGGTTACAACCAGAATGGAAATGAGAACGAAATTCAGGTCAGTGATACACAAATCCTGAGCCCGCGTGCCATCAATGAGACGCGCTTTGAATGGGAGCGCGGCAGCACTGACCAAAATTCTCTGTTCTTTACGCCTACTATCAATGTGCTTGGGCAATTCACTGATGGCGGCAACCCGCTCGGAATCAGCTCAGTAATTACTAACCATTATGAAGTCCAGAACTATACGTCCATCAACAAGGGCAACCATTTCATGCGTCTGGGTGGCCGGCTCCGCGTCACTGGAAATTCCAGCACCTCCACGCAAAATTTTAACGGCACGTTTACGTTTGACTCATTGGCTGCTTTTCACAGCGGTACGCCGCGCCAGCTAACTATCCTCTCTGGCAATCCCTTGATTGAAGATACGTTTGTAGACGCCGGCCTGTATGCTGAAGATGACTGGAAAATTCGCCCAAACATGACCGCCAGCTACGGTCTTCGTTTTGAAACACAGAATGGCATTCACGACCATGGCGACTGGGCGCCGCGTCTTGGATTTGCCTGGGGCCTTGGCGGAAAGAAGAACGCCGCGCCCAAGACGGTTATTCGCACCGGCTTTGGCATTTTTTACGATCGCTTCAGCCAGAACCTGATTATGCAGGCAGAACGCCTGAATGGTATCAATCAGAAGCAGGTCACCATTACCAGCACGCCAGGCGGCAGCAGCGCCCAGAATCTTGCCAACCAGACCCTGCTTTCTTCATTGTTCGCGGCTTATCCCAATATCCCATCGTTACCGGCGCTGGCTGCCACACCTACCACGTACACCATCGATCCGGCTTTGCGTGCTCCTTATACCGTCCAGTTTGCCGGTTCCGTCGAGCGCCAACTCACCAAAACGGCCACGCTTACCGGAACTTATCTCCATTCTCATGGCGTTCATCAATTTTTTTCCAGCGTGTTGAACTCAAATCCAGTACCGCAATATCAGTTTGAATCCGACGGCGTCTACAACCAGAACCAATTCATCGTCAGCTTCAACATGCGCGCGGGAACGCGTCTGACGATTTTCAGTTTTTACACGTTCAGCCATGCAAATAGTGACACCGCAGGCGCTACCAGCTTTGCGTCCGATCCCAGCCGTGGTATTGCCGCTGATTACGGGCGAGCGTCGTTTGACGTTCGTCACCGTCTCTTTTTTGGCGGGACTGTTGCTTTGCCGCACGGCTTCAGGCTAAGCCCGTTCATGGTGGCGAACTCAGGCGCGCCGTTCAACATCACGCTTGGCCGTGACCTCAACGGTGATTCTATTTTCAATGACCGTCCTGCCTTTGCCACCGATCTCTCACGGCCCAGCGTGGTGCAAACAGATTTCGGCGATTTCGATACCAACCCCATCGCGGGTCAAACTATCATCCCATCAAATTTTGGTACCAGTCCCGCGCAGTTCACGTTCAATCTGCGCCTCAGCAAGACGATCGGCATAGGGCCCAGGGTTGAGGCGGTAAATAACAATCCTGCGCAACAGGGTCAGCAGCGCGGCGGCGGGCGGGGTGGTGAGGGCGGCAGAGGGCCAGGTGGCCCGATGGTCATGCGTGGTCCCATGGGCGGCCCGGAAAAATCCAATCAAAAATACAGCCTCACCTTTAGCGCACATGCCCGAAACCTTTTCAACAACGTGAATCCGGCGCCGCCTATCGGCAATCTCAGCTCTGCTTTGTTTGGACAGTCAACGGCGCTGGCAGGAGGCGTGTTCAATACTCAGTCATCCAACAGGCGTGTGGACTTGCAGGTGATGTTCTCGTTTTGAACGGAACAAGTTTCTTGCGCCATGCTGCCCGACGAGTAAATGAAGTCAAGCAACAATCAGAATAACGGTAGCTGCTGCTCTTGTTTTCTCTTTGCTGTGGCTTTCTTGTCATCGAACACAGTTCGTCCGCCTATTGACTTCGATATTTTGCGCTCATGCGCCATTACCGCTTTGAAGTCCGCTTCTGCTCCGATGTTCTTCTCAATCATCCGGCTAAAGCGGTCAAGGCGTCCAAAGCCATCGATCTTTTCCGTTTGGCCGACCTTAGCCTGTTGAAGCGCCCGCCGCAGCACGGAAAGCGACTGATCATAGGTTTTCAGCGGAACAGGGAAGGGGTGACCATCTTTTCCGCCGTGCGCGAAGGAGAAGCGCGCTGGATCAGAAAACCGTGTCGGCGTTCCATGCACTACTTCGGCAATCAAGGCCAGTGACTGCAAGGTACGTGGGCCAAGATTCTCCAGTAAAAGTAAATTGGCAAAGTCGCTGAACTGCCGCTCATAGGCCACGGCCAGCACCGCGCCCAAGCGCTTCAGGTCAACATCTTTTGTCCGCACGTCATGATGCGGCGGCATGGAAAGTTTTGGAACTTCGCGCAGGGTGCGTTCAGGATTTTCACGCGCAATGTACAGCAATGCGTTTTGTGCTGCTTTGGCACGGCTGTCGACCAGGTTCATGATCTCGCCGGGCAACGCGCTCTCGCCGACAATCGCCGTGTGCGGCTCCGACGTGAAATCGCGTACGGTGGCTGAGTGCCAGTGATAGCGGCGCGCCAGCCCAGTGGCTTCATTCATTCCCTGCTGCACCACTGTCCATTCACCGGTCTTACATACAACAAAGCTGTGGAGATAAAGCTGGAAGCCATCGGCAATGGCATTGTTGTCGATCTTTGCGGTAAGTCGGCTGGTGCGCGCCAACTCTATGCCATTCAGGCTTTCGCGATCGGCGACCGCCAGCAGCTCTTCCGGCGTTTTGCGTGAATGCTTGCCGCGTCCGCCACAGAGGTAGATTCCCAGTTCGTGCGCGCGAGGGTTGAGGCCGCGCTTCAGTGCTCCCATTACCGACGTGGTGATGCCGGATGAGTGCCAGTCCATGCCCATTACGCAGCCCAGCGCCTGAAACCAGAAAGGATCGCTCAGGCGGGACAGCAGCTCTGAGGCGCCGTAATGGTAGAGCACGCTTTCAGAGATCGCCGTTCCCAGCTTGGTCATACGCTCGGCCAGCCATGGCGGCACACGCCCGCCATGCAGGGGAAGATCGGCAACTCCGGAGCGTTTCATCATTACTAGTATGAACCAACTATCAGAACCAGGAAAGCCGAACTATGCCATTGACTGGAAACCTGCTGTGCTGAAAATCCTCACAGGATCGTAGAAAATAGAAGCATGATTTCAGCGCATCCAACTGGCCGGGACTTTGGGATTGATTCAGAAATGGACCAGCTCATTCTTACAGCAATTCGCAAGAAACGCCTTCTGCGTTTTCTATACAACGACAAGCAACGCATAGCGGAGCCACAGGATTACGGCGTTCAAAAAGGCATGGTGAATCTTTTCACGTATCAGATCGGCGGCAAGAGCAGCGGCCATCTTCCGGAGTGGCGCAAATTTGCCGTTCAGGGTATCTCCAGGCTTGAATTGCTGGACGAAACGTTCGCCGGCAGCAGGGCCATTCCATCGCACAAGCACCAGATTTGGGACGTACTATTCGCGCGAGTAGATTATTTCTAAGCCGCTGCTCTTCACACTGTCTTAACGCAACAAGCGTATACTTTCTGGCTATGGCAAACATCGATAAGCATCCTGCAGGCTCCTTTTGCTGGGTTGAACTGGCCACCACGGACCAGAACGCGGCCAAGACTTTTTACACTTCTCTTTTCGGCTGGGCGGTCAATGACAATCCGATGGGGCCGGACGATTTTTATTCCATGTTCAAGCTGGCTGGACGTGATACCGGCGCGGCATACACCATGCGCAAGGAACAGCGCGCACAGGGTGTTCCTCCGAACTGGATGCTCTATATAGCAGTTGAAAATGCCAACCAATCGGTGAGCAAGGCAGCCCAGGCCGGCGGCACGGTGCTTGCGCCTGCGTTTGATGTGATGGATGCCGGCCGGATGGCAGTAATACAAGACCCTACGGGCGCAATCTTCTCTATATGGCAGCCGAAGAATAGCCACGGCATCACCATCAGCGGCGATAACTCATTGTGCTGGGCCGACCTGAGCACGCCAGATCCTGACCGCGCCGGCAAATTTTACGCTGAATTGTTCAACTGGCAGCTTGTGAAGGACGAAAAAGATCCGTCCGGCTACATCCATATCAAAAATGGAGAGGATTTTATTGGCGGGATTCCTCCGGCCAGTTATCGCGACCCTAATGCCCCGCCACACTGGCTGATTTACTTCCAAGTCGCCGATGTAGAAGCGGCAACCGCCAAAGCTGCCGAACTCGGAGGAAAAATCCTGATGCCGGCGCGCAAGATGGAAAACGTGGGTACCTTGTCCATCGTTGCTGATCCGCAAGGCGCTGTGTTTTCTTTGTTCAAGTCGGCAAGATGAGAAGAAGCAAGTAGCAGCTAGCAATTGCTGTTACGCTGCCAAATTTAATCCGGTCAATCCGCTCGGTGTTTCATCCTGTTTGATTTTGCCTTTGGAAGTTTCTTTGGCCAGTTGGCAATTCAATTCAGCGCCCACCAGCATGAAGAAGCTGGTCCAATAGAGCCATACCATCAGCGCAATTACTGCGCCCATGGTCCCATAGGTTTTGCTGAAGTGAGCAAAGCTACGGAAGTAAATTCCCAGTCCATAAGAAAGCCCGACCCAGCATCCCACGGCGAGCATCGCTCCGGGAAGCGTGGCCCAAAAGCGCTGCTTTACGTTCGGCGCCATGAAATATAGCGCTTCCACGGCCAGAACGGTAAAAAGCACCGCAACAGTCCAATGGATATACGGCCATGCTTCAGCTAAGAGCCATGAGAGATTGGTGCGAAGCGCCAGCCATGTGCCAAACTGCGGGCCAACAATCATTACGCCCAGGGCCACCAGTAAGAGCAGACCAACCAGAAGCGTCAAGCCGACGGCCAGAGGCCGTGTTACCCAGAAAGGCCGGGAATCTTCAACCTCATAGGCAATATCGAGCGCTTCAATCGCGGCGGCAAAACCACCGGAGGCTGTCCACAAGGTCCCCAGAATGCCGAAAGAAAGCAGCGTGCTGCGGTTGGGCGTGACCACGGTTGCGAGCACTCTGCGAAGCAGCTCAATGGAATCCTTCGGCACAAATCCTGACATTAAAGAGAGCACCTGCTCAAACGGCGATGCGCCCGGCAGATAGGACAAAATTGCTGAGACGAGAAGGAAGGCAGGAAAAAGCGAAATTACAAAATAATAGGATAGCGCAGCCGCCATTTGCAGCGTATGCTTCGCCGGGACAGCCTCTATCGTCCGCCAAAGCGCGTCTTTGATGCTGACAAGCTTTTCTACGCCGAATCTCATTTATTCTGCCGTTCCTGATTACCCGCCAAACGTCCTAGAGGGGTTAGATGCCATTCGTAGTAGCGGAGTCTGGCATGGCTCAATCAGGTAAAGGCAGACCACGCTCACGGCAGAAGAGCTGCTCACGCACAGTTCCTTCGCTAACCCTCAGGATTTCGCCTTGCAGGCTCACGCTTGCAATGGCTCAACTTGACATTAGTAGAGCCGGTTGCTTAGGCTGTCGCTTCCATGTTGACTTCTCTGGATAACCTCAATGCCAAGGTATTCGCCGAGCATTTACATACCGGGTTCAAGCTCCATTGCGATGGCACAGAGCCTCTCCCGCTCGAACTTATCGCAGTGAATGACAATGATCCTTCGCCTGCGATTGAGCTTTTTTCCCTGCACTTTCGCGGGCCTGCCGCGCCGCACCTGCCGCAGCAGACACATCGCCTGGAGCATGACAAGCTCGGGACGTTTGAAATTTTTCTAACCGCTATCGCGGGTGACGCGGAGGGCATTACCTACGAATCGATCTTCCATCGCTTACGTGAGGCGGGACCGCCGTCAACAAAATCACCATCAGAGCAGTCTTTACAAAAATGACGGTCCGCGACGAGCAGATCACGCTACGCCCGGTCTCAGCGGCCGATGACGGCTTTATCCTTTCCTGCTATGCCAGCACGCGCGCGCCTGAACTGGAAGCAGTCCCGTGGAGCACGGAGCAAAAGGAAGTTTTTGTCAGGCTGCAGTACACGGCGCAGAAACAGCACTATGCGGCGGAGTTCCCGCAGGCCAGCCATGAAATTATCTATGTCGATGAAAAACCAGTAGGCCGGATTTATATTGACCGCGGCGCTGAGGCGCTGCACCTTCTGGATATCACGGTGCTGCCGCAGCAGCGCAATCAGGGGACTGGTTCAACGCTGTTGCGCCGGCTTCTCGATGAGGGACGCCAGACCAAGAAGCCGGTCACAATTTACGTTGAGAGTTTCAATCCATCGCTGCGACTCTTCTCGCGCCTTGGCTTTCAGAAGGACCATGAGAAGGGACTTCATCTGCTGATGAAGTGGCAGCCAGGGGCTTAACCGCTCCCAGTGCTGCACCAACTCCCTGGCTCTGTATATGGCCTTTGCCATATGGGATGGCAATGGCCGGCGCGCCCTGGAGCAGGTTTATCACGGCAGTATGGGTCTGTTGCCCATTTCCATCCGGCACGGTAAACATCGCAAAGCGTCCCAGGTTCTGATGCTCAAACAGATGCGTCCCTTGCGGCAGTGGCGATGAGCCGCCAAACACAAGCATAAAGCCGCTGGTGACTGGCGCAACGCCGGTCGCCTTGTTTGGAACAGCAAAGCTCGCCGGGTTTGTGGGCGCAAGCGCGGGCAGGTCTTCAACAGCAAACAAAGTCACCCACACCGGCATTGAATCGGCTGCCGGAAGAAAAACCTTAAAGTGGGTGCCGAGCGCGCCGGAAAACGCGTTGCGGCCAAGATGGTCCAACGCTGTCGCGTGGTCCTGCCATTTGTTGGAATTGGAAGAGGATGAAAGATTTCGCTCAGGTCCCCCTTCGTCATCATTACTGATGGTTCGGGCCCTGCCCAAAGCCATCAAAGGTGTGCTGGCGCATGCGGCGGCGGTAAGCACGCCATGGCGCAAAAACATCCGTCGAGAAAATGCCAAATTTCACCTCCACGATCAAAAGCTTTCCTGGGCTTTCGAATCGTTATGTTGTTCCCATTATGGGAATTAAATTTTTTTGGGGGAGCCGTGAAACCGGACAAACTAATAGGTCGTAGAACAAAAGTAATTGATAGTATCTCGTTTTTCCGCCGATATCCAGCAGGAACTATCAATTTCTAAGAAAAACTTTAGTACTTGCTTTGCAGTGATGGTGGAACTGAGCAGGGGCAGACCGCGAGCAGAATGGATTTAATGGTAATACCGAAAAATGTGAAAACTTTTACCTTATTAGTTACCTTTTGCTGACGTTGCTAATACTTAATTGGGATTTTTACTTGACAATATCTTTTGTGACAAGCAGAGTAGCTTGATAGATTTCAAAAACACCCCCCAGTTGTTGATGGATCTCTTTTTTAAGGGCTAGTCCACCCTGTTCCGGAGGCGGACTGTGCTCTCTTGTTTTAACTAAACCATTTTCTTCCGGTCCCCCACAACCAAAGTTGGAAGTTATCGCGCAAGGAGTTGCTGCTGAGATGAGAAAGCCAGTGTCTGCCCGCAATCCAATCCTGTCTAAAATTCAATCTTCTTCTCTACTTTTTCTTTTCGTCATTTTATGCGGGTTGGGGAATTACCTCTCCGCGGCAGCCATGCAGCAAGCTCCGGCGCAAGGTCCCAGGATCTGGCTGGCCGACAATCAGGCTGTGCCGGTAAAGCCGGCAGGCGCGCCTGGTCTGGCGCAAAGCGTTGCCGCAGGACAGGCGCAACCGCTCTCCATGACGTCGGCAGATGTGGATAGCGACGGCGTAGCGGACTTGCTGGCAGGCTTCAGCGCGCCCGGCGGCGGCTTAATCGTGATCCATCGCGGCAATCTGGATGCTTTCGCGCCGCAGAGCGACGCTTCATTCCAGGCCATTGGACATGGCCAGTTCCCCGCGCCCTTCCTGCCGAACGCGCAGGTTTTCAACATTCCAGTCCGGCCTGATTTTATGGCCATTGGACGTTTCACACCCAGCGGACATCAGGACCTGGCAGTGGCTGCGCTCGGCGGCAACAGTATTTTCATTTTTCCGGGCGACGGCAAAGGAAAGTTTGGCGCGCCGCAGACCGTGGCGCTCTCCGGCGGCGTGACTGCCATGGCTTCACAAAATCTTCTGCGCAGCCTGGCCTATTCCAATCTTGTGGTGGGCGTTGCCACTCCGCAGAGCGCGTCTTTACAGGTATTTTCCGGGACAGACAGCGGCCTCTCGCCCCCGGCGGTTTTCCCGTTGCAAGCTGCCGCAACAAACATTTTGTTTGGCGACTTCGGCGACTCCTTCACTGACACGGCCTTTCTCTCCGGCGGCAACGTTTTCATTCTTCATTCTTCAAATTTCCAGATGGAAGCGCTTTCGCTTCCTGTGAACGCCAGCGCCATGGCTCTGGGCTCATTCATTTTTGACCGCCAGGGCGGTTTGCAGATTGCTTTGCTGTCCTCCGAAGGCACGTTGCACATTGCGGCGCATACAGAATTTGATCCGCGCGCTCTCACCGCCGAGGAGCATCAGGCGCGCCTCCATGCAGCACGCCGCGGATTTGGAAATCCGCTGGATTCACCGCGCACGCTTCCGCAGAACGGTTTCAAGATTATTGAGAGCATTGCTTCGGCCGCGCCTTTCAGCGCCGGACAGCTTCCCGTGCTCTTCCGCACGCGCATCTCTGACCACGGCTCCGACGACGTAATGGTGCTGAATCCGTCGATGGGACAGATGGCGGTGATCTCACATCCGGATGTGGTAGCGGGCGATACAAATTTTAAGCCGGCGCAGATTTCCACGCGTCCTTATAGCGGTTCGGCGGTTGCGGCGCTGCCCATGCGCACAAACATCGATAACCGTCCTGGAATTGTTGCACTGCATCACGGCCAGTTAGAGCCCGCAGTCATGCAACCGCTGCCCGATCCAACTTTTTTCGTTAATCGCAACGATGATCCGGCGCCCGGAGCAGTTGCATCGACCTGCAACAACACGAGCAATGTGGATACTTCCACGTCCTGCAGTTTGCGCGAAGCGGTTCTCAAAGCCAATGCAACCGTCGGGACTGACACAATTCTGTTGGCGGCGGGAACATTTACGCTTTCGCGGCCCAGGATCAATGGCGTTTACGACGGTAACCAGGGAACTTTGGAAGTTCTGGATTCAGTCAACATCGTTGGAGCAGGCCAGAATTCAACCATCATCCAGGGCGGCCTGAGCGCCGGAAACGGCGTGGATATCGTTATCTCCGTCAATGAAGACATCAACCCACCTTCCAATGCCAGCGCCAGCATCTCCAACCTCACCATTCAATTCGGAACCAACCGCGGCTCCGTTGCTGGGACAGACGGCGATGGCGGCTGCATGGAGTACGATACCGGAACCAGCGGTAACGCAACGCTGAGCCTGACGAATGTCACGTTGGCGCACTGCAATA
>DASXGZ010000033.1:0-2128 GCA_036488825.1 Candidatus Angelobacter sp.
CTTGCTCTTCAGCTACGGCTCCCACGCGATTCACGAAATCAAGCGCCTGCTTGAAATCAGGAAAGCTGTAGGCGCGAGTCAGATGGTGCTCGTCGACCACGCTCCAGTTCGGTACGCTCGCCTGTAGCTTCTCAAGTTCCTGGCCTTTCAGCGGAGGCATTCCGCCACGACACGGCACACATTTTTTATCAGCTAATTGTTCAGCCATAATTTTATTACCTGAAATCTCTCACCTGAATTAACTCCTTTTGCAAAATGTGGTCAAGTCAATCGGTCGCAAGCCACTCGATCCATATCGTCGACATCAATTCCATGAAACCTGTTCGCTTCTCGCGGCATCTCTAATATTCCCGCCGTCCTATGGTGCGTCGGAAATCGCTGTTCACGGAACGAGAATGGCTGCCGCGCCCTTGCAACCAAATTCGGCTCAGTCCGCTCCAGCCAAGCCAGCTTCGAACCCCTGGCTGATTGCGATCGCGGTGATGCTGGCCACGTTCATGGAAGTGCTCGACACTTCCATCGCTGCCGTGGCATTGCCATACATCGCCGGCAGCCTCTCCGCTACCAATGATGAAGCCACATGGGTACTGACCAGTTATCTGGTGGCGAATGCTGTTATCTTGCCGGCCAGCGGGTGGTTTGCCCTACGCTATGGCCGAAAGCGGTTTCTCATCACCTGCATCATGATCTTCACGGTCTCTTCGTTCGCGTGCGGCGCAGCCACTGGACTCGCCCTGATTCTCATCGCGCGAGCCGTACAAGGCGCGGGCGGAGGCGCTCTCCAACCCCTTTCGCAAGCAATTCTGCTGGAAAGCTTTCCTCCGCAAAAAAGGGGGATGGCCATGGCTGTGTTCGCCTTGGGAGTAGTGGTCGCCCCAGTCCTGGGCCCCACACTGGGCGGTTGGCTCACCGATACCTATTCCTGGCGCTGGGCGTTTTATATCAACATCCCCATTGGCGCTTTTGCCATCTTCATGATCTCGCGTTACGTGGAAGATCCCCCATATATCAAAACCGCCCGCCCGGGAAAATTCGATGGCATTGGTCTCGGCTTGCTTGGAGTATGGCTCGGCTGCCTGCAGATCATCCTCGACAAAGGTCAGGAAGATGACTGGTTCGGCGCAACCTGGATCCGCTGGGCCACCGCAATTCTAATTATCAGCTTCGTGGCATTTATCGTGCGGGAGCTACGGCATAAGCAACCTCTGGTGAATTTGAAAATCTTCCGCCATCGCAATTTCACGCTGGGATGCATTCTGATCGGCCTTTTCGGGGCCCTAATCTACGCCCTGGTCACTTTGCTTCCGTTGTTCTATCAAGAGTTGATGGGCTACACCGCCTTTGCCGCAGGATGGGCCGTAAGCCCGCGTGGGGTCGGAGCAATCTGCGCGATGCCGGTCATCGGCTACCTCACGTCAAAAATGGACAACCGCTATCTGATCGCATTTGGCTTCGCGATGTTTGGCGCGGCCAGCCTCTGGTTCGGCGAGGTAAATCTTTCTATTGGGCAATGGAGTTTTTTGTGGGCCATCTTGATCAGCGGATTCGGCTCAGGCTGCGTCTTTGTCCCGCTTTCAACGACAAGCATGGCCTTTCTGAAGAACGAAGAAATCGGCAATGCCAGCGGCCTCTATAATTTGTTCCGCAACATCGGCGGCAGCATTGGAATCTCCGTGGTGAACACCATCGTCACGCGTCACTCACAAGTCCATCGTACTGAACTGGCGGGATCGCTGAATGCCGCCCGTCTCAGCGTGCAGGGCGCGGTGCAGGAAATGCAACACTACCTCGGCGCCCAGGGCGCGTCGCCAACTACAGCTGTGCAACAGAGCTACGGCCTGCTCAATCAGGCCCTGGACGCACAGGCGCGCTTGTGGTCCTACGTTGACGACTTCCGTTACATGGCGCTGGCCTGTTTCGCCTGCGTGCCACTTGTATTCACGCTGAAGAAAGCAATAAGAAAGGGTCCCGCGAGCGCAGCGCACTGAGCAACTGCTGTCTGGGACAAATTTTACTGCGTCGACTGCAGCTGTGAGCTTAATTGGTTGACGGCAGCAACATCGAAGAAGTTGGATAAATCCGCGTGCCCGGCCAGGGTATCGCGCTGTTTTCCTTCCACCAGAATCTT
>DASXGZ010000010.1:0-20894 GCA_036488825.1 Candidatus Angelobacter sp.
TGAATGGGCAGCTCCCGATGCAGGATCCACCAGCCCCCTGCGCCACCTCGCAGGGACAAACCGCCGAAGGAACCGATCATCGAGCAGCAGCACGCCCAACACGAGCACGAGATAGTTAAGGAACGCGTAGTTCGCCGTGGCAATGACGCCGGCCTGCCAAATCGTTACGATGATGCAGCAGGCGATCCTCCAAGGCCGCGGCAGGAACGCCATCCACACAAGCACCAGTTCCATAAAGAGCGTCGCGCCGGCAGCGAATTTTTGGAATCCGAGCGGCAGAAGCTGTTCGGCGTACCAGCCGATCCACGTGGGCAGCGGGCCGTTCTGGTAATAATCGTCCATGGCGGTGAAGTGCCGCCAGGAATAATCACCGCTCGTCAACTTGACCACGCCAGATTCGAAGTAAATGCGGAACCACTCCCACTGCAGCAGAAACAGGCTGAAGCGCGATGGCGCATGCGATGCTCCCAAACCTGGCCGCAGTCCTGCGGGAGCAAAAAAGAGCGAGATAAAGCCAGCCTCCAGCAGCATTCCATCAGACTGGTAGCCGGAGAAATCCTGTCCGGCAGCAACAAATGAAAGAAAACAAACAAAGCAGACTAACAGGGCGCCGCGAGGCCAAAGGTTCAAGATAATCGCGACAGACGCAATCAGTCCTAGCCAGCAAACCAGCATCAAAGCGTGATTGGTTGATCCGAACCAAAAAAGAGTTGGCGCAAACCAGAAGCGCTGCAAGCCTGAATAATATTTTGTGACTTCAGCCAGATATTCACTAGCAGGAAGAATGCCGTTTGGACCGATTAGTCCTTTGATCTGAAAAATGAGAGAGTAGAACGCAGAAAAATAAATCAGGCCGAGCGCACGAAGGAAAATCCAGCGCGGCAGCAGATGCGTCCGTTGATCTTCGCCTGGGCTTTCCCGGCCCAGCAGCCATTCTGTAATTTGTGGAACACGCTGCAACATGCAACCCCAGCGGATTATAGCCCTGAGATGCGTTTAGAGGCGGATATGGAGGCCGGAGAGCCAGAGCGCCGGATTCAGATTACGCGCGAAGCAGCAAATTATTTGCGTCCAGCAATCTCTTCGTAGAGATCAGGTAGGCGCTGGGCATCCTTCACAGATTCATCGAACCGGGCCCGCTCGTAATGCTCGGTGAACAGTACGACGTCATGCCGTATTTGCGGATCGGGAATAGCAGAGGCAAATTCTTCCGCTGTTTGAGATGGGCCTTTGCGCACGCCGCGGCGGGCCATCAACTTGAGCATGCGCAGGTACCAGAAGCTGGCTGAGGTGCGTGGCGCGCGTTGCGGGTTTCTAAGGGCACGGCTTTTTTGGAAGGTACGCAATGCTCTTGGAACAAATGGCATCGCCAGCAACAGTCCCAGTAGCACACAACAGAGGGCCATCTGTTTGGGGGAAAGGCTCTCCAGACGCCTTTGCCAGTTGCCGATCAGCTTTACGATACGGAAATACTGACGCAAGAGCCACAAGCGAAAGCTGGATTGTACGTTGCCAGTGGTGGTGCTCAGCTCTGTGCGTAACTTCATCTGGTGGCCGAAGTCATAATTGACGATCCACTCCCGCCACATTTGCCGTGCCGCGTCCATATACAGGGCCATGCGGGACCAGCCGGTGGGAGGCGCTTCACCCGGGCCTGAAGGCGTAGGATCGAACGTGACCCAGCCGTACTCAGGAAAATATGCTTCTACCCACGAATGCGCATCTTTCTCGCGGACAATGTAGCTGTTCGTTAAATCGTTGTATTCACCTCCGCGAAAGCCGTTGACCACGCGAGCGGGTATCCCGAGCGTGCGTAGCATCACTGTCATGGAAGAGGCGAAATACTCGCAGTGGCCTTTTTTTCTCTCAAAGAGGAACCGGGCGAGTGGATCAGCTTCACGCATTCCTGGCAATTGCAGGGTATAGCCGAAATTTGACTGTAGATAGCCTTCTATTTCGCGCGCGCGACGATAGTTGGAGGTGGCAGAGGCAGTGACCTGCCGCGCCAGCTGGGGAATCCGCGGATCAAGGCTGGGAAGTTGCAGATAAAGTGTCGCAATATGCGGCGGATAATCAGTGGAATTGGAGTCGAGAACCTGGGGTTCTGGATCGCGCGTATCTGCGTCAGCAGAGTAAACGCCCACAGTATGGTCACTCTCGCCGCCATCCCCCACATGCGAGTCAAAAATCGAACCGTCTGCTTTAATCTCAACATTTCGGTAGTCGCCCCTGATGGTAAGCGGAACGGGCGCCAGGAAAAATATGTTCAACCCCATGGGTTCCATCACCACGCGATAGGAGAGCGTTTGCAGGCGCGGAGTGGTCCGGCGGTCAGAATAGAAAGAAAAGTTGCTGATGCGTGTCAAATCGAGTGGCGCATTATTCAGGCCGTGCAATGTTGGCATTTCAGGACCGTTCCACCAATGCCTGCCGTCAAAGTTTGCCAGGGTCATGCCGCGCCACTTGGGGCTTTGCGGCAGTTTTCCATACTGAACCTGAATGTGCATCACCACGTTGCTGGATTGCTGGATCTGGCCGATGCCGCCCAGAGTCACTTCCGAACTGAAGCCGGTCACCAGCGAGTTCTGGATTCCAAAATTACGCAGATACCCACTGTTATTGACGCGCGGCAGAATGAAGAAAATCAGCGCCGTGCCCGCTAAAGTCAGCAAGCCCAGAATGGCTGAGATGCCCGCCAATGAACTGTGGAACCGGATGTCATCCTTCGGGAGAATGCCTGCCCCGACTGTTTGCTGCTCTGAGCGACGCATTTCCATGCTGATGAAGGTTGCAATGGCCACCAGAATAAACAGTGAGAAGGTGAGAAGGAACAGAGTATCCACGGTGAGGACAGCGGCCGCCAGAAGCATGAGAAAAGAAAGAATTGCAAGATAGATAAGATCACGGTCCCGGCGCACGGAAAAAATCTTGATCACCATGCTGAACAGCACCATGTGTACGGTGGCATTGATAAAGCTTTGAGAAAAATAAAAATAGTCGGCAGCGTAAAAAGCAAAGTAAAGCAGCGTCAGCAGGGTGGTCCAACGCTCAGAGATGGTGTAAGTCTTCCGAGCCAATAAAAAAAATCCACGCAGAAGCAGGGCAGGGATTACCAGGCCTAATGAGGGTGAATCCAGTTTGTTGGTGCCCATCAAGGCGGCGAACCCCACAACCAGGAGCAGGTAGAGCGACCATTGGAAGAATCGCTCCGCGCTGCCCGCGCCGGGAAGAGCTTTAATGGCCGCAGGGGTAATTATGCGAGTGGACACGTCTTTATTGTCCCCGAATTGTGGACAGGATCAAAGCGCAATCTGCCTGTTGATGAACAAACGTAACCGGCAAAGCTGGGTGGAAAAAAGATGTTAGAATTGAAACGCCGGGTCCCGCGCGACGCAATCCCGCCAATCCCGCCAGGTCCGGAAGGAAGCAACGGTAACGGGCTAGTGCGTGTGCAGCGGGGTGCCCGGTCTTTTATTTCTGTCGCTTCGCTCCAAAGCCGCTTTAAATATTTCTTCCAAGAAAGATTTTTCTGCCTTGAACAGCGGGCTCGGCGCGCAAGTCGGCCTCGCCCGTAAGTGCTCCGAAACCGGTCTAAAACTATTTTGTAGGAGAAGATTTCAGCCCTGATTGCAGCGGACTAACCATTCCGCTTCTATTTAAAATTGCTTACAATACAGAGTTTACCTTCACTGACTTGGAGAAACTTTTTGGCGAATCTTGTACGGGCGAAAATTTCTGCCCTCGGAACTTATGTCCCCCCGCGTCTTCTCACCAATGCCGACCTGGAAAAAATGGTTGAGACTTCCAACGATTGGATTGTCGAGCGCACGGGCATTCGGCAGCGGCACATTGTGGATAAAGGCATGGCCACATCAGACTTAGCCATTGAAGCGGCCAAGAATGCATTGCAGGAACGCGGCATTCCAGCAACCGAGATTGAAGGAATTTTTGTTGGCACTGTTACCCCGGACATGCTTTTCCCCGCTACGGCCTGCATTGTGCAGGACAAGATTGGAGCCAAGGGAGCGTGGGGCTATGACATTTCCGCCGCGTGCTCCGGTTTTGTGTATGCCCTGCAAACAGCGGTGAAATTTGTTGAGTCCGGCGCTCACAAACGGGTGCTGGCAATAGGCGCTGACGTGATGACGTCCATTATCGATTATAAAGACCGCGCCACCTGCATCATCTTTGGCGATGGCGCTGGCGCTGTCGTAGTGGAGCCCGCTACGGACGACAATTACATGATCGATTTCACCCATGAAATTGACGGAGCGGGCGCTTGTTCCCTCTACATGCCCGGAGGGGGCAGCCGCAATCCTGCAAGCCATGAAACAGTGGACAAAAAGATGCATTACGTTCATCAGGATGGCCAGGCAGTCTTCAAATATGCGGTAAAGAAAATGGCCGAGGCATCAGAGGTGGTGCTGAAGCGGAATGGATTTACCGGAAGTGATGTGGCTTTGTTTGTGCCGCATCAGGCGAACCGCCGGATCATCATGTCGGCGGCAGACCGGCTTGGCTTGAAGGAAGAGCGGATTATTATCAACATTGATGAATACGGAAATACGACGGCGGGAACGATACCCCTCGCCTTACACACCGCGCGCGAGCAGGGCCGATTGAAGAAGGGCGATCTGGTGTTGATTGCTTCTGTGGGTGCCGGATTTACTGTGGGCGCTACGCTGCTGCGCTGGGCGTGCTGATCGCCCCGTCCAGGGCTTGGACGAACGGACAGTATGGGCCTTTCATCTGAACGACAAAACTTTCTGTTCTGATAGAATTTTGCCAAGATGGCCAATGACCGCAAAATCCGTGTGCTTGTCGCCAAACCTGGGCTGGACGGCCATGACCGAGGGGCCAAGGTAATTGCCCGCGCTCTGCGCGATGCCGGCATGGAAGTCATCTATACCGGGTTGCGGCAGACGCCGGAGATGATTGTCAATTCTGCGCTTCAGGAAGACGTGGACGTGATCGGTCTTTCCATATTATCGGGCGCGCACAATGCCATCGTTCCCCGGGTTTCCGATCTGCTGCGCCAGAACAAAATGGAGGATGTCCTCTTTTTGATAGGTGGAATCATTCCGGAGCAGGATTTTGATTTCCTGAAAAAAGCCGGTGTAAATGCAATCTTCAATCCCGGCACGCCGATGGATGACATCGCTGAATTTATCCGCAAAAATGTAAAGCCTCGCGGCCTTATTACGGCCTGATTCAGCAACGCTCCCATCTTTCCCATTCATCTTCATTCGTCTTTGGGATGAATGCTTCGGGATGAAATGCATTTCGGTCCTCTCTTGCATAATTATCTGAGCTAACCGCCAAGATCACTTTCCGTCTAACTACTCGATTACGAGGTGGAAGATGAAGAAATTGATTGTTCTGGGTCTGGTATTGCCGCTTTGGGCAGGGATGGGGCGTGCGGGCGGGCAGCGCACATCGCATAGTTCCTCCATCATTACCAACGACAATTCAACAAGTGACGATTGCAGTGAGCATTTGCGGGTCAATGATGATGATTACCGCTCCAGACTACGCGACGAAGAAATTAAAACGATTCCCAATCAGCCACTCACCATCACGGGAGAGCAAAATGGCGGGATTGAGGTGACTACATGGGACAAGCCTGAAATCAGTCTTAAGCTGTGCAAACAGATTGCAATCGACGATGAAAATGAAGGGCGCAAGTTGCTGGCCGAAACCCACCTGGATATTAATGGGGCGAATGTGTCTGTTCATGCGCCGGAAGGGGACCATCATTCGTCAGGTACGCTACTGATCGTGAAAGCGCCGAAGGATGCGACTTTGAATCTGAAGGTGCATAACGGCGGAGTGTCATTGCGGAACTTTACCGGGACGGCCGAAGCCCACGCAGAGAATGGCGGCATATCTTTCAGTCGTAGCACCGGAAAATTGACCGCGGAAGCGCAAAATGGCGGAATTTCCATTAAGGACTGCGGTGGAGATGTAACCGCCACCGTGGAAAATGGAGGCCTCACCATCACCTTGCCGGAGCATTGGGAGGGCAAGGGACTGGAAGCCCATGCTACTAATGGCGGCTTGGAAGTGTCCGTGCCTAAAAACTTTAATGGCGGCTTAGAGGTTGTGGCTTCAGAGCACACATCCATCATCTGCAAAGACGATATTTGTCAGTCCGGCGAGCGTACATGGGAAAACGGGCACAAACTTTTTCGCTTGGGCGGAACAAATCCTCAAATCAGGGCAACAACGGATAATGGCGGCATTGTGATCGCGGAGCGCGGCCACTCACGAGGCGAGTTGTAACTACGAATACTTAATGTGCCAATCTGTTTTTTCAGGCCGTGAATTGACAAAAGTAAGCGAATTTCCAGTCAGAGATGACGATTCGCGAGCTTTTGCTTTCTTCACGGCCCATGTCTTTTTGGTTTCGGTTTTGCCTGTTCAACCCATATACTTAAATCTGTTGCCGCCATGACTACGCTGGATGAAATCCTTGCCGCCACGCGCAATCGCGTTGCCCGGGCCAAAGAGCGGGCACAGTTGCGTCCGCTGGAAAAAGCGGCTGCGGCGCATTTTCCGCGCGGTTTTCGCAAACGGCTGGCAGCCATGTCCCAGCTTGGGCCGGCGGTGATTGGAGAGTTGAAGAAGGCTTCTCCCTCCAAGGGAACAATTCGCGGCACTTTTCCTGTAGGTGTGCTCGCTAACCAGCTTGCGCAGGGGGGAGCCTCTGCATTGTCCGTGCTGACGGATGAAGAGTTCTTTCAGGGATCGCTGGCCAATCTGATGGAAGCTTCAGCGGCAACTGAACTGCCATGCCTCCGTAAAGACTTCATCATCGATGAATTTCAGATTACTGAAGCCCGCGCGAACCATGCCGACGCCATACTTCTGATCTTGGCCGCTCTCGATGATCCAACTTTCCGGCGTCTGCTGGATTTCTCCCGCGCGCTGGATCTTGATGCCGTTTGTGAAGTGCATGATGAAGAAGAGCTGAAGCGTGCCCTGGAGGGCGGCGCTGACATCATCGGCGTCAACAGCCGCAACCTCAAGACATTTCAGGTGAGTCTGGATACTGTGGTCGATATGGCAAGCAGCATTCCTAATCATGTGTTGCGGGTGGCTGAAAGTGGAATTGACAGCGGAGCGGAAATCCGGGAATTGCATGCGGCCGGCTATCAGGCATTTCTGATAGGTGAGGCGCTGATGCGCGCTGAAGATCCCGGCCTGAAATTGCAGCACCTTTTACAGGAAGCAGGATGGTATTCACCCTCCGCGTCCGCGTCTCCTCATTGGCGTGGCACAGTCCAGTAACCCAAGAATTTATCCAAGAAAAATCCTCATGCATACCTGGATTAAAATCTGCGGGACCACCTGCCTTGAAGACGCGCTCGAATCCGTTGAAGCGGGGGCGGATGCTCTGGGCTTTATCTTTGCGCCCAGCAAGCGCCATGTCTCTCCAGAGCAGGCACAGCGGATTATTTGTGACCTGCCGCCTGGAGTGGAGCGGATTGGCGTGTTTATGAACAGTTCTGCGGCAGAGATTACCAGCATTGCAAGTGTAGTTGATTTGACGGGAATTCAGATGCATGGCCGGGAGTCCGCTGCTGAAGTTTATGATCGACTACCGGCTAACAGGCGAGATTCAATCCGAAAAATTAAAACGGTCCTGGTGGAACCCGGCTTTGAGCTTAAATTGGGTACTGATCAGGAAAATGTAGACGCGTGGTTGCTCGATTCGGGAGCGGGCAGCGGCAGGCCATTTGGTTGGCAAGCTACGCGAAAGCAAGTGGCTGACAAGGAAGCAAGGTTCATTGTTGCAGGCGGTCTTACGCCGGACAACGTAGAGGAAGCTGTACGAATGTTGAGCCCATGGGGCGTGGACGTGGTGACCGGAGTGGAACGCGAGCCGGGGCGGAAAGATCCGGAAAAACTGAAGGCATTTGTGGCGGCGGTACGGAGGGCTGAACAAACATGAGAGCAAGCGCTTTGAGAAAAGAGAAAGCTGTCGCTGGACGATTCGGCGTTTATGGCGGGCGTTATGTGCCGGAAACATTGATGGCGGCGCTGGAGGAGTTGGAACGCGAGTACGCTAAAGCGAGACAGGATAAAAAGTTTCGCGCCGAGTTCGACCGTCTGCTTAAAGAATATGCGGGCCGTCCTACTGCATTGTTCTACGCACGTCGTTTAAGCCAGGAACTGGGTGGAGCAAAGATCTATCTTAAGCGCGAAGACCTGCTGCACACCGGCGCGCACAAAATCAATAATTGCCTGGGCCAGGCGCTACTGGCGATCCGCATGGGAAAGAAGCGCATCATCGCCGAAACAGGCGCTGGACAGCATGGAGTGGCCAGTGCAACCGTCTGCGCTCTTTTCGGGCTGCAATGTGTCGTTTATATGGGAACGGAAGATATGCGCCGGCAGGAGCTGAACGTATTCCGCATGCGGCTGCTGGGGGCCGAGGTGCGCGGCGTGGAATCTGGTTCCCGCACACTGAAAGATGCCATCAATGAGGCAATGCGCGACTGGGTGACGAATGTGCGGGACACACATTATCTCCTTGGTAGCGTGCTGGGCGCGCATCCATACCCCACCATGGTCCGCGATTTCCATTCTGTCATCGGACGCGAAGCGCGCGCGCAGATACTGAAAGCCGAAGGCAAGCTTCCCGCTGCAATTATTGCCTGTGTTGGCGGCGGATCAAATGCGATCGGCATTTTCCATGAATTTCTGAAAGATAAAAGGGTAAAGCTGATTGGAGTTGAGGCTGGCGGCCGCGGTCAGCAACTGGGCGAACATGCCGCGCGTTTTCAGGGCGGGCTACCTGGCGTGCTTCAGGGAACTTTTTCTTATGTGTTGCAGGATGCACAAGGCCAGATCGCGCTTACACATTCCATCTCAGCCGGCCTTGATTACCCTTCTATCGGGCCGGAGCACGCGGCTCTTGCTGATTCGGGACGTGCCGAATACGTCTCTGCTTCCGACGGAGAAGCGCTGGAAGCGTGCACGCGTTTGGCGCGAACTGAAGGAATTATTCCTGCGCTGGAGTCTTCCCACGCCGTGGCGGAATGCATTAAGCGTGCGCCGAAGATGAAAAAGTCAGAGATGGTGATCGTGAATATTTCCGGACGCGGCGATAAAGATATGGGGATTCTTCGCGAGAGCTTAAAACTATGAGCCGAAATTATTTTCAAGATAAGCCGGGGCTGGTGGCCTACATTACTTGTGGTGATCCAAATCTTGCCGCGACGAAAGAAGTTATTCTTGCCGCTGCCAACGCTGGTGCGGACGTAATCGAACTCGGTGTCCCGTTCAGTGATCCTGTGGCCGATGGTCCGGTAATTCAACGTGCCAGCGAACGCGCGTTGCAGCATGGGACATCCCTGCAGGATATTTTGGAACTTGCAGCCGAAGTCCGCAAACAAACCGACGCTGGCCTGATTATTTTTACTTATTTGAATCCCATGTTGCGTTTTGGCATGGAGCGCTTTTGCAATGAAGCGGCCAAAGCTGGGGTGGATGGCGCTTTAGTGACCGACTTGACGGTGGAAGAAGCAGATGAGTATCGGCGCATGATGGCGGCGCACAATCTGGATACAGTGTTTCTGGCCGCTCCTACAAGCCCAGATCAGCGGCTCAAGGCAATTACGCAGGCTTGCAAGGGTTTTGTATATGCGGTTTCACGTACGGGCATAACCGGCGCGCAGAAACAGATTGCTACAGACGCACAGGGTTTGGTGAAGCGCATCCGCAAATTTACCAGCTTGCCGGTGGCGGTGGGCTTTGGAATTTCCAATGCGCAGCAGTTTGCGGAAGTTGGGCAGTTCGCCGATGCCGTGGTTGTAGGCAGCGCGATTGTGCAGATCATTGAGCAGAATCCGGGCAGGGAAGCACAGGCAGTCGAGCAGTTTGTGCGCAGCCTGAGAGCAGAGGGCCAGAGCACGGCTACTTCACAAGGTTAACATCATTAAGTTATTCTAGAGTGTCATTAACTTAGTTAAGTATATTCAGGCATTATGGCCTGTATCTCAGGACGCCAATGAGCATGGAAATCGCCGACTGGCGGAAGAAAATTGACGAATTGGACCGACGGCTGGTGGACTTGCTGAACGAGCGGGCGCAGGCGGCGCACGAAATCGGCAAGCTCAAGCGCAACACCAGCATGCCAATTTACGAACCGGAGCGCGAAAAATTGATTTTTGCGAATGTGCAGCGTGCCAATCGCGGCCCATTGCCGGAAAGCGAACTTCGCCAGGTTTATGAGCGAATCATTGATGTGATGCGCAATATTCAGAAAAATGAGATTGCTCCGAAAATCGAACCGGGCGGTGGGCACACTGAATACGACGTTGAGGTAAATGATTAAGTCCTTTCTGAAATCCCGGGGCAGCGAGGGAACCCTGTGCCTGCGATTCAACATAGGGCGGAAACCGAGTTTATTGATTTGAGCAGATTGTAAGGGGAATAGGGGGTCCCTCACCCGCTGCGCGGGATTCGGGATTTCAAATAAAAACCATGATTGTTGCAATGCAGGAACAAGCCGCGGAAGAACAGATCCAGCAGGTGATCGAGCGCCTGATCGGCATGGGCTTTGAGGTCCATCGCTCAACCGGTGCGCGGCAGACAGTCCTGGGTGCGGTGGGCGCCCAGTTTGCCTTCGATATTCGCGATATTGAAGTGCTGCCGGGTGTGGGCGAAGTGCACCGCATCAGTTCTCCGTACAAGCTGGTGGCTCGCAGCTTTCGGCCTGAAGGTACGATTGTTAAGTTTCAAGGGGGCGTAAACATCGGTGGAGATGATGTAGTCTTAATGGCCGGCCCATGTTCCGTGGAATCGCGCGAACAGATTTTTGCGGTCGCAGAATCTGTTGCCCAATCTGGCGCAAAGTTCCTGCGCGGTGGCGCATTCAAACCTCGGAGTTCACCCTATAGCTTTCAGGGGATGGGCGAAGAAGCGCTCAAGCTAATGCGGGAAGCCGCAGACAAATTCGGCATGCTGGTGGTGAGCGAAGTAATGGAAATTTCGCAAATCCCGCTAATGCTGCCTTACGTCGATTTGCTCCAGGTAGGGGCGCGGAACATGCAGAATTTTAATCTGCTGCGGGAACTCGGCAAGGTGCGCAAGCCGGTGTTGCTCAAGCGCGGCATTGCCGCGACCATTGAAGAGCTGCTGCTCTCAGCCGAGTACCTGATGGCGGGCGGCAATTATGATGTCATCGTATGCGAACGCGGTATTCGTACTTTTGAAACTTACACACGCAACACCATGGATATCTCGGCGATTCCAATCGTAAAAAAACTTTCTCATCTTCCCATTCTCGCTGATCCATCGCACGGCACGGGCCGTCGCGACAAAGTTTCGCCCATGGCTCGCGCCGCCGTTGCGGCGGGCGCAGACGGCTTGCTGATTGAAGTCCACAACTGCCCCGACAAAGCCCTTTCCGATGGGGCGCAGTCCCTGTATCCTGAGCAGTTTGCCAAACTGGTGACTGAGCTTCGTATGATTGCGCCTGCTGTAGGGCGCAAGCTTGGTTAAAATCAAATAAAAGCACCTTTGCGGCCGGATCTTGAGCGTTCAATTCCTGCTTGCGTGTCTCTGAAGGACGGTTAGTGTTCAAACAGATCACTATCATCGGTACCGGCCTGATTGGCGGATCATTGGCCATGGCCCTGAAGGCAGCCGGCTTTGAAGGCAGGATCATTGGTTGCGACCGCGGAGGTGTTCTGGATCGCGCACGCGCTATGCGCGCCATCGATTCCGGCACTGAAGATCCGGTAGAGGCCGTTGCCGGCAGCGATTTGATTATTCTGGCTACGCCCGTCGGCGGCATTATTGATCTCATTGAACGCATTGGGCCCATTGCTCCCCCTGACGCGCTTATCACCGACGTTGGCAGTACAAAGAAAGAAATTCTTGAGCGTGCCCAGGCAGTGTTTGGAGACAGAACGCCGCAACGGTTTCTCGCCGGGCATCCCATGGCAGGCAAGGAACACAGCGGGCTGGATAACGCCGAATCTAAATTGTTCCTGAATGCTGTCTGGCTTCTGGTACCGCAGGCCAACCAGTCTACAGAGCGCGGCAAGATCAAAGATTATTGTGAGCTGCTGGAAAAGATTGGCGTTCGACTGCTGAAGATGGAGGCCGATCGCCATGATCAGATGTGCGCCTGGATCAGCCATCTGCCGCAGATGATGGCCACAGCGCTGGCTGCGACCCTGGTAGACGAGCTGGGCGACAATTCTGATGTGCACGCCATCGGCGGGCGGGCCTTGCGGGAGATGACGCGCATTGCAGCCAGTCCGTACTCCATGTGGCGGGATATTGCGCATACGAATACGGCCAATATCGAAAAGGCGCTGGCCAAGCTGGAGCAGCGGCTGGCGCATATACGGGAAAATCTTCGGACACCTGCGCTGCGGGAGGAATTTGACCATGCCAACCATTTTGAAATGGGCACCAGAGACGTGGCTGCCACCGTGCTGGTGCTGCCGGGATGGCAGAACTCAGGCCCACGACACTGGCAGACACTATGGGAGCAGCAGAACCCCATTTTCCTGCGGGTGCAGCAGCGCGACTGGGAATACCCTCATCGTGAGTGGTGGCTGGAGCGAATCACGGCTGAGGTAAAGCAGGCCCCCGCGCCGATTGTTTTCGCCGCCCACAGTCTCGGCTGCATTGCGCTGGCGCACTGGTGCAAGATGGCGCCACATGAAGTGAGCAAAATCAAGGGCGCCTTGCTGGTTGCGCCCGCTGACGTGGACAGCAAAGACGCTCCCGCTCCGCTCAAGGATTTTTCGCCAGTACCGCGTGACCTGCTTCCGTTTCCGTCTATTGTTGTGGCCAGCAGTAGTGATCCTTATCTCTCTATTGCACGTGCCAGGGAATTTGCGCGGTCATGGGGAAGCAGGTTTGTCGACATTGGCGCAGCAGGCCATGTGAATGGAGAATCCGGGCTAGGCGATTGGCCGGAAGGGAAGCGGCTGCTCAGGCATTTGATTGAAGGGTGATAAAAATGGGCGCACCCTATGGATACGCCCTCGTGCACGGGTTTAATAGCGGGATACATTTCCCGCAGAAGCTCCCCCAACTATGGTGTCTGGAGTTCCATCAATCACCGCCGATTGAAGAGTGATTGCAGTGGCGCTGACCGCGTTCACCAGGAAGCCGTTTCCGCCATTGTTTCCAACGTTGCCGGCAAAAAATGCGTTTGAGATCTGTACACCCTTGGTGGAAACTGTGCCATCGCTTTGCAACTGATAAGCGCCGTTCAAGTCCTCATGATGAGAGCCGATAAAAGTTATATGCTTGGCCCCGTAGAGTTGAACGCCAATGTTGGCCGCTTGAGCGGTCAGATTGACGAAGTGGATCGAAGTGGGAGTGTAGTTTCCACCGGCTAGATTCCCAATGAATATGTTGGCCCAGCCGTCCCCCGGCCGTCCAAACCCATCGAAATGGCACTCAATACAATCCACCTGCGCGTTATAGCCTTCCATGCGGAAGTCCGGACCGCCGCCGGATGGCCGGACAGCCCAGAGATTGCGGAAGCTCAGGAACTGGTTGGCCGCAATGGCGCTTGTGGTCGGCCCGAAGAAGGCCAGGGCCGAGCCCTTGAAGTTCTGGAAATAGAGGTCTTCAAAAGAAGAGTGCCAGAGACCTGCATTCGTCAATTGGGAGCAATCCATCCAGATTCCGCTTTGCGACGTGTTGCTTGCCTGCGCTAGAAGACGGAAGCCATAGAGATAAACGTCGGTTGCCGGCGTGTTGTTCAATTGAGGAAGCATGAACATCGGGGTGTTGATTGTACTGGTCGACTGCAGAATGGTCCCGGCATCGGAAGCCCCCATTCCGATCATCCTGAAGCCTTTTCTCAGGATCATATGGTCTACGTTGTATGTAAATGGCCCAAGATAGAGCGTGACCACCTTGGCTCCGGGGTCTAGGGTGCCGATGGTTCGGCTAGCGTTGGGACTGGTAGCGTAGATAGTACATCCATTCGTCGGGCAAACGGTATCAACGATCTGCTGGTAGGTGAGCGTAGCGTTTTGATCGGCATAGATGATTGCGCTATTGTTCACCTGGGCGCAGACTGGCAAGCTCATCAGGAAAACAGCCAATATCAATTTCTTCGGATGCATGTTTTTCCCTTTCTATAGTTGGTAGTAGTGTGAAACATTGGTTGGCTATCATAAGCCGTAAACTATCGGCACTCACGCATTTTCATGTGCGGAAGCGGCTTCTAGTTCCCATTCGGGAACACGGGAGGTCATGACCTTCTCTTGGGTCGCACTGCGTTATGGGTCAGCAACGGTTTCCGGGGCTGGTTAAAAGCAATATCGACCCGGGGTGTTGTTGTGCGAGACGTTGCAGTCCTCAATTCCGCTGATTAGAATCATCTGTTTATGAATAAAGTCATTGCCAGCGCTGATGAAGCGGTCAAGGATATGAAAGACGGTTCGATGATTATGGTCGGCGGGTTCGGCCTTTGCGGCATCCCTGTCGATCTTATTGAAGCCCTGGTACGCAAGGGCGTGCAAAACCTGACTACGGTTTCCAACAATGCAGGCGTGGACGACTTTGGCCTGGGCAAATTGCTCTACACCGGCCAGATCAAAAAACATATTGGGTCGTACGTAGGCGAGAACAAGCTCTTTGAACAACTTGTTCTTACCGGCAAGTTGCACCTGGAATTAAATCCGCAGGGAACGCTTGCGGAGCGCATAAGAGCCGGTGGAGCGGGTATCCCCGCTTTTTTCACGCCGACAGGCGCAGGCACGGTGGTTTCTGAAGGTAAAGAGATCCGCGAATTTGACGGCCGGCCCTATGTAATGGAGCGTGCATTGAAAGCGGACTTTGCCCTGGTGAAAGCCTGGAAGGCTGACCGGTGGGGCAATTTGATCTTTCGCAAGACTGCGCGCAACTTTAATCCTGTTATGGCTACGGCAGCAAGGATCACGATTGTAGAAGTTGAAGAGATTGTGGAGCCAGGCCAGCTTGATCCCGACGGAATCCATTTGCCCAGCGTTTATGTAAAGCGGATTGTATTGAGCACGGGACAGCAGAAGCGCATCGAGAAACGGACATTGCGGAAAAGGGCGTGAGACGCAACGCGAGGTGATGACGGAAGAGAAATAACTATGGCCACAACACCAGTTAATAAAACAGTCAATAAACCGGAAAAACAGAAAGACGTAGAAAAACGCGAGCGCATCGTAAAGCGCATTGCCAAAGAAATGCAGGATGGATTTTACGTCAATCTGGGCATAGGAATGCCCACGCTGGTCGCAAACTATATTGCACCGGGCGTGGAGGTGATCCTGCAAAGCGAAAATGGCATGCTTGGCGTGGGGCCATTTCCTTTTGAAGGCGATGAAGATCCCGACCTGATCAACGCCAGCAAGGAAACAGTGACGGAAATTCCGGGAACGGCCTATTTTTCCAGCGGTGATTCATTTGCCATGATCCGCGGTGGCCACATTGATCTGAGCGTGCTGGGCGCAATGGAAGTGGACGAAGAAGGGAACCTGGCCAACTGGATGATCCCAGGCAAGATGGTGAAAGGGATGGGCGGCGCCATGGACCTAGTGGCGGGAGCGCGGCGCGTGATTATCGCCATGGAGCACACTACAAAAGATGGCACGCCTAAGATCCTGAAGAAGTGCACTTTGCCCCTGACAGGAATGAAGGTGGTAGACACAATTGTCACAGAAATGGCCTACATCAACATTACCCCGAAAGGCTTGGTGCTGGAGGAAGTTGCGCCCGGTTTGACTGCGGAAATGGTGCAAAAAGCAACGGATGCCCGGTTAATTATCAGTCCCACGCTGAAAACTATGGAATAGCAGCACAACCAAAATCGTTATCGGACAATCGGAAAGAGAGTAGGTCGCGAAGGAGAAATCAAGATGCGTGCAGATAGTGCTCAAATATCGTGGGATGCCGAAAAGTCAAAATGGCTGATACGAATCGCCGCGGGCGAAGAGGTGATCCGGCGATATTGCGATCTTCCCCAAACTGCAAGTGAAACTGACCTTCGCGCGGCAGCGCAAAAGACGCTGGCTGATGAAGGATACGAACTAGACGGCGCTGCGGTTACGATTCAGCAGTCCAGAGCTGCCTGACCGCACGCACGCAAAATTTAAGAGACAAGGTTCGGGATGGTGCTGTAGTTGGGTCCCGTCTAGCCCCAGATGGGCTGGTTCATAGCATCGCGGGGACTGCCGGGCGTGAAAAAGCGGCAGGTTTTTTTCGCCTGCCGCAATTTGCTCTTCGCGATTGCTGAAGTAGAGACGTAGCTGCTACGTCTCTACGGTTTGGTTTTCTTCCCGGCTTCAGACTTTCGGGGCCTGCCATGGGGGCCGTCTAACTCTCCGCTCAGATTTTCAGGCCCCCAAGCCGAGGCGAATTATTGTTTCGGCGGAGCTTTCTTTGTCCCCGCCTTGCTGGTCCCCTTTCGGGGCGCAGCTTTCTTGGCCGGAGCTTTGTGGGTTCCGGGTGCGCCTCTTGGGTTGATGAGGTTGAGAGCATCCTCAGCATTGAATGGGAATTCACGGACGGATGTTTGCCCCGTGGTGCTCAGGGTAACGTCAACGCGGCGGTCCTGCGCCAGTGCCAGGACCTTGGCATTGCGGGTAAGCTGCGCTTTTTGCGCCGCTGTGATGTTCTGGTCCTGATCAATGGCTTGCTTGACCTGCTCAGGGCTCATGGGCTGTTCTTCACCCAGACCTTGAGTTTCAATCACGTCGGCGGCAACACCCTGGCTAACCAGATAAGCCTTGGTACGTTCCACACGGCGTTCAGAAAGTGCTTTGTTGTACTCTGCTCCGCCGCGCGGATCGGCATGGCCTTGCAGGATCAGGTGCGCTTCAGGCTTGAATGCCAGATATTTTTTGAAGTCGCCGGCAAGAGCAAGCAAGGTGCGTTTCTGGCTGGCCAGCAATCCGGTTGAAACCGGGCTATTGGCCGTGGGCTGCGCAGTTGGGAAATAGATGCTGTGCAGTGAGAGCCGCTGCTCAAGCTGGGTTTGTTCCTTGGGCGGAGCTGCGGGTTGCACGGTGACTTGCGCCAGGGAGTCTGTTTCACCGCCGCGTCCATCGCTCACATGGCAGGTGATGGTGTAATTGCCGGGAGCGAGGCCGGTGGAATCAAATTCTGCGTTGGCGCCGGTTCCGGTCACGTTGCCGCCGCTGGCTTTGTAGCTATAGGTCAACTGGTCGTTATCAGCGTCGCTGGCTGTAGCCACAATGTTGGCGCGCTGGCCCACAGTGATGGTAGCGGGATTTGCCGCGCAACTGATAGTGGGTGGGGTGTTCGGTTTCTGTTCAACGGTTACATCGGCAGAAGAGTTGGCGACACCACCTTTCCCATCGTCGACGGTAGCAGTGATTGTGTACTTGCCTGGCTGAACGCCGCTGGAGTTCCAGCGAGCTTCAGCGCCGGTGCCTTCAATGTTGCCTCCGGTGGCGGACCATTTGTAAGTCAGCGTGTCATTGTCTGGGTCTGATGCCTGCGCCTGAGCTACAACACTGTCATTGGAGCCGGCAAAAACTTTGGCCGGATTGACCGTGACTGAAACAGTGGGCGGATGGTTAGGAGGTGGCGGCGGAGGGTTGCCGCCAAAGTGCAGCACCAGTCCGGCAGACAAACGAAGATTGTTTTGTTCATTATTATTATTGTCAACAAACTTAGTGATCAGGTATTCGGCTTGAAACACGCGGGCGCTGATGTGCTTGTTGAAATTGACGTCAAGACCGCCACCGAGAGCAGTGGCAAATGAGTTCGCCGAAAACGACCGGTTGAAGAATACTGATCCCGTGGGAGTGGTAGCAGCCTTTATGTCTGACAGGCGCGCGGCGCCAAAAAGAGCATGCACAAATGGCGTGAAATGCTTAGAGCGCTGCGAAAATTGCGGGCCAAATAAAAATGTATATGCGTTGCCGGTGACGGATCTGGGCAGGTCCTTAATACGATAAGCGCCTATGTCCCCCACCAGGCTGAACCAGCGGTTTACATTTCCTGCAAGTGATCCGGTCACTCCATGCCAGCTGAATGACTCTTTCACGCCTTGCGCTCTGGTGGCAAAACGCACGAAAGAATAACCTACGAAGAGATCAACCGCTGGATACGCTTCGCTATCGCTGGATGTAGCAGTATTTTTCGCTTTGGTATCAGCTTGCGGTTCCATAGGAATGGCTGGCGCCAGATAATCAGTGGAACTGGCGGTGGCGTTTGGGCCAGAGGCCTCAGACGTGTTCGAGTTGGCCGACGGCTTGGCAGCATCTTCTGCAAGAGCCTGTGTAAATAAAAAGGACCCCAGAATCACTGTCGTAACAATGCGCGCCACAAACCTCATCATTCTTTCCTCCTGAAACATTGGTCTAACATTCGGCACACCATCATACTAAAGAAGACGCAATGAAGTGGAGCAAGCCGAAAGGAGTTTTGAATATCGCTTTCTTGTGCTGCAAGGCGCGCTCATTTCATTCGATTAAATTCTTCATGCCACAATAGAGCATGCAAAATGCTCCTTCCATTCCTGACTTTCTTTACGGCACTGCCTGGAAAGAAGATCGCACTGCAGCCCTAACCGAACTCGCCATTCGCTCGGGCTTTCGCGGGATTGACACGGCAAACCAACGCCGCCACTATTTTGAAGCCGGAGTCGGTCAGGGCCTCGCCGCCGTTTATGGTTCCGGATTGGTCACGCGCGCTGACCTGTTTCTGCAAACAAAATTCACCTATCTCGGTGGACAAGACCATCGCCTGCCCTATGATCCCTCCACCAGCCACTCCGTACAAGTGGCACAGTCCATGGCCAGTTCGCTGGAGCATCTCGGGGCTGACTACGTTGATAGTCTAGTTTTGCACGGCCCTGCCTCGCGCTATGGCTGGACCGATGATGATGCCGAAGTATGGGAAGCCATGATCAAAGAGCGCGATGCCGGACGCGCGCGTCTTCTCGGTGTCAGCAATATTTCTCTGGAACAGCTTGAGCAGATGACAACCGTTCACCCCGAAGCGCCGGCGTTCGTGCAGAACCGCTGTTACGCTAGGCTTGGCTGGGACCGCGACGTTCGCCGCTTTTGCCGCGAGCGAAACATCATCTATCAGGGCTTCTCTCTGCTCACCGCAAATCTTGACGTACTCCGCCATTCCGCGATTGCAACTCTCGCCGCCGAACGAAGGGCCACGCCTGCCCAGATTGTTTTCGCGTTCGCGCGCTCCGTCGGCATGCTGCCGCTCACTGGCACCTCCAGTGCCGACCACATGCAACAAGACCTCGCCAGCCGTGAAATTGTGCTTCCGCCGGATGCGGTGCAGATGATTGAATCGTTAGCTGGGTAGCACAAAGCTGGATTGCTGCACTAACGTCTATTTTTGCGGAGTTTTCCTGGCCTTCTTCTCCGGCATAACAAACGGCTTCTCTTCCACCCCGTTCAGCCGCGCCACAGTCACAGCATTCAACGCGCTCTCCGGCTTCTCTTCATGCTTGAAGAAGGCATACACTTCGCGCTCGGTGCTTTGTGCCTTCACTTCTTCCGCCACCGTATTGAGATCGGGCTGGCTGTACTCCGGTTCGCGAAATCGATAGTACAAAAAATCCGCCGTGGCCACCTTAGGGACAACAATCTTCTCGCTCTGCGCCCAGCACAGCGCAGCATTTTTGCTTTTCAGGATTTCGTACACTGCATCGTTGAACCAGCTCTCATGCCTGAACTCAAATGCAAAGCGGTATGCCTGCGGCAGGCACTGCACAAATGTCTTGAGCAAATCCACATCGGCTTTAAGGTTCGGCGGTGTCTGGATCAGAATTGGCCCCAACTTGCCCGACTCACGCATTGGCTCCATGCTTTGTAGAAAGAAGCGCATCGAATCCTCTGCATCTTTCAGTCTTTTAAAATGCGTGATGGACTGATGCACTTTGGCGGCAAACTTAAAATCGGCAGGTGTCTGGGTTACCCAGCCGACAATCGCGCTGGGCGTGGGCATCCGGCGAAACGTCGCGTTCAGTTCCACCGCATTCAGCCGGGTGCCATAAAATTCAAGAAACCGTTTGGACGGCAGCTTCTCAGGAAAGAACGCCGGCTTCCAACTCGCGTAAGACCATCCTGATGTACCGATGTGAAGATCCATGCTCGGAAGATAAGACGTTTGGGCCGCGAATGCACGCGAAAAACACGAATCGAAATTTGTTCAAAACCTTTGGTTAGCAGCCGATATCAAAGAAATATTTAGAGTTCAACGGGTCAATCCGAACAATATTCTCACAATCATTCGCGTATTTCGCGTTAATTCGCGGCTAATTCTGTTCTGCTCCGCGCCTCTGCGTCTCTGCGATAAAAATTTATTTATATAACAAATACTTCTGCCGCAGCTCTTTGAACTTTTCCAGATCATCCTGCCAGCCTTGCGCGATGCTACGCGGATCATCTCCGTTCACCACTGCATCAAAAACCTGGCGATTGGCAAGCAGAGCAAGCATACGCTCAATCTTCCAATTGTCGGGATACAGCTTTCTCAACGCCACCGCCAGTTCAATCCCCATTTCCGGAGCATCCAGCACCGTGCGGTCGGTGACAATAATATTCACACCCTTGCACAACTGGTTCGCGTACGGACCGCTCACCGGCGTAAACGTCACCGGCACAAAACGTACACCGGGAATCAGCCGAGCATTCAAATAGTCAGAAAACGTATGCGGATCGATCCAAGGAGCGCCCAGCACTTCAAATGGAGTATCGGTCCCCCGACCGACAGAGACGTTCGTGCCCTCCACGATCGCCACGCCCGTGTACAGCTCCGCCTCGTTCACTGACCGCAGATTCGGCGAAGTATTAATCCACACAATTCCCGTGGAATCGAACCAGTCGCCACGCAGCCAGCCTTGCATGGGAATTACGCGCAGCCGCGCGCCGATCTTT
>DASXGZ010000030.1:0-44489 GCA_036488825.1 Candidatus Angelobacter sp.
GGGTGAATTTGACGCAAACCAGCATTCCGCACGCGGTGCTGGGACGTTTCGGATCCGGCATGGTGCTGCTGAAGCCAGCGCCGGAAGGCACGGGCGTTATCGCAGGCGGCGCGGTGCGGGCCATCATGACTTCAGTGGGAATTCAGAACGTTCTGACGAAGTCAATCGGTACAACCAACCCGCACAATGTGATCAAAGCGACTTTCGATGCGCTGAAGAAATTGAAGAATAGAGAATTTGTCGCCGGAGTTCGGGGTAAGACGGCGCAGGAACTGTAATCATGAAGACCAATACAAAGACCAAGGCGAAAGCGGCTAAGGCCGCGGCGCCCGCAGGCAAGCTGCATTTGAAGTATGTGCGCTCAGTGATCTGCACGCCGGTGAAGCACAAGTTGGTGGTGCGGGGATTAGGTTTTACGCGCTTGAATCAGGTGATCGAGCGGCCGGACACGCCGGCAATTCGCGGCATGGTGGCCAAGGTGCCGCATCTGGTGGAGATAGTGCAATAACATCGTAGCTTTTAGCCTTTAGCTCTTAGCTTTTAGCCAAAGCGAAGCGTTTTGGTTTCAAGCTAAAGGCTAAGAACTAACAGCTAAAGGCTATTTTATGAACTTATCAAACGTTCGAGCGCCCAAGAAGGCGAATGAAAACAAGAAGCGAGTGGGCCGCGGCATGGGCTCCGGCATGGGCAAGACTTCGACCCGCGGACACAAGGGGCAGCGTTCGCGCAGCGGTTCGCGCATGATGCGCGGTTTTGAAGGCGGCCAGATGCCGCTGCACCGGCGTTTGCCCAAACGCGGCTTCACCAACATTTTCCGCGTGGAATATCAGGTAGTAAACCTTGAACGCCTGGTGGAACTGGGCGAGAAAAACATAACTCCGGAATTTCTGGTCAAGCACGGTCTGGCGAGCAAAAACGACCTGATTAAAATTCTGGGCGATGGCGAGCTCAAGTCGGCGATCAGCGTACAGGCGCACAAGTTCTCCAAGTCCGCCGAAGAGAAGATCACCAAAGCGGGCGGCAAGGTTGAAGTGATTGGCGCTCCTGCCGCGGCCGAAGCTAAAGACGAGAACGCTAAGGGCAAGACGAAACCACCTTCGAAACTAAAGAAAAAAGTGAATTAAATGTTCGAGAAACTGGCGAATATCTTTCGAGTACCGGACCTCCGCAAGCGCGTTCTGTTTACGCTGGCCATGCTGGCTGTTTACCGGCTGGGGTCGCACATTCCCACGCCGGGCATCAATACTGACCAACTGCAAAAAGCGTTTGAGCAGCAGAGCGGCGGATTGCTGGGTTTCTATGATCTGTTCAGCGGCGGCAACCTGCGCCGGTTGACGATTTTTGCCCTGGGCATTATGCCCTACATCACGGCGTCCATTATTTTGCAGTTGCTCACCGTAGTTTGGGAGCCGCTGGCCCGCCTGCAAAAAGAAGGCGATCTTGGGCGCAGGAAGATTACGCAGTGGACGCGTTATCTCACCCTGATACTCTCCGTGCTGCAAAGTATGGGTATTGCCTTTACTCTGCAGTCCCAGAAATTTGTTATTAATCCGGGACCTTCCTTCATCCTGATGACGATCATCACCCTGACCACAGGCAGCATCTTTATCATGTGGCTGGGAGAGCAGATTACAGAGCGCGGGGTTGGCAATGGAATGTCCCTGCTGATTTTTGCCGGGATTGTGGTCGGGCTGCCGAAAGCTGTGATGGAGCTCTATAGCAAGGCGAAGTCTGCCGTCTGGGGCAGTTTCACCATTCCGATCCTGGTGATCCTGATAGCGGTGATGATCCTGGTAGTGGCCTTCATCGTATTCATGGAAAGATCAGAGCGGCGGATACCAGTCCAATATGCGAAGCGGGTGGTAGGACGCCGCATCATGGGTGGTCAGTCAACGCACTTGCCGTTGCGCGTGAATTCCGGCGGCGTAATGCCGGTAATTTTTGCTTCATCGCTGCTGAGCATTCCACAGATGCTCACGCTTTCCAACGCGTTTAAGCCCGGCGGCACGTTGAACCGCTACTTTGGCGGAACGCTGGAACAACTTAAATGGGGTGAGCCGCTATATACGCTGCTCTATGCGGTCGGGATTATCTTCTTCGCATATTTTTATGTTTCCATCGTCTTTAATCCATCGGACGTTGCGGACAACATGCGAAAGTACGGCGGGTTTATTCCCGGCATCCGTCCGGGCCATCGCACCCGCGATTACATCAATGATGTGCTGACGCGCGTGACGCTGGTAGGCGGCTTGTACCTGATCCTGATTTCGTTGATTCCGGAATGGATGATTGCCGGAATCCATCTTGATCATATACCTTGGATCGGGCCGCGCGTCTTTAGCGGATTGCCGGTCTGGGTGCTGCATGGTTTGGGCGTGAACTTTTACTTTGGCGGGACCTCGCTCTTGATCGTTGTGGGTGTGGCAATGGATACGGTAAACCAGATCGAGTCGCAATTGGTGATGCGTCATTATGAAGGCTTTACCTCCCGAAGCGGACGAGTCCGCGGGAGGAGGCTCTGGGGCTAAGAGGCTGTCGGGCCACACCGGTATAAGGCTATGAGCGAAAAGCACATCGCTGTGGGCCCGATTGTCTTGCTGGGCGCCCCTGGGGCCGGCAAAGGCACACAGGCCAAGTTGATTGCCGGACACTACGGAATCCCCCACATTTCCACGGGGGACATTCTGCGGGATAATGTGGCCCGTCGGACCGACCTGGGACGGAGAGCAAGCCGGGTAATGGAGCGGGGTGAGCTGGTTTCCGATGATTTGGTGAATGGCATGGTGGCAGACCGGTTAAAACAACCGGATTGTGAACGAGGCTTTGTTCTGGATGGATTTCCGCGGACAGTAGGGCAGGCGGAATGGCTGGATAGAGAGTTGGCGGCACGGCGGGGGAACAGCAGGCCGGTTGTCCTGGGCGTTGAGGTAAGTTATAATCAATTACTGCAACGGCTTACAGGCCGCCGTTCTTGTCCTGTCGACGGCAAGATTTACAATATCTATCTCCAGCCGCCCAAAGAAGCGGGCGTTTGCGACGTCTGCGGTACACAGTTGTTCCAGCGCGCCGACGACACGGAAGTAGTTATCTCCGAGCGTTTGAAAAGTTATGAACGCCAGACCCTGCCGCTGGAAGATTATTACCGTAAGCAGGGACGCTTGCGCCGGATCAACGGAGAACAACCTGTTGACAAAGTGATGGCGGAAATTTTTCGCGCTATTGAAGGCGAAGCGGATGCAGCAGGCATTTGAATGATCAATTGCAAGTCACAAGCCGAGCTGGGAAAGATGAAGCGCAGCGGACAGATTGTCCGCCAGGTGCTGGATGCGGTGAAGACCATGGTGGCCCCCGGAGTTTCCACCATGGACCTGGAAAATGCGGCGGAAGAAAAGATCCGGGAATTAGGGGCCAAGCCTGCATTCAAGGGATACCACGAATATCCCTGCGTGCTGTGCACGTCGGTGAACAATGAAATCATTCACGGCATTCCTTCAGAGAAGCGGGTGCTCAAGGAAGGCGACATTGTTTCCATCGATTGTGGAGTAGTCCTGGATGGATACTATGGCGACTCCGCGATTACCGTGCCTGTAGGCAAGTCATTGACTCCGGAGCTGCAAAAACTGCTGGATGTGACGGAAACTTCACTGAAGAAAGCAATTGCCGAAGTCAGGCTGGGTAAGACAGTTGGCGACGTGGGAGCGGCAGTGCAGGAATATGTTGAGGCCAACGGCTTCAGCGTGGTGCGGGAATTTGTTGGACACGGAATCGGGACACGGCTGCACGAAGATCCGCAGGTACCGAATTTCGGCACGCGAGGCCATGGTACCCGGTTGCGCGAAGGCATGGTGATTGCCATTGAGCCTATGGTAAACATCGGCAGGCCGGGCACGCGGGTCCTGGACGATAAATGGACAGCCGTCACTGAAGATGGCAGTTACAGCGCGCATTTTGAACATACTGTGGCGGTCACGCGCAATGGACCGCTGGTGCTGACGGAATAAAAGAAGCTGCTGGCGGGTAGAAGACGCAATAGAGGTTGAGGCGTCTTGCAGGCATGAGCGAAGCGGGAGCCTGCTGCCGAAATCCCGAGCAAAGCGAGGGCTCTCCAACAGTGAGACTCTCAAGGAGCTAGGTGAGTAAAGAAGACGCGATAGAGGTGATGGCAACGGTGGTTGAGCCGCTGCCCAATGCCATGTTCCGGGTGGAACTGGAAAACAAACATCAGGTGCTGGCGCACGTTTCCGGCAGAATGCGCAAGAATTTCATTCGCATTCTTCCCGGCGACAAGGTCGCGGTGGAACTCTCACCCTATGATCTCACGCGTGGGCGAATTGTGTATCGGTATAAGTGATTTGGTAATTGAGTAATTTGGTAAAGGGTAATTGGAAGGCATGGTTTTCAAATTATCAAATTACGAGTTTACCCAATTACCAAATTAGACGAAAAGTGCGGCCGGAACGTTGGTTGAGGGCAGCACGGAATTAAAAGAGAGCGGGAAACATGAAGGTCAGGGCATCAGTAAAGAAGATTTGTGATAAGTGCAAGATCGTCCACCGCAAGGGCGTGGTGCGGGTGATCTGCGAAAATTCGAAACACAAACAAAGACAGGGATAAGATGAATTGCCAGAATTGCCAAAAGTGATAATTGCCAAAATTTCATGGAATGTTGGCAATTTTGGCAGTTTCGGCGATTGTTGACAGAATCGGGATTGAAGGGTGAGCTAGCCCGTAAACCGATCGAGTAAGTCAGAGGAGAACAAATGGCACGTATTTCAGGCGTTGATCTTCCGCGTAATAAGCATGTGAACATCGCGCTTACCTATATCTATGGAATTGGGAACTCGCGCTCCGCGCGGCTGCTGGACACGGCAAAAGTCGAGCCCATGAAAAAAGTGCAGGACCTGAATGAGGATGAGGTCAACCGCATTCGTCAGGCGATTGAAGCCGAAGGCGACGTGGAAGGCGATCTGCGCAAAGACATTTCCATGCACATCAAGCGGTTGATTGAAATCGGCTCCTATCGCGGATACCGCCATCGCCGCAACCTGCCGGTTCGCGGACAACGCACGCACACCAACGCGCGCACTCGCAAAGGGCCACGTAAAGGCACGGTGGCCAACAAGAAGAAAACCGCGGCAAAAACCTAGCAATTAGCAATTGGCAATTAGCTTGATTGTGAATGCGGATGACCGTGAGAGGTCACGCAAGAGAGTTAAACAGGAAAAAATCTTATGGCGAAAGCAACAGCAGCACCCGGGAGCGGCGCTACCGGAACCAAAGGCAAGAAAAAGGTTTTCAAAAAGAAAGAACGCAAGAACGTTCCACACGGCGTGGCGTACATCCAGGCTTCTTTCAACAACACCATTGTGACCATCACGGACAGTGAAGGCCGCACGCTGGCGTGGAAGAGCTCCGGTTCGCTGGGCTTCCGCGGTTCGCGTAAAGGTACGCCGTTTGCCGCGCAGCAGGCAGCCAGTAACGCCGCCAACCAGGTGCGCGATCATGGCATGCGCTCTGTTGAGGTGCGGGTGAATGGGCCTGGCTCCGGACGCGAGTCGGCGATCCGCGCCCTGGCCGCCGCTGGATTGGATGTGAAGACGATTAAAGATGTCACGCCCATTCCGCACAATGGATGCCGGCCGCCGAAACGCAGGAGAGTGTAAGAAGCAAGCTTTTTCGAGAATTGGTAAATGGGTAATTTGGTAATTGGGTAAATTGAAAGCCGGAATAGCCTCATTTACTCATTTACCAAATTACCCACCTACTAAATTGTTAATTGGATGGGGAAGAAGGGGACAGCGTTTCTGTAAACCCATCGTCACTCGCAGTAAGGAGAATCAATGGCACGTTATAAAGGTGCAGTATGCCGCCTTTGCCGTCGCGAAGGCATGAAATTGTTCTTAAAAGGGGCCAAGTGTTTTACTGACAAATGCCCCGTGGAAAAGCGCAACTTTGCTCCCGGCCAGCATGGTAAGGATCGCAAGGCCAAGGTAGTTGGATATGGCCTGCAACTCCGGGAAAAGCAGAAGACCAAGCGCATGTATTTCACGCTGGAAAACCAGTTCCGCAACTACTTTGAGAAAGCCGCGCGCAAGCCGGGTGTCACCGGCGAGTTGCTCTTGCAGCAACTGGAGCGCCGGCTGGATAACGTGGTATACCGGCTGGGATTTGCCACGTCGAGGCGGCAATCACGACAGATTGTGCGCCACGGCCACATTGACGTAAATGGACGCCGGGTGAACATTCCTTCATTCCAGGTGAGCGCCGGGGATGAAATCCAGGTTCGCGATAAAGCAAAGAAATTCACAGTGATTGAGGGTGCGCGCGATTACTCAAGCCATCAGCCTGTGGTTGGCTGGCTGGAAGTGGACCGCGATAACCTGAAGGGCCGCGTACTAGCATTGCCCAAGCGCGAAGACATCAATGCTCCTGTGAACGAACAGCTGATCGTGGAACTGTACAGCAAGTAGCGCAAGGGAGCGGCGGTGGAGCGCAAGTGTTCGAAGTGTTCCGGTGAAATGGAATTGGGATTCATCGTGGACAAAGGATATTCAACCTATCTTCCTGCTGAATGGATTGAAGGTGCTCCGGAGATAGGTGCGCTGGGAAGGCTGTCAAGCTTGCAGGACGAAGCAGTTTTTGGACGGAAACCTGGCGCTGTAAAAGTTGTGGCTATCTTGACTTCTATGCACTTAAGCCAAGAGAGGCACGATGAATCAAAGTTGTGGAATCGAGCATCTAAAAGGTTCCACTTGATTCATCAATCAAAAATCTAATTTTCGCCAGAAGCCGGCAGCCCCTCAGTTGCCAGCTTCGCAATTGCCCGCACCAGAACAGCCTTGTGGCCTTCCAGCCACGTGCGCCAAACGGAGCGGAGTTGAAAGGACAAAACGAATGGTTCTCTGGAGAGGTTTTCAAAAACCCAAACGCTTAGCTACTGACACTGAAACACTTACCGACAAATATGGCCGCTTTTACGCCCAGCCTTTTGAGCGCGGATTCGGCACCACCATCGGCAACGCCTTGCGGCGCGTGCTGCTTTCTTCCATTGAAGGCGCAGCCGTAACCGCCGTGAAAATTGAAGGCGTGCTGCACGAATTCCAGTCGATACCCGGCGTAGTGGAAGATGCAACCGACATCATCCTCAACCTGAAACAAGTCCCGTTCAAGCTGAATGGCGACGGTCCCAAGGCGATCTACCTGAAGGCCGAACAGCCTGGCGTTGTAACTTCCGGCATGATTGAAGCTGATGGCGACGTGGAGATCCTGGACAAGACTGTATATATAGCCACGGTTTCTGAAGGCGGCAAGCTGGACATGGAGATGCGCCTGAAGCGCGGTCGCGGCTATGTTGCTGCCGACAAAAATTTTGACGAAGACCTGGGCCTTGGCTTTATCCCCATTGATTCAGTTCATTCTCCGGTGCGCAAGTGCAATTACACCGTGGAAGCCGCCCGCCTCGGGCAGATCACCGACTATGACAAGCTCGACATTGAAATCTGGACCAACGGCTCCATTGCGCCGGCGGACGCGCTTGGCCTGGCCGCGAAGCTGCTCAAAGACCATATGACGATCTTCATCAACTTTGAAGAAGAGTTGGAGACAGAGTCTCGTGGTGAAGAGAAGCCGCTGATCAAGAATGAAAACCTGAACCGCTCAGTGGAAGAGCTGGAGCTTTCCGTCCGCAGCTACAACTGCCTGAAGAACGCGAATATCCAGTCCATCGGCGAGCTGGTGCAAAAGACGGAAGCGGAGATGCTCAAGACCAAGAACTTTGGCCGCAAATCGCTCAATGAGATCAAGGAAATTCTTGCTTCCATGGGCCTCTCACTTGGCATGAAGATCGATGAGCAGGGCAACGCCGTTCCCGGACCTACCAGCCAGATGCCTTCCGCAGTCCCGATGGGCGGCGGCGGGGGCCTGGATGAAGGCGATGGACAAGAGTTTTAAGGAAATTGGTAATTGGGAAATTTGGTAATTGAGTAAATGAACAGCTCAATTCTGAAACCCAATTACCAAATTACAAATTTACTCAATTACCAAATTTAAGGAAACGTCATGCGTCACCAGAGACATACGAAAAAACTCGGACGGAACACCAGCCATCGCCGCGCGCTGCTGCGCAACCTGGTGACCTCGCTCATTATGGAAGAGCGGCTAGAAACCACGCCGGCCAAGGCCAAGGCCATGCGTCCGCACGTGGAAAAAATGATCACGCTGGGCAAACGCGGCGACCTTTCAGCACGGCGTCTGGCGGGAAGTTACCTGATGACGCGCGAATCAGTAAGCCGCTTGTTTGACACCGTTGCGCCCCGCTTTGGCGACCGCAGCGGCGGATATTTGCGCATTATCCACAAGGGATGGCGCGCGGGTGACGGAGCTTCCACATGCTTTATCGAACTGCTGGGCAGCGAGAAGGTGATTGAGGCCAAGCGCGCCAAGCGGGCGGAGATCCGCACCAAGCGCCAGGAAGAAGTTCGCAAGCAAATGGAAGAAGAGCAGGCGTCCGCGGCAGCAGAACAGGGTGGCGCTGAGGACGAAAAGAAATAAACATCTCTTATAGAATCATGTTGAAAGCGCCCCATGTGGGCGCTTTCTTTGTAGCGACTGGTATTCGAAAAGCCACCAATAAATGCCATCCGCCAGAGTTAATCATCTGGCCGGGGATCATCTTCCGTCGCGGGACGGTTTTCAGATGTCGCATGAATGAGACCACTCTCATCCACAAAATAGCTTTTGGAGCCAGTGCTTCCGAATTCAACCGGCATAGCGGTAATTTCAAAAGAACCGTAATCCTGATTTCCCGAGCCGATCGCCGTTCGCAGATAGCGAAAACGATAGCCATCTTTAATCAGGGGATCGGCAGCGAAACTATCGTCCAATAACGCTCCCCACTCATTCCTCTTGACCTGCGATTGCACGACATCACGGATAGCGGCCGGAAATCCAGTCCGGGGATGAACGTTCGCATACCATCTGATTGTATTCGTCATAGTACTCAAGATCTGTCGCGCGGCTGCTTCATTTTTTTCTATGGCCGTGGGCTGATGGAGCAGCTTGGCAAGCCCTAAATCGTTTTTCTCCCATTCGCCAAAGTCATCGATACGCCATTCATCTTCCTCCAGATGCATGGTAACGATAAACATCTGCAAGTTGTCTCCCGTTTCCACCTGTAGAGGAAGCATGGCGTCTGTGCCGGAGATAAATGCATTGGCTAGCGTGACTTTGCCTTTGTGGTTGCCATCGGAATCAAGGATTTCCCAGCCATCAGAATCCTGCTCCGGACGGACTGTGCAACTGCCAAGATGCGCAGTCTTGAGCTTGAGAAGATAGTCCAGTAACAGTTGCTTTTCCATGCGGGGTAGTACGTCAATTTTCTTCTGAAGCGGCTCAGGTAGATGCCGGACAATGGCTTCCGGCTTGGTCGCTGTTGCAATCTCTTCCAGCGCCGCCTGCGGTGTGGCTCCCTGCAATGCGTGCAAACGGATTGCCGCCAAAAGTGCGATAAAAAGCCAATGACTCTTCATACAACACTCGTTTCAGAACCAATGACACCGCCAATGCGGTGCGAGTTCCTGACGTACTTGGAACGAGCGTGGGGAAAAATCTTGCAGAGGGTTTTGTTGGAGCCTGAAGAAATGATTGGCTTGAAGAATGATTGGCTTCGATCTTCAAAGCACGGCTTATCACAGGGAAAGGCTGCGCACGACATTGCTCCAGCACCTGCAAACCTCACGGGTAGCAGGCACTGCTGGTGATTGAGCGAGGGGGGAGGCCCTCATCCATCCCAAACTGCTGGTTTTTCATCCAACCTCTCTGTAACGACCTGAATAAGCTATTTTTATGAACCGCATTTTTACCCCTATAGGGCTGCTGTTTCTCTGTGCTATAGCGCTTCTGCTCTCCACCGGGTGCGCCAGGATCAACCCGCGCGAGTCGCTGGCGGCAACGCAGAACCGCGCCCCGGAAGGCAGCCCCAGGCTGCTGGCTGTCTATCAGCCATGGTTCGGGCAAAAGGCACATATTGACGTGGGATATTCCTGCCATGACCCGAACGTGATCCGGCAGCAGATTGCCAAAGCCAAGGAGTTGAACATCACTGGATTTGTGGTGAACTGGTATGGGCCGCGCAAGGAGTTTGAAGACCAGTCTTACGCGCTTCTACAGCAGGCCGCCAGCACAGATAACAATTTCAAGGTCGCGGCGCAGTATGACGAAGCGGTTGACCATCCCGGCTACGACACGGATGCGGTGATTGTGGACCTGCAATATCTTTATGATCGGTACATTGGGCCGCAGGCTGGGGCCATACGCGATGGCTATCTGCGTTACAACGGGCATCCAGTGATCTTTATTTTTCCCAAAGATTCAGGCACGGACTGGGACCACATACGCCAGGTCACCCGCTCATGGCCGGACCCGCCGCTACTGATCTATAAAGACATGAATGACAAATATCCGAACGCGTTTGACGGATATTACGCCTGGGTGCAGCCGGGCAGTGGCGGCTGGGCGCGCGACGGCAGCAACTATGGCGAAGACTACCTGAACTATTTTTATCGCAATATGCAGGAGCACCATCCGGACAAGATGGCCGTGGGTGCGGTGTGGCCGGGGTTTGATGACAGCAAGGCATCGTGGAGCCGCAACCGGCACATTGCATACCGTTGCGGCAAGACGTTTGACGACGTGCTGCGCGTCTTCCGCAAATACTATGGATCGCAGAATGCTGCGCCATATCTTCTGGTGGAGACGTGGAACGATTATGAAGAAGGCACCGACGTGGAGCGGAGCATAGGGCATTGCGGGAATTCTGGCATGAACAGCGTTGCTGGACAGTAGAATAGCTTCTGACGAGGAAATTTCTTATGCGCATACTGGTGACAGGCGGAGCAGGATTTGTGGGGTCGCATCTGTGCGATGCGCTGCTGGCTGAAGGGAATGACGTTATATGCGTGGACAATCTGCTCACGGGCAGCCTCCGCAACATCGCCCACCTGAGGAATGAATCGCGCTTTGAGTTTGTGGAGAAAGACGTGAACGAGCCCTTTGACGTGGGCCATGTTGATTACGTGTTTCATTTTGCCTCGCCGGCCAGCCCTGTGGACTACATGGAACACGGCATTGAGACGCTGAAAGTCGGCTCGCTGGGATCGTTCCACTCTCTTGACGTGGCCAAGAAATATGGCGCCAAGTACATGGTGGCTTCCACCTCAGAGTGCTACGGTGATCCGCTGGAGCATCCGCAGAAGGAAACCTATTGGGGCCATGTAAACTCAATCGGCCCGCGCTCTGTTTATGACGAGTCAAAGCGCTTTGCCGAAGCGGCAACCATGGCGTACCACCGCTATCACAAAGTGGATACACGCATTCTGCGCATCTTCAATACCTATGGGCCGCGACTGCAATTGAACGATGGTCGTGTGATTTCCAACTTTATGAAGCAGGCGCTCCGGGGAGAGCCACTCACCGTATATGGCGACGGCAAACAGACGCGCAGCTTCTGCTACGTGAGTGACGAAGTGGATGGCATTTTGCGGCTGTCTCGCTGCGCCGAGCACAATCCGGTGAACATCGGCAACCCGGTGGAGTTCACGATTCTGGAATGCGCGCACCTTGTCCTGAAGGTCACCGGCTCAAGCAGCCGGATTGTATACGAGCCCCTGCCGCAGGACGATCCCAAGCAGCGCCGCCCGGACATCAGCAAAGCAAGGCAGCTACTCGGCTGGGAGCCGAAGATTGATTTGGAGACGGGGCTGAAACTCTCCATGGAGTATTTCAGGCAGGCAATCGAAATTGAGGACGGGGCGAAGGCGGTTCCAACCGGGTCCGGCTATTAAGAAGCACTAGCGAGCGGGCCCACGCATTGCCAAAATCGCCGAAATTGCCCGAGACTGCCAAAATTTAACCCCCGTTTAGAAGCTGTCCCATTGGCGGGACGGCAATTGCGACAGATGACGGACTACCTCCCGCAGTTCGATGACATGCAGGTTGGGCGGGCAGCCACGCCAGTTATGTATCCAGCAGACGATGATGTCAGCGCGGCGGGAATCATGGCGATGGGCGCGGAAGTGGCGGCTTAAAAGCTCAAATTCAATGTTCACATCCTGGTAGCGGCCGGGTTCAACTTCAATTTTTGCATGGCAATCGGGGTAGCCGGTCTGCGCTGATTCAATGATGAAGCCAAGACGCCATGCGAGCATTCCGAAAAGAAGAACCACTCCCATTTCATTAGTAGGCGCGAAGAGGAAGCCAGGCAGGCCGAGAGGCGCGCCGAGGAGCGGGCGGTCAGGGTAAACGCGGCGCGGAACCAGCGAGCGAAGAGAAGATGCGGTAGAACCCCGGGAGAAGAGGACGGCCAGCATAGTAAGGGTGACGCACTTTTGCCGCTGAAGCGGAGGAGGGAGGACGGTGATTACTGCTGAAGGGGCTGAAGCCGACGATGCCGGTCTGCCTGAAGGTCCGCGATCCACGAGCGAATCGCCAGATACTGACGCGGCTAAAGGGCCGGTTTTTTCAAGACGTCCCTTCAGCCAGCGGCGTCCGCCGCCGCGGGTGGGCATGGGGCCGCTCTCAACGCTGTGCACAATGTCAGACCATTGTTCGGAGAGGCCGGCGGATTCCACGAATTTCAAGAAAGCGGCGGGCACCTGTGACCAGCGATGAAAGCGGGTTTCCAGGCTGGCTGAGGCGTAGCGGCCGTTGCGCTCGTATTCTTCGCGGGTAGGGATGCGGCGTTTTTTGCGGGCGAGTCGCGCCCAGTCGGTGAGCATGTCGGCGGTGCCAATGCGAAGTCCGCCAGGATCAGGGGAGAGCCCGGCGGCACGAATGGCCGAGCGATAACCACCGGGAAAATGCGGTATCAGCCTGCCATAGTGGATGCCGCTCAGGCGCATGAACTCGGCGCGTGTAGGGGCACGCTTGAGCTTTCGGGCAGCAGAGCGGATGGCGCGGAGGATCTCAGAGTGGGAGAGCATACAGTGATAGAGCGAAAGAAGAAACTATACCACGAATAAAAGACGAATACAAATTCGTACTATGGTTCATTACGGGTATAGAGAGTCTCACTATTGACGATTTTTAATTCGATGTTTTATGAACTCAGTCAGAGCTGGCCCCTTCAGCTTCTGTCTACTGCCGTCAAGCTTTATCCAGGCCTCGCCTCCCCCTGTGAAATAAGGACCGGCGGACTTCGAAAGTGGAACTACTAACTCAACGATACAGATATCCGGCACTTTCGTGCCAAGTTCGTCATAGATGTCGTGCATCTCCAATCGGTATTGTGAGGGATCAACTCGCGGCTCAATTGCACTGCTTGGTATGCACATCGCGCCGCACTTTGTCTCGCTGCTCATAATTGAGGGGTACACCTATCACTATCCTGTCATGGTTGCGAATGCCCCAAAAGATTCTCCCGCCCTCACTATTCAAAAAAGCCACGGCATATTCATCGCTTGTGTTCACAATACTGCCAACCGCCCCTGCGCTGCTTTTAATCTCTTTAAACTCGAAATGCCGAGTTTCTTCCATGTGGACTGGATGATTCAGAGTGTATTCGAATTCTGCTAATGCTGTGTAATCATCAAGTCTAAGCGCAACTCGCTTGAATCTGGCTGACCTAGCCGGAATCTGCCGGAGAACTTCGATATCGCCTACTGAAAAGTTTGGCACTGATATTCCTTCATTCATCAACCTCGACGTGCTGATCTCTATCGCATCTTTGCTGATATCGCAGGCGATCCATTTCCGGTGATGCCGCTCTGCTGCGAGAATTGTCGTGCCCGACCCGCAAAATGGATCAAGCACGACCTCTCCTTCGTGTGAACCCTTTTGAAGAAGTCTCTCAAGTAAACCCAAGGGCTTTTGAGTAGAATACTTGACGGTTTCGCTTGATTTTGGTGAGAGTCTGGGGACGTCCGTCCAAATTGTTCCCACGGCTAACACCGGCGCTTTCTGCAAGAAAAGACTTTAATCTTGGTATTGGTCGTGCAGACGTGAAGTATATCCTGCCTTCCTGTTCGAGTTTTTGAAGGGTCTCTAAGTTGAAACGCCAGGAACGCCCTGCAGGCGGGGTGATTCCATGCCATTCAAAACTAAGCCCAGCCTTCGCGACGGGAGCAGTCAAATCAAGGAGCGCGTATCGGCCACATTCATCGGCCATTGAGTATCTGCGAATCTCATCGCGGTTAAGAGGCCGTAACACTGCATTGTTAGTGGACTTTGATGATTTACCGTAGCACAAGATGACATCGTGCTGAGTTCCTGGCTTGTGCAGAACTGGACGCTGTTGATATTGCCAAATGATCTCGTCCTGAAAATTCTCCTCACCAAATATCTGATTGAGAATGAGCCTAATAGAGAAAGTTGATGCGGCTTGGGTGTGGAGATAAAAAACACCTGTTTGCTTTAGAATTCTCGCACCTTGCTGACATACTTTAGAAATGAGGTGAAGTTGTTTGGAAATAGGGGTATCCAATTTTTTTGCTGCACTGGTCACCCAATCAAAGCGCTGTGTGGGAAGGGGAGGGTCCAAGTAAATAAGATCAATGGATTCATCGTCCACACGCTGCATCATCTCAATGCAATCGACGTGGAAGAGGGCATTTGGGGTGATTGGCATAGTCACTAGGATCGAAGTTTTTGGAATAGATTGTCGAGTATTCTTTGGAGATTATATGCAAGTCTCACTCGACTTATTTAATACCCTATGGCCCAAACCTTAATTGCCTTAAACTCATCCTTAGTCGCGTTCGCTCCCGCAAGCCGAGGATAAAGATTTTTGTGGCATTTACCGGAACGACTGAAGCCGATGCCCTGATACGAAGCTCGTGGATGTTGCCGCCCTTCCCGGGCTTCGGGCGTGGAGTGATAGAAACAATCGTATTATCAGGAGAGACAACAAAGCGGGACAGCATGCGCTCCGCAAAAAAGTAGATTTATCCTCGCCCTTAGTCGCGTTCGCTTCCGCGGGCCGAGGATAAAGACTTGTGGCATCCACCGGCACGGCTGAAGCCGTACCCTGATAGAAAGCTTGTGTGTCGCCCCTTCCGGGGTTCGGGGCTGGAGCGATGGGTGATGGCCGACCTTTAAGTCTTTTTAATAAGCAACCTTCGAGGTTTCTCTGCGATATGCAACCGTTACGAATAGAACTCCCTGAAGCAGCATGGCGAAGAAGACATTTCCGGGATTCCTCGACTCCGCTTAGTCGCTCCGCTCCCGCGCGGTCGCTCGGAATGACAGAGGTTAAGAGTGTCGCTTGCTGCACGGAGCGATGGAAACATAAATCGTATTTATAGGAAGGCAACAAAACGGGACAGTCCACGCTTCGCAAAAAGCAGATTTATCCTCGCCCTTAGTCGCATTCGCTCCCTCGGGCCGAGGATAAAGACTTTGTGGCATCTACTGGCACATCTAAAGCCGATGCCCTGACACTTGCCTTGAGATCATCCGCAGCTTGAAAGTTAGACAAGTTGTGCCGCCTTTTCGGGGGCTCGGGCGCGGAGCGATGGAAACATAAATCGTATTCATCAGAGGGGCAACAAAGCGGGACAGCACGCTCCGCAAAAAAGCAGATTTATCCTCGCCCTTAGTCGCATTCGCTCCCGCGGGCCGAGGATAAAGACTTTGTAGCATCCACCGGCAGGGCTGAAAGCTGGCGTCCTGATACGAAGCTGGTGTGTGCCACCATGCCTAGGGATCTTTTCGACTCTTCTCAGGCCCGTTCGACAAGCTCAGAGTTCCTCGAAGCCGCTCACAGATATCGGGAAACCGGGAGAGCGCATTGTAAGAGGAAGTTGTGAGCTGCTCGAAAATGATCGAATTCAAGTCCCCGACATTCTAAGGTCTAACTCCTAGAGTCATAAGGTATTTCACTGCTGGCGAGAGAAATACTAACTATTTAGTTCACAACGGCTTCCGGGCGCTGTAAAATACCTTAGAGATAGGGTCTTCTTCCGGATTATTGCAAGTAGTAGAATGCTGAAGAACGGCCACCTCGTCTTAAATCAGCTCAGGAAGTGCCAGTGACCGTGACTGCCGTACCGCCGTTCAAGGAGTCGTCCCGGGAGTTAATCGCGGAAGTTGCGCGTGCCTTAGAACCTTATTTTCCAGACATTACCCATAGGTGGCGTGAGCAGCTGACTGCGGAGTTTGGCTTTGACGGTCGCACACTGGCCGCAGTGGAACGCCTGACCCTTGCTGCTGGATGCTCTTATTTTTGCCATGACGATTACCCTGCATTCCAGGAAAACCTGCAATACTTTGGCACCAGGCTCTCAAAGCTCCAGGTGGACACACGCGCCGTGGCGCGGGCGCTGGAACTTTATCAATCCTGCTGCGAACCTTACATAGCAGGGCTCTTTCCTGAGCGCGAAGCGGAAGCCAAAGCAGCCCTGGAAATGCTCTCCTCTGTTTCTTTTGTGATGATTTCAGGCGCGTATTTTGATTCCAAGACCCTGGAATCGTCGGCCCTGCTCCGCTTGCTGGACGCAGAACTGGCGTCGGACGACCTAAGCGCCTTGCTGGGCAAGGTTTTAGACATAACTACACAGACGTTCCAGGCCTCTTTGGGCATCATACTATTGTGTGACAAAGAAATCGGGGCGTTGCGGATTTCATCCTCGGTTGGGCTGGATACAGTGGTGCCGGAAGATTTCAAGGTCGAAGTGGGAAGCGGCTTTTCAGGAAAGATTGCCATGACAGGCGAACCGGACATGATCCTGGATACGAGTGTGGATACAGGAGTGTTGCGGCCAATGATCCGCATTAAAGCCAAGTCTCTGTGGGGAGTGCCTCTGAAAGCTGATGGAGAGACAATTGGCGTGATGGTGATTGGTTTCCCCAAGCCCTATGAATGGCTGCCGACGGAACGCGAGTTGATGCGAGCAATTGGAGACCGCACTGCTCTCGCCATTGAACGCGCGCAGATGACAGACGCGCTACGCGAGCGCGAGCAGCGGATTGCGGAACTCTCTGGCCATCTGTTGCGCGTGCAGGAAGAAGAGCGTAAACGCATTAGCCGTGAACTGCATGATGAAACAGGGCAGGCGCTGATGGTGATCCGGCTGTACCTGGGCATGATGGAGCCAAGCGTGGCGGCGAAGGGTGTGCGCGGCAAGATCCGCGAGACCGTGGAAGTGGTGGACCGCACGATTGAAGGAATCAGAAGGATCATTGGCAAACTTTCTCCGCTGGTGCTGCAAGAGCTGGGACTGGTAGCTGCAATAAGAAAAGAAGCGAAAGATTTTGCGCGCAATACCGGCGTGAAAGCCCGGGTGCTGATTGCGGAAGACGTTGGAAGACTGGCCCCAGGGACTGAGCAGGCCATTTATCGGGTGGTGCAGGAAGCGCTGCATAACGTGGCCAAGCATGCCCACGCGAAAAACGTGACGGTGCAGATTTCGCGCGAAGATGAGTTGGTGCAAGTGGTAGTAGAAGATGATGGTGTTGGAATCCAGGCGCGCAGCGGCCAGGTGCGCGATCAATCGTTTGGACTGGCCGGGATGAAAGAACGAATTGCGATGTTGGGCGGGATCTCACGCGTGATCTCGGCCAAAGGGAAGGGCACGCGTATTGAAATAAGTGTACCTGCGGGCGAAGAAACGCAAGTTGTTGACCGCCAGTTGGTGCATGCGGCGCATGCCGCGCATAGGCCGAATTAAAATAAAGGACAACTCCCCCATGCCGAAGATTAAATGTTTACTCGTAGATGATCACACGCTGTTTCGCCAGGGCGTACGCCGGCTATTGGAAAGCGAAAGCGACTTTGAAGTGGTGGGTGAAGCCGCGGACGGCGGAGAAGCCGTGGAAAAAGCACGCGAGTTGCGGCCGGACATCGTGCTGATGGATATCGGGATGCCGGGACTGTCGTCATTTGAGTCCGCCCGGCAGATCAAGAAAAACCGCATAGAGACAAAGATTCTCTTCCTTACCATGTATGAAGACGAAGATTATCTGGTCCAGTGCCTGGAGGTTGGGGCGTCAGGCTATGTGCTGAAAGATACCCCTGCACCGCAGTTGCTCACGGCCGTCAAAGATGTTTATAAAGGCGGGAAATATTTGAGCTCGCAAGTGCTGGGCAAGCTGGTGGAGGACTTCAGGTCGCGGGTGCGGGACACCAGGATGAGGCCGAGAATATCTACCCTCACGCCGCGGGAACGGGAGATCCTGAAGCTGCTGGCGGAAGGAAACTCCGTGAAGGAAATCGCGGTGATACTGGGACTCAGCGTGAAAACCGTGGAAGCACACAAATTCAACCTCATGCGCAAGCTCGATATTCACAACAAAGCGCAATTAGTAACATATGCGATCCAGAAAAAGATCATCAAGATTCCCGTCAATCAATAGTGTTGTTGTACCCTCCCCGCAAAGAAAGATGGCGTCCGTAAGGGCGCCGTTTTTATTTTAGGGACCAATCCCAGCATCTCTCAATACCGGTGTTGATTACCTGCCATGCGCAACTGGACTGGCTCCCCTCAGCGACGACCCTCGTCGAAGTCCAATGGGCTGAAGATCAGCAGAACCATTTATCATTGCCGTTAATCTATGAATGCCAAAACAAATATACAAACTGCGCCTGTCTACCTTGCTTTCTGCCAGCAGCATCATCAGGAAATGCTCTCGTTGCTTCAGCGCATGGTTGAAATTGAATCGCCCAGCGACGACAAAGCGGCTGTGGACCGCATGGGTGCGTTTCTGGCTGGAGAATTTGAGCGCCTCGGAGGCAAAGTAACTTTCTATTTGCAGAAAGAAGCCGGCAATCATTTGAAAGCGGAGTTCCCTGGCGACGCTGGCAAACCAGCGCTTTTGCTGGGACACTTTGATACTGTCTGGTCCATGGGAACGCTCGCCAACATGCCCTTCTGCATCGAGGCTGGCCGCGCTTTCGGCCCTGGCGTCTATGACATGAAGGCCGGGATAGCGATGATGATTTTTGCTTTGCGTGCGTTGCAAGAAGCCGGGCAGCCGCATCGTCCCGTCACTATTCTTCTTGATACCGATGAAGAAGTCGGCAGCACCACAGGCCGTCCCATAGTCGAAGCCACGGCCAAAGATTGCGAAGCAGTGTTGGTGCTGGAACCGTCGCAGGGGCCAAAAGGTCATTTAAAAACTTCGCGCAAAGGAGTTGGGGACATCACAATTCGGGTGCGCGGCCGGGCGTCGCATTCCGGCGTGGATTTTCAAAAAGGGCGTAGCGCCATTGTTGAGCTGGCTCGGCAGCTTCTTGAGGTCGTTAGATTCACGGACCTGACCCGGGGAATCACCGTGAATCCTGGCGTGATTCACGGAGGAACGCGCAGCAACGTGATCGCTGCGGAAGCCTGGGCTGAAGTTGACCTGCGCATCGCCCGCGCTGCCGATGCCGCCGTGTTGCAAGAAAAATTTGCTGGCTTAAAACCCTTTGATCCTGACTGCTCAATCGAGATCAGCGGCGGGATTAATCGTCCACCTATGGAACGAACTGAGGGTACTATCCGCCTTTTCCAGATCGCTAAAAAGATCGCCGCAGAAATCGGCATGGAACTCGATGAGTCCTCCACTGGCGGCGGATCAGACGGCAACTTTACCTCTGCCCTGGGTGTGCCGACGCTTGACGGGCTGGGTGCCTTAGGTGAAGGCGCACACGCGCCTCATGAATCTGTCGTAATCCAGGAGCTTCCCCGGCGTACGGCCTTAGTGGCTGGCCTCATCCAAAGTCTTTGAAACATAAGGATTTATTAAAGAACTTAAGGTTGATGGCAATAAAGTCCTTAGTTTTCAATGATTCTTTGACTCCCCAATTTGGTTGACCTACAATCTTTATGAAAGTAACCCACAAAGTCGACGGGGACGCTGCCTGACAGCGGTTCCTGTATGGAGCAAAACAATGTTTGGTGGAAAACTTGGTGTACCCGAACTGCTGATCATTTTGGTCATTGCATTGATATTCTTTGGTCCCAGCAAGCTGGGCGATCTGGGCAAAGGCCTGGGCGACGCAATCAAAAATTTCAAGGGCGCAATGAAAGAGGGTGAGCAGGGCGCCGCTCAACCGGTAGAGAAAAAATAACAGTACGTTATTTCAATAACCCGCTGGTTTTTAACATTTCTGTCACCAAAGACAGAGGCAATCCCACCACATTGGAATATTCCCCCTCCATGCGGTAGGCCCAGAGCGAAGCGCCGCCTTGGATGGCGTATGCCCCGGCTTTGTCCATAGGTTCACCGCTGGCGACATATTGCTGAATCTCATGCTCGGTAAGTTCGCGAAAGTTGACTTTCGTTGTACTGGCATGTGTCTCCGTGGGCTTGCTAGGCGCAATCAGGCTTACCGCCGTGATGACCTCATGTCCTCGACCGGAGAGCCGATGCAGCATACGCGTTGCGTCGGCTCGGTCTTTTGGCTTGCCCAGAACTTCGCCGTCAATCACAACAATTGTGTCCGCGCCTAAAACATGGCTTCGCGGATATTGCACCGCCATCGCTTCTGCTTTCTCTCTTGATAATCGCAGCGCATAATCGAGTGGCTGCTCGCCCGGAATCTGCTCTTCATTGATATGCGCTGCATGGATATCGAACGGGATTCCCAGCTTCCGCAATAGTTCCTGCCGCCGTGGCGAGGAAGAAGCTAGAATCAATAGCGGCTTGTTTTGTTGAAGCATCCTCAGGTTTATAGCGTCCTTCTCAACATACGTGACCAACCGCACACTTAGCAACGCTGCTATCAACACGCTCGGCGCCAATCTCTCCGGCGATAGCTGCGACTTTCGTGTCTGGGCGCCTTCGGCAAAATCAGTTACTTTGCGCCTGGCCAATGAACACGGCACGCGCGATTGGCCAATGCAGTCTGATGGCGAGCACTTCTACTTGCAGGCATTCGCCCGCGCAGGCGACCGGTATTTCTACATCGTGGACCAGAACAAACCAGTGCCAGACCCGGTTTCACGGCTCCTGCCTGAAGGCGTGCACGGCCCAACTGAAATTGTTGATCCTGAAAGTTTTGCATGGGCATGGACCGATTCAGGCTGGCGTGGCCTTTCTCTCCGCGATTATGTGATTTACGAACTTCACATCGGCACCTTCACCCAGGAGGGAACGTTTGAAGCCGCAATCGCCAAATTGCCTTATCTGAAAAGTCTTGGTGTCACCGTGGTTGAGATCATGCCGGTGGCGGCTTTCCCCGGCAAGCGCAACTGGGGTTATGACGGCGTCTCGCCTTATGCGATCCAAGCCAGTTATGGCGGTCCGGAAGGACTCAAGCGGCTGGTAAATGCGGCGCATGCCATTGGCCTTGGCGTGATAATGGATGTTGTCTATAACCACCTTGGCAACGAAGGTAATTATCTGCGAATGTTTGGCCCGTACTTCACGGATAAACATCAAACGCCATGGGGTGAGGCCATCAATTACGATCAGCCGGGCAGTTACGGTGTCCGTCGTTATTTTGTAGAGAATGCGCTCTACTGGGTTCGCGAATACCACATGGATGGGCTTCGTTTGGACGCGGTGCAAACCATCAAGGATGATTCGCCAAAACATATTTTGGTCGAGATTAAAGAAGATGTAGCAGCGCTGGCCGCCGAACTTGGCCGCGAGGTTTGTGTTATCGCGGAAACGGACGAGAACGACGAGAATATTGTCCGTCCTGCCTCTGCCGGCGGGTTCAATCTGGACGCAATCTGGAGTGACGACTTCCATCACGCGATCCACGCGTTTTTTACCGGCGAACGCAAAGGCTATTACCAGGACTTTGGCCGTCCAGAGCAGATTGCCCGCGCATTGCAGGAAGGGTTTGTCTTTCAAGGCGAGCCATTTCAATTCTGGGGCGGACGATCGCGCGGGACCAGCAGCGCAAACATGCCTGCCCCGGCACACGTGATCTGCATCCAGAACCATGATCAAGTTGGCAATAGGGCGCGCGGTGAGCGTCTAACTGCGCTCGTCCCCCGAGGAGCACGCATGCTTGCGGCAGCGCTGTTGCTGCTCGCTCCGGAAACGCCGCTGCTTTTTATGGGCCAGGAGTACGACGAGCCAAACCCATTTCAGTTCTTCACCGACTATGGCGACCCTGCGTTGCAGCAGGCTGTCCGTGAAGGCCGCCGGCAGGAATTTAAAGACTTTGATTTTGCCAATGATGAAGTCCCCGACCCTCAGTCTCCCGCAACTTTTGAACATTCCAAATTGAGCTGGCAGCTTACCCAGGGAGAGAACCCGATGCTGGACTGGTACAAGTCTCTCTTGGCATTGCGAAAGAAATGCATCGTCAACTCAGAGCGTACCTGCAAAGCAGAATTCATTGACGGTGTAATTCACATGCAGCTTCCGGCGCAGGAACCAACATTGCGTGTCTGCGCGCGTATTCAAGGTTCAGCCGCTCTTCCCAAATTGGGAGCGGGCTGGGAAAAGGTCCTGGCGGAAGAAGAAGACGGTTATGCGGTGAGCGTATGGGTTGAAGCGGTGAATGCACGATAAGAGCGCTACTTCGCCAGACAAAAAGCCACAATTGTGCTGCCGTGTAATCCCGTTGCCTGTTCCGCTTGCTCGACCAATCGCTCTTCCAGATTGTCAGGGTCAGGGACCATTTCGCATGCAGCTATCTGCTGCTCTGTAGCGCCGTGATAACAAAGCTCACACACCGCCAGTCCTCCCTCATGTCCGGACCGCACCGGCGGCCCAAAGGTGCGGCACGTCATGGGACGCGCGGAATACAAATCGCACGCGCCGGTTACAGGATCGAGCGCCGGACATGGTTCCTCATTGGCAAAATCCTCAAAGCTGGCTTCGGACTCTTCATCTTCACTCAGAATGCCGGTTTTAGGATTGCCGGGAAAAAGCGGTGCAAGCCGGGTGGCGGATTCAAAAGCACGTTCGCGAATGCGGCTTGCGAGATCAGGGTCGCTGATGCTCAGCTCAGCCAGCCCTTTTTGCAATCGCAAAGCGTCAAGCTGGCTGATGGCAAACGGACCATGGCAGCATTGTGTGCACCCCTTGCGGCATACCAGCCAATCCCCGCTTTTGCCGGTGGTTTCGGCCAGGGCGGCGTCCACAATCTGAATAAGCTTCTGGTCGGTTGAGGGCAGGAAGGAGCGCACTCTCAAAGCATATCGCAAAACATCGGGCGGAGTTTACGCTCCGCCCGCTTGAAAATTAGTATTTGAACAAACTACTTTTTCTCTTCAGCCTTCTGCTCTTCGCCTGTCTGTTTACCCTTGCGTAGCATGGTCACCTTTTCCACGTTCACGGAATGATCAGACTCATTCAATTTGCCCCTGATCTTTACGTGATGGCCCTCATGGCCCTTCACTGCATCCATGTTGGAAATGTTCCATGCCTGTTTGTCTTTGTCATTCACAAACATGGTCTTTCCATCCTGGTCTTTGACCCAGCCGGTCAGAGTCATGGATTTGTCTTTTGCTGCGGCCTTGGCTTCTTTCTTTTCCGCCTTGTCCGCTTTTTTGTCTGTGTCCTGCGCCACCAAACTGATGGAAGCAGCCATTAAAAACGCAAACAGCAATGTAAGCACACGTTTCATAGTTGAGATTCTCCTCGCGTCGGTTTTATGCCTTCTACCGCTCAGATGCAGGCACTCCGCTGAAGGAGGGCTGCCATAACTATAAAAACAAATAACTTAGAGCAACACCAGAGGCGATGAAATGTTGCGGGTCAGGCTTTAATTTTTTCCGCAAATTTCTGCTGGAATTTTTTGACCTTTGGCGCCACCACGAATTGGCAGTATGGCTGGTTGCCGTTATTGGCAAAATATTCCTGATGATAGTCCTCGGCGATAAAGAATTTGGTCGCAGGCTCCAATGAAGTCACAATAGGATTGGGCCACGCATGTGTCGCGTTCAAATCGTCAATCACTTTCTTAGCCTCTCGATATTGCTCTTCGGAAGCATAAAAAATCACTGACCGGTATTGCGTCCCCATGTCATTGCCCTGGCGGTTGAGCGTGGTTGGATCATGGATGGAAAAAAACACATCCAGAATTTCGCGATAGCTCGTCTTGCTGGGATCGAACGTAACCCGCACCACCTCAACATGCCCGGTATCGCCATTGCAGACCTGGCGATAGGTAGGATTATCGACGTGGCCGCCCATATAACCGGACTCAACGGACGTTACGCCCTCCATGCGGTCGAATACTGCTTCCAGGCACCAGAAACAGCCTCCGCCCAAAACTATACTTTGTAAGTTTTCCATAAAGATTCGATGCCTTTGTGCGATGAAAGTTCCATTCTTCCCTCAAACAGCTTACCCACGATTCATGCCGGGTTACAACTTTGCGGTGGAAAATGTGTTCTTACTGTAATACTGATGAGAGCTGAAAATATAAAAAAGCTGTTGGCGCGGCTGCCTGCTGCGCTTTTTAAGTCATTGTCTCTCGCGTTGGCTTTGTGCGTTTTCGCAGCATTACAACTTGGCTCCGCCCAGGCGCAGGTGACCATCGCGCAAATTAGTGACACGCATTTGGGCGAACCACAGGCTCCGCACGCATTCGATAACTTGCGCCGCACGGTGGACATGGTGAATGCCCGCCACCCCGACGCTGTGATCGTCAGCGGCGACGTTGGCGAAAATTATGATCAATGGCTGCTCGCTCGCGGCATCTTAAAGTGGCTGCATGCACCCGTCTATTACGCGCCTGGAAACCATGATGTCCACAGCACTGACGTGGAGAAATATCGCAGCGTCTTTGGCCCGGACTACTATCGCTTTCAGGTAAAAGGCGTCACGTTTCTGGTGATCGACTCCCAGCTTCTGGGCAACTTTGATCAATTTGATGCCCAGTCTCCACCGCCGCTGCCCCCGCAGACGGAAGCGGAATCACAAAAAATGCTCTCTTGGCTTTCGCATCAGCCTCCTGGTGCGAGCGGAGACAACCGCAATCGACGCCACTGGTGGAACTTCGGCAGAGGTCAGGATAACCAGCGCCAAACCCAAGCGCGTGACGATGACGACCGTCGCAGTGCCGATGATAATGACAATCGCGCAGGGGGAATCGTGATCGGCATTCAGCACATTCCAGCCTACCGTTCTGACGTTCTTCCCGATCCCAAGCCTTACTGGGTCATCAATGAGCCGTATCGCTCGCGCGAAATGGACCTGCTGCACCGGTTAGGCGTGAAGCACATGTTGGTAGGGCATTGGCATGTGGGAAATGTTTTTCAAGCTGGCGGCATTACCTGGCATGTTGCGCCCAGCACCAGCAGGCTTCTTCCCTGGAGCGGACAGCTCGGCTTTGCCATGCATACTATTAGTCCTAATGGCGATGTAAGAACTGAGTTTGTGCCGCTGGGCACTGAACCATAGTGGCTGAACCGTTTAGCCCGGAGGCCCCGCAAGCTGGTCAACGTGCGGCGATTGCCCTCCCAGCCACTCCGGATGGTGCGCCGTGGAATCGAAGTGCGCTGAAGTCTTGAAGAGTTCAAATTCGCCCTGCGCGGCAACTTTTTCCGTCTTCGCCAACAATGCGGCAACCTCTTCCTTGCTCATGGGCTTAAAAGTCTTTGCCGCCTGAAACGCCTGTTGCAGAATTTCCTGGCTGTCGATCCCCGTGATGACTACCGAAGTCGGCAGGTTCATCGCGTAATGCAGGCACTCCATAGGCTGGACCACCCCGCTCTTCAAAATAATATGGTCGCCCATTGACTTCATTCCCAGCACGCCAATCTGCTGCTCCACCAGTTTGGGCAGCACTAGTTTGCCGAAGCTGCGGAAATGAGCGTCCATCACATTCAGCGGCATCTGCACGGTATCAAAATGAAATCCATGCTTCGCCGCCACCTCCAGCATGTACAAGTGAATGTGCGGATCTTTGTGCCCCGTAAATCCGATGTAGCGTACCTTGCCCGCTTTCCTGGCTTCCAGCACGGCTTCCTGCGCGCCGTTCTCCGCAAACACCCGGTCTGGATCGTCAAAGCGGATGATCTCATGGTGCTGAATCAAGTCAAGATGGTCTGTCTGCAATCGCTGCAATGATTCATTGATCTGCTTCGTGGCTTCTTCCTTGGTGCGGCCATCGAGCTTGGTCATCAAGAAAACTTTTTGTCGATAGCCGTCTTTCAGCGCTTTGCCCATGCGGACTTCGCTCTGGCCTTTGTTATAGTCCCAGGAATTGTCCATGAAGTTGATTCCACCATCGATGGCCGCGCGAATCAGCTTGATGCTGTCATCATCAGAGAGCTTTGGCTGTCCGATATGAAATCCGCCCATGCCAATGGCGGAAACACGTTCACCCGTCCGGCCCAGAGTGCGATAAATCATCGAGCCTCCTTCTTTTTGGCTACTCGCATTTGCCTGCATGCCGCCTGCAAGGCCATGGGCAAACACACTTCCACCCTTGGCTGAGAGCCCTGCCACAGCCATTCCTTTCAGAAATTCTCTACGTTGCATAAGTGTTTTTCACCAGCCGTGAACTTAAGCGGCAACAAGGTCTTCGTAATTCCCTTCCAGCGGGTCACGTTGGGCAATCGGCACGCTTGCCGGCCAGGGTTCTTCCACGCCCATCAGCGCCATAGCACTGCCCAGGAGCGCCAGGTTCTTGCTGAAATTGATCATTTCATTCATGCGCTTGTTTGGGTCTTCTTCGTTCCAGAAATTGTGCATCACCGGTGAAACTCCGGCCAGGAACCCGGCGATTGCAGCGGCGCCCAGTTTTGGTTTTATGCCCAGCAAAATACTTGTGCCACCGGCAATCAACATTACGCCCGTTGCCGCCACGGTAGCTTCAGGCAGCGGCACATTCTTGGCGCCGGCATATTGCCCCATGGACTTGCGCTCTTTCAGGTGATTGATTCCGTTGTAAAGAAAAAATCCGCCAAATATCAGGCGGCCGATCAGGAATGCAGCTTTCATTTTACTTTTCCCCCCCGCGCAATTTCGACTATGACTAGGATTCCATCTCCGCGAGGCGGGTGGCCAGTATCTGGCGTGCTGCATTTTGTCGAGAGAGTCTGCGCGGGAATTTTGCGAGCTGCGGAATTAGAGCTGCTCGATCAATGGTAGCTTTCAATCCGTCCAGTCGAATGATCTGGTTACAGCTTTCTTCCATTGCCGGTACATTTGCTCGCGGTGCTCCTGCTTCATCGCTGGCTTCCATGTTTTCTCCGCCGACCACTGGGTGCAGAGCGCTTCCGTGCTGCTGAAGAACCCCACCGCCAACCCCGCAGCGTAGGCCGCACCCATGCTGGTTGTCTCTTTGATCGAAGGCAAAACCACGGGACGGTCCAGAATGTCAGCCTGGAATTGCATCAGCAGGTTATTGGCCATCATGCCGCCATCCCCGCGCAAAATTTCCAGCCTAATGCCGGAATCCTTCTCCATTGCGTCCACCACCTCGCGCGTCTGAAAGGCCACGGCTTCCAATACCGCGCGAGCGATGTGTCCTTTGTTCGCATAACGCGTCAGCCCCACAATCACACCTCGCGCATTCTCTTTCCAATACGGAGCATAGAGACCGGAGAAAGCAGGAACCATGTATACTCCGCCGTTGTCCTCCACGCTAAGAGCCAGTTCCTCTATTTCGGCACTGGTCTTGATCAGTCCCAGGTTGTCCCTGAGCCACTGCACCAGCGCGCCGCCAATGGCAACGCTCCCCTCAAGCGCGTAGTGCGCGGGTTGCTTACCCAGTTTGTATGCCACGGTCGTAAGCAGCCCATGCGCCGATTTCGCCGGACGCTCGACGGTATTCATCAGCAGAAAACATCCAGTACCATAAGTGTTTTTGGCTTCGCCGCTCTTGAAACAGGTTTGCCCAACCAGCGCCGCCTGCTGGTCGCCGAGTATGCCCGCGACAGCAACACCCTTCAGCGGCCCCTGCGCAATCCGGCCATACACTTCGCTGCTCGAGCGTATCTCCGGCAGAACTTGGCGCGGAATAGAAAATAAACGCAGCAGCTCCGGGTCCCATTGCAGCGTCTTTATATCCATCAGTTGCGTGCGGCTGGCATTGGTTGCGTCAGTTACATGTATCCCGCCATTTTCGACGCCAGTCAACTTCCACAACAGAAATGCATCCATGTTGCCGAAGAGAATTTCTCCGGCTTCAGCCTGCCGCCGCGCTCCGGAAATGTTCTCTAGCAACCATCGCAGCTTGAGGGAACTGAAATACGTTGAGAGCGGCAATCCTGTGTGGTTGCGGAAGAATTCGTCGCCTGTTTCGCGAGCGAACTTTGCCACGTCATCGGCTACTCGCATGTCCTGCCACACAATTGCATTGGCCAGCGGCTTGCCAGTCTTCCGGTTCCATAGGACTGTGGTCTCGCGCTGGTTGGTAATCCCGATTGCCGCCAGATCGTCTGCATTCAACCGTGCCTCTGCCATGGCTTTGGCAATTACTTCCTGGGTGCGCTGCCAGATTTCTTCCGCGTCATGTTCCACCCAACCCGGTTGAGGATAGATCTGGCGATGCTCCTTCTGCGCGCAGACAACAATGCTGCCCGCGCCATCAAACACAATGAAGCGCGTGCTTGTGGTCCCTTGATCTATCGCTCCAACGTATTTGCTGGTCATGGCGGATATGAACGCTGGCCCGTCATTTTACCTGCGATTGGTTCGTCCTGCTTGGCGACAAATTTTGTATCCGGCTGACGCGCACGGCATCTTGTCCGGTACACTTCAAATGGCACAACACGGAGAACCATGGACAACAAAAATCAGTCATACGCCAGTCATACAAAATTCGATCCGCCATTTCATTTCTTTGTTATCCCCGTATTTCTCGTCAATGTATTTGTGGTGGCTTATTTGTTGGTTCGTCATCCGGGCCTGGGAGGCGCGTGGATTCTGGTTGTTTCCCTGGCGTTTCTGGTGCACGCCGGGCGTATGCGCAGCTATGCCACCCAGCTTCAGGACCGCGTCATCCGCCTGGAAGAGCGGCTCCGTCTAGCTGCATTATTGCCAGAGCCTCTCCGTTCCCGTATTGGAGAATTGACCGACTCTCAACTGGTCGGCTTGCGCTTCGCCTCTGACGCGGAGCTTCCTGCTCTGGTGCAGCGCGCGCTCGACGAAAAGCTGAGCCGCTCTGATATCAAAAAAGCTGTTACTGACTGGCGGCCTGATTATTCGCGGGTGTGATATCCATGGACGCCTAAACTCGAGATGACTGCTTTAATAAGGGCTTGATCAGCGGCCATCCGTGTAAATCTGCGGCAAACTTCTTTGTCATCACTACCAGAATGTCCGTCCTGTATCCGTCTCATATACAATTTCCATTCTCATTCACAGGAGTTTCACCATGCGCCGCGCTTTCTTCACCGCACTTATCTGCCTGATTACCCTTCTGCCCCTTTCTGCCGCCGGCCCTGAAGACGAAGCGCTCTATGGCTTCACAGCCGCCAGCTCTCACGCGGAGCGTGACTGGGAGAACAAGTTTCGCGCCATCCCTGATCCAAAGAATCTGCGCGACTATATGCAGCGGCTCAGTGCGCGTCCGCACCATGTGGGCTCGCCCTATGACAAGCAGAATGCCGAGTGGATTCTTTCGCAATTCAAGTCGTGGGGGCTGGATGCGCAGATTGAACAATTTGACGTGCTATTTCCCACGCCTAAAGAGCGCGTGCTGGAACTCACCGAGCCAACGCGTTACGTTGCCAAGTTGCAGGAGCCGCCGGTTTCGGTTGACCCGACGTCGAACCAGCAAAGCGAGCAGCTACCCAGCTACAACGCATACTCCATTGATGGGGATGTTACCGGCCGGCTTGTTTACGTCAACTACGGCCTGCCTCGCGACTATGAAGAGCTGGACAGGCTCGGCGTATCTGTAAAGGGAGCGGTGGTAATCGCCCGATACGGACAATCCTGGCGTGGCATCAAGCCTAAGGTTGCGGCGGAGCACGGCGCCATTGGCTGCATCATTTATTCCGATCCGCGTGACGATGGCTACTTCCAAGACGATGTTTTTCCTGAAGGCCCCATGCGTAATGAGAACGGCGTGCAGCGCGGCAGTGTGATGGACATGCCGACATACCCCGGCGATCCCACAACGCCCGGCGTCGGGTCCAAAGGCAATGTAAAGCGTCTGGCGCTCAAAGACATTACCACGCTTACTAAAATTCCCACGCTCCCGATTTCCTACGGCGATGCCAAGCCGCTGCTTGCCGCCATGAAAGGGCCGGTGGCGCCGGAAAGTTTCCGTGGCGCGCTGCCTATCACGTACCACGTCGGCCCCGGCCCGGCAAAGGTCCATTTGAAAGTTGCTTTCAACTGGGACATCAAGCCGGTTTATGACGTGATCGCCAAAATCTCTGGAGCGGAATCGCCTGATCAGTGGGTTGTCCGGGGCAACCACCACGATGGCTGGGTGAACGGAGCTGAAGATCCCATATCCGGCCAGATTGCGCTGCTGGAAGAGGCTCGCGCCTTGGGCGAACTGCTTAAGCAGGGCTGGAAGCCCAAAAGAACAATTATCTATTGCGCATGGGATGGCGAAGAGCCCATGCTCCTCGGCTCCACAGAATGGGCGGAATACCACGGCGACGAACTTCGCCAGCACGCTGCCATCTACATCAATACAGACGGCAATGGGCGCGGTTTTCTTGGCGTGGAAGGTTCACACTCGCTGGAAAGATTTGTCAACACCGTTGCTCGTGATATTACCGATCCCGAAAAGAATATTTCCGTCTGGAAGCGCGATCGTGCCGCCCGCCTGGTTGAGGGCCGGCCTGAAGATCGTAAAGATGCGCGTACGCGTCCTGATCTACGAATCGGCGCGCTTGGCTCTGGAAGCGATTACACAACATTTATCGATCATCTTGGCGTGGCATCGCTCAATGTGGGTTTCGGCGGGGAAGATGATGGCGGCATTTACCACTCCATTTACGACGATTTTTACTGGTTTACCCACTTTTCCGATAAAGATTTTGTGTACGGACGCGCTCTTTCGCAGACCGTCGGCACCATGGTGTTGCGTTTCGCCGACGCAGATGTGTTGCCGTATGACTTTTCCGGCTTTGCCGATACCATCCACAAATATTCTGATGAACTGAAGACCTTGCTCAAAGACAAGCAGGAGCAAATTCGCAATCGCAACCAGGATATTGATGATGGCGTTTACAGCGCGACCTCCGATCCGCGCCGTCCCAAGGTCGCTCCGCCTAAGGAAGAGGTCCCGCCATTTCTGAATTTTGCTCCGCTCGATAACGCGCAAAGCGCTCTGGACCGTAGCGCGCAACGTTACGCGAACGCAATTAAGGCACTGGCAAACAGCACTGCCGCAACACAGTCATGGCAGGACCTAAATGCAACGTTGCTTCAGGCCGAGCGCAAGCTGACCAACCCTGAGGGGCTGCCGCGTCGCCCGTGGTTCAAGCACCTGATCTATGCTCCCGGCTTCTACACTGGCTATGGGGCCAAAACGCTTCCCGGCGTGCGCGAAGGTATTGAGGAAAAGCGCTACCAGGAAGCTGACAAGGAGATTACCCGCGTGGCACAGGCATTGCAGGTTTACGCGGCTGTAATCGACTCAGCCGCTGCCGAGATGGAGAAAGCAGGACGCTAACCGATTTTCAGAATTTGCTGATCGGTGGCAACACACAACAGGACCTCCGCTAGCCCTTGATTTGCAGGATGCGCTGGTTTGCTACCCGCTTGAGCCGCCTGTATAGTGGGGACAAAATTTTTTATCCGGAGACCTCATACATGCACAACGCGGGCCGCACATTTATTGCGATTATTTTTGCTCACCTGCTACTCGTTCCGCTTGCACTGGCCCAGCACGCTGCCTACGTTGAGAAGAAGGCCAGCACATCTCCCATGGCCCCTGTAATTACGGCTCTTTCCAGTGCCGTAACATTCGATGAGGCCGCCATATCCCCTGATGGAAAGCAAGTAGCTTGGGTGGAAAATAGCAAGGATGGCTCTGTCATTTATTCCTCAGCTATCGCGGGCGGCACGCCCCACCGCATTACTGCCGGCGGCAAATCTGAAAGTGCCATTGCCTGGTCTCCAGATAGCAAACAGATCGCGTTCCTGTCGGACGCGGCCAATCCGGTTCAGCCGCAGTTGTATGTCAACAGTGCTATGGGCGGCCCCAGCCGGAAGCTTACCAATGTGAAAGGCTTTCTTGCTTCGCCAGGATGGTCGCCTGACGGCAAGACCATTGCAGTGCTATTCACAGAAAATGCAGAGCGGGCCGCAGGTCCTCTCGTCGCTGAAAAAGCGCAGACAGGTGTTATCAAGGAAGCAGTCACCGAACAGCGTCTTGCGCTTATTGACGCTGCTGGCGGCAAGTTGCGGCAAATTTCGCCTGCCGATATGTACGTTTATGAATATGCGTGGTCGCCAGACGGCAAAAGCTTTGTCACTACGGCTGCTCACGGTAATGGGGACAACAACTGGTACATTGCCCAGATCTATACCATTGCGGCAGCAGGCGGAGACATGAAATCGATTTACAAGCCGCCAGTCGATTCGCAGATTGCTGTTCCCGCGTGGTCACCCGACGGGAAGTTCGTCGCATTTATCACCGGCATCATGAGTGACGAGCCCGCCGTAGGCGGAGACATTTTTGTAGTTCCCGCAGAAGGCGGCGAGGCTAAAAACCTTACTTCCGGCATGAAAGCCTCAGCCAGTTGGCTCACTTGGCCAGCAGAAGGCAAAATTCTCTTCGGCGAGGAGGTGGATGGTGAAAGTGGAATTGCCACCGTAGATGTTTCTAGCGGAAACATCCAGACGCTCACGCATGCACCTGACCAACTGACCGCCGCCGGATGGGGAACTGCTGTCTCTCTTGCATCTGACGGCAAAACGGCCGCTGTGGTTCGCCAATCGCTGGCACATCCGCCTGAAGTCTGGGCAGGCGCGATTGGGGAATGGAAGCAGATTACTTCGCGCAACGCCAACCTCAAGCCGGCTTGGGGTGAAGCTAAAAGCATTCATTGGCAGAATGATGGATTTAACTTGCAGGGCTGGTTGCTCTATCCGGCAAATTTCGATCCCGCAAAAAAATATCCCATGGTGGTGCAGGTGCATGGCGGTCCCAGCGCCATGGCCCATTCAACCTGGCCCAGCGCACATAGTTTTGGAGTGGCGCTTTCCTCGGCGGGATATTTTGTCTTTATGCCAAACCCGCGTGGAAGCTTTGGGCAGGGCGAAGCGTTTACGCGCGCCAACGTAAAAGATTTTGGCTACGGTGATTTTCGCGACATCATGACCGGAGTTGATCAAGCGATCAAAGAAGCGCCCATTGATGAACATCGCCTGGGAATCACCGGTTGGAGCTATGGTGGCTATATGACCATGTGGGCGGTCACGCAAACCAATAGGTTTGCTGCCGCTGTCGCCGGTGCTGGACTGGCCAACTTCCAGAGCTATTACGGCGAGAACCAGATTGATAAGTGGATGGTCCCGTTCTTCGGCGCCACGGTGTATGACGATCCTGAGGTGTACGCAAAAAGCTCTCCTATCACTTTCATCAAGAATGCAAAAACACCCACGCTGGTGCTGGTGGGCGACAGTGACGGCGAGTGTCCCACTCCGCAGTCTTATGAATTCTGGCATGCGCTCAAAACTTTGGGAGTGGACACCGAATTGGTGGTTTACGAACATGAAGGCCACATGTTCGTGGACCCGGCGCATCAGCGCGACGTGATTGAGCGTGCGGCGGACTGGTTCAACCAGAAACTCAAATGAGTGTTGACGGCCTTATCACCACGCACTATTAAGCAAATAAATGTGAGTGGGTTAAGGTCTTCGGATCACGAACAGGTGCTCGCGCGAGTGTACGCTGAGAACAGCCCAAAAGGAAAAGGTTGTTCCCTAATGTCTCTTGCCAAACGTACGTCCCGGATACTGCTCGTGAATGGCGATGCCACTGTCCAGCATTTGCGCGCACTCATGCTGCGGATGGAAGGCCACCACGTGGATACGGCTGCTAACCTTCAGACGGCTCGTGTGGCGGTTGCAGAAAATACCTACGACCTGGTCATCGTGGACGTCGGGCACTTTGCGGCCCCTGGCCTGGCTTTCTGCGAAGAAATCAAAGAGAAACATCCCGGACAAAAGGTCTTGATGCAGACTGACCCGCATATTTTTATTGAGCGCGAAGCGTGCCCTGACAAGGTGGTTCCCAAGCAGGAAGGGCCGCAACACTTTGTGCATGAAGTACAGCGGCTGTTGCAAGCGACTTAGCGGGATGTTTGTTTTGCCGTTGCGGGCGGCTTCCATCGATCCAGAAACGCAATCACGTCTTCTTCGCTCATCACGCGGGCGCGTTCAAAATCAAAGGTTGAATAGAGCACTGCTCCGCGTGGACTGAGCACAGCCAGTGATGGCACTCCCTTTTCCAGGTTTACACGGTACTTTTTTGCCAAGTCCAGGTTCTTGTCATATTGGCCCACATCCACGTGGACAAGAACAAAGTTGTTATCCAGCAGTGGCGCGATCCGCGGCTGGTGGAAGGCCCGGTCCAGCACATGGCAATCCAGGCACCAGTTGCCTCCAAAGTCGAGCAGCACCCGTTTATGTTGTTTCGAGGCTGTAATCAGCGCGTGGTTAATTTCAGCGGCAGCATTGGCATCCGAGCGATACAACTGCGGATTCGGTTGCGCTGGAGCTTGCAGAGGGGTCTTTTTCCACTGTGCGGAACTTAGCAAACAGCACAGAAGCAAGCCTGCCATTGAGAGCAATTTCAGCATTCTCGCCATGATCTGATTGTAGCCGATTGTTTCCATCCGGAGTTCCAGATGCATGGTCGTGTTCGGATCGGGCAACGCGGCTTCGATTCGCAGGCCCTCTCGTCGCGGAAAAGCACAGACCGGTGTTATCAAGGGAAGCAGTCACCGAACAGAGTCGAGACCGTATGCCGGCATTTTGATGCATCAGCGAACCGTTGTCCGATGTAAAATGTCGCGATTGTTTTCGAAGGCCAGCATTGAAAAATTGGATAGCGACCCAGGATTCATTTCAAAATTTTCTCCATTGGCTGGACGAAGGTGTTGATTCCGCCGGAGAGAAATACCTGGAAATGCATCGCCGGCTGGTCGCATATTTTGACCGCAAAAACTGCCTCACTGCCGACGATTTGGCTGACGAAACTCTGGGCCGCGTGGCGCAAAAACTTCAGGAAAAAGGCGAGATCACGGAACTCTCTCCCGCGCACTATTGCTACGTCACGGCGAAATTTGTCTTTCTTGAATATCTCCGCCACGCCAAGCATGGCCGCGCTGGACTGGAGGAATTTTCTGTCTCCGGGCAGCCGGGCTCCGTTCCGGCCGCTGCTCCTTTGTTTGCCGAAAAGGACGAGGACCAGGAAAAATTGCTCTCCTGCCTGGATAGCTGCCTTAATAAGCTTTCTGCCGCGGATAGTAAATTGATTCTTGAGTATTATCAGGGTGAGAAGCATGAAAAGATTGAGCGGCGTCGCGAACTCGGGAGCCGTTTAGGCCTTTCAGCCAATGCGTTGAGCATCCGTGCGTGTCGCATCCGCACCAAAGTTGAGCAGTGTGTCAAAGACTGTTGCAAGAGCGGCTGAAGTGTTTCCCGGTTTTTTGCCTTAACTAGATGTACAAATATGTCGTCCTCTGAAAAAAACGTTTTTGAAGACCAATATCTGGTCCTCTACCTGGTGGGCGCTTTGCCGGCCGAAGAAGCTGACCGTCTGGACCAATTGAGCATTGCCGATGACGATTTCGCGTGGCGGCTGCGCGAAGTTGAAGACGACCTTGTTGACTCATATGTTCGTTCGGAACTCAGGGGTGAAACGCTGGCTCGATTCAAGGCCTTTTATCTGGCCACGGCCCATAGACAGCAGAAGGTGCAATTTGCACAGGGCTTGCGCCAATTTCAGGTTGCCAACACATCCAGGGCCACGATAGCGAACAAACCGTATAAATCGAGGGCTCCTTATTGGAGCACGTTTCCGCCGTCACGGATAATTCCGCAATTCGGCATCTCAGTGGCTGCATTTGCCATGGTGCTGATAGCAGGGTACCTGCTGGTGCAGAATGCGCATCTGCGCCAGGAAGCGAGGGATGCTCACGCGCAATATGAATCTATCGATCAGCGGGCGCGCAAGCTTGAGAATGACCTGAAGCAACAGCGCACGGCGCATAGTGAAGCACAATACCTTCCGTCAGTGGATATCGCTCAGTTGAAGACGGTTTCTCTTTTGCTGTCCCCGCCCACCAGGGGACTGTCATCGCTTAAAACAGTCACCATTCACCCCGGCACCGATCTTGTGGTTTTGCTGCTTACGCTTGAGTCGGCGGATTTTCCCGGCTATAGAGTTATCGTAAAAGACCCTGCCGCAAATCAGGTGGTGTGGCAAAGTTCCGAGCTTGAGGCCAATTCCGTGGGTGACAGGAAGGCCGTCTCTGCCGGACTACCGGCAAATCTATTGAAAGAGCGGAATTACATTGCGGAGGTTGCCGGTTTAACAAATTCAGGTAAGCAGCGGATAGTCGGAGATTATCCGTTCCACGTTGTCTTAAAATAGGCGCGAAACGTGCGCTTGCAACAGGCGCGAACGTGCGCTTGCAATATGACCTCTACTATAGGACGACGGCCCAGGCCGTAAAGAAGCGCCCCACCGCGCTGAGCTTTCGATGCTCAAGCGAAAAGGCCTGCAGCACCCCTTCTATTGGGCCGGGTTCATCCGGTCGGCGAATGGGCCAGTTTAGACGGCAAGAAATAATGGCCCTTTCTTAAGTCCTACCCATGGACGAAATGTTTTCTGCGTTTCCGCCTTATCTTTACGAAACAGATCTATAAGTGAGGAACGCCAATGTTCAAGCCGATCAATTACATGTTGATTCGATCCATTTCGCTTACTGTTCTTTTGTTCAGCATCAGCGCGATGGCCCAGTTTGAAGTAGCTCCCGATCATTTTGATTCCACCAGCAAGACGGAAACAGTGCGTCATACAGCACAGAAAAAACCGGCAAAACACAAAGTGTTGGCGGGCGCTCAGGCAAATCGCCGCCACATTGCGGGAACGTCGCGGTCGAGTGCCGGCACAACGGCGCATGCGCATGCCTCAACAAAGCGGACTCAACCGAAAACAACCGCAGCTTTGGGACCCAGGTAGCGTAACTAACTCAACGCTGGGACAGACGATAAGGTCGGGCACTCGAGATGTTCAGAAAAATGAAACGCTTTGACCTTCCGGTGCACAACAACTCAAGTCGAGGAGAAGTTAAGATGAAAATCCTTTGTTTGAAAATCAGCAGCCTGGTCGCAGCCCTCGTATTTTTCGCACCACTTGTTCGCGCCCAACTGATCGACAATAACCAGGCTCCAAACACAGCCAAAGCGGGAATCAATAAATCTTTGACGGATGAAATTGGGCCCGGTCGCGGCGATCTGATGACGCCGAACTCCTCGCTGTTCATCATCAACCGTGATCCTTTCCGCTCGGTCCGGCGCGGGCGGCAGATTTTCCAGCGCAAGTTTCTCCGCGCGCAGGGGCAAGGCCCTGCCAACAGTGATGGCACCGGCAATATCAACCTGACGGGTGGAATCGGCGCGGGCCTTTCCGATAGCTGCGCCGGTTGCCATGGACGTCCTCGGGGTGCGGCGGGCGCTGGTGGCGATGTAGCCACAAGGCCTGACAGCCGTGATGCTCCACACCTATTCGGGCTCGGGCTGAAAGAAATGCTGGCTGACGAGATGACCAGTGACATGCGCGCCATCCGCGCTTCTGCTGTTGCGGATGCCAAAAAGCAACACCGTGCGGTAACGCGTCAATTATTTACCAAAGGTGTTTCTTTTGGATCGATTACGGCCAATCCGGATGGCAGTGTGGATGCAACGCATGTGACCGGCGTGAATCCTGATTTGCGCGTGCGTCCCTTCTTTGCGGAAGGCACCACCATTTCTATTCGCGAGTTCCTGGTTGGAGCGTTCCGCAATGAAATGGGCATGGAAGCCGCCGATCCCGACCTTCTTGCCGCCAGTGCAGGTGGTCGTGTGGTGACTCCTTCCGGCATGGTGCTGGATGGATCATTGGACAAGATTGAAGCGCCGCCGATCACGGATAACGGTGCGGACCCCGATGGCGACGGCATCACAAATGAGCTGCCGGCAAGCATTATCGATCATGAAGAGTTTTACCTGCTTCACTACTTCAAGCCGGCGGTTTATGAACAGAACGAAACCACCCGGAAAGGCAGGAAGCTCTTTGACAAAATCGGCTGCGGATCATGCCATGTTGCTGACATGCTGATTGAACATGATCGCCGCGTGGCTGACCTGGATACCGTTTACGACCCGGTCCGGGGCAACATGAACCACCTGTTTGCCACGGCAACTGCGTTGTTGCATGAGATCAATGACGGTTCAGGCTTTCCCACCATCAAGCTTCCCATTGGCGGACCGTTTCTGGTGAAGGATATCTATACCGACTTCAAGCGGCATGACCTAGGCATCAATTTCTATGAGCGTAACTATGATGGAACGCTGCAGAAGCAGTTTTTGACCCGGCCTCTCTGGGGCGTGGGTTCAACTTCGCCGTACGGACATGACGGGCGCAGTATCAACCTGCACGAAGTAATTTTGCGCCACGGCGGTGAATCGCTGGGATCCAGGAATGCTTATGCGAAGCTGGAGTCAGAAGACCAGAATGCGATCCAGGCTTTCCTGAATTCGCTGGTGTTGTTCCCTCCGGACGATACCGCTTCGACACTTGATCCGGGCATTCGCACCACACCCAACTTCCCGCAGTTTGGTCACGGCAGTATCAAGCTGACGGTATTGTTCAACGATCCAACAGATCCGGAATGACGAACGACTGAAATACGGGGATGAGCGAAGTTGGCGGCTGTGGCCTCAGCTGCTATACAAAGTGGACCGTCAAATTGTCATGGCGGTCCACTTTTTATTTCATGCGATCATCAACAGGTGATGCGGCCTACCATGCTTTCAATGTGACTTCGTCCAGCCAGACATTGTATGGGGCCTGCTTTATATCCCCATCTAACTGGAAGGCAACATTGATGTCTGTGCCGTTAAACTTAAGCTGTGGATCTTTGTAGATGTCCACCGGCATCGTTTGTCCATCTACAGTCAGGCTGATGTAGTGGACCTGCCCGTTGGCGCGTTCCAGAAGCCATGTGATGTGGTGCCAGCTATTGGCTGTGAATACCGGGCAAGGAAGACTGGTGGGGACCCATTTAAAGCCTTTGGGGTCCCAGATGTCCCATTTTTTTGAGTCCTTAAAGTTGCATTCGCTGCCCCAGACGTAGCGTGTCCCGTTAAAGGATTGGTTCACATCAAATTCCAGCGCTTCTGAAACCTCAGGATGGTCAACGTAAAACGACACGTCATAGCTGAAGTGAGATGCATCCAGGCCGCCGCTGACCGATTTCCACCACAATGCATTCGAGTATCCCGTTTTTCCTCCAAGCGTAAATTCTGCCGACGAACCGTCGAGTGAAGGGGTCGCCTGGTGGTCAGTTTTTGACGATGTGGCATTGCCCCGGCCGGAGGCGCAGGGCTGATGATTGAGCTGCGCCGTGCACCATTGCCAGTCTGGCATGTCTTCAATCGTTGAGAAGACCGTTGCATTTGCCGGAGCAGGTGAAGAGGAATCCGCGCCTGATGATGGGCCCGAACTGGTGGCAGTTGTCATGGGTGGCGGAGGGGGTGCTGTGTTTGACCTGCCACCGCAACCGCTTATGCCAAATAACAATGCTAATAAAGCGACAAAATAAAGTTTTGTGCGATACAAAATAATCTCCAGGTAGGGTTCATTCGAGTATGGCGGTGCAACAACTCTGGCTCAACAATAATCGCGTATTACTTCGGCTGAACTAAAGTGAGTTAAGTAATCCTGCTGGGGAGCGCCAAATTACGCCACGGCATTTGGCTGGAGAGTGGGCGCAAGGGAATGCGCTTTATTGCCGCCTTCGGCGCGCGCCATTTCCAGCGCGCTTTCCACGCGGTTAATGACCTCGGTGACCATGTCCACGGCGTCAAAGCGTTCCTGAAGCACCGCTTCAGCAATGCCAACGGTGATGGGTGGTGTGCGGTCCGTGCCGGGTATTTTTGTTGAGGCAAGAACTTTCCTCATTTTGTCCACGACGAGAAAAGCATTTTTTTCCGTGGTATCGGAGAGAACCAGGGCAATCGTGGTGAGGTCATAGCGTATGGCCACGTCATTTTGGCGTATGTGAGAAGCCAGCGCCTGCCCCACCTGCTGCATCATGCTCTCCACCTGGGCTTCTCCGATCTCTTTGGCCAGTGCTGAAGCCTTGCCAAAATGGAGAAGCATCAGCGTCATCGGCGCTTTCTGTTGCAGAGATCGCCGCACTTCAGAGAGCAGCACGTCGAGATAGGAAGACCGTTTCAACAGGCCGGATTTTTCATCGGTCACAGCCAACGTCTTCATCAACGTCCGTAACCGGACGTTGCTTACCGCCAACACCATTTGTTCAGCAATGGTCTTGAGCACCACAATATCGGTTTGCTGCCAATGCCGGGGGGACGTTTGCTCCAGAATCAGGATGCCTGACTGCTCGCCTGCATCAATCAGCGAAACAGCCAAAATAGATTCAATATTCAGCGCATGAACGTGCTCCGCCGCGGGCGCCAGTTCACGCGAAGCTTTGGCGTTTGGAACCACCACAGGCCCGCTGACAGCCAATTGTTGCGTCAGGCCGATGAGCTTCACAATGGCCATCACATCGGATTGCTTTACTCCCGGCGCGCAGTATTCCAGCGCTGCTGATGGTGGCTTGCCGATGGTGCACAATCCGGCAACGCACCTGCTGGCATTAAAGTGACGGCCAATATCATTGACTGCGGTAAACAGCACGCTTTTCACATTGGCCTGGCGATAGATATTGCGCGTGATTTCTGTGACGCGGGCAAAATTATCGACCGCATTTTCTTCATAACGGGAGATGGAAGGTGGTGGCGTAGGCGCGGGTTGCGCCTTCTCCGGCTCCGGAGTGGCTGATGCCGGCATGGAGGCGCGCGCTACGGCAGCAGCAACTTCATATACCGGCGTGAATCCTGCCGATATATAAAGGTTTCGCAGCTTATCGTTTTTCTGCTCCTCGCGCGGGAAAAGCTTGCTGATTCGCTCCAGCCGTTCCAGAGCTTTGGAGCGCATGCCATACTGCAAGTAAATTTCTGCCTGAAGAATAAAATCTTCCAGCACAGTGGGCTCTGATTCGCGCGCCGGCGCTGCTGCCGCCGGTTCAGGCGCTGCCGGCGCGGCAGCTTCAGTCTTGCTGTCAACCCGATGAAACCGATTGGCAATCCGGCCATACTGGTGCTCATCGATCCGGCCGCGCAGCATTTCCAGCCGCTTCGCATGTCCCGGCTCGTAGGGATCAAGCTCCGCCGCGCGGTCCAGCGTCTCACCTGCCTGGCCATATTTGCCGGCTGTATAGTAAAGCTGGAACAGTTTGAGCAGCGTTTGGCTATATTCGTGTTCGCGATTTGCCGTATCAAAAAGCTTGACCAGGTATTCCGTAAATCCCAGCGTCGGCTGCCTGCGCTCGGATATTTCATACATGCTGGTGATGAACTCGCGCCGCCTTCCCGCAGCGGTTTCATGCCGCTCAAGTTTTTTTGCCAGCTCCAGAGCGCCGCGGGTGTCATTCACGTCAAGGTAAACGCCTATCAGTGAAGCGACTTCCTCCAATTGCTGCGGATCTTTTTCAAACAATTCCCAGGTGTAGGGCTCTGCCTCCTCCGGACGCTTGGCCGCCATCAGCGCATGCGCGTACAGCTCACGTAATTCAGGAAGACCCTTTACGCGCGTGACCACCGGCTCCAGCACGGCAAGGCATTCTTTGAGCGTATTGCGCGAGAATAATCCGCGGCCATAAAGGTAAATTGCCTGAAAGTTTAGCGGATCAAAACTATATGCCCGCTCATAGGATTGAAAACCTGAGCCGGGAGAATCCTGGTCCTGAAGGATCCCCAACTGGACGAAATTAGAGGCGGCAGTCTTGCCTTCTCCAAGGGCAGAGGCTTTTTCTGCCGTGAGCTGGAGATTTTCGATCGTGGGTGAAAGTTCGACCATGCGCTTGCATGCGGCCAACGCCTGCTTGTCTTTTTTCTGGCGCTCAAAGCCCTGCAAAGCGCTGGCATAAGCGTCCAGCGCTTCTTTGCGGTCCCGCTTCTCCGTGAGCTGGGCAAATTGGAAGGTTTGCATTGGCGTGGGGGTAGTAATCTTGCAGAGCTTTTTGTAGGACACGGCACCTTTGGCACTCTCGCCGGCCTCAAATTCCTGTTCCAGCAATGCGCTGAGAAGCTCGGCCGCCTGGGCGCGGCGGTCCAGGACCAGGCACAGATCGGCAGCAGCCTGGCGTATCTGCAGGTTTCTGGGCTCATCCGCAAGAATATTCAGGTACTCTTCCAGAGCAGCCTCAGGCTTGCTTCTTTGCAGGTACTTTTCCGCTTTTTCCAGTCGCTTGGAGATGTCTGCCATGGGGTCAATTCCTCAGAATGCGCGGGACGGAAAGGCCAGTATCGCGTTTGAGGCTGAAATGCAATTCTATGCGTTATTCCCGGAGCGCTCAATGCTTTGGGTGATTCGCGATGGTTCAGTTAGAAAAAATTAATGTCGTCATCCCGAATCCCGTCCACGAATAAGCACTTTCTTCAGCTTGCGAGCAGGGATGAAGACCTTGCGCTACCGAACGGCAACCGCACCGCTACCAGTGTTCGACGTTGGTTCTAAAGCAGTTTCAGAGTTACTGTGTCGCGCGCCGGGGTGAAGCAGGCATTTATGCCTGCGGTATTGCTGTTAAGAAATCGGCTTTAGCCACTGAGGTGAATCCGTCAAAGTACATCATCTCTGAAACCGCTCTAAACAACCGGAAACTCATGCAACCCTGTTAAGTCATTGTTCAGATACCCCCTACCCCCTCCCCTGATCCCCATTTCTAAAGGACTTACGCGATTCCTCCCCATGTGTCCCCATCTGCCTTCATTGCAAACAATAGCCTTATTTCATTCCTCCCCATTTTGTCCCCATTTACGTGCGAACCAGAAGGCTTATACCGCGCCAAAGTTGATCTTGAGCGCAGTATGGATGTTTAACTATACGGCGAATAACATGCGAATTCAACCGCAAGTTGTTGGGGTGAATTTTGATCGTTGATCTATCGAAGCGGAACAGCATAGCTATCCCGGTTGAACCCAACACGCCAATCAGACTGAATATGGCAATCCGCCGCAACAACGGCTATAACTTTCCCCAATGACTGAACAAGAGCAGGGGTTGAAAAGGGAACTATCCGCCCGGCAGATGGCCATGGTGGGCATTGGAGGCTCCATTGGCACTGGATTATTGCTTGGTGCGGGAGCAGCCATACAGATTGCCGGACCTGCCGTTGTCATCACCTTTCTGATTGGTGCTCTGATTACCTGGACTGTAGCCATGGCGCTGGGGGAGATGTCCTCTGTTCATCCGGCGGCTGGGTCTTTTGGCGTCTATGCCGAGCTATACCTGAATCCGTGGGCAGGCTTCATCGCCAGATATGGATATTGGTTCGCCGTGGTAATGGTGGTTGGTTCTGAAGTTGTAGCGGCAGCCACTTACATGCGGCAATGGTACCCGGCGGTGCATCCGGTCATCTGGATGGTCGTGTTTGGCCTGTTTCTGCTGGTCATCAATCTTTTTTCCGTCGGTCACTACGGAACTTTCGAATACTGGTTCGCGTTGGTAAAAGTAGTCACGATCTTCGTTTTTATTGTGGTGGGAGCGGCCTTGCTCTTTTCCGGCAAAGTCCATCCACAATATGTGGCAAATGGAGGCTTTGCTCCCAAAGGCTGGACAGCGCCGTTAATGGCAATTTCGTTCGGCCTTTACAGCTTTCTTGGCATTGAGATGGTGGCCATTTCTTCCGGCGAGGCCTCCTCCCGTAAGGACGTCGCCCGAGCCACCCGAATTGCTTTCATCACGCTTGCTTTCGTTTACATTGGGGCGGTGGCAGTGCTGGTAGGCGTGATGCCATGGAGCCATGCCGGCGTTTCCGAGAGCCCATTTGTCACGGTATTCAAGATTGCAGGCATTCCAGCGGCCAGCTTCATCATGAATCTGGTAGTGCTTTCTGCCGCGCTCTCAGGCGCGAATGCCAGTCTTTACGTGACTTCGCGCATGCTGTTTTCCCTGGCGCGGGCAGGTCATGCGCCGCAACGCATGGGTGTCCTTAATCAGCACGGCGTGCCCATGGGCGCTCTGTTGGTTTCCATGCTGGGGATAGTGGCCGCCATCCTGCTGCAGCTTCGCACAAAGAATGCCTATCTTTACATTATTAATGCAGCGCTGGTCGGCGGCATGATCGCCTGGCTAGTCTCGCTGCTGGCGCATGTGCGCTTCCGCCGCAAGGTGTCACCGGCGCAATTGGCGGACATTGGTTTGCGCTCGCCGCTTGGAGCAGCAGGCTCAATTTTGGGCTTCATCGCCATTGTGGCCTCGATTGCCTGCACCTGGTGGGTGTCAGAGTCGAGCGTGGCCGCGCAGAGCGCAGGGATTTATCTGCTGGTGCTCACTGCAGGATATTTCTTGGTGCGGAGGAAGTAGAGCTTCAGAAATCTGCGCTTTTTCTGAAATCTCG
>DASXGZ010000008.1:0-525936 GCA_036488825.1 Candidatus Angelobacter sp.
CTCTGCCTGCCAGCCCTTCTTTCCTTTGGTCACAGTGAATTCAACCGCCTGGCCGTCTTGCAGGCTGCGGTATCCGTCAGACTGGATAGCCGAGAAATGTACGAATACATCTTCTCCGTTTTGGCGTGAGATAAAACCAAACCCTTTTGCGGCGTTGAACCACTTAACTGTTCCTTGTTCCATTGTGCTTTTTTCCTAATGTATTTAATTTTTTTGACGCTGGAAAGACTTATCGAGTTTCGGCAGGTAGCAGAGGCTCTTGCAGAAGAATCAACAATTCAATTTCTAACGCGCTTCTAAGGTACCACACTGGGAAGATATTTGCATCACCTTAGTTTTCTTAGTTTCATTGGCAATGCCCGTCTTTCCTGTTGATTCTAAAAGGCCTATAGGACCCGGCACTCCGCCCATACGCCATGCTTTCGCGTCATCGCGCGCTGCCGGTGGCCAACTCCAAATTCACCGATAGTATCCCTGCCTCGCCTCAACCACCACATCGCCGATCGCTTTTTTCACTTCCGGCGCCAGCTTCACCTTGATCGCACAATATTTACCCTTTGGCTTCTGCCCTGATGGGTGATAGCCCAGGCTGTAACGCATTCGCAGATCGTCAATCAGCGCCGCGAGTTTTTCCTTGAGTTCCTTCTTGTACTCAATTACCTGCCCGCCGGTTGTGCTGGCATATTTGTAAACTTCTCCCGGAGGATGGAGCATCAGTTCCACCGGATGGGCCCTGAGATTGGACTCGCCGTCCACCGACATCTCGCTTTGTTTTACCAGCGAGCACACCACCGTGCTGGTTTGTAACAGCTTCTGCACGGCTTCATTTTGCGAATGTGGCATGGCCCCCTTCAGGCTTCTGCGGTAGCGCAGCGGAATATCTGTTTCCGATGGCACGTTCGGCACGTTATCGGTCAACCAGATAATTACCCTGCGGCTGGAAGGGTTTTTTCCTTTCGCCAGCAACTCCGCAGCCTGAAATATACCTTCATTGAAGAATGCGGCCTCATCGCTCTCCATGCGGCTGGCTTTTTCGATTGCTGCCACAGCCAACGCCCGGTCCGTGGTCGCCTCCTGCAATATTTGTGTTGACGCCGCGTATGCCATGACCGCAACTTCGTCTGCCGGTTTCAGGTGCTGCAATGCTTCCATCGCTCCCTCGCCCAGCGATTTTAAAACCGGCCGCACGCTGTCTGTCAGATCAAACAAGAGGACCACCGAAAGCGGCAGAGTGTCCTGGCTGAATGAACTCACTTGTTGCCGCACCTTATCTTCATAGACCTCAAAATCTTTCTGCTTTAGCTCGCGCGCCGCGCCATGCGTCTTCTTGCTTAACACTTGCGCATCCACCAGAACAACACGTACGTCCACGCGGAACGTCTGAGTTTGGCCTTCGGGAGCTTGCGCGCTAAGAACGTTGGAAAATGACAGCCCCAGAGAAAGCAGGATCAACGCCCAGGTTCGCATAATGAATCCAAGATAGGCTGCTTTTGGACATTCCGTCCAGTGTGATGGCCTGATGCAAAGCGTGACATTGGGAATAAAATAGCGCCTATCATGACGGGAACTCAGTTGCCCATCTCGCAAAATCACGAGAAAATGCGAGTATTGAACAGGTTTCCAGAAGACCAGGCCCGCTCAGCAATGCCATTAAGGGAGAACTCTGATGCAGACACAGGTGGAAGTGGCAAATCAGCCAGAGTTGAATTCCATGGCCGCGGCAACTATTCCACAATCCCAACCGCGCTGGAGCCTGGGATTGCGGCTTGGCTTCCGGTTTGCGTTTGTTTATTTCCTTTTGTACTGTTTTCCATTCCCTCTTGGATTTCTGCCTTACACTGACAAACCGGCTGAATGGTATGAACTCGGCTGGCACAAGGTTGTGCCCTGGGTAGCGAAGCACGTATTGCGTTTGGCCCGGCCCATCACAATATTTTCCAATGGCAGCGGTGACACAACTTACGATTACGTTAAGGTCTTCTGCTTTCTAGTTCTGGCCGCTGTCGCCGTCCTCGTATGGTCCGCATTGGATCGCAAGCGGGCGAGCTACTCGCGCCTTTACCAATGGCTCAGGTTCTATGTCCGGCTCACGCTCGGCGGCACTCTGCTTTCCTATGGTGGATACAAAGTTTTCCCATCCCAGTTCCCTCCCCTATTCCCGTGGCGATATCTGCAGACCTACGGCGAATCCTCGCCCATGGGTATTCTCTGGACTTTCATGAGCGCGTCCAAAAGCTACACCATCTTTGCCGGCGCGGTTGAGATGTTGGGCGGAATACTGCTGTTTATTCCACGGCTGGCCACGCTCGGAACCCTGATCGGGATCGGCGCCATGGCCAATGTTTTCATGCTAAACATGAGCTATGACGTGCCAGTCAAACTCTATTCATTTCATCTGCTGCTGATGGGTTTTTTTCTTGTTCTTCCAGAGATGCGGCGGCTGGCTCGTTTCTTTGTATTCAATCGCCCCACCGAACCAGCGGCTGCGGAGTTGCAGTTCCAGCGGCACTGGCTCAACCGCGGGATGCTGTTTGCTCAAATCGCTCTGGGATTGTTTTTTGGCTGCTATGTCCTTTACTCGTCTCACCAGCAGCTTAAGAGCTATGTGTCAGGCGATTTTCTGGTGAAATCGCTTTATGGAACATGGGGCGTGGATGAGTTTTCCGTAGACGGTCAGCCGCGCCCACCGCTTTTGACCGACGAAATGCGCTGGCAAAAAATAGTCGTCAATATCAATAAAGCCCTTGCTGTGCAAGGCATGGATGGAAAACTGATCCGGGTTCAGGCAAAAATGGATCTAAACAAAAAAACCATAGAGCTAACCAAGCGAAGCGATCCGAAATGGAAAGCCAACCTGACGTATGAACTTCCCACGCCGCAAACCATGATCGCTGACGGACAAATTGGAATTCAGAAAGTCCACATCAAACTGCATCATCTGGACGAACAGTATCTACTCAATACGCGCGGTTTTCACTGGATCAATGAGCTTCCATTTAACCGCTGAAGAGGCCCATCCATGCGCAAGCACTTGATTTTTGGTCAATTCTGGTAATCGCGCTAACTCTTATTCTCTTTATTACGGCATTAATAATTAAGGGGTTGACTCACGATCTTCTGCTGGAAGCCGGCGTCTTTCTGGTTTCAGTCAAGCTGATACTGATGAGCCATAAGAACAGTGTTCTGGCGATTGAAACTGAAAATCGTCTGGAGCAGATTCATACTTTGCTCCGCAATATGCAGGAGAAACCTCAGCCATAATCTTAAGACTTTTGTTCTTCTGGCGGCCGCAGATGACGAAATGCCCGCCACAGAAGGCCATCGTAGATGATTTTCAGCCCGCCGCCCAGCAACAACGGCGCGGCAAACGCCACTTCTTGCATAAAAATCCCCGCCACTGCTGACGCCGCAGCCCATGCGGTATTGCGCGTGAGGTTGGTCACGCCCGCCGCAAAAGTTCGTTCCTCCGGTCGTACCACGGCGGCTACGTAAGACTGCCGCGTGGGCACGTCCATTTCTACCAAAGACTCTCGCAAGAGAAAAAGCACAACTGCCCAACGCGCTGATGGCATAAACGCTGCTGCAATAAGAAAGACGCTTGAGGGCAGATGGGTAAAGATCATGGTCCTGATCAAGCCGATCCGTTTGGCAAGCCACGCAGCCCCAAGATGAGAAAGCGCATTCAAAACATGCACAGCAAAAAACAGGAGCGCAAGCTGGCCCTCAGCAATACCAAATCGCTTGAAGAACCAGTACGAGACCAGCGCATCAGTCAGAAAACCGCCGCCGAACGCATCAATCGCAAATAGTGAGGATAGCCGCGTGATTGTTGCCTTTGTTTCTGGCGAAACGCGAGCGCCGATTGCGCCCGGCAAGTTGATATGCGTGACCTCTACATCGTGTGACAAAAACAAATAAAGCAGCGCGGCCAGGGTATTGATAGCGGCATATCCAATAAACAAGGTGCGGTAAGCCGTCCCAATATCTATGCCCCACTGCCGCTGTTCAAGCAGGGGAAGTCCGGCGGCCAGCGCGCCAAAGGCTCCGCTCGCATCCAGAACCACGCTGTACCACGCCAGCGCCCATGTGCGTTTCTGGTCCGCCACCAATCCCGGAATGGTGGCTTGCTCCAGTGCGAAGGCCGGGCTTCTGTCTGAACCCATGCCATTCAACATGCCAAGAAATGCAATCGCCAGCATGGCGGGCAAGCTGAAATGAAAGATGAGAGGAATAGCGCCGACCGCTGTCAGAAGAGATAAAACAAAGAGTGTTCGTCTCCGTCCCTGCCGGTCTGCCCGAAAAGTGATGAATACAGTTCCCGCCGCTGAACCAGCCAGTCCTGCAGCCACAACCATCCCGATTGCAGTCGAGGAATATCCCTGGCGGAATAAAAACACGCCAAGAACAACACCAAGAAAACCGATGCCAAAGGAGCGCAACCATGCCGCACAATAAATCAGCGTCAGGTTGCGGAGCGATGAACGGTCCATGGGGATTGTTAAACCTTACACGCCAGTCTCTTCGGGCCGGTATCCGCGAAATATGTCTTCTAAAAAGAGATGCTATCTCAAACCACTTCCGTGCCCTGGCACCAGCCATAGAATCATAGCCAGAGCAGTTAACACAGCAACAAAGTAAGCAGCCGTAGCGTTGCTGTGTTCAGGCGGCGCGTCACGCGTAAAAAGTCTTACTCCCATGCCCACAGCCACCAATGCAAATACCCAGTCGCTCAGGGCATAACCCAGCGCGGCGCTGACTGCCAGCGCGACAGCACGTTCAACTTTACTCAGGGCATCCGCAGCGCGGCTGCCATCAAAGATCCACAAAGGAATTAAATTCAGGGCGTTGAGCCATGCGCCGGAACGAGCCAGTGCTGCCCATAACCCGTAGCCATTGTGGAACCAAAGCAAAGCGCAAACGCCTGAGGCAAACCATCCCGCTAAAGGCCCTGCCAGACTGATGGCAGCGCGAGTTTCCAGCGGGACGCCGAGCGCGTTCCATTTCACGTACGCACCCAACCCAGGTAGAAACATTGGCATGTCTGCCGGAAGCCCGCGTCGTTTGATATCAATGAAATGACCCATTTCGTGAATCAATATCATTACGGCGAACCCTATGCCGAAAGCCGGTCCCCACAGCGACCAGTACACGCTGAAGAAAGCCACAAAACTCAGCAGTGATTTAAACTTCAGCAACGCAAGCAGGATAGGTCCAAGTGGTCCCAGACGCTTGGCCCATTGCGGCGTTGAGCTGGAACCGGCTTGGGCACTCTGCTGAGGATAAGCGCCGGATTCGAGTTCACGCAGATGATCGCGAATCCAGACTGCCTGCGCTGACTGCGCGGGCAGCAAAGGCAGGCACGCAAGCCAGCGCTCACGAGCATTCTGGAGATCACCGCAAGCCTCCAGCGATCTGGCTTTGGCTGCCAATTGCTCCATCTGGTCGCCGTGGACCAGGGTGCGGCACTGCGGACACTCAAGCGCGCCCGGCGGAATCTCCCGCGCACAGCGGGGACAATTCTGCATCACGTCAGTGGCAAGCGGCGGCACGGATCAGCACATCCCTCCCACGCTGATCATCTCATACTGCGGCAGCGGAGACGTTGAACGGGCCAGCAATTTGTGTGCGGGTTGAACCCTTAGTCAGTTTCCATGCAATCCGTATCCCGACCATGAGTATGACCAAGCCGATAATCCCATGAAAAGGATCTGCCAATTCAAGAAATGGTGACGCAAGGCCGATCAGCAATAATTGCAGGATTGCAGCGCCTAAGCTCATTGTCGGTTTATTTTGTGCCAGCTCAGGCTGGGGGTTCTCGCTATCAGTTGAGCGCAGTTGTTGCCGTGCCTGTTTTGCCGCAGTCTCATTGTGCGAACGATAAGCGAGGGCGATTGGTATTGCCGCCATGGAAACGGCTGCATAAGTCAGCGCCACTGCCGCAATCTGGTAACGTCTGCCGCCCTGCCCGTTAGATCCCAGCATGATCCCCTTGCCTACCAGCCATCCGACCGCGAGCGAAATATAACCAAGGTAGATACCGGTCACAATGGTGAAGCCAGCATAGCCGATCATTCCCAGGATCGCCGCCCCTGCCCCAAAGAGCAATCCGCGAACGTAGGCGGCATGCGAGTCTTTTGGTTGTTGCCGTTCCAGCTCTTGAGCGCAGCTCTCACAAGCAATGCGAGTGTTCACGCGATAATAACGGGCAGTAATAGGTTGATTGCAAGAGACGCAATGCTCAGATCCGGCAGTTGCAGCAGGTTCCGCGGTTTTGAATTGCGGCGTTTGGGACAGATTATAGAGCGACATTCGCCAGACAATATCACGGAACCCTTTAAGGACAAAAGAAGTAAAATCCAGCAGAAAGTTTTGAATGTTACTCCAGTTCAGCGCTAATCGTATACTCAGCGGCGGAAATGTCCCAGTTCACTTGCAGAATATTCGGCTTACAGCATATCTGGCAATCTTCCACGTAGTTTTGGCGCATTCCAGCCGACGAATCCACGGCAGTTTCATTCCATTCGCCGCAACCCGCACATTGAAATCCAGTAGTCATACTCGGTAATGATCGTAAAGTAAAAAAGAGCGGCCAGCCATTCCGGCTGACCGCAACATAAGAATAATTTCTCACCTGTCTGCCAACTACTGCATTTGGGAGCTTAAGCGTTCGCTCCTGCGGCAACTCGGTTGGGTGCTTGCGCCGTTACAACTTTTGTTAAAGTAGCAGCAAAGTACCGTCTATAGGACTGGAAGATCCCCACCATGATCGGCAATACAACCAAAGGCACTTGCCAGCCGATTCCCTGTGTAAGAGTGAGGGTGATTCCCGCTATTCCCGCGCTCGCTACCACGTATGGAAACGAGAGCTGCAGCATCTCCAGCCAGATTCGCACCATGCTTACTGCTTCAGTCAGCCCAATCACAATTGCAACCGGGACCGTGTTTGCCAGCGCGTATCCTGCCGCTGCGACGGCCAGCCGCAAAGAAGGTGAACTGATTACTAGAGCAATCGACGGAGCTGTATAAATCAGTCGGGTTGCGGCCACCGCCAGGGCGATTACGCTACAGTTGAACGCCGTCTGTGCCAGGCTGAATTTCTTGCCTTTATGCAGACATTGAACAAATGTGCTGATAAAACCTACCGCCAGAGCTTCCGCGCTGTTCATTTCCGCCGCTGCCACCAGGATAAACGGCATATTCACTGACATGTTTCCGGTAAGGCCCGGAAGCTTGATCTTGAGTCTCGCTGCCAGGCAGGCTGCCAACAGGAACGCTGCAAAGCGTAGCGTGGGCATCGATCCAGCGTTGAGTGCGGCATCTCCGAAAACCAGGAGACCCGAAATGACTATCAACGCCACGAACATTCGCGCTGAAAATGACTTCGGCATACTTAGTTCTCTCCGTTCTCGCCGTCACTTAGCGCGTTCATGGAACTGCCGCCCCATACAATGGACTGGCCCCAGATAATGCTGTTGCCGGTCATATTGCATTGGCCCCAGACAATGGAGTCACCCCAGATTATTGAGTCGCTCAGCACGGAGTTTGCGCCCCACACAATAGAGTTGCCCCAGACGATTGAGCTACCCCATGTGATGCTGTTGCCCCATGTAATTGAGAGGCTATTGCTAAGCGTGGCCTTTCCATTTGTTGCATTGAAGCTGACTACAGGTGAGGGAGCGCCGCCGTTGACAATGTCCGTGCTTTTCAAGGACGCATCAATGTCAAGATATCCTGCGCCAATGGTAAAGGCATCGTATTGGGATAAATATCCAGTGCCCTTAGTATCATAGCCCCAACTGTTTACCGGATATCCCTTCCACGCAGTCTTCATCATCCGGGCCTTGATTGTGTCCGGCGTGAGCGTGGAATCTTTCTGGAACATCAGCGCCGCTGCTCCGGCAACAATTGGCGTTGCCATGCTGGTCCCGCTCAACTGCGTATATTTTCCACTAGCACCAGTGGTGCAGTTGTTTCCCAGCAGACCCAGCAGGCAGCTCGTAATCGGCTGAATGTTGAGGTTAAGAAGAGATGTAACCAGCGTGCTTCCCGGCGCAGCCAGGGAAACAATCCTGTTGCCTGGCGCAACCATGTCTGGTTTCATTACATGATCCAGAAGCGTTGGGCCCTTCGAACTGTAGCTGGCAACTGTATCGTCCAGACGAGTTGGGGTGCCATTGGTCTTTGTTGCACCTACGGTGATTACGTTCGGATCGTTGGCCGGCGCCTGAATTGTTGCGTATCCCTGAGTTCCGTAGCTGTTATCGCGTCCGGAATTACCCGCCGCAACAACTACCACAATGCCTGATTTCCAGGCCGCTTCCACAGCCTGGCACACTGGGTCAAGCGTGTAAGACTCATACACATTACGCCCAAGCGACAGATTGATAACGCGGATGTTGTATGTGGCTTTGAGCTGGATGGCCCGCTGAATTGCCGCGATCACCTGGCTATCTGTGCCAGAGCCATTTGCGTCCAGTACGCGCAAATTAATGATATTGGCATTTGGCGCTACGCCAATATATTGCACCGGATAACCGCTCTGGGAATCGTGCCCGTTGCCTGCCAGAATGCCGGCTACATGCGTTCCATGTCCATAGGCATCGTTCGTGCTTGTATCACCAGGGATAAAGCTCTCGCTGTATACAATGCGCGACCCTGACCCATTGGCCTTCTGTAAGTCATCATGATTGAAAACACCGCTGTCGATCACGGCTATGCCAATGCCGGTGCCATCGAGCCCAAACTGCTGCCGGGCAACGTCTCCCATCACTGCGGGGATATCGTCATCCGACGCGACTTTATTCAGGCGGTCCGGGCTGACATAAGCAACGTCAGGGTGGTTTTGCAGCCACACCAACGCTTTAACCGGAATTCGAACGGCTGCGCCATTGATGTGGTCCAGAGAAAACTTTAGTTTTCCGCCATGAGAGGCCAGGTCGGCAAAGTGCTGCGCCTTGGGCGTCTGATTGAACTGGATGATAACACTTACTGTGCCATCAGCGTTCAGCGGAAAATTCGCCAGGTCGGCTGCCATCTTGGCGTGTACGCCGCCGGTCTTGCTGGTTTGAGCGATTGCCGCAGTTGAACCTAAGATAAGGGTTGCCACTACAGCCAGAAGGAAAAGCTGAATCCAGCTTGAGTTCTGTTCGGTTGCAAAGTTTGTTTTATCGGTTCTCATGTATTTTGTTTATCCCCGGAAGTTCTCTTGTAAAGCCGCTTGCTAAAAGAAGCTGCTGCTAGTTACCCCACACTGCTGATGCCATAACCGACACAGCGTTCTTGAGGCTGGTTAAGTCAAGGCCCAATCCAGCAATTGCTGCCATTGCGCCTAACGCGAAGACCACAACCTTGTTTTTGAGAGACATTGGTACTCACCTCTGCACTTCTATATGCAAGCAGGGAACCATACTGGAACTCTTTTAAGTCTTGCGTTTGTATCTACTTAGGAAGATGACAACAGGACAAAGCTGCGACATTTCTGGTTCAAGAGGCCCATTCTCTGAATCATTAGTTAATACAAGCCGTTTATTATCAATGGCTTAAGTAAGTGCGACAGCTCCGTCACAGCAAATTATTGAATTCAATCCGATGGAAGCTTTAAATCGATGTGGCCATAGAGAATCTTGTTCTGCCAGATGAGCAATGCGGTCAATATAAAGAATCTAAGCAGGTTAGAAGCGCAACGCCGCTTCAATCTCTGCCGTGTTTGGAATGGAAGGGAGTGCTGCAATCAGCTTTTGAGTGAACTCATGCTGTGGACTGAAAAAGATGGCCTGAGGCGTATTACATTCGACGATCTTACCTTGATGAATCAATGCGATGCGATGGCACAAGCCATAGGCTGATACAAGATCATGAGAGATAAAAAGCAGGCTCATGCCAAGCTTTTTGTTAAGCTCACCGAACAGGGCAAGTATCTCCGCCTGGGTTACAGCGTCCAGAGCGCTTGTGGGCTCATCCGCAATCAGCAACGCCGGGCGATGCATAATGGCCATGCCAATCAAGACCCGTTGCGCCTGCCCTACGCTGATTTCGGAAGGATAGCGTCGAAGAAACTCTTCGGTTGCGGGCAGGCCGACATCCACCAGCGATTGCAGTACAACCTCTTCCATCCGGTCGCGACCGCCTTTGCCATGTAGCTTCCATGCTTCTTCTAGCTGCGTCCCCAACCGCAGCGCCGGATTCAGTGACGACAGTGGGCTTTGTGGCACAAAGGCGATTACTTTGCCACGCAACTTGCGCCACTCTTTTTCTTTCAAGCTTAATAACTCATGATTGTCCCAGCGGATCGATCCCAGGGCTTTGCCGCCCTTCAAATCGAGCAGCCCCAGAATGGCCAGGGCCAATGAACTTTTACCGCAGCCGCTATGCCCCACCAATCCCAGTATTTCTCCCGGCTGCAAGTCCACGCGCAGGTCGTCCAATACCGGCGGCTTGTTCTTGTAGCTGATCGTTAGCTTGATGGAAAGGAAGTCCATAAATTCCTAGTGTGCTAGCGCCAGTGTTTCAACATTCCAAAATGTTTGCGGACGAAACACGCTCGGTTCAGCGTTCTTTACTGTAGGCGCAATCGCCACCAGCGCATCTTTATTGATTAGATAAATGAACGGCTCCTGTTCCCAGGCTATCTGCTGCACGCGGTCCCAATATTGTTTGCGCTTATGTTCGTCGCCGGAAGCTGCCTGCGCGCGCATCAGCTTGTCAATCTCTGCTTCCCATGCTGTCGCGGGAGATTTCTGGCTGGGATTCCATTGATGATTATCAGCAGAACTCAGCCAGACAGCCATCTGTGAATTGGGGTCCAGTTCAACATTCTGGAAGCCAAGAAGACATGCTTCATAGTTGTAGGTTTTGGTCATGCGCTCCAGAAGCGAATTGAAGTCAAGCGTGACCACGTTGACCTTGATCCCTATTTTTTTCAAGTCTTGCTGGATCATCGTCGCCATGCTCTCGCGTGCCCGATTGCCCGCATTGGTCACGATGGAAAATTCCACTGCGTTACCGGACTTATCGAGCAATATCTCCCCTTGCAGGTGAAAACCATCCTGCTGCAGCCGATGCAATGCGCTGGATGTGTCATAGGGATGCGGTTTGAGTTCGCTATTGAACCAGAACTTGTTGCTGGGTGAGATGATCCCGACCGCCGGTACAGCATGCCCGTGATAGACAATGCGTGCCAGATCACTGCGGTTAATAGCTTCTGAAACGGCACGTCTGAAATTCACTGAAGTGAACCAAGACTTCTTGTAAGCCGGCAGCGGCGAATCAGGGACCTGATTAAACCAAAGCTGCTCGGTATCGGTTGAAGCGCCGGCATCGCGTACTGCCGCGTTGTCCGCAGAAAGCTTCTCAAACACCGCGGGAGAAACCGTGTTGATCAGGTGGACTTCGCCCCGTTTAAAGCGCAGAGCTTCAATCTCGGGGTTCTGTTCAATATCGATCCGCACCGAATCCAGATACGGCAACTGCTTCCCTGCTGCATCTTTCTTCCAGTAGTAAGGATTGCGTTTCAGTAATAAGTACGAACCGGCTTTTCTTTCCGCCACATAGAACGGCCCTAGCGCCGCCATTTCTTTCTGGGCGGATTTTTCCGAAAGAATTGCGACTGTATCAAAGAGATTGACCAGATTCGCTACTGGCGCGGGAAAACTGATCTCCACCACGTTCGGGGAAATCACCTGGGCTGCCAGCTTGCCTTCGGCAGAACGAAAGGCATCTCCGGTGCTTGAATGCAGGGCGGGATCCATCAGCAACTGCATGGTGTAAGCCACATCAGCCGCTGTAAACGGAGTGCCATCAGAATATTTCAGGCCTTCGCGCAATTTGAAGCGGATGCGCTTGCCACCCTCAGATACCTTCCAGGAAGCGGCCAATTCAGGCTCGGCTTTTAAAGTGATCCGATTTACGCGTACCAGCACCCCGCCCGTAAGATACCGTATGGTTTCAGAAGCTTCATCTTCCACCAGCAAGGGGTTAAACGTCTTGGGCTCAGCGCGCAGGCAAAAGCGCAGCTCTCCCCCATTTTGGGCGAATGCAGAAATAAAGCCCAGCAGCAACATAGCGGAGAGTAAATAAAGCCGCTTCACGCACGCACCTCCTCTTTGTTAAGCAGTACCTGGAAAGAGCTGATTACTACTATAAGTACCGCAAGAGGCAGCAGCCGCCAAGGTTCCGGACGTAACGTAACCACGTCCTGAAGTTCACGCAATAAACTCCCCAGGGATGGCAGCGGCTCCGCCACTCCCAGGCCCAAAGCGCCAAGATTAGCTTCTGCGATGATAAAAACGGGAATAGAAATCCAGAACTGTGCCAGCAATGCGCCGCGCAGGTTGGGCAATAGATGGAGCCTTATCAGCTTGAATCCCGAAAACCCTGCGGCCCGGGCCTGCCATACGAACTCTGATTTCATCAGGTCTTTTGCGCCAGAACAGATGACGCGCGCTGAAGCTGCCCATCCCAACATGCCCAGAAGAGCAAAAGTTACAGCAACAGAGGCTTCCGGCGAAATATTCAGCGGCAAGACTGCCCGTACTGTAATCAGCAAGAACAGCCAGGGTACGGACAGAAAAAGATCAATCAACAATTTGCAGCAGCGTTCCGTCCAGCCGCCGAAATATCCGGCAATGCCGCCTACCAACCCGGCGAGAATTGTTGTAAATAGCGCGGCCAGAGGCGCAAGCGTCAAAGAAACGCGCATGCCATAAAGCAGCCTTGCCCAGCGGTCGCGGCCAAGATCGTCTGTCCCCAGCGGATGATGTGCTGACGGCGCTGCTTGCGGCGTCTCGCGAAATTGCTTTTCATATCCCGCAGGCGCAATTGAACCTGCCCCTATGACCAGTAATGCCGTCAAGAGCAGCACTGCAAGCGCGATAAGACGAGCAATCTTCATGCGGCGCTCCGGGTAAAGCCGCGCTGGGCCGCATCTGAAATAAGCGTCGAGCACACCGTCACAAAGGTCACGATCATTGTGAGGTTCACCAGTAGTGGCAGATCGCGCGATTGTGCCGCTTGCCACGCCAGTTGGCCAATCCCCGCAACGTCGCTTACCACCTCAATCGGCAGGAGCACGCCAATTCCTATGCTGATGGAAACGCCTACCAGCGCAATCAACTGCGGCAGAGCGATTGGCGCCACATGCCATGCCAAAACTCGCCAGGATCCTGCTCCCTTGGCACGTGCCGTGAGAACGTGCGGCATATCGCAGCTTTGTTGCAGCAGGTTTTGGGTATAGCGGTAGATCTTGGGAAACAACAGCAGTGCAGCCGCAAAAGCAGGTGGCCAGCGCAGCAGAAGAAAGATCATCGCCATGGCAGCGGCCGGTGTAGAGATGAACGTTCCACTTAGTCCATTTGCTAGAAACGTCAGCCCCCGGACATTCCACATTTGGGCGGCAATGGCCAGAGCCAATCCTATTAGCCATCCCACGGCAAGAGCAAAAGCCAGATTGGCCAGCGTTACCGGCAGGCGCTCCCGCAAAAGGTCTTTTACAGGCTGGTTCAGCGAGCGTGACGTGCCCAGATCACCTTTCAGGAGCGATAGGAGATATTGGGCATAGAACTGAGGGATATTGGCATCGGCCATGCGAGCATGGCGAATGGCTGAGATACTTTGTGCTGAAAGACTGGAGTTAAGCTCCTGATCGTCTGAAGTGAACCCTGGTGCGACGCGCATGAGCATGGCGCCCGCAAAACTCGCCATGAGCATGACGGCAACCAGCCGCAGCAAGGCTGATCCCCAAAAACGCAACATTATCCAGCCACCGCGTCACGGACAGTTGGAGGACGGCGCTCATCGGCCATGGAATTGAAGACCCGAAGGACCTTATGATGCTCCTGTTTCTGTGCGTACATTCGACGGTCAGCTTCAGCCAGCAATTTTTCCGCATCCACCCCATCTTCCGGATAAATAGCGCAACCCACGCTTAGCGAAAGCCATTCCACGCCGCAGACTTCCCTACCGGCGTTGCCCGCCAGTTCGCTCAGGCAAATACCGCGTGCTTCTGCCGCGGATACGCTTAACCCAGGCGCGACTATGACAAACTCATCCCCACCCATGCGGGCCACATAGTCATATTCCCGGCAGGAACCCTGCAAGGTTTCAGAAAAATGCCGCAAAATGCGGTTACCCTCAAGATGGCCAAAACGGTCATTAATCTTTTTGAAACCATCCAGATCGCACACCATTACGGTCAGTGAGGTATCAAGGCGCTTGCAGCGGGCCAGTTCGCGGTCAAGATGAATAAACAAGGAACGGGCATTCGGTAATTCAGTAAGATAATCTGTCGTCGCCGAGCTTTCGGCTTCCTGGAACGCCAGTGCGTTCTCCACGGAAAGAGCAACTTTGGAGCTAATGGCCAGCAGGATGCGGAGATGGTCAGAGGTATAGGCATCCGCGTCTGAATGATAGAGCGTCAGCACGCCGACTACGCCTTGAAGTCCTTCCAGAGGCACCGAGATCGCGGACCGCAAAGAGCTGTATCTGACTGGATCAAGCACGTAACCATGTTCCAGGGCTGGATTGCCATTGAGCATGGGTTTCCGGTTCTGCGCCACCCATCCGCTAAGACCTTCGCCCACAGGAATGCGCAGGGCTGCGAACATCCGGAAGTTATCGCCATTCACGTATTCAGGCAGCAGCTCATTCCCGCGCACTATGTATGTCGCAATGGCATCGTAAGGAACCAGCCGCTTCAAACGGCCGCTGAGCACAGAAAGGGTCTCGCTCAAGCTCAGTGAATTACCCAGGTCCTGCGTCAACTCAAAAAGGGCCTGGGCTTCTTGTCTGGCAGCCGCGATGGAAGAAAGAAAAGCAGCTTGATTGCCTGGTTCAGTGGCAACTCTATCTATGGCAAAACCATTTGCCGGCGCTTTACCGCGCTCTACTTTGAGATCTGTTGAAAGCTTTTGGCGGTCAGGCAATTGCGAGTGCAAATCAACGATGTTCTCAAGTTCTCTATAGCTGCTTTTCAACATGCTGACGACAGAGGGATCGTAGGCCTTGCCTGCCTGGTCCACCACCCACTGCATGGCATCGTCCAGTGGCAACGCTTTACGATATTGGCGGTCCGTGGCCAACGCATCCAGGCAATCCACGGCGGAAAGAATCCTGGCACCCATGGGAATTTCTTCACCCTTTAAGCCATCGGGGTAGCCCGTACCATCCCAGCGTTCGTGATGCGCACGCACAATTGGCACCACCGGATATGGGAAATTGACCCGCTCCAATATCTCAGCGCCCACAATGGGATGGATCTTCATTTTCTCGAATTCTTCAGGTGTCAACCTGCCCGGCTTGGAGATGATGTGCTCCGGTACGGCCAGCTTGCCAATATCATGCAGCAAAGCCGCCGCGCGAAGCGCTTCAATTTCATCAGGCGGAAGGCTTAATCTCTTGGCCATCTCCACGGCATATATGCGAACTCGTTCCAAATGGTCATGCGTTGTCTGGTCTTTGGCTTCAATGGCCAGCGCCAGGGCCTCAATGGTGCGCATATGCAGCGCCGCCATTTCGGCTACGTGGTTCTTTTCATTTTCAAGCTTGCTCAGGTACAGGCGATAGGAGCGGTAAATCACGAACATGGCCGGCAATGCCAGCAGCGTGGGCTGCCAGCCAACTTTGTGCGTCATCCATCCAAAGAGCGCGGCAATCGCGCCGCCGGCAAGATAATACGGCAATGACCAGACATAGCAGTCCGCCCAGATATCTTTCAGGCGCTTATTCTCCGTCAGTGCAATGATGGTGGCCACTGGCAGCGTATTCAGCACAAAGTAAATAGCCGCGGAAAGCATGAGCAGGAAAGAGGAGTTCGCATGTAGCCGCGTGTTCAATGGGCCGTGGTAAACAAAGTAAGCCGCTGCAATGGCTACTGCCGCGCTGGAAATATTGAACAGCACCTGTTCAATCTTGGGCCAGCGGCGGCGCGTCATCACGCATTGCACCAGGATTGCGGAACAACCCAGAACCAGTGTTCCGCTAAAGGTAAGCTCGGCGATACCGATAAGAATGAAAAGAAAATTGACGGAAATTGTGCCGGTAATCTCAGGCAATTCAACTTTAAGTCGAGAAGCAAGAATGGCGGTCAGCAGGTAAGCGCAGAACTTTGCGGGATCATCGATCTTCCACACAATTCCGCCGTACACGGCGGTCACAAGACCAGCCAGGCAAACTGTGTATATAAAGAATCGGGCCTGCCTCGACATATCTTTTGTAGAGTCTCCCAACTTGTGTAATAGGCAACTCCCGGGCCAAACTGCGCCTGAAAGCCGCCAATCTAACCATCGCTTTTCCAGCAGCTTACGCTGCCGATTCCCTTCACCCGGAGTCTGATCACTTAGTACGCTGCGTCACTTCTGTCCCATTTCAGTCATATGCCCAGTGCCGAATTGTCACACCCAGCTTGCTGGTAAAAACACGTTTCTACGAACGCAGTTTAGCCTTATTCAGTTCTTAGAGCAGCGATGAAAGCTGAAGGTTAAGAACTTAAGTAACGTTCCCGCACACTTCTTTAATTGCCGGTGTGACGGACTTGTCTCATCATTCCAATAACAAGTCACAGAAGCGCTGTGTGCCATAGCGCGTATGCGAGGAGAAGGATTTGTCGACGTTGGTCAACAATCCGTGCGACCTGAACAGCCAGATCGTTCGCAGTGATGCCTTAAAACGGGTGATGCGGCTGGTGGAACAGGTGGCGTGTCATCCGGCGGCCGTGCTGATTGTCGGCGAAACAGGCACTGGCAAAGAGATGATTGCCCGCTCCATCCACAGCCACTCTTTGCGCTGCAATAAACCCTGGATTGACGTAAACTGCGCGGCCATTCCAGAGCATCTTGTTGAGAGCGAGCTTTTTGGATACGAGAAAGGCGCGTTCAGCGGAGCCGATGCACAGAAGATCGGCTATTTTGAAATGGCCGACGGCGGCACCCTGTTTTTGGATGAGATTGGGGACCTTGATCCTAAAGTGCAGGTAAAACTCCTGCGCGTGCTGGATGGCGTACCTTATTACCGGCTGGGCGGAAACAAGAAAGTCAGCGTCAACGTGCGCGTAGTCGCAGCTACCAATCAGGATATGGAAGAGATGGTGCGGGCGGGACGTTTCCGCAACGACCTTTATCATCGGTTGGCCGAGTTCAAGCTTGAGATCCCGCCACTGCGCGAAAGACCCGAGGACCTGCTGGCCATTGCAGAGCAGATTCTTCATCAGCACTATCCGAATTCACGTTTTAGCAATGATGCTATAACCGCCATGCTCAGCCATGAGTGGCCAGGCAACGTGCGTGAGCTGCGAAATTCTGTTTTTCGCGCCATCATGCTCGCAAAGAACGCTCAGGTTGAGATCACGGGAGCGGACTTGAAGCTGAGCCAGAGCGCGCAAACGAATGATGGTAAACCTCATTTAAACCGCGATCTGGACCAACTGGAACGGCAGATCGTGTTTGATACGCTGGAAAAGTACGGTGGCAATCAGGGCAAAGCAGCCGATGCTCTGGGGATTTCACGCCGCACATTGTTGCGCAAGCTAAAGACTTATCGCGAGAATGAAGCTGCGGCAGGCACGCTGGGCGCAGAACAGCAGCGGTATTATCGCAAGCAAACCAGCGCTCCCATTCAACTCAAGAATGGAGATGAATGGTTTGCGGCAAACCTGCTCAATATCAGCCTGGGTGGGGCGGCCGTGTCAGTACATAAGATGTTAAGTCAGGGTTCGTCCGTAACCATCCATTTCACCATTCCTGAAACAGATATTCAGGCGGAATTGCATGGACGCGTGGCCTGGGCAGATAGCGAAGGCCACCATGGAATCCAGTTTGGCGAAATATCAACAGAGACCGCCACTCACCTGCAACGCTGGTTCCAGTCAGAGATGAAGAAAGACGGCTGGCGCGAGGAGTTGGTAGTCTGACGAGTTCCCTTCCTACGCTGATCAAAACTTTGAGAAATCAGGTTTCCGCCTCTGCATAAAAGCCATCATGGCTTCCCTGGCTTCAGGGCCTTGCAAAAGCGCGGCAAACTGCTGGGTTTCTGCCGCCATTGCATCAGCGACCGCTGCTGCGCCACCGCGTTTGAGCAGCGCTTTCGCGGTCCGCAAAGCCGATGGAGGCTTTTCCGCCAGTTGCTTTGCCCTCGTTATTGCCGTCGTCATCAGTTCGCCGGGTTCGACCACAGCATTCACAATTCCGAGGTCGCACGCTGTTGTAGCGGTAAACGGCTCTCCGAAAAATAAAAGCTCCGCAGCTCTACGATGCCCCATTAACTCCGGCAGGAGCACGCTGGAGGCGGCTTCCGGGCACAAGCCCAGATTCACGAATGGAAGCTGAAACCGCGCATTTGTTGCGGCATAAACCAGATCGCAGTGTAACAACATGGTTGTGCCGATCCCAACCGCTACGCCTCCCACCGCAGCGATCACAGGTTTCTGGGTGGCGGCTAATGTTTGCAAATACAAAATAGCGGGACTGCTCTCTCCCGGCTTGGCATTGGCGAAATCTACCAGATCATTTCCCGCCGTAAAACAATCCTGGGCGCCGCTGATTACTACTACTCTGGCGTCTGGGTTTGCGTCAGCTTGTTTGAGAGCTTCAATCATGGCCAGGTACATGTCGCGGGTCAGCGCATTCTTCTTTTCCAGACGATCCAGCCGGATACACAGAACGCGGTACTGAATCGAAACAACAATGTGCTCCGGCATCTGAAACTCCTTGGAAGGCTACATCAGCTTTTGGAATTTGGGCTCGAACAAAATTATCACGGCCCGGCGGCTATAGACAGGGTGGAAATCAGGATTTAAAAAAGTCAAGCTGCTCAGCGGCCTCGCTGATCTCAATCTCTTCTGCACACTCAGGGCCATCATTCACAACTTTATTTACCGCCGGGCCGACCGGGTATTTTCGCATTTGCCGGGCATCGAATGGTTTTAGCAGATAAGAGACTTTTTCCGGGTCTGTAATGCCCGGATCAAGCCACAAATCATAATCCTCAGGGCTGAGAATAACGGGCATTCTAGTATGTATGTCGTTGAGCAGCGAGTTTGCTTCAGTGGTAAGGATGGTGCAAGTCAAAATTTCGCGGCCCGCATTGTTCCAGCAGTCCCATAGACTGGCGAATGCAAACACCCCGCCGTCTACCAAACCTATGTTGTAGGGCTGCTTTGCCTTGCCACTCTGCTTCCATTCATAGAAGCCATCTGCCGGTATAAGGCATCTCTGCCTTCTCATGGGTTCGCGGAATGCCGGCTTTTCGGCAGCCGTTTCCGACATGGCATTGATTGCTTTGGGGCCAATAGCAGCGTCCTTTGACCAATGCGGAATTAATCCCCATTTCATTAATCCAAAAATGCGTTTGGGCTCTTTGCGATGCTGGCGGACCGTGGCTACTTCTTGCGTGGGCGCGACATTCCAGCGCGAAACCCAATCCACATCTTTAGGATCAAGATTAAAGAGAAAGCTCAGCCATCTCTCTTTGGCCGTCAGTTTGAAGCGTCCGCACATAAAGTGTTGTTTGCGCTTTGGCGCAAGATTTAGATGGTTCTGAAATAGGATATCGGCAAAATCGCACCGACGAAAGCGGAAGCCACAACGAAGCAATGTGGCGCGATCTGAATCAGCATACTTCCAGGCGCTACCCGAATGAGCGTATTGCCTGGCATATTGCAATGTGGTGACGTAACTTTGATTGTGCAAAAAGCAAGAGGGTGTAAGTTGGTTTGTGGCGGGATTTGACCTGCTTCAGAACGCATCATAGAATCAATGATGCCGGTTGCCAAACTGGTTGCACCGCATACTGCCCCCTCGTTCAACGGCAGGACAGCTGACTCTGGATCAGCATATCGGGGTTCGAATCCCTGGGGGGCAGCCAAATAACTTCTTTATCATCTGTACCTTGCACGATTTGCGAAAAAGCCTGCTCCGATTCCATACCCCGCGTTTGCATCCTGTTTGCGTCTGTTGCCGCCACTTTTTTCGGGATGCTGTCCAGTGTGTCGATCCAAGCCACGTTTTCACCCGGAATCAGGTGGCCGTAAACATCGATAGTAATTTGTATGCTTCGGTGCCCCATCTGCTTCTGAACGTACGCAGGAGAGACCCCGCGCTGAATCAGCAGCGAACCAAATGTGTGGCGCAGGTCGTGGAAGCGGAACTTCCGCAGCCCGGCTTGCTCCAGCGATGGTTCCATGTAACGCGGACCAATGTTGTCTGGGCAAATCGGTGTCCCCGCTTCTGATGGGAATATCAACTCATCAGCAATACTCGTCTTACCAAGCTGGAAGGCACGCAGCAAAGCATTTTCCTTGTGGGCCATCAGCACCTGGCGAAGCTGCTTGCTCATGTCGACGCGCCGACACTGATGAGTTTTGGATGTGCCGAAGTGCCCCATGTAATAATGTCGCTGCACGAGGAGGAAACGGTTCTAATGGGATGACAGAGAACGGAATCACCCCCAAAGCACAGGATGAAATTGTCCAGTTCATCACATCATTCGCGCTTTATGGCTTTCCAGAGTCGCACTCAGCCAGCTTTGCCCTCATCGCCTATGCCAGTGCTTTTCTTAAGGTGCGATATCTGGCCGCATTCACGGCGGCACTGCTGAACAATCAGCCGATGGGCTTCTATTCACCGGCAACCTTGGTAAAGGATGCGCAACGCCACGGACTGAAAGTTAAACCAATTGATGTGACTCGTTCTTTTTGGGATTGTTCGCTGGAAACGATGGATGGAAAGATTGTGATGCGCTTGGGACTGCGGTACGTGCGAGGGCTACAACAAATCGTCGCTGAGTCTTTGGTTGAAGCGAGACAGCATCGCCAATTTAGTTCCATCGAAGAGTTGGCTAGGAGAGTCCCTGAACTGAGTCAGAGAAACTTGCGGATGCTGGCTTCAATTGGAGCACTGAACACCATTGGCGGGATCGGATTACACCGACGGGATGCACTATGGCAGGTTGAGAAAGCGGGAAAGCGAGTTGGAAAGTTGCTGGAAGGAATTATTGAGCGGGATGCAATTTCACCGCTGACGCAAATGGACACTGAAGAACGGCTGGTATCCGATTATCACGGAACAGGGCTAACCATCGGCCCACATCCAATGTTTTACAGACGCGCAGAGATGCGCAAACTCAACTTCAAGTCGGCTGCTGAGTTGAGAGTCATGCCTAACGGTAAGAGGGCGATTGTCGCTGGCGCAGTGATTACCCGGCAGCGCCCAGGCACGGCAAGCGGTTTGATCTTTTTAACGATGGAAGATGAAACAGGATATTCAAACGTGATCGTCATGCCGCACATTTATGAGAAATATCGGCAAGCTGTTTTAGAGCCAAGATTCGTCCGTGTTTCTGGCACAGTGCAGAACCAGGACGGAATCGTCCATTTGAAGGCAGAGCATGTTGAGGCTTTGATGGTCAGCGCAGTTCAAATGGCGTCACACGATTTCCATTAGCTAAAAGCCTGATCAAAAGACGGACAAAAGCGGTGAGATTCCCGTTAAATGCCTGCACAAGAATCGGCAAAATCGTGGCAACCCAAATTGTGCAACTCGCATCACAATTTAGCTTCTTTGACCTGTATCTTTCATTACCTCAATAATTTGGTACGGGGTCGTGATACGTATTACGTAAGGATAGTTTTGGGCCAAGACCGGTTTTGGTGTACGCTGTTTCCAAGTCTGTAAATCCACGTATTCTCCAGTTCCTACCATGATCAAGGCCGTGACTGTTGAAGACTGGCGCGCAGTAAAGCCGCTTTGCGCCTCTGAGGTCGGCCCAATTCCTGATTTATTGCCAAGGATTGTTCTCGTTACCAGACTCGCCTTTTTCCAGGAGAAAAGGATATGAAGAAAAGCTCCTCTGGCGCTGCCGCTACGCCAGCATCCACCTCAAAAGCCACCGGGCAAAGTAATGGTCATACGGTTGCCGTTGCCGAGACGCCGTCCGCAGATCTGACTGTGATTCTGGCAAGCTTGCAGAAAATGCAGGAGGGTGATTTCTCAGTTCGACTGCCAGGATCATGGACCGGTCTGCCCGGAAAAATTGCGGATACTTTTAACAATATTGTTTCTGCGAATGAGCAAATGGCGCGCGAATTGAAGCGGGTTGGCCAGGCAGTTGGTAAAGAAGGAAAAACCCGCGAGCGCACTCGTTTCCATCAAACACGGGGTGCATGGGGAGAGATGGAAGGGTCGGTCAACACACTAGTGGAAGACCTGCTGCGCCCCACGACAGAGGTTACCCGCGCGATTGCCGCTGTGGCGCAGGGAAATCTGACACAGACAGTACGGCTTGACGTGGATGGACGTCCGCTGGAAGGCGAGTTCCTCCGCTCCGCCAACATCGTGAATACGATGATTCAGCAGTTGAGCATTTTCACTTCTGAAGTAACACGCGTGGCACGCGAAGTGGGTACAGACGGAAAACTTGGTGGACAGGCCAAGGTGCCCGGCGTCGCCGGCACATGGAAGGACCTAACGGACTCCGTGAACTCCATGGCCAGCAATTTGACTGGCCAGGTGCGTAACATCGCAGAAGTGACCAATGCCGTGGCCAGCGGCGACTTGTCGCGCAAAATCACGGTGGACGTGCGCGGCGAAATTCTCCAGCTCAAAGAAGCCATCAACACCATGGTGGACCAGTTGCGCTCCTTCGCGTCAGAAGTGACTCGTGTGGCCCGCGAAGTGGGTACTGACGGAAAACTCGGCGGTCAGGCTGTGGTGCCCGGTGTCGCCGGAACCTGGAAGGATCTCACCGACTCAGTGAACGCAATGGCCGGCAACCTCACGGCCCAGGTGAGAAACATTGCAGAAGTTACAACCGCCGTGGCCCGCGGCGACCTTTCCCGCAAGATCACGGTGGACGTGAAGGGCGAAATTCTGGAGCTTAAAGACACCATCAACACAATGGTGGACCAGTTGAACGGCTTCGCCGGCGAAGTAACGCGTGTGGCCCGCGAAGTGGGTACAGAAGGAAAGCTCGGCGGACAGGCCCAGGTGCCCGGTGTCGCCGGAACCTGGAAGGATCTCACGGACAACGTAAACTTCATGGCCAGCAACCTGACGGGCCAGGTACGTAACATCGCTGAAGTGGCTACCGCCATTGCAAACGGCGATCTCTCCCGCAAAATTACCGTGGACGTGCGCGGTGAAATTCTTCAGCTCAAAGAAACACTCAACACGATGGTGGACCAGCTCAACAGGTTCGCCGGTGAAGTTACCCGCGTGGCCCGCGAAGTGGGTACGGAAGGCCGCCTCGGCGGTCAGGCTAACGTGCCCGGTGTTGCCGGAACGTGGAAGGACCTTACTGATTCGGTCAACTCGATGGCCGGCAACCTGACTGCCCAGGTCAGAAACATCGCTGAAGTTACAACCGCCGTCGCCCGAGGCGATCTCTCCCGCAAAATCACGGTGGACGTGAAGGGCGAAATTCTGGAACTCAAGAACACCATCAACACGATGGTGGACCAGCTCAACGCATTCGCAGGTGAAGTAACTCGCGTCGCCCGCGAAGTAGGTACAGCGGGTATGTTGGGCGGCCAAGCACAAGTTCCAGGAGTTGACGGCACGTGGAAGGACCTCACGGACAATGTCAACTTCATGGCGAGTAATTTGACTGGTCAGGTGCGTAATATTGCCGAAGTAGCAACAGCAGTTGCGCGCGGCGATCTCTCACGCAAAATCACCGTAGACGTAAAGGGCGAAATTCTGGAACTGAAAGACACCATTAATACGATGGTGGACCAGTTGCGCTCCTTCGCTTCAGAAGTTACTCGCGTGGCCCGCGAGGTGGGAACGGACGGAAAACTCGGTGGTCAGGCGCAGGTGCCGGGCGTGGGTGGTACGTGGAAAGATCTCACAGACTCAGTGAACTCCATGGCCAGCAACCTCACTGGCCAGGTGCGCAACATTGCCGACGTGGCAACAGCCATCGCAAACGGTGACTTATCGAAGAAAATCACGGTTAACGTCAGCGGTGAAATTCTGCTGCTCAAAGAAACCATCAACACCATGGTGGATCAGCTCAACGCATTCGCCGGTGAAGTGACCCGTGTGGCCCGAGAAGTGGGAACTGAAGGCCGCCTCGGTGGTCAGGCCAATGTGCCCGGAGTTGCAGGAACCTGGAAAGATCTCACGGATTCCGTTAACTCTATGGCTGGCAACCTTACCGGCCAGGTGCGTAACATCGCGGAAGTTACAACCGCCGTGGCCAGAGGCGATCTCTCCCGCAAAATTACGGTGGACGTGAAAGGTGAAATCCTTGAGCTAAAAAACACCATCAACACAATGGTCGATCAGCTCAACGCTTTCGCCGGAGAAGTAACGCGCGTGGCCCGCGAAGTGGGAACTGACGGCAAGCTCGGCGGACAGGCACAGGTACCGGGCGTGGCTGGAACATGGAAGGATCTCACGGATAACGTGAATTTCATGGCCAGCAACCTGACAGGCCAGGTCCGTAACATCGCTGAAGTGGCGACGGCCATCGCGAACGGTGATTTGTCTAAAAAAATTACTGTGGACGTGCGCGGTGAAATTTTGCAGCTCAAGGAAACGCTCAACACGATGGTTGAGCAGCTTCGTTCTTTCGCGGCAGAAGTAACCCGCGTGGCCCGCGAAGTGGGCACTGAAGGCCGACTTGGTGGTCAGGCCAACGTGCCCGGAGTCGCCGGAACATGGAAAGATCTTACCGACTCTGTAAACGCTATGGCCGGTAACCTCACCGGCCAGGTACGTAATATTGCCGAAGTCACAACCGCCGTGGCCCGGGGCGATCTCTCGCGCAAAATCACTGTGGACGTGAAAGGTGAAATTCTCGAGCTCAAAAACACGATCAATACGATGGTCGATCAGCTCAACGGCTTCGCCGGAGAAGTTACGCGCGTGGCCCGCGAGGTGGGAACTGACGGCAAGCTCGGAGGACAGGCTCAGGTACCTGGAGTCGCCGGAACATGGAAGGATTTAACTGACAACGTAAACTTCATGGCCAGCAACCTGACCGGACAGGTTCGTAACATTGCTGAAGTGGCTACAGCCATTGCAAACGGTGATTTGTCGAAGAAAATCACTGTGGACGTTCGCGGAGAGATCTTGCAGCTTAAAGAAACGCTCAACACCATGGTTGAGCAGCTCCGCTCATTCGCCGCAGAAGTCACCCGCGTAGCCCGTGAAGTGGGCAGCGAAGGCCGTCTGGGTGGACAGGCCAACGTGCCCGGTGTGGCCGGAACGTGGAAAGATCTGACCGACTCGGTGAATGCCATGGCCGGAAACCTGACTGGCCAGGTTCGAAATATCGCTGAAGTAACAACCGCAGTAGCCAGAGGTGATCTCTCCCGCAAGATCACAGTGGACGTGAAAGGCGAAATTCTCGAGCTCAAGAACACCATCAACACAATGGTGGATCAGCTCAATGCATTCGCTGCCGAAGTAACTCGCGTGGCCCGCGAAGTGGGAACTGACGGCAAGCTCGGCGGTCAAGCCAAGGTGCCAGGAGTCGCAGGCACCTGGAAGGATCTCACTGACAACGTAAATGTAATGGCCGCCAACCTCACCGAACAGGTACGCGGCATCGTGAAAGTGGTAACCGCTGTCGCTAACGGAGAGCTCACGCAAAAACTGACCGTGAACGCCAAGGGCGAAGTCGCTGCACTTGCCGAAACAATCAACAACATGACCAATACGCTAGCGACGTTCGCCGACCAGGTAACCACGGTTGCGCGTGAAGTCGGCGTGGAAGGTCGACTCGGTGGACAAGCCAACGTGCCTGGCGCATCCGGTACATGGAAGGACCTCACCGGAAACGTCAATCTGCTGGCGGATAACTTGACCAACCAGGTGCGTGCAATTGCTGAAGTAGCAACCGCCGTAACCAAGGGCGATTTGACGCGATCCATCCAGGTGGAAGCCAGCGGCGAAGTAGCCGAGCTGAAAGACAACATCAACACCATGATCGATAACCTCCGTCTTACCACGGAGCGCAACACCGAACAGGATTGGCTCAAAACCAACCTTGCGCGATTCACAGGCATGCTTCAGGGACAGCGCGATCTTACGACTGTCGGCCGAATGCTGCTGTCTGAACTGGCGCCTCTGGTGAACGCGCAGCAAGGCGTGATTTATCAAATGGGAACCGAGGAATCGGGAACCATGATGCTGCTCTCTGCTTTTGCCAACGGTCCAGAGGGCCATTTGCAACAGCTTAAGACGGGCGAGGGTCTGGTTGGGCAATGCGCGTCCGATAAGCGTCGCATGCTGATTACTGACATTCCTCCGCATACTGTGCCTGTACGCTCAGGATTGTTTGAGGCGGTCCCGCGGAACGTGATTGTGCTTCCTGTACTGTTTGAAGACCGCGTGAAAGCCGTGATTGAGCTGGCCTCGTTGAGTGCCTTCACCGCTTCGCACCTTTCTTTCCTTGAGCAATTGACTGCCAGCATCGGTATCGTGCTGAACAGCATTGAAGCCACTATGCAGACCGAAGGCCTACTGAAACAATCGCAACAGCTGGCGACTGAACTGCAAACACAACAGAAGGAATTGCAGCAGACCAATGAGCAGTTGGCGCAGAAGGCCCAACAGCTCGCTGAACAGAACGTGGAAGTGGAAAGAAAGAACCAGGAAATCGAACAGGCACGCCGCGCACTAGAAGAGAAAGCCAAAGAGCTGGCCCTTACTTCTAAATACAAGTCAGAATTCCTGGCCAACATGTCCCATGAGCTACGTACGCCGCTCAACAGTATTTTGGTTCTGGGACAGCAGCTATCCGACAACCCCGATGCGAATCTCACACCGAAGCAGGTTGAATTTGCCAGAACTATTCATGGCGCGGGTACGGACCTGCTTAACCTCATTAGCGATATCCTTGACCTATCGAAGATCGAATCCGGTACTGTCTCCGTGGAAGCAGAGGAAGTCTTCTTTGCCAGTCTGCTGGATATGGTGGGCCGCCCATTCCGCCATGAGGCAGAAGCTAGAAAGCTCGGCTTCGAACTGCATCAGGAGACCAGTCTTTCGCGCAGTTTGGTGACCGACTCCAAGCGCTTGCAGCAAGTGCTTAAAAACCTGCTGTCGAACGCCTTCAAGTTTACCGAGCACGGCGGTGTAAAATTGTCTGTCTCTCTGGCGGCTTCCGGGTGGAGCAAGAACCATCCGATTTTGAGTAATGCAGCTTCGGTTATTGCCTTTCAGGTCTCCGATAGCGGTATTGGTATTCCGCAGGATAAGCAACGGATTATCTTCGAGGCCTTTCAGCAAGCCGATGCAGGTACGAGCCGGAAATACGGTGGTACCGGTCTGGGTCTGGCGATTAGCCGTGAACTGGCCAGCCTGCTTGGTGGTGAAATTCAGTTGCATAGTTCACCTGGAAAGGGCAGCACCTTTACGCTCTATCTTCCTCAGACCTACGTTGGCCCGACATCTGCAAGTCTCACGGCCGGAGACCGCAATGCAGCCACTACCGCTCAAGTTGCTTTAGCAAGCCTTGCAGAGCCGGCAATCGAGCGTATTGAAGATGATCGCGACAATCTGCTCCCTGGTGATGCGGTATTGCTGATTGTAGAAGATGATCCGCATTACGCCCGCATCCTTTGCGATTTGTCACGCGACAAGGGATTCAAAGTGTTGGTGGCGATGCGGGGAGCAGAAGCGCTTTCGCTGGCTCGGGAATTCCGTCCGACTGCCGTCTCGCTCGATGTTTTCTTGCCCGATATGCTTGGCTGGACCGTGCTGAATCACCTAAAGCAAGAGCCCACCACCCGGCACATTCCTGTGCAAATGCTAACCATGGATGAAGACTGGCACCATGGGCTCTCCCGCGGCGCGTTTTCTTTCGTAACAAAACCGACCACAACGGACGGTATTGAGGCTGCCCTGACCCGCATCAAGGAATATGCCAAGCCTCGCCGCAAGCAACTCCTTGTGGTTGAAGACAATCCAGCCGAACAACTCAGCATTAAAGAACTGCTTGGCTATGACGATGTCGACGTTACGGTGGCCGCCACAGGCACCGAGGCACTCAATCTGGTGAGCAGCAAACAATTTGACTGCGCGGTGCTCGATCTTCGACTCCCAGACATGACGGGCTTTGAGGTACTGGAACAACTCAAGGATGAGGCCGCCATCAACGATCTGCCGGTTGTGGTCTTTACTGGTAAGGAACTGTCTGCGGAAGAGGATGCCCGCCTGCATACTCTCGCCCGTAGCGTGGTAGTAAAAGACGTTGAATCGCCGGAGCGTCTGCTCGACGAGACCGCTCTCTTCCTTCATCGCGTTGTTGCAGATCTGCCGGCCGAAAAACAAAGAATGCTCGATAGGCTGCATCGCTCGGATGAAGCTCTGGTCGGCAAGAAAGTCCTGGTCGTCGATGACGATGTTCGCAATATTTTCGCCTTAAGTAGTGTTCTGGAGCGTCGTGGCATGACAGTTTTGACCGCCGGCACGGGCCGCGAAGCCATTTCCACGTTGGAGTCAACACCAGACCTGGCCATTGTATTGATGGACATCATGATGCCGGAAATGGACGGTTATGAAACCATGCAGGTAATTCGTCAGAATCCGGCCTTCAGGCGCTTGCCCATCATCGCATTGACGGCAAAAGCAATGAAAGGTGACCGGGAGAAATGTCTGGAAGCGGGCGCATCGGAATATTTGGCAAAACCAGTAAACACGGACCAGTTGCTTTCGGCTCTTCGCATGTGGTTGCATCGGTAAAAAAGTTAGTCGTAAGTTGGATCGAATTGATCAGGAAGGCTCATGAGCGGAAACGAAAAAGTTAACATTCTGATGGTGGATGATCAGCCGGCCAAGCTGCTTAGCTATGAAGCCATTCTGGGTGAACTTGGCGAGAACCTGATCAAAACCGCTTCCGGCAGGGAGGCACTTGAAGTCCTGTTGAAAACTGATGTCGCAATCGTGTTGATGGACGTAAGTATGCCGGAGATGGATGGCTTTGAGATGGCGGAAATTATTCGTCAACATCCGCGATTTCAGAAAACGGCCATCATCTTTATTTCCGGCGTACATCTCACAGAGCTCGACAAACTGAAAGGATACCAGCGCGGCGCGGTGGATTATATTTCTGTTCCGGTTGTGCCTGAAGTTCTGCGCGCCAAGGTCAGCGTATTCGCTGAATTGCATCGTAAGCGCAGGCAGCTTGAGGCGCTTAACCGCGACCTGGAAAAACGAGTGCTGGACCGTACCGAGGAACTGCAGGAGAGTGAAACGCAGTTCCGGACACTGGCCAATTCAATTCCCCAACTCGCATGGATGGCCGACCCAGGCGGCGCTGTGTTTTGGTATAACCAACGTTGGTACGACTACACTGGCGCTACATTTGGTGAGATGCAAGGACATGAATGGCAAAAGTTGCATCACCCGGAGCATGTAACACGAGTGACTCAGAGTCTACAGCACTCATGGGACACGGGTAAGCCGTGGGAGGATACTTTTCCTTTGCGCGGAAAGGACGGCGAGTATCGCTGGTTTCTCTCTCGCGCTGTGCCGGTTTTCGACTCTCATCAAAAGTTAATTCGCTGGTTTGGTACATGCACTGACATCAGCCGGCAGTTGGCGGCAGAAGAGGCACTGCGCAAGACCGAGCGACTTGCCGCTATGGGACGGATTGCGGGGATTATTGCCCATGAAATTAACAACCCTCTCGAAGCCATCACCAATGCGTTTTATCTTCTTGAGGCCCATCCGTCACTTGATGATGAGGCTCGCTCGTATGCACGCATGGCGGGAGAAGAGTTGGCGCGGATCTCTCACATAACCAAGCAATCTTTGAGTTTCTATCGTGAGTCGCAGCAAGCGGTCCCTGTATCGATAGCCAACGTTCTCGATGACGTTCTGGAACTTCAGGCACGTCATTTTCGGCTAAACGGTGTGGAACTGGACAAGGAGTATAGAAGCGCTGGCTTGATTCTGGCATATCCTGCTGAATTGAAGCAGGTGTTTCTCAATCTGGTTGGAAACGCTTTGCAGGCCATGCCCTCCGGAGGCCGGTTGCGGGTAACAGTTCGAGAAACTGCGGAACGTGGGAAGCTGCCGAGAGGGATCCGAATTTCGGTCTGTGACACAGGTTCCGGAATCAAACCAGAAGATGCCAAAAGGCTCTTTGAGCCTTTTTTTACAACGAAGTCCGCCAAAGGCACGGGGCTGGGACTTTGGATCAGCAAGGGCATCGTTCAGAAGTATGACGGTACAATTAGGTTCCGCAGTGTGCGTGTAAACGGCGGGAGCGCAACCTGCTTCTCGGTATTCATCCCTGGGGCGGTGGTACACACCCCAGGTTTAGCTGCGGTATCAAGCACATCATGAGGATTGTCGGCTCGGAGGAATGATTGCCAGGAAAAGCTGTAATTTTATGCGTAGATGATGAACCGAATTCTCTGGTCTTAAGAAAGCTTGTTCTGCAAAAGGCCGGTTATGAAGTTGTCGCCGCACACTCGCCTGCGATGGCCTTGGAAATACTCGCATCTGGTGGGATCGACTTGGTGCTTTCCGATCAATTGATGCCCGGCAAGACCGGCACCGAACTCACCAAAGAAATCAAGTCTCAGTGGCCGGCCCTCCCCGTGATCCTTATCTCAGGTGTGAACGAAATCCCTGAAGATGCCAACCTTGCGGATCTGTTCATGAGCAAAGTAGAAGGCCCGATGATTATGTGCAAAAACATCAATGACGTTTTGGAAAAACATCGTTCGCTATAGCAGCCTACCCTGACCAATATCTGCCTGGAGCTATGTTGCCGCCCAGGAAGCCTCTAAAAAGGAAAGACGACGATCCACCGGAAGACAATCTTTCCGACGATCTGTGGTGCAAAGCATGAAACGAACATTTTCTGCCCGAGTTTACAACTGCCTCCGTGGATTCCAGGTGCCACGGAAAACGGCGAGGGAGTTAGGCGTGTGGGGCAAAAGCGTTGTCCATATCGTGATTAGACGAGGGCTAAGCATCATCTATAAAGGGCTTGCTGGTCTTACGTCCGGTACGGAAATTCGCACGGGTAAGGCCGTGAAGGGGCTTAAGAGAGGTAACCCAAACGATAGTTCAACCATAAAGAATTTCGTGGGATGGCCCTGTTCCCTCGGGGCTGAAATGAAACCCCATCCACTGACATGCGATCAGAAACAGATACGCAGGACTCAGCAACAGATATCTGCGCCAGAGCCGCCGTGGCTCAATACTTAGCCGGAACAGCCATTCAAGCCCTCGGTCTTGCATCCATTTTGGCGCCTGCCGCAGGGTACCCGCCAGCAACGGAAATGCCGCTCCTACCGCCAGAACGGGGATCCCCAGCCGGTCACGGAATTCATACGCCCACACTTCCTGTCGAGGGCAGCCCAGGCCAACAAAGACAATTTGCGCGCCCGATTGCTTGATCTGATCACGAACAGCATCCGCGATCTCCGGAGTGATTCGCCCAAATTTTGAGGGAGTAGCGCCAGCAATACGAAGCTTGGGATAGGTTTTGTGAAGCTTGGCGCACAGGAGCGCCAGCACGTCACTTGTGCTCCCGTAAAAATACACCGCTAATCCCTCTTCTTCGGCGCGCTTGACCACGTCGCGGGTCAGGTTGGGGCCATAGACGCGGTAACGCAAACCCACAGAGTGGACATGATTCAGTGCCCAGCGCACAGGCTGGCCATCTGCAACAACAAGATCAAGGTGATTTAGACGATAGCGATGTGCCGGATCCAGCACACCTTCCATCACGCCATGGACCGCAAGGGCTGAGACGGCAAAGGCACTATGCCGGCGCGCCGCATCAATTACCAATTCCGTGGCAGACTCCAAATTGGCATCGTTGATCAGAATTCCGAGAATGTTTCTCTTTCCGGCCGGAATCATGCGTGGGTGAATTGAGAAAACCCCCTCCAGCGCTCCCTGTTCTGATCGTAAATCTCGCGCAGAATCGTGCGGCAATCAAACTGTAACGCATATCCGGGGTAATCCGACTGGAACTTGCCAATATCGCTGATCCACCAAATGTGGTCGCCAATGCGATTTTCAGGGCCATACTCCCAGTTCATTTTTTGTCCAGAAATTTCCTCGCACATGGTAATGGCCTCAAGCATGGAACAATTGGAAAACCGGCTGCCTCCAATGTTGTAGACCACACCCGCCCTTGGCGCCTGGAAGAACCTGTCGAATGCCCTGATCAGGTCAGAGCTATGCATGTTATCCCGAACTTGTTTGCCTTTGTAACCGAGCACGGTGTAATGGGTCCGTGTCATCACACATCGCATCAGGTAGGCGAGAAAGCCGTGTAATTGCGCGCCTGAATGGTTGGGACCCGTAAGACACCCGGCACGGAAAGCAACTGTCTTGAGCCCAAAGTAGCGCCCATACTCCTGAACCATCATGTCCGCAGCCACTTTTGAGGCGCCAAAAACACTATGCAGCGACTGGTCAATGGGCTGCTCTTCCGTAATTCCCTTTTCTGCGGATCTGTGGGTCTTATCCAGTTCCCATCGCGATTCCAGTTCGACGAGTGGAAGCTGATTCGGGGAATCACCGTAGACTTTATTGGTGGAAGTGAAAATGAATGGTGCATCTGGACAAAACTGCCTGGTGGCTTCCAGCAAGTTCAACGTCCCAGTGGCGTTTACGCTGAAATCAGTCAGCGGCTCAAGCGCGGCCCAATCATGCGAGGGCTGGGATGCGGTATGAATCACCAATGAAATCTCACGCCCTACACGCCGGAAAAGATCGAAAATTGCCGATTGATCGCGAATGTCAACGCTGTAATGCTGATAGTTTCGTATAGTCGATTCAAGCTGCTTGCGCATCCACTCCGTGGAGGCTTCTGCGCCAAAAAAATACTTTCGCATGTCATTGTCGATTCCAATGACATCCATCCCTTTTGCGGCAAAATAGCGGACAGCCTCTGATCCAATGAGCCCAGCGGATCCAGTGATCAGCGCAATACTCATCGGCAATCCTTTGATGGCGTGTTCATTTCTTGACGAAAATGTCCTCTGATTACAATGTGAGCAAATCGAGAATATCATGGATGCACAAATTATCCGTACACTCCACTGATCCACGATAAGAATGGAACCCTGCGTTGCGATTCAATCCGACTTATTTTGCTTTGGCGCTACGCGCTTCTGTGCGAGTTTATAAATTTCCACCAGGGTCTTTGCGCTGGCTGCCCCAGTATAGCTAACGTCAAAAGCCATTCGGGCTTTGCCTCGCATGGCGCGCAAGGATTCCAGGTTGAGTGAACACCATTCAACTCTCTCGCGCAAGCTCGCGATGTTGCCCGGTTGAAAGTGGAACCCATTTATCCCGGGAATAACCATTGAAGCCGGCGGCCCGATGCTCGCGGCCACTGCTGGAGTTCCCACTGAAAAGGCCTCCATAATGGTCCTGCCCATGGTTTCATACCATTCTGAAGGGAACACCAGAAATTCGGCACGCCTCATTAATTCCAAAACCTCTGCAAGAGTTCTGCCGCCCAGGTATTCAATCTTCGTGCAAGCCTCGGTGGCGTTCCTGACTAATTCGGCCAGCGGTCCGTCACCCACAACCTTCAGGGGAATCGGATTGTGAGCGCCCTTCCATGCTTCCAGCATGGTAGTGATTCCCTTCTCTGGACTCAGTCGCCCGACGTACAAAGCATAGCCTCCACCGCCCGGACCTATTGCCGGAACAGGATCGATGAAATTTGGCTTTACCATGATTTTTTCTGCCGGCACGCCGCCTGCGATGTATTTGTCCCGCGCAAATTCAGACACCGCGATGTAGACCGCGATTCGTTCCTTCCACGTGCCAAGCAATCGATGTGCTCCCGCCATGGAAGCGACCACGGCACTGGCAGCGCGGCTTTGACGATAGCAGGCATGCAAGACTCCCCGCCATGGAAGCCGCCCCATACAATCTTCGCAAATATGCTGGTCACGAAAAAAAAGGGAGTTGACGCACATCAGCCTGTAATTATGGAGAGTCTGGACTACGGGCACATGATTTCGTGAAGCCGCGTAATAAACAGAGGGGGACCAGAGAGGAAAAAAATTTTGCACATGCAAAATATCATAAGTCCTGGCCTGTAGCCGCTCATGGATGCGTTGATAGGATTCCCGCGACCAGATAGTGTTGAAGGCGGTCTGAAGTTTGCCCAGGCCTTCTATCCGGCGATTATCTTCTTCCAGAAGCTCTACATCGTGGCCGTGATCGCGAAGAAGGGCTGCCTCTGCTATGGTGGCCTGGTCCTCGCCTCCTGGAATCAGATACCGGTTATGAAGCATAAGGATTTTCATGGCAATTGGGTCACGCGCTGAGATACACGTGCAGTGTGATCCATAAAACGGCTGCTTGCAGGCGAAACCGTTTCATTGAACCATGCCTGAAACATCAACACAGGCCATAAGAGATGTTGCCAGTTGTGGCTCCCCGATGCGTGCTCTTCCCATTTCTTGCGAATGGGCTCAACGGCAAAAAAGCCCTGGCGGCTCAACGTATCCCGTGCCAGCAAATCTTCAGCCCACTCTCGCAATGGTCCACGCAGCCAAAGATCGATTGGCATTGCAAAACCCATTTTCGGTCTTTCCACAAGTTCAGCCGGGACGTAACGATACAAGACCTGCCGAAGCGCCCATTTCGTTTGTCCGTTACGAATCTTTAAATTCAGCGGCATGCGCCAGGCAAACTCAACAACGCGATGGTCCAGCAATGGCACCCTGGCCTCAAGGCCTACAGCCATGCTCGCGCGATCGACTTTGACCAGAATGTCATCAGGCAAATAACTGACTAGATCAGTCAACATCGCCATCTCAAGCACGGTCGGCATGGTGCTGAAAGCGCGGATTGATTGAACAAGGAGCTCACGCTCACGCGAGCCCACTACAATCGCAGCAGGGTCCAGCCACATGGAGATGGCAAACAGATAAATGGATACCGGATCCTGGGTTTTAAGATGGCCCGCGAGCCGGTGAAGCTTGTCTCCAGGTGAGTTCTTAAGCCTTGAGGGCAGTGCCAGCAATCTCAAAGCTTTGTTGAACAAATGGGGTGGCACCGCGCGAATCAGCCTGGATGCCGACCTTGCGATTGGCCCCGGAATTCGCTTGATTGCATTCCAGAGTGAGTTAAGGAAGGTGTAACGCGAGTATCCACAGAATAATTCGTCGCCGCCATCACCCGATAAAGCGATTGTCACGTGCTGGCGGGCCAGCTTTGAAACCAGATGTGTGGGTATCTGAGATGAATCGGCAAAAGGCTCGTCGTACATGGAAGGCAGCTGAGGAACAACATTCAGCGCGTCCACGGGAGTCACATAAAGCTCAGTATGCTTGGTACCCAAATGTCGTGCGATTTTAGAAGCATGTGCGGCCTCGTTATAAATCTTCTCGTGGAATCCAATGGTAAAAGTCTTAACTGGGCGGCTGCTCTGTGCCTGCATGAGAGCAACGATAAGTGAGGAATCAATTCCACCAGAGAGGAAGGCGCCAAGCGGGACATCGGCAATCATGCGTAGGCGAACAGCGTCCTTCAACTTTTCATGCAACTGCTCGATAACTTCATCGTCGTTTCCGCTGGCCCTCGCCTCTACCCCTTGGCGCGCAATGTCTGCGGCCGACCAAAATGGGGTGACCACCGGCGAAGCATCGTTAGTGGTCAGAGTCAGAATATTGCCGGCGGCAAGCTGAAATAGCCCCTTATAAATGGAAAACGGCGCAGGAACGTAAGAGCTGCGCATGTAGGCAGCAAGGGTATTGCGGTCAATTGCGCTCTGAAACCCTGGGAAAATCTTCAGCGCCTTGAGTTCAGACGCGAACACGAAGTTCCCGTCAATGTGCCCATAACACAGAGGCTTGATTCCGATCCTGTCTCGCACCAGGTGTAGCCGTTGCTCAAGACTGTCCCACAGAGCAAAAGCGAACATACCTACAAACCGCTGGACTGCTGCTTGTAGCCCCCAACGCTCAATGGCCGCGAGCATGACCTCGCTATCAGAATGTCCTCGCCACTCTTGCGAACCTAGTTCTGTCCGGATTTCTTCGAAGTTGTAGACCTCGCCATTAAAGACCATGACGTAGCGGCCAGAGGCCGAGGTCATGGGCTGATGCCCTTCGGCGGAGAGATCAATGATGGAAAGCCTGCGGAAAGAAAGACCCAGCAGAGCATTGTCGTCGTAGTAAACGCCGGAGTCATCAGGGCCTCGATGCGCCAAAGTTCTACCCATCCGGGTAAGCAGCTCTTGTGGATGTTCAGCAATCGATTTTTTTAGCCAAAATCCGGCTATTCCACACATGAGCGCTCCGGCTATGCTGCCGCACAATCAGGAAATTCCATATAGGACCATCAGGGGCGCACGAGATGTACGCATAGATTGCGATGCATCTCAGGATTATATATGCGCTGCGCGGTTTAAAAGAGACGGCCATATTGCTCTGCTACTCGGCTTGGCTCGAACTCTATGGATGAAGAAATCAATTTGCTACCGGCCCCTGCCAACTTGTTCGCACTAAGAGACGAGATGATCGCGTGGGCCATTGCAGACGAATTCTCCGTCGGAAATAGCACAATACGCTGGTCGATGGATTGAAGCTCCCGCATCGCACCAACGCAGTCGCTGGCCACGATAGGGGTACCTAGAACCAGCGCCTCAAGCAGCGTATTCGGTAATCCTTCCATGCGTGATGACAGAACGAATAAATCTGCACTCGCCAGATACAGCCATGGATTTGCTACAAAACCCGGAAAATCAATTTTGTGATGCAAGCCACACGTGCGTGCCTGCTCTTTCAGCGCCGCTGCATCGGGTCCTTCGCCGAGAATTATGAGATGGGCGTCAGGAATTTTCCGTACCACCTCGGCAAATGCGGCAATCAGCAGATCAAAACCCTTTTCCCTGCGCAAACGTCCAATTGCAACGAGATGGGGTCCTCGGGTTTGATAGGGGTTGCGCCCCCCCTTCACTGCCTGCTGGATTAGTTCAATATCTATCGGGTTGTAAATACGAGTAAGCTTTTCCGGGGGAACTGAAAAATGCTCAGCGAAGTCCCGCTGCATCGAGTCGGAGAGACAAATGATTTTGTCCGCCCGGCGATACAAGCGGCGATATAAAAACTCCCATAACCGGGGGTACGCGGTATCCTGGGCGATAAACGCACTGGGCATAGTGGCTTCACGAACCAGGAGCCTGGTTCGTTTCGGCGAGAAAGACCGCGCCATGATCGACATAACATTGAGGTAAGAAACTGTTGACAGGATCGTATGCGGCTTGATTTTCCAAACCAGGCGGATAATGCCAGGCAGGCAATAGCGAATCCGTTTCACCCGCAAATAATGCACAGTCACATCGCCAGGGACATCCTCCAGAAAGGCGCTATCTGCGAGCACCAGACCCAGGTGACATTCGAATCGAGTGTGGTCCAGATATCTGAGTAGCGTGGAAATGACCCGCTCAGCGCCGCCTATGCCTCCAGCAAATGCCGGCACAAGGAACAGGATTTTTTTGCGGTCTGAGATCATTCTGAAGCGGCATGTCCGCGATTGGCAAAAACAAATTCATTATTGCCCATTCCACAGTCCGTTTTCAGTTTGACCAATTCAAAGCCTCTCTCCCGAAAGAACTCGAATACCATTTCAGCTTTTGCAACTTCAAAGGGGAATCCACCGAGCCAATCCAGCAGATCAGTGAAATAAGACATGCCCCTTTGCTTCTTGTATTCCTGGAACCGGCGCATGGGATTCTTGCGCAACAGCAAAACGTCTTTCATGAAACCTTTGAGCAGGATATATGAGCCGAATCCGGCGGCAATCGGCAAACGCCACATCAGACTTGAAGAATAACGTTGCTTGACGGCCCTCCATGCCAGCGACTTACGCCCTTGATCGTTATATAACGCGATGAAAAGCCTGCCGCCAGGAGCCGGCAGTTTGCCGACATTCTCCAGTGCCTGCCACATGTTTCCTGTGTGGTGAAGCACGCCCCAGGAATACACAACATCAAAAAGCCCCAGGCCAGCGAGGTAATTCTCGTCAAGTACGCTGCCCTGCTCTATCGTCCATGCATCCGCATTGGAATAATAACGTCTTCTTAGTTCTTCAGCGCAGGCGACACTGTGGGGATCGTAATCAAATGAAACGACCCGCTTTGCTCCAAGCCTCATCGCAACGAGCGAAAATAGGCCGCTCCCACTTCCGACGTCAAGAAATGTTTTGCCATTCAGGTTGTCGACAGTCAGCATGGCGCAGAGTGACTTTTGGGCCTCGGCAATTCTTTCGTCATCGAGAATTGACAAAAAACGGTGCCAGTTCTTACCAAAAGCAAACCGAGCTGCCGGGACTGGCGGCTCGTTCGGTAAGCCCGTTCTTCTTAAGGTTATCGACAACTTCGGTTCCACGCTTCCAAAAATGATGTTAGCGGCACAGCCGCTTCGACCTTAAGGCTTTATATCACTTCACCATCTGGATTGTCATAAGCTGGTGTGTATCGTCGAATCAAGACGACTGCTACAAGGATGGATTTGAGAGCAACCAAATGGCACAAAAGTTAGCGCCATCCGCTGGAAACTTTTTTTGCAACAGGTGTGCTCTGTGTACCCAGCGCCGGGATGCTCTATATTCGCTGAAAGAGCCAAGATAAGAGTAGGTCTTACTCCACAGCAGCCTCCATTGCGGATTTAAAGCTGACTGTATGTTTGTAAGATCCAAGCCTCGTCCAGCGTTGATTTCATCCTCCAGGTGGTGAACATGAAAATCCACAAGCCGATCGATCACTATTGCACTGGGTAACTTTGCAAATAAACCGTACTCAAGCGCTTTGTGAGCGGTGGCGCTCAACGAATTCCAGCCAAATGCCGCTTTGATCTTGCCAATATATCGATCAGGCCGAAACCATTTCATGCGTTCCTGATAAACGGCATATTCCTGGTACAAATGAACACACTCAGCGTTTTTGTAAAAGCGTGCCGAGGGCTCATGGCCGGACAGCCAGTAAGCATTATCAGACAGGTGAGATTGTAGATTCGAAATTGTTTCTTCAATGTCCGCAAGGTGATGAAGCACGGAATTAGTAATCATGAGATTGTATGGTCCGTGTGTGCGGATCGCTTCCTGGTCACTGCTGAAGATGACTTTAGGATCGTCGCCAAGGCGGCGTTTGGCTTGGGCCAACATCTCCGGGGAGGGATCGTAAGCCACAATAAAGTCGGTATTTGAATTCAGTGTTTGTAAAGCTTGCTCCGCCTCAAAACCAGTCCCGCAGCCAAAATCCAATATGCGCCACTTCTTTTGGGGAAGATTCTTCATCATTTCTGCCCACAATCCCGGCCACAACAGACGAATCTCTAGATGCTCGGCATCATAATTTACGGCGTCAAAAGAATGGTAAATGCGGTTGATCTCTTCCACCAGCGACTCTAGTGGAACCAGCGGCTGGCAAGACACAAGCCACGAAGGATATTCCATAAGAAACTACTTTCCTTTGGGTGGGCTAGAAGCAGATGCTAACCCACCAGAGAAATACAAGATGGTTAACAGCGGTACTAACCCGTCACACCGAACCGAGGCTTCACCTCGTTTTATAAATCTTTCTGAGGTTCACTTATGGTTGGTCTGCTGGCCTGCTTCGACCGCTGCGGATTTTTCATCCGACACTTCCGGCATGACCTTCCGGAATAACTGGTCCCAAAGACCCAATATCCGTTCCAGGCTAAAGCGAACAGCAACTTCTGGTGCGCGCTTTGCCAGCCTCTGCCGATAATCAGGGTTGCTCATCAATTCATCCATGGCTACGGCCAAAGCAGTAACATCCCCAACAGGTACCAATAAACCATCCTCTTCATGGCGGATTATATCTCCGGGACCGGACGGACAATCGAAGCTGATCGCGGGCAGGCCACACGCCATGGCTTCGCAGAGAGCGTTGCCGAACCCTTCAAATCGGGAAGGAAACACAAATAGATCAGCTACTCGCAATAATGCGAACGGATCTGCTAGTGCGCCTGTGAACTCAACCCGGCCTGTGAGATTGAGCTTCTGAACCTGCGTTTCTAACTCATTTCGCGATGGGCCATCTCCCATGATCTTAACCGACCAGTTGGAATGCCGGGCTGCGACATGGGCGAAAGCTTCTATAAGCAGATCAAACCCTTTCTGCGCCACTAACCGTCCCATGCCAACAATCAAATACCCAGTATTACTGCGGCTTTGAGACTCATGAGCCTGCAGAGACAAAGGCACCCGATCAACCGGATTGGGAACCACAAAACCTTTTACGCTAATCTTTTTTTGAAACCAGTTCGAGACCGGCCGGCTTACACAGACAAGTGCATTCGCACGATGATAAATACGCCGCCGCAACGTTTCCCAGGGCCAGCCGATATCATAGAAGTCGGGGTGAACGTGTTCGGTTATTATCACTGGCGTACTCTGGCCTTGCGTGGCCAGGAGCGTAATGATGTTGGGAAAGTCCATAAAACTGATGACAACGTCTGGTTGGGATTGACGAATGGAATTTCGCAACCGCCAGATGCGGAGTGCGTTGCGATACAAAGCATGAAAGATGTTCCGCGCCGGATCCTTTGAAACACGCAGACTTCTCAGTGCGACGTCCGTATGAAGAGGATATGCGGGCGCTTCGTCATCATTGAAAGTGATTACTGTCACTTTTCTTCCTTGCTGTGACCATGCGCCGGCTAAAACGGAGAGGGTGCGTTCCGCTCCGCCTCGTCCCAGAGAGTAGATCACCAGCGTGATTCGCATTGGGCCCACTTACTTACCAACCTGCTGAAATGGAAGAATTCTCAACGAAGCAGAACTCGTTCTTGTCAAAATTAGCTGTGATGCGGTCGCCAAAAATACAAAAGACACTACAAAAACAAGGGAAGAAGCCAAAGCGATGCCTGACACTCCCCACTTCTTCACAAACATCAGGTCTAATACGATGTTGATAAAAACATTAATAATTGCTCCATACATGATCAGATCATGCCTCCGCATGGCGGAAATAAAACGCACGAGCAAGGCACAAAACATCTGGAAAGGAATCTGGATGGCAAAGAACGATTGCACACGCGCCACCAATTCTGTATCCGCCGCGGTAAAAGCTCCTCGCTGATAGAGGATCCTGACCAAAGGATGCGAGCAGGCGATGAATATCAGCGTGAATGGAATGGTTGTGAAAGCTAACAATGCAGAATATCTTTTTAGAGTATGGCGGCAGCCAGCCCAGTCTTTTTCGTTAACCATCCGCGAGAAATATGGGAGCGTAGCGGTGCTGAGAGCCACGGCCCCCAGAGCAATGATTCCGGTAATGATCCTGCTGGCATAGGCAAATGCGGAAACACTGCCTGCCGGCAGTATTGTAGCAACTGATTGATTTATTACCGAAGTGCTCGCCATCAGAAATGTTCCTCCCAGCAATGGCGCACACTGTCTTAAAACCGTACGCAGATGCTCGTCAAAGCCCTCCCAGGAGGTACGCAACGTCAAACCATGGGCCTTCAGAATCCCCAGCAACAGGGAGAATTCCAGGAACCCTCCTGTAAGTGCGCCAGCCGAAAGTACAAATGGCCCCTCATTGCGACGAGTAAAGAATATGAGTGCAACAACAATAACCGGAGTGACCAGCGGGACAAGAGCAGGCAGGGCGAATTTTTCTCCCGCATTCAGCACGTAAGTGATCAACTGGGCCGTTCCGCTTAACACTATCCAAGGCAGCAGGGGATACATTAATTCCCGAGTCAAATGAAGTTTTTCCTGGGAGAAACCGTGGGCCACATACGGCAGGTAATAGGGCGCGAAAATTCCCATACAAATCGCGGCAATACCCAAGACCACTGCACTGATCAATGACATGCTGGAGAGAAGTTTCTCGGCCGCGCTCCGTCCCTGGTTCTGCTGTACCTCGACAAATACGGGAATCAAGCTGGGACCGACGGTGCCTGTCACAATCGTCACAATAAAGGCGGGAAGGAGGAATGCGATCAGGAAAGCATCAAGCGCGTCACCGCGCCCAAAAAAGCGTGCGACGATCAATTCTTTGAAGATGGTCCCGAAGCGAGCGACAAGAGTCAGGATTCCTACAACCAGTGCTGCCCGAAATATCTTCTTGTTGACGGAATTTGCGCCCGCTTTGGTTAAAAAATGAAGCTTCATCAGATCCAATGGATGCCATGGCAGCCGCCCTGCAAACGGGTGCGGAACCAAGATTTCTGCTGTAAATCGTGAACTCGAGGATTGCTTAGATGTTTATAGCACGTCATTTTACGGCTGGGTAAAAATCGTAGAAGTGGACCGCGGCTATTTCCTGGCCGCTGCACAATTACTGCTTTGGCCATGCAAAGCTTCCAGTTTCGCAATCTCCCGCTCTTCCCGCACCATCTCCGCGACTAACTCTGCAAAGCTGGTTCGCGGGCTCCACCCAAGTTTTTCTCTTGCCTGAGCAGCATTGCCCAAAAGGTTTTCCACTTCCGCGGGACGGAAATACATTGGATCAACCGCAACAATACGTTTTCCCGTAGAGGCATCAAAGCCTTCTTCATGGACACCCATCCCCTGCCATCGGAGAGAAATTCCCAATTCTTTAGCTGTAGCAACTACAAAATCACGCACGGAATGCTGCACGCCCGTAGCGACCACAAAATCTTCGGCGCTCTCCTGCTGCAGCATCAGCCAAATGCTTCAACGTAATCGCGGGCATGTCCCCAGTCACGTTGGGCATCCAGATTGCCCAGATAAAGACAATCCTGCGTGCGCAACTGGATACACGTGAGAGCCCGGACAATTTTGCCATTCGACGGTAGCCAGAGGTGCCAAATCCAGCAGGAAGGAGCCGAATTCCCACATCGGGCTGTGAACCTGCCGCAAACATTCGCTGGTTGATCGATTTTCGAAGCCGTTGCCCCCTTAAAAAGGGAACTGCCGATTTGGCCCGTAGAGAAAAGGAGGAAAATTCGGTTAATGCCGCGCAGCTCAGTGCCCACTCCGAGCTAATCAATCTACGAAAAGCCGTGAAAAGCGGCAAATTTACGCGAAGTCAGAGAAACTTTCTCTGAGCTGCAGACTGTCTGGCGGAGGACGCAGTCTGCCGCGAACCAGTCTCTCGGCCAAAATTCCCGTTAACAGGGAAATTTACAGGGAATTTTTGCCTGGTCGAGCGGGCTGGAGTGCGGGTTACCCCGCAAAACAGTGGGGTAAGTGGCTTTCAGGCTGAAATCGTAACAGGGAACGAGCAGGGAAATAACAGGAGCGATAACAAGGAAATTATGCTGCAGAACAGGAAAATCTGTTATTGCTTTGCCGCATTGTTTCTTTGGCCAGGAGATCATGGAACAACAAGGTGAAGAGCGCGTTTTCCAAGGCTAAGATTTAAGCACGTAAGTTTCCGCAAAAAGCAGACGTAACGGTTGGACGACTAGCCGCCGGAGTTCGGCGTAAAACCCCGTACCGGATAAAAAGTCGATCTAGAGATGCGCAGTGGAATATTGATGCTATCCCGTGAGGGTTCTTTGGGAAGCTGCAAAGAGGTGAAAGGCCAACAAGGTCGCGGGCATAGTCGGTAGCGACAGCAGACTCCATGCTGAGAAAGTAAACCTCCGGCGAGAAATTGCCTTCAGGGGAAGATCACTATCAGTGTCCCTTTAGCTTGAGGCCGCGATAAAAGGGGAGTGGGAGTTCCATTAATGGCAGATAACCACGCGGGTTGCTGCTCAACCTGCGGAATCAACTTCAGAGACGTTTCGCGGCTTCCGGGGGCGGTCGTCGCGTGACAGACAAGGGCGTTAGCTGAGAAGCTTCGCCCTTTTTGAGTTTTCTCTATGGATCAATTCATCTCAGATGTCGCGAGGATCGGGCGGATACCGGAGTGGAGAGTCCGCGAGATCCTGGCGGCAGCCGAAGCAGCGGTAAGGAAAAGGCGTCTTGCTGTTCGCTGAGCGGCTTCTGACTCCAAGTCCACGCTCGATGAATGCTAATCTCACCACTCCTCAATGCTGAAAGCACATCGGTATGTGCCGCTGTCACGAGGAACTTAACTTTGCTCACATTCCCCATTGATACGCCCGCGATGCCAGCGATTTTGGATCGGACATCCAATCGTTCAGCTTTTGTCAATTTTGACGAACCCTTATGCTGACCACCGGCTCGCTGGTTCAACCGTGCTTGTTCGTGCAACTCAGGTTCCAGATCAAGTGTTAGGACAATACGCTGAAATGCATTGAAACCTTTCGTATCTCGATGCGTTTGAAGCAAACGTCGGAGAGCCTCTGTTTCTGACAGATCATATTCAAGGCATAGGATCTCAGTTTGGCCGAACGATTGAGCCAATACCACACGGGCATACCCATCGACGATCGTGCCGTCTCGTGTGATCTCGATAGGTTCTTGGAATGCGAAGTGCTCGCGCTGAGCCAGCGCTGAAAGTTTGGAAACAGAAGCCGCAAGGTGATGCCTCATATAGCTCGGGTGAGGCTGCAATTGGTCTGTTCGACGAATCACTAGCCGGCATTTGGCGTCATCAAAGAGAGCAATTTCGTCGCAACAAGTAGTCCTATTCTCCACAACAATTCCCACAACAGCAGCTTGTCTTTAGCAGTCTTTACGGTCCCGCCCGTGCGCCTGCTATGGTGCTAAGTCTTTGAATTGCCGGAGAATTATCGCCCTGTCACGGCAGAGGGCTGATCGGCTGATTCTCTCACAGCCTATCCAGCTTCTTGAGCACCAAACGGACTCTTTTGGTTCTTGCGAGTGAGGTGGCGCAGCTTCACTCCCCTTGCTTTTGCTTTAGATGGAACAGATGGCGGACATCCGGCCAGAACTCGATCACTAGGAAAATCAAAGTTCTGCTTTGCGTCCTTGAATGCAGGTGTTTAGGAGAAGCTCGTCCGTGGAATGTGGGGGGGAGTTTCTGACAAATTTGCAGCCTTCCCTATTTGGTGGGAGAGGTTATCAGAGATTTTAGACCTATGGGATATAAAAACGGCAGCTCTAACAATTCGCGTCTTACGAGGGCTGTGGTGCGAGTCGCCGCACCCAATTCATCCGCTGCCCAGTCCTGTCTAGGAGTGGGTCTTGGCCACCGAGCATTTGCTTGCGGGATTCTGCCCAACGAGGAGGCGTTGGTCGAGGCAGTCGCTTGTAGCCGATGGCAGCGAAGATCGGATCAAACATCTGATTTACAGCTCGCGGAGCGAACAGTCCAAAATACCGGACCGCATGCTTGTAGCGTTTGAAGATGTGCTGGCCCAAGCGGTCAATGAAGTTTACGAGCGAGCAGCAAATCTGGACGATCTTGCCAGATCTCTTGTCTTTGGCCCAAAATTGGACGCTCCGCTCGCCAATATAGGTTATACGGCGCTGTGCAATCACTGGGCGCCGGGCATACCGCCCACCGTATTCAAAGAAATGCTCAACTGAGTAGACTGGTTTAATTTTTACACTCCACCAACGCTCCTGCGCATCGAACAGCGCTTCCATCTCATGCGCAGCTTTATCCGTTATGGGTACGCCGGAGCGCAAAGCCGTGCGCAACAGCTCCAACACTGCCTTACGCCATAGACGGGTTAGCAGCCCTTGCTCATGGTAAACGCTACCCACCCAGGAGCCGGATGAAGCATGCCAGCCTCCTGCTGTCACCATCGTGTGTACATGTGAGTTAAATTCCAACTCCCCATTAAACGTGTGCAGGAAGGCAATCACACCGGTACGCAATCCATGCCTAGCCATGCTCGAGGCGTGAATTGCCTTGGCAGCCAGCACCGGAAGGGCATCAGCCAAGGCTCGGTTTTGACAGAATATTCGCCAAAGTACGTCTGGCATAGTAAACGTGATCCCTAAGTACCGCACAGGCGGCAGAGCGGCAACACGCTCAGGTATCCACCTTTTAGTGGCCCAGTACCCGCAACTCGGGCACGCGCGAGATTTACAAATGTGATAAACAATCAGCTTTCCCTTGTCTGATTCAAAGACTTCTGCGCCGAGCGCGCGAGTGCGGCATTGAAGCACTTTTTGAAACGCTGTTCTCACATGTGAGGGCACACCGTCGTGGTCCCAGTGGCAGCGCGTCCTGTCCAAGATTTGCTTTAGCGGCTCGTCGTATTTGTTGCCGTGCCTACCCTCAGATCTGTAGCAATCATATTTCATTGCAAGCCTGCCGGGTTCTCCGCTGCAAGTGTGTTCAGATGGCCCTTCCCAACGACAATGACCGTCTTTTTTCCTGTACCGGGACGCACTTCCACCGAGCCGGGGTTTGTTGTTTCAAGTTCCTTCAACTTGGCAAAAAATACTGATAGATCTGCACTAAGCTGATCTGCCAAGAGTTTTTCTATATACGCACGGTTGGTTTTGCTGTTCGACGCTTCCGTGATGAAATTTGCCAATTGCTCTATGTGCTTGCACTTTTCAGCGTGGCAGAGCTCCAGAGCTCGGTTAATTGTGATCACGCCATTATGAAGAGCCGCAACCAAAGAGGGGTGGGCTTTCTTAAGAATAATTTTTACGTTGCTCACAGTTCTAGGAGAGACCCCGGCGAGATCGGCGATTTTTTCTCGGACGACAACGTGTTCAGCCTCTGGCAAATTTGCCAAAGCCTTGTATTTGCCGCCGGCGCTCAGGTTCGCAAGGGCTTTCGCTTGGAAATATGGCTCCTGTTGAAGCGCTAATTCGGTCCGAGTGAAGTCGTTCCACGCAGGTTGCGGTCTGTGCAGGCTTAGGATCAACTGGAGTGCTTCGTCATCGTTAAGAGCGAATTCGGTGCAATCAACTTCTGTCTGCCCTGCACACGCTGCGGCGTGCCAGTCTGCGAAGCCCCCGAGGAGAATGCCGCGTTGGGTGATCAGGATTGGCTCGTGGACCTCCCGGGGCTTCTCTTCTGATTCCGAACTGATTAGCCATCCCGCCAGATTCAGATCATTGAACGTCGGGTGCAAGCGCAGCATCCCAGGCGAGCGTATGGCGCGACAACCACCAGGGCCGTTCCGGCCAGTCGAAATTGGAGCTGATGGCAGCCCTTCATTGCGTAAGGCCGAAAGTGATGGTCCCAGTCCGCGTGGTTTGTTAAAGATCTGCCGCTCTGGGCTCGCCTGAGGCGCTGCTGATGAATTTATGACGGGACGTTCTTTCATAGCCCGCCCTCGTCATTGCGTTTACGTCCTGTTTGCGTGTTTTGCCGTGGTTGGTCACGTTTTGCCGAGTGTAAGTCTTTATCTTCTTTGTTTTCAGAGGGGCTGATCTGACTCTGGATCAGCATATCGGGGTTCGAATCCCTGGGGGGCAGCCAATTCAGAATCAAACACTTAAGTCTTCGACCCCAGTCAAAAAGCCAGTCGTAACAAAATGTTGTAACATTTTGCCGTAAATGCGCGGTTGATGTTAGTACGCCTTTGGAATCGCCACAGGCCGAAGCTCGGGCGTGAATTGATCGGGCGCAGTTTTCTGTCGAATTCATTCGACGCGCCCGCGATAACTCCTCGGTTTAAAGCCGCGAGCAGTTCAGTACGAACTTCTGCTTGAATGTCGGTCCGCCAAGGTGCCCCAGATGAGGAATTGCGGGAACGCGTGGCGCTCTACCGATCCATATCCGACCAAAATGCTGAAGAACCACGACTAACTATGCATTGGGCCGTTTAAGCCCTCTTGATAAAATCACTTCCGAGATCATCAATGGAACACATTTGGCACGATGTATTGCACGCTACCCGATCATTGATCAAGCACCGGGGATATTCGGCGCGTTTGCCATCCTGACGCTAGGATTGGGCATTGGTGCGAATGTCGGAATGTTCAATGTTTTCGGATCGTTGCTATCTCCGGCCCTTCCTGTTCCGCAGTCTTCCGAACTCGTGGAAGTCGCCAGACGGTCAACGTCAACCCAGCCAGCCGGGAAGGGTTTGTCATGGCCGGCGTACCTCGAATATGTGAACGCGCGGCTAAACGCTTTGCCAGAGCTTGCCGCCTACGATCCGCATCTGACCGCCGAAAGTGGGCGCGGCAATGAAACTGTATCCGCGAGAGTCACTGCAGTCACGGGAAATTACTTCGGCCTGTTACAGGTGCACGCGTTTCGAGGCCGGGTCATCAATGAGCAAGACGATGCCCCGAACAGCGTGGGCGATGTGCTGGTATTGAGTCATCGTTGTTGGCGTGACTTGTTTGGCGGCAGAGACGAGGCGTTAGGAACTGAACTCCGCGTCAATGAGGCAACCTACACAATCATCGGGGTCGCCCCGGCAACATTCACCGGTGTTGATCCAGAAAACTCACCCGACATTTGGATTCCGTTGTCGCGAGCCAGCCGATCTAACCCAACGCTTCGCCTCATGATGTCGGATGTGACCAGCACTCCTGTTCGAGTGTTTGGCAGACTGGCCCAGGGCGCTTCTGTACTTCAAGTGCGAGGCCAATTGAAAGTAGTTGCCGGGCAACTTGGATCGGGAAAATCCCAAATGATGGGATGGCGCAACATAGGAAAACGAACGGTTCCCAACTATTGGGAAAAACCCTGGCCTGATATCGTACTCATGGATGATGCCAGGAAGGAAGCAGTTCGTAACACCTCTCTGTTGGTGTTTGCAGTAGCCGGAAGCATATTGGTTTTAGTAGCTGGAAATCTAACTTCAATTCTATTGGCACGGACTGAAAAGCAAAGTCGAGAGTTCGCCATACGCATCGCCTTGGGGGCATCCAAGTGGCGAATTATTCGAGGAATTTTGATAGAAAGTTTCCTGGTTTCCGGGCTTGGCGCGGTTGTGGGACTTATATTTGCGTTTTTCTTTATCAGACTAGTGATCGGCCTTTCCCCCGAAGACATACGGTGGCACAACACAATCGCGACCGGTGTGTTTAACGGTCGCGTGCTGGCTTTCGGATTCGGTATCTCCGCTCTCGTGGCAGGTGGATTCAGTTTGGCGCCAATGGGTGCGGACAGCATTCATCAATCCGAAGTTGGCAATGCAGATGACTGCATCTACCGGCACGAGTGGACGCAGTTCTACGACCTTTCGGAACCTATTGACAATATTGCAGACGGCAACATCGGTTGTGTTACTTGCCTTTACTCTATTACTCATCCGGTCTGCCTGGAATAGATCGAGAGTCGAATTTACTTATGATGCGCAGCGCGTGTCGACAATTTTGTGGAAATTGCCGGGTGTGCCGAGAAGCTCCGACGCCGAAACGAGTTTCCGGAATGCCTTTGTCGAGAAGCTGAAGCATCTTCCGGGAATACAGGCGGCAGCCTTGTGCAACCCATGCCGGCTCGGTGCACGCTTTGATTATCCAGACTGGTATGACTCGATTGCGATTACACCCGATTATTTTGGAGTCGTGAATGCTCCCCTATTACGCGGGCGCAATTTTACGGATATGGATCGCAGTGAAGCTCCCCTGGTGGGAATCGTCAACCAGCAAATGGCACGGAAGTTTTGGCCCAGGGAAAACCCCATTGGTCAACGATTGGAGCATAGTCGGTGGGACGGTGACACAGTGGAAATCGTGGGAGTCATGGCTGACACTCGGAAGCAACGAGCCGACGAGCACGAGGATCCGATTTTGTACCGGCCGTTCAACCAAGTGAATACTGCCACTACCACGTCAATGAGAGCAACCCCATCCCCTGTTATTCGAACTGATCGCAGATCGTTGAGTCTCTCTGAAATACGAACAGCCGCAAAGGAGATAAATGCGAATGTTGTGATAGCGGAGGTGCTTACAGTTGCCGATGATCTTGGAGAGGAAACCCAAGTCCTGAGACTGGCAGCGTGGGTTTTTGTTGCTTTCGCAATGATCTCGATAACTCTGACAGGAGTTGGACTTTACGGACTGTTGTCATACATCGCCAGTGCGCAAACGCGAGAATTAGGGGTACGGCTGGCGCTTGGGGCGCCCAGAACAAGTGTGCTGATGATGATGCTGAAACGCGGCGTGATCCTGGCCCTGATTGGTGTGACGATCGGTCTCATCGCTGAAACTGCATGCCCAAACATCTTTTCGGGTGCTTTATATAGCGTTGGCATGTGGGGTGGTTTATATGGCGTTGGCATGCATGACATGCCGACTCTCGGGTTTGTCGCTCTCATTGTGTTCTGCTTTGCTATCGCCGCCTCATGGATTCCATCGTGGCGCGCATCCAGGCTCAACCCAATCGACGCAGTGCGTGAGGAGTGATCCGGGCCGATTCTGACGAAACTTGTGTTGTAGAAATGATTCTTGTCGTGATCCGTCCGCATCACGTTTTCCTGGGCTGCATCCAGAAAAGCCAGATTTGGAACAATTCGTTTCTACTTTGGCATCATTTGCTCTCGCTAAAGTATTGTCATTGAAAATTCCTGCAATTCCGAATCGTGCATCAGCGCTTTGGAATGGCTGCTTGCCTTGGTAAAGGATGGATGCCGCTGGGCCTTTTCGCATGAGTCAAAAACTAATGGGCTAGAACTCATGGTACTTCCGGTTCACCCTGAGAAACTTATTTCAGAGTACCGTGTTTCATTCATCGGAACCACTCTCGTAACTTGACCAGCTACCCAAGAAACACGAATATGAGCACGGTTCCGGAATTCATGCACGCAATTCCATGCACATAACTCAAAGAGGAGAGCAATTACACATGAAGAAAGTTCTGGTTTCATTCTTTGCCATCGCGTTATTGGCTTATCTGGCTCCAGCGGCGCATGCCGAAAACTGGATCTATCTGGGTCAGGCGCACGTTGACGGCCAGCATGACCATGACAACATTGAAGTGGGCAAGGCTGCCGGACGCTACCGTTTCCTGCAAGTCCGCGTAAACAATGCGCCCATTGAGTTCGACCGGATTGTGGTCCATTATGGCAACGGACAGGCCGAAACCCTGCAAGTCCGTGAGGTTATCCGTAAGGGAAACAGAAGCCGCGCTATTGCACTTGAAGGCGACCGCATGGTGCAGAGCCTGGAACTGTGGTATGGCAAGGCACGTCCATTTTCGCGCCGGCCTGAAGTCAGTCTTTTCGGGCAAAAATAAATTCAAAATTCTGAGCGGCCATTCCACACACTCGTTGTGGAATGGCCGATTTCTTTCCGCTCCCGCCGTTCTGTTTCCGAAAGATTTCACGCTTAAGCGTTATTCCCCTTCATCCGCAACGCCCAATTTGCCCAAGCGATACCGCAACGCATTTCGCGAAAGCCCCAGCAGCCGCGCAGCCTGGCTTTTATTGCCATTAGCACGGCGCAGCGCTTCACGGATCATGTTATCTTCCCACTGTTCCAGCGTCATGCCTTCAGGAAGAAAGTGATCTGCCCCCGAAGATGCAGTGGGCTGGCCTTTTCCATGGACTGTATCCAGATGAATGTCCTTAGCGTCAATCACCGATCCTGAAGCCAGCGCCACCGCTCGCTCAATGCTGTTTTCAAGCTGCCGGACGTTGCCCGGCCAATAATATTCCGTGAGTACGTTGATCGCGGCAGGTGTAATCCCCTCAATCTCTTTTTCATTGTCTGCGGCAAAACGCCCCAAAAAATGGTCCGCAAGCTCAGGAATATCTTCCTTATGTTCGCGCAATGGAGGAATATCAATCGGCACCACGTTCAGCCGATAATACAGGTCTTCGCGAAATGTGCCTTCTTCCAGCGCGGCGCGCAGATCACGGTTGGTTGCTGCAATCATGCGCACATCGACCTTTAAAATTTTTGTTCCTCCCAGCCGCTCGAACTCCCGCTCCTGCAGCACGCGCAGCAGCTTTACCTGAATGGGCGTAGGCACATCGCCGATTTCATCCAGAAATAATGTGCCTTTGTCGGCCAGTTCGAACTTGCCCGGCTTGCTGGCCAGCGCGCCAGTAAATGCTCCGCGTTCAAAGCCAAACAATTCGCTTTCAAATAAGGTGTCGGGAATGGCTGTGCTATTAATCTTGATGAACGGCCCTGAAGCCCGGCGTGAATTCTGGTGGATGGCCCGCGCAATCAGGTCCTTGCCGACGCCGCTTTCGCCGCCGATCAGTACTGTAGAGTTCGTCGGCGCTACGCGTTCCACCAGCGCCAGCACCTCTTGCATCTTTTTGCTGCGGCCTACGATGTTCTGGAAATGGTAGCGTTTGCCCAGCGCTTCCTTCAGGCGCACGTTTTCGTCACGCACCTGCTGGACGTCAAGCTCTTTATTGATGACCAGCTTCATCTCCGCCATGGTGAAGGGTTTCAACACGTAATCGCTGGCGCCTGCTTTCATCGCGTCCACGGCAGTTTCCACGCTGCCATAAGCAGTCATCACAATAAAAGGGACCGCGGCGTTCACGCGCTTCCCTTCCTGCAGAAATTCCAGTCCGTTCATCCCCGGGAGTTTGAGATCGGTAACAATCAAATCCACGGATTCTTTCCGCAGATGGGCCAAGCCTTTTTCCGCATCGCCTTCAGTATGGACACTGTGCCCATCTTCACTCAGGCTGATCTCCAGCAGCCTGCGCATGCGAGGTTCATCTTCAACAATAAGTATGTTTGCCATTTACGATTTCTTCTGTAATCCCAAAACCCGCCGTTGTTGCGGGTGAGCGACCCCTATTCAAAAATATTTCAGATCATTCACCGTTCCAAGGTTTTCATTTCTGATCATAGGGCTCTCTCGCTGCGCTCGGGACTTCGGAAAGGGCCGAAGGAAATGCAACGCGAAAGCATGCTCCATGCCCCGCCTCACTGATCAGCTTTAATGAGCCTCCATGCGCATCAACAATCTTTGAGACAATCGCAAGCCCTAATCCAACGCCTGATTTTTTGGTGGTAACAAAGGGATTGAAAATCTGCTCCTTTAACTCGGGCGGCACTCCCGGGCCCGTATCCTCAATGGCAACAACAACCCCAGCCTGCGCATCTTCCGCCTCTGTCGGGCCGATTCGCACCCGCATTTCTCCGCCGCTATCGCCTATCGCTTCGCAGGCGTTCATAAGAAGATTGGTAAACACTTGTTCGCACAAATCCTGGTCCAGCATTACGTGCGGAAGACCGGGAGTGTACGACCTCTCAACCTTTACCCGCGCGCACGCTCCCTGCTCAGCAACGGTTTTCAGGCAGCGTTCCACCACCATGCTCAAATCCGTGGCCCTTAGATCAAGTTGAGAAGGACGGGCAAAATCCAGGAACCGGCTTACCAGCGCGCTCACCCGATTGACCTCAGTGTAAATATATCCGGCCAGTTCTTTCGCAAGCGGGTTTGCACTGTCCAGCTTTTGCGTAAGGATTTCCGCCGAACCCTTGATCACGCCCAATGGATTGCGTATTTCATGCGCCAATCCTGCGGAAAGCTGCCCCAACGCCGCCAGGCGCTCGGCCCTCCGTGCTTCTTCTTGCGCCAGTTTCAGGCTGCGGTTGGCCTCGCTCAACGTCTCTGAAGTTGCCTGATACCGGCGTGCCTCCGCCCGATACTGCATCACAAAACGATTCACCGTCATGGCGACAAAGAAAAAGAACAAGACCCGCATCAGCAATTCAGAAATGCTCTCAGAAGTAATGGCAAAATGCTGATGCGCCTGATAGAGAAACGAACTGTATGCCGCCGATGCCGCCAGCGTCCAAAGCAGCGTGCCCAACGGCCCAAAATACATGGCCGCGGTCATCACGGGCAAATAGTAGATCGGGTAATAATCGCTGTTAATTGCCACAAGGTCCCCGGTGTGATTGATAAGGTTCGTCGCCAGGGCAATCTTGATCAGCACCATGATGCCGGGGCCGGGCTTGCCGGCAAGCCGCACAAACTGATTTTCCAGCAGTTGTGAAATTCCAATGATCAACAGAATGAGCTGCTTATGTATTTCCCCCACAGGGGGGATAAGCGCAAGTCCGCCTAGAAAAAGGAGCCACAGAAGGTCAAGCCATCGCGGAGTGGCGCGTTCTGTCATAGGGAACAATGTGAATGTATCACGAAGAAACGGCCGCTTGCTCTGCTGGTTAATGACCGTTCTTATCCAGCAATGCCCTGATCTTTGTACCCAGGGCTCGAAAAGTGAAGGGCTTTTGTAAAAAAGAAGAAAGGTCAAGACTAATGCCATGCCGTGGAACGGCATCATCGGCATAGCCGGAAATCATCAGCACCTTTGTTTCAGGACGCGTCTTGCGTATATATTCCACCAATCCACGGCCATTCAGCTTGGGCATAAGAATGTCAGAGATCAGCAAAGAGATTGGACCGCTATAGCGATCAGAAATCTCTGCCGCCTCTCTGCCGTCCCCGGCAGTGAGCACGCTATAACCGCAGCTCTCCAGGTACTCGCATGAGGCATTGCGCAAGTCTTCTTCGTTATCCACCAGCAAAACGGTTTCATGTCCGGCCACACTAGATGGCTTTTCCATGTCTTCGGAAGCCGGGTTCAAGTCACTGCCACAAAGCACGGGTAAAAAAACGCTGAAGGTTGTTCCCTGGTGCGGCGCGGATTCTACAGTAATATAACCACCGCTCTGCTTCACAATTCCATAAACGGTTGAAAGCCCCAGGCCGGACCCGGTCTTTTTCGTAGTGAAGAAGGGCTCAAATATGCGCGATTGCACTTCTTCGGTCATCCCCTTGCCAGTATCGCTGATGGAAAGACGTATATATTCGGCCTGCGGCAGCTCAACTTCTTCCTTCTGGCTTTGATATCTGTCGATGTTGATCGTGAGTGTTCCGCCCTCCGGCATAGCGTCATGCGCATTTGCGGTAAGGTTCAGGATCACCTGTTCCATTTGGCTCTGATCTGCACGCACCAACCCCAGACCTTTGGTTGCCTGGATGCTCACCTGGACTTCAGAGCTCATCTGGCAGTCCACCATGCTGCTTAAACCCTCCATCACGGCCGCCAGATCCAGCAACTTGAGTGACATTACCTGCTTCCGGCCAAAGGCCAGCAGTTGGCGCGTAAGGGACGCCGCTTTCTCCGTGGCAGTTACAATTTTTCCGGCACGAGCGCGCTCTGTTCCAACCGATGCATTGGAGTGCATCAGTTCAGCGTAGCCGCTGATGATGCCCAGAATATTATTGAAGTCGTGGGCTACGCCTCCCGCCAGGCGGCCTATTGCCTCCAGCTTCTGCGACTCCCGCAACTGTTCTTCAAGGTCCCGATGCTCGGTCACATCCCGCAGCATCGCCAAATGCTGGCCCGGAAGAATATTCCCGGTGTAGCAATAATCCACCAGACGGCGTGTGCCATTTTTAAGCTGGGCCCAGAACTCACCGCGTCCGCTCCCTTTGTCTTTCAGATCACGCCATACTTCCTGGAAACCCTGTTCGCAAAACTCACATAACCGGCATCCAATCAGTTCCTCGCGCGGTACGCCGACCAGCGCCGCCGCCGCCGCGTTGGCTTCAACGCAGAGGCCGTTCTCTTCAAAAATTACTATCCCATCAAGCGAATTTTCAAAGATCGCACGCACCGTGGCTTCACTGCTGCGCAACGCCTCTTCTGACTTTTTGCGTTCAATTGCATAGCGGATCGAGCGCAGCAGAAGCCGTCCGTCGAAAGAGCCCTTTACCAGGTAATCCTGCGCGCCTTCGCGTACTGTGCGGATGGCAAGCTCTTCATCATCCGATCCGCTGAGCACCAGGATCGCTGCCTTTGCGGCTGCCTGACGCACACGATAAAACGTTTCATAGCCCGCACTATCATCAAGATTCAGATCAAGCAGCACAACGTCTGGATATCCAGTTGCCAGATGGTCCAGAGCTTCCGTGAGGCTGGTAACATGCCGGCATTGCAATGCAGTGGAGGGTGATCGTAGAAGTGCAGTGATGAATCTCGCATCCAGGACATTGTCCTCCACCAGCAGCACCTGCAGGAGTTCCGTCCGCCGCCCATCCATCACCATTGTTGACATACGAACTGCCCGCGAGTTCTTTCCGCTTTATTTTTCACCAACCGTCATTAGAGGCAAATCATGGAATTTAAAGCTGTCTGCAATATTTCAATTTCCTGCCTTAGCTTCTCCAGTAATGGTCCAGCTCCCGCGATTGATCCGCTTCTTCCCGCTTCTTCAAGTGCTAACGCGTTTGCCGCGGCAGCATGGGCGGAAAACTGGAGCACAGACCCCTTAATCTTGTGGCTGGCCTTCTCCAGTTCTATGGGCGAACTGTGTTGGATCGCGTCGTGAATTTTCGCCAGCATCCGGGGGCTTTCTTCGGCAAAAACTCCAACCAATTCGCGCAGCAGGTCCATGTCTCCGTCCACCCGGTCCCACAATGACTGTGGATCAAAGCGCTCAGTCTTCAAATGATTAAATCCCGCCTCCTGGCTTTGTAGCGCACGTGCAATTATCTCTCGATTCACTCCGGAAATGTCCTGTTTTTCGGCGTTCACTTTTAAAGCCTCCTCATGCCGGCCAGACAAGCTTGCCGCCGGGCAGTCATATCAATTAGGTTAATCGGCAATTTTTCTCATTCCTCAATGCTTTTCTTAATCGCTTTTCTAACAATGTACGTTTGGCCTGAAAAGGCGTCTCCAGAAGCCCGGGTTTCTGCAAGCCCATATCAGCAAAAGACTTAGGATTTTCTTGTTTTCATTAGAGACGAATCGAAGGCAAACCATAACCGACCCGTTAAAGGCGCTAAAATTCTTTGGAGCGCTAGAATCTAGTATAAAGACGCTCGTTTGAGGAGATCGTTCTCATGCCCCTTTCCGCCAGTCAACGCGCTGCCCGCACAGTGCAGTCTGAGATCCGCGCCATGTCAATTGAGTGCGAGAAGATCAAAGGCATCAACATGGCCCAGGGAGTATGCGATACGCCTGTTCCCTCCGTTGTACGCGAGGGAGCCTGCCGCGCGATGGAGGATGGGCTCAACAGTTACACGCGGGCAGAGGGCCTGCCCGAAATCCGCCGCGCCGTAGCTGACAAGATGCACAGCTTCAACGGCCTGGAATGCGATCCTGAAACTGAGGTCATCATTCACTCCGGCTCAACCGGCGCATTTTATGCTGCATGCCTGGCCTTGTTGAATCCCGGCGATGAAATAATTCTGTTTGAGCCTTTTTATGGCTACCATCTGAATACGCTCATCGCGGTGGAGGCCAAGCCGGTTTTCATCACTTTGCAAACCCCAGATTGGCGCTTACAGCGTGAAGACCTTGAGAGTGCGGTAACAAGACGTACCCGCGCCATTATGATCAACTCACCGGCAAACCCTTCTGGAAAAGTCTTTACCCGCGAGGAATTGGAGTGGATAGCCCAGTTCGCCGAGCGCCACGATCTGTTCGTATTCACAGACGAAATCTACGAATATTTTGTCTATGAAGGCAAACACATCAGCCCGGCAACTCTGCCGGGAATGCGCGAACGCACTATTACGATCTCCGGCTATTCAAAGACTTTCAGCATCACTGGATGGCGCATTGGCTATACAGTTTGCGACAGGAAATGGGCGCAGGCCATTGCTTACTTTCACGATCTTATCTATGTTTGCGCGCCTGCCCCTTTGCAGATCGGCGTGGCCCAGGGAATTATGAAGCTGCCGCAGGGTTTCTATGATGAAATTGGCCAGGAATATCTTCGCAAACGCGACCTGCTTTGCAGCACCTTGAATAAGATTGGTCTGACTCCCTCAGTCCCCAAGGGCGCTTATTACGTTTTGGCGGATGCCGGCATTCTGGGCGGCAAAAGCAGCAAGGAGAAATCGATGATTCTGCTGCGCCAGACCGGCGTTGCGACAGTGGCAGGAAGCGCATTCTATCGCGGCCACGGTGGAGACCATCTAATACGGTTCTGCTTTGCCAAGGCGGATGCCGAGTTGCAGGAAGCCTGCCGCAGACTTCAGGCACTTCCGGAAAAGCTCGCGCAGGCCGCAGTTTCGCAAAGTCGATAACGCTGTTCAGACCGTCACGATTGCGTGCGCTCCATTTTCAGATACCTCAATTCCGGCAGCAAGCAATGTGGCAGAAGGAATGGAAAGAGCTATAATCACGGCAGTTCCCTATCACGGGCGGGAGTAACTCAGTGGTAGAGTCACAGCTTCCCAAGCTGTTGGTCGCGGGTTCGATTCCCGTCTCCCGCTCCAGAATTGTTTTAAAAGCTTCTTACCTGCAATTCCAAAAGCATTTGCGGCACAAGTTCGCTCGCCGGCCCAAGATGGACTTCGTCGAAGTAGTGAGCATTTGAAGGTTCGGTTAGGCCGAGAAAAATCGTTCGAGCGGATTGTGCTCTTTGCCTGAGCATGGTCACAAAGCTTGCCACAGGCTGCACGGATCCGGAGGTGCCGATCGCAAGAAATATGGAACAGGTTTCCAGTTCGTGATAAATGCGGTCAAGCTCATACGGCTGTTCGCCGAACCAGCAGACATTCGGCCGCAGCAGGGCGCCGCAGGAGCAGCGTGGCAGGTCACCTTGAGAATATTCTTTGTAGTCAGCAAAGGCAGGTTGGCCGCATCCGGCAGCGCATCTGCTCTCAAATAATTTGCCGTGAATATGGACGACGCTTTCCGAGCCGGCGGCTTCATGCAGACTATCTACATTCTGGGTGCAGAGAAATAACGTCTCAGGGCCATGCTGGTTCGTCCACTTGGCCAGCGCAACATGTGCCGGATTGGGCTGGGCATGGCGGGCGCTTACCCGGCGATCAGAGTAGTATCGCCACACCAATGCCGGATCGCGCTCCCAGGCTTCTATGTTTGCCAACTCGTAGTGGCTGTGGCCGCGCCAACTGGTTCCCTGAAAGACCGGGATTCCGCTTTCTGCGCTGATTCCAGCGCCCGTCAGGACGAACAATCTACCATTAGTCTGCATATCAAGTGTTTATTCCTCAATCCAAAGTGGCCTATAATTTACTTACCTTGAGAAAACCAGTTAGTATTGTTCTCTCATTGCTGCTTTTTGCCGCCAGGGCTGTAACTTTGCCTTTACCGGCCCAGCAGCAACCCGGCCCAGTCCGCGTGAGCCGCTTGCTGTTGATCATACCCTTTGAGAATACTTCCAATACGCCGGGAGTTGACTGGATCAGTGAAGCCTTTCCCGAGGTCCTGGGCACCCGGCTTACGCCGAGTGGGCTGTTCATCATGGGCCGCGAAGACCGCCTGAATGCGTTTGACCGCCTTGGCATTCCGGCCGCTGCCAAGCCATCCCGCGCCACGCTTTACCAGATTGCGCAGCAGCTTGATGCTGATTACGTGCTGATGGGCAACTATCGCGTCGAGGGTGCCACTATCAGCGCCCATGCTCGACTCATGGATATGGAGCGGCTTCGTCTCAGTCCGGAGCTTACTGAATCCGGCGCACTCACTGATTTGATTGCTATCCAGTCCGCGCTTGCATGGGACGTTCTCAACACGCTCAACCTTGCCGGCAAGGTATCGAAATCAGACTTCATCGCCCAGTTCCCTGCCCAGCGGCCTGAGGTCCTGGAGAATTACGTCCGCGGCATCACAGCTTCCAGCGAACAAGAAAAGATACGGCACCTTAAAGAAGTGGTGAGATTGGACCCGGCGCATGCGCTGGCGATTCTCCAACTGGGTAAGAGCTATTACAAAGCGCGGGACTATGAATCCGCGATGAGCTGGCTGGCACGTGTCCCCAAAGGGAATGTCAACTCCAACGAAGCCGAGTTCTATCTTGGGCTGGCCGCCTTTTACGGCGGTCACATGGACCAGGCAGACAGTGCATTCCGTGCTCTTGCTGCCCGGCTACCGCTCACCGAGGTGCTCAATAATATAGGCGTCATAACCGCCCGCCGCGGCCAGCATGGAGCACGCGATTACTTCGAGAGAATTGTTGAGACAGATCCCAACGAGCCTGATTATCGCTTCAATCTGGCCGTTGCGTTGTATCGCGAAGGCGATTCGCAGGGCGCGGCCCGGGAGCTGCGCGAATTGCTGGCCATCTATCCTGATGCTGAGGCGAAAGCTTTTCTTGAAACCATTGCCGCGGGCGCGCAGCCAGCGCGTTTGCCGCTGGAACGCATTAAGCGCAATTACGATGAATCCACTTTTCGCGAGCTTGCCCTGGAGATCGAAAACACGAATGAGGCACGTCTGGCCAAGTCTGATCCTAAAAGCCATGCTGCGTTCCATATCCAGCACGGTGAAGACCTGCTGCAATCCGGCCTGACAGGAGAGGCAGAGAAGCAATTTCGAGAAGCCGTGGTGCTCGATCCGACCAGCGCTGAAGCTCATGCCGGGCTGGCCAGCGTGCTTGAGGCCGGGCAAGACCCGGCTGGGGCGCGCAATGAGGCCCGGATGTCACTCAAACTGCAACCCACTGCTGAAGCTTATCTGGTGCTGGCCCGGATTGATCTGGCGGAAAACAAAACATCAGCAGCGGCACAAGACATTGAACACGTTCTTGCGCTTGATCCCGGCAATGCAGCCGCCACGGCCCTTAAACGCGATATGGCGGCGCGAGCCACGGGTAAACCGCAGTCTCCGCAGCCCTGAGGTAAGAACTATGTATCTGGATATCTTTTCTAAACTTCGCATCGTAAAAATCGCAGCCGTATTCACGCTGATTTGTCTGTCTCGCGCCGCCTCGGCTGACGTGCTTAAAATCGTGGTGGATGACACCATCCAGCCAATCGTGACAGAGCGCATTACGCGCGCTGTTCAAGAAGCTGAACGCACTCATACTGACGCGTTGCTGATTGAATTGCGCACACCCGGCGGCCTTGTCAGCTCAACGCTCGATATTGTGCACGAAATCCTGACCTCTCCCGTGCCGGTGATTGTCTATGTGTCCCCCGCCGGAAACAGGGCAGCTTCCGCCGGCTTTTATATTTTGGAGGCGGCAGATATCGCCGCAATGGCCCCCGGAACAAACACCGGAGCCGCCCACCCTGTGCTTTCCGGACAGACCATGGACCCGGTTTTGAAAGACAAGCTGGAAAACGATGCGGCTGCGCATTTGCGCTCCTACTCAGGCAAACGCGGACGCAATGTTGAAGTGGCGGAAAGCGCGGTGAGACAGTCGAAATCGTTCAGCGCCGATGAAGCTCTTGCACAGCATTTGATCGATTACATCGCGAAGGACGAAAACGATCTCTTCCGCCAGCTTGATGGCAAGACCATTACGCGCTTTGATGGCTCCAAAACAACCCTGCATCTCGCCGGGAAATCGGTGCATGTGCAGGACCCGACGCTCAAAGAAGATATCCTTTCATTTCTGGTGGACCCCAACATCGCTTTCATTATTTTTGCTGTTGGATTGCTATGCATTTATTTCGAATTCAATCATCCCGGAGCTGTTGTCCCCGGAGTTGTCGGATTTGTAGCCGTTCTGCTGGCTCTCTATGCGCTAAATATGCTGCCCTTCCGGTACATCTCCATTGTGCTGATACTTGCCTCATTCCTGCTTTTTGCACTTGAAGCCAAATATCAAACACATGGCGTGGCCGGCGCGGGCGGTATTTTACTGATGGTTCTTGGCGGCCTGCTGCTGGTGGATGGCCCCATACCGCAGATGCGTGTTCAGCTCTGGGCTGCTCTTTCAGTAGCGCTTCCCATGGGAGCCATCACCATTTTCCTCATGTCGATTGCGATGAAGGCGCGGAGAAATAAAATTGTGACCGGAGAGCAAGGGATGATCGGCGAAATCGCGATTGTATGCGCGCCGCTGGCGCCTACCGGCAAAGTATTCGTTCAGGGGGAGCTATGGGACGCTGTTTCACCCGTGAATGTCGCGGCGGGCGGAAGAGTGGTTGTACGACGTGTTGAAAACCTTATACTTCATGTTGAACCATTGCATGAACAAGTTTCCCAATCACTAGTCACAGGATGAGTTTTGCTTTTGTCGCTTGGGTACCATAGAATCCGTTCGATTCCCCACTCGAACCAGATGGAGGCACCGTGCCGATCTTCGGTTTAGCTGTAATTGTAATTTTGTTTCTTTATATTATTAATTCCATCAAGATCCTGCGCGAATACGAGCGCGGCGTAATTTTCCGCCTGGGCCGCCTGATGCAGGATGCCAAAGGCCCCGGCGTGATCCTGGTCTTTGCGCCGGTGGACAAAATTATTCGCGTCGATCTGCGCCAGCAGGCGCTGGAAGTGCCGCCACAGGACATCATTACCCGCGATAACGTCACGCTGAAGGTCAATGCCGTTATCTATTGGCGCGTGCTGAACGCCCCGCAGGCGGTGGTGCAGGTGCAGAATTATTACTGGCAGACGCAGCAATTTGCCCAGACCACGCTCCGCTCGGTGCTGGGCGAAGTGGAACTGGATGAGCTTCTGGCGCATCGGGACAAGCTGAATGCGCGCATCCAGAGCATTCTTGACCAGCACACAGCGCCCTATGGCGTAAAGGTCTCCAATGTGGAGGTGAAGCAGGTTGATCTGCCGGAATCGATGCTGCGCGCCATGGCCAAGCAGGCTGAGGCTGAGCGCGAAAAGCGCGCCAAGATCATCCACGCGGAAGGCGAATTTGCCGCTTCGCAGCGCCTCCAGGAGGCCGCGCATATCCTCTCCGGCGAGCCTATCGCTATACAACTCCGTTACCTGCAAACCCTGACCGAGATTGGCGTGGAAAAAAACACCACCATCGTCTTCCCGTTACCAGTGGACATGATCTCTGCGATTACCAAAGCAGTAGACAAAATTGGCCGGTGACATTCAGCAAAACCGGGTTACACTGAGGCGAGTTAAGCGCTTAGACCGGGGGATGAATGGCAACTGGGACACAGATGAGGCAAAGGGACACCGATCAGGTCCGTGACACGGAGATCACGCTAAGCACGGGCAAATTGCTGGGTATATTTTTTGCGCTGGCAATTCTCTGCGGCGTGTTTTTCACCATGGGATATCTGCTGGGCAAGAGCACCAGCGCGGGCGGGCGTACGGAAATCGTCGCTTCAGTCCCCAGCGGTAGCGCCGCGGGTAAGCCTTCTGCCGCCAATAAAGCTGCCGATATCAAAACGCAAGGCTGTCCCCCCGGTTCGCCTGACTGCGCTCCGGCAGGAGCCACCAGCGACACAGGCTCGGCGAAGCCTGCTGATCAGGGTGCAACCCAGCAAGGTGCTGCCAGCAAGAGTCCAGACCAATCCACAACTCCGGCAGGGACTGACGTTAAGAGCGGCGTGGGCGGATCATTTATGGTCCAGGTAGCGGCGGTTTCAAAGCAGGAAGATGCAGAGATATTGAAAACCGCGCTGCAAAAGAAGCAATATCCGGTCTTCGTCGCCAACAATACGGGCGATCCCCTATTCCACGTGCAGGTTGGCCCTTTCAGCGACAAAAAGGATGCAGAAGCCATGCGTACCCGCCTAGCGGGAGACGGCTATAACGCGATTGTGAAATAGGCAATTGGCAGTTGGCAAATAGCAATTGGCAAATTACCGCAAAGGGCGCGAAGGTCGCAAAGAAGCGTAACAATTTCATTCCTTTGCGCTCGTTGCGTCCTTTGCGGTAACTGCTCTGAATGGCTGCCGCAGGGTTCCCTCGCTCCGCTCGGGACGTAAGGCAGAACTAATCTGTATCAAACCGCTGCTCCCGGAACGGATCGCCATACATGTGATAGCCGTTCTGCTCCCAGAAGCCCGGAACGTCGGTCGCGGTGAATTCCAGCCCGCGCACCCTCTTCACTGATTTCCAGGCATACAGATGCGGCACAATCAGCCGCAGGGGATATCCATGATCAGCTGTGAGAGGCTGGCCATCATGGTGGGTAGCAAAAAGCACATCGTCGCGATCCAGATCAATCAACGGAACATTCGCCGTGAATCCCTGTTCGGCATGGACCAGCACATATTTCGCTTCCGGCTTGAGCTTCACCAGCTTGAGGACTTCCTGAAACGCGACGCCCTGCCAATCGTTATCGAAACGGCTCCAGCGTGTGACGCAGTGGAAATCACTATGCGTCTTAATTTTTGGCAGCTTATTAAATTCATCCCAGGTGAGGCGCAGGGTTTGCTCCACCAGACCGCGAATGCGGAAATCCCAGCGCGCGGGATCAAAGCGCGGCACCGAACCATAATGCAGCACCGGCCATTTCAGCGTGAGTGACTGTCCCGGAGGCAATCGTCCGGCCTGAAGCATTTGCTGCTCTTTCTGTTTGCGCTCATTTCCGGAAAAGATGCTGGAATCATCCATACATTTACATTCATTCCATACGCTGACTCAATGAGATGCTTGAAAAGCGCAAAAGTTACTTTTTGCAAGCGCTGCGACAAAAAATCTGATACGCTGCGCTCGATTTTTAAAGGTGGCAACAGGAATATTTCGTTATTGATTAATACGTACAAAACCAAAAACTGGAGTGCCCGAATGCTGGAAAGAGTTGATACGCTGATCGCCTTTGCCACTATCATGTTGGGAGTCAGCCTGCTGATTACCATCATTAACCAGATGATCTCCAGCCTATTAGGGCATCGCGCCACCTACTTAAAAGACGGCCTTATGGACCTGCTGGAAACGCTTGATCCAGAGTTAAAGCCCAACGCCGAAAAAATTGCCGATGATGTCCTCACGCACAAGTTGGCTTCCGATTCCATTTTTGCTCGCGTGGCCAAAGCTCCGCAACGATGGAAGCTGGCTACTACAATCCGTCCGGAAGAGTTGGCCAAGCTCCTGACGTTGGTTTCCAACGACAAGCCTTATGCCGCCAATATTCAAGCGATTTTGGATCAGATAAACCCCACCGTCTCGCGCGAAGCCGGTATGCTGGCCAATACCATGAACAAATTGGCCCCGAATGCCACCGCGTCTGCTGACCAACTGCTAAAAGAACTTTCAGACAAAACCACAAAAGCCCTGGGACGGCTGGAAGCAGCCTTCAACTCAACCATGGACCGCGTCCAGCAGAGATTTACATTGCAGATGCGCATCTGGACAATTGTGTTTTCGCTGGTGTTTGCCCTGGTCTATCACCTGGACGCATTTCAAATTTATACACAACTAACAAATGACCCGGCCATGCGGGCCAGCCTTAGCAATGCTTCCGACGAGCTGATGAAGAAATATATGAATGTTAACGGACAGCCATCCAGCGGGAATGCTAAAGAAGATTCTAAAAACCTGTCACAGGCATACAAGGACATACAGCAAGATCTCTCAAGTGCCAAGGTTTTTGAGGTACCGAAAGACTGGTGGAAGATCTGGGAACTTGGATGGAACACCCTGTTTAGAATTCTGGCCACTGCCGGCTTTTTGAGTTTGGGAGCACCCTTCTGGTACAACACGCTCAAGGGACTGGCCAACCTTCGCTCACAAGTAGCGCAAAAGCAGGACTCTGAGGCGGTCCAAGCATAGCTATGTTCTCTGCTCAGGGGATTTGACGCACGTTGAGGAGATCATTTATATAGAAATTGATCAATATGGCTACGCTTACGGACAAACGCCTTGTCGACATGTTTAAAGCTGTTTCCGATCCAGCGCGGGTCAAAATCCTTCGTTTGCTCAAACAAAAGGGCCAGTGCTCCATTGGCAAAGGCGTGGGAATGTGTGCCTGTGACGTGCAGGACCATGTAACGCTTTCGCAACCTACAATTTCTCATCACATGTCCATTTTGAGGAACGCAGGACTGGTAGTGGCGGAGAAACACGGACTGTGGATGTGGTATCGAAGAAACGAGAAAGCACTTAAAGATCTGGCACAGGCATTGAGCACAGATATCTAGACACCAAAACACAAAGCTTTAACCAAAAAAAGACACGAAGGAACACAAGGAGAAGGATGGAAAACCTTTGTGTTTCTTTGTGTCCTTCGCGGTTTAAGCTCTTGCTACCGCACCACTGATGCGAACATCGGTGAGTCAATCAATTGCTGAAAGCTCTTGTCGTCAGCCTTGAAGCGGACCACCAGCTTGTTAGTGTCATTGTCTACCGAGGTCCCGTCGATGGCGGTTTTTTCCGTGGGCGTTGCTTGCATTTTCTTGAACAGCATGCCAGCCTTCAGCACAGAAGACAGGGCTGAAGCCGTTGTATTATCTGAAGTCAGGACGTTCAGGTTGAAATCGACGCCGTGGTCGAAATCCATAGTGTAGCGTGAGCCCAGCAGCTTTTTCTTCATGGTATCGAATTCGCCAAGATCGGCGGCGCTGCCCAGTGCAGACTTCAGCATGGTCTGCGTTCCGGCAGAATCCAGCACGCTCCAGACAGTTCCCGCTTCCACGGATGGAATCATGTCTGTGATTTCGCGGTTAGCGTTCAGGCTCATACTGGAGTTGTCGCGTGCATCCAGAGCCGCTTTTACAGCGGAGATGTCGCCGAACAGCATGGTGTAGTCATCCAGAAAGGTCATCTGCATCCCACCGGACATGGGATAAATGATGGAGCCGTTCTTCTTGGTGCCTTTGATCTTCTGCTTGGCGATTTTCAGGGCCAACTTCTTGCGGGGAAATATCCCTTGCGCAATGCCAATCATCTGCAAGCCATTGTCTTTCAGCCGGAAAGAAGCCAGAGTGATCTGGTCAATGTCTTTGTCAGGGTTCACGCCTATGTCTTTAAGTGCGTCTTCAAACTGCTTCATATTGGGCGGCAGCAGTTTGGCTTTCATGTCCATGGCTGTCTCGGAATTTCGCATACGGCGATAGTCCACGTTGATGACTTGCTGAACTTCTACAGGGATTACCGTGCGCGCAGCCGTCCCCAGAGAGGCGGCATAGCCCGGCAGGCCGCTCGCCAGGATAGCGAGCATGATCACAAGAGTGCGTTTCATATTCATATATTAATCCGGTTTTGCCAGATGTGATGCGTTCAGGTGCAGCTCAGGATGCTATTTTCCCATTACTTAAGGTATTCACCTCTGGAGTTGCCTTACTTTAGAACGTATGTCCTCGGCAAAACGAGCATCTTTAATTGAACTCAGATTAATTTCTACGTTAGCCAATGCCCCCACGATGGCCGCACTGGCCAACGATGAGGCAACCGTGAGGTCCGAAGCCATGTTAGGGCTGGTAATAGGCTTAAGGCTGGCGATGATGTCGCCCACTTCACGCGCGAGGAGAGCTGTCTCCATGGGAACAGTGGTGGCGCCCTTCATGGCGGTTTCAATTACCGCGTCACCGTCGCTGGAAGTTTTTGCCAGTTTGTACGCAGCCATGACCTGGTTGTAACTTTCAGCATCGGCGTCAATTCCGGCTTTGAGTTCTTCACGCAGTTGCGCCAGCCTGGCTACGGCTTGGCTTAATTGTGTTTCATGCTGAGCAAAAGCTTTTTTGGTGCGAGACATCGCGGCCACCATGCTGCCCAGAGCTGCCGCCATTGCCGCTACTGCGGCCGCTGCGCTGCCTCCGCCGGGAGTGGCCGTGGGCGCGGCAAGCTGTTCAATGAACGGCTCAATCCCCGCGCGCACGCCGCCGATGGCCATCTTGCCGCTGGTCACGCCAGCCAGCCGGTTTTCCAGAATCATGGACGAATCAAAATTCTCGACTTGCAGGAACCATTCAGCCGCTTGTTCCAGCGCTTTCTTTGGAATCAGCCCGACAATCTCACTGCTGATGGGCTGCACGCCGTAGCGGGCGGCTTCGCGCTTTACGAATTCAAAGACGCGGGCAATGGGCGTCTGCTCAAAATCGGTCAGGTTCATGGAGACCTGCGCCAGCCCGCGGACTTCAAAGCCCGCACCTTTTACATAGCGCAAACCGCCGGATGAATAGCGGACAGCTTTCGCAATCTTCTTGGCAATATCAACATCTTTGGTATTCAGAAACACGTTATAGGCAATGAGCGCCTTGCGCGCCCCCACCACCGTTGCGCCGGCAGTGGGATGACAGCGCGGATCTCCAAAATCAGGGCAGCGTGCCGGATTTACCAGAATGTCTTCCTTCAAGCCTTCAAACTGGCCACGCCGGATGTTTTCCAAGTTTTGCCTCTCTGGATTTGTCGCTGCTGATTCATAGAGATACACAGGAATCTTAAAGCGTTTCCATATCTCTTCTCCAACCTTGCGGGCGATAGCCACACAGTCCTCTATGGTGACGCCTTCAATAGGAATAAACGGAATCACGTCCGATGCGCCAATGCGCGGATGCGCCCCTTGATGTTTGGTGAGGTCGATCAACTGAGAGGCTTTGCCAACGCCGCGAATCGCCGCTTCGGCAATGGCTTCACGGTCACCGACGATTGTGATCACGCAGCGGTTGTGGTCGGAGTCCATCTCGCGGTCGAGAAGTGATACGCCGGGGACCTTCATGGCTTCGATAATGGCGTCAACAATGGCCTTGTCACGGCCTTCAGAGAAATTTGGTACGCATTCAACCAGTGTGGACATAACTGGAGGATATCGGGCAGTGGCGGAGTAAGCAACTCCGCCGAACTGCCGAAGAAATCCCAGTCAGAAAAGCCGGTCAACGGCAACACATGCAACCAAAATAAAAGGAAGGGACGATTGCCCTTCCTTTCTTGTGAGCACCTTGGTTGCAACTCAATTACGCTGCAACGGTTGGAGTATCATTTTCAAGTATTTTTAGCGGTCATCGTCTCCGTCACCGCCGTTTGGAGCAAACGTTACTCCGCGCAGCACTTCTCCAGCATTGGCCGAGCGAATAGTGCTAAAACGGCCAATGCGCTTGTCATCGTCTCCGTTGCCACGAGCTTGCGGCAGAGTGGTGGCCCGTAGAAGATCAGTCACTGTCACCAGCTTGTTCGGATCGGCGCCCTGATCTCCGCTGGGGCTGATGGTTGAGGTAACGGCAAAAATATCCACGGTGCCATCGCCATTTACCTGTCCCGTCAGGTTACGGCAACCACCGGTGGCGGGGTTGAGGGCTGCCGGGTAATTGGCAACGCTATAGGGAACGCCGATATCCAGGCCGTTCTGTAGGACGTAAAGCAGATGCCATGCGCCGTTGGAGAAGCTCCACTTCTGTACGCCCGCAGTCGCCAGGCTGGCGGCATCTGCTACGTTGCCGTTGACCGGAGGTGTTACCAGTGTGCCATCGCCTTCGTCGCAAACGTAGAGGGTGTTGGCATCGGCGAACCAGATGCCGAACGGAAACGAAACCGGCGCTGGATTACCGTTCTGGTCCACGCCGCTGGCTAGTGAAGTTGGGAAGCCCGGCAGGATAGTGATAGGTTCGGTTGCAAGTTGGGCCGTTGATCCGCTGGGGAGCACGCCGCTCTGGCCAACCTGATAGACCGTATTGATGCCGTTGCCGCCGCTGCCCTTAGTCACGAACATGGTGTTATTGAAAATGGTGAGGCCGCGGAAATTATTGTCTTTGCCGGCTTTGTCCGGCGCAGCATAGCCGACCTGGGTAATGGCAAACTCGCCGAGCTTGTTGATGCTGGGTGGAACCGGTGGCGTTTGGCCTGGGACCAGCAGTTCAGCGCCGGTGGACGTAATGAGATTCACCCCAACCTGCGTTGCCACGAGCTGGCTCGAAGAGAGTCCGCCGTTATTGTCATTGCCGGTGAGGAAATAAAGCCCATTGGCTTTGAATGCCGCGCGGCCGTTGTTGCCGCTGTAGGCATTTCCGTCTGTGATCTGGACGTGACCGCTGGCATCCACTTCAGCCACTGAGCGGAAATATTGCGAGCTTACAGGGTTGGTCGGATCGACAACGCCGGGCGTATTGGAGTTTGAAACATCCAACTGGTTTGGCGCGGTAACGAATCCGGGACCACCATGGTAAGCGACGAAAACGATGGACTTGCCATCTGTTGACCGGTTCAGCGCCAGCTCAGATTTTGAGCTGAAGCTGGTCACAATCAGGTCCGTGGGAACAGCGAGCGTCCCAAGCTGTTCGCCGTTGGTCTTGAGGTTGTCCAGAAAGATGGGAGACGTAATGCCAAAGCTGCCGTCTGGCCCGTCATTGTTGAATACCGTTGGATATGTTCCGTCTGCGACTGCTGTACCGCATTTTACTTTTACAGAAGTTGTGCCTCCCGCAAGAAGTGGGAGGGTGACAGTGCGGGCAACACAGCCCGGAGGCAACGTCTGGCCCACGGTAACGAGCGAAGGACTGCCGGCATAGACGCTGCGGCTCAACACCAGCGTGCCTTTTTTAAATTCAAAATGTCCAGAGGGACCGCGATTGTCTCCGTCATTGGATTGTGCCGCCATGGATGCAGCAGCCAAAGCCAGCGCGGCGAATATGAGGGTTTTCTTCACGAATGTGGCCCTCCTCAGGGCCCGGCCAAACCATAGCAGCCGGATACAGGGCTTTGGTTACGCGATTGTTAAAATTTGGAGGACTTGCGATTCTTTACGTTTAGGCGGCAAGTAAAGGCCTTCTGATAGTTTCAGCCGATCTTCAAGATTGCATGATCTTCAGATTGCAAGATCTTCACTTCGCGTAGTCATAGCGCAAGTGAACCGTGATCAACGGTGATGTTTAATTGAATGATGGCTATTGAACCAATTCAATCCCACCTGAAACTGCACGGTGTTGATTCCGGGGTTTGGTACTGTCAGGCCAGCATTGGAAATATGTTCATAGCGGACGCCAGCCGTAAACGCTCGGCGCTGGTTATTGAAGAACTGAAAGCCGAGCATTGCATGAGTGAGGAAGTTCACATGCGAGGTGTTCAGTGGTACAGCATGGTTGCTGAAAAGAACGCCGCCGCCTAACTCCAGATACGGCACGGTGCGCGCGAAATCAGTGAAGTTCCACTTTAAGTTGACCGGGTTAAACGCGGCGGAATAAGCATTCTTGGCTGGTGCAGGTTGCACCAGATAGTAGATGGGAATAAGGTCGGCGGACCATTCAAAGTTGCCGCGCAAAAAGCTGCCAAAATGATCTCCACTAAGCACCTTCCCAAATCGCAAGCCCGCGTCAATGGCTTTTGTATCTTTTGTGCCGCCAGGAACACTAAATCCTCCTGCCGCCCAAACGCCGAGGTCCCAGGGTTTGCCGTCGAGTGGTTGGGAGGATTCTTGTGCACTGGCAAAAACAGAGATTGCCGCAAGAAGCAAAATCAATATTCCACCACGGAGACACGGAGACATGGAGAGCAGCAACTGCCGAAGGGGCTTGGGCCACATTGAATTTTCTCCCTGGAAGGCCAAAAGAGAGTATCAGGTCACGGCAAAAAACCAAACAACTCAACCACCGACAGCCGGCCCGTCTCACTTCCATGATGGTAACGTAAAATTAATCCGCATTTGTTTAATTGACCCTGGAGTTGTGCCGATGCGCGGCTGGCAAAAACCACCACTATATCTTGCAGTGTGGATCGCTTTCTTTTCTTTATTCAGCTCTTTGGCTTTTTCTCAGGCCCCGGAAGGTATTCCGCGTGAGCTGGCCCGGCAGCGCTCCCAGCAGATCAAAGATGTCCGATACCAGCTCAGCTACGAGCTTCGGCCCAAAGCGGATTCCATCACCGGACATGAAGAGCTGCACTTCGTGCAGAACGCCGACGAGCGCGGAATCGCTTCGGAATGGCTGGATTTTCGCGAAGGCTCTATTAGCATGTTGATGGTGAACGGGCACGCTGCTCCGCCGACCATCCAAAATGGTCACGTTGAACTGCCGGCGGACTTCCTTAAACTGGGAGAGAACGTGGTTGAAATCGACTTTACCGCGCCGGTCGCTCCAGCCGGCAAGGCCATCACGCGCTTTGAAGATAAAGACGATGGCAGCGAATATCTCTACACGCTCTTTGTTCCCATGGATGCCGAGATGGCGTTTCCCTGCTTCGACCAACCGGATTTAAAAGCAAAGTTCAAGCTCACGATAAGTGCGCCAGATGATTGGGAGGTAATTTCAAACACGGCGCCGGTGGACCGAGCCACCGCAGGGGCTAAAGCCCAAATCAAGGGAACCTCTTACGGCACGGCTGAAGCCCGTGCCCTGATAAGAACCGGCACATTCCAGAGCAGTTCTGCAGCCACTACACCCGCGCCATTGCGTGAGACAGCATTTGCTGAAACCAAACCCATCAGCACATATCTGTTTGCTTTCGCTGCTGGGCCATTCCGAAAGGTGCATGAGACGCCGGGGCTGCCCGGCCTTTACGTGCGCAAATCGAAACTGGAGAAAGCTCAAGCCGAGGCAGAAGCAGTCCAGCAGATTACGGCTGACGGCATTAAGTATCTCGCTGACTATTTTGCCCAGCCCTTTCCCTTCCCTAAGTACGACATGGTGATGATTCCGGGCTTTGCCTATGGCGGCATGGAGCATGCCGGCGCAACGTTTCTGCGCGAAGAATCAATTCTCTTTCGCACCGCGCCCACGCACAGTGACCGTCTGAACCGCGACATTCTTCTGCTGCATGAGCTCACGCACCAGTGGTTTGGCGATCTGGTGACCATGCGCTGGTTTGACGATCTATGGCTCAAAGAAGGCTTTGCACAGTACATGGCATATCATGCGCTGAATGCGCTCAAACCGAACGAGAACGTATGGAAGCGTTTCTATCAGGCGATCAAGCCCGCGGCCTATGCCATTGACTCGACCCTGGGCACAACGCCGATTTATCAGGACATTCCCAATCTTAAAGATGCGAAGTCAGCCTATGGAGCAATTGTTTATTCCAAAGCGCCGGGAGTGATTAAACAACTGGCATTCGTTGTCGGCGAAGACCAGTTCCGGGACGGGCTGCGGCTTTATTTGAAAGAACATGTCTATGCCAACGCGGAATGGAACGATCTGGTGAAGGCGTTGGAGCGCGTCTCAAAGAAACCGCTGACGGAATGGGCGGATGCATGGATTAAGCGCAGGGGCATGCCGCAGGTGGACGTGCATTGGACGTGCGACGATAAAAAGCGAATCGACCACTTCTCTCTGGAACAACATAACGTACTTGGGGAAGGCGGCACATGGCCCATAGCCATGGCCTTGGGCTTTCACGCAGGCGGCGAGGCTATGATCCGTCAGGTACAGTTGAACTCCGCCAAAATGGAATTGCCTGCTGTAGTGGGGTCAGCTTGTCCGACATACGTTTTCGCGAATGAGTCTGATTACGCCTATGGGCGCTTTCTTCTAGATCCTGTCAGCCGCAAAGCAGTTATGCAAGATCTCGGCGGCATGAAAGATGTCTTTGAGCGCACCCTGCTTTGGGGATCGCTGTGGGATTCGGTCCGCGAAGCCGAGATGGACTCGCGTGAATACATTGATCTGGCGTTGCGGCTCCTGCCAGACGAAAAAGACGAGTCGCTGGCGCAGAACATCATCGGCCACACCATCACTGCCCTGCACCGTTATGTAAGTCCGGAAGTGCGGGCGGAACTTGTACCAAAGATGGAAATTCTTGCCGCCGATCAGATGCTCCATTCCCCTGCACAAGACATGCGGATCACCTGGTTTCGCGCATTGCGGGGCGTGGCTGAAGCCGCGAAAGCTCGCGGACAGCTCAAAGATATGTTGAGCGGCAAGTTGCAGGTCCCCGGAGTGGAGCTGCGCCCGCTGGATCGATGGAACATGGTGGCTACACTGGTTGCGCTCAATGATCCTGAAGCAGAAGCGGTGCTGGCGGCGGAAGAGAAGCGCGATCCCTCGGGCGACGGTAAAAAGTACGCCTATATGGCCGCAGCGGCGCGCCCGAACGAGAAGACCAAGAAACAATATTTTGACGAATACCTGCATAATTCGGCCCGGCCTGAGGACTGGATTGAACTCAGCCTGGGCAGTTTCAACTGGTGGAACCAGTCGGCATTGACTTTCCCCTTTCTTGGCCCGTCGCTGGATGCTCTGCCACAGGTGAAGCGCGAGCGGAAAATCTTCTTTATGCTGGCGTGGCTGAATGCCTTCATTGGCGGACAACAATCCGCTGCGGCGCAGAAACAGGTGCATGAGTATCTGCAAACCGCGTCTCTGGATAAAGACCTGAAGCTAAAGCTGCTTGAAGTTGTGGATGAACTGGACCGGACAGTGAAGATAAGGGAGAAGTACGGAAGAGAGAACAATGCGCTAATCAAAAAGTAAAGCACGCGGCCAAAAGCAGAGACCAGGCCGCGTGCCACTCTCTTACGCTGCCCGGCTGTAAACGTCTGAGCCTTGCTGTTTTACCACCTTGTTGTAAACACCCATGATCAAGATGGACGGCGCCCACTGTCCGACGAACATGGCCCAATCGTTCTTTCCCATGGTTTTCAGGATGGCAGAGGCCACCATGGCGCCGATTGCAGCGCCGAGATAACCGGCGGAAGGAATTTTAGAGGTTTGGGATTCAATGCTCGAAGTGAACTGGTCTTCACGCTGTCCGGGAACGCCGGCGCTGCTGGAAAATGGCATAGTGCAGATACTCCTTAAGATTAGTTTTTGTTGTTCTGAAAAGGTAGGATGAGGCGCTAAGAGCGGTAGATGTAACGCCAGAGCTCGAATTCCAGGAGACGCCTTGCAATTGCAAGGCTGATTCATGCAGCAAAGGAAGTTAAGGTATTTTGAAGTTTCGGCAAACTTACCCAGTGTAAACTTATATCTTTTTCCACATTTCAGATACCCAGAGCAGAAACAACAGATGTATAATTTTACTGAATGCTGAAGTATTCGATCGTAGTCCCTTTTCATAACGAGCAGGAGAGCGTGACTGCGCTCTATGACCGTCTGAAGGCGGTGATGGAAGCGACAGGAGACACCTTCGAATTGGTGTTTGTGGATGACGGCAGCATTGATCGCACGTACAAGCTGTTGCGCGAAATTGTGACCATTGACAGCCGCGTGGTGGTGGTCAAGCTGCGGCGCAATTTTGGCCAGACCTCGGCACTGGCGGCGGGATTTGCCCATGCGCAGGGCGAGTTTGTAATCGCAATGGATGGCGACCTGCAGCACGATCCAGACGATATCCCAAAATTTCTGGAGATGCTGGAACAGGGCTATGACCTTGTAAGCGGCTGGCGCAAAGAACGCGTTGATAATTTTGTTATGCGACGGATTCCGTCACGCATTGCCAACTGGGCCATGTCAAAGTTGAGCGGAGTGGATATCCATGACTTCGGGACCACGTATAAGGCATATCGCCGCGAGATCATTCAGCAGCTTCCGTTATATGGCGAACTGCACCGCTTTATTCCCGCACTGGCATCGTGGTATGGCGCTTCAATTTGCGAGATTCCCATCAAGAACATTGTGCGCCCCAAGGGTAATTCGCATTACGGCATTTCCCGTACCTTCCGCGTCTTCTTTGACCTGATTACCATCCGCTTCCTTTTAAAATATATGTACCGGCCACTGCACCTGTTCGGCACGGTGGGCATGCTTTCACTGCTGGGCGGAATGGGCGTGGCTTTCTGGCTGATGCTTTCCAAGCTGGTCTGGCATCTAAGCGTGATGGGAGAGCATGGGCCGCTGCTGATCTCTGCCGCAGTGCTGATTGTATTTGGCGGACAGATGCTGGCCCTGGGTCTGCTGGGGGATCTCCAGGTACGCAATTTTCAGGAACCGCAACGCCGCGTGCCATATACCGTGGCGCACGTATTACGATCGCAAAGCCAGGAACAAGCGGTCAACGAATAGCTTTTAAAGAGCACACATAAAAATGAGCACAGTTACCACGCCAACAGAATTGCGGCTGGCCAAGCGTATGGCCCGCCTGGGTACCGAAACCGCATTTGAAACGCTGGCCAAAGCGCGCGCTCTGGAGGCGCAGGGCAGAAGCATTATTCACCTTGAGATCGGCGAACCGGATTTTGATACGCCAAGCAATGTGATTGATGCCGGAATCGACGCCATCCACAAAGGCTATACACATTACACGCCTTCCGCCGGATTGCCTGCCTTGCGGGAAGCCGTGGCCGAGGAAGTCACTCGCACTCACGGCGTAAAAGTAACGCCGGAAGAAGTGGTGATTGTACCCGGCGGCAAGCCGACCATCTATTTCACTTTTACCGCGCTGGTGGAAGAAGGCGATGAGGTCATCTATCCGAATCCCGGGTTTCCTATTTATGAGTCGCTGATCAATTTCACTGGGGCCACACCCGTACCGTTGCAGATGCGGGAAGAGAAAGATTTCCGGCTTGATCCGAATGAACTGGCAGACCTGATCACGGACCGCACCAAGCTGATTGTTTTAAACTCGCCTCACAATCCTACTGGCAGCGTGGTTACAGAGCAGGACGTAAAAGACATTGCCGCGGCCATTGGCGACCGCGACATCATGGTGCTCTCCGACGAAATTTATAGCCGGCTGATTTTTGAAGGGCGGCACCATTCACTGATGTCGCTGCCAGGCTGGAAAGATCGCGTGATTATGCTGGATGGCTGGTCAAAAACTTATGCCATGACCGGCTGGCGGCTTGGCTATGGCGTGATGCGGAAAGATCTGGCAGCACATTTTGGACGGCTGATGACGAATGTGAACTCATGCAGCGCCGGGTTTACCCAGGTTGCAGGCATGGAAGCGCTCAAGGGTGATCAGGCGTCGGTTGATCACATGCGCGACCAGTTCCACGCGCGGCGCGACAAGTTTATTGCCGGGTTGAACAACATTCCGGGTTTCAGCTGCCGCTTGCCACACGGCGCTTTCTATGCATTCCCTAATGTGAAGAAGACTGGCTGGACATCAAAAAATCTGGCCGAAGCAATGTTGAACCAGGCTGGCGTGGCGTGCCTTTCCGGCACGGCTTTTGGCAAGTTCGGTGAAGGCTATCTGCGCTTCAGCATCGCCAATTCCATGGAGAACCTGGACGAAGCATTGAACCGCATCGGCAGCTGGGCCAGCAAGAACCTTTAGCCGGGGGAATAGCGCCGCTCGCGGATAAGAAATTGGGCCGCGAGTTTTCGCGAATGAACACGAATAGCTCTTAGGTTCGTTTGATTCGCCTATATTCGCGGCAAATTTTGCTGGCTGAGTTTGCTTCCAATAGGCTTTGATTCACCGCTTTGTCTTTTCAAATCATTTTCGGATTTTCCAACTCCGGTTTCCACTTAGACTTTGTTCTGTTGTTCAAATTCGCGTTCATTCGCGCAATTCGCGGCTGATTTTGCCTTATCTGCATTCATCTGCGAAAATCAGCGGGCAATAAATTTCTATGTCCCAGAATAAATACAAGGTTTATGCCACCTGCCACATCGGAGATGCGGCAGAGAATCTGCTGCGCGAAAAAGGTTATGAGCTGGAAATCTATCCCGGCCCGGAAGCGCCTCCCAAAAATCTAATCATCGAAAAAGTTGCGAGTGGAATAGATGGGCTGATCACCACGCTGCGCGATGCCATCGACGCAGAAGTTTTTCAAGCCGGCAAAGGGACGCTCAAAGTGGTATCACAGCTTGCAGTAGGCTTTGACAATATCAACCGTGCCGACGCGAACAACTACAAGGTCCCATTCACGAATACGGCTGAAGTCCTGAACGATGCCACCGCGGAGTTTACGTTTCTGATGATGGGTGTACTGGCTCGGCGCATGTGGGACAGCGAGAAAATGGTGCGCGGACAGACCTGGGGCGCATGGCATCCGTTTCTACCTTTTCTGGGAGATGAAATTTCAGGCAAGACCATTGCCGTGATCGGCACCGGACGGATTGGGCTGGCGCTGATCAAAAAGTGCATGGGCTTTGATATGAACGTACTGTGCTATGACCCGGTATACCAGAACCACAGGTTTGCAGCGGACGTGCAGGAGGTGATGGACCTTCGGCATAAGCTCGGCATGGTAAAGACGAAAAACTGGATCAAGTATGTTGGGTTGGAACACGCATTGGGTCAGGCAGACTATGTAAGCCTGCATGTCCCGCTGGTGCGCAATGGAGATTTACCGACCTATCATCTGATAAACGAGCGCACGCTGAAAATGATGCGCAAAGATGCTTACCTGATCAATGCTTCGCGAGGACCAGTGGTGGACGAGCAAGCGCTGGCAAGGGCGCTGAAAGAACGCTGGATTGCCGGAGCAGCGCTGGATGTCTTCGAAAAAGAGCCGCTGCCGGCTGGCTCTCCGCTGCTCGATCCGGAAATTGAAGATCGCTGCCGGCTGTTCCATCACTTTGCCAGCGGCAGCCGCATCACCAGGCTTTCTACGGACCCAGAAAAAGGCATGGCAGGCCGCTGCGTGCAAGGTCTGATGGATGTTCTGGAAAAAAATTATAGCGGCGACATAACACGAATGCCGTACGTGGTAAATAAAGAAGCGTGGATGGGATCAGGCGTTCATGGAGAAGGAATTTAGCGCTGCGGTAGATTAAGAAGAAATGGGACAGCGCTCACGCTGCCCCACCATCTTTCCAATTCTCATTTACATGCCGGACGATTTACGCTTAGCTCCCTTTACGTCGAGCTCATTCACAACTTGCTGGACATTAGGAACGCTGGCCGCAAGTTTTTCCGCCTGCGCGCGCAGACCAGGCGAATCGACATCGCCTTTCAATGTGAGCACGCCATTTTTAGCGTCAAAGCGGATATGCTGCTTCTCCAGCCGGTTGGCGATGATCACAGCCTTGAAGTCCTTTTCAATCGCATCATCAACATTGGTATCGATTTTCTTCGCGGAGCTTTCCACGCCTTCAGGGCGGACGCCAATCTCATTGGAAACCACATAACCAGAAGCCGCATCCTTCGCCAACTCTTCAGCACGAGACTTATCTTCCTGGGTCTTTACGTCGCCAGTGAGCGTTACCACTTCTTTGTCATGGTTCACGTCGACTTTTAGGTCTTTATAGCCGGCATTGTTCAGGGCCTTGGCGACCTGATCTTTCACGTCAGGAGTGCTGGCTTTTTCAGAAGTGCATCCAATTGCTAGGGAAAGCAGCAACGCTGCCAGTGTTGCCAATATTGTTTTTTCACGCATAAGAGTCTCCTCGTCGGTTGAACCCAGGGGTTCTGAGCGTTAGATGCTGGCGGTTACTTAGAGGAGGGCTGCGGCTTCCCTACTGCCGGTCTGGTCTGCTTTTTTAATTTGGTCTGGTATTACTGGGTAATGACCGGCGCCGCGATCATGGAGCGGAAAATCTTAGCGCCATCGGCTGAGCCAAGCAGCGACTCACTGCAACGGTCAGGATGCGGCATCATTCCCAGAACATTGCCGCCTTCATTGCAAATGCCAGCGATATTATCCAGTGAGCCATTCGGATTGGCTTCTACCGTAATCTTTCCTGCCGGAGTGGAATAACGGAAAACGATGCGGTTCTGGCGCTTTAGTATTTCCAACGTCTGAGCATCGCAATAGTAATTCCCTTCCATGTGCCCAATAGGAATCCTGAGCACCTCACCCTGCTTGCAAGCATTGGTGAAAGGTGTGTCGGCGTTTTCTACGCGCAGATCGATGAATTTGCAGACGTACTTTAATCCAGCATTGCGCATAAGCGCTCCGGGCAGAAGGCCGACTTCACACAGGATTTGGAACCCATTGCAGATGCCGATAACCAGTCCTCCGGAAGCTGCGAACTTAGCCACTTGCTGCATGATGGGCGCGAATTTTGCAATGGCGCCGGTGCGGAGATAGTCGCCATAGGCAAAGCCGCCCGGCACGATGATGGCATCGCATTTTTCCAGATCGTGCGACTCATGCCATAACATGGTGGCCTGCTGGCCGGTGGCCGTGATGGCTGCGTTGTAGCTATCCTGATCGCAATTGGAGCCGGGAAAAACGATGACGCCAAATTTCATAATTTTATTTTTACCACAAAGGACACAAAGGAACACGAAGAAGATGTACCAGATTAGTTCTTTCGCGTCTTGGTTCACGTCTGGCCATTGATTGCATCCAAAATATTGAGCTGCAGCGAAAACGGCGCTGCTCTCTTTGTGATCCTTCGTGTCCTCTGTGGTAAATATGGATTTCCGCTCCCACGTCCGCACTACCGGCAATGCGCTCAAGAACTGGTTTATCGCCCAGTGCTATGACTCTCTGGCGGTAGCACTTCTCTGGCTTGTGGGATTGCTCATCATCGGCATTCCCTGGGCGCCGCTTTGGGCCGTTCTTGGCGGCGTGCTGCAATTTATTCCCAACTTCGGCGTATTGCTCTCGCTTATTGGACCAGCGCTGCTGGGCGCACTCAACCATGACCACATGCGCTTCTTTTATGTGCTGATCCTGTTTGCGGTCATTATGGTCACAGACGGCCTCTTCCTTCAGCCTTACCTGATGAAGCGCGCAGCCAAAGTTCCTTTCTGGGCCGCGCTATTCGCGCCGATTATTCTCGGCATTATCATTCCCTTTTGGGGAGTGCTGCTGGCGCCGCCGTTGCTCGCGGTGATTTATGCTTTTCGACGCAAAAACGACATCGCCCCGGATCAGCCTCGTCCCGAACTGCGGTAGCCACGTCTGCGTTTGCGCGCGGGAGGCGGCTGCGGCAGAAGGGCCTTCACCGTCAGAAAAATCCAGAACAGCAACCACATCAGTGAACCGATAAAAGGCCAAAGATCTAGTTTGCGCGTTGGCGAACCCGTATGTGAAATGATCTTGCCGACTCTTCCTGCGAAATCCACCGCATTCACGACAATAAAAAATGCAACGATCACCAAAAGGCTGATCTTTAGGCCGACAGTGAAAACCGCCTTTCCTGACGCTATGTTCCGGTAGAACCTGCCTTCATTCAACACCGTGTCAGGAAACACAATGTTTCGCTGCCGATTGCGTATGTCGCGCTCCCAGTCCTGTAAGCTCATGGCGGCAAATAATATAACAGCCGTGCTATAATCTACTTTGTTTTTCTGCGCTTACCGGCGCATGCCGCCTCTCCTGTTGGCAGCGTAAATCTTTGATTCTTTGAGGTTACACACATGTCTGGCCACTCAAAATGGGCCACAATCAAGCACAAAAAGGGCGCGCTGGACGCCAAGCGCGGCAAAATTTTCACCCGTCTGATTAAGGAAATCACCATGGCCGCCAAGAGTGGCGGAGGTGACGTGGAAGGCAATCCGCGCCTGCGCACGGCCGTGGCTGCCGCCAAGGCGGAAAACATGCCTGCCGACAACATCAAGCGCGCCATCCAGCGCGGCACCGGCGAACTTGAAGGCGTGAACTATGAAGAGATCACCTTTGAAGGCTATGGTCCCGGCGGCGTTGCGCTTCTGGTGGAAGTGACCACTGACAATCGCAACCGCACGGTCAGCGATATCCGCCATGCCTTTACCAAGGGCGGCGGAAACATGGGTGAAGCCGGTTCAGTCTCCTGGATGTTCCAGAAAAAAGGCTCCATTGTTGTTCCCAAGGCCAAAGCCAAGGAAGATGACCTGATGAACATCGTGCTGGACCAGGGCGGCGACGACCTCAACGATGATGGCGATAATTGGGAAATCACCACTCCGCCCAACGCCTTTGAGGCCGTTCTGGAAGCCGTCAAGAAATCCGGCGCTCCAGTGGCGCATTCTGAAGTCGGCATGATTCCCTCGACGTATGTAAAGCTGGAAGGCGCAGCCGCTAACCAGATGATCCGCCTGCTGGAAACCCTGGAAGACCAGGACGACGTGCAGAACGTGTATTCAAATTTCGATGTCGATCAGGAACAGTTGGAAGAAGTGGCTGGATAATTCAGCCTGCCAAGCCCACTGTTCGCGGTAGACTGCCGGCGCTACCTACCATCCACAAACCGAGTGGTTTGAACAGAAAACGACTTCAACCGCAGTAAAGGACCTGAAAGAAACTTGGCTATTAAGAGAAATTTGCCACCTAAATAAAGCAGGAGCAGCGGCCCGTCGCTAAAGAAGAACATTTCAGATTTTAGTCAAAATTTGATGCGCTTTGAGGCATCCTCAATACGTTTTCGGTGTTCGTCACGCGCCGCCTCTTCTCGTGCGCGATGCTGTTGTTGTTCATGACTCAATTCTCGGTATCGCTTATTAGTTTCGGCTACAGCTAACTGCAGCGTATCACGGTGATATCGTTCAACTTCCTCAATGGTCGTTCCATTTAGAGTAATTGTCGCTCCGTAAACGCTTGCAATACCAGGCCTGTGCATGGTGGTGAACCGAGGTGGATGGTTCCAACTGGCAATAAATAGCTGCACCCATTCTGAAGCTGGCTTGCAAGAAAGAGCAAAAGGAATGGAATATAGAGCGCTCCCACGAGTACCGTCATTCCGCGGCTCTGTAATGTCTTCGACGATAACACGCGTAATCTTAATGTCCTGAAACTCTGAAGGGGTGTTTCCGATCACTGATTCTGTTTCCCGATTCTTGCTTGGAATGATTGTGGCCATCGGCTTTCCAATAGGTGGGGCAGTTTCGCGAATCCCCAACAAAGTCCGAACAAGATCCTCATAATCTCGTTCGGAATATGGGTCACCGGTGAGATTAATGTGATACTTACCGGTGAGCCAGGACGGTGCGGCCAACGCCCATTCGCCGCTTCGCAGCACCGGAATGAACTTTCGATTGTTTCGGGAACTCATGACTTCTGCCGTCATGATGTCTCCCTCATAGCCGACGCCACCCTCACGTGCATCTGAACGGCGCTTATATCGAGGTGTGCAGATAATTACGACAAATTGATTGTCGCGGATCGCCCGCTCCATGAAGGCAGGCAATTGGTCCCCAGGCACTGCTTCCCATCTATCGATGGAAACGGCCACCCCATCTGCCCGGAGACGCTTCGCTAGGTCGCAAACCCACTCCCGATGATCGTCGTCATCCCAAGAATAAGAAATAAATGCGGTTTTCATGACAGCCCCGACAGTTTGATGCTGGACTTTAGGCACACTGGAATCTTGACTGAATGCACTCTGAATATACTTTCGCATTCTCTTGTTATAGGCAACAGCTCGCTCGATTGCGATGTTAATTGAAGGTCGAAACAATTCCACAAATATCCATCCCGGTGACGATTCGCCCGGCGGGTACATGCCTTGCGAACGAACGTATCCCTGTACGGTACTGAGGAAATGCTCGACTCCAGGCGCGACCATGTCCTCCCAATCGAGATCTCTGATCGTTGACGGAAATAAGTCTGGAAATGCTGGCTCGAAAGTCCCAGGGAAGTTTCGGAGGTCTTTATGATTTGTAAGCAGATTACTGAGATTGACGATTGTCCAGAGATATGATTCGTTCAAGTCAAGATCAAGGGCGCAGCACCAACTGGCGGTCGAGACAACGGATTCTAAGATTTTATAGTATGCCTGAGCCAGTAAGAACAGCAGGTTCAAGCCGGCGTTACGCCGATCTTCAGCTGGCATTTGCAACTGCTCAGGGTCGGGCTCAGTTGCCTCAGGAACCGGGTTGTCTGAAGTATTATCTGCACCTTCATTTATGGGACTGCTCGTCTCACTTCCGTTGCGTGCCACAACCATGACTTCCCACTTGCGCGCCCTTCGAGCATATTCGGCGCACATAAGCGTCTCTCTTGTAGGCGGGTGATCGTATACACCTGGATCTGGATCGTCATAGATATCAAGCATATCTAGAGCCTCATCTAGGAATATCTGTTCATCCAAATCCACTTCATCAGCGCACTTTAAAGAGAAGTAGGGCTTTCCACCTTCAGAAGCATATTCCCTGAAAAAAAGCCGACAGAGCGTTTTCGCCGATCGCTCATCAGCGACTCGATAAAAAACATTCCCAGTGCTAAGCGTTGAATTAGGAGAGGAATGGCTATAGAGATAGAAATACTTTGTTGACCCTGCGGGTGCTGCTTTCATACGCTTTACATTCTACCCGGCATAGGGCTCGTAAATAGCTCACAATTTATACTTGATATTGTGGTTTCGGAGCAGTTCCCGCGCCTTGCCTAGATGGATGTCATGGTGATTATGCTGTGCTTCGGTTCTCGGTGCAAGCCGCTGGGACGAGCATTGTTGATTTGGCGACAAGGGTGGGGCAAAGGCGCTCCGCTGTGCTGCGCGGCGGCCTGCGGCGCAAGGAAGGATATCCTTCGTTCTTTGACCCAGCACTTACCTCCCAGCGCTAAAGCGCAGCTAGAAACAACCATTTCGCGGCCATAAATGGCCGCTCCACCAAGCTGCTCTTTCACCAAGAAGAAGACAGCCGAGGGCGGCTGTGCTACACAATCCTTCTGAATCCAAAATGAGATATTCCGAGAATTGATCGCAAAAATGTTGAGTGATTTCTGGGTCTTTGTTTGTCAAGATGTACCCTTTCGTGCTGGATCCCTGGCCGAGAATCCTATTGACTGTCGTATTTTTTTCGCCGATAATCCGCTCTGGAAGACCGGGAGCGGCGCCGGCGGGAAAACCCCTAAAAGGCCTGCAACCCTGCTTTCTGTGGGCCATCGTTCGGTCGACAGATTTTGCGGCCTCATCCGATTCCAATGACATATCAGGCACAGGAAGAAGTGTGTTCTGGAGTCAATTGATCGGGTGACATGGGGCCGGAGTGTGGCTGAAAAATGGCTCTTAGCCCTTAGCCTTTAGCTCTTAGCAACTGCAAACCCAAAATCAAAAGCAAGAGCAACCCCAAAGCAACAACAAACCCAAAATTCAAGCAGGAACTCGCAGCCGAAGGCGGCTGGGTCACACAAGTATTTCAATGCCGCAGGCGAGGGCGCCTGCGCTCCCATTTTTTGCCCAAGTACACAGGCAAGAGTGCCTGTGCCACACGAATGCTTTAGAAAATCAATTTTGGAAATCGGGCCACCCCAGACCGGGGTGGCTTTTTTATTGGAGAAGAGAGATGACAAGACAAGAGATAATCGCAGCCTTACTGAAGTTGACGGAGCAATTAGGACACACCCCAGCACGTGTGGAACTGATGCGACACGGCGGAGTCACCAGGCAGCAGATCAAAAACAACTTTGGCACCTACAAACAGATGCTGGAGGCCTGTGGGCTTGAAAAAGTTGGCCCCGGACGAAAAGCGGAGATGGCAGACCTGTTCCGCGACTGGACCGGAGTGGTACGCACGCTAGGAAAGATCCCGACCCACGTGGAGTACGAAGAACGGAGCAAGTACAGCTTACATCCGCTACGGACCCGCTTTGGTTCTTGGCTGCACGTACCGGCCGGGTTGAAGCAATATGCGGACGAGCAGGGGCATGCTGCGGAGTGGGCGGACGTGCGGGCACTGGTGGACGAATATGCCCGACGTCAGAAAGGCAGCTGGAGGATGGCAGCCGCACAACCGGTACCCAGCCTGATATTGGGGCAACCAGTGTACGGCGAGTATATAGGGTGGGACCCGCTGATATGCGCGCCGACAAACGAACAGGGAGTGGTTTTCCTTTTTGGAGCAATGGCCGTGTCATTGGGCTTTCTGGTCCTGCGGATACAGACGGAGTTTCCCGATTGCGAAGCGTTCCGCATAGTAGCCGAAAACCGGCTGCAGAGGGTGAGGATTGAGATTGAAAAAGAGAGCCGAAACTTTATGCGCCACATGCACAACCCGAACGGCTGCGATCTGATTGTGTGCTGGGAGCACAACTGGGAGGAGTGTCCGCTGCCGGTGATTGAATTGAAAAAAGAGCTCGGCAAACTGCTTGCAGCATTCCGCACCTCACCACTTATGAACACGGATAAAACTGATCAAGAAAACCAAACCTCTACCACAGAGGACACAAAGGAACACAGAGGAGGAAAAAACTAAAGCTTACCGCAGGTCAAGATGCTTCCACTACTCATGGCTAACCATTAGAAGACTTCTTCGCAATAATTGATATACAAGAATAGCTTCTCGTCATACAATCACTGCCATTCCACCCTTTCGAGAGGCATTATGAACGTCCAGAGAAGACTACTCGCGTTGTGTCTGTGTTTGTGTATCCCTGCAGCGGTGTATGCCCAGGGCAACAACTTTGACAAGGTCCGCTACAACGGCGGAAGCATTTCAACCAAAGTTAAGCCAGACGAGTGGGGGAACAAGCTCAACGTCACCTCTGAGGCGATTATTCTGACATTGAAAGACGGGCAGTCCGTCTCGATCGATCCCAAAAATGTTACTTCGCTCAGTTATGGGCAAGAGGCGCACCGCAGGGTTGGCACGGCGATAGGTCTGGCGGTGTTTTCACTGGGTATTGGAGCGTTGAGTGCGCTGCACAAGACCAAATTGCATTACATCGGCATCAATTTCTCCGATAAAGACGGTAAGAAGCAGGGCGTACTGCTGCAAGGGGACAAGAGTAATTTCCGGGCAATCCTGGTTGCATTGCAGGGTGTCACTGGCGTTCCAATCTCCGTCGGCGATAAGGACAGAAACGAGATTCCGGCGGGAGTGAATACACAGGTAGCGAAAAGTACAGACGAGCAAACGCAAGAAGCGGCAAAGCCGGCAACTGAAGCCGCAAGCACGGCTGCGGCGGCTCCGGAAGGGGCGCCAAACGTGACTACCGGTGAAGCTGAGGCGCTGATTGCCTTGGTTTCTACACCAGAAGGCGCCGAAGTAACCGTGGATGACGCATTTTTAGGGAATGCTCCAGCTAAACTCAAGCTGAAACCAGGAAAGCATACCATTAAGGTGACTATGGCTGGATATAAGGACTGGTCGCGAGAAATGACCGTGCTGTCTGGGTCTGAGGTGAATCTGACGGCTACCCTGGAGAAGACAAACTAAGAACTTCGGCATCGGCTTGCGGAGTGAGCCGCTTCTGCACCAGCGCTAAAGCACATGCTTAAAAACACTTGAGCGGCCCTAAAGGGCCGCTCTCCCACCATTCGAGCTGAACGCCCCTCATCTCCCCTGCCCATGAAACGTTGCCGGATCGCCATCGCCCACGCGATCTCCCGCCAACGGAAAGCCCGGTGACTCCATCTTCAGTATTGAAGTGTGCATGTCCTTCATGGCAAATGAAATATGCGCCTCCGGCGATGAGCGCAGCGCGAAGCTGCCATCATCCTGTTTCAGCAGACGCTCGGGGGCTTCGCCCAGCGGCTGGATCATCAGGCGTCCATTTTCCTCGAACACGCGATACGTCCGCCGGTACTGCGCGAATGAATCATGCAAATTGGCCGAGACTCGGTCAAGCTTGAGAACAAACGTCCCGGTAAGCTGTTTGCGCTCAACTTCAGAGAGCGGCTTGTCGGCAAGCGTGCAATCTACGGCTGGCTTGGGAGCGGGCAGCGGCGGCAGCCCAAGAATCGCGCGACCTAGAGCGCGTGTGATGGCATATGCGTTCTGCCCTTCAGTATTGGTCAGCACCACGATGGTGAGATTGTCTTCTGGAAAATCATAGAGGCTGCCGCTGTAACCCAGCAGCGATCCATGCTGGCCGATGCGGCGATGGTCTTCTGGGTGAAGATCTTCTTGGTGAAGACCTTCCTGGCGCAGCCCTTCTTCATGGTTCAGGATCATGGCAAACCCGTACTGCGCTTTGGGGTCCTGCGCCGACATTTGCGCCGCCGCGCCTTCAGCAGTGGTCATAAGCTTGAACGTCTCCGGCTTGACCAGGTTTTTGTCTTTGATCGCTCGCCACAGTTGCAGCAGATCGCCCACGGTGCTGCAAAATCGCAGATCGGAGTTATACGCCATGTCGTCTTCATTGGCCGGAACGTAGCTCGCGCCGAAGCGCCGGTATGCATGGCTGAGACCGTGAACGAGCGAGAAATCGTCACAATACGTAGTGGACTTCACGCCAGCGGGCTTGAAGATGTTCTGCTGCACATAGTCAGCGAAGCTCTGGCCGGTGACGCGCTCCACAATAGTAACCAGAAGCTGAAAGCCGGAGATGGACCAGTCCCACTTCTTGCCCGGCTCATTGACCCAATTCTTGCCGGCGTAAAGCGCCATTACTTCATCCAACGCTTTGGGCTGGCGGCTGGTGGCCTCAATGGGGTCGCCCAGATAGTGGTAATCCACAATGCCGGAAGTATGGTTGAGCAGTTGCCGAATGGTTACGTGATGACCTTGCAGCGGAAATTCAGGAATGAATTTGGAGATGTCATCATCCAGCGAGAGCTTGCCGCGCTCCACCTGCTGCATCACCGCGATTCCGGTGAACGGCAACATGGGCCCGACCACATGATAGACAGTCTCATCTTTTGTGGCTGCTTCAAGGCCCAGGTCGGCAAAGCCGTATCCCTTGTGCAGCAGGATGCGGTCCCCGCGCGCCACCAGCACTGAAGCCCCGACAACATGCTCCTGCACGATGACTTGCTTGACGATGGCGTCAAGATCGGCAGCATTGGTGCCCTGTTGAGCGTTGGCGGCAGAGCAGAAAAACGAAAGAGCGAGCGTGAGAATCACTGGCGTGCGCATGGCCAGCGATTATAGCGGGAAAATAAAAGGACGGATCGCCTCCGCCCTGGGGTTTGAAATGGAATGCCGTCAGTGCACCGCCAAAAAGCCGTGGTCAGCCCATCGCCCCGTCATAAGTAATTGGCAGCGCCAGCACTGCTTCACATCCGGTGCGGTCATTGCGGTTGGCGAGTTGAAGCACGCCGCCGTGGGCTTCAGCAATCTGGCGGCTCAGGGTAAGACCAATGCCGCTGCCGCCGTGCTTGGTGGTGAAGAACGGCACAAAAAGATTGTCACTGTTCAACAGGCCGGGGCCCTGATCGCGGACAAAGACTTCAACGCTGCGCGCATTCACGCGCCAGCCCACCTCTACGGAACCAGGATGCTTGAGCGCGGGATCAAGCGATGCGTCCACGGCGTTGCGGATCAGGTTGATGAGCACCTGCTCAATCTGGTCAGCGTCGGCTTCAATGGTGGCGGCTGGGCCGTTCACCGTGGTCACATGCAGACGCCGCTCCAGCGACGCTGCGCGATGCACCAGCGGGCCAATATCGATGCGGGTGCGCGTGGGCGCCGGCATTCGCGCCAGCCGCGTGTAAGCCTGCATGAATCGATTGAGTGATTCTACGCGGTTTTCAATCACGCGCAGGCCCTGTTGCATGTCCTGCGCAACATCTTCAGGCAGCGCGGCGCGTTCCGTGAGCGAGCCCAGCGTGCCGGCAATCGACTTGATGGGCGCCAGCGAATTGTTTAGCTCATGCCCCATCACGCGGATGAGCCGCTGCCACGCCTGGCGCTCTTCTTCGCGCAGTGCGCGGCTGAGGTCAGAGACAATGAGCAACTGGTGCGGCACGCCGTTCTCGCGGAATTCCGTATGGTTGATGGCCCAGCGTCCGTGCTTGCCTGGGAAGGTCATCTGCACGGTCTGCGGGCCGGGCGACTGGAGAAATTCCTGCAAGCCGAGTTCGTCGGCGGTGAGGCCGAGCATGCGTGGCGCGATGCGTCCCATAAGCTGCTCACCAGCGCGGTTGACGATGCGCAGCCGCTGTTGCTGGTCAAAGGTAAAGACGGCCACGTCAATTTCCATCATTACTTTTTTCAGCAGCGCCGTGGCCTCAAGCGCGCTGATTTTCTGTTGCTGCAGCCGGATAGCCAGAGAGTTGATTTCGAAGATAAGGTCGGCGAGAGAGTCTTCCCTGCCGCCACCGCGCAGTCGAAAAGAAAAGTCTTCTTCGCGGATGGCTGCCACCATGTTGGAAAGCGTCTGCATGGGGCGGATGACCTGGCCATGCAGCATCGAGCTGCCGATCATCCAGGCCACAACGATGAAAAGAGTGACTGTCCACTTGAGTTCAATGGAATGATTTCCCAGCCAGAGAAAAAGTTCAGCCACAACCGCGCCAGGCAGACTAATCAGGAGAGTCATGAGCAGGATGCGAGTGTCAAAATTCAGCTTGATCCATCTGTCCGGGGGCTTGGCTGCAAGGCTGTGGACGGGTTGGGAGTGCGGATCAGACGCCATATTTTTGCATGCGGCGATAAAGCGCACTGCGGCTCAATCCGAGCGCATCCGCCGCATGGCTGATATTACCTGAATGGCGCGCCAGGGCTTTCTTGATCAGCAGATTTTCAACTTCCTCCAGGCTCAAGTCTTCAATCTTGGCGGAGCCCGCGCGCTCACTCTCCAGGCCAAGATCCGCCGGCTGAATCTGCTCCGTGGTGCACATCAGGACAGCGCGCTCCGTAGCGTGATCCAATTCTCTCACGTTGCCTGGCCAGGGATGGTCCATCATCTTCTGCAATGCCGACGGATCAAAACTCTTCACCGGCTTGCGATACCGCTGTGCATACATCTTAAGAAAATGCGCAGCCAGCAACGGGATATCTTCTTTGCGCTCGCGCAACGGAGGAATAGGCAGCTCAACCGTATTCAGCCGAAATAACAGATCTGAGCGGAACCTTCCTTCCGCACTCTCCAGCTTCAGATCAGCGTTAGTTGCAGAAATCACGCGGACATCAACTTTGTGCGTCTTCGACGAACCCACGCGTTCCATCTCGCCGGTTTCAAGCACGCGCAGCAGCTTGGCTTGCTGCTTCAGCGGGACGTTAGCAATTTCGTCCAGAAAAAGCGTGCCGCGGTCCGCCAGTTCAAAGCGTCCGACTCGATCCGCCCGAGCGTCAGTAAACGCGCCTTTCACGTGGCCAAAAAGCTCGCTTTCAAATGTGCCTTCCGGCAGTCCGCCGGTGTTGACCGTAATCATCGGCCTTCCGCTGCGTGAAGAAAGCGCGTGCAGCGTCTGGGCCACAACTTCTTTTCCCGTGCCGTGCTCGCCGGTGACAAGCACGTTGGCATCGCTCGGGCCGATGCGGCTCAGCAGCGTCAGCAGCGGCTCCATGGCTTTTGATTCCGCAATGAATACCGGACGGTTCTGCGCCCGCAGCAAACTGTTTTCCGCTTCCAGCCGCTCCGCGCGGCGCATGGTGCGGTACAAATCCACCTGCGTCCGAATAATGCTGAGCAGCCGATGGTTGTCCCAGGGCTTCTGGATAAAATCGCGTGCGCCGCGCCGCATGGCTTCCACTGCCAGTTCAACACTGCCCCAGGCCGTCATCACAATAATGGGCAGTTTGCTGTCCGACTGCTGCACCCGCGAAAGCAGATCAATTCCTTCCTGCCCCGAGGTGGTATCACGCTGGTAATTCAGGTCCATCAGCATGATGTCGAATTCATTGGTCTGCACTGCTTCCAGAGCTGCGCCCGGAGTGCTGACCGTCTCGGTCGCATAGCCCTCTGCTTTCAGCAGCAGACGCAGGGCTTCGCGAATGTCAGCCTGATCGTCCGCAATTAGAATGCGGACGGGCTCAGATTTGACCGCTGGCATGCTCACGAATTCCTGCGCTCTGCTCGAAATCAAAATTCTCCTGCTTTCAATTCCCTCTTGCTAATCGTCGCAGCTCAGACTGTGGCACTGCTCGGCGTCACCGCCGAATCTTCCACAATCCACCCATCTTTCAGTTGGATGATCCGATTTCCAAACGCAGCGTTCGCCTCCGAGTGCGTCACCTGAATAATGGTAGTTCCCTGCTGGTTCAATTTGCGGAACAGCTCCATGATCTCCTTGGCCTGTCCGGAGTGGAGATTGCCCGTAGGCTCGTCAGCCAGAATCAATTTTGGATTTCCGGCAACCGCGCGCGCCACGCCCACCAACTGCTGCTGTCCACCGGAAAGCTGGTTCGGATACAAATCTTTTTTGCCGACGATCTGGAACCTATCCAGAATATCCGCCACCATGGAAGCTCGCTGCGCCCGTGGAATATCGCGGTACGAAAGCGGTACGTCAATATTTTCTGCGACGGTCAGGTTGTCCAGCAGGTGATAGCTCTGGAACACAAAGCCCACAAAGCGGCGGTTTAGCTCAGCCCGCTTCTTGCGATCAAGCTTGTGTACCAACTGCTCGGCAAACATATATTCCCCCGCCCAGCCATCGTCAAGCATGCCGACAATGCTCAGCAGCGTGGTCTTCCCCGCGCCGGAAGGGCCCATGATGGTGACGAACTCGCCTTCTTTTATATCGATATTGATGCGCCGCAGCAGCCACACCATCCCGGCGGGACTTTTAATCGTCTTTTCTATGTTCCGTAATTGAATCATGTGTCCTTTTGTAAGGTCTCGTTGGTCAAATCATTCCATCACTTTTCAGCACATAGATAATGTCAACGATTTGGTAAGTGAGTATTTAGTAAATGGGTAAATGAGTAAATTCAAACCCGAATATTGACTGCAAAATCAGAACAGGCCTGACCGAAGCCCTCAATTTACTAAATTACCAACTTACCCAATTACCAACTGTCTCCATTTTCTCATTCATAGCGCAAAGCTACCATTGGATCCACTTTGGCTGCGCGGCGCGCTGGAATATAACACGCCAGAGCTGCCACTGCCCCCAGCAGCAGCGCAATCACAATGAATGTTATGGGATCATGGCGTCCTACGCCATATAACACGTTGGGCAGCAGGTTTGTCAGCCCCAAAGCCAGTGGCACGCCGATTATTAACCCAATCACGATCAGCTTCATCCCTTCACGCAATACCACGCTGAGTATATTTTTCTGGTCTGCTCCAAGCGCTAAACGAATGCCGATCTCCCGCGTGCGTTGGTTCACCCAGTAGGAAAGCACGCCGTAGATTCCGATGGCCGCCAGCACCAATGCCAGCACGGCAAATGTTGTGATCAGGAACATCAGGCTTCTGTCCGCAATCATCGATTGGGAAATCAACTGGTCCATTGTGGTCATGCTGGTGATGGGCTGGTTTTTATCCATTTTGGCCATCACACTTCTCAGTTGCTGGGCCGCCAGCGCAGTATTACCTTTACTGCGAATGACCAGATATCGCTGCGTTATAGGTACGTGGTACCGCTGATGCTGGTTAAAAGGAACAAGGAGTTCTCCCTGAATCCACTCTTCACCGTAATGCCGGACATCGTTTACCACTCCCACTATTGTGAACCACGGATTCTCAGGATTTGCCAAATCACGCGCTTTCCCCAGGCGCACTCGCTTGCCAATAGGATCTTGATCATGCAGCCAGACATGCACAAATGATCTGCTGACCAGCGCTACCGGTTCGCTTGCGTCGTTGTCCGAACGGATAAAGTTTCGCCCCTGTACCAGTGGAATTTTCATGGTACTTAGATAGTCGGGACTGATGTAATGAAGCCGCGTGTAGTTGATCTCACCTGGCGCTGGATACGGATCGCCATCCACCAGGAAGCCATAGCCCCAGTTTACGCCGGAAAATTCCAGAGGCATCGTCACAGCAGCAGATTCAACTCCGGGCACGCCATTGAGTTTCTCGACCAACGTATCGAAGAATGCATCCAGTTCGGGCTGGGTCTTGTACTTGTTCAGGGAGAGATGAATGCCGGCAGTGAGCAGGCCATGATTCTGGAATCCGGTTTCAACGCGGGTCAATGTAATAAAACTGCGCACCAGCAATCCAGCGCCTACTAAAAGCACCAGTGAAAGCGCCAATTCAACCACTACCAGCACGTTCTTTACCCGCTGTCGGCCTGAGCTGATGGCTTTGTGGGCCTCTGTTTGTAATGCTCCACGGAAACGGGAAATGTGCAGTGCTGGGATCAGCCCAAAACCCACCCCGGTAAGCATTGAGACGAGAAAAGTGAAAACCACTACCGTCGGATTGAGATGGATCTGCTCCGTGCGTATGAAGTCTTCTCGCGCAACCCACAGCAGCGCGCGAACTCCCCCCGATGCCACCAGCAATCCCAGTATCCCGCCGCCTAATCCCAGCAAAATGCTTTCAGTTAGCATTTGGCGGAACAGGCGTGTGCGCGAGGCTCCCAGTGAAAGCCGAATCGCCATTTCGCTTTGCCGCGCACTTGCCTTGGCCAGCAGCAGATTCGCCACATTCGCGCACGCGATCAGCAAAACCAAAGCCACGGCGGAAACCAGAATCAGAATCCACTCTCTCTCGCCTCCAATCGTCTCTTCACTCAGAGATGTAGCTTGGCCCTGCTGCAGATAATCAATGTCCGGGTAAGCTTTGGCCAGCCGGGCTGAGATCAGGTTTAAGTCAGATTGTGCTTGTGCCAGCGTGACTCCCGGCTTGAGGCGCGCAATCGCATAAACACCACCGTGCTTGGCGCGATCTAGTTTCTCAGGCGTATTGGCGGTCAATCCAATGGGTACAAAGATTTGCGGATCATCTTCAAACAAAAACTTAAAATTCGCGGGCATCACGCCTACAACGGTGTAGCTGCCGTCATCCAGGCGAAGGTTTGTGCCAATCACATTTTGCTCTCCGCCAAGATGCTGTTGCCAGAATTTGTGGCTCACTATCGCAACCGGAGTCGCCGCAGGCTTGTCTTCTGCCGGCAGAAAATCGCGTCCAAGCGCCGGCTTTACTCCCAGCGTTTGGAAAAAACCTTCTGAAATATAGCTGCTTGGTATCAGCTCTGCTTCACCGTGGCCAGTCAAAACAAAGGATGCAGACTGAGTGGCTGCCATCCGTTCAAAAGCCTGGTTCTGTGCCCGCCAATCGACAAAGTTAGGATATCCAATGCTGGAGCCTCGATTACCTTCATTCAGGTACACCAGCCGGTCCGGCTCAGGATACGGCAGCGGTTGCAGCAGCACCGCGTTGACCACGGTAAAAATCGCTGAATTAGCTCCAATGCCCAGCGCCAGCGTAAGCACGGCCACCGCTGTAAAACCTGGATTTCTCCGCAGCATGCGCAGACCATAGCGAACGTCTTGAAATAAAGTTCCCATACCTTCTCATTCGTAACGCAATGCAACCATCGGGTCCACTTTCGTTGCCCGGCGGGCCGGAATAAAGCTCGCCAGCAGCGCAATACCAAGCAAAATAGCAATCACGATTGCCATCGATACAGGATCAGTGCGGCTGAGGCCGAACAGCATTGAGACAAACAACCGGCTGCTGAGCAACGCGGCTGGAATTCCAAAAATTACGCCAATCAAAACCAGCTTGCCTGCTTCCTGCAAAATCATCGTCAGCACGCTGCTGCGCGGTGCTCCCAGCGCCATGCGTACGCCAATTTCACGCGTGCGTCCGGCCACTGAGTAAGAGAGAATTCCGTACAAGCCAATCGCAGCCAGCAAGAGTGCCAGGCTGGCAAAGACGCTGGAGAGCTTGGCGATGAGAATCTCCTGCCCAATTCTCCGCTCCGTGAGTTCATGAATCGTACGCACGTTATATACGGGAACATTGGGATCATGGCTCTTAAGTACACTTCCAATCGTTTGCGCAACGGCTTGCGGATTGCCTACCGTAGTCACTTCGAAATTAATGCTGTTAAGAACATTACCTTCAACCTGCGCTGCTGGCAGGTAGAAGCGGCGGAGCACCGGCCCTTTCAAATCATGGTCGCGCGCATCGTGCGCCACGCCGACTATTTCTACCTGCTGCTCTTTCGTCTCTGGGTTGTCGATATTGAATTTCCGTCCGATCGGGCTCCTGCCCGCAAAATAAAATTTGGCCATTGCTTCGTTAATCACAGCCACTCTCGGCGATGTTTCGGTATCCTGCGGGCCAACGTCGCGGCCAAGAAGCAGAGGAATACCTATGGCGCTGAAGTAGTTCGGTCCAACCTGATCGTAAGCAGCCTCGCTGTCCGCATCTCTGGCCGGCGTGTAGCCTTCTACCTTGATGAGGGTTGACGATTCGCTGCCGTTAAAAAGGCCGTTCTTGGAGTAACTAGCCTGTCGCACGCCTGGAATGCCGGCGAATTTAGCGCTCAGATCATTGCCGAAAGCGATAACCTGCTGCTTGTTGTATCCCGCAGCCATTGGGTCCGTCTGTACCGTAAGGATGTGCTCCCGGTTGTAGCCCAGATCAACGTTGCGAATGTTTTGCAGGCTGCGCACCAGCAGGCCGGCCGCAAACAAAACCAGCAATGAGAGCGCCACCTGCGCCGTGACAAGCGCTTTACCCCAGTTCCATCCGCCATGACTGCTTCCACCGCTTTGAGCTCCTGCCTTAAGAGTTAGAGCCACGGCAACGCCACGCGACCGAAGCGCAGGGATCAGGCCAAACAGAATGCCGGTGAGGAAACATACTGTCGCGGTAAAGAGAAAGACCCGCAGATCAAGCTCGGCCTCCAGTTGGCTGTTCTTGCTCAACTTCAGCAATACCGCCGTTCCCCAATGTGCTATCAGCAACCCCAGCGCCCCACCTGTGAAAGCCAGGAAAATGCTTTCTGTCAAAAGCTGCCGTACCAGACGTCCTGGAGCTGCGCCAATGGCCATGCGTACCGCAATTTCGCGCTGGCGTGATGCAGCGCGCGCTAGCAGAAGATTCGCCACGTTCACACAGGCGATCATCAATACCAGACCCACGATTCCCATTAGCAGGAAAAGAGGTTGTTTGAAGTCGCCGCGCAATTCTGAAAAACCTCCTCCGCCAGCAAGAACGGGGATTTTGGCCTTTTCAAGGTTTTCACGATCTTCCTTATTCAGCTTTGCGCCTAAGGGACCTTTGAGTAGTTGCTGCAGGATAAGATTGATGTTCGTACGTGCCTGCTCCACTGAAATTCCGGGTTTCAGCCGTGCAATACAGTGCAGCCATGAGGATTCATAGTTCTCCATCCATTTTCTTCCCGTAATGAGCTGCTCCTGCATGGTGACCGGGACCCACAAATCCTGCTGATCACCAACAGTGTCGCCATAGAAGCCCGGAGGGGTTATGCCGATAATGGTGAACGGAGAACCGTTAATGCGGACCGCTCGACCCACTGCATTTTCATTTTCGCCTAGTTTGTCCCTCCAAAAACCATAGCTAACCACAGCCAACGGATTGGCTCCTGGAGCGGTTTGGTCTTCGGCAGAGAGCACCCGGCCATAAAGGGCATTAACTCCCAGCACGGAAAAATAGTTGCCGCTTACCAGCACACCGGTTACATTCGCGGCAATCTCGCCCTGGCTGTCCGCTCCAGTGATTCGCAGATGGTGGGCTTCTCCTGAGGCCAGTATCCCGGAAAAGACTTGATTGGCAGCGCTCAGATCGCGATAAAGCGGATAAGAGAATAGCTCCACCCGCGGTTCGCCTAGGGAACGGTGATGGACGTCCTCAGGATCGCCCACTACTACCAGTTCTCCCGGCGCCTTCACCGGCAGCATCTTCAACATCACGGCATTAATCAGGCTGAAAATTGCAGTGTTTGCGCCTATGCCCAGTGCAAGCGTTAATACCGCTACGGCGGTAAATGCAGGGCTTTTGCGCAACATGCGCATGGCGAATTGAAGATCTTGAAATAAGGTTCCCATAAATTAATCCCTTAATCTAATGATCGGAGAGTAGAAAAGAAGACAGCCCCAAGCAGCGCATCCCCGCTGCAATCCAGTTGCATTTCACCGTGCTTGCGGTCCTGAATGCAAAATAAAAGGATGGCAAACCTTGGGCCCTATTCCCTTGCATCCGCAGTGGAGGAAGGCTCAGATCTCGCTGCCTGTCGCGCCTGTATCATGCAGAGCGCCCAGCGCCCAGGCGGCATTTTTGCGTGCTTCGGCCTGTGGTGAGGTCTTCAGGATATGAATTAACGGCTCAATGGAGGGGTGCCCGATATTGACCAATGCGGCTGCCACCTCTTCACCCAGGGTCATCTTGTCCAATGGACGTTGCCGGTACTGTTTTGGATCTACCTCCGTAGCATCGCCCAGAAATTCCAAAAGTTGGTCTACTGCGCCCGCGGCGGCTGACCGCTGCTGGCCCAGCCAGTATGCGGCTGCCGCTTTCTGTTGCGGCTTCCCACCTTTAAGCAATGAGATATGGCGTGCTATGGCATCGGTTTCTCCGCCACTTGAGGAGGTCGTGCTGCGCCTGGGAGCAAAACCAGCCAGGACAATTACCATGATTCCTAAGCAGAGGGCAAAACTTGCTTTTCTTAGTTCACGCATACCGACTCCTAGTTCAGAGGCAGTGGCGCCGATCGCCGAAGGACTGCTCATTTTCCGTTGCCGGATATCACCCGGCCAGGAAATCGCACTTTTTGTGCCGAAATGACATTCCATGTAAATCACTGAAAAGAATAGCACTATTTGTTCATTGTCGTGCACATTTCGGTAGATCGGTGTTCGCTAATGCAAAGAGGCTGTTCGGAAACGAACACCGGACTTGCTGAGAACGCACAAAACCAGAAATCTTTCCTGCGCGAATTTTGAACCGGTCTTGCCCCGCATTCGACGATGCATTTTGTGCCCTTCCAGCAATGTACCAACAAATGTACTATGTCTCTCTTTGCCCGATGTCATTCCGCAGACGTTAGTCAGACCCCGGCCGAACCCAGATAAGTTTGTTAAAGGAACAACGCCATCCGTCCGATAAGTATCAGACTGGAAGGAATATATATGCGCATGTACATTTGTACGTTTCCCCGCATGCGGACCCTTGCTTTTTTGTGTGCCGCATTTGCCGCAGTCACATTTTGCCTGCCGCTGTCCGCGCAGAAAGCGCGGATGAATAGCAGCGCGGCACAGGCCCAGTTGCACATCAATGTGATTGTTGTTCCAACCGTGGCCCCGCCGCGCCATCGCGAACGTCATGACCGGGGCGACGATTCGGTTGTTTATGACCTGTCTTCGCAAGATGAACAACTCTCTGTGATGGAAGAAGTGCGGCCAATGCGCGTGGAACTTCAGGGCAAAGGCCTACAGCACGAGCAGGTGCGCGTCACAACGGTTGTCATGAAATAACCGCAATCCACATTCAGGGCCTGGCGTTCCGGGTAAACTAGTTGCTTCAACTGTCTTCAGGAAGAAAGCATGCCCAGCCCGGAACTTCAAGGCTCAATTGTTGTTTTAAATTTGTACGATATTGCCGAGGAGATCAATCTGGTTGATCTGCCGCATCTCATTGGCGGTACCCGGCTATCGCCCACATTTAAGCACCCTGCGCCGGAGTATATCCGGTTTGAAAGACCACCCTTGGTTGAGCCGTTAGGGTCATTATCTCTTCCTACTGGGGAAAGTTTTGACGTTACTCTCCAGTATTACGATTACGGGGTGGTGAGCTTTCTTCTGCGCTTTGCGTTTTCAGGTAGCTGGGAAGAACTGCTGAAATTCGCGGGCAATTGGACTTCTGCCACGATCTTCGATGAACTTTGCCGGACGGCCCTGCAGAAAAAACTCCAGAAAGTCAGTCCTGCTCTTCTAAAGCCTTACACCCATTGGCTCAATGAAGACTACTTTGTCATTCATCTGCACTCGGTCCCCGCCACGGCAACTGGGGCTGCGCTGTTGCAGGAGCACGGGAGAGAGATCAGCCAGATCGTGCGTGGTGACGCCATGCCCCTGGCTGATCAGGAGCGTGCGGAGGTGCTTCAAGGCTACATGTCGTACTACCCAAATGACCTTATCGTTGCCGGCTGGAATGCGGCCTTTCTCTTTGACACCCCTTCCGGCGCCGAACCTACAATCAGGCTGCTGGAGTATGCCAACTCTCAGCTCCTGCAATTCCGCCACTATGATGAAATGCTCACGCGCGAACTGGAGCGGGTTTATGATTTTGTGGAAAGCCGCAAAGGCTTGCTGTATGGATGGCGCATGAGGTCTGCCGCTGCGCGCCTGCGAACCACGCTGCTGGACGTAAGTGAGTTAACGGAACGCACCAGCAATGCCCTGAAATTCATCGGTGACATGTTTTTCGCGCGGGTCTATAAGCTTTGCTCGGTCAAGATTGGCGTCACCGATTACCAGGCATTGGTCCAGGAAAAGCTGCGGACCGCTGACGAACTCTACGATTTCATGATCGAGCAATTTCATCAGGCGCGCGGCTTCCTTCTTGAGTTCATCGTGGTGCTGATTCTGATGATTGAACTATTTTTCTTGTTTCACGGTAAGCCGGCTTAAGGATTACGGCAATCTGGGCGCATCCACCAGATACGGCGTCAATTCCGGATTGCTGATCACAATCGTCGCTCCCTGCACCTGAATGGGCTCTGGCGGCATTTTCACCTGGCCTGCCGGCATCTTCATGCCCGCGGGAAGTTCCTTTATCGGAACCAGCGTTACAGTCAAATCGCCCGCAGGCAGATCGCGCAACAGGAAGTTCCCGTTCTCATCTGTTTTGGCAACGCCAAATCCGGCTGTGATCTGAACGCCCGCCATCGGCACAAGGTTGAAATCGCCTCCTGTTGCGGCGCCGGTTGTTCCCTGTGCCTGTCCGCGACCCGTCTGGCTTACCCTGCCTCCCGCCTGGCCGCCGCGCTGGCTGCGCACTGAGCCGGCAGGCATGCCGCTGATTTTTAGCTTTCCCGGATCGGCTGACTGGGCAGCAGGCTCGGCCAGAACTTTCACAAAGACCCGCCCGGCAATGGAGCGCAGTGCGCGCGCCGGAATGTTCTGTACCGTGGTTGAAACCGGCGTCACATGTAGAGTGAAACTATCTTGCGCCACGGAGTAATTCGCGGGCAGCGTGCTTGCGTCGACCCTGATCATGTAATCGCCCGGAGCTACATCGTCAACCTCAAAATCACCGTTGTCCTGGGCAACAATGGTGCGGCTGCGCACGCCATCGTCCAGCATCAGGTGAACGCTCGCCAGCCCTTTCGAGTCCGGCTGCGGCGTGCCTTCAAAGCGTACGTCATTGAATACGCTTCCTGTAACGCGGGCAAAATCGACAATGCCAAAATCCACCACGCCGACTCGCTGCCGGACCAAATCCACTGCCGCCTGGTTCTTCGTGGTCATCCGCACCGGCCCGGCAAACTGCGTCAGAGGAAGAGAAACGCTGTGCTCGCCCTGGCTGACGTCAGTGAATTTATAGCGGCCCTGCTCATCTGTTTCCGTGGTCTCGCCATCATCCAACCGTACTCGCAGCCCCACCAGCCCTTGTTCGCCAAAGTTGAACGTACCGTTCACGTTGTTATCTCGGAAAACGCGCCCTTCAACGATCCTTCCTGCATGACGCGTTGGGACCAACGCTCCCGGCATAGCGCTAAAGCGTTTCGTAAAACCGAAATACATCAGCGTGGTGCGTTGAATCGTGTTGGCGGAGTTACCCAACACCCAGATATTGGTCATTCCCGAGTTGAGTTCCAATGACGGCCTGACCTGGTACAGCAATGAATACCCAACAAACGGCGTCCATGAATCTGTCTTCCCGGTTGATGCACGCGCAAATGAAAAATTCGGGTTGAAACTTAGCTTCTTCCCCATGCGCAACTGTGCCGACGCAGAAACTGACGTGCTGACTGGCACCTGTGCATCCAGCAGCGCCTTGACTTCAGGCGGCAGGTTATTTGAATTCACGAAAGAAATCGGATCTTGCAGGTATAGCGTTTGCAGCGCGGGTGAAAGCAGCTCCAACTCAGAGCCAAGCTTACGCACCAGCGATGGGTTGCGCCGGTCCTCTTCAACCCCCACCATCATGCTGCCGCCCTTGATCAGGAATGAAACTGTATCGCGAAGAGCGAATTCATCTTCAGAGCTGATTTGCAGCGGGTCCTGCACTGATCCAACCGTAAACTGCGCGGCATTTGACACCCGCGTCGTGATCTGGCGGCGCCAGTTGGTGTCAAACCGATTGCCATTGGTGGACTGGTTGGAAAATCCACCGTCGTTGTGGCTGAATGTGTAGTTGAAATTCAGGTCATCGCGCGGATCAACGCGCCATGAAAATGACGGGCTCAGATAATCCGAGCTGCCTGCATGGAGAATATTGCCAAACGCTTGCGTAATGCTGTGCTGGTAGTACAGCGATTCGGTGAAGCGATCGCTTGAACTCAGCGTAACGCCGGCCTTGGCCGACGTGGTGCCGGAAAACAATGACTGCACGCGGTTCAGCGGAAAAAGCAGAGAAGATGATCCCCCAGCGGCAAAAAATGTCAGATGATGACCGACATAGTTGATCTCCCCACGTCCCATACCGCCATGTGTGCTCGCGCCGCCAGTGCCCTGGATCGTCCACTTGTCGCTTGGATGAAAGCTGAAGCCGCCAGTCTGCATCCAGTCTTCCTGCCGTCCGCCAGTGGGGTTCAGGAAATCCACGGGAGAGTTGATATAGCTGGTAGTGGCAAAAAGGCTTAACTTGTCAGACTGTTTGCGGTTAAAGGAAAACCCGCCAATATCGCGCGTGGAACCCAGGGTGAGGAAGTAGAAAGGAATCGTGGACCCGCCAAAGAACATGAACTGGTTGTCGCCTCGCCGCAGCGTCAGGCCCGCGCCTCGAAGTTCCACTGAATCAGAATAGGTAAATGGATTGATATAGCGTTGCGTGCCGTTATCTGTCAGGCTCACGACGTTGTCCAGAAAACTCACGTCCATGCCGGGGCTGCGATACGCAATGTTTCCGTGCCGGATATTGAAAGCATGGCCGCCCTGAATGTCATTGTCTTCCACTTCCGTGTTGACAAATAAACGGCCCTCCGCGCCGGCGGGCTGCGCCCAGGTGAAGTCATTCACCACGGCGGTCGTGGTCTGGCCTCCGCCATTGGAAATTTGCGCGCTCGACCCAAAACTTCCCTGCGCCATTTCACCCTGGCGGCGAAGCGACGAAGGTGGCACCGTAATGGGAGGGCGTCCCACCACGCGCACGCGAATGCTGACCGGCTTGTCATGCAGGTAGCCAAGCAAAACTGTCTCACCGCGCGCGAGGCCAAAAATTTGCAAGCCATCATTCACCACTTCTACGCGTGCAATATCCTGGTCCAACACAACAATGTTTGAGAGCTGCGGCAGAGGCAGCATACGTGACCACTGCCAGTAAACTTCCACTAGGGACGGGACGCCATTTCCATCCACTGTTTGTGCCGAGGCACAAGCAGGCACAATCAGCCCAGTCAAGCTGCCAAGCAGAGCGACAATCGCGATAATATGCCGTTGCAACTTCAAAGTCTCAATACCTACTGCGCGCCTGCGCTGAACGCAATCTGCTGTGTCTCAATGTGGTCTTCGCCGTACGCTACGGTCAGCACGGCGGTGTAATCCCCTGGCGGAAGCTTGCCTGCCCACTCCACATGCATGGAATTTTTCTGTCCGGGAAGAAAGCGCTTCTCAATGCTTTCAGCTTTTGCCACCAGCTTGCGTCCGGCATCCAGCACCGCCACGCGCGCTACCGGAAAAATATGGGTGTTGCTGTCATTTGAGAGATCAAAATCCACGCCGAGCCCATGCGTATCCGCGGGCGGCGTGACCTTCACGTTGCTTAATTCAATCTTGTATTCTTCCGTGCTTTCCGCGCGCAGCAGCACCAGACAGCCAATGCGCATGCTGGTAAAAACTCCCTTGCCGTCATCTTTGGGAAAAGATAGCTGGGGTTTCGACTGCACAAAAAGCACTGCGTAATATCCGCCTTTTGCATCAGAAGGTGGCGTTACGATGGCCTTCATCTTCTGTGTGCCATGAGCGCCAACTTCAAAATGATCGGGGACAAACTGTATCCAATTGGCCGCCGAGCGCGGCGAAGTTCCGGGTGAGGAGAACACCTTCTCATTTTTCTCGTCGTACCAGAAATCCGTAATCTCCACGTGCATGTCCACCGGCGTTTCGCCGGAATTTACTGTGGAAAGATCAAACTCGAAAGGAACACCGGGCTTAAACTTTTCCACCACTTGCGCTGGGGCCAGTCCCAGTGACTGCGCCTGTGCGTGGCCCGCCAAGGCAGCAAGATAGAACAGCCCGCACAGCAGGCAGCATAAAACTTTGCGGCTTTGATTCATCGTCATCAGGGCACCGTCAACGTAAATGTCAATGTGGCGGAATCACTTCCGGTAAAGGCCGTCGCTCCGTTGGCATTGGAGACAAACAGTCCGAGAAACCGCGTGATCGAGCTCCGATCGGCGGCGGCATTGGTTATTTGGGTAGCAGTGCCTGCCGTCAGTCCGATATTCGTATAAGGACCAGGACTGCTGGTTGCATCGCGCAGAATCAAAATTGCAGGATGGGCAAAGTTGGAGCTGACGAAAGTCTTGACTGTAGCCGTGGTTGAATTGAAATCTGTAAATACCGGCTGGATTACATACGGTGTGGAATAAACCACCCCGCCGGAGGCAGCAACGGTGGTAAGACCCGCGCCGGGCCCAAATCCCAGTCCGTTGACTTTGCCAAAGTTCATGGAAAAATCCGCCGCTGGCGTGATCGTCAGCCCCCCGGTAGCGGAAGCAAGCGTAAGCCGGACAGCAGTCTGTACCGTATTTGTCGGGGCGCCGTTAAAAGAAAAAGTAGCTGTTTGTAGTACGTTGTTGTTCCTGGTATCGACCATCGTAAACGTGATAACACCCGTGTTATCCACGCCGGCAAATGCGCCGCCTCCGTCATTATCGGGTAGGAAAATGCCAAGACCCGCCGTGACAGTAGCATTACCCAAAGTTGCAATCACAATGCTGGGCGCGCCCTGAATGGTGGACATCGCGCTATATCCGCCGGAAGTAGAACAGGTTGACGTGCTGGGACAATTCTGCAATATCTGCGCTGCCGGATGGGCGAAGTTCGTGCTCACGTAGGCCGTCAGCTTCGCGCTCTGATTGCCTCCGAGGCCCTGAAACTGGACCTGGTATTGCGTAAAATAGAGGGCCCCGTTGCTCAGCGCTGTAACCGTAAGGCCGGTAGCGGGTGTACCAAGGCCAAGGGCATTCATGACGCCAAAACTGTTGCGATAATTGGTGCCGACCAGCGTCCCAGCAAGACCACCCGGCGCTTGCAGTAATGAGAAACTTGCCTTAGCCTGCGCTTGCCGGGGCACTCCTAAAAAAATCGCCAAAAGGAAAATGATGAGGCCCGGAACATAAATTCCATACGATGCACTGCACACCTTCCCGCCGGACTTGACGACGGGGAGGTGTGTGCGTCGAAGGTCTTCATGATCTCGAACTCTCATCATCCCTAATTACAGGACAGGGCAACAGCAGCGCTTCAGAGCGCGATTACTGGACTGTCAGAGTAAAGGTGACCGTAGCGGATTTCGCGCCTTGAGTGCCCGCGCCGTTCGCCGGACTTACGGACACACCGATAAAACGTGTCTGAGCAACGCCGTTTGTCGCATTGGCCACGATAGTGTCTGGGGTTGCAGTGCTGACCGGAGTAAATGAAGCAGCGCCGGTTGGTACTGTGCTGGAGTTGGCGCTGTCACGCACAACCTGGATGTTGTTGGGTGCGCCGAAGTCGGTTGTGACCTGCGCGGTGATTGTGTTGGTAGTAACTGCCTGGCTGGTAAATACAGGATTCAGGTTGTAGTCCGACCAGTAAACCGCGTTGGTAACTCCCGGAGTGGTTGGGGCAAATTTGCCGCAATTTCCATTGTTGATGCCCAATGCGTCAACGGTGCCAAAGTTCATGGTGAAATCCGGCGCTCCGCCCGTTGCTGTAACAGGGCAATGCGTGACTGCTGCTGTGCCGGTGCTGAGTGTCAGCTGCACGGCGCTCTGAATCGTGGCTGAGATTTGCAGCGTCGGCGACACTGTGTTCGTGTTGACCCCTGTAGTGGCGGCGAATGCTGCTGTTGAAAGCGCCATCATCCCCAGGGCAAAAATAGTAAAGCGTTTTTTCATTTTGGTCCTTCTCCTCGCGCTCGAATCACCGCCGGAACTGCCAAATACACGGCTATCGCCCGACGTACCCGCCCATTGTTAAAGCATTCTTATACTGTGACAACAGTACTTCAGTAATCCATGCCTATATTTGGGGAGAATTCGGGTCAGCGATTTCACAAGATCTGATTAAGGACGGATAAGTTGGTGACATCTGTACTCAGCGCCATACCAAAACTGGTGTTTCACCTTAGCTTCTGCCACCGATTGGCCAGGACAAAACTCTGGAAGGTTGCCTTCTTTCTCAAATTCCGGCTAAGGAGTGGGATTCGTAGGCAGAACTCTGCGCACCGCTTCCCTGGACTGCCTCCAAACACCACGGATTGTTCCCGCATCACATAGGTATGAAGAATGCTGGCTCACGGTAGAAGGAGAGACTCAATGAAAAAGATGTTGTCTTTGTTGTTTGCCGTTGTGATATGCCTCGGAATGATAACGACTGCTGGAGTGGCGCAGGAATCCGGCGCTGCGCAAAACGCCACTGGCCCTCAGCGCCAGCAGGACCGGATTACCCGCGAGGTGCGGCACGAACTTGTAATGCTGCCGCAGCTCACCATTTTCGATAATCTGCAGTACAAGGTCGATGGCGGCAAGGTCACCCTGATGGGAGAGGTGCGCAACGCCGTCCTGAAAGATGAGGCGCAGAACGCAGTGAAACATATCGAAGGCGTGGAGCAGGTGGATAACCGCATTGATATTCTGCCCCCTTCCTCCACTGACGATCATATCCGCCTCGCCGTGGCCCATGCGTTGTTCGGACAGGATTCCCCACTGTTCCGCTACTCAATGGGAGCGCTGCCGCCCATCCATATCATTGTTAAGAACGGCCACGTCACACTGGAAGGCGTGGTGAATAGCCAGGCTGACAAAGATCTGGCTAGCCTGAAAGCCAATAGCGTTCCGGGAGTGTTTTCAGTCGACAACCATCTGGTAGTGCAGAAGAGCTGAAGATGTGGAAGCTCCGGGCCTTGACGGGGAGTAAAAAGTATTTAGAGGGCCGCGCTTTAGCGTCCCGAAATGTCCAAGTCCAGGTGCTGAAGCGCATTTTTTCAATGTGCGTTTTCGGACCTCTTCAAGGCCCCGCTTCCGCATAAGCGCGTTATTCCGTAGAAACATAGCATCTACGTCTCTAACGGATAAGAAGTTTATTTTCGCGCGATTTTTCCGGAGATCAGGCATGAAGTTCCACGTGCGTCATCGGAAGCGCGCAGGTTGCTTGTATTGTCGGAACAATAGGCCCTGCCCCGCCCTGCAAGCGGTTCAGCCGTTACGCGAAACATTCTCGCCGGCTTGTGCTCACAGCCGCTCAGAGTGAATTTGTAACCGTTATAGGAACCGCTGGCGAACTCCGCGTCCATGAACTTATACATTCCATCTTCGTCCATGCCTCTGCCCACATTCACCAGGTCTGCCAGCGAGCAGCTATAACCAATGCCGGGATGGTTTTGAGCATAGATGTTTTCCGCCATGCCAATCATGCGCACCGCTCGCAAAGGCGTCATCTTGGGCCGCTCATCCACAACTACGGATACTGGGGAATTCGTATCGCTGTTTCCTCCCATCGCTGCGTTGAGTGCGGGAGTCCACCATGATTTCTCCAGGATGCGTGGATCACCGACTGGCAGCGTGGCAATTACACTTACCTCGTTCAAGCGCCAGATCGCTTCCTGTTTCTTCAGGTTCAGGATAAAGCGCGTACTCGCCGGAATTTGCTGCTCCACCCCATTCCGTACCAAATGGATAGATAATCCCATAATGGCTTCGTTGCCATGAGTCTCTTCATTGTCGAGCTGGACTTCGTACCGCTCATGCTCTTGAAGATTGTTGAAGGAAAAAAGGATGGGCCCAATATCGAAAGCCTGGAATTTATTGCTTCCTGGGGCCTGCGCGCCAATCAAAATCTGAATAGGGCTGGGCGCGTTATCCACGGAGCCTTTCATTAAATTCTGGAGCCGGTTCTGCAGCTCTATGGTGAGATGCTTTTTGAAAGATGCCTCGCCTCCTGACATCATTTCAATAATGGCCTTGCGCGGCGACTGGTCCGTAATCGTGGCGCCTTGTCCCATGGAAATCCCCGCAAGCACAGCCATCAGTATGATCGCCAGCCGGAATTTGCGGTCGAACATTTGCGCCGTCTCCTGGACCTGATGGCGCAAGCTTAGCCATTCCAGGCGCTGGTTACAACCGGAAACCGTTGGACGCAAGTAACTTTGGGGCAAAACGGAGATGCGCTTCTGGCGCGGCTTTTTCGGAGAATTAAGCCTTTGTTAAGAATTGCATTAAGATCGAAAGCCGGTAGAAACCCGGTCGCGGCCTTACGCGGCGGTGCTGCCACCTTTTTCAGAAAGAGCAGAAACCGGCTTTGGCTCTGAGATATTCATGCGCGTGCCGCAAACTGCGCAGTAAACCCAGCCGGCATGCTCCACCACAGAAGGGACTGTCCTGAATTTACGCAAACACTTGGGACATTGGACTTCAACGATATGAACCAACTGGAAACCCTGATCTATAGATTTGAGATATTCATAGCCTACCAACGTATTCACCTGCCTGACAACAGTCTGTGCCTTGGAATTCTGTGAAGTTTTATTTTGTTACGCCATTACTGGCGACTACCCGAGCAACCGCCAGCATGGCAATCGCCTGGGCGGAGCTATCATGGAGTTTCTGTGCCCGGGTTAGGGCATTCAATGAATCCACCTGGGCTGCTGCTTCACTGATTTCCTGCACCACGGATGCGGCATCGACTTCAGGCGTGCGCGCGTCCCAGACTTCGTCGGCTGCGCTGAACGCCATATCAAAATATTTGCCTGCTTGCTGCTTGTTCCCGCCGGTTCCTGCGGCGAATCCGTGCGCTGCCGCTTCTCGTGCCCGCTGGGTTGGAGGCAGTTCACGAAGCCGTTCGGTCTGGTCTGTTCCACGGTCTTCCATGGCTGCCAAAACAGAGACGCCCTCAACCGGAGGGCGTTCAATTTCACGCTCCTGGCCTGCATTCTGCACGGTCGTATTGGCCACCACGTCCGATTGCAGAGCTTTCTCATAGCCTTCTTCGCCCAGGGACTGCTTCATGGCATCCGTTGTAATGCGAATGGAGAGGGTGCGTAGCGGCGAATCGTCCAGCTTTCCCAGCCATGTGAGAAGCTGCAGGCCGGACTTGCTGGCAACATCTTTATCCACCGCGCCGGAATTTTGCGAGTACATCGCGGCCAGGTTCTCCGCCTCAGAAACGTTTTCGGCGGGATCTGGAAGCTCTTCGAACATTTTTGCAAAATGCTGTTGTGACCAAGCAGACCCTCCGCCCTGTGCCGCCATGGCGGCCATCAGCGCGCGTGAAGCAACTACGCGTTTCTCCAATGCCGCATCCAGCTTCCGTGAAACCGGATCGAGCGTCTGTTTTGGACAAGCGGTAATCGCCCCGATAAGGGATTGCTCGGCGCGCAAAACAGCGCTCACCGGCAGGTTATCGACAAAATCCAGCGCGGCGGCGCAATCCACCTGCCCGCTCGACATCATGGAAATAGCCGGCTTCTGTCCCAAACGCACCAGCTCTGTTTCTATCCGGGCGCCCTCATGCCAGAAACCCTTGGCCATCTTCTTATCAATGGGCAACACCACATCAGCAGCCGTGGAAAGAACACGTAGTCTGTCCTGCTGGTCGGATTCCGGTAGCGCAACCGCCATGCGCACCGTGTCAATCACAAACTTCTGCTCGCGCGTAAGCTTGGTGGCCGTTGGCGCAACATTACGGGCCTTCGCGGGACTTTTTACGTCTTTTTGCTGGGCCGTTCCAGCTTGCTGAGTCGTTCCAGCTTGCTGGGCCAGCCCGGCCAATGAAAGCCCCAAAACCATAATCGCAGACAGATACCGATGTGTGTTACGCAATGCTCCAACACTCCAATTTAAACTTGAGCCACCCGTGGGTGGCACTCTTGTGAGGGTATAGAAGCATCAACTCTGTATCAATGCCTCAGAGGGAAGTTCACAGAACTTTTCAGGCTGGGAATTAGTTGTGGGTTAAGGCTGCCTTAATTCCAAGGGGCATATCGCTCGGGTAAAACTCTCATCCGTCAAGACAGTTTGACTGAAGCCGTTTCAGCGGCGCGTAATTCCGCCACAATCTCCGCAGCGGCCTCCCGCGCCAGGTTTCCCTTGTCAGGAGGGAATGAAATCGCGCCCACACGGGCGTGTCCACCTCCGCCATAACGTTCGCAAATTTTGGCCAGATTGACCATGTTTTCCCGGTCAGTCCAGGGATTGGAGCCGACCGACACTTTTACCCGGAAGCTGCTGCTGCTCAAACCCACGCTATACACCGACTCCGGGTGCAAATAATAAGGGATAAACTTGTTGTAGCCCTCAAGATCGTGATCACTGATATCGAAGTAGATGGTACCCTGCCGGCACTCCGATCTCTGGCGTAATATCTCAATCGACTTACGATGCCGTTCCATTAGCGACGGTACAACGGCAGCAACAAAAGGCTCTTCAAGCACCTTCGCCAGCGACTCGCTCACCATATATGGAATGAGCTTAGGAAGAAAATCGGGATCATTCGTGGATTCAATGGCCATGGTGAGCTTCATGGCAGGCTCAGCCATCTCCACGGCTTCCTGTGGGCTCGTGAACTGAGCGCCGTCAATAATATCTGCCCAGTGAATCAGCTCCGCCACAGGCCGGGGATCGAAACCGAATTTCTGCTCTGCTATTTTCGCCAGAAACTTAGTGCACGACTTGAACTCTGGATCGTAAAACTTTTGTTTCTTGTCCCCATTGCGATAGTGTTCAGCATCCTGGGGCGTAAGAAAAGCGCTCAGGTGGTGATCAAACCACCAGGTAATTTTGGGCGAGGCCGAATATTTGAAGTCAACGATGGCATTCTCGTCCCCATCGAAATCTGCTTCATTAAAAAGTGCCCCCGCCCGATGCACCAAACCACTGAATTGAAAGTCCACATCAGATTGGATACGCTCCCGATAAAAACGGGAAAACAAGGCCGCTGAAGCCGTTCCGTCAAAACATTTGCCGTGAAAAAAGACCCTGACTTTCAAAAGACCTTTCTCTGCTCTCTTAAATTGGCACGTTTGGTAAAGCTACTAGAAATGACATCCCTTACCGGTAATGTCAAGGACACGAATTCAGCCAGGACCTACATTGTGCTGGTCTTTCACCTGAGATCGCCACTATTTCCGGCCAAAATGATTTGCTTGGCGCCAGAACCGCTCATTTATAGATGGAAAGCTGCTCGGCTGGTTTCTGCAGTTTGATGGTCATTTCCAGGGTAGGCTGATCCACGCTGATATCTTGCCCGAACGTTTTGAATCCCGGCGCAATGACCTGAATACGCACTTTCCCATAGGGGAGACTGGTTGCTTCAGCCTTCCCATCATCGTGGGTCTTGAGTTCTAGACCTTCCTGCTTCTGTTTTCCATGGTTGTCTATCAGGTGAAGTACAACCTCGGCATTTTTCACCGGCTTGCCGTTTGAATCCCTTATCACGATTAGATTTACTGACCCAGTCTTTTGGTCATTGGAGGGCTTCTTTGGTCCGGCAAACGCCGCAAGAGCCATAAGCAGGGTAAGCAAACCAGCGAGTAGCGGACGTTGGATATTCATGATTGATCTTATTTTACAGGCAATCCCGTCCATCTGCCGGAAACTCCTTTTGCGGTCTTGCGGTGGCCTGCACCTCAGCCCTGGAAGCGGATGGTCCAATGAACTTTGGTTACTGCCATGTATCCGGTCTTAATTGACACTCGGTTCTGTCCAGAGTACGTTTGTATTTCCCTCTAGAAAATCGGCCGAATACACGACTGTTTCGACAGACCAGTTTTTCATTTGCCACTCCTCCGGCAGATGGTGGGCACTTAGGCAAACATTACAGTTTCCAAACACAGTGAATCTTCCGCTGAGGGTGGAACACTGTTTAAAACCAATGACTTAGTTCCAGCTTTAAAGTTACTGATGCCTTTGGCCCGATACAAAGGCTTGAACGGACTTTGGTAAGTTGCCGGGCGGCAGCCGGTGAACTAAAACACTAGCATCCACCCACAGCTAAACGGGTGTGAATGAGATGGAGAGACATCTGATGACACCAATTTGCGTTCCGCGGAATGGATCGGCTGGCTTCACAGGTAAGACAGGTACCAACATCGGTGGGGAGAACAGCGTCCTGCTCCAGCAGTCAGGATTTAGTCTCGTGGAACTTCTGGTAGTCGTAGCAATTGGCTTGATCTTGGCCGGCGTCGCAGTCCTACGTTTTTCTCGTGCAATGGAAAATGCTCATGTGAACTCTGCGGTCCAGATCGCCATGGGGCAGCTCAGAATGGCGCGGCAGGAATCAATGGATAAGCGGCTTCAATATATTGTCACGTTTTTGCCACCGCGGACCATCCAGACACAATGGATTGCAACCGGCATTCCCGCTACTACGGAAAGAACCATCAGTTTTACCAATGACGTTCAATTCTCTGCTGAACCTGGTTTGCCCGGCCTTGGAAAGACGCCGGATAATTTTGGGCTCGGCACAAAGGCCATTGATTTTAACCAGGCCACGGGGGGCGGTGGCACACAGATCTTTTTCAACCCTGATGGAACTGCCATCGATGCAGCGGGTAATCCCAATGACGGAGTTTTGTATATCGCGAAGCCGGGAGAACTTTACAGTTCGCATGCCTTGACCCTTTACGGAGCGACGGGTCGATTCAAGGGCTGGACTCTTGCTAAGAATGGAGCAATCCCTGTATGGCGATAAACTTGGGACGAAAGAAGCTATTGCGCCGGCCACAGCAAGGGTTCTCAATCATTGAAGTCATAGTTGCTGCCGCGGTGATCACGGTAGGCCTGGTTTCAGTGGCGACCGTATTTTCAAGCAGTCTTGCTGTCATCAAGTTCTCTGAAGAAGATTCTATTGCCCGTCAGCAAGCGCAACAGATGATCGAGGGTATTTATGCGGCCCGGAACACGGGAGCTATTCCGTTCAGTGCCATCCAGAACCGGGGTGTAGATCCCGTCAATGGCATTTTTCAAGATGGATTTCAACCAGCGCTGCAGCCTGGCGCCGATGGAATTATGAATACCCTGGATGACGGTCCCGCCATGGTCGTTGGACCTGACGGCAAACCTCTTTCGAATTTTCAGAGACAGGTTGCAATCTCTACAGTGTTCCTACAGGACGGTGTTACGCCCGACCCCAATGCGCGACGCATTCAAATCTGGGTGCAATATCGTGTCGGGAATCTTTCGCGAACTTATACCCAGGTCACCTACATTTCGACCTATCGATGACGAATTGAAGGATATTCCGATGAAAAAGAGAACAAAAGCGCGTGGATTCACATTAGTGGAATTACTGATAGCAATTGCGATGACCATGGTCGTGGTGGGCGCTGCTGTCAAACTTTTTACTGATGGTTCCAACATTAGCCAAACCGGTATTGCGCGTGCCGATGTGCAGCAGATCGCACGCGGTTCCCTGGCTGTCATCACCAGAGATTTAGGCCAGGCTTCGATTGGGATACCACAGGCAGGAATTGCGCTGCCTTCAGGAGCGGGTTCCACGGGCAAAGCATTGTTTGCCTGCAGCGCAGTTCAATGCTACATTCCCGCCCCGAACAATCAATACCCAAACGATTTGCTGCCGCCGGTCATGCCTGGCCAGGGAAAGGGGGCCAATGGAACTGACGTTATTACTGTTTCCTACCTCGATAACACATGGCCGGTGAATAACCAGACCGCGACAAAAATAGCCGTGGATGGTTCATCCATCACGGTAAATACCGGAACCTTCGATACCAGCGGCAATCCAGCCGCAGCCCCCACGGGAAAGAGTTATAGTGACCCCGTCTTTGGAACAAAAGTCGGTGATGTGCTGATGGTTACAAATCAATGGGGCGCCGCACTGGGAACAGTTACCAAAGTCGGGGCAGTTGGCGTTCTAAGTCTGGCCGCCGGCGACCCGTTAAATATCAATCAAACGGCGGCTGCGGCAGGCAATATCGCCGCCCTGAAAAATCCGGGCACCAATGTCTATCCGGCTACAACGGTTTCACGGATTAACATCGTTACCTATTTCGTCCAGGCGCAACCCGGGCCCGATGGAATCATTGGAACTGCGGATGACATCCCCACATTGATGAGGCAAGTCAATGGGCAGGCCGCTATCCCCATCGCGGACAACGTGACAAACGTACAGTTCACATACGACGTTTATAACGCCGCGGCCGTTGCCCCTGCCACGCCCTATACCGCCGGTCTGCAAGGGAATGCCGTGGCAAACATGAGCCAGATCCGCAAAGTCAATCTTCAGATGACAGTGCAGTCTCAATACCGGACCCCGATCGGCGGCGTCCAGACGCTGACGGTAGGCACTTCCATCGCCCCGAGAGATCTTAGCTTTAAAGACCGGTATAACTGAAAGCGGGAAAAATTATGCAAACGAAACCAAATCTGCCTAATCCGCAAAGCGGCTTCGCACTGCTTTCCAGCCTTATTCTGTTGTTCGTGATGGCGGCGGTTGCAGCTGCAATTTTTTACAGCACGATTTCCGAGAGAAGCAATGCAGGCACTGACATGCAGAAAAACACTGCGTATTATGCCTCCGAAGCCGCCATGGAAAAAATGACGACTGATCTGGGCACTCTCTATAGCCTAAATAAAGCGCCCAACATCGCACAGATTGCCGTATTAACAGGCGCTACCTACCGTCCAAATGTCATCAATGCCGGCTATCAGGAATACAACATCAGCGTTCCACCGAACCCTGCAAACCCAACCATTCCTCTCGCCGTAACTCACAACATCACGTCCGGTTCCAATGCTGGTCTGGTGGCCCAGATTATCAACATGCAATTGCAATCTACTGCACAGACCGGCGCAATCGCTCAGGCTGGCATGATTGGAACACCTGGCGAGCAGGTCAGAATGACGCGAGATATTGAAGTTGCCCTGATCCCGGTCTTTCAATTCGGCATTTTCTCCCAAAGCGATCTCAGCTTTTTTCCCGGTCCCGCCTTCGATTTCAACGGGCGCGTGTTTACCAATGGAAACCTGTTTCTGGCCGACGACGGCGGCCTTACCTTTCATTCTAAAGTGCAGGCAGTGGGCGAGGTCGTCCGCACAGTTCTGGCGAATGGCGTGGACGCGACTCCACGCGTCGGCGCAGTCAACATTCCTACGTCTCCCAATGGCTGCGACGGCGCGGCGCCATCTTGCAGAAATCTCCTGCAAAAAGATGAGAGTGTGACTCAGTTTTTTACAAAGCCTGTGCCAAATCCTAATTGGGTAAATCTCTCCACATCCATCTACAAAGGCATGCTGCAAAATGGAACCACTGGGGCCACGGCGCTCAATCTGCCATTTGTTAAGGGCAATGTCAGCCCTTACGAGATCATTCGTCGCCCTCCGTCTGCTGAACCTGCAACATCTCTCACAGGAACTTCAAGACTTTTCAATCAGGCACAGATACGGATTCTTCTGGATGACAATCCTGCCAACTTGCCCGGTGGACAGAAGCCAACTGACGTCAACCTGAGCGCCTATAGCACGGCCGTCAACGGAGTTGGTACGCAACAATTCATGGCACAAGGCATTGTCCCGAAAAGTTGCCCTAAGGTCGGAGCTACAACGCCTCCGTGCACCGACCCAAGCTGGTTTAATCCCACGGGCGTTCAGAACGTTCCGTGGCCACTGATATCCGGGTGGTTGCGTGTGGAATACCGGGATGCCGCCGGAAATTACAATGACATTACCCAGGAATGGCTCGGATTGGGCTTTGCCCGCCAGGCGCAGGAATCCGCTGTGCCCGCTCAATCAGTCCCAAACGCGGAAAATGGCATTGCGAACACTGTCCATCCATCGGCGATTCTCCTCTTTCAATACCCTGCTTCAACGGCAATCTACACTCCAACGGCGCCCCAGTACGGGTGGTATCCAATCAATATGTATGACCCGCGCGAGGGCGAAGTACGGGACACAGTCAAGGCTGCTGGGTCATGCGCCGTAGCCGGCGTCTTTAACCTGATTGAGCTGGATATGGATAACCTGCGGCGATGGCTTAACGGGACGACAGGCGTGAGTGGTCAAAAAGTGGAAACTGCATCCCAGAACGGTTACATCGTTTATTTTTCAGATCGCCGCGGAATGCAGCTCGACACAGCCGCGGTTCCTGCGGCCACCGAACTCAACGGCGAGTATGGATTTGAAGATATCATCAACATTGCCAATGCGACAGGCACTCCCAACGGGGTTATAGATACAGGGGAAGACGTAAACGGAAACGGCAGAGTTGACACTTATGGAATCAAGACGATCGGTGACGGATTTGGGGTTCCCGGTGCCGACGCCAATCCTTACACCGGCGCGGCCAGCAGGATAACCTGTGCCACAACTGGGCGCGTGAACCGCGTGAGCGGACCTCGGCATGCAATTAAAGTAATTAATGGAAGCCTGGGACACGTGCCAGTGCTGGCCGGTGGTACCGGAGGGACGACTATTGCAAGTGAAAACCCGGTGTATGTCCAGGGCAACTACAACGCAAATGCCGCCGGTTTTGGCGCCAGCGCAGCCGGAGTGAATGAAGCGGCATCGGCGGTAATTGCCGATTCAGTCACATTGCTATCGATAAGCTACACGGACCTGCGTGGGCTTCAGAACCCTACCAATCTGGCTGCCCGGCCTGGGGCAACCAGCTATTACCGGCTTGCCATCGCTGGCGGTAAGAATATCAACTTTCCCACTGCCACCACTTGGGTAGCTGCAGCCGATTACGGGACGGACGGTGGTGCTCACAATTTCCTCAAGTACATTGAGTCGTGGAACGGGACTTCAAATTATGAAGGTTCACTGGTCAGCTTTTTCTATTCTCGTCAGGCAGTGGGAGTATTTAAATGTTGCACGGTAGTATATGGGGCCCCCAATCGCAATTACTCATTTGACACCAACTTCCTGGATCCTGCGAAGATGCCCCCAGGAACACCCCGATTCGAGGACATTGATAACCTGGGCTATCATCAGGACTACCGTCCGCAATGAGATAAGTTTTGGATCTTTCTGGCATTGCGGCTCCCTCATCTGACGGAGCCGCTTTTTCTTCAGGCGGAACAGGCGGTCTCATCAACGTTTGGCGGCACGATTGGAACCCTTACGATTGCAGGCGGCCGTCACCCAAAGTGGATTGGCAATTTGGATCTTACTCTTGGCTAAACGCCTATCACCTTTACCAGTTCAGCGACCGAGTCCGCGCTCTTCTGCAATGCTGCTTGCTCGTCGGTCGTCAGTTTGATTTCGATAATCTGTTCCAGTCCGTTGGAGCCCAGCTTGCATGGCACGCCGACAAAAAGTCCGTTGATGCCATATTCGCCCTCAAGATGGACGGCACAGGGTAGTATCTTCTTCTTGTCCTTGAGAATGGCTTCCACCATCTCCGTGGCCGCAGCAGAAGGAGCGTAATAGGCGCTGCCGGTTTTCAGGTATTTCACAATTTCCGCTCCGCCATCGCGTGTACGCTGCACAATCGCATCCAGCCGGTCTTTGGGAATCAGCTCAGTAATTGGAATTCCGGCAACCGTGGAATATCTCGCCAGCGGGACCATGGTATCGCCATGGCCGCCAAGAACGAATGCCGTTACGTTCTCCACACTTACGTTTAGTTCCTGCGCGATGAAGGTGCGGAAGCGCGCTGAATCCAGGATGCCGGCCATGCCGAGCACGCGGTTACGGGAAAACTTGCTTAGCTTGAACGCTGCCTGGGCCATCGCATCCAGCGGGTTGGAAACTACCACCAGGATGCAGTTCGGCGAGTTGGCTACAACCTTAGCAATCACGTCCTGCATGATTTTGTAATTGGTATTGAGCAGGTCGTCGCGGCTCATCCCCGGCTTGCGCGCGATTCCGGCGGTGATTACAACAATGTCAGAGTTTGCCGTGTCCGCATAATCATTTGTGCCAAAGACGAAAGAGTCTCGTTTCTCAATGGGCATGGCTTCAAGAAGATCCAGCCCTTTGCCCTGTGGGATGCCCTCAAGCACGTCTATCAACACTACGTTCGCCAGCTCTTTTGAGGCCACCCAGTGGGCAGCCGTCGCGCCCACGTTTCCTCCACCTACGATTGTTACTTTTTTGCGCATTAAGAATTCCTTCCTGAATTTTGCTGATCTATACCGTTGTTTTCTTGCGCCGGTCCACCATGTTTTCAAGCATGTGTCCGGCAAATTCACTGGTCTTCACCTTGGTTGAGCCCGGCATAAGGCGCTCAAAATCATAGGTGACAAATTTCTGCTGGATTGTTGCTTCCAGAGATGTCTCAATCATCCGCGCCGCTTCCGACCATCCCATGTAATCAAGCATCATTACTCCGGAAAGAATGACTGATCCGGGATTGATGACGTCTTTGTCCGCGTATTTAGGTGCCGTGCCATGCGTTGCCTCAAACACTGCATGCTGGTCGCCGACGTTGGCGCCGGGAGCAATTCCCAGCCCGCCAACCTGGGCCGCACAAGCGTCCGAGATATAGTCGCCGTTGAGGTTTGGCGTGGCCAGGATGTCATATTCTGCGGGACGGATGATGACTTGCTGGAAAATCGAATCAGCGATCCGGTCATTGACCATGATTTTCTTTTTCCATGCTCCGCTGCCATGTGACTTGCCGATTGAATCAAGCACACTCTTTACTTCCGTGTGGAGTTCCTGCTTAAAGCTTTCCGGAGCGAAATCCATTCCCGGCTCAATCATCGCGGCGTTCTGTTCCACGCTTAGGCTGGGATTCTTATCTTTGTTATCGAGAATCCAGCTTTCGCGCTCGGTCACAATCGCGTCGCGGAATTCGTCGCGAGCCACTTCATAGCCCCACTCACGGAATGCGCCCTCTGTAAATTTCTGAATATTGCCTTTATGCACCAGGGTTACAGAACGGCGCTTATTTTTGACTGCATGTTGAATGGCCATACGAACCAGGCGCTTGGTGCCGGTAATGGAAATTGGCTTAATGCCGACCCCTGAATCTTCGCGGATGCGCTTCTTGGTCCCAGCAAGCATGGTGTTGTTCAAAAAATCCAGCAGCTTCTTGACTTCAGGGGTGCCTTGTTTCCATTCGATCCCGGCATAAACATCTTCAGTGTTTTCGCGGAAGATGATTACGTTGAGCTGGTCAGGATGCTTCACCGGCGAAGGGACGCCCTGGTAATAACGCACCGGACGAATGCAGGCGTAAAGGTCCATGATCTGCCGCAAGGCGACGTTAAGAGAGCGAATGCCGCCTCCAACAGGCGTGGTGAGCGGGCCTTTAATGGAGACGTGCAGATCACGTGCCGCATCAACCGACCCTTGAGGAAGCCAATCTCTAAACTTGGTATAAGCCTTTTCTCCGGCAAAAATTTCATACCAATGGATTTTGCGTTTCCCTCCGTAGGCTTTTTCCACTGCGCCATCGAAAACTCGTACTGAAGCGGCCCAGATGTCGCGGCCCGTGCCATCACCTTCAATGTAAGGAATAATGGGATTGTCCGGCACCTGCAACTTACCGCCGCTAAAAGTAATGGGGCTGCCGTCTTTGGGCAGCGCAACCCCGTTATAAGATGACGCCATGCTTCCTCCCCGAAATACATTCACAATGCAAACTTCTTACGTTACCATCGGCAGCGGAGATGGCGCAAACGCTGTGGCCGAGGTTAGAGTGTCCGCCGGTCTCTTCTAAATTCCGCGAAAGTGAGTAATTCTGAATGCGCTGCAAACATGCCTTATTAGTCCTGCTTCTCTGTTCATTTCTTGCCGTCACGACGCATGCCGCTGAGACTCCTTACCTATACAAAGTGAGCCTTGTGCAGGCAGCGCCGGGAAAGCTGCTGGAGGTCATCGACCTTTACAAAGGGCGGGCGGCAGAGCTGAAACAGGCAGGCGACGAAGCTCCGCTGTGGATGCGCCACAGCCAGGGCGATCATTGGGACCTGATGATCTTGTTCCCTCTCGGCAGCTACTCTGAATATTACCGGCCAGACAGGATTGGCAAACGCAAACAGGCAGAGCAGGCGGCCAAGCTCGACGATAAATTCAAAGAAGATATTGCCTGGCAGGAAGACCTGTTTGCTTACGGACCAGCCCTGGACGATCTGCGAAAGGCGTTTGCGAACGGCGCGTTCTTTCACGTTGAGATGTTTGTGGCGCTGCCGGGTAAGTTTGCCGATCTATACAAAGAACGCGAGATGGAAAATGCCTACTCAAAAGCCCTGAAGGAGCCAGAGAATTTTATTTTTGTGCGTGATCAGGGAGCAGCGTGGGACATCTTTACTATCGGCGTCTATCGCGATCTCAAGCATTACGCTGAAAGCAGTGATGTTCCAGTAAAAGATCAGGAAGCAGCGGCAAAGGCCGCCGGCTTTGAGGCCCCCAGCCAGATAGGCCCATATCTTCGCCGGTTTATACGCGAGCACCATGACACGCTGGCAGTAGCGATCAAATAGAGCGGCTTCGGAATACGAGTGGGGTAGAAGCCTGATGATCGGAGTGGAATCGGCCGCAACGCTTGGAGTTAAAGGCCGAATAGCTCCCTGAGCCGTTTGGTTTGGGCGCGACTGACAGGAATCTCAGTCTGTTTGCGATCGTCCATCCGAAGCTGGTACGAGCTCTTGAACCAGGGTACGACTTCTTTGATTCGGTTGATGTTGACCACAAAAGAGCGGTGTGCGCGCCAGAATGATTCCGCATCCAGTACTTCAAGTAATTCTTCAAGTGTGCGGCAGTTGGATTGGCCTTCCAGATTGGTCGCCACAACGCTGATAATGCCATCTTCAATGGAAGCGAAGCAAACATCTTTCTGGTCGACGAGCAGCAGCCTTCCAGCGCTACGCAGGAGAACTTTATTCTGTGGACGCTGCGACTCAAGCAGTTTGACCAGGGTGTCCAGCTTCTCCGTCCCAGTAGCTGTTCCCTGAACCTTCTTGCGCACTTTCTCGATAGCCTGCGTAACGCGCTTTTTGTCAAATGGTTTAAGAATATAGTCTATTGCATTGACTTCAAAGGCTTTAACTGCATACTGATCAAAGGCAGTGGCAAATACAATCTGGGGAAGCGGGATCTTCTTATCAATGAGTTTTTTCAGGACGCCAAACCCGTCGAGTCCGGGCATCTGCACATCGAGGAACAATATGTCTGGAGAGAGCTCCTTGATAAGACTCACGGCCTCCAACCCATTGTGGCCCTGAGCGACAACACTTACGTCCTCCACCGACTTGAGGAGGTAACTCAACTCGTCCCGCGCCAGTTGTTCATCATCCACGATCACAACGGAAAGAGGCACAATTTGTTCTCCGGTGTTCAGTATAGAAGGTCATTCAGACTAGCTCAATATGCAAGCGCCAAGTTCCGGCATTGGACTGGAGTGTTTAATAGTTGTCTCAGATCAAACAAGCTAGCTGCTTCTCTCCACAATAAAATCAGGAATTGAAAGCAGAGCGCGCTTAATGTCTGAGTCAGGAAATGTACAGATGGCCTTGCGCGCCGTTTCGGCGTGCCTGGCGGCCGCATCATAGGCGTAAGGAATAGAGCCGTAGCGGTTTAAAGTTTCCAGAATCTGTTCGTGCTTCACGCTGACGAAGGCGCGCTCTTCCAGCACGGTCTCAACCAGTTTGCGCTCCGCCGGTGTACAGTGTTGCAGCGCGTGAATCACTGCCATCGTCACCTTGCCTTCTCGCAGGTCGCTGGCGACCGGTTTGCCCAGAACTTCTTCGGAAGCCGTGAGATCAAGGACGTCATCCACGATCTGGAATGCCAGGCCAAGATTGCGTCCATATTCACCCAGGCGCGTTTCCTGTTCTTCGGTCGCATTACCGATGATCGTGCCCAGCCGCGTGGAAACAGAAAAAAGGCACGCTGTTTTGCGGAAGATCAAGTCAAAATGCTCGTCCAGGGAAATGCACTTCCCCAGCTTTTCCATCTGGAGCAGTTCGCCCTCAACCATCTGCTGGGTCAGGTCAATCAATACGTCCAGCACGCGGAAGTTGCGTTCCTGCACCGCAACTTTAAAGGCCTGCATGTAAAGCCAGTCACCGGCCAGCACGCATTTTGAATTGCCCCACTGAGTGTTTGCCGCCGGACGGCCTCGCCGCGTTTTCGCCTCGTCGATAATATCGTCATGGACCAGGGTGGCAGTATGCAGCATTTCAACAATCGCCCCCAGCTTAATGGCGCTTTTTTCCTGGTGCGGAAAGAGCTTGGCTGAGAGCAGCAGCAATACCGGGCGTATACGCTTGCCGCCGCCGGCGCGAAGATGTTCACCAATATCGGTAATCGCACGGACGGTTGAAACCGTATCGCGCCCGAACTCCCGCTCAATTGCAGCAAGATCATCCCGCAGCAGCTCGAAAACTTCTTTGGCAGTGGTTGTGGCCGGTGAACTCAAGGTGTCCTTAAGATCAACTTCAAGAAATCAGTTTCTGTAATTCGTAAACTGCATATCAATACCAAAGTCATGGCCTTTCAGAAGCGCAATAATTTCCTGCAAAGCGTCACGGTCTTTGCCGCTCACTCGAACGGTATCACCCTGGATGGATGCCTGGACTTTTTTCTTTGAGTCCTTGATGACCTTCACGATCTCCCGCGCCTTCTCGATCGGAATCCCCTGCTGCATGGTGATTTTCTGGCGCACGCTGGAGCCCGCCGCCGGTTCCACGACGCCATAATTGAGCGCCTTGATTGGCACCCCACGCTTCACGAGTTTGCTTTGGAGAATATCGGTTACGGCCTTCAGTTTGTACTCATCGGCGGAGGAGAGCACCATGGCTTCTTTGCCATCGAGCTGAATGTCAGATTTTGAGTCTTTCAAGTCGAACCGCGTGTGGATCTCCTTGAGCGCGTTCTGTATCGCATTGGAGACCTCTTGCAGGTCCACCTTGCTTACGATGTCAAATGAGTTGTCCGCTGCCATGTCTTTAATAGCTTACTAAGAGTTGCGATTCCGTGCACGTTTTACCGCACCCACTCTGTTCCAACAGCGGTGAGACCCAGCTCAGCCTGCGTGAAAATGCCATAATTGAACTGAGGTGATCGTGTCCGCGGCCCCAGATTTTCCACTTGCGCGCGAACTGGTGCTGGCGCATAGCTGGAACCCAATCGCGTACCAGATCCTGAATCCGGGAATCCAACACTGGTTCACCTCCCAAAAGGATGCGGTCATTGGTTACGTAACCTGCAACCGGATTCGAGTCGTCGCTGGTGCACCTGTATGTAGTCCTGGCAGGACGGCACAGGTAGTGGAAGAATTTGAGTCGGAAGCAACGCGCAGCCGGGAGCGCGTCTGTTACTTTCATGTGGGACCTCGCTTCACCGGAGTGATAAAAGATTCCGTTCAACACTCCATTGCGGCCATAGGCGCGCTTCCCTACTGGAACCCCCTGGGATGGCCGGCGATTGTTAAATCTCACTCCTCGCTGCGCTATCAAATCTCGCGGGCGCGGAACAAGCGCATCACGGTCACGGAGATGCCGGCGCACATTGCCGCTGAATCCCTGGATTTACGCGAGATCCGCCGCCAGTGGCTGACCCGCAAGCACCTGCCGCCACTGCATTTCCTGATTGAGCCGGACATATTCGGAGAGTTAAGCGACCGCCGGCTGTTTGTGGCGACGCGCAATGACAAAGTTATTGGTTACCTGATGTGCTCGCCCATGCCAAATCGCGATGGATGGCTGTTTGAGCAATGGGCGCACAGTGCTGGGGCCCCGCTGGGCACCAGTGAATTTCTAGTCCATGCTGCCATGTCAGCATTTGCCCAGGAAAATTGCCATGAAGTGACCATGGGGCTGGTGCCGCTTTCAGAACGCGTGCTGGAACTGGGCGTACCCGGCCCGCTCTGGCTGCGATCTTTGTTTCGTTTTATGCGCCTTACGGCGAATCCTCTTTATAACTTCAAAGGGCTGGAACACTACAAATACAAATTTCGCCCAGATTACTCTGAACCTGTCTATGCCGTGGTAAATGACAAGAATTTCCACCTTGTAAATGTCTTTGCCATTGCCCAGGCTTTTGCCGGAAGCCCGCTACAGATGTTCGCTTGGCAGACACTCAAAAGATTGTTCCAACAGGTTGCGGCCTGAGGGAGCAAAGACATGCCAAAGCCAGTTGCAGCTTTATTCAGTACACTCCAATTTTGGTACAGACACCCACGCTTCCACGGCCAAAAAGCCGCAGACACACGTCAGGAACCTAGTTTGTTGGGAGTTACAACAGAAAGCGCCGAAATTACAGGCTGGCCACTGATTCCGCAGATTTTCGGAGATAGCAAGACAATCAGAAAGCCATAGCGAGGCTACCTTGTAAAAGCATCAAATGGCAACTATGGGCGGGTCACCTAAGAGTTTTGTCCGAACCAGATGATCACACTCCCCGCATTCTGGGCGGCTGGCCAGCAGAAAGCATAGCGCCCGGAAGTAAGCAGTCCCGCTTGTTACCTCCGTACTCTTGTCGATATTCGCCGCGCCTGCGATGATCACTGTGCATTAACAATCTGGCTGGTGGTTTCGGGGGAAAACACACGGTCAGATAGCTCTTAAACAGGCCTCGGCTAAAACCGAGGCCTGGTGGTTTTTACGGCATGTTCAGCAGAATTCGCCCCGAAATGACTAACCGTACGAGCTAGTTCGCACCCTGCTACATGTTCCCTTCATCCGCCGACGGCCCGTAAATCGAGGGCACAGCAATGTCATTCAGCCGCAGATAAACGCCCAATTGAGCACGGTGGTGGATCGTATGATTCAGAAGGAAGCTGCGCACCACGGCGACACGCGGCAGAGTGAAAATAGTATTGGGGCCAGCGGATAGGCTCCAGGACTTCATGAAATGAGCATCAGTCGCATCTGCAATGGACTTGCGGGCTGACGCAGTATTCTTGTCGAAGGCCGCCAGAACTTCAGCACGCGATTTAAACTCAGCATTGCGTGGCGCAGTGCTCACATCGAAGTTGTCCTGGCCGAAAATGGCTTCTGCCCAGTCATTGATTGTGGCTAAATGTGTGGCCAGTCCGCCTAACGTCATGGACTTGGTGTGGGGCTTAAAACCGAATTTGTCGTCAGGAATGCGCTCCAGAGATTTGCGCGTGTTTGCCATCTCATGGTCGAACTCAGGCAGAATTGCCTGACTTAAATTCTTGCTGCCCTGAGGGAATGTTTGCGGCTGTGCAGCCATGACTCCTCCTTAAAGAAATGATCGGATCATTGTATGCATTTGAGGAATGAAATTCGTCGCTGATCCAAACTTTTTTGTTATGTCAACGGCCCATAAGATGGTTCTTTTTCCACGGTGTACACATCACCAAGCCAGTCATATATTCCCCACCAAACCTCTAAGCGCAAACCCCAGGCGGAAATCGACCTTACAGGAGACAAAGGTAAGCAGAAGTGTTGATTCTAAATGTTTAAGAAACTTTAATCAGAATCTCGGTCTCTTTTAATGGGTTAAGGTCATTCTCTCTTTGAGAGCTGACACCGTTCTTCCGGGCCGTGCAGGTCGATTGATGGCGATCCCATGCCATCCGCCCTCGACTTGCATTAAGGGTTCAGGAGGAATACGGGGCAATAAGTTTCCATCGAAAAACAAAGGAAACTGGGCACTGGTTGTCAGCGCTTCCGCGCCACGGGCTTACCCCCTGGCTAATTGCAGGCTAACTTAAGGAGCGCAGTCAATGAGCCGTAAACAACAGGATGGATTTTTCCTGTCCGAGAACTCTTCTAAAGCACGTCTTCGCGAGGCCGAGAACGCCCGCAAAAATCGTGCAGAGATTGTTAAAGCATATTCCCAGGGTCAGGTTTCGCGTCGCGATTTGATCAAGTGGGGCTTAATCACAACTGGTGGCGCACTCGCCCCCATTCACGGTCTTAACCCATTCGTCACTAGCGCCTTTGCTGCAAGCTCATTAAATGGTCCCACGGGCGCACCACCCAGCCCGGGACTGAACGGGTTGGCATTTACCCAGCCCATGCTTCGATTTGAAGTGCTGGACCGCAATCCTATGTCTGCGGCTGGTACGGCGCCGACCGCACTTTCCAATCAGACGCCCATCGCCATGGATCCCGCATTGGGCGGTGGCTTTGGTCCAATGGAAGGCCGCCCACCGGGACAAGACTGGGCACACCAGCGGTTTGATGAGTTCGCACCGCAGGTTTTCATTGAAGCTACACAGGAAGGCGCCAAGATCAACACCAAGAACGGCCAGAGCATTCATCCCAAGTTCCACCCCAACCTTCCCGATCAGGGTCCGTTGGCAATGTGGACCTTCGATGGAACCATTCCGCCGAAGTTGGCGATTGGCCGCTATGGCGAACCGATTATTTTCCGCCATCACAATCGTCTTCCTGCAGACGTAACGAAGAATGGTGGTTTCGGTCGCCACACGATTACTACCCACGAGCACAATGGACACCACGGCGCAGAAAATGACGGCTTTACCGGCGCATTCTTCTTCCCCGGACAGTTCTACGATTATCACTGGCCCATCATCCTGGCCGGACATGACAGCATCAACGTTGACGCGACCGATCCCCGCGCCGGCAGCCCGACCGATGCAGGTGGAATCAACAAAGTCCCCGGTGACTGGCATGAAACCATGAGCACCCACTGGTTCCACGATCACATGTTCAGCTTCACTTCGCAAAACGTGTACAAGGGCAACGCTGCCATGTTCAACATCTACAGCGCGCTCGATCGTGGCAATGAAGAACTCAATGACGGCGTAAACCTGCGCCTGCCCAGCGGCTCTTCAAAATCCTGGGGCAACCTGGACTATGACGTCAATCTGATGCTGGCTGACAAGGCTTGGGACGCAAACGGACAGCTCTACTTCGATATCTTCCAGCTCGATGGATTTATCGGCGACGTGATGACCGTGAACCTGTGCTACAAACCGTTCTTTGAAGTGGAGCGCCGCAAGTATCGCTTCCGTATCCTGAACGCCAGCGTTTCGCGTTTCTTTAAGCTCGCCCTGAGTGACGCATCGTCGATGATCCAGATTGCTAATGACGGCAACCTGCTGCCTCAGCCTGTGACGCTCACTCAGCTTGACGAGCAAGGCATCGCAGAACGGTACGACATCGTGATCGACTTCTCGCGCTACAACCTTGGCAGCAAAGTCTGGATGGTAAACCTGTGCGAACACACAGACGGCAAGAAGCCTGCGGCAGATCGCACGATTGCTGACGCGCTTGCCGGCAAATCTTCCGACCCCTGTGTTGGTAAGATTCTGGAGTTCCGCATCACCGCAAACCCGGCGAAGCCCGATCTTAGCCAGGTGCCTGCGCAGATGATCCCCAACCCCGATCTCTCAAACATCCCAGTGGTTCGCGAACGCACGTTTGAGTTCGGCAGCGGCGCCAAGAGCCTTTCCGATCCAACCGACCAGGATCCATGGGGCGTTAAGACAGATGGTGGAACCATGCTCCAGGCTGACTACGGCCGGGTCGCCGCGGCGCCCATACCGGGCACCCGTGAAATCTGGACGCTTAAGAATGGCGGCGGCGGCTGGGACCATCCGGTTCACATTCACTTTGAAGAAGGCCAGATCCTTGCCCGCAATGGCAGCGCAGCCAATGTGCCGGCGTGGGAAAGGGGCCGCAAGGATGTGTATCGCCTGCGTCCGAGTGGAAGTGTAACTCTTACCATGCAGTTCCGCGAATTCTACGGAATGTTTATGGAGCACTGCCACAACACTGTGCATGAAGATCACGCCATGCTGGTTCGTTGGGAACTGGATCGCGGGCTGGTTCCGATGCCAACCCCGATTCCAACACCACAGGGAGTTGGCTACATTGCATCAACCACGCTGCCAACGGCGTTCAGCCAGCCCAGCAACACGTCTGGTACACGCGGCGGATCATCAACCTCCGGCGGAGGTAGCGGTTCTGGCTCCGGGTCTGGCAGTGGAAGCGGCAAGGGTGGCACTAGCGTAGGGGGCGGCGGTTTAGATTCCGGCATCTCCGGTGGCGGCTCTGGCAAAGGCGGCAGCAGCTCAGGTTCTGGAGGCAGCTCCGGTTCTGGTGGCGGCTCGGGTTCTGGCCGGGGAGGCAGCGGCTCCAGCGGCAGAGGAAGATAACTAAACCTAATAGCGGCGGGACATTCACCGGGAATGCCCGCCGTTATTTCAAACATCAATAAAGCTAAATCAAAAGGGATCAAATACCATGCGACGGAATGGTTGGGCCATCTTGGCAGTTGTGGCCGCGTTTGTACTTTCGGCGGCAGCCTATGTAACGATCGGTGTCACACCTGCCTTAGCCGACAACTCTTATTGGGGCGCAAATTACTTTCCCAACGTGCCTCTCATCACACAGGACGGAAAGACCATACATTTTTATGACGACATGCTGAAAGGCAAAATCGTCCTCATCAATTTCATTTACACGGAATGTGGCGAAACCTGCCCGCTTGAAACCGCCAAATTGGCCCAGGTTTATAAATTGGTCGGCGATCGCATGGGCAAAGATATTTTCTTTTATTCCATTACAGTTGACGCTAAACATGACACGCCTGCCGTGCTCAAGGCTTATGCAAAAAAGTTTCACACAGGCCCCGGCTGGTACTTCCTGACTGGTAAAAAAGAAGACATCGATACAATCCGCAGGAAAATTGGCATGGCCGGACGCCTGGATGAAGATCCGCTTACTGGACACACCAGCAGTTTGACTTTGGGCAACGAACCTCAGGGCCAATGGATGCAGGACAGCTCTTTTGACGATCCGCATTTCATTGCCACGATTGTCGATAACTGGCTTACACCCGGCTATAGAAAAGCCAACAATAGTTATGAGAACGTGCCGAAAGTTGACGAATCAACGGGCGGTGAAGGCCCTTCGATGTTCCGCACCCGTTGCGCGGCCTGCCACACCATTGGCGGCGGCGACGGCGTAGGACCGGACCTGCTCGGGGTAACCACAGCACATGGACGCGACTGGGTCGCCAGATACATTCTTGCTCCAGACAAGGCGCTGGCCGCAAAAGATCCTTTGGCCGTCGCACTGTTTAAGAAATACAACAAAGTCAAAATGCCAAACTTGCACTTGACTCCTGTCGATGTAAAGACCTTATTGGATTACTTCGACAAACAAACAGCCGCTGTTGCACAGGCCGGTGACTCATCCGCGGACTCTACAGGCGCGATGAAGCCCCAGCCAGTATCCACGAAAACCAGCCAGGGACCGGGCAGTAATTAGTCTGTCCCGCCTGACTGCGAGTGGGCCGCCTGGTGCTTGACTGCGCCGGGCGGTTTTTTGTGTGCAGCTGCTAGCCATGAGCTGTTAGCTTCTGGCCCGTGCCGCCAAAGGCCAGACTGATACCACAAGCGACGAATCAAGCAATCACAACTGACTCAGCTTGCGGCTAGCAGCTAGGAGCTAGCCGCTTCCCTGTTACAATCCCCATTCATGTTTAGTCGGCCTCCCGGATTCACATACAAAAGTGATGAGCTTCATTGCGATGGCCTCCCCATCAACAAGCTCGCAAAAAAGTTTGGGACGCCCCTCTATCTCTATTCCGCAATGGCCATTCGCGAGCGTTATCGCGTGCTGGAAGCGGCGTTTCACCATGTGCGCCACACGATCTGCTACTCGGTCAAGGCCAATTCCAATTTGAGCATCCTTCGTCTCCTGGCCGGAATGGGCGCAGGCTTTGATATTGTTTCCGGAGGTGAACTGGAACGGGTACGCCGCGCGAACAAGAAGGCGCTGAGCAAAATTGTCTTTTCCGGTGTCGGTAAAACTGCGGACGAGCTGCGCCTGGCCCTACGCAGCGGCATTTTGCTCTTTAACGTGGAGAGTGAAGGCGAACTTGAGCTGCTTGCCGCATGTGCGGCCGAGCTACGCAAGGTCGCTGATATCGCTTTGCGCGTGAATCCCGATGTACCCGCGGAAACTCATCCCTATATTTCTACTGGCCTGCGTGAGCATAAATTCGGTGTTCCAATTGCCGTAGCCCGTGACCTTTGCCGCCGCGCCGCTGCTCACAAATACTTGCGGGTTTCAGGCGTAAGCCTGCACATTGGCTCGCAGATCGGAGATGTTGCGCCCTTTCATCTAGCTATGGAACGGGCGGTCGATCTGGCCCTGCAACTTCTTGCCGACGGACACAAAATCCGCTTCATAGACGCGGGTGGCGGACTTGGCATCTCATACAACAGCTCTGCTCCTATTGACTTTACTGATCTGGCGCATCGATATGAGGAAGCCATTACTGAGCCGCTACTAAGGATGAGGAAGCCGGTGCCACATCTGCTGTTGGAACCCGGTCGTTCCATCATCGCTCCCGCCGGAGCGCTGGTCACCCGTGTGCTTTATCTCAAGCGCAACGGCAAGCGTTTTACCATCGTCGATGCCGCGATGAATGATCTGATCCGCCCGTCGCTCTATCAGGCGCGGCATGAGATTACGCCGGTGAATCTGGTCAAAGGCCGCGAGAAAGTGCAGTCCGATGTTGCCGGTCCCATCTGTGAAAGCGGAGATTTCCTTGCCCATGATGCTATGCTGCCACCACTTGAAGCAGGTGAAAATCTTTGCGTGCTTGATGCCGGAGCTTACGGAATGTCGCTCGCGTCCAACTATAATTCACGTCCGCGTGCGGCTGAAGTATTGGTGGACGGTACCCGCGCCCGCCTTATTCGCCGCCGTGAGACCATGAAAGACCTGCTGCAACAGGAGGCTGCCTGCTTATGACCGATCTGAAGGCCCTCGCGTATGAATTTCTGCATGAAGCCCAGCATTCGCTCAGGGGCGATGGTTACCTGAACCCCACGGCTGTGGTTATTACACCTGAAGAGAACCTGATCTTCGATATTGAATTTGAAACGGAAGAAGAACGTGACGAGATTTACTCTGAGATGATGGAAGTGGCCGGGCAGAAAAATGCCGGGGCCATCATTACTGTCAATGATGTTTATTCTGATGATTCTGGTACCCCTGTCCGTTTGCAAGGCCACGGCTGGGGCGCACTTGCCGATTCGGCCACGGAAGCGATCCAGATTACTGTTTCCGGCGGCGGCTTTGAAACCTGGAGTTTGGTCTGTCCCTACTTCCGCCGTGAGGACCGGATCGTGTTTCATCCTGCGAATGAAACCCGCAATCCCGGCGGTGAAGTTGAGTTGCTGGGGGATTGGACCGGCAAGGCCGGGGCAGCGTGAAGCAAAGCATTTAGCAAATAGCAATTGGCAATCAGTCTATTGGTCACCGCCTATGTGGCCTTGCTTCCCCACTTTCCAGCAATATTTAATATTTTAATCCTGCAATTGCTACCAATCCGCTGTCCCTCTTTATAAGTCTCTTCATTTTTAATCCGCGATTGTCCACGTAAATCAGCGGTTCAGGGCTTTTGTTAATTGCCAGTTGCTAATTGCCAACGGCTTTTATTCCCCGCATCAATACTGATTTAGCCACACATTTTCACATTCACAAAAATTGCAAAATTGCTTTTTCCCCGCATGGCTATTGAATGTGAGTAACGGCTGCACTGATTTTTGTGACATGCCTGTGGATGAATTTTCAAACTGCTGATTTTGCACGGGATATAAAATGCAAAAATCTGTTTGACTTAAATTATGAAGCGAGTAAATTCACAATTGTTCTTTGACATTTCAAATGTTTTTCCGGTTGGCGGCGAGTCCGGGGCTTTAGCCAAGGTCACCTCGCAACAGCGCAAGCTGTCAAGCGGCGGAGGGCCGGTAAGGGTCTATTCAGCGAACCGCTGGTTGAGAAGAACATGAAATGTCTAAAGGCAAAGATAGAAGCCCCGAGGTGTTGACCGATTTACCCGGTTGGCGGTGAGCCCGGAGCCCAAGCTTCAGCGTAAGCTGATTAAAGATCGCACTTTGTGAGTTTCGCAAGGAACTAGGCAAAGAAGGCTGGTCGGCAAGGGTCTATAGCGAACCGCTGGTCGAGGTGAATGGGTCAACCACAAAACTCGGGGCTTCTTATTTTTGTTCCCTGCGCATTATTCTTCCCTTTTCCGCATCTCTCAGAGAAAATACCAACCGCTCCTGATTTACTCAACTTTTCTGTTTCATGAAAAGGAGAAACCAGCGATGTCTTCCCGATCTATTTGCTGCGTACTATTGGTCGTTGCCATCACGTCCGTTGTGCCGCTGTGCGTACCAGCTCAGGAAACGCCTGCCACGCAACCTGCGTCCATGCACAGTGCGTCAGATCAAAAGCCGGCTTCTGACCTGGCGGTTTTGGCCAGGGTCACAGATCCCAAGGGACGTCCCGCGCCAGACCTAAAAGCAGAAAACTTTATTTTGACTGACGATGGCAAGCCGCTGCCAGTCAAGTCGGTGCAGATCAATGATACTCCGGCCTGCGTTGGCTTGATGCTTGACCGCTCCGGCTCCATGCGTTCCAAAAATTCGGCTGCCATTAACGCTCTCATGGGCTTTGTCCGCGCCAGTAATCCAGCCGACCAATTCTTTGCGGTAAATTTTAACGACTACCCCTATCTGGACCAGGACCTCACCAGTGACGCCAATAGCATTCAACAGGCTTTTGATCGGCACGCTCCGCGCGGTGGGACCGCGCTCTACGATGCGGTAATTGCTTCCGCCACTCATGTGATGGGAAAGAATGATTGCAAACGGAAGGTTCTGGTTGCTCTCACGGATGGCGGCGACAATGACAGCCGCAAATCACTATCACAGGTGGTGGGCTATCTGGAAAAAATGAAAGGCCTTTCAATCTATATCGCCATGATTACGGATTATGATGCCAACGTTCATGCCTCAAGAAAGGCGATTGAGACCCTGGTAGCTCCCGTGAACGGTGAGGCGCTGTTTGTGAATCTCAACAAGCTCGATAAAACTTTTCAGGAGATCGCGCTGGCGCTGCGTACAGAGTACCTGATCACTTATGAACCCCGAGAACCAGGGTCAAGCGACATTATCAAAAGATTGAATGTAAGCGCTCGCTCGCGAGATATTAAAGACCTTCGCGTCCGCATTATATCAGCGGAAATGGTTCCAACGTCTGCTGCAGGCGCAAAATAGTCGCTGTTTTGTCAATGGAATGGAAAAAAGAACCGAGTTTTCCATCGCTTTTGATTCGAGGAAAACTGAATGGGCGCTATTCCAGCCCGCCATACACCAATTTCCCACCCAGAAATGTTGCTTCTATTTTTACGTTCTTAATCGCTGCTGGCGGGATTTTGAAAATATCATCCGACAGCACGACGAAGTCTGCCAGCTTGCCCGGCGTGATGCTCCCCTTCTCTTTCTCTTGAAATTCCGCGTAAGCTGATCCGGCCGTATATGCCTCAATGGCTTCAGTCACAGTCAGCTTCTGCTCGGGAACCCAGCCGTTGGGATTTTTTCCGTCGAGCGTCGCTCGCGTCACCGCCGCATAGATGCTCCACATGGGACTCAGCGGCGCCACGGACCAGTCTGTTCCAAATGCCAGCCGCACACCGTTTTCCAAAAATGTGCGGAAGGCATAGGCGCGCTTCACGCGGTCCGGGCCGATTCGCGTTTCAGCCCAGCGTCCATCATCAATTGCGTGATACGGCTGCACGGAGGCAATCACGCCCAGCCTTGCATAGCGGACAAAGTCTTTTGCTGCCATGTGCTGCGAGTGCTCAATGCGCCAGCGCCGATCACGCTTGCCATTGGTCTTTTCTATCTGGGCAAACATATCGAGCGTGGTGGAGATGGCGCGGTCGCCAATTGCATGTATGCAAAGCTGCAATCCGGCGGCATCAGCGCCACGAAGGCGCTTCAGCATCTCTCCTGCGGGATGCATTTCATCGCTCAGCAGACCATGCGTATTCGGCGCGTCAGTATAAGCGTCAAAAAAGTAGGCGGTTTCCGAACCTAAAGACCCATCCGCGTATCCTTTCACCGCACCCATGCGAAGCATCGAACTACCAAAAGCGTGGCGGATACCGATTTTGGCCTGGTCTCGCCATGTGGTTTCCAGAGGCGCCACATAGATACGCACTGTGAGCGCGCCCTGCTCCTGTAATTCAGCATAGGCCTTTACATCATCGTAAGAAGGATTCATGTCCTGCACGCTGGTTACACCGAGCGAGGCGGCATGGTCCAGCGCCTGATGGATTGCGCGCATCCGGTGCGCGGGCGTCATCGGCGGCATGGCTTTGTTAACCAGGTCCTGCGCGGCGTCTTTCAGAATTCCTGTCGGATTACCCTGAGCATCGCGGACGATTTGGCCTCCTGCGGGTTCCGGCGTTTTGGCTGTAATCCCCGCCAGACGCAACGCGACGGAGTTGGCCAAGGACTCATGGCCGTCATAGCGGTTCACCCAGACCGGAGTGTCAGGCGTGACTGGATCAATCAACTCCTTTGTAGGAAGGTTGGGTGGCGACCATTTCTGCTCATCCCAGTCGCCTCCAACAATCCACTCACCTTTGGCGGTGCTCTTTACCCGCTCGCCGATCTTGCGCGCAAACTCTTCCGGCGACGCAGCATCCTTCAGCTGCACCGCGGAAAGATGGTCTCCGCCATCAACAAAATGCACGTGTGCATCATTAAAGCCGGGAAGCAGCAGCTTGCCTTGCGCGTCCAGCACTTTGGTTTGCGGCCCGCGCCAGGCATCCACCTCCGCAGCGCTTCCCACGGCGACAATGCGGTCCCCAAGTACCGCCATTGCCTCGGCATGAGGGCGCGTTTTATCGACCGTCCAGATCTTCGCGTTGGTAATGATCAAATCAGCAGCAGGCTTGATCTGCGCCGTAGCAAATCCTGCGACCGTGAAGAACAAGAGCGCTGTGATCGCCATCCGCATCGGCCTGTAAAACCAATTCATAACTGCTTATCTTTCTCCCCACTTCAGCTTGGTCCGCAGCACGTCAAAAAATGACCGGCCGGCCATCTTGAACAGTTTCACTTTATATTCTGACTTTCGGCAGACCACCACATCGTCGTCCACTAACGGAGTTCCCACTTGGCCATCGACCGTGAGGAATGCCTGTTCTCTGGTGACTAGAATTCTGGCTTCAATGATGGCTGCATCCTGCACTACCAACGGGCGGTTGGTCAAAGCATGAGACGCAACAGGAGTAATCACAAAAGCGGAAACATCCGGCGCAAGAATAGGGCCGCCCGCCGCAAGGGAATACGCGGTTGAACCAGTAGGAGTTGAGATAATCAGGCCGTCAGCCTTGTAATTAGCAACAAAATGGCCATTTACGCGGACCTCAAAATCGGTAATGCGCGCCACCGCGCTCTGGTTCATCACAACTTCGTTGAACGCCTCGTGGGTGGCAACACATTTGCCGTCGCGCTGCACCTGGCAGTGCAGCATGGGCCGCTGGCTTAATTCACAACGCCCGGCATCCACTTCAGTGAGTGCCAGTTCTATCTCTTCCTGCTTTACTTCCGTCAAAAATCCAAGCGAGCCCAGATTGACGCCGAGAATCGGTATGCCTGCACGCGCTACGCAACGCGCCGTGGAGAGCAGTGTCCCGTCGCCTCCCAGAACAATCACAAAGTCTGGGTTCACCACAGATAGCTCTTCCCTTTCCGCAGGTTCGCAATCCGGGCAGAACTCACGCGTTGCCGCATCAGCGGTCACCATATAGTCATGGCTGCGAAGCCATTCCGCTACCTGGCCGACAAAACTGCCCAAGTCCGGCTTGCCCAGCTTGGAAATGATGGAAGCTTTTTTCATTCAAATTCCGCGTGCAAAAGAAATTCCCGGTTTCCTTCCCTGCCGAGAATAGGAGAATCCATTAATTCTATGTTCTTGCCGCCCAGCTCTTCCACTTTTTGCCGGACTTTACGAACAGCCCCCTGTTGCGCCTGTTCGTCTTTCACTATTCCCCCTTTTCCCACCAACTCGCGGCCTACTTCAAACTGCGGCTTGATCAGAATTACAGCCTCGCGGCGGCTGCCGGCTTTGTCTGCAAACGCCGCGTTCAGCACGGCGGGGAGAACGAGTGTAACAGAGATAAACGAAACGTCTATGGCAATGAAACTGACCGGCATTCCAATTTCAGCTTTGGTCAGGTCTTCCGCTGTAAGATAACGCGCATTCATCTTTTCCAGGAGCTTCACCCGGAGGTCAGAGCGCAAGCGCGCGTGAATCTGCCCATAACCGGTATCGATGGCGAGCACCTTTGCTGCTCCGTGCTGCAACATGCAGTCGGTAAAGCCGCCAGTGGAAGCTCCAACGTCCATGCATGATCTTCCGCGGAGATCTATTTTCCAGTCGCGCAGTGCGGCTTCCAGCTTAAGTCCGCCACGGCTCACATACTTCAAATCATCGCCCAGCAGCCGTATCACCGCATCTTGTTCAACAACAGCGCCAGCCTTTTCGATCTTCTGCTCATTGACCAGCACGCGGCCGGAGAGAATCATGGCTTGCGCGCGCTCGCGTGAAGGGACCATGCCTCGTTCTACCAGGAGCTTGTCAATACGCACTTTCACAGAGGCAATTGTATGTGGACGATGCAAGAGAATTTAGGTCCGCATAAGCAATTTGTTCAGATCGATAAACTCGTCCCTGCAAATTGCAATGTGCTTTCTTAGATTCTCCCAACGCAACTCTGCAACAAATTACATCGCTGCATTGAAAAAATGACTGTGCAGTTCCAATTTTTGTTCCCTGAAACCAGCCAGCACCTTTGCAGGTGCAAAATGTCAAACTACGCAGCATTGCTGCACTATCTCAGTGCCCCTAATGGTTTTCCACATTCTTTTTCACTGAATTGTTGAAAAATGGCAGCAATTTATGGAAGAAAATTTGCGGAGCTCTTTCGTCACATTACCCAAACTTAAATGAAGATGAGCCGCATACGGTAGAATGATTTCCGCTCATGCCCGCTAAAAAGAAAAACAGACCAGCCGCTACTGCCGCCAGACGCAAAATCAAGAGCTCCCGGCCAAAGCCACGCAAACGTGCAGTAAAAAAGCCGAAGCCAGATGTCACGTCACTGGCCGTTCTGAATGCGGACAAACTGAAGGAGCTTTATGCCACGATGATGAAGTGCCGCATGCTTGCCGAACGCGTGCAGAGCATTGAGGCTTTATCTAACAAACCGAACCGTTCTATTCTCGGATTTGAAGCAACCATGGCCGGTGCTGGCGCGCATCTTCTTTCGCAAGACTGCATCGCGATGGAATATGGCAGCTTTGCTGCCAGCTTAATCAAGGGTACGCCGCTGGGGCAAATCTTCGCGCACAATCGAAAGCAGCGCCGCGACAGCAACGAGAACCCGCCCATGGCTCTCAGCATGAACACAGTTCTCTCTCTGGCACAGAAGTTAACGGGCCAGAGTGCGGTCATTCTGATGTTTTGTCCGCAAGGCCAAGGCACATTGATTTTCAATCCCGACATTATGGCGGAGGCAGCAACAAAGAAACTCCCATTGGTGTGTTTGGTCGAAAGCAGTTTTGAATCACGCCTGGAACCAAAAATTGCATCCGCAACAGGACCTTATATTGCTGTTGATTCCACTTTCTATCCGGTGATCCCCGTGGATGGCGGTGACGCTGTGGGAGTATTTCGCGTTGCGCAAGAGGCCATCCGGCGAGCACGCGAAGGCCACGGTCCTTCCGTGATTGAATGCCTGACTTTACGCGGGTCTGGCTCGGCGACTGCCGGAGCTGATAAATCACACGAACGCTATATCGCGCACGACCCTCTCTCATTCATGGAGCAGTATTTGCGGAAAAGGGATTTGTGGTCTGATGAGTGGGCGCATTCAACGAGTGCGGCATTCAGAAGCGAGTTGGACGCAGCACTGGCTTCCAGTTCCGGGAAGCCGGCCTTCGACAGGTATTTTGACAATGTATATTCAGCCGACGGCTGGAGCGTTTCCAGTATCTCAGACGCGTTTCTGCCGCACGCCACCACCGCCCAATGACACTGGCGTATAACTTTGGTGAGTGGAAATTGCGCGGGGTTCGCGTCATACTATTAGAATGAATGCCAAACCTGCCGTTGCCCTTGAACCCGATCACGAGGAAATTTTAGAGTGGATTGAAGCTTTTGATGAAGTCATAGACCAGGCAGGCCCTGGTCAGGGAACGCGTCTGCTTGATGCTCTTACGCGTCGCGCTCGCCAGTCTGGCGTTGATGTTCCCGTCCAGCTAAACACCCCCTATGTGAACACAATTCCGGTGGAGGAAGAAGCGCCTTATCCGGGCGATCGTGCGATGGAGCGCCGCATCAAGAGCCTGATTCGCTGGAACGCCATGGCAATGGTCCATCGGCAGAACAAGAAAGATCCTGGCATTGGCGGCCATATCTCCACTTACTCTTCTCTGGCAACACTGCTGGAAGTGGGCTACAACCATTTTTTCCACGCCAACCACGGCGATGAGCCTGGCGATTTCGTGTATTTCCAGGGTCACGCGTCACCCGGCGTGTACGCGCGGGGCTATCTGGAAGGCCGGATCAGCCAGGAGCAGGTAGAAAATTTTCGCCATGAATTGCGAGACAAACCTGGACTGTCATCCTACCCGCATCCGTGGCTTATGCCGGAATTCTGGCGCTTTCCTACCGTTTCCATGGGACTCGGCCCGCTCAATGCCATCTATCAGGCGCGATTCATGCGTTACCTCGAGAATCGTGGGCTGATTAAACCAACGCCGCGCAAAGTGTGGGCGTTTATCGGGGATGGCGAGACCGACGAGCCTGAAGCGATGGGCTCGCAGCTCACGCTGGCTTCGCGTGAAAAGCTCGACAATTTAATTTTTGTGGTCAACTGCAACCTCCAGCGGCTGGACGGCCCCGTGCGCGGCAATGGCAAGATCATCAATGAGCTGGAAGCCGCCTTCCGCGGCACCGGCTGGAACGTGATCAAGGTGATCTGGGGTTCTGGCTGGGACGAGCTGCTGGCGCGCGACCATTCGGGCATGCTGTTGAAGCGCATGGAAGAGTGCGTGGACGGCGAATACCAGGCCTTCAAAGCTAAAGACGGCGCTTTTGTGCGCAAAGAGTTCTTCGGCAAGTATCCTGAGACAGCTGCGTTGGTCGCCGACTGGACCGATGACGAAATCTTCCACCTGCAACGCGGCGGACACGATCCACAAAAAGTCTTTAACGCTTACAAACGCGCAGCGGAACACAAAGGCAGCCCCACCGTGATTCTGGCCAAGACCGTCAAAGGGTACGGCCTGGGCTCAGCGCAGGCACGCAATGCCACGCACCAGGAAAAGAAAATGACTGACGAAGCGCTCACGGCTTTCCGTTCGCGCTTTGAAATTCCCATCCCTGACAAGGCAGCCAAGGAAGGCTCTCTTTACCGGCCACCAGATGACAATCCAGAGATCCAATACATGCTGGAGCGCCGCAAAGCTCTTGGCGGGTTCATGCCCAAACGCGATGCCCGCAGGGGTGTGCGCGGCTTTGAGTCGCCCACACTTGAGGTTTTCAAGGAATCGCTGGAAGGCTCAAAAGGGCGCGCCGTTTCTACGACGATGGGCTTCGTGAGCATGCTGCGCAACCTGATGAAGGACCCGAAAGTTGGCAAGCTAGTGGTGCCAATTATCCCGGACGAAGCTCGCACCTTCGGCATGGAATCGATCATCCGCCAGGTTGGCATTTATGCCAGCCAGGGCCAGCTTTACAAACCGCACGATGTGGACATGCTGCTCTATTATCGTGAAGCCAAGGACGGCCAGATTTTGGAAGAAGGAATCACTGAAGCCGGTTCCATGGCCTCAATGACCGCGGCGGGCACTGCGTATTCCAATTATCGCGTCCCCATGATTCCTTTCTTTACCTATTACTCCATGTTTGGGTTCCAGCGCGTTGGAGACCTGATCTGGGCTTTTGCTGATGCCCGCGGCAAAGGATTTTTGATGGGCGGAACAGGCGGCCGCACCACGCTTTCCGGTGAAGGTCTCCAGCACCAGGATGGACACAGCATCGTGGTTTCTTCCACGGTCCCAACATGCGCCACTTACGATCCAGCTTATGTTTACGAGACGGCGGTGATTGTGCAGGACGGAATCCGCCGCATGTACCAGGAAGGCGAAGACCGTTTTTACTACATCATGCTGTACAACGAAGATTACGTGATGCCGGAAATGCCCGCAGGCTGCGAAGAAGGGATCATCAAGGGCATCTACAAGCTCAAAGCGGCGGAAAGCAAGAAGGCCACAGTGCAGTTGTTCGGCAGCGGATCGATCCTGAATGAAGCGTTACGTGCGCAAGCTATTCTGGCGGAAAAATATGGCGTTCAGGCCGATGTATGGAGCGTGACAAGCTACAACGAGCTTCGCCGTGAAGCTATGGCAACCGAGCGCTGGAACCGTCTGCATCCAGCCGAAAAGCAGAAGCAGCCCTGGATATTGAAGGTCCTGGAGAAGACTGATGGGCCAATCATTGCCGCTTCCGACTATATGAAAGTGGTTCCCGACCAACTGGCTCCATGGCTGGGCACCCGGCTGGTGACTCTGGGAACGGACGGTTTTGGACGCAGTGATAATCGAGAACATCTTCGCCGGCATTTTGAGATCAATGCCGAATCCATAGCTACCGCAGCGCTGTCGCGGCTGGCCAGAGACGGCAAATTCGATCCGAAAAAGGCGCAAAAAGCTTTTGACGACCTGGCCGTGAATATTGAAAAAAAGGACCCGGCGCGCGCTTAATATACTTTCGTTTCATAAACATACCCCTCAACTGACCTCTCTTAGCATAGAGACGTAGCATGCTGCGTCTCTATCGCATTTCCCTCCTCCATTAAACAGCATGAGTATAAGTCACTCAACTTTCGCCATTGACAAACGATTACTCATATCGCATAATTAGCACTCGATAGGACTGAGTGCTAGCAAGCTCCTATCATCTGCAAGACAGCCTTAGTAAATCCTATTATTCAGGAAAACAACATTCGAAAGGAGTAGTTCGCATGGCGCAGAAATTGACCCCGTTACACGACCGCGTCGTTATCCGCCGGGTTCAGGAGACGGAAACGATTCGCGGAGGCATCATCATCCCCGACACCGCAAAAGAAAAACCGCAGGAAGGCATAGTCATTGCTGCTGGAACCGGCAAGTTTGACAAAGGCCAGACCGTTCCCCTGGCAGTAAAAGAAGGCGACCGCGTTCTGTTCGGCAAATATTCCGGATCGGAAATCAAGATTGATGGCGAAGAGTTGCTCATCATGAAGGAAGACGAGATCCTTGGAATCCTGAGCGGCTCCAGCAAGACCGCAGAGAAGCCCGAAAAAGCCGGCGCAGCCAGACGGTAAATCGAGCAATTAGTAAATAGCAATTGGCTTGAATCTGGATTTGCTAATTGCCAATCGCTAACTGCTACGACCCCAAGTTTTGAAATCAACATGGCCGCGACACGCGGCAGAGACTTTTGATAGGAGATTGCAACAATGCCAAAGATAATTGTGCACGGTGAAGAATCCCGCCAGGCGATCCTGCGCGGAGTGAATGTTCTTGCAGATGCAGTGAAAGTGACGCTCGGTCCCCGTGGCCGCAATGTCGTCATCAACAAAAAGTTTGGTTCCCCCGTCATCACCAAGGACGGCGTAACCGTGGCCAAGGAAATTGAGCTTGGCGATAACCTGGAAAATATGGGCGCACAGATGGTGCGTGAAGTCGCCAGCAAAACCAGCGACGTGGCCGGTGACGGCACCACCACAGCAACGGTTCTGGCCCAGGCCATCTATCGCGATGGCGTAAAGACGGTGGCTGCCGGCGCTAACCCGATGGCGCTGAAGCGTGGCATTGAGCGCGCAGTCAACACGATCTGCGGCACGCTGAACAAAGACGGCGAACGCAGCAAGGGCTTTCTGGATAGTTTTTCCAAGCCCGTAAGCGGTGACATGATTGCCCAGGTTGGCACCATTTCCGCCAACAATGACGAAACGATTGGCCGCATTATTGCCGAAGCTATGAAAAAAGTCGGCAAAGATGGCGTGATCACCGTGGAAGAGTCCCGTACCATGGAAACCAGCCTTGAAGTGGTGGAAGGAATGCAGTTTGATCGCGGCTACCTCTCCCCTTACTTTGTGACCGACCCCGAGCGCATGGAAGCCATCCTGGATGACGCGCTCATCCTCATCAATGAAAAGAAAATCAGCACCATGAAGGACCTGCTCCCGATTCTGGAACAGGTAGCCAAGCAAGGCCGTCCGCTGCTCATCATCGCGGAAGACGTTGACGGTGAAGCGCTGGCCACCCTGGTGGTAAACAAGCTGCGTGGCACGCTGCAGGTTTGCGCTGTAAAGGCGCCTGGCTTCGGCGACCGCCGCAAGGCCATGCTGCAGGACATTGCAATTCTGACCGGCGGAAAAGCCATCACGGAAGATCTCGGCATCAAGATGGAAAACATCGAGCTTGCCGACCTGGGCCGCGCCAAGAAAATCACGATCGATAAAGACAACACCACGATCGTGGAAGGCAAAGGCAAAGGCGCTGAGATTGAAGGCCGCGTGCGCGAAATCCGTGCACAGTCGGAAAAAGCAACCAGCGACTATGATCGCGAGAAGCTGCAGGAGCGGTTGGCGAAGCTGGTGGGTGGCGTGGCCGTGATCAAAGTCGGCGCCGCGACCGAAACCGAAATGAAGGAAAAGAAAGCCCGCGTGGAAGACGCAATGCACGCAACCCGTGCAGCCGTGGAAGAAGGCATTGTCCCGGGTGGCGGCGTGGCCCTGGTCCGTTGCCAGTCTGCTCTGGACGACCTCAAGTTCAAGAATGACGATGAGGAAACCGGCGCGGAAATCGTGCGTCGCGCACTGGAAGAGCCTTTGCGCCAGATCGTCGCCAATTCCGGCGAAGAGGGTGCAATCGTTGTGGGCAAGATCCGCGATTCAAAAGATAACAACTACGGCTACAACGCTCAGACTGACAAGTTTGAGGACCTGGTAAAGGCCGGTGTAATCGATCCTACAAAGGTGACCCGCACCGCCCTGCAGAACGCGGCTTCCATCGCTGCTCTGATGCTGACCACTGAAGCTCTGGTCTCCGATGTTCCGGAAGACAAGAAAACTCCGGCCGGCGGCGAGCACGGCGGCATGCCCTACGGCGGATAAGTTAAGCTAGCGCTCCCGAATCACTCAAAGCCCCGCAGAAATGCGGGGCTTATTTTTGTGTCGCTGCGCTCCAAAATCGCCATGCAGTCTTGGCAATCCTGAACCTATTTCAGCGCTCTTGCAGTTAGCTCGGTGCGCAATTTTGGCCTCGCCCATACCATTGTTCCCAAAGACTGGCGCTTAACCCTGGTGATATCACGAGCGGGCCGTTTTGACCATCCGATCCGTCCGCACAAATGCTGTACATTGTTGTCAGTCCAGAATCGCCACCAAGACTGATAGTGCAAAAAAAAAGCACCAGCGGAAGCCGATGCTTTTTAGGTTTTTGTTGCTCGAACTAGAATTGGAACTTCACTGCAAACTGCAACTGGCGAGAAGAACCTGAATCGCCTGTTGGGAAGCGCGTGCTGCTGATAGTGGAAAAGCTACTCAACTGGTTGCCCTTGTTACTCGCGAAGGCTGGCTGCAGAGATGCGGCAAGAAAACCTCCGGACGTGCCCGGTTGGCCGTAGTTCGGGTGGTTGAGCACATCGAATGCGTCCGCACGGAGCTGCAGATTCAACCTTTCGCTGACCTTTGTGTTCTTAACCAAAGCCAAGTCCATATTTGTGAATCCGGGTCCATATACGCTGTTGCGACCCACATTGCCAAATGTGAGAGTGCCGGCAACACAGGTTGGTGTTACTGTCGTGCTTGCCGGGTTTGTGGTAGTCAGCGTACAAGGAACCGACAACACACCGGGGTTGGATATCCACTGCCCTAACGGGTTGCCGCTGGTATGGACTGGCCCGCTGGCATTGAGGGTTATCGTGCTGCCAACACCGTTGAAGCTGGACGAGTTGAATGCAACCAGGTTAAAAGGGTTGCCGGTCTGCCAGCTCATGACTGGTGCGATTTCCCAGCCACTGACCAAACGGTTGCCCTTGAAGGGCAGATCATAGATGGCATTCGCAACGAAACGATGACGAGCGTCAAAGTCAGAGTTGCCACGGCTAAGAAAGATGTCATTGCTGTTTTGAGACTGAATGCCGGCGTCGTTCCGCGAAACATCATCAATGGAGTGCGATAAAGTGTACGAAGCGTTAAGTTGCAATCCATTCGTGACCCTTTGGGTGTATGTTGCCCAGAGCGCATTGTAATTCGAATTGCTGCCGCTCTCGCGCTCCGTGATGGCAGCCGCCAGCGGCACGTTCGGCAAGAACGGGCTGCTCGGTGAAAGTCTCTGGAATGGCAAGTCCACGTTCGTCGCGCCGGTCCCAACCTGGCCTAAGACCGCCGTCTGGTTTGCGTTGATATCATTTTCAAGATGTGTTCCCTTATTTCCAAAATAGCCAATCATCACGGATGAACTGCGGGTCAGCTGCTGCTGGATATTCAGGTTCCACGATTGAACATCGGCGTTCGTGAAGTTGGGATTGACAAAAATGGGGGCAACGCTGCTGGGCGGGCCGTTAAATAGCGCCGGCAACGCGGCAAACGTTTGCGGGGTTGCGATGCTGATGGGCAATGCAAACGGCGGGTTGGAGGTAAGGCCAGTCACGACTCCTGTGATCGGCTGATCGACCTGATATGCATAACCGGAACGCAGTAAAGTTTTGCCGTTATGGAAGACGTCCCAGGCAAAACCAACGCGGGGCTGGAAGTTTTTATTTTGCTGACCATAGGGTGTGGTTGTGGGTGTAAGCGTGCTGCCAAATGCGCCACCCGGCACAAAGTTTACAAACCGGTTTTCGCCTTCCGACGGTGTCATGTTCCAGGCGTAGCGTAAACCAAGCTCGACCGTCAAATAGGAGCTGAATTTGAAGCTATCCATGGCATAGAAATCAAGCGCATTTTCGGTAACGCGGTTGGCTACGTTTCCAATTGTCCTGGCGGAAGAATCCACTTGGCCATTGGTGAAATCCGTGATGTTGTTAAACACCAACTGTCCGGGATCGCCGTTGAAGTTTGAGTTTTTGAAATCACGGAATTCCGTGCCAAACTTGAATGAGTGACGCCCTCTTACGTAGCTGAAGTTGTCCGCGATTACTCCTGTTGTATCACCACGGCCCTGCGGAAAAGTGCGTTCATCGCCAAAGGTTGGACCATTTGTAATAGCGATCGTAGGCATGAACGTTTCATTCGGTCCCAGAGTTGAGCCTAGTCCCAGGCTGTTGGGGTCAATCAGGTTATTTGGCGTGAAAGTGATAAGGATGCGGTTTACACCCAGATTCAGTTCATTCACCATGGAAGAGCTAAATACATGGGACTCGCCAAGCGTAAACACCTGACGAACACCGGCGCGCGTGTCGCCGAATCCAGGTATATTGGCGCCCTGTGTCGGCTCTTGGCGCAAATCGTGCTGATTTACGTAGTAACCGTGGAGGCGGTCGCGATCGCTGAAGTTATGCTGGATATCGATCGTTCCCTGGTCGATATTCACTGGCGCAGTCGCTGAACCAAAAAATGCTGGTGTACCATTCGCAAGAGTACCATTGGCGGCTGGAACTAATGCCGCAAGGGCTTTAACAGTTGGATTTGTGCTCGCCGCTATTTTTGTAAGATCTGATTGCTGGAATACAATCGAACTGGTGTTCAAGCCTTGGCGATGGCGCTCACCTTCGTAGGTAGCAAAGAAAAAGGTTTTATCTTTGAAGATTGGACCGCCAATGTCGCCGCCAAACTGATTCCTTTTGAATGGACTTTGCGGTTGGGTGACTGGGTTGAACGCATTGCGTGCATCAAATACGTTGTTCCTCACATAGTCATAGAGTTCCCCATGATACTGATTCGTGCCGGAACGGGAGGCAATTGTCACAATAGCGCCGGCATTGCGTCCGTATTCAGCGCTATAAGTCGAATTGTCTACTTTAAATTCGGAAACTGTGTTGATAGTAGGTTGAAAGGTGACTTGGTTCTGGGCCATGTCATTCAAATTGATGCCGTTCACCATCCAGTTCACCGCATCTTCGCGCATTCCAGCGGTGTTCACGGCGAAAGCACCTTGCCCGCGGAGGGGGGCCGTAAGGAAGCCATTTTGCGGCGCGGTCACAGTGCCGGGAATCAGCAAGGCCAAATCCACAAAGTGGCGGCCATTTAAGGGAAGTTCCTGCACGGTGCGCTGATTGATGGTTGAGCCGACCGTCATGGTGGTTGATTCAATCAAAGGGGCGGTACCCTCAACAGTCACAACTTCCGTTGTACTGGCCACCTTGAGACCAAAATTCTGAACCACGTTGTTGCTGACTTGAACGACAACGTCTTTTGCCAGTTGCGTCTCAAATCCGTTCATCTCTACCTGGACGGTGTATGTACCAGGAGGCAATGCGTCAACCTCATAGCCACCTGTGGAGTTTGTTTGGGTGGCCCTCTCAATTCCACGAGCTGTATTCTTTACGGTGACCTTTGCGCCAACGATAGCGGCGCCGCTAGCGTCGCTTACATTACCTAAAATCTTCGCGGTGGTTTGGGCAAATGCGCTCGCGGCAAACAGCAGAATAAGCAGCGGCAGCATCCGTGCGGAAAAAGCTACCTTTCTTAACATCTCATCTCCCTCCTAAGGAAACGGCGTTTCTTATGTACACAGAACGAATACAAAATTCAATAAATAGAAAACGAAATATCACTTTTGCTTTATTGTCTCCATTGTGAAGTAAGCAAAAGACTTATTTTGTTTTGTGCATTCTTAGTTCCATCTTTAGGAAGAGGAGAAGTGATTGATATAAAGAGGCTTATTGCAATGAGGCTACAAATTGCTTCCAAAATCCGTAGTGCTTGAAATTGCAGCTACTGAATTTGGAAAAAGGATCAGAAAGGCTAGCAGGTAGGATTCTCTGCTAAATTATCGGCTAAACAAGCCGGCATCATCTGTAAATGATGTCGGCCCATGGCGGTTTTAACATCACTCTTGAATCCGCAATAACCCGGATGCACGCAGACGGCTGACTCTATCTTGGTTCGGTTGGCGTTCCTGGTGCGGAAAGCTTCATTCGAGTAGTTGCCCGCGGATTAACATCGTTTTCCGCACGAGCCGGATCGGCATGCATTACATCGACAGTCAGCGAACGATTCAGCACCATTTCCAGTGCGGTTCCCTGGTCAATGCGGACGTCCTGTCCGCGGGTGAATAGCACCTGCCCTAAACCGACAGCAGCGCCGGCAAGCCCGCCAATACCTGCGCCTTTTCCGCTACCTGTGGCAACAGCTCCAACAACGGCGCCCGTTGCACCGGTTTTGGCGACCGTCCCGACGTCTTTCCCTTTTTGCCCATTAGCTTTGACCGTACCCTCTTTGTCCGCAACGGTGCTGTTCTGGGAACCGGGAGCATTTTCAAGCGAGCCGGGCAGATCGATTGTGTATCCGTTGGGGAAGATCATGGTGGTGAAGTGGAACAGGATTTCAGCCTTACCTTTGATCCTTCCAGCGCGTTTTACCTCGGCAATTTGGCCTTTCACGTAGGTGCCGGCAGGTATCACGGCGACATTGTCTTGCGTAACGGGAAAGCTAGTCTGGCAATAAACGCCGTCCCCAACCTTGGCGGTCTTGGTATTAATGGGGCTTTTCAGGTGCAGCAAAACCTGCGTGCCGGCCGGCACGGTAATCTGTTTGACGCTTGGATCCGCAGTATTGGAAGAGGCTGCAGGAGCTGTCTGCGCAGAAATGGAAATTGTCGAAACAAGCAGAAAAAGAATCACGCTACGCATTGTGAGTACCTCGACTCAGGCATTGTAGAGCTTTTCCTAGAACGCAGTCACCTCTTGATTTTTGCTTGTTCCATTTCAGCAATTATGGCCAAAGCAGCCTGTGCAGGATCTGAAGCATGGGTTATCGGCCGGCCTACAACTATGTGGCTCGCGCCGTTACTGATTGCCTGGGCCGGCGTCGCGATTCGCTGCTGATCGTTGATTTCTGCTCCTGCAGGCCGGATTCCCGGCGTGACGATCGCAAAGCCTTCACCCAACGCTTTTCTAACCAGATTGGCTTCGCGCGGCGAGGTTACAATCCCCTGGCAGCCCGCGGTCTGGGCAAGCGCAGCCATCCGGAGGACCTGGTCGGCGGCACGGCCGGAAATCCCTGTCTCCTGCATATCCTCATCGGTCAGGCTGGTTAATACCGTGATCGCCAAAACATTTAAGCTTCCCTGCGCCGCTTCCACAGCCGCCCGCAGCATAGCTGCTCCGCCACCTGCATGAACGGTAAGCATGTACGCGCCCAACTCCCTTGCGGCTTTCACCGCGTAACTAACGGTGTTGGGAATGTCATGCAGTTTAAGATCGAGAAAAACCCGCTTTCCCGAGCCGACCAAACCCCTGACAATCCCGGGCCCCTGGGCCGTGAAGAGTTGAAGCCCAACTTTATAGATTCCGGCGGCTTCGCCAACCTGCTGCACAAGCAGTTGCGCCTCACCGGCGCTGGAAACGTCCAAAGCGACAATGAGGCGCTCCCGCATCCCTGAGGATGCGGGCGAGAGTACGGGTTCAGGAAGATGGCTTGCCATGCTTCCAAGTATATGATTTTTTCGCTTATTGAACGTTATAACCCTGATTTACAGCCACATTTTCCGGCTGGACCAGGTCAATCCGGATACGTTCCACGCCATCCCGGAAATTGAGCATCCGGGCGGCGCTATAGCTCAGGTCCATGATTCGGTTCCCCACGTAAGGGCCCCGGTCATTCACCCGAACAATAATCCACTTGCCGTTCTTGAGGTTGGTAACCTTTACGAAGGTCCCAAGCGGGAGCTTCCTGTGAGCGGCTGTGAACTCAAACATGTCAAAGTCTTCGCCGCTGGCTGTGGTCTTGCCATGGAACTGCTTGCCATACCAGGAGGCTGTACCCACCTGATAAGGTTTCTGTTCAGCCTTTGCACTCTTTTGTGATCTGGTGATCTGGGCTGACTTTTGTGCCATGGGGATGGCACTCGATTTTACCTGGGGCTGTTGGTGGTTTGGAACTGGAGCCGCCCCCACGTTGGCAGCCAGACATAAGGCCACCGCCAGAATGGACAGTACTCGGTTCATGCAAACTCCTTAACATACAGAATCTGGGTTCCCCGAAATGCATCAGCGGTAATTTTATGAATCTGAAGGAGAAATAGCAATCGCCTTCTGTTCACCTGAAAGTACTACCGTGTCTTTTTTACCACTAAGTGGGAACCAGTAAACGCCTTGTGCTAAGTAAGTTACCTTAACTATTGTACCCAAATTTAGATGCCTGTCTTTATAAACCTGTTGTTCCAGAGTTACTTCTGATTTGCGGATTAATCCTTTTGTTTTCAATTAGTTATATTTTATTTTGAGTATTATTGCATTTAGACGGGAAATTCAGCCGGTTCGAGGCTTCCTTTGTAAGCGGCTTCTAGACCGAGAAGTGGACTGGCTCATTCATGCAGGGTGGGAAGAGCCCTTACCGGATTGCTGCCGCAAAGGGGAGAAACAAGGTGCAAACCGTTCCACTTCGACCGTCGCGCTGGCAACTTCGAACGCGCAGTGAACCGTTGTGGCGGGTCACGATGTCACGGCTTACCCATAAACCAAGACCAGTCCCGCCATATCCCTTGGTAGTAAAAAAGGGTTCAAAGATCCGCTCCAGAATGTCCTTGTCCATTCCCATGCCGCTATCGGCGACAGTTATGGTCAATCCCTTTTCATGGTTTTTCCAGTTAGTCGCCGTTCGGCTGCGCAACAGCAGCCGTCCCCCGGTGCTCCGCATTGAGTCAATAGCATTGCTGACCAGATTGTTTAACACCTGCCGGATTTCACCATCAAAGCACATGATCGGCTGATCAGATTTCATTTGTTGCTCAACCATTACTCCGGTATTCCGAAGCCTGCTTTGGTAAACACTGATAACACTGGTGAGCAATTCCTTGCAGGTAATAGATCTTGGCTTGGTCGCCTGCTTATTAAAGCTCAGAGTTTGGGTGGTAATCGCGGCCATGCGGCGGAGTTCGTGGTCCGCCGTATCCAGATAACCCCGCGCGACATCCAGCGATTCAGAATTTCGGGCCAGAAACAAAAGATTGGTGACCGCTTCAAGAGGATTGTTGATTTCATGAGCAATGGAGGCAGCCAGCCGCCCAACCGCGGCTAGTTTCTCGCTTTGGAGAAGCGCCTTTTCTGCCAAAGCTCGGTCCTTTTCTGCGGCGACCGTGGCAGTTACATCCTGGCAGATGGTGATAATGCCCGTGATGGCACCGTTACATTCATAGACAGGACTATAGCTGTAATTAAAATACGCGCTTTTCATGACCCCATTGCGGAGAATAGGAACCAGCGCGTTTTCATGGAATACGTCTTTTCCTTCTCGCAACACACCTTCGAGTTGGTTCCCCACCACGGGCCAAACATCTGTCCAAAACTCCCGGCCATACGCTCCAAGCGCTTGCGGATGCCGGTCAGTAAGAATGGGGAGAAACCCGTCGTTGTATATAAGCACCATCTCCGGCCCCCACAGGAGAAGTATGGCGTACCTTGTGGACAGCATCATGTTCACATTGTTGAGCAGAAGCTCAGACCATTGGGAAATGCCTCCCAACGGAGTCGATTCCCATGCAAAATTCCGGATTCTTACCGCCATCTCGCTCTGGCCGATGATCCCGCGCGACATAGCTGTTTTACCCTCCAGTTGCGACTCCATTGCCATTCTCAGTTGTCCCTCAAATTTCCTTTGATGCTTGCGCAGGGCCTCTTAAAGATTTTCTACAAAGATCCAGGTATTTTGAAGAAAGTTGCCAAAAATTTAGCTTCTCGGAAGTCGTCCACTTAGGTTTTCGAGGAGCAGACGCATATCCCTTCCTCATTCTTTATACTGAGGCGTTATGCCTAATGACCGCGAAGTTGAGATCAAGTTCCGAATCGATGGTATTGATGCTCTGACTGCCAGCCTGAAAGCTGCTGGGTTTCAGATCGTTACTCCCCGCACCCATGAAATGAACACGCTTTATGACCAAGCCGGAGGCAAACTACGACGCCGGGGCGCTCTGCTCAGGCTCCGAGAATATGGCCCCAAGTGGACCCTTACTTATAAGGACAAAAGCGGGCCCCAATCAGGCCGGCATAAGTCACGACGGGAGATAGAAACCCAGTTGGAAAATGGCGGCGCAATGGAGGCCATTGTGGAAGCCTTGGGTTTCAATCCGACCTTCCGCTATGAGAAGTTCCGCACTGAATGGACCGACAACCAGGGCCATGTTGTGATCGACGAAACCCCTATCGGCAGTTTCGGCGAAATTGAGGGGCCACCGGAGTGGATTGACGCCACGGCAAAGCGGCTTGATATCCCGGTGAAGAGCTACCTGCGGGAGTCCTATTCAGAGCTGTTTGCGGCTTGGCGACGTAAAACTAAGAGTAGGGCCAAGGAGATGACGTTTGAAGCCGTAGAGTAGGTTTGACTGGCTTCGATCATACACGGCTGGGTTCTCGAAAACTATAAACACTGCATAACTCCTTCAAATTTCGCGCTACAATTCCTTCCACCAGTTCCCGCCTTCCCCAGGAGTCGCAAGATGTATGACTACATCATCATTGGCGCCGGGTCTGCCGGATGCGTTCTGGCGAACCGGTTGAGCGAAGATCCCTCTGTAAAGGTTCTGCTGCTTGAGGCCGGTGGACGCGACGTCAAGAAAGAGATCCGTATACCACTGGCCTTTTCCAAACTCTTCAAAGGCCCCTGCGACTGGACGTATTTCACTGAACCGGAAGCCCAACTGGGAAACCGCAGCCTGTATTGGCCGCGCGGCAAGGTGCTCGGTGGCAGCAGTTCCATGAATGCCATGATCTATGTCCGCGGCCATCGCTCTGATTATGATCAGTGGCGCGATCTTGGGAATTCCGGCTGGGCCTATGCCGACGTGCTGCCCTATTTCAAGAAGTCAGAAAATCAGGAGCATGGAGCTTCGGAGTATCACGGGGCTGGCGGCCCATTGTGTGTAAGCGATCTGCGGACGGTCAATCCCTTGTCGGAAGCATTTGTGGCAGCCGGAGAGGAAGCGGGCTTTCAGCGCAACCCTGACTTTAACGGCGCATCGCAAGAGGGGTTCGGCCTGTATCAGGTCACGCAGAGCAAGGGCCAGCGGCATAGCGCGGCTGCGGCATTCCTGCGTCCGGTTATGGCCCGAAAAAATTTGACCGTCCGCACCGGCGCGCATGTGTTTGGAATTTATTTCGAAGGCAAAAGGGCGGCAATTGTCAGCTTTCAGCATGGAAGCGGAAGCGTACAGGAGCGGGCGGAGCGGGAAATCATTGTGTGCGCCGGCGCGATTGGTTCGCCGCAGATACTCATGCTCTCCGGCGTAGGACCGGCAGACCAACTGCGCCGATTTGATATTCCTGTAACCTGCGATTTGCCGGGGGTCGGCAAGAACCTGCAAGACCATCCTGCCTGCGCCATGGTGTATGAATGCACCAAGCCTGTCAGCCTGGCCAGCGCGGAGCAGCTTTCTAATCTGGTGCGCTACATGGTTTCCAAACGCGGCCCACTAACTTCAAATGTTGCCGAAGCCGGCGCATTCATCAAAACCTCTGCGAATTGCCAATCGCCCGATCTGCAATTTCATTTCGGCGTCGGATATTTCGTGGAGCACGGATTCCAGCAGATTAAAGGACACGCTTTCACCTTCGGCCCAACCCTGCTTCATCCACACAGCCGGGGCGAGATCAAGCTGCGATCCAGCAATCCGCTGGACGCGCCTTCAATTCGGGCCAATTATTACGCCGATTCCAGAGACCTTGATGTGATGCTGGAAGGCGTGAAGCTAGTCAGAACACTTGCGGGGACAAATGCGTTCTCCGGTTTTCGCGGCGCTGAACTGCTTCCCGGCCCAGCCGCAAAAGATGATGCCGCGCTACGCGCACACATCTGCAAGTTTACTGAGACGCTCTATCACCCAGTCGGCACGTGCAAGATGGGACAGGACGAGGTCGCAGTCGTTGATTCTGAGCTGCGGGTTCATGGCGTGGAAGGCCTGCGCGTGGTCGATGCATCGATTATGCCTACCGTGATTGGCGGAAACACGAATGCGCCCACAATTATGATCGCAGAGAAAGCTGCGGACTTAATCAAAGGCGGACCAGGTGCCCGCTTTAGAGACATTTACGCTGTGACATCGCATGGAGGTTAAATTGATTGCGATTTGAACGGCTCACGTTGGCATGCTCTCTTTAAAAAAGGTGGGGTCCAGAACTTCCGGACCCCACACTGAGGAGCATGTAACACGACATTGGGAGGGTTAACGTTTACGTATCCGGAGAAGGCCCGTTACAAATGAACCAAATCCGAGCAATCCAAGTAATGGTAATGGGGAAGCTGTCTGGGGAAGTTTTCCTCCGCTAGAAGACTGGCTTCCGCTGCTCCCGGTAGATCCCGCAGAGCCAGATCCAGAAGTAGAGCCGGTCGAACTCTGATCTGAGGACGTACCTGTTGTTGTTGAACTGCCAGCGCCAGTTGAAGAACCGTTGCTGGGCGACGCGGTTGAAGAACCGCTTGTGCTGGATTGATCGCTGGGCGGATTGGATGTGCTACCCGTACCTGGCGAAGAAGAACCCGAAGAACCTGTTCCTGTCTGGCTGCCAGTAGATCCGCTACTGCTTGATCCCATGGAACCATTGCTGCCGTTGCTACCTGAAGTGCCAGTGCTGCCAGTGGAGCCTGAGGACCCGGTTTGACTTCCAGTAGATCCTGCTGCACCGGTCTGGTCAGTGCTGGTGCTGCTTCCCGCGCTGCCAGGAGTAGATGATGAAGAGCCGGTACCCATGCTGCCCGTCGAGGAGCCGGTCCCTGCGCTGCCTGTCGTAGAGCCTGTCGACCCTGATGTTCCCTGCCCTGTCTGGGCGCCTTGATTCGTGCCGCTGGTTGTGGTTGTTGGCGTTGTGGATGATGATCCTGCTGTGCCTGCCTGTGAGCCGCTACTTCCTGTGCCACCTGTCTGTGCACTCAAGGCAAGCGCCACGAAGAGTGCTGGAGAGGCGATCCATACTTTTTTCATTTGGACTCCTATTGCGGTGTTGTCTTCAGTTGGATGGCTGCATCAGCGCTCACAGCATGCGTCAACAAATGCCAGCACAGGATTTCTATGTTTATTGCCAAAGTATGCGTGCCAACATTGTGCACAGCTACTCGCAACGGGCTGAACTCCACCGGAGCAAGGACAACGCCCTGAAATCCTCCAATTGAATCAAGCAAACTGGGATGGCGCCCACGGCGACGCTACGACGCTCGAAGTCTTACTTCATCTCTTGGCATATTGGAGGTCAGATCAGTGAGTGCGGCTTCCAACTCTCTTGCCCCCGCCCACTTTGGAACTACCTTTTGGATGCCGAACAACGCGGAAAGTTCTTGTGTGACTTTGGGCATAACAGTCCATACAATGATCTGTATATCTTTAAGCGCAGGGCGCGCCTTCCAATACCGTAATATTTCAAAGCCGCTCTCCACGGCAAAATTAAGGTCCAGCACAATCACATCAGGCTTTGGAAGTTTACCATTGACTATTTGTTCCAGGCGCAGCAGAGCTCCAGATACGGTACAAAGCGCATCCACTTGGGCAACTCCCAGTTTCTGAAGCACTGCGACACAAGTATTCAGGTCATTCACGCTATCTTCAATCACCAACACCTGTATTGGACTGCAAGGTGTTTCGTCAGCTTCACCGTCATCACTTACAGTGGAAACAGCTGTTGGGGTGCGGACTAACCATTCGTCAAGCTCTGTGCCAAACGCCAGGACGGCGCTCCTGCTCTTTCCATGTGGCCGATGAACTGGCAGGCCGAGCTCAATCTCCCACCGCTGGACCGTCCGCACACCACGCATCAGATAGTGCGAAATTTCTTTCCAACCATTAAGAAGCTTCACGCGGTGTTCATCTTGCTGCATCGTAAAGTACCTCTAAATGAAAGATTGGGTTTTTCAGCCCTTTTGAAGGCGAGCACACCAGCAAAGGTTGCCCGCCTGATCTTTTGCCGCAATGCACTCTTGCTGCCGGTACGCCCCGCTTCGTAATGCGTATTACGGTGAATCAGTTGGCATGCAGACGCGCTTCTAATTGGGAGACGAGAGTTTTGGCTCTGTCCGCCTCCGGACCTTCTGGCGCTGCTTTCAAAAACAACAAAAGCTGCGCGCGTGCGCCGATGTAATCCTTTATTTGCAGAAGGGCTGAGGCGAGTGTGGTATGAATCAACGGAAAGCTGTTATTGGCCAGTGCTGCCGCTCGATTCAACTGTGGAATGGCCTCTGCCGCGCGGTGCAGTGCGAGAAAAGATTTTCCCAATTCATAATAGGGCTGCCATGCATTGGGTTGAAAACGGATTCCTTCATTTAAGGTGCGAATTGCATTCTCATGCTGCCCTTGTGCATTGAAGGCAGCACCTAAAACAAAATATGCTTTAGCCGCCGATGCGTCGCAGTGGATAGCTCGTTGTGCCTCATCCGCGGCAGGTTTGGCGCGGCCCGCGCCAAGATCCATCACGCTTTTCAGCGTAAGTGCGTCCGCGTAACACGGGAAAGCTGCTAATGCCTCTTCAATCTTTTTAAGGGCCTTTTCCGTGTGTTGTTTTTCTTCCTCCCCCACCGCCTTCTCGTATTTCTCGCGAGCTTTATCCGGTACTTTGAGTTGCTGCACTGATATGCTGTTCCCGGAATTGTTGCCGGAGGCGGAAGCGCCCTCTAATCGAAGCGTGATATCTGAACTGCCCTGGTTCAGCATGATCGTTTGGCGAGCAGAAGAAATGCCTGATGCCGCTTCGACTTCCTGTATTCCAGTAGATAAGGTGAGGAATTGAAACTGGCCTTGGCTGTTGGTGATTGTTTGTTCTGTGCCGGTGGTGCCGCTGACGCGTACTGCAACATCTGCTGCGGGTGATCCATCATGCGTTAAGACTTGCCCTTGAAGAGATGACTCATGCATGTTCATGCGGCGGTTGCCTGGAGAGTTATGCCCCGGGGAGATATCTGTTATGTCTTGCGCACGAAGCATGGGAAGGAACAGAAGCAGGAAAAAAATCAATTTCATGAGAGCCTCTGGCGGAATGGGATTGTTTCTCGCGAGATAAGATGGGATTATCCGATGCGGGTGATGTTCTGCTGTGAACTGCCAAGAAGTGCCTGAATACCCGGATGAATTCTTGCAAGCGCGCAGGCTAAAGAGGGGTAATGCCAATGCATTTTAAGCTTCTCGGCTAAATGGCTCGACGTGAGTTATGGAGAGTCGCCGCACAGCGAGTCGCAACAGGCTGCCACAATGCAATATCCTACGATGCCCTCTCAAACGGGCCGGCTACTTCCTCCATGACAGATACTGGAGGAGCGATACTGCGGGCGCTCACATGTCTATTGCTCTCAAGCCAGAATTCGACAAGCATCTTCAAGGTTTGCTGAATATTGACCTGAGGTTTCCAGGCAATATCACGCTGGAGTTTCGTGTAGTCAGTAACGTAAACCAACTGGTCGCCCGGACGAGTGCGCTCGACGCGGTATTTTAATTTCACGCCAACCACTCTGTGGATGGCATCGATCAACTCCAGCAATGAGGTGGCGTTCGCCATGCCACCTCCGACGTTGTATATCTGCCCAGCCGTTGCAGGAAGATTACGCCTTACCCCATCGATAGCATTCAGAAGGTCTTTGACGCAGAGAACATCGCGGACCTGGCACCCGTCGCCATACAACACTACAGGTTTTTGCTCCAGGGCAGAGTAAAGGAAATGGGCAACCCAGCCTTGATCTTCAGTGCCAAACTGACGAGGACCCGCGATGCACGACATACGAAAGACAACAACGGGAAGCCCGTAAATGCGGCCGAAATCGCGGACATATTGATCAGCCGCGCCTTTGGAACAACCATAAGGAGAGTGAAAATCCAGCGGCTGTGATTCAGATACTCCCCGGTGCAGGGGATAAAAATAACGATTATTCAAGCGTGCCGGCTGGCCAAGCCCCAATTCGCCATAAACTTTGTTGGTTGAGGTAAACAGAATGAATGGCTTTCTGGGCGACTGCCGCGCCGCATCAAGAACATTGAATGTCCCAAGAAGATTTACGTTGAAATCTAAGCGAGGATTAATCAGTGAAGTTGTCACGGCCACTTGGGCCGCAAAGTGGTAAATTTCATCCGCTTTAAAAACAGCGCGCTTTACCAGTCTGGAGTTTCGCACATCGCCGACAGTAATTTCCAGACGGTCTGATTTTCCAGCAGCTTGCTGGAGCCATTCAAGGTTTTTGGTAACACCAGGGCGGCTGAGGTTATCAAAAACATGCACTGTGGCCTTTGTGCGAGTCAGCAACCAATGCGCCAGATTGGATCCGATGAATCCAGCCCCTCCGAAGATGAGAACAGCGCGGCTTTTATCGTTCATTCTGCTCCTTTCGAAGTAGATGTTTTAAGCATTACGCCGCCAACCCAAAATGGTTAAGCTGGGCCAAAGCCTCGGCTGAACGGTCCGTCGCTTCCTGGGATTGCAGCCATTCCACTAGTTCTTTTACTCCATCCGCAAACCGCATGATTGGCTCATAGCCAAGATATGTTTTGGCGGCGGTAATATCAGCAAAGCAATGGCGGATGTCGCCTGCTCTATATTTTCCCGTAAGTTCCAGGGGAATACTTGACTTCAGAGCGCGCGCCAGGGTCTCAGCGACCTGAGCGATTGTGACTGGCTCTCCCGATCCGATATTCAAGACCATGCCATTGCATGAGGAATGATCCAGGGCCAGGAGATTGGCCCGTACTACATCATGCACACTGACAAAATCACGCATCTGCCTGCCATCCTCAAAAACCAGAGGGGCCTTACCGTTAAGAAAGCGCGAGGCAAAGATCGCGGCCACCCCCGTGTAAGGATTTGAGAGCGCCTGTCTGGGGCCATAGATGTTGAAATAGCGAAGCGCCACCACCGGCAATCCATAGGTGCGCCCAAACAACAGGGTCATTTCCTCCTGATCTTTTTTTGATAAAGCATAGATTGAGCTGCACTGGAGTGGCTTTGACTCATCTGTAGGCACTGGCGCAAGCGCATTTCCGCAAGTGTCGCAAATCATTTCCCATTGCTTTGACTGAAGCTGCTGAGAGGAACGCAATCCCGGCTGGGACATAGTTCCACATTGCTTGCAGTAATAGTTCCCTTCTCCATAAATCGACATGGAGGAAGCAACAACCAGTTTTTGTACTTTGCTTTTTCGGCTTAACAACGCCTGGAGCAACACCGCTGTGCCCTGGGTGTTTGTTCCCATGTAGTGGGAAATTTCATACATGGATTGGCCTACGCCCACAGCGGCGGCAAGGTGAAAAACAATATCAATGCCTTCCAGAGCACGGGAAACAGCGGAATGGTCTTGCATATCCCCTCGCATTACATCAGCGCCTTGGGCCAGGTAATCAGGCGAGATTTCACCGTGAACTTGCGGGCTGAAACTGTCAAACACCCGAACGTTGTGTCCACGATTGAGTAAGGCATCTACAAGATGCGAGCCAACAAACCCAGCGCCGCCAGTTACCAGAATGTTATTTGCCACTTGTTTCGAGTCTCCTTGTGAGGACTTGCAGTTCTATTACTGAAATGTCATCTCCAATGCCGAAACTCCCGGTACTCCTTGCGAGTTTAGTCAGATGCAAGGTTTGATCCTCTGCTAAGGAACACTGGATGTCTTATGATATGCGCCGACTTATGCCAGCAGATTTGGTTCTGACTGAGAAAAAAAATTGTGCTGTTCAGCTGTGATAATTTCCAAGATCGCGCTGCTGCAATTCAGGTTTTGTAGATTGCGTCCAGCACTTCTGCCACTTGAATGAGTTCCTGATTTTGAGCCTCGAAGCGTTCATCCGCTCGCAGCCGTTCCACCCACGCCAGGGCTGCTCGTCCGGACCAGGAATCTGGCGGAGAAGCAAGCGGGATACGTTTTGTGCCTTCATATCGTTCGGCCACAAAGTCATAGAAAGAACCATTTACATTGCGGAAAGCTGCGCCACCACGAGTTCCATAAAATTCTGCCGCAATCACGCAGTCCTGCCCTGCGGAGAGCCGCCATGAACAAGCCATGTTGACGGTAGTTCCCGAAGCCAAATCAATCTGTGCGGTAGCGTAATCTTCAACTTCATCTGCCCTTTGGCCCAGGCGTTGCCCATGAGCATAAAGCCGGCTGTTCACTGCACTGACACTCGGAAAGCCGAGTATACAAAGAGCTGCATCAACCAGATGGATTCCCAAATCCATTACACAGCCGCCACCGGAGAGGGCGCGATCATAGAACCAGGGCTTATCTGGCCCGTAAGCATTGTGAAAGATCAGGGTTGCTGCGTAAATTTCTCCGAGCGTACCTGAGGAAACCGTCGAATGTACTGATTGCATTGCGCTGGTGAAACGATAAGATAAATCAACCGCGAGCAGCCGGTCAGCCGCTCGCGCTGCCTCCACAACAAGATGCGTTTCCTCGGCTGTGCGAGCCAGAGGCTTCTGGCAGAATACCGCCAGCCCTCGCTCCAGCGCACGTATGGATTGTCCGGCATGCTGCGCGCTTGGAGTCGCAATCACTATGCCGTCGATATCGACATCAAGAAGCTCATCGAAGCAGCTCACAAGGTGAGCGCCAGGAGCCACGGCCAAACTTCTCTGCACGGCTTCTGCTGAAGCATCGCAAATTGCCGCTACCTGGGCCAGACCGCTATGCGCAATCGCCTCCAGGCGGTTTTGCCCAATCCACCCCACGCCGAGAAAGCCTAAACGCGGCAGGCGCTTGCTGCTGAAGGAGGCCTTTTCCGCCGTGCGGCTCAGCGTATCAGTCATACTTCACCGTAGCTTTCAGGAATCCCCGAGGGCGAGCCAGTGCAGCGTCAAGTGCCGCACCCAGGCTGGCCAAAGGAAAAGCGTGTGTGCAAAGCTCCTGAGGGTCAAGCAGGCCAGACTCAATTGCCTTCACGGCTGCGCGCATGCCATGGAGATAAATTTTTGTGTCTCGCTCGTGAGCATTTATTACGTCCAGTCCGCGCCAATTCCACAGTTGCATGTTCACCTGCCTGGGACCATCCTGATGGTAGCCTGCGATGATCAGCCTGGCGCGAGTGGCAGTCAGTTCCGCTGCAAGATCAAGCGGCCATTGCTTACCGACTGCTTCTATTACGCGCTCGCACATCGCCCCCGCAGTCAGGTCGCGGACCTGAGCAATTATTTTGTGATGGTCATCCATCTGCACCAATTCATGCGCACCCATGCGGTGTGCAATATCAAGTGAGGATGGCCGTCGCGAAATTGCAATCACACGCGCTCCAGCCTGGGCCGCAAGACGCGTAAGAATGGCACCAAGAAAACCGATCCCGACAATGGCGACTGTCTGGCCACTCAGCACATTGCTGCGCTCGAAGATGTTCATTGCACAGCCGAATGCCTCGCCGGGAAAAGGAACTGAGGCCAGTATTGAAGGAAGTGGGACCGTTGCCGCTCCAGCTACTACGTCGTATTCTGCATAGGAATGGTCGGCAAGCATTGCGACCCGGTCGCCTTCCTTAATTCCGGTCACATTCCGGCCAACGGCATCCACTTGTCCCCAGCCTTCATGTCCAAGCGAACCCGGGTCAGTAGGATACTGCGACCATGGCATTCCTTCCCACATTGCCAAATTGGAGGCGCACACTCCGCAACCTTCCAATCGCACGCGTACTTCATCCGGCGAAGGCTCTGGCCGGCGGACCTCACGCAATTCAATTTTTCTTGGGCCTGTCAGAACAGCAGCCTGCATCAACTTTTCAGCTCTGTTGCTTGCCATTTTGAATATTCACTCAGGAACATTCAATAGATGCTGAAAATGGCTGCTCTGTTGGTGCAGCCCCCAGGAGGAGTGCGTCAGCCATTGTAGGCAACAAACGCAAAGCACGCATTCCGGCGCCGCGTTCATTTGGAATGCGCTACCCGGCGGTAGCCAGTGCAGTTGGGTGTGGTTTTTCCTGATCTGCCTCGCCGCTGACCGCCTTTATATATGAGGCGAGATATTCTTCGGACGCTCCGTGTTTTATTTCAACCAACTCGCCATCAGAGAGCACCAGCAAAATATCGCAAGATTTCAAGGTCTCAAGACGGTGAGCAATAATGAAAGTGGTGCGTCCGTGCATGAGAGATTGAAGGGCAGAAGTAATTGCTGCTTCGGTTTGTAGATCGACAGAACTGGTTGGCTCGTCGAGCACAAGAATCGGGCTATTACGCAGGAAAGCGCGGGCAAGGGAAATGCGCTGGCGCTCTCCACCTGAGAGCTGGCCGCCCCGCTCGCCAATATTTGTTTGGTATCCTGCAGGCAATTGCAGAATGAATTCATGTGAGTTGGCGGCCTGCGCGGCTGCATAAATCTGCTCATCTTCTGCGTCTGGGTCACCGTATGCGATGTTCTCTGCCAGGCTGGCATCGAACAGGATGGTTTCCTGTAACACGACGGAAAATTGCCGGCGCAAATCGGGAATGCGGTATTTGCGAACGTCTTTTCCATCCAACAGGACAGTACCTTCAACCGGGTCATAAAATCGCATTAACAAATTGATGAGAGTGGTTTTTCCTGCGCCACTCTCGCCCATTATTCCCACACGCGCGCCGGCAGGGACACAAAAAGAAATATTGCGCAGCCCGCGATGCTGCGGGCTGTACCGGAATGACACATCGCAAAATTCGATCTCACCGTGAGCGTGTACCAGGCTCTCAGGATCCTCGATTTCAGAAATTTCCGGCGCCTCATCCAGAAGCAGAAGCGCGCGCTCAAGGCTGATCGCCCAGGTATGCATATCGCTGAACTTGTTGCTCACTAAACGCAATGGATCATAGAGCTGCGCAATATAAGCGACAAGAATCAGCAACTCGCCAATAGTCAGTCGGCCGGAGCTTACATGGCGCGCGCCTATCCACAATGCCGCGGCGCTGCCTGCCGCCGCCACTATGCCAATAAATAGATTAAAAATTCCCTGCGTTAACGCCAGCTTGACCTGGCGTTCCTGACGCTTTCGCGAATGCCGGACAAAGCGTTCATACTCGCGGTCCTCCTGCCCAAAAGCCTTTACAGCCCGAATCGAACTCAGCACCTCCTGCACCACGCCGATGGCTGAAGTATCAAACTTTTTGACCAAACCACTACTGGTTCGCACAAGGCGGCTGCATCCGCGCGTCAGCAAAAACAAAGGAGGGATAATGGTGAGGGCTACCAGCGACACCTGCGCGTCAAGGCGCAAGGAGACGTAAACCATTACCACAATACTGGCCACCGCCATTACCAGCGGAACCATACCCTGGATCACGACGTATTGAATGGCCGGAGCGTCATGCTGGATGCGGTACGCGCTATCCATGGTCCCATTCCGGTCATGAAATGACATAGGCAGGCGCTGTACGTGATTGAGCAATTTTGACCGGAAATCCCATACCAGCTTTTCACCGGTATAAGTTTGAAGCCATGCACTACCGAGCCCCTGCAAATTCAACAACAAAGCTGTAAGCAGCATGAGCATGATGGCGAAACCCAGGTTGCTGGCGGCTGAAAGGCCCGGCAGGAAATGTTGCAAAAATCGCGGCAGAGATGCGTGACCTGCAATACCATCAATGGCGATCATTAAAGGTAATGGCAAGAGTAGCTGCAGGGCCATCGCAACAAAGCTCAGCAGCAAAATTGCAGCCAATTGGGGCCAGCAGTTACGCGATTCCCAAAGCGTGCGACGAAAGAGAAGAGAATTTGAGCCCGACACAGCGAAAAAGAAACCCGTAAACCAACCTAAAAGGGGTACTTAGCTGGAGCAATGAGTAGAAACCTCTAGCGCGACCTTTGCTTCCACCTTAGAACCAAGAACTTTTGAACGAGGGCATTCATCCCGGAGATATGCAGTTGCAAAACGTGGGTCGTTATTAGAGTTTTTAACCGTCTTCAGATTGGAAAAGGAGTTCCCACCGACGGCGCTCATCAACAACGTATTTATTTTGTTCTATTTAGAGTGACTTGCAGAACGCGACCCGGAGCAGCAGTGGAAAACAATTTACATTCCAGAACAATACATCGTACATTACGTGTACCCCGAAAAGGGTAAAGACTGTGCTGATCTGGGCAAATAACAAAGTAAAAAAATACCCAGATCAAAAATGACGACTATCGGTTTGTTTTAGCCCTATCTGGGCACATCTCGCGCAACCTGGTCGTAAATGCAGTTCTTACAAATAAGGGGAACAGCCAGATTGGCTGTTCGATTACTCATTATTCCAACATCCAGCGCCTTCACGGGAAGCGGAACATGCGTTCCTGATGCGATTCTCGTTGTCTGAATCGGGACTGGACGGGGTAAGGGTAAGTTACGGCTCAATATCGACATTGCGAGGTGAGTTAACTTCATGCAGCGTTCTCCCGTGGCTTCCGGCAAAGTACGGATTCTTGTTGTGAATCGCGACCCTGGATCGTGCGCAGCTACCATGCGCGTGTTAAAAAAGGCGGAATACCAGGTTGAGGCGGCCCATACTTGCGAGGACGCGGTACAGCGAATCGAAAATGGGCTGCAAGCAGATCTTATTCTGCTCGAATTAAAAGGACCCGAACTCGACGATCTGCAAAATATTCTCGATTGCCGGCGCGTTTGCCCGGAGCAGAAAGTGGTGGTGAGTTCAACGGTAAGCGATGTTAGTGTCGCCGTGCAGGCGATGCGACTGGGAGCACTTGACTACATCACCCAGCCAAGCGAAGAGACACAGCTTTTATCGGAAATGCAACGCTTGCTTTTGCTGGTGTCAAACGGCGCAGAAGAACCGGGCGCAATGGCACAGGGTGACGAATTTGAAGAAATTGAAAGCGGTATTTCATTCCTTGCGGTCAGTCCAGTAATGAAGAAAATCCGAGCCCAGGTGGCGCAGGTGGCCAGAGTGGATATCCCTGTACTTTTGCTGGGAGAGAGCGGCGTGGGCAAAGAAGTGATTGCCCGGCTGATTCATAAGTCATCCCGGCGTGGCGCCAGGACCATGGTGAAGGTAAACTGTGCCGCTCTGCCGCTGGACTTGCTGGAGAGCGAACTTTTCGGCTATGAAGCCGGCGCGTTTACCGGCGCAAATCGCTCTAAACCCGGGATGCTGGAGCTTTGCGATAAAGGCACAATTTTTCTGGACGAAATTGGGGAGATGAGTCCGGTTCTGCAGGCAAAACTTCTCCATGTCTTGCAAGATGGACGGTTTTCTCGACTAGGAGGCAGGTCGACGGTTACAGCCGATTTCCGCGTGCTGGCAGCGACCAATATCAACGTGAAAGAAGCCATCAGCACGAAAGCTTTTCGCGAAGACCTCTATTACCGGTTGAATGCCTTCACTATCAATATCCCTCCGCTGCGCGAGCGTGGCGAGGAAATCCCGGTTTTAATGAAGCACTTCATGCGGCAGTTTTCAGAAAAATATAAATGCGCCTCTGTAGAATGTTCCCAGGAACTTATACGGGCGTGCCTGCGCTATTCATGGCCGGGAAATCTGCGCGAATTGGGGAATTTCATTAAGCGATACATGGTGCTTCAGGACCAGGAACTCGCCATCGCGGAACTTGAAGAAGGCCAATCAGGGATAACGGCCGGTTTTGCCAACCAAGATGACTTGGTGGGCACTGGAGCAGGACTCAAGGCCATGGTGCAAGATCTGAAGGAACAGGCGGAACCAAAAATCATCGAACGTGTATTAATTGCGACCAAATGGAACTGCAAAATGGCAGCGGCCCAACTCAAGATCAGCTATAAAGCCCTGCTCTACAAGATGAAGCAATACCGCATTTTTCCTCCGGGCATCACAGGCCCCGGCTTGCGCAACGCACATGTCTAGCTGAAGGTCCCGCACATTGTATGAAGCTGTGCGGGACAGATAGCCTTCTTTCCCACACAAATTCCCTTCTTAGCGCTAAAGGTTCTGGAAATGCACTTCCACTCAGATCGTGGAAAACGAATTCCAATCCGCAGCGAAACTCTGTTTTGCCGAATCAATTCCGTGAACCAATCCGCTCCACGAAATTGTGTAAGTAATAGAAAACAAGTTGCGAGTTCTTCCTTAGCCGGTCGGCGCTTCCATTTTCGCGTCTCCCCAAATCGATGGCAGCGCGGATGCAATTGTTTAGAGCGGTCAATCGCTCTTAGCGGGGCGCCTGATTAATGCTTCTACACCACAGATGGTTGCGGTTGGTAGCGCATTGGTTTTTTGAACAGCTCCCAAGGTGTTGGCGGAGCAGTGCCGATCTATGTCGCTGCACGTCCTTCCGGGGAATCACCAGGTCTGGCGCGCCTAAGAGGCGAGCTGTCGGACAGAAGGAAGAATTTTGAATGAGAAGTAGTTATCGAACAAAACACTTTCCGTTAACCCTTCGCGAGTTGCCGATTTCTGTGCAGCTTGCGCTTTGGTGCGTGGCTGTGCTTTTTGCGTTTGTAGCCTCGGCACACGCGCAAAATGTCACTGTGCTGAACACACCAACAACAACCAAACTGTGGGCTGGAACCCAGGACTGGTCGGTCTTCGGTCTATCGTCGGTCACCTCACCGGGATCAGGCGTGATTCTGGAAGGGACAGCCATCAGCACGTTCACCGGAAAACCCGTGCGCCACATGTGGTACGGCGACTCCAGCAACGGCCTGTGCCGCGTCGATCCTGAAGTGGACGATCCGACAGTCTCAAGCACTCCTGGCATCGGCTTCCACAACAATATTGAGCGCACATGCGTTGGGTTCATTCAGGCTGGCGGCTTTGTGCCTCTGCAGCTTACCTATGACGCTTCTACTCATACGCTGTACGCCGCCGACCAGCCTCGCACAGCCAACGGCGTTATCCGCATGCACTATCTACCCTCCGGCGACAACGGGCAAGGCAGCATGGACCCCATCCACGTTGAGTCCCTCATGGGCGCACAGGGAACCAGGAACGCAGCGGGCGGCTGCCCGGTTGTAACCGATCCACGGAACGGCGCGACGCCCGTACAGATGTTCGCCGCGACGCTGGGGCCTGACGGCAACTTATACGTCGGATGGGCTCGCAATGGAACGATTGCGCGTATCCCTCACCCGGCCACTTTTGACCCAGGGAACCCAAACGATTGCGCCAGTATTGACGTGCCTATCTTCGCCTCAGACGCCAGATTGGGCGCTGGTGGCGCTGCTGGTCATACCTTTGGATTAGCATGGATCGGACACACACTTTTTGGCGCAGACAATATCAGTCCGTGGTTCAAAGATAATGCCGATCAGTGCTTGACGCCGGCTAACGGCAACGTCCGTTGCGGTCCAGTCCAGGGAGCAGGAACAGAAATTCTGGGCGCATTTGCTCCTGGCCCGCAAGCCGGAATCGTAAGCGATTTCACATATAACGGACCCAATACCACTTTCCCAGGGAATACGTTGTATGCGTCGTCACTTGGCAGCACTGTGAGGGTATCCAACGCAACTGATGTAACCAACATTACTGTAACCCCGCAATTTGGCGGCACGTTCTGTTTCATCACGGGCGTAACAGTTGATACCAGCAATTTGGCTAATGAGACGGTTTATGTTGGCTCGGACTGCACGCAGGGAACGATCAACGGCGCAGCAGCGATCTGGCAGGTAACTCCGCAACCTCCGGCGGCCGGGCCTCCGGGTGTTCCGGTCAGCGTAGGCGCCACGGCAACAGCCAATGCTGCGAGCGTAAGCTGGATTCCAACTCCGAATGGACAGGCGATCTCGAACTTTATTGTTCGTACTCTTCTGGCCAACGGATCGGCTTCAGCGGTTCCCGATTTCACGGTGAACCCTGCATCCAATGGCATCGCGCCAAGTTCGGCAGTTATCAGCGGACTGACGAACGGTGTGACGGTTGAGTTTACGGTGCAGGCCTGCAATTCGAGTGGCTGCAGTCCATTCTCTGTGGCCAGCGCGCCTGTGACTCCACAGGTGCTAACCGTGCCCGGCGCGCCAATCGGTATGGTTGCTTCAGGCGGCAATGCATCAGCGACCCTTGCCTGGACCGCTTCAGCCAATATTGGTGGTTCACCGCTTCTCAGCTATACGGTAACCTCCAACCCCGGAGCGCTTAAAATCACTGTTCCAGCCACGCAAACCGGCGTGAATTTCACCGGCTTGACGAATGGAACCACTTACAACTTCACCGTTCATGCCACCAACGCGGTTGGTAATAGCCTTGAATCATTGCCATCGAATGCTATTACACCGGTTTCACCACAGGGATCTGATCTGGCGTTAACGATGAGTTCACCGGCATCAGTGAATGCTGGAGCGTTCGTCACTTTCGCCATGACGGTAACCAATAACGGACCCGGCGACGCAGCCCTGGCAACACTCACTGACACGCTGCCTGGGTTATTTCAATCCTCAACCACGTCTCAGGGAATCTGTACTCACACAGGATCCGTCTTCTCTTGCAATCTGGGTGCGTTGGCGGCCGGTGCTCATGCCACCATTAACGTAACTGTAATTGCGGGAAGCACGGCCATCACGAACACAGCATCAGTCCAGCTCAGAGATGGATTAGGTAATCTGATCAATGACACTTTCCCTGGGAATAATGTTGCCAGTTCCACAACCAGCATCAACACCCCTGCAGGAGGCGGTGGAGGCGGCGGCACAGGTACCGGCGTCAGCGCTGACATTCAGGTAGTCGGCTCAGCGCGCAACGGCGGCCCAAATCAGGGGACAGGCGACACGTTTACCTGGCAGATCAAAAACAATACTGGAAATACGCCGGCTCCGAACGTGGTATTCACCCTGCCGCTGCCGCCAAACTTCCAGTTTTTGGATGCATCCGCCAGTCAGGGCACATGCGGCGGGATACCGGCGAACTCAATCGGCGGGACGCTCACCTGCAATCTGGCCAGCCTGCCTGGAGGCCAAACCTTGATCGTGACGGTTGATTTTGTTCCCTTGCAAGCTGGAACATTCTCAACCACCGGCGCCGCCAGCTTCGGCGGAACCGACACGAACATCCCCAACAACTCATTCACTGTAACCATTCAACCCAGATAACCAATCAGGGCTGCCAGCAGGACTCAATATGCTGGCAGCCTTCACCTTCACACGCACCACCTGGGATTCAACCGAGTTTGCTCTTCCTGCGAAATCAATGCGGTCTCCCTGCTCGACGGACAGGGCTCTGAGAGGTTGCTTTGAGGCTTTGCAGGACGTTAGAGGTTGGGTAATTCCCCGCTAGATTACCCAACTTCACCTTTTTAAAAAACGCATTCATCGACATAAATATCTACAACGATGGCCGCGCGCTGTAGAGGATTGGCCGGAGACGAAACATCCATGTCCCGGCCAATCCGCTTTTCTGCCTGCCCCGCCCCGTCCGTGCCAACCATCTGATCCGCATTGGAAATCGAGTTCCACTCGCACACTGGAAACGCGGTTCCATTCACAGGATATGAGCCAAAATTATCCTTCCTGAATCACTGCAATAAATTATGCGTAAGCTGATGAAATTAAGCAGGATATTCATGCTCGTTATCCCTGCCCACCACATACATAAATATGGCAGAGCGAGTGCTTTATCCCAGTGCAGTTCATTGCTCAATGTTGCGATGGATGCTCGCCGGCCCGGAAACGATTAACAGGCTTCCGGCTGGCCTTTTTGAAAAATCAGGAGGAAGTGATTATGAGGATGGGCAGTAAATTTTCCCGGCTGGTGCTTGCATTCGTATGCTGCACCGTGGCCGTTTCCAGTGCTAAGGGTCCGGGCTCAGGCTCTGGAAGTAGCGGCAAGGGTGGAAGCAATGGCAGTGGAAACGGAGCTGCCGCCAGCGGTTCAACAAACGCATCAACTTCCGGCGGCGCCAGCAACAGTGGTAAGCAGGGCGGCAATCAGGCTGGAACCCAGGGCGGGGGGCAGGCTCCCGCGCAGGCAAATCAGGGTAGCACGCAGACCGCCGGGCAGGGCGGTGGTCAGGTTTCCGGACAAGGGAACCAAGGCGGTGGCAATCGAAAACTTGGCTCGCTCAAAACAGTTTCTGTGCCGGGGCCAACCGCAACTGAGTTAAATGATTTGGTGCGCGACAAAGCTGCTGCAATCGCATTGGGCAAAGCATTTTTCTGGGAGATGCAGTTTGGCAGCGACGGTTTCACCGCCTGCGCCACCTGCCATTCCAATGCCGGCGCGGACAGCAGGACCATGAACCAGGCAGACCCGGGGCTGCGCCGTGTTGACGCCAATGGAAATCCCTCCGCCGACTCAAACACGTTCCATCCGGGATTCGGGCCGAACCATCAGCTCAGCGTTAGCGACTTTCCGCTGCACAAGCTGGCTGACGTTACCCGGTCAAACTCCGCGGTGCTGTCTGACAACAACAACATTGTGGGATCACAGGGTGTTTTGCGAAACAATTTCAATGACGTAATTCTGGGGCTTGGACCGGAGGATGAAACATCGGTGGCCGATCCGGTCTTCGGCATCACAGATTCTTCCGGCGCTCCGCTCAACGTGCGGCGATCAACGCCTCGCAACGCTCCTTCGGTGATCAACGCAGTATTCAACTATCGTAACTTCTGGGATGGCCGCGCGCAGAACACCTTTAACGGCGTGAATCCCTTCGGCACGGGCGACCCGAATGCATCGCTGCTACAGACGGATGCATCCAGCCTCAACATTGTGCATGACGTTAAACTGCGTTTGTCCAACTCTGCATTGGCGTCGCAGGCAGTCGGGCCTCCGGGCAGCGATGTTGAGATGTCCGCCACTGGCCGTCCATTTGTGAAGATGGGCAAAAAGATGCTGTCGCTTACTCCTCTGGTCATGCAGCAAGTTTCACCGGGCGATAGTGTTCTAGGCGGCCTGAGCGCATATCCTTTCACCGGCCTTAACACAGATTATGTTTCGATGGTCCAGGCGGCATTCCAGCCAAAATGGTGGAACTCAGATGTGGTGGTTGATGCAAACAGCAACTTCCTGCATCTTGGACGCCCACTGAATACCGACGAATATGCGCAGATGGAATACAACTTCTCCATGTTCTGGGGTGTTGCCATCCAGATGTACGAGGCCACTTTGGTTTCAGATAATTCACGCTTTGACCAGTTCATGGACGGCAATCGGAACGCCCTGAGCGCGCTGGAACAACGCGGTCTGGACCGTTTCCAGGGTAAAGGTGGATGTACCAACTGCCACAACGGCGCAGAATTCACTGACGCTGCTATCTCCAGCATTGCAGCTCGCGGCGTGGTTGAGCGTTTGCCCGGCGGACGCTGGCATGATGTGGGATTCCACAACATCGGCGTACGTCCGGTGGATGATGATCTAGGAATCGCAGCTTCTGATCCCTCAGGACTGGCGTCGCTTTCGGCTGCACAGCTAGCTTCTATGGGACAGCTTTCTGGAACTGCTGTTCCCGCCGGAGCGCCGGTTTCAGTACGCGGAGCGGTCAAAACTCCCAACCTCCGCAATGTTGAGTTGACTAGCCCGTATTTCCTGAACGGCGGCCAGGCTACGCTCGACCAACTGGTTGACTTCTACAGCCGTGGCGGCGACTTCCCTTCCGTTGACGTTGATCCCAATCTGCAAAAGGCTGGATTCAGCGCTGACGACAAGGCCGCAGTTGTCGCATTCTTGAAATCGCTTACCGATGAACGGGTCCGCGCACAGAGCGCCCCGTTTGACCATCCTTCATTGATTGTCCCCAACGGCATGGTCATGACAGATGGATTCCTCACCGAGCAGACCATCACCATTCCAGCAACCGGCGCGAGCGGCGGGAGCCCTTTGCCGAAGTTCTGCGAAATCCTGGCCGGAGGTCCTGCCCAGGGCTGCGACTGACCAGCTTGCACCAGCCGGTCACCGCGCAATGAACCCGAGGGCCTCCGGGCCCTCGGATTTCATTGCTGGCAAGTTACCGTTCCATGGTCGCGGCAGAACGGTTCAATCAAAAGTAAAGGAGGTAACTGAAAGCAGTAAAAACGATGATTAAATTCGCATTTCCTAAATCAGCTCATTATTTAAAGGACCGGAACATGCTCTGCTTCTCCGGTCCTTTTTTGTGTCGCCATCGCACACTAACAGCATTAGAGCTGCGACTTGTAGAAAAGCCTGGAGCTGCTGCTCTTGCTGAGGACATCCGTACCGGGATAATCTTGGCGTGATTCCTTTCTCTTCCCAGGAACTTATGAAGCGCCATGTGCTGATCTACGGGTTAATCGGTGGGACCCTGATTGCTTTGCTGAAGTGGGCTGAGTACCGGTTCCTGGTAATCGAACATTCACTGGAAATTTATGGCGGACTGACCGCTGCGATCTTTGCTGTTCCTGGTATCTGGCTCGGCCTTAAGTTAACAAAAAGGCAGGAGCGGGTTATTGTGAAGGAAGTCCCCGTGTCCTCATCTGTCGCAGCCCCGATCGGAGAGCCATTCATTCTGGACGAGAGAAAGCGCAAGGAACTTGGCATCACGCGTCGCGAACTTGAGATCCTTGAATTGATAGCTCAGGGCATGAGCAATCGAGAGATCGCTGAAAAGCTCTTTGTGAGCGAGAACACGGTCAAGACCCATTCCAGCCGCATTTTCGATAAATTAGGGGCCCGGCGGCGGACTCAAGCCGTGCAGCTAGGCAAGGAACTCGGCCTGCTTCCTTAAAATGTTCACTCAAACGAATGATTTTTGATCCGATAAGCCAAAATCACCCAAAAGGGTGACGACCGATACCCTGCCTGACGTGGTATGGTGCGTGCGCAATCACCTTTGGTGTCACAGCAGACACGGAAACACAATTTTGCCGCATCAACATTTTCCTGAAAATGGGGTATTGGATGGCCAGAGTAACGGGGATCGGCGGAGTATTCATTAAATCGACAAATGATAACAAGGCACTTGCGGCCTGGTATCAAAAACATCTTGGGATGCGGCTTGAGAATTTCGGAGGCGCGGTACTTAGGTGGCCTGACGATAAGGCGGAAGATAAGGGGCTGACCGTATGGCATGTCGCAGCTAAAGATAGCGATTGGTTTAACCCAAGCCAATCAAGCTTAATGATTAATTATCGGGTTGACGACATGGCCGGTATGGTCGAGCAGCTTAAGGCAGGCGGAGTCAAAATCTGGAAAGGCCCCGAGTCCCACGAGAACGGAAAGTTTGCCTGGATCATGGACCCAGATGGAAACAAAGTAGAACTCTGGGAACCAAAGATATGGGACGACAGAAATAAAACACTCTGATTCAATTGGCATCAACCATTTAGATCGCAATACAACGCTCACGGGGATTCATCGCGGGCAGCCTCAACTCAAATGCAAAGGACAGAGATTGACATGAAAAAAACCGTACTAATCTTCGGGCTGATTTCCGGTGCCGTCTCTACGCTGATGATGATGGCCACGCTGCCGTTTGCTCACAAGATCGGTTTTAACAAGAGCTTGGTCATCGGCTACACGACTATTGTGCTCTCGTTTTTGCTGGTATATTTCGGCATCCGCTCGTACCGCGACAATGCCGGCAACGGCCAGATCACGTTCGCAAAAGCTTTTGCGGTCGGGATCTGCATCACTGTGATTTCGAGCATCTGCTATGTCGTGGCCTGGGAAATTATTTACTACAACTTCATGCCCAATTTCATGGATACATATGGCGCACAGATGGTGGAGAAGGCCAAGGCCGCGGGGGCGAGCGCCGCAGCCGTCCAGGCGCAACTTGAGCAAGCGAAGAAATACAAGGAGCTATACGCAAACCCGCTCACCAATGCGGCAATGACCTTCATTGAGCCCTTCCCCGTTGGGCTCGTCATCACGCTGGTCTCCGCTGCGATCCTGAGGAGAAAGCCGCAACCGCAACCGGCACAATTCCCTTTGCCGGCATCTTGATGTGTTAGAAAGCCAGAGATACTCTATAGAATGAGCTTAGGCTGAATTAAAGATTGGGGCTGCCGTTTTGCGGTCGGCAGCCCCGTTCACGGCTGTAGTACCATCGGGCTGGCCCACAGTCGCAACTTGTTTGGTAGCCACATAGATGAGCTACCTTCTGAAACTAACGAGCTATCAAGCCTCTTATGTCACCGCTGGGGCATGATTAACTCGGCGCGGTTTCAGATCCAGATCAACTTACATTCCAGAATCCCAACTCTCGTTCCGAACCCATTTCTGGCGGGCTGCCGTGCTGGTCAGGTTCGCGAAAAAATGCGAAGCTAAAACCAGCAAGAGCCGCCCACCAGTCCGGGTGTAGCACCACCCTTCGAGCGCAGCCTAGAAGGCAGTGGGAGCTATGTCATCCGGTGCAACGAAGGTCACACCGTTGGGCGTCGGGATCGGTGTTGGAAGTGGCCGTAAGAATGGCGTGCCTCCATTATCGATTTCCCAACGGACCAGCATGGCGTTGTCCTCGTGTACTGTGTTGTGGCAGTGCTCCATGAACATTCCACCCCAATCGCGGAACTGCATGGTCAGGGTCACGCTTCCCCCCGGACGCAGGCGATATACATCCTTGCGGCCCTGTTCCCATGCCGGAACGTTGGAAGCGCTACCGTTTCGGGCAAGGATCTGGCCTTCTTCAAAGTGGATGTGGATCGGGTGGTCCCAGCCGCCACCACCGTTCTGCAGCGTCCAGACTTCACGCGTACCGTAACCCGGCGCCGCTGAAATACGGCCGAAGCTGGCGTTCAGCATGCGTCCATTGTCCGTAATCACACCCCACGGACCAGGCTGGTTGCCTGCGCCGGTGCTGAATGCCGCTGGATCGTTCAGGGGCAAAGCATCGGAGCCGCCGCTACCGAAGGTGAAGGTGCGTTCACGCGATACGGGAATGCCGGAGAGGTCAGGATTTGGGATCATGACCGCAGGCACCTGGCTTAGATCCGGCGTGGCTGGATCCCGCACGATGCGGAATTCCAGGAACTTGCCAACACATGGGTCGTTTGACTTGCCGGCGAGGGCGTCCGCGAGCGAGAGATCAGCAGAGGGCTTTTTGCCGTCCTGGTGCTCGGCCACGTTTACCATCCAGACTTTGTCACCGACGTTGTACCGGGAGAAATCGATCACCCAGTCATAACGCTCGGCGATGCCCTGCTCGTCGGAGACCGTTTGCACGACCGGCGAAGGCAGCAGGTTGCCGTCATTCGCGATCTGGATCATCGGTGAACCGTCAGACAGTCCGTACTTGAAGAAGCGCGAAACGCTGGCGTTCAGGATGCGGAAGCGATACTTGCGGCGCTCCACTTCGAAGAACGGCTTGTACGTCAGGTTGACGCACATCAGGTCGCCCAGGAACCCGTCAAACTGGAAGATGTCCATAAAGAGCTGGCCGCTGGCATCAAAGGCCTTCTCGTTAAACATCAAATTGACGTCATATTCCAGGTTACCGAAGCTCTTTGCCGTGCCAGAAGGCAGGCAAAGATTTACGCTGGTGCCATTCGGGCCCAGAGTGTCAGGGACCTCACTGCCACGGTCAAGCGCGCTGTAGATGTTGAACATCGCAGCATTGCCCTTGTACACGTTCTGTGAAGTGAACGTGAACATGTGATCGTGGAACCAGTGAGTCGACATGGTTTCATGCCAGTCGCCCGGGACTTTGTTGATTCCGCCATTGTCGGCGGGGCTGCCGGCCCGGGGATCGGTCGCGTATGTGTTCACGCTCCTGAAACCCGCCAGCACGATTGGCCAGTGATAATCGTAGAACTGGTTCGGGAAGAAGAATGCGCCGGTAAAGCCGTCATTCTCTGCGCCATGGTGGCCGTTGTGCTCGTGTGTCGAGATGGTGTTCCGCCCGAAACCATTGTTCTGCGTGACATCGGCAGGCAACTTGTTGTGGTGACGGAACAGGATTGGCTCGCCATAACGTCCAATGACCAACTTCGGTGGAATAGTTCCATTGAAGGTCCAGACCGAATTAGGATTTTGCGTCGGGAACTGGGGATGGAACTTCAGCGGCAGAGGAGATGTTGGATCAATCCCAGAGTTGTGGTCCGAGGTGACGCCCGGGTTATAAACCGTGTTGGTCTGCGCCTGTGCCTGCGACATTTCTACTGAAACCTGCGGCGCGTGGTCACCGAAACCCTGGTGCGCCCAGATTGATCCCGGGGGACGGCCTTCGATTGGGCCTGTGCCAGTTCCCAAAGCAGGGTCTAACGGCTGCTGTGTCTGGTTGGCTTGCGCCGTTGGTACCGGAGTCAGATCGCCACCCAAAGGATTGGTTCCGCGTGCAATCACGTCAAACCGCGGCATCGGCGTGCTGAACGGCTGGACGCCAAACGTCGGGCTGGGCGGCGCGCCCGTGGGAATGCCATTGCCGACATTGCCATTTCCGCTGCTCGCATACGCGCTGTTGACGAATGGATTTAGACCGTGAATGGGGGCAAGCATGCCGCCAGTCGTAATCAGGCCCCATTTCACCAGTTCACGCCGGGTAACTTTGCCCTGTGAAAAAGCCTTCAGAATTTCTGCACGATTTTTCCGTGCATTTTCAGCTTCTTGAATCCGTGCCCTGGAAGAATTTTCATTAAGAAAGAATCCGTCTCTTCTATCACTTTTTTTACTCATGGTAGCTGCTCCAGTGGCGGCACTCCCTTTAAAGGTGTCGCGATGCAAGAGACTGCCCAGTAACCTTTATGGGTACAAAGGTGACCAGCAGACTCGAATTAAAAAAACGAACCCGGATGAATGCGATGAAGCATTCAGCGGCCCAGTGATACGGCAACCGGTCGTCCGTCGGCCGGCAAAGCTATATAATTTTTTTTGGGTTAGTCGCGGCCTGCACTCATTATTTTCGGTCGCACGCCGAGACTTAAGCACAGTTCAGGCAGTGCTGTATTTGCAACAGCAAACACAGCTCAGCAATGAATTGTGCCCGGAAGAAGTAGAAAGCATTGAACGCTGGCGATAGTTCTGTCAGCGAATCATTGTTTCTGGCGGATGCTTTATTGAGTGAGGATGTCGCTGCCTCTCTGACAAGGCGCGATTTATTTTGTCCGCCGACAATGAATTATTAAAGCTTTCTTTGAAAGCATTCTGAACGCATGCCGAAATGAAATCTGTTCTCAAGGAAACACATTTCGGAAAAAATGAGGGGCAACTGTTCCCGAAATGGAACGGGGTGAACATGGGGCCTTGGCTTCCTGCTCAGCTTCTGGAGAGCACTTGCATAAGCGAACAGCGGATAAGAAGGTCGCCGCTGTAATCGGCGTCATAGTCGATAAAGCCTTCCTTGCGAAAGCTGTTCATAAAGATGCTTACCCGTGAACGGGTTGTGCCAACGATCTCCGCCAGGGCTTCCTGACTGACTTTAGGGATAATGATTTCCGATTGTCCTGCGCTGTCAAAGTCAGCCAGCAGCAACAAGATGCGCGCCAGGCGCTTTTCGCCCGTGTGGAACAAACGATCCATCAAGGTTTCCTGCATGCGGACGTTGCGGGAAACCATAAATGACAGGAATGACTTGAAAAATGCCTGGTCGCGTCGAAGCACGTCAATCATTGCTCTCCTCCCAGTCCTCAGGACAGTACATTCAGAAATTGCGATGGCTGTGCTGGTCCGCAAATGGTTCCCGGCAATGCATTCCTCGCCCAAAAAATCCCCTGCCCGCATAAGCGCAATTGTCGCCTGCTTGCCTTCACTTGAGATAACAGTCAGCTTTACCCGTCCTTGGAGTAGATAAAAGACACAGTCCGCCGGCATGGCCTGGTAGAAAATGGCTTCTTTCTTTCTTAATCGCTGGATGGTGCTGCCCACGCCCGGAGCGCGCAGGCATGCCACCGGATCGTCCTGCCGGGCCGCCAGTTTTGCCTTTGCGGCTGCCGCGGCAGTAAATGTAGTTCTGTCAGTTTGTTTCGTTTCCATCCGTAGACTCATCCCGTCAGAATGATTTACAGCGTTCCGCTTTTCACCGTAACTTTCGCCACTTCAGCTCGCGATCCCGCCCGGAAGACGGGCATCGCCAGTTTGGCCCACCTCACTCCTTGCCGATCGCCGCAGGGCATTCGCGCATCGAGCAAGAGACTGGGAATCAATCACTTTACTGGCCGAGGATCCGGCGACCGGGGCTGATGGGAACGTCAGGATCAGCCGGAACCTTAATTCGGCGGACCGGTATCTGACCGCCAATGCCACTGCCGCTTACATTGCTGCTCGTCATCGTTACAAAATAGTAGTTATTGCCCGGGGCTGGATCTCTGCCGTTGAACGTCACTCGGGCCGCAGTTTTTGCGCTCCTGGCGCCGGTTACAACTGCCACTGTCACGCTCCAGGTTTGCCCTGCCGGCAGGATGCTCAGGTTGCATGCCAGACGCGCCCCACTCAGGAATGTATTTGTTTGTTTGCAAAGACCACCTGAAGATGCGGTGATCGACTGAATCTTCACGTTGCCTGGTAAGTGTTCTATTAAATTCACGCCAGTTGCATCCATGGAACCAAGATTCGTGACCTGCCACGTGATTGTGCCGTTCGCCGTACCGGGAACATAAGCTCCGCTGAGCGCAAGATCAGTAATGCTCAAAGGCGCGGGTGGAGGAACGGGAGTTGGCGAGGGCGTTGGCACTGGCAAAGGCGTAGGAGTTGGTGCAGGAGAAGGCGCTGGCGTCGGAGCCGGTGTCGGCCCTGGCGTAGGAGAAGGCACCGGGGCTGGAGTTGGCGTTGGAGTTGGAATAGGGATTGGACTTGGAACTGGAGTTGGCGTCGGTGGAGCAGGGGATGCCGAAACTGTTGTGGTAGTGCTGGCAGTAGCACGAGCGGGATTTACGAATGTCATCGTTTGGCCATTCGCATCCAGCGCTTGCAGCGTTGCAGTGTTTGTGACGGTTGTAATCAGAGTCTCCGTGATCCCTATTGCTGCCGTGCTTCCCGCAGGTAGACTACCCAGATTGCAAATGACTGGGGTTCCCGTGGTACACGTTCCCTGACTGGGGATGGCTGACGCGATTGACGCGGTGATGATGGCAAAACTATCTGTAACGATCACTTGCGGGATCGCGGCAGTGCCATTGTTTGTTATAAGGAGCTCATAGCCTGCAGTTGAGTTCTGCGGGATGGCATTAGGCCCACTAATGGTCACTGCTAAATCGGCAGATGCAGCGGGCGGCGGTGGAACAGGCAGTGGGGGTGAGACAGGCGCTGTTGGAATAACTGAGTTTGAAGGAACCGATGGCAGACTATCGCCCATTACGTTGTGGGCAGTCACCACGAACGTGTAGATTGTGCCGTTGGTCAAACCAGTAACCAACGTTGAAGTTTGGGGGAAAGGCACAACCTCCGTGCGGATTGTCTGGTTTTCAATCTCCACTTCTACGTGGTATTCAACAATTGGAAACCCGCCGTTTAGATAATCCGGAACTCCGGTCCAGGCGACTGAAGCTGAAGAATCGTGCCCGGCTGCAGCCACGTTCGTAGGTGCTTTGGGCACTGTCGGATTGAACGGCATGATAATCAGGCTTGGCTTTGAAAAGAGACTTGTTCCCTCGTCATTGGTAGCGGCGACCTCGAACTGATACGAAATACCATTGACAAGCCCATTGATGGTGATCGATGTAGGCACATCCGTGGAACCTGCCGGCGCCGTTACAATTACATCCGGCATAGCCAGTCCCGGCGTATTCAATAGATTGCGCACCGTGTAACTGGTGATTGCCTGCCCGTCAGGAGAAGGAACCCAACTCACCTGAGCCGAAGCATTGCCGGGGATGGCTACCACATTGAGCGGAGGTCCGGGGATAGCTGGAGTCACCGGCTGGGGCGCGACTACCCACCAGTGGCCTTGCAGCGGCAACAGTCCATGTGACGGATCATCAGCAACAAAAAGCGTCAAGTCGCTGGGGTCCATCGCCAGAGCACTCAGCAACTGGAACCCGCTCGCGTAACTCAGGTTGACCTGAAACGATACCGGATCGACAAGAGTTATGCTGCCCGGCTGGCCGACAAAAAGATTTCTGCCGTTCAGCGCCGGATAAAACTGATCCGTCATCACAAAGGATGGAGTGGCTGTTTCTTTCTGCAGAAAATTATTGCTCAGGCAGAGGTTCTGTCCATTTTGCGGCGTCATGCACTGGTCGGCATTGGGAATAATGAATGCCGCCCTCCCGTCGCCGCCATAAAGATCGTGCCCAATCCACCCCAACCCCATGTCTCGGACGGTGTCCGGGGTGCTTCCAATCACCTGCACGTTGGTGCACAGAACTGGATTTGCCGCTGGCGCTGTGATGCGAAGAATGTCTCCGCTCTGCTTGAATCCCACGTAAAGGTTTCCGTCAGGGCCCAGCACCGCTGAGTTAGGGACATTTCCGGCAATGCCGCATCCAGGCAGCCCATTATGGCCAATCCCGCCGTTTCCGGTGAGAACTTCCTGGTGGATGATATCGACGCCGCCATGGCCGTTGTCCGCTGCGGGAATAAAATGCAGGCGGAAAATGCCTTTGGTATTGGTTTGCATATCCACCGTATAAAGATTGTTAGTGATAGGATCGAACGCCATCTGGCCGGGCTTGAACTGCACTCCTGCAACGAATGGAATACACGTTGCGGAATTCATAGTGTGCGGACCAGGTGAATCAATATCCGGATCAAGCCGGCAAAGACCAAAGCCGCCTTGATCGCCCGACCACAGATGCCGATAATGCCTTCCAGTCGCCGGATTAATTCCTGTGCCGGCCAGCACTGCGCCTCCAGAGGGCGCGGTCACGCCATCAGCAAATTTCACCAGGGTCGCCGGCGCGATGCTGAGTCCGCTGTTGCCGACATTCCACCAGCGCCCAAATCCGCCAGCAATCCCTTCAGTAGGATCATCTGCTACATAGAGATTCATGTTTGTTCCATCCAGAGCCATTCCGCTCAAGAACTGGAAGCCGGAGGCATAACCCATCGTGACTTGAAGGGTAGCCGTATCAACAAGGGTCACGGAACTGGGGTTCCCGACGAACAATTTCCGGCCGTTCATCGCCGGATAGAGCTGGTCGCTCATCACAAAACTTGGCACAGCCGTCTGTGCCACAAGAATGTTGGTTCCGTGGCAGGCCGTGTTGCCATTTTGCGGCGTCATGCATTGGTCTGCGCTGGGAATCACCCAGGCGGCCAAACCATCGCCGCCAAAAAGATCGTGGCTAATCCACCCCAGGCCAAAGTTTTTTCTGCCGTCCGCCGTGGTTCCAATCACTTGTACGTTGGCACACGGCAGAGGTTCAGTTTGTGGAGCTGCCACCCGCAGGATGTCACCGCTGGCTTTGAACCCTATATAAAGGTTGCCATCCGGTCCGAGTACTGCTGAATTAGGAACGTTGCCGGCAATGCCGCAACCCGGCAGTGTCTGGTGACCTCCGAGTTGGTTGCCGCCCAGAACTTCTATATGGATTGGATCCACAGAACCATGACCGCTGCCTCCTGAGGGGATATAGTGCAGCCGGAAGATCCCCCGGGAGTTGGCTTGCAGGTCCACCGCATAAATGTTGTTGAGAAGCGGATCGAAGGCGAATTGACCAGGCTTGAATTGAACACCATCGACGAAAGGGATGCAGAATCCGGAATTGAGAAAGTGCGGACCTGGCGCGTCGATGTCTGGATCAATGCGGCATAGACCGAAGCCGCCCTGATCGCTTGTCCAGAGATGGCGATATGGCTGTCCGGTATGTGGATTGATGGCCGTGCCCGTAAGCACCATTCCGCCTCCGGGCGAGGTGACGCCTGTGGCGAACGGAGTGGGCAGTTGCGCGCTTGCAGTGGGGGCTACAAAGCCAGTAAATATCACCAGCCCGATCCAGAATCTTGAGGCCAGTGCCGCCATTATATTGATCCATGGCCTAAGAAGTGTGTTAAACGTCCCATCCGTGGCGCCTGTCAGGTCCATCATGTCGTCATCCTTTTCCGCTCGAACGAGCGGTTGCTACTGAAACAAATTCATGCGAGCGTACGAATCCATCCGCCGGACAAGAGTCCGTCGCGAGCCAAAAATCCTTTTATTGTTGCGAGTAAAACCAGGTGCGCCGCGCTGAAGCCAGGATTGAGAAGAAAAGGAAAGCTGCCGAACTACTCAAGAATCGTCACGCTTTGAGCCGGGTGAAATGCTTACCTTTTAATCTCTACCAATCAGGGCCACAGCACAAACGGTCCACCCAGGAGCCTGAAAATATCTTTCAGTCATGATGTTTAGCGGGAACTGATCGTTGATATCTGACCAGCGCGTGAGATGACCCCGGAAGAACATCAAAGCCGTCAATGCCAAAAACTTTAAGCCAACCAATCAAACGAACAACTTCGCAAAATCTTGAGCCACGAACAAAACAAACAGAAAATAATACTTATCGGCGCGACCAACCCTGTAAAGAAACGAAGCTGGATGATTGCTGCACAAACAATCACATCAACCATCCAACTTCAAAGTCTTGCAGGCTGCACTTAAGGTGGTGCTACAACATCCTGGCCGCGCTCCAGGAATCTTATGATTGCAATTTGCCACTGTTACTTCGTTCCAGTTCGTATATTGATTTATGTCGTTAATTTGCTGCGAACTATCGAAAGTGGGTAACATGCGAACGAAAAGAGGAAAAGCCCGTCATGTTACCCAACTTCGTGAAAGCTGACATTTAGGAGCGATTTAGAAAATTTGTGGTACCTCCTTCCTCTTGCAACAAAAATTTGTTTCCATATTAAACGATGACAGCATTGGCAAAAGAACCCCGTTGCCGTCCCGGAGCCCAGGACCATTCTGGAGAAAATAAAGCCATGCTCTTCTTTATGCTTGCGATCAGGATTGCCCGCACATGGATCCAGGGCTTATCGGATTTGGTTGAAGTTCTGTTTACTACGCCGCTACGAACGAACATTGTCATCATCCTTCCCGTCCGGAAGCATATAGCCTCGGGAAAAGTGCATTTGGGTGTTCGCACACCATTTGGCGTCGAAATCCGCCACATCAAAATGTTCATTCCTGGGGAGTATGTGTGCTCACGCGCTCTGGGGTCAGATGAAGCAACCACTTGGCAGTGGATTTGCCAGAAGGAAAGCTGGGCTAACTAATCGTGGTACATTCACGCTAGGAGCCGGGGTGTACAAGCTTGCCAAATGGGTCCTTAATTCTGCCAGTCAGGGCCGTTGCACGACGGTCCACCCAGGAGTCTGAAAGATCTTCTTTTCAGTATTGATGTTTTTGGCGGGAAAACCGGTCTGTGTTATCTGACCAGCGCGTGAATGACCCGGAAGAACATCAAAGCCGTCGATGGATAGAGAATGGACTTTAGTAATTAGAAAACCATTAAGGCCACATTAAATTCATTAACAAACCAATCAGATTGATGGCTGGAATGCACGCAGCTTTCCTGTGAGTGGAGTTTTGATCTGCTTGGTCTAGGATTTCTTTTGGCAGCAAAAAAGAAGTTGGGCAATTGCGTATTAAAGACAACTACCCAACTTCAAGAAAAGTTTCGCTCGCTTGTGCAACCAAGCAATGCGAAACTTCCTGGCCGCGCTCCAGGAACCCGCTTATAGAAATTTGAGAAATCTGAGATGACAAAGGCAGGAAACCGGGCAATTCTGGGCTGTATATAGCTCTCTCGCGGAACGGGCTTCCCTGATGAAGGGGCCGGCTTTCGGGACCCGGGCTCAAAGCAATGGGCAATCAATACCTCGTAAAACTGGCCCAAACGTCCTCGGTTTCCAAAGCCAAAAGCTTCCCAGCGGATTTAACCGTGGGAATGAACTTGCAGTTCTTGGACGAAGATGTTCGCGCAACCTACTGCGCTGTTACCAATGACAAACCTGAAGGCTGCACCGCGAAAGATCCAAATGAGCAATACACCCTATTTAGCCGTGTAGCGTGAGTTCATCTCTGAGTAAGTGAGTCAGACTATGAGGCGGGAATGTAAGAGCCAAATTAAAATAGAATTAAAGATTCTAAGGAGAGAGTTTGGGGGCCAAAACCTGCAAGTATTTGCAATGTATGTGTTTAAGCTCGACTGTGTAATTTCTGGGCTGTTCGATCGGCCTTATTTCAGGGATTCATTTTAAGAAAAGAAAGTTGGGTAATCTTTAGCGGGGGGATTACCCAACTTCCGCGCTCCAGCAAGGGCAAGGCCGTTTCTAAAATCCTGTCCGTCGATCAGGGAAACGTCCATTGTTTTTGCAGGAAGACAAAACTCCAATCACCTATTCAAAGATCAGTATCGGTGGACTTAACAGACTGCCGAGGCGCTGGTTGGCGCCCCGGCAGATGGTGGGTATTACTTAGGTTGTATGGTTACAGGGAACGTCGTGTGTGCGGGGTTTATAACAGTCGCACCCGAAGTATTCGTTCCGGTTGTGGTGAACGAGCCAGGCTGGGTCGGAGTCACACTGTAAGTCACGATCATCGTTGTTCCTCCAGCGAGGGTCGGAGTCGTGCAGTCCAGGGTCTGGCCATTGATAAAGCAACCACCAATGCTGGTGCTCAAGCTGCCAGGAACCAGGTTGAACGACGGCGGCAGATTGACCTCAAACGTAACGTTGGGAGCAGTCACGTTTCCGGTGTTGTTCTTGGTCTGCCATGTGAACAGCACGTTGCTGCCCACGGCCGGGCCTCCGTTGTTTGCAGAGCCAGTCGTCTGAATATCAGCACTTACCTGAGTTCCACCGGTGTTTACTTTCGTGGTAAAGCTGGCAGTGTTGTTGGTCAGGTTCGGATCAGTGTTTTTCACGTTGCCCAGCAGGTCGCGCAACGTGATTGTCGCCGAGTTGGTGATACTTGAGGCGCCGATTGCAACGGTCACTTTCACCGTGGCGCTCGCGCCGGCCTTCATGCCGCCAAGAGTGCAGCTAAAGGCGGTGCCCAGAGTTGAGCAGGATCCCTGAGTCGTGCTGAACGAGATCAAAGGAGCCGGCAAGTTGTCAGCCAGGGTAACGTTGGGAGCGTCTCCAGGACCGAGGCTGGAAATGGTCATGGTGAACGTAACAAACGAACCCGCGTTGATGGAAGACGGACCGCTCATGGTGATCGCGATATCCTGGACGTTCGGAACAGTTGGAGTCACTGCGTTTGAAGGCAGCGATGCCGTACTGTTGCCTGCCCCGTTGGTTGCCACCACTACAAAGTTGTAGAGAGAGCCATTGGCCAAGCCGGTAAAGTTTACGCCGGTGCCAGGAGCTGCAACCGTGATATTCCCCACCGAAGTTAAGCCGTTCAACAGTGCAGTCACCGTGTAGCTGGTAACGGGTAATCCGCCATTGTTGGCAGGAGCTGACCATGCAACCTGAGCGGAAGCATTACCTGCTGTGGCCACAGCACCTGTCGGCGCGACGGGAGGCGTCGGCACGAAAGCGGTGAAAGCCGCTGTAGCGATTGAGAACTGGCTGGTACCAAATGAGTTTGCGGCGGCAATCAGGAATTGCACAGGCGTGCCGATTGGCAGACCAGTGACCTGAGCGGAGTTTGGAGGAACACCGTTGGGTCCTGCTGGAACTGCTTGATCGAGACATGCCCCAGGATTGCTAGGATCAGGGAAAACACAAGTCGTCCCATCGGAGGCGAGCACTGTGCGAATTACAAAGCTGGTAAGAGCTTGCCCGTTCGACCCGGGAATCCAGCTTACGATGGCCGTTCCTACCGTAGCGCCGCCAGGAGTAGCATTCGTTGCGCTTGCACTCTGCGGAACTGCCGGAGGAGCGCCCGACGGAGGTTGCGGTTTTACCTGCCAAATCGCAGCCGCGCCGTTGATGCTGCCCTGTGTGCAATCGGAACCAACGTAAATTGTTTCATTGGCCAGATTGCTTGTATCAATGGTCACGCCGGTAATGAAGCAGAAAGTGCCGCCAAATTGCGGTGTCACAATCATATTGTTTACGTCACTAACGTTCCCTACCCGCACTGTGCTGCCTAACGATGAAGCAAACAATGTGTCACCGGGATACACAGTGTTGGGACCGTTATAAGTAAAGTCGCTGACGATGCCGGCCTGGGGACCAGGAGCAAAGGCACCCAGGATTTCAGTTCCGATACCCTGACTTGGCAGCGGACCGCAAACCTGGTTGCCATTGGCCGGGGTCAGGCACTCGTCAGCATTTTCCTTGAACCAGGGACTGATATTGTCCGCGCCAAACAATGTATGACCGATCCATGCCAATCCAAAAGTATGGCCGGCCGCGCCACCGTTACCTAAGCGGGCATCAGCAGCGAAGATTGGCACCTGGATGCTGGCGCAATCTGCGTCATTGGACGGATCGAATGTAGAGGGATTGTTGATGCGTGCGATAGCGCCATCGCGTGCCCATCCGATATAAAGGCTTCCATCTGGGCCGAGCGACGCGGCGAACATCTGCACCGGAATGCCTCCGGTACGCGGGTCAGTTATCGATGGACAGCCGCCTGCGCCATTTCTGGTTCCCTGGGCGCCCATGAGGGATTCCACATGAATGGGATCCATGCTTCCCTGTCCGTTGTCACCCGTAGGATCATAGTGCATACGGATAACACCGTTGGCAGTGCGCGGCTCGTCGGCAGCATAGAGAGTATTCGTCGAAGCATCAAAAGTAAGTTGCGTAGGTACGAATCCACCAGCTTGAATGAAGCCGATGCATGTCCGTTCGATGTTATTGAAGCGTCCGATGCCGGGTGCAGGCTCAGTCAAATTCGGATCATCAAGCTCTGGATCGATTCGGCACATACCATTGCTGGAATCGCCGTACCAGATATGGCGAACTGGCTGCCCGGTGAAAGCGCTGATTGCAGTGCCCGTAAGGACAACACCTGAGCCCGGAGAAGTTACTGAGGAAAGACCAAATTGGTTCCAATCCTGGGTACCGGCAAACAACGTAGTGGTTGTCGGAACGTTGAGTTGCGTTACATTCTGCGCATTTGCCGTAACGGCAAACGCAAGAAGAAGCGTGAAACACAGCAAACCGAGGTACAGAGATAATTTGCGGGCTGTAGGCTGCGAATACTGTGTCTTTGTGGAAATTTTCATAGATATCCGTCTTTCCCGTTCAGAAGCATTCGCTTCAAAAACGATTTTTCAAAGGAGTCAGCTGCAGGGGGGCTGCCTCATGGCAAAGTATCCATGCATGCCTTCTCATGGGCGTTCTCGGGACGCACAGTAGCGATCAGCCGCAACCATGTGCCAGTTTCGTTTTCAACAAAGGAAAGAAAGACGGAGGTCTAAGAACGTAAATCAGAGCATGGACCGCTGCCAGCCTAACCTTTGAGGTGCTGAGGTTCCGTTAGAGACTGGAGTTGGGTAAATAGACGAAAAAGCAGCCCAACGCCAACCTCGCGTTCAGCTACCAACTAGCGCCGTGCCCGATTTACCGTCGATTTGGTAGGAAAGTCTTACAACCATCCGAAAGCAGCAGCCCGCAAAATTCAACCACTGTTCCAGAGTCGCCAATGCTACGCACAAACTCGCATTAGCGCAATACAAAAGTGGACTTTAGTAATTAGAGAGACATTAAACCTACATTAAAATCTTTAATCTTGCATTCTGGCCTATGCCGCCTATTACTGGTTCATACCTGGTTTCGCTGTTTCCTGGGCCTCTGGAAGCGCGTCACTCCACATTAAAACTGATTTCTTTCGTCCTATTCCCGCACCAACCTATGGTACGATGGCCAAAATTCATCAGCTCTTTTTGCGCGGAAAGGGGCATAGATATGCCTTGCCTTTTATTAACCGTATTGCTGGCCGTGGCCACGACGCCACTGCAAACACAACCTTCAAGTCCCACAACAGACGCTGCCACACCCGCGAAAACCCATGCTGTTGCAACTGCCAAGCTAGAGCGGACGCCAACGGCAGCCGGTAAAACCGGTACTGGCGCTGTTCCCTCCTCTCAAGCAGCAATCACAATTCATGGGTTATGTACGAATACCGCCGGAAAGACTGGTCCGGATGCCGCCTGCTCTACTGTTGTAACAAAAGCGCAGTTCGATAATCTCATCAATGCGCTTAACGCCATTGGCCCACCGCTGCTTCCCGCGCAACGTCACGTTGTGGCGGAAGGTTACGCCGCCACTCTGCTCAACTATGAAGCAGCCAAAAAGGCCGGAGTGGAACGCGACCCACGATTTGCCGAAGTTATGCGGCTTGCTCGCATGAGGGCGATGGGGGATATGTACAAAGCTCTTACTCAGGAAAGAGCCGGGAAGGTTTCACCCGAGGAGATAAAGTCGTATTATGCAAGCCATACCGACCAATTTGAAGAATTAACGCTGCGCCGTATCACCTTGCCCAGATATGACTCAGCTAACCTGAAGAATGAAGCATTCGCAGCCAAGGCCGGCAAACTGGCCGGCGAGATTCGCGAACGCGCGGCCAAAGGCGAGGACATGGATGCCCTCCAAAAAGAAGCGTTCGATTCATTGGGCGTCAAGAACCCTCCTTCAACCAAGATGGCCGTGATACGCCGCGGCCTCTATTCCGCAGACCAGGAAAAGGAACTCTTTGCGCTGAAGCCTGGCGAGGTTACCCAGGTTGTTTCGCAGCCTTCAGCTCTGATTATTTTCAAGCTGGAGGGCCGTGAAACGCCGTCTCTTGATAAATCAAAAAATGAAATTGTTCGTATTCTTACCAAGCAGAATCTTGAAAAACAAGAACAGGCCCAAAACAGTTCTATCCACATCGATTACAACGAGCAATATGTTGGGCCGGCGCCCAATTCGGGCTGGATGCCCGCCAGCGAATTGAATGGTTCCTCCAAGCCAGAGGCTTCAGGGAGCAACCAGAAATCTTCAGTTCCGAAATCCGAGTCCCCAAAATAAATTATTCTCACGGACAAATGAAATGCCGGGGAGCGAATCGCTTCCCGGCATTTTAGCGTAGCCACTACTTTGCGTTGATCGTCACACTGAACGTGTTGTTAGGCGTGTTTGTGTCAGTGCCGTTGAACGATGCGTGTCCTGTGGAAGTGAAGCTGCCTGCGCCAGGCACGCTGAAGTTTATGGTTACGATCATGGTTTGTCCTGCGGCCACTGAGGCTGCATTACAAGTGATTGTTCCTGCGCTGCCAACTGCCGGCGCTGTGCAAGACCCAGTAGAGGCAGTAAGAGAGTTAAAGGGCAAACCTGCCGGCAACGTAGCTGTGAAGATTGTTGCGTTGGCTGGGGAATTTTGCGCATTTTTGATCTGCCAGGTGATTGTGTCTGTTATTGCAGGCCCGGATGTCGGCCCGCCATTCTGCGGCGATCCGGTCACCTGAAGATCGGTGGTGGTTTGCGGAGCGGTAATGGCCGTGCTGAAGCTGGCCGTGTTGTTTACTGGTGAGGGATCGGGAACAGGATTCCCGCCCGCGTCATTGGCATTGACACTCGCAGTATTGGTGATCGCAGCCGTTACGTTAAGGACCAGCGTCACAGTCGCGCTTCCTCCAACCACAATTCCGCCCAGATTACATTGGAACTGCGAACCCAGAAGAGAGCAGGCTCCCTGGCTCGGCGTACCGGAAACAAACGTAGCGCCGACAGGCACAAAGTCTGTCACTGTAACTTGTGGGGCAAAGCTTGGTCCCAGATTGCTGGCAGTCAAAATGTAGGTGGCATTGCCTCCAGAATTGATGCTTGCCGGGCCGCTGATGCTGATAGCCATGTCAGTCGCGCCTAGAGGACGAGTCGGCGTAACCGTATTGGACGGGACGGATTCAGGCCCTGCTCCCTTAATGTTAATCGCGTGAACCGTGAATGTGTAAGCGGTTCCATTGGTCAAACCAGTCACCACTGCTGATGTTGTGGTGCCATTCGGTGTAGTGGCCGTATTTGTGGTTGCTATTCCATTGATGTGCGCCGTCACTGTATAGCTAGAGATCGTGGCATTGCCATTGCTTGCTGGTGGAACCCATGCAACCGTAGCCTGAGAATCTGCCGCTTGTGCCGCTACACCTGTAGGAGCGCCAGGGACCGTGATTGCCAGCGGAGTTACCGAATTGCTCGGTGCTGAAAATGCGCTGGTGCCTTGAGCGTTCGTCGCTGACACAATAAATGTATAAGAGACGCCATTGACCAAACCATTCACGGTGATGGATTGCGTCACAGAAGAACCGCTGACAAGACTAATGACATCCGGCGCCAGGTGGCCGTTGGATGCCGTAGCATTGCGGACGGTGAAGCTCGTGGGTGGAGTGCCTCCTCCGTTCAGGAAAGAGATAAATGCCTGGCTGTCTCCTGCGGATGCAGTAACACCAATCGGAGTACCCGGCACGGTAGGCGCTGTAGCGGTAGTCGATACAGCATAGTACCTTCCCCCTCCGGCAACGCCGCCTTCCTGCCCAGGATCGTCCCCAACGTAGAGCACTGGGTTCGCAGGATTAGAAGCGTCAATAGCAACACTGATGAGAAACAGGAAATTATTGGCGTAATTGTTGTTGAGCGTAATAGCGCCTGTTGGGCTGGACAGGCCGGAAAGCTTGAAAATATTATTTTGCGCCTCAGAGATGTACAACACATCACCATTCACCGCTGGATATACCTGATCGCTGGTCATGGCAAAAGCGCCGGTGATTGCCGTTTTCAGCTTGGTTACACCATGGCAGGGACTATTGCCGTTGGCAGGCGTAAAGCACTGGTCAGCATTTTGTATCTGCCACAGTCCGCGAATATCAGATCCCCACAAGTCATGTCCGACCCACGCCAGCGTTAATCCTCTGCGCGCGTCGGCCGTCGTTCCCACCACTACAATGTTTGAACATGGGACGCTTGCGCTGGAAGGCGAAATTGCCCTGACGATATTGCCATTGAGTTTGAAATCGATATAGAGATTGCCGTCCGGTCCTAAGGCTAGCGCCCAGGGAAAACTTCCGCCCAGACCGCACCCATTGGCGTCTCCAAGAAATTCCGCGGTTGTGCTGACCAATCCCTGGCCAGTATCGCCCTCTGGCAGAAAATGATAACGCGCCACGTTCGCGCCGTTCCCGTCACTTACTGAGTAAATTGTATTTGTCAACGGATCATAAGCAAGTCGCCCCGGAGTAAACGCTGTTCCGGCAACCGTGGTGATGCAAGTTGCAGTATTCACTGTAAATGGAGCGCCAGCATCCAGATCTGGATCCAGGCGGCAAAGTCCGCCGGTGTCGGCGCTCCACAAGTGACGGAAAGGCTTGCCTGTGGCAGGATTAATCCCGGTTCCCGCAAGTACCTGCGCTCCGTATGGCAGCGTGAAACCCGTGGCCAGAAGCGTATTTGAGGCTGTGGGTGCAGTTTGCGCGACGGCGGTTCCAAGCCCAAACCAGATAGTCAGGATGGTCAAAATGTTACTGAGTAAAAGCTTTCCAATAGATTCACAGAGGTACGGGCTTCTCCGGTTGGTAATCGTCTGCTTCAAACTTTTCATGGGCGTGCCTTGGCATGCCTTTCCCCCGGAAGCGTCACAGTGAAAACCGTTTGGCGAAAATCGGCGACGGTTTTGCTTCCTCAATCTCAGCGAAAGAGCGAGCGTGCCCTTCGGTCAATTCTTTGATTTGCATTTCAAGAATGCTCGATTGATCCGAAATCAGGCGCAGTTGGAATTGGTGAGAATATCCTCGAGTACACGGATACACTTCTCAACTTATTCTCTTGTCGTCTGGTTCTACTGGCCGCTATAGAAATCGCTTATTGAGGATGGCAACAGGGAACTCTCCCTGTGGCCAATAAGCGCGGCTGGTCCCGAAGCACCCGCGGGTTATGGTCAATTAAAGGTTTCGAGGATGCTGTCTTCAACTCCCGGCATCCACTTTATTCCACGAACATCAGAACGGGAATAATACAAGAATCTCATTAAAAAAACATTAAAAATTCTAAATTTTGAGACCTGCTTGAGCAGGCGCAGAAAATAACGTGACGAACAATAAACGAGGTCCGCAACCGTACAACAAAGAAAGTCGGGCACCGAAACAAGGTGCTTGGCTGATGCGCGGTGCTCAGCCGGCTACCAGTACCGGTGCCCGACTTTTCGCCGGAAGCCCGATTCCGGCGCCCTTGCCGGATTCAATTCCGGCAAGAGAAGTTGAAAACTCAATCGCTGATCGTTCTATCTCACACACTCGCAACTTAAATCAGATTCCCAATTGAAACTTATATTCGAAGCAAAAATGAGTGGTGGAGTTAGCCAAAATTAAGTTTGACCACATTCATTCGATCCCGAATCTGTGCCTTGTTAGGCGGCCACGGCTTCATGAAAGGCCGATACGCGAAACACCGATCGGAGCAGATAAATTTGTCTAACGTCTGAGCGGGATGCGCCACTGAGGAGGAGACTGGCTGATGAAGTCAACAATCTGCGATTTGCGATTGGCCGGCAGGGCTGATCCCGCTAATGGCTCTATCTTGGTCCCTGCATATGGGACAAATTTATTCCTGTTTTGGTTCTGCGGAAGCTCGATGCTGATGCAGACAGGAACAACATAATTGTATTCAACGGTCACTACCGGAGGTATGTCGTCATAGGGATCAGGATCATACGAGTCGCACGAACAATAGGCTGTACCGGCAAGAAAAAACATCAAGCCGAGCACCATGCCGCGTACGATCTTATGAGCCGGTAAAAACATCTTCTTCCTGGTCCTTCATGTCTTCCGGGCGAATAACATCATCGTCAAATGATAATGATGGCGCCTGCATATTAGCAGAATCTTGGAAACAGATTAAAGTTTATGAAATTTGGGTCTTTCACGCGTTCAGTAGGCAAAGACCGCTGGAGTAATACAAACAGGCACAGATTTCTGTTAGCTTGAATCAGGGATGATTTCTTTTTCCAATATCAATAAGCAATACGGCAAGCAGTTGGTTTTTGTTGACGCATCTTTTCAGCTTAACCCCGGAGAGAAAGTGGGCCTGGTGGGCCCAAATGGCGCGGGCAAAACAACCCTGTTCCGCATGGTTGTAGGCGAGGAAGTTCCCGACGAAGGAGATGTTTCAGTCCCCAAAAGGCTGACGATTGGCTATTTTCGTCAGGATGTTGAAGAGATGGCCGGACGGTCCGTGCTGGACGAAGCAATTGCCGGCAGCGGGCGCGTAGGCGACCTTCATCATGAACTGGAAGCTTTGCAGCATGCAATGTCTGACCCTGATAAAGCTGACGCAATGGACCGAGTGCTGGAGCGTTTTGGAGAAGTGCAGGAAGAATACGAGCATCTTGGCGGATACGCATTGGAAGCGCAGGCGCGAGAAGTGCTCCATGGCCTGGGATTTAAAGACAACCAGATTGATGGCGACGTTGGAGCTCTTTCCGGCGGCTGGAAGATGCGCGTCGCGCTGGCCCGCGTTCTTTTAGGACGACCCGATGTGCTGCTGATGGACGAGCCTACGAACCATCTTGATCTTGAATCCATTATCTGGCTGGAGCAGTTTCTTAAATCATTTCAGGGCGCTCTGCTGATGACCTCGCATGATCGCGAATTCATGAATCGGCTGGTCTCTAAGATCGCGGAGATTGATGGCGGAGAAATCATCACCTATTCCGGCAACTATGATTTTTACGAGCGCGAGCGCAATATCCGCGCGGCCAACCAGCAGGCAGCCTTCGCCCGGCAACAGTCGATGCTCGCCAAAGAGCAGCGTTTCATCGATCGTTTTCGCACCCATGCGGCCAAAGCGGCGCAGGTCCAGAGCCGGATTAAAGCGCTCGACAAGATCGAAAAAATTGAATTGCCCAAAAAACGCCAGATTGTAAAGTTTGAGTTTCGTCCTCCGCCGCGTTCTGGTGAGCAGGTAGCGGTGCTTGAAGACCTTCACAAAAGCTATGGCCCGCGTGTGATTTATGAAGGCTTTAATCTGACTATCCGGCGTGGGGAACGCTGGGCAGTGATGGGCAGAAACGGCGCAGGCAAAACTACATTGCTCAAGATGATCGCAGGCGCAAGCCAGCCCGATGCCGGGCAAGTTCGTCTGGGCGCCAGCTTGATCATGGGCTATTTTGCACAGCAATCTCTGGACGTGCTTGATCCTGATCTCACTATCATTGAGCAGTTGCAGCGAGACTTTCCTCATGACAGCCTTGGATCATTGCGCAACCTCGCCGGAGCTTTCCAGTTTTCCGGCGATGACATTGACAAAAAAATACGCGCTCTTTCCGGCGGCGAAAAATCCCGGCTAGTCATGGCCTTGATGCTCTACAACCCCCCGAACTTCCTGGTGCTGGATGAACCGACCAACCATCTTGATCTGGCCACCAAGGAAATGCTGGTAGAGGCGCTCAAGGACTTTGAAGGCACTATGATTTTCGTGTCGCATGACCGCATGTTTCTGCGCGGGCTGGGTTCACGTGTCCTGGAACTGGGCGGGGAAAGCGGAACGGATCGCAATCCTCACGTGTATCCTGGCTCTTATGTTGAATATGTGCAGAAGATCGGGCATGAAGCGCCGGGAATTTATGCATAAGCAAAGCGGGCTCTATTAGTCCAGTTCGGATTCCCTGCTCTCGATTACAAAGTGTGAGCCGTAGTTTTGCGTGGCTGGATATTTTGATTTAAGCGAAAGAAATTGTTCGGATCATAATGTGACTTGACTGCCACCATGCGTTCCCATCGTTCCTGATAAGCCTCGGGCACGCGGTCCTGCTCGTCGCCACTCATGAAATTTACATAGACGCCCGGTTTCATGGCCGGTCGCAGCTTTCTAAATATATCGCGAGCCCAGGAAACATTGGCGGCATCGTCGGATGCTTCTGCCCAGTTCGCCAGCAGAGTCAGGACGAAAGGCGCGCTGCGATCACCAAAGGCAGTTTCCGCTGCGGCCACCTGTCCCGCTGCGCCACCTAAGTAAGCAAGTTCAATCATGGTTTCCACTGAAGGGATTGTAGTGACAACTTCCACCAGCCGATCGATTGTCGCGTCATCAAGAGCTGAGAAATAGCCCGATTTCGTGTAGTAACGTCGGCCATGCGGGAAATCTCCGTCGGCCATGGTTTGCAAATCCAGAACCGCAAGACTCCTAATGCTCAGAGAATCCGGATGGCACATGGAAAGCGCGTGCTCCATATATTTGTGCCCGGCCTGCAAATCGTCAGTCCAGATTAGTGAACTGCTGGCAACTGGACGTCCGCGAAGCTCTACAGGTACTTTTTCTGTATCCGGGGCAAGCCGCAGATTGATGTTCCATTTCAAATCATGGGGTGCCTCGGCCATGAAGTCTCTCCAGTATTCCAGCAGCCGGCGGATACCATGTTCGGGAGTCAGTCCCTCAGCGAGCACCACAGAGGTAAGCGGATGGAGCTGCACTTCAAATTCCGTTACCACTCCAAAGTTCCCTCCGCCTCCGCGCAAGGCCCAAAATAGATCTGGATTTTCCTTAGCGGTGGCCCGGACAATGGAGCTGTCGGCAGTCACCAGAGTGAACCCTTCCACGTTATCGCATGACAATCCAAATTTTCGGGTCAACCATCCGGTGCCTCCGCCCAGAACCAGCCCAGCCGCACCGGTATGAGAGACCACGCCCGAGGGAAAGACCAATCCAGCTTTCTGCGTATGAGTATCAACCGATCCCAGCAGACAGCCGCCCGCAAATTTTGCTCGCCGTGTTTCGGGATCAACAATAACTTGCCGCATTCGCGATAAGTCAATCACCAGGCCGCCATCGCAAGTGCTGAAGCCGGCAAGGCTATGGCCCCCGCAACGCACTGCAGTGAGAATTCCCGCTTCGCTGGCGGTTCGGACTGCGCTTTGAATGTCCCCGACATCGGCGCAACGCGCAATCAGCCCTGGCGTGCGATTGAACATGCCATTCCAAACTCCACGCGCGGCTTCATAGCTGCTGTTGCCGGGACGCAGCAGATCGCCTTTGAATTTTCCTTGAAGCGCAGAGTAAACCTCTTCGGCTGCTTCAACCATACAGTTCTCCGACGACACCCTATACTAAAAAAATTCCTATGTCTTCTTCTTAGCGTTCTTTGCGTCCTCTGCGGTAAATATTAAGCATTGCGCCGCCGGTTTTGCAGATAGACCAGCGAGATCATCCCCAGAAAAACAGCGAATGCTGGAACCGACCACTGCAATCCATCCACAAAGAAAGTGGTAACCGAGATCGCCAGCAGCAACACAATGCCGAGCCAGGTAAAAAATGGATGTGCGGGCAACCGCATGGGCAGGCTCAACAGCCGTTCGCGCGAAATGGCCTTGCGAAAGCGAAGGTGCGTATTGAGGATCACAAGCCACACAAAAAGCATTCCGGCGACCGCCGTCCCATACAGCATGAGAAATGCATTCTTCGGCGCAAAGATGGCCAGCAGAATGGCTGCAACAATCCCCGCTGTGGAAGCCATCAGCGCGCGATGCGGCACCCCGTTGCCGCTTACCTTGCCCATCCAGGCAGGCGCATAGCGGCCCCGGCCAAGTGAAAAGAGCATCCGCGTGGCAAGGTAAAGATTGGTATTCACGCTGGAGAGCGCAGCCGTGAGCACTACAAAATTCATGATCGCCGCAGCAAAGGGAATGTGCGCCGCAGCAAAGGCAGTAACAAAAGGACTGCCGGAAAGCGTGGACGATCCGCTGCTCTGGTTCCATGGCACCATGGTGACCATGATCGCAATGGCCAACACGTAAAATCCAATCAGCCGATAAACAATGTTTCGCATGGCACGCGGAATCGTAACTTCAGGGCGCTCCGCCTCTCCTGCTGTAACAGCGATAATTTCCACTCCCATATAACTGGTGACCGTAATGGTGAGTGAAAGCCAAACGCCTTTCCATCCGGCGGGCAAGAAGCCGCCGTGTTGCGTGAGATTAGCCAGTCCAAGCGCGTGCCGCCCACCAACGCCAAAAATCAGGGCCAGCCCCACAATGATGAAAGCGACAATGGCAGCCACCTTGATCAGAGCAAACCAGTATTCAAATTCGCCCAGTCGGTTGACCTGCATGGAATTTAGTGCCACCAGCACGGCTGAAACCAACACCAGCCAGGTCCATTGCGGGACATTGGGGAACCAGAAAGAAAGGTAGATTCCGGCAGCGGTAACTTCAGCGCCAATGGCGATGACCTGTGCGACGCCGTAAGTGGCGCGAACGGAAAACCCTGCCCAGGGATTGAGGTACTTCTCTGCGTAAACTCCAAATGCGCCGGCCACCGGATGAACGACAGCCATCTCGGTCAGCACATAAGACATGATCAGTGCAATGCCCGCCCCAAGAAGATAAGAAATAATCACGGCGGGGCCAGCCAGACGAATGGTTACGCTACTGCCCAGAAATAGTCCCACCCCGATGGCGCCGCCAATGGCCATCATGGTGAGCTGCCGTTGATTCAATCGTCGATGGAGACCTTCCGCCTCCGGCAGCGGAATCTTTTCACTTGCTACTGCGCCCCCGACCGCTGAAAGCTCTTGGTTAGTCATGGGCGCCTGCGGTGATTTCAGCCAGAGCGCTTCCGAACTTCTGGATCTCTCCCAGTGTGTTGTAATGCACCAATGATGCCCTGACTGCTCCGCTTTCTTTGGTGAGTCCCAATCGCTTCATGAGCCGCGGCGAATACATGTGACCATCACGCACGGCAATATTTTGTTTCGCAAGCTCTTCTGTCACTTGCGCCGGTGAAATGCCGGGAAGATTGAAACATAACGTTGGAGTTCGTTGTGCAATCCGGTCTTTTGCGGTAATGCCATAAACAACCGCTTTCGTCTTCGAAAGCGCATCCAGCATGGCGCAAGAGAGTTGGGCTTCATAATGTCGAATGGCCTCAGTAGCGGCGACAACCGACGCGCGGCGGGACGTTGCGGCAGGATTTATCTTGCGCCCCAGATCTTCCAGGTAGCGCACCGCGGCGTCCATGCCAGCCACGTTTTCATATATATAGGTCCCGATTTCCAGTTTGGCTGGCGTCGTATCGGGCACAAAATCTTCGCGGAAAGTGGGCAGCGCATTCAGCGTCTCCAGTCGGCCCCAAAGAAATCCCATGTGCGGAGAAAAAATTTTATAACCAGAGCAAACCAGGTAATCGCACTCAAACGCCTGCACGTCAATTGGCCCATGCGGCCCGTAATGCACCGCGTCGACAAAGACTTCTGCGCCGGCGGCATGAGCACGCCGCGAGACCTCGGCAATGTTGAGCACTGATCCGATCGCATTTGATGCCAGCGTGCAGGCGACGATGCGCGTGCGCGAGGAGAGCAGCGCGTCCAAATCTTCAGGATGAAGGCGGCCATCCTCTCGAAAATGCCACCAGATAATCTTTGCGCCTTCACGCTCAAGGGCCAGCCAAACGGCGATGTTTGCCTCATGGTCAAGATCGGTCACAATAATTTCGCGGCGTTCTTTCAGCGACTGACCAATGGCGATGCTGATAAGGCGCATAAAAGAAGTCGCATTCATTCCAAAAGAAATTTCGTCAGGATGGCGTGCGTTTACCAGCAGGGCAACGCTCTCCCGAGCCTTGGCGATGGCGGCATCCACCTCCTGCGAATGGCGGTATCGTCCGCCTCTCTGAACATTCCGGCGAAGAAGATGGTCGGCCACGGTATCCAGCACGGCCTTGGGAGACTGCGCGCCAGCCGCATTATCAAAGAATATGAAGTCATCTTGCAACGCCGGGAATGCGGCGCGAACCTGGTCTATAGGGAAGTCTGACATGCTCCAAATAATATACCGGTTGCCGTCTGGCGCAATTTTCTGTCGTGTTGGAAATCAGGTTGTATATAGCCCTGCAAGCGCCTGATTCGGTGCCCCTGAATCCCTGAAATCACACCGAAAATGATATCTTTACTGTCTGCGCGTGATTCCGCCTGGGTTGTGGAGATCAATGTCCATTGAGGTCCTTAAAGAGCTGTTTGAGCGGCACTTCCACTCTGCGCCGGACCACGTCCAACCGCTTCAAGGGGAACTCGGGGGCTCGGGACGAAGGATCGTGAGATTGGCAAAAGGCGATCATCGCGCCATCGGTATTCTCTATAACGTGAGTGAAGAGAATGTCGCATTTCTTGAGTTCTCCAGGCATTTTCGTCGCTACGGTCTGCCCGTGCCTGAAATTTATGCCGACGACCTGGCCCACGGCGCATATCTGGAAGAAGACCTTGGCGACCTGACGCTGTTTGAATTTCTGGTAAAGAATCGGACTGGAGAGAACATCGCGACCCCTGTGGTGGAAGCATACAAGAAGGTGATATCCACGCTTCCCCGTTTTCAGATCGAGGCCGCACGGGACCTGAATTACAAAGTGTGCTATCCGCGCTCCAGCTTTGACCGACAGTCCATTGCCTGGGACCTGAACTATTTCAAATACTATTTTCTGCGGCTGGCAGGCATTCCGTTCAGTGAACAAGCTCTGGAAAATGATTTCAGCCGCCTGACCAAGTTTCTACTGACCGCGCCGCGCGATTATTTTCTTTATCGTGATTACCAGTCACGTAACGTCATGCTGCGTGATGGACAGCCGATTTTCCTGGATTATCAGGGTGGGCGCAAAGGTGCGCTGCAATACGATATCGCTTCCCTGCTCTATGACGCGAAAGCTGACCTGCCGCCGGAGCTGCGCCAGAAACTGCTCGACCACTACATTGAGGCGCTGCAAGGCTTCAGTGCGATGGATCGCGACACGTTTATGCATCATTACTATGCGTTTGTTTATGTTCGCATTATGCAGGCGCTCGGTGCGTATGGGTTTCGCGGCTTTTATGAACGTAAAGCGCACTTTCTGCAAAGCGTGCCTTATGCGCTGGAAAACCTGAGTTGGCTGCTTGAACACGCTACCTTGCCCATTGCGCTGCCTGCTTTGACCAATGCTTTCAAAAGCATTGTGGCCTCAGAGAAGTTGCTGGCCCTCACAGCGCAGACAGTCAAACTCGCAGAGGCTGCTATACCCGAAAGGACGATCAAGGAAGCCTCTCATACAGAACCGCTGGTGGTTCGGATCTTCAGCTTCTCATTTCATCGCGGAGGTCCCCCAAAGGACGAATCTGGTCATGGCGGCGGATTTGTTTTTGATGCGCGGAGTCTTCCCAATCCAGGGCGTGAAGAGCGATTCAAGGAACTCACCGGAAAAGATGCGGCGGTAATCGATTACCTCAACCAGCAGGAGAGTGTTCACCAGTTTCTGGCGAATGTGATGTCGCTGGTGGATTCCAGTATCAGCAACTATCAAAGCCGGAACTTCAAGAATTTGATTATTTCTTTCGGATGCACGGGTGGGCAGCACCGCTCGGTATTCTTGGCGGAACAACTCGCTAAACATCTGCGCGACCAAGAAGGAGTGGAAGTGGCGCTGCGGCATGTTGAACTGGAGAAAATGGGCAAATGAAAGCCATGGTCCTGGCTGCCGGGCTGGGGACGCGTTTACGCCCGCTCACTAATGATCGCCCTAAAGCATTAGTTGAGGTATGCGGGCGCACTTTGCTGGAGATCACGCTCTCACGGCTGCGCGATTTTGGAGTTCAGGAAGCAATCATCAATGTGCATCATTACGCAGATATGGTGATCGAAAGCGTAAAGGCCGCCAAAAACTACGGAATGCACATTGAGTTTTCGCGTGAGGAAGTCTTGCAGGATACTGGCGGCGGGCTAAAACAGGCGGCATGGTTTCTCAAAGACAACACGTCCGGCGGCGACGCGCCATTCATACTTCACAATGTTGACGTTATCAGCTCAATTGATCTCCGCCGCATGGTGGAGTTCCACAACGCAAACGGGGCGCTGGCAACGCTTGCAGTCCAGCAGCGCAAGACCTCGCGTTATTTATTATTTGACGAGCAGCAAGGGCTTTGTGGTCGACGATTTGTAAACGAGCAGAAGACTGAGATGGTTCGTCCTGCACAGGAAATAACAGAGCTGGCATTTACCGGTGTTCATGTTATTTCTCCGCGGATTTTTTCCATGCTCACGGAAGAAGGAGTTTTCTCCATTGTGCCAGCGTATCTGCGGCTGACTGCGCAAGGTGAGAAAGTGCTGGCATTCCGGGCGGACGAATATTATTGGCGCGATCTTGGGAAGCCGGAGAATATCCGGCAAGCGGAGCAGGACATCAAAGAAGGTTTAATACGTTGAACGCTGTTCTTTTCACTGCAATGAGGCTGCCCAGGCAACATCAGTGGGCTCGACCAAAGGATAGCCAAGTTCCTTCCACGCGGCAAAGCCGCCCTGCAACGGTCGCACGCGCGTAATCCCAAGTTTTTGCAGTTGCTGTGCCACACGGGCACTGGTGGCTTCGTTTGGTCAAGTACAGTAGAGAATAATCTCTTCGTCCCGGGGAAGCGTGTCCGCGCGGCTGGTAACCTCAGCGGGCAAAACACGGACTGCCCCCGGAAGCGTTCGCGGATCGGCGACGGAGTCGAGCGGGTGCCGCAGGTCAAGAATTACGATCCGCTCACCAGCTTCTATCATCTGGCGCACGTCCTGCGGAGTGATGCGCGACTTGTACAGCTCTTTCAAGAATTTGCGACGCTGATAATACTTAATGCCGACGTTTGCTGCCAATACGGCCAGACTGGCCTCGAATATGATCGGCGCAACGGCGTGCGCAACGTGTATCCGCTCCACAGGCAGGTATCCGGCAAGCATTAACACCACAATCCAAATAGCTGATCCGGCGGTGTTCATTACAAAAAAGTGCTGGCGTTCGATTCCAGACAAACCAGCCACTGCGGGTACCACGTGGGAAACGCCCGGCAGCCATTTGGATAAAAGCAACGTACGGTTAGCGCCTTTTTCAAAAAACACCTTGGAACGGCGTACACAGCTATCGGGCTCCAGCGAGATGCGGCAGAGCATGGAAAGGACCGAGTCGCCTTTCTTTCTGCCCAGCTCATACCATAAGGCGTCACCAATAAGGCAGGTGGCAAGGGCGATCCAGACGGCGACGTCAAAGCGCAATTGTCCGCCTGCCGCCAGTGCTCCTGCGGCGATCAGGACTGGGGAAAACAATAAGGGTGCGCCAACCCTCTCCAATAAACCCGAGATCAGCAGCACAAGATAAGGATGGGCCAACAGCTGATGCAGTAGCGATTTCACCGGTGGGTTCCTTTTGGGGTTCGCGAATTTAGTAAAAAGCTCTGGTTCTTTCTGTATCTTAGATAATCTAACGTCTGCGGAGATCCGGTTTGCTCAAATTTTTTGACATCATTCTCGGTGTGCTGCTGATCCTAATGGTTCTGTGGGAGACGTTTGAGACCATTGTGCTCCCTCGAAGGGTAACGCGCCAGTTCCGCCTGACCCGACTTTTTTACCGTTCCACCTGGCAGCCATGGTGCTGGCTGGCTTTGAGGCGCGGCACAAAGAAAAAGCACGATTCCCTGCTTAGCTATTATGGACCGCTATCTTTGCTTTTGCTGCTCGCTTTATGGGCCGTGACATTGTTAATCGGATTCGGGCTGTTGCACTATGGACTGCAGGATAAACTCTCCGGAGCGCTTTCTGGCAGCGATCTGGGCAATGCCCTGTACCTGAGCGGCACAACGTTATTTACTCTCGGCTTGGGCGATATTCTACCTGCTTCGCCGCTGGGTCGCTTTATTACGGTGCTGGAAGCGGGGATCGGCTTTGGTTATCTGGCGCTGGTTATTGGTTACCTGCCCGTGCTTTACCAGGCATTTTCACGGCGAGAAGCCACGATTTCCCTGCTGGACGCCCGTGCCGGCTCTCCCCCGACGGCCTATGAAATGTTGCGGCGGCAAGCCGGGGTGGATGGCATGGAAGCCCTGACCGAACTGCTGCAAGACTGGGAGGTATGGTCGGCTGACTTGATGGAAAGCCACCTTTCTTACCCTGTGCTGGCCTACTTCCGCTCACAACATGACAATCAGTCATGGATCTCTTCTCTTACAGCCATCCTCGATGTATGCGCTCTGGCCATGGTTGGACTGGAAGGCATGTGCCAGTATCAGGCACGAATGACGTTTGCCATCGCGCGGCATGCTCTGGTGGACCTGAGCCAGGTTTTTGGCGCGCCTCCGGCTAAAGATGGCACAGTCGATCGTATGCCGCAAGAGATACTGGATGATCTGCGTAAGCGGCTCCATGTTGAAGGCTTTGTTATGGCTGATGGCGATACCGCCGCAGAAGAGCTTCGCCGCCTTCGCGGACTGTATGAACCTTATGCTTTGTCATTGGCAGGATATTTACGGCTGGAACTGCCACCCTGGGTCAAAGGCGCTGTAGCCAAAGACAACTGGCAGACCACAGCGTGGCAGTTAAGCCAGGCACAAAAACCACAAGCGATCCCGGCACATGATGAACATGGGTGAGCCTGGATCCTCACTATTCTTTTCAAGAAGGTGAATTGTGAACAAATCTTTGCGACTGATATTTCTAACGCTAGCTGGCTTAATGGCCTGTTCAGGCCACAAAATAGCCCATGCCCAGACTCTCTCGATTCCTCATCCTGATGACATAACCAAGAGAGTGGAATACTTCATGGAAAAGCCAAAAGGCAATGGGCCATGGCCCGCAATCGTGTTCTTGCACGGGCACCAGGGCTGGCCCCGCGCGGGTGGTAAAGATTTCGTCAAATGGGGTGTGCTCGATCAGTTCGCCGATCGTGGATATCTTGCAGTGTCTATTTCCCAACCTGGATATGGGAATTCAACTGGATCGGCAGATTTCTGTGGCCTATTTACCCAGCACGCCGTATCTGCCGTGATATTGAACCTTCAAGCAAATGGTTATATTAAGGACAATAGAGTTCTCATTGAGGGTATCAGTCGAGGTGCTTTGGTTGCGGGCCTGGTAGCGGCCCACAATCCCTCAATTCGAGGAGTTGTTCTAATCTCCGGCGTATATGACCTGCAGGAGTACGCGCGGCACGCCAGATCAGAGATGGCAGCTTCTATCATTGACTCATTGAAGCAGGAAACTGGAGGCGCTGATGATGCTCTGAGAGAGCGCTCACTGCTTAATTATGCTCAAAACTTCAAAGCAATAGCTTTGATCCTTAATGGCGCAAAAGATGATAGGACCGATACTGATCAGGCGCTGCGTCTGGCCGAGGTCATCAACGCACACGCTGGTCATGCACGAGCAATTATCTATCCTGAGTATGGCCATCAGATTCCAGTTGAAGTCAGAAGCAAGGATGTAGACCCATTCATTGCGCAGGTTCTGGACCGATAAGGATGCTGCGATTTCCCTGGGTTGCGGGATGTACAATTTCCGCATGGTCACTGCGTCCATTGATACCGCTGCCAATTCCGCCGCCCGGCGGCTGCTCCGCCCGGAAGATTGCGCGCTTGCCATCATAGATATACAGGAAAAATTGCTGCCGCCCATCTTTGAGAAAGAGCGGCTGGTGCGCAACGCGCAGCTTTTGGTCCGCCTGGCCGAGATCTTGTCGTTGCCCATCGTCGTTAGCACGCAATATGTGAAGGGGCTCGGCCCGACTGTGGCAGAAATCACTTCGCTTCTCCCCGACATTAAGCCAGTGGACAAACTGGAATTCGGCTGCTTTGGCAATGGGGAATATTGCTCCATGGTTGGCACCCTGGAGAACAGGACCACGCTGCTGCTGTGCGGCATGGAGTCACATATCTGCGTAACGCAGACAGCTCTGGGAGCCTTAAACCAGGGGTTGAATGTTCACGTTGCCGCAGATGCCGTAAGCTCCCGAACCGAGCTGAACTGGAAGCTGGGGTTGAATCGTATGCAGGCCGCAGGCGCAGTGCTCTCTTCAACGGAAATGATGATTTATGAACTGCTGGGCAAGTCTGGAACACCAGCTTTTAAAGAGATGCTGAAGCACTTAAAGTAGAGCTTTAGGCCAATTTTGCTGATCATTCCGCAAGCGTACTGAAAATCTATTCCCTTTCGCATATCTGTTCGATACTGAGGAGATCACAAACAGTTATACTGGAACTGCATATCAACGGGATAGACGTCGATGATCTTGCAGAAGAGGCCCAATGAAGGTGCACCTAGTGAATCCGAGCGATACTGCGTTCGGAACGGCAGTGATTACTCCCCGCTGGCTTTACGTTCTTGCCGCTGCAACACCCACTTCCTTTGGCGATCCTGTTATTTGTGATGAGACCCTGGAACACCTTAACCCACTGAGCATTCAGACAGGCGATATTGTAGGCATCGGCGTCCACACTGGGAATGCGCTACGTGGCTACGAACTGGGACGCATGGCGCGTGAGCGCGGCGCGACGGTCATTTTTGGGGGCATTCATCCCACTCTATATCAGGAAGAAGCATTCGAAAGAGGTGGCGCCCATGCCGTGGTAAAAGGAGATGGCGATCAAGCTTGGCCGAACGCGCTGGGAGATTGTGTCGCAGGGAAATTAAAACGAATTTATGAAGGCGGACGGGTGGGCGCTGAACACTTCAAATCTGCCCGCTGGGACATGCTGCCCCCGGGCCGTTATATGTGGGCCTCAGTCCAGACCGTTCGCGGCTGTCCAAAACACTGTTCATTTTGCTCCGTTTGGCGCACGGACGGTCAAAAGCCTCGGCAGCGCGCGTCAGACGCCGTGATTCAGGAGATCGTTGAATTGCGACGGCTTGGCTATCGTTATATAGCTCTGGCCGATGATAATTTTTATCCTGTTTCGCTGACGGATATCCGGCTGGCGGAGCGGCAAAACAATCATGTTCGGGTAGCGGAGCTGAAGGCAATCCGCAGTGAACGCTTTGAATTAATGGCGCGTCTGGCCAACCTGCCCAAAGACATGGTCTTTTTCACTCAGATTACGATGGAAGCGGCGGAAGATCCGCAGTTTCTGGATGCTATGCATGCCGCTCACATCAAGGGCGCGCTTGTTGGCGTAGAAGCGGTGACCCCGGAAGGTTTGAAAGATGTGTATAAAGATTTCAACTTTTCAGGAGAGGAATTGGTCCGGCGGCTCCAGGAATTTAAGACCCACAACATACACATTCTTGGCTCATTCATTTTTGGACTCCCCTCAGACCGGCCATCCACGTTTGACGCCACTCTTGACCTGGCACAGCGCGCGGGCGTGACCTTTGCCCAGTTTGTAATGCTCACGCCCTTCCCCGGTACCGTGGATTTTGAGAAGTGGGAAAAAGCCCAGCCTGATTCCGCGCGCGTGAACGATATCCCGTTGAGCCGCTTCTGGCTGATTCCCGCCAGCATCCGCCCCAAGATGTTTATGGAGCATCCGGTGATGAGCTGTGATGAAATCCGGATGCGGACGCAGGGAGTGTGGGACCGCTTCTACAGCCTGAAATCAATCTGGAAGCGATCCAGTTGCACGCCAAACTTCAAGTCACGGCTGGCTTTTGTCTTTATCTCAAAGCTTTACCGGCAGATGTACGCTGGGACCGGAATCTCCACGGACAGCGCACGGCGCAACCGGTCCAGTTCATGGGCGCGGTGGCTGGCTAAGCCTTGCCGCCGGCTGTTTACGTCCAGCCCGATGCCGGGATTGCAGGTTCCAACAGGCGGGACGAGGACTGCTCCCCGTGAAGCAGTGACCGAGGCTTAAACAAATATTGGTTGAGGCGACGATTTTATCCGGCTTCTTCTTCGCTCTCGTCGATGGCCCGCTCGCCTTGTACCCTCGTTTCGCCACCGGAAATCTCCAGCCTGATGGGAGCTTCACCGGAGAACTTCTCCACCAGCTCAGCCAGACGCTGCGAATGCGTCACCACCCAAAGCTGTGAGTATTTACCGGCGTTTACCAACTGCTTGGCCAAAGGCTCAAGCAGGTCAGGGTGCAAGCTGGTTTCCGGCTCATTGAGCGCCAGCAGAGACGGAGGGTGCGGACTGAGCAGCGCGGCCAACAAACACAGGTAGCGCAATGTGCCGTCAGAAAGTTCACGCGCGCGCAGAGGACGCCGCAATCCCGGCATTCGCAGCAGGACGGCGAACATACCGTTGTCTTCATCATGCTCGATTTCCAGCGACGCTCCGGGAAATGCCTGGCGAATTGCCTCATGCAGGTCTTGTGACTGCCCCACTTCATTGATGGTCTGAAGCGCTGCGGCAAGGTCGCGCCCATCGTGCGCCAGCACAGGTGTGCGAACACCTACTTGCGGGTGGCGCAGGGGAGACTCAGCGTCTGTGCGGAAATGGTGATAGAAGCGCCAGCGGCTCATTTCCGTGCGCAACGACGAAAGCTCAGGATAAAGATGAGGCTCACGAAGCTGTGACAGCACGGATTCGGTGGGCAGCAGTTCGCCGGAATAATCAGCCAGGCGCTCGTCGTTGTCCAAAATCCATGCGCCCTTGGGCGAGCGCTCAAAAAATGTGACTTTAATGCCGTGAGGCGTGTCCATCCAGACGCGCTCTTCCTTAACTTCGGGATCGAGCGAGAACGCCGACTTTTCCCCTGAACTCTGCTTGGGCAGGCCGCAAATAAGCTCATAAGAAAACGTATCGGTTTTGATGCCCAGCGTCATGCGAACGCCTTCCATACGGATGGAGCCAAGAGACCGGCTCTTGCGCGCTCCGGCCCACAGCACGGAAGGCATGCCGCCTTCTTCTGCAATCACCTGGGCAAAGCCTCCGGCGGCCGCTTTGGCCAGCAGGAACACGGAGTTATAAAGATTGGTCTTGCCCGTAGCGTTGGCGCCGGTCAGCACGTTGATCTGGCTCAGATGCAGCCGCAGGTTGCGGACTGACCGGTATCCCGTCACATGAATTTCACGTATGGCCACGGATGCATATTAAATGAAACGCGCCGAATCGTGACAAAAACGAAACCTGAAATCACAATGTTTTTTTAGAACATCCAGCCTTGTTGCCAAAAACGCACCGTGTGTCAGTACAATGGCTTGATGCCGCAGGCACATCCACCCTGGCCACTGGTGCATGACGATACCTTCCGTCGCCTGTGCCGGGCACGCGATCTGCTGGCTTTGGGATATCGATCGCAAATCCCATTGGATGCCGCCGCGCGCGAGGCGTGCCTTTCACCGTTCCATTTTCATCGTCTGTTCCGTGCCACGTTTGGCGAGACGCCGCACGATTTCCTGACCAGTAGGCGCATGGACCATGCATGCCGGCTGCTGGCTTCCGGTGGGATGACGGTGACGGAAGTCTGCTTTGAGGTCGGCTATTCCAGCCTGGGCACATTCAGCTCAAAATTTCAGTCCCTGGTGGGCGTAACGCCAACGCAGTATCAGCGCCAGGTCCGGAGGGTCTTTGGCTATCAGCGGCCATGGAACATCATTGTGATTCCAGCCTGTTACTTTTCCATGTATGGCGGATAAAGCCGGCGGCTAAATAGCAAGAATCAAGAAGCACATCAAAGCCGCTTTCATTAGGATGTGGTGGCCAAGGAGAACACATGATTCAGCGCATGTCGCATTCCGCAATTTTTGTTCTGGACCAGGACGTAGCGAAAGACTTTTACGTGAACAAGCTGGGATTCGAGGCAAAGATGGATGAGTCAATGCCCAACGGCTTTCTCTGGCTCACGGTGAATCCTAAAGGGCAGCCCGATCACGAAATTATCCTGATGAAAGTGGCTCCGTCGCTCTTTGAAGTGCCCAACGTGCAGAAGATCCAGCCAAAAGATGTGGAAACTATCGCCGAATTGATGAAGAAAGGCGCATTCGGCGCGGGCGTGTTTCAAACCGCTGACTGCCGCAAAACCTACGCAGAGATGAAAGCGAAGGGAGTGGAGTTTCTCTCAGAACCAAAAGAACAGTTCTACGGCATTGAGGCGGTTTTTCGCGATCCGTTTGGAAACTGGTTCAGCATGACCCAGCCAAAGAATATGTAAGTGGCGCACTTGCTGCTGCTGAAGTCATGCCCTAATAATCTCTTGTATCCTGCAACATGAAGGCGACACATTATTCAAATCTCACCCTTTCGCAAAGAACGCGAAAGACGAGGCGCTATGCACCCGGCACATGACTGACACAAACTACGCTATGACTTTGATGGCAATGGGGTGTGCATTTGTGTCGCTGGTGTTTGTGCAAAAATTGTCTTGATCTTGTGCTGAATGTGAGATTCGCTCGCTGGTCTCCTTCCGATCGCGCGGTTTGGCTCTTCGTAAAATGGATTCTGAAGCGCAATGGGACCTTCGATCCGGACGAACTTATGAGTAGCTATGCAATGGTCAAGAAACTCGGGTGGAAGTGATTTCCTGTTATATTGACACAGGCCAAGCGCCCGACTGCTGGCATAGAAGTCGTTGAGGCAGGATTCATATTCTGCGAGTTCCTCCGTTCCCGGAGCGCCGTCCATAACCCATTTCATATCGCCAGCCGCACACAAGCCATTGAACCCGGCGCCCAGCGCGTCCTGCACTGCCTGGTGCAGAAAAGAAATCATGTTACTGGCGTTAAAACGGCCGTCCTTCAAATGGGCTTCGGCTTTGGTGACAAGACTCAAAGCGGCGCGCGCTTCCTCTTCCTTTACTTTAACGCCTGCTGCATCCAAGGCCATCCTCAACTCGTCTGGTGTGTGTTCACCACAGACATACAGGCATTGCTCACCGCGAGCCAGCCCTGCCTTAATGTATTCAACCGCAGCCTGCAATTGTTCTTCGGGTGAGGCGTAAAGAGTGCAGATATGATCGCCCTGCTGATAAACCAATCGTCGAGATCCCACGGTACCTCCATCTGGCGCCGCATCGGATGCCAGTCACATTGTCACCTGCCAATTTTAACGGACATCACAGCAACCAGCAGTGTTTTAACAAAATTTTACGTTGTTGTCATCAACTGTGGAAAGACCTACTCTCCCACGCCAAAAAAGAAAGTGGCTGATTCTCAGATGTGTTTCTGGTCATTCGGGTTGGATCACAGCGCACTCAAAGCCCGTTTTTACGCTTCTTGAAATTCACGCTTGGGAATTTACAGACCACGGCGTGCGCGGCTTTCTTCATGTTTTCCAAAGCCAGGCGAGTTTCGCGTGATGTGTTTGAGGCCACGCAGTCGGATGGAACAATGATTTTGTAATCGCGCAAATGGGCATCGTGGCCATAAACAGGATGCACACGTCTGCCGCCATTCCTGTCAGCACAAGAGTTTCAACTTCCAGATGTTGCAGCAGGGTGTGCAGCGTTGTCCCGAAAAATGCCGACGATTTGGGCTTGAGAACGAAGTAATCTGAACGGTCCGGGGCCAGCAATCGGGCGACCGGCTCGCCGAAAACTCCATCCTCAAGACAGTGTGAGATCTGCGTCTTCAGGTCTGAGCGCCAGTGACCGACGTTGTCATTGACATAAATCACAGGGACTTGCGCGGATATTGCCCGTTTCTTCAACGCGGCAATGTTTTTTTCCATCGGCAGCGCCTGCCTGAGGAGTTGCTCACCTTCAACAAATTCCATGTCATTGATAACGTCAATGATGAGCAGGGCAATTGATTTTTTCGCCGTTCGCCGAGTTGGTGTTGGCGTTTGGTGATCATTGTTTGTAAAGATTGGGATTAGCGCCCTTTGGGTTGCGTGGCCGGACGCCGCATTCCCGCGCCGTTTGCCGGGGATAAATTTCTCTAACGTACTTGAGCGGCGATATGGATTTTACTCATACCGCAATGCCACAATAGGATCTACCTTCGTAGCACGCCGCGCCGGCAGATAAGAAGCGAGCAGTCCTACGCCAATCAGTAAAAGGGCTACCGCCGAAAATGTGAGCGGATCGGCAGCGCCGACCTCAAACAACATGGATTGCAGGAAACGGGTGAGGATAAACGAACCCACAAGTCCCAGAAAAACACCAATGGCTGCTGTAACCATTGCCTGGCCCAGAACAAGGCGCATCACATTTCCGGCGCTCGCGCCCAAAGCCATACGAACTCCCATCTCACGCGTGCGCCGAGCCACAGAATACGCAAGGACGCCATAAATGCCTGCAATGGCCAGCAGCAGCGCCGTGCCGGCAAAGATGCCGAACAGAATCAGATTGAAGCGGCGCGCGCTGGTGGAAGCGGCGAATATAGTGGCGAAACTGCTGGTGCTGGGCAGAACGTCAGGGTCTAAGTCGTGGACAATTTTTCGCGCTGAAGAAATCACGGCTGCGGGGTCTCCCGCAGTGCGGATGACGGCGCTGAAGTGGGTGGTGGCTTGCGGCCGCTGGCGATAATTTACGTAGATTGTGGGACGAGGCGGCGTTTCCAAATTGCTCTCACGTACATCGCCAACCACGCCGACGATGGTAAGCAGCCGCGGGTCGCCATCCATGTTGCCGAATTCAATCGTGCGGCCGATGGGGTCCTGGGCAGGCCACTTTTCGCGCACCAGGGATTCGCTGATCACGGCCACGTGCGGCGCGTCCATGGTATCGCGGTCATCGAAGAGACGTCCGCGGAGCAGCGGAATTCCCAGGCTGCGGAAATAGCCTTCGCTCACGGATGCATAATCCGCTGAGCCGACTTGCGTGGGATCGCGGAAGATCTGTTCAAAGAAGCCGGAAAGGTCTTTCGATAGAGCACCGTCCTCCCAGAGATTGCCGTGTGTGGCGCGGTTAATCAATCCTTTCGTCTTAGGCGAAATCTGCTGTGGGTTCATGACCGCGAAGCCACCATAAGAAGAAATGCCCGTCGCCAGCGGAAGGGCATTGGTGCCGCCAATATCTTCTACTCCGGGCAGTGCGCGCAGGCGGCTGAATAATTGTTCCAGAAATTGCGCTCGTCGTATTTTCAAATTCAGGTCAAATGCGCTTGGCAACGCCAAATCAATGGTGACGACATGTTCCGTGCGAAAGCCAGGATTGACGGAAAGAACGCGCATCAGGCTGCGGCCCAGCAATCCGGCGCCAATCAGCAAAGTCATGGTGATCGCCAGTTGCATAACAACAATGCTGCGACCGATGAATTGAGCGCTCAGGCTGCCGGCGCTTCCACGTCCACCTTCAGCCAGCGCGGTGCGCAGATCGTCTGAACTAGAGCGCAAGGCCGTAAATGTTCCCAGGGCCATTGCCACTATGAATGAAAGCGTCAGGGCAAAAAGGAGAACGGGAAAATTGATCGACACACCGGCGAGCCCCGGCGTTTCCGAAGGAGCCAGCCGTAGCAGTCCCTGCACGCCCCAAAACGCAGCAATCACCCCCACCACACCACCAGCCAGGGAGAGCAGAAGTGTCTCTGCCATGAACTGCCGGACCATGCGTCCGCGGGAAGCGCCCAGCGCCGCGCGAATGGCAAGCTCAGACTCACGGGCTGAAGCTTGCGCCAGCAATAGGTTCATGACGTTGGCGCACGCAACCAGCAGCAGAAATCCAACCGCTCCCAGCAGGAGCAGCAGTGACGGCCGTACGGTGCCGGTCAGCGCATCCTGCAGTTTGACTACGAACACGCCAGTCAGGTCCGCATCGTCGCCGTATTGTTTCTTGATGGAGTGAGCGATCGCATTCAGGTCATCCTGGGCCTGCGACAGCGGAACTCCATCCTTCAGCCTTGCGATCGCCAGCGAGTTATGCGCAGTACGCGAAGGCAACATTGGATAAAGTTCTTGGGGTATCCAGACATCTGAGTCTTCAGGAAAACGAAACCCGGGCTGCACCACGCCAATGACGGAAGCTGAGTGAATGTCCACGCGCAGCGTCACGGCAGAGAGGTCCTGCGTGGAATTCAGGTATTGCTTCCAGTAGTTATAGCTCACCAGCGCCACCGGGCCGGCGCCCGGATGCTGGTCTTCCGGAGCAAAGCCGCGGCCCATTACCAACGATACGCGCATCAGCGGGAAAAAATCGCTTGAGACTGACGCCACCATCAGCCTCTTCGCTTCCGATCCTCCGGAAACCGACGCGAGCGTCGCGTAAAACCTGGCCAGTCCCTGAAGTGAATGGTTCTGGCTGCGGAAGTCCAAAAAGTTGGGATCAGCCAGGTTCATGGGCTTTCCGCTGGCATTTTTTTCCCATACCTGCGCAAGCTGGTCAGGCTTGTCATAAGGGAGCGGACGCAGCAGGACGCCATAGACAACGCTGAAGATAGCTGTGGTGGCGCTGATGCCCAGGGCCAGCGTAAACACGGCAATCAAGCTAAAACCCAGGTTCCGGCGCAATACACGCAGGCCGTATCTCAAATCCTGAATTATGGTGCTCACCCAGTTCCCTCCCCACATACCACGTGTTACTTCTTTAATCAGGCTCACGTTGCCCATTTCACGGCGCGCGGCATAACGGGCCTCTTCCGGCGTCTGGCCTTGTTCCATGCGGTCCTGCTCGGCCATGCGCAAATGGCTGCCAATTTCATCGTCTAGTTCCTGCTCGCGCTTTTCGCGGTCCCACAAGCTCATGCCTTGGACTCCTCCGCATTGGGATTCAATATGCCGGCCATTCCCTGCATCAACTGTTTCCATCGTGACCGCTCAGAAGCAAGCTGTTTTTTGCCCAGAGCCGTTAGCCGATAGACTTTCACGCGCTGCTTGTTTTCTGAAACTTTCCATTCGGCGTCTATCCATTCCTGCTTCTGCAGCCGATGCAGCGCCGGATACAGCGAGCCTGTATCAACTTGAAACAGCTCGCCAGAATTGTTGCGGATGGCCTGGCTGATGCCATAGCCATGTTGCGGCCCCCAGCGCAGAGTTTGCAGGACGAGCAAATCGAGCGTCCCTTGCAGCAGCTCAATCCGATTTTGATAGCGCGGGTTTTTCGGCATGTAGAGAGCCTACACTCATGGGGGTAGATTGTCTACATGCCGTAATTCAAAAACAATCCCGATCGAGAAAGGGGAGATGCGACAACACAATATGCATTCACTTTGCGAAACAAGTATTACCCTCTCCAAAAGGACAATGCCCGGCGGTTCCGGCCTGGGCATTCTCCAGACGTTATAATCGCTTTCATCTCTTCACCACGCGTGGTCCCATTCACGAAGGAGATTTCATGTTTAAGCTGCGCCGAATTTACCTATTTTTGATAGCCCTGATTGCGTTTATGGGCGTTGCGCAGGCACAGCAGCCCGCGCCTGCGCAGCCCAAGCCGCGCCGCTTCCTGATGTGGAAGGCCACTTCGCCTTCCACCTCGCTCTATCTGGTTGGGTCAATCCACGTAGGAGACGCGGGCATGTATCCGCTTCCCAAAGAAGTGGAATCGGCCTTTGCCGCCGCCAAAATCCTGGCCGTGGAGATCAACGTGAAGAACGTGGACCAGGCTAAGACCATGACTCTGGTGCAGAAATACGGCATGTATACCGGTGGCGATTCGCTGTCGAAGCATCTTTCCAAAGAAACCCAGACCACGCTGGAGAATTACTGCACCAGGCATAACGTCCCGCGCATGGGAATGGAGCAGCTCAAGCCCTGGGTAGTGGCTGTAACCATAGCCGCCATGGCATGGCAGCAGGCCGGTGAAGATCCTGGCTTGGGGATCGACATGCACTTCCTCAATGAGAGCAATCCGCCACAGCGCATTGATGAACTTGAGACCGTCGAGTCCCAGCTTGCAATCTTCGCCGACGCCACCGAAGAGGAACAGCAGAACATGCTTCTGACCGTCCTGAAAAATGGGGACAAAACCAAAGACATGATCCAGCGGATACAAGCCGCGTATGTCTCTGGCGATCCTGACGCTCTTCAGAAAATCATGGAAGAGGAATCCGACACGGGTTCAACGACCCTTACCAAAAAGCTCCTGGATGACCGCAACGTTTTCATGGCCGGCAGGCTTGACGAATACCTTAGCGGCAAAGATCCGGTTTTCGTCGTGGTGGGTGCTGCACATATTGTTGGCGATAAAGGTGTGGCGAAAATGCTGCGCGACAAAGGCTACAAAGTTGAACAAGTCACACTGGTAGAAAAATAGGGGCCTGTTTTAACTCGCACAGCCTTGCCGGGCGCCCCTGACCGTGTTGATCTTACTTGCGGCCCAGCTTTTCCAATCCTGCCGTAGAAGGCGCCGCTTCCCTGCCCTTCGGCTCATACTCGACAATGTATCCGGCCACGGCGCTTGCAGCTACCGTATAAGGACTGGCCAGATACATTAGCCCGGGGCCGCTGCGCCCTGGGAAATTGCGGTTCTGGGCGCTGATCACTACCTGGTCAGGACGCGTTGAAACTCCCGGCCCGGCATTGATGCATGCGCCGCAACTGGGCTCAATCACAATCGCTCCCACCTTTTTGAAGATCTCGAGATAGCCCTTCCGCACGCAGTATTCCCGCGTTTCTTGTGAGCCGAACTGGAGATAGAACTTGCAGGAATCAGCCACGTGCTTTCCCTGCTGCAGCGCATTGGAAAGCACTTCAGCATACATATCCATGTCCGCGTTTTTGCCCGCCGTGCAGGTACCGCCGTAGGCAATCTCTACCGGCACAGGCGTATTTAGGTCGCGGATGAATTTGCCGTTACCAGGATCTCCCGGAGTGGCCACCATAGGCGTAATCTCATCGGCGTTAAGCTCGATCACATGCGCGTACTGCGCGTCAGAATCGCTAAACAGCCCATCGCAATATTTTTCCGCCTGCTCGCGTGACATCCCGCGCCGCTCCATCAGGAACTCCACTGTCTTTTCATCGGGCGCAACAATGCCGGTAAAGCCGCCGATCTCCGCCGCCATATTGGTCATCGTGGCCCGTTCATCCACGCTCAGCGCTTCAATTGCTTCACCTGAATATTCCATTACTTTGGCCAGCGCTTTGCCGCTGCGGATGTACTCCATGCTGAGCAGCAGCAGAATGTAATCTTTCGCCGTTACGTTCGGCTTGCGCTTGCCACGAACAATCACCTTCACAGACTCCGGAACTTTTACCCGCACGTCTTTCGTGATCCAGGAATTGAAAACGTCTGTAGTCCCAATGCCGAAAGCAATGCATCCCACAGCACCCACGTGCGGCGTATGAGAGTCCGAACCAACATTTAATTGCCCTGGCAATGCGTACGTTTCCGCCACAATCGAATGGCAAATTCCCTCAGAGCCTTTACGGTCTTTCAGTTCGCCATGCAGTTTGATTCCCTGCTTGGCCGCGAAATCCTCCTGCTTGTACTTGAGCTGCCCTGCCAGATCAAGCAGGCCCATCTTCTTCTTCTCTTCTGAAATCACCTCGTCCAGAAAAGTCAGGTGGTCTCGAAAGAACAGAATCGTCGCCGGATCATTCACTTTGGCATCTTTGCCCACAAAATATTCAAAAAAGATGGCCGACATCGGCGTTACATACTCATGGCTGAAGCGCAGATCGGTCCGGGCGAAACCTGAATCAGCGGGCTTTACATATTGCACGCCCTGCTCATTTTCCGCATTCAGCATGTGCCGGGCAAAAATCTTCTCCGCAATCGTCATCGGCCGTTTTGCCGTAGTGATCGGCGGCAGAAAAACCTTCTTCTGCATTCTCGCCACGTTGAACGGGAACAGACCGCCGTACTCAATGATCTGACGAGTGATATCGTCTTCACCTTCAGTAAACTTGGATAGCAGGACCACCTCTCCACCGCGCACCTTGTCAATCAAATTGAAATCCGTTGACGTAAGCACGCCCAGATTCTGGCAGTTCTGCTTGTAAATCCGCTCAATATTTTCCGCGATGACCAGCTTGATGCCTGCGCACAGCTCCGCATATGGTGACTGTTCCCTGCTCGATCCCTTTCCCCGGCGCTTGCCGCTCACGGCAGCAACAAAGCCGCCCGCCTTTACGTCACCGCGCTTGATCGGCACTTCGTTACCACATTTCAAGCCGGTGTAAGGCCATTCACCCAGCTTCTCGTCAAAAAAGAAGCAGATGTGAGCCGGAGTGATCTCGTCCGTGGAAATGTCATCGCGCAGCTTGGGATTATTCTGCGGGTTCTTGGTGTCCCACGGCAGGTCTTCCCCGGCCAGTTGCCGGCGGATCAACGCTGGATCTTCCGTCAAAAAAAGGATGCGTCCTTCAAACTTGCATTGATCGGGGCGCTTCTGGATAGAGCGGGTAAGTAAAGAAGGTTCCACAGTAAAATTCTAACAAGATTGGCGGCTCTTTGCAGGGATACAGACCACGCAACCCGCTACTCTCCGCAAAACCCATAGTAGGGGCCAGGCCGCAACTCTGGTCGAGGACTGAGCTGGCTAAAGTCAAATTTTGACTTCCTTGCTATCCTGTAACCACGATGCCTAGTTGCTTGAAGTGCGGAACTGCCCTTGCAGTGAATGAAGAAGGAGTTGCACCGGTCTTATGTGATCGCTGCGCCGGCGTGGCCACCGGACGTGCGCGCCGAACCATAGCCATGGGCGGCATGGGCCGATATCCAGCCACTACCTTGCTGTTGGCAATAAACATTTTGGCGTATCTCATTCCCATGGTGACCGGAATTGACCTGAGGAATTGGGGCGTGAACTATGGCCCGCTGACGCTTAGCGGCGAGTACTGGCGTTTGTTTACTGCTGGTTTTTTGCACGCCAATATCTTTCATATTGGCTTCAATATGTGGTGTCTCTGGAGCCTGGGCCGTCTTTCAGAGCAGCTTTTCGGTAAATGGCAGACCTTTGCGATTTATATGATCACCGGCGTAGGTGGAGCTTTGTTGAGCATCGCCAATAACCCGCAACACGGCGAATTGGGAGCCTCCGGAGCGATCTTTGGCATTGTTGGCGCGGTGATGGCGGGCGTAAAGTTTGGCAATCTTAACATTTCTCCGGGCGAGAAGAAGGCCATTTTCAGCAGTGTGGTAGTTTTTTCTGTACTCAATTTCGCTCTCGGCATGTCCGGAAATATTGACAACATGTGCCATCTTGGCGGATTTGTTACAGGATTATTGATCGGCCTGCCTATGGGAGCTTTTGCGCGTAACAACAAGCTGTTGCAAGTTGCAACTCTGGTAGTCACTTCCGCGGTGGTGGCTGCCGGAGGCCGTGAGCTTGTTCAGACGCATAAGGACGCCGCTCAGCAGTTCCTGGTGAACCAGACAGCCGCCTCAGGGGATTATTTGAGCGCGGCTGAGTTTCAGGAACAATACGTTAAGGACCATCCCGGCGATGAGAAGGCATTATTGGATTTGGGCAGGTTCTATGCGCTCAGCAACCAGCGCGACAATGCCATTAAGGCGTTTCAGGATGTTCTAATCCTGAATCCAAACTCTGAGGATGCAAAGCAGGCGCTGGAAGAATTAAATGCTTCAAAAGCCCCGGACAACAAATAGATGCTTTAAATGATTCATTTATTTCAGGTCCAGTAGACCCTTGTCTAATCTTGCTGCCACCACAAAATTCTTCTACAGTCCGGCTCGAGTCTTACTCTTCTCCACCATCAGGAGCATCAGAGACGCCAAATTCGTAACCGACCCCGCGGACCGTCCGTATCAACCTGATTTTTGCGCCTTCGTCGATTTTTTTGCGCAGGTAATTCACGTAAACATCCACTACATTGGTCATTGTGTCTGGGGAAAGCTTCCAGACGTGCTCGATGATCATGTTGCGGGTGATCCGCCTGCCCAAGTTGCGCATAAAATATTCCAGCAGTCCAAATTCCTTGGGAGTAAGATCGATGGTCCGTCCGGCACGCTGCACGGTGCGCTGCATGTAATCCAGTTCGAGGTCTGCCACCTTCAGATGCGCCTGGCTTGCGCTGTTCTTGCGCCGTTGCACGGCCCTTACGCGTGCTGAAAGTTCTGAGAATGAGAACGGTTTGGTCAGGTAATCATCTGCCCCCGCATCAAGGCAGGCTACACGTTCCGCCACCTCATCGGTCGCCGTAAGAATCAGAATGGGAATCTCCGCATTCGATTGGCGCACTTTGCTCAGGACTTCACTGCCGGAGATGACCGGAAGGTTCAGGTCAAGAACGAGCAGATCAAATTTTTCAGACTGCAGGCAGCGCAATGCTTCATCGCCGCTAGCGGCGATTTCAGTAATATGGTCTTCAGCTTTGAAGGCCTTAGCGATGAATGATGCAAGCGGAGCGTCATCTTCTGCGATCAAAATTCGCATCAAGGTCGCTCTCCATGGGAATACTGCAAGGCCAGTTCTTCATTGAAGTGCAGTCATTCTAAATCAGCGGAGCACAATTACAATCCATATACTCAATGAACTTTTATAAGAAATATCTTATATGGCAGTTATCTATTGCAACCTTGATGGTTGCTGCATGCAAAATACCACCATGCTAGTAAGAACATCTAGTTTCATAATGGCATGGCGCGAGGAGTCCGGTTTCAGGAAGATCTGAGGGTTAATTAGATCGTCTTCCCATGAACCTGAAACGCTACATTGCCGGTATGCCGCGCGATCATCAGATCTTCATCCGTCTCAACCACTCGGACAACACACCGGCTTCCTGGAGCACTGATAATTTCAGCATTGGCATTATTGGCGCTGGCATCCAGCGTAACTCCTAAAAAATCCAGGCCATCGCATATTTCTGCTCTCACCGCGCCAGCATGTTCGCCAATTCCGCCAGTAAATATCAATGTGTCCAGGCCTTCAAGAGCTGCGGCGTATGCTCCTATATATTTCCGTATCTGATAACAAAACATCTCCACAGCCAGAGCGGAAGCGTGATCTTTTTTCCTGTTTTCCAGAAGCACCTGCATTTCGCTTGTCGTGCCTGACACGCCAAGAAGTCCCGACTGATGATTGAGCAATTCTTCCAACTGGCTGCCGGAATATCCCGTTTCGATCAAGTGAAGCAGCACTCCAGGATCAAGATCGCCACTGCGGGTTCCCATCATAAAACCGCCAGTGGGAGTCAGTCCCATGCTGGTGTCCATAGGTTTGCCATCTTGTAATGCCACCATACTGGCCCCATTGCCTAGATGAGCAATGATGGCGTGATGGCCGAGTTGATCTCCCAGTTTCCCGACAACAAACTCATAAGACAGCCCATGGAAACCATAGCGCCTGATTCCCTGCTCCCAGAATTTGTCCGGCAAAGCAAAACGCCGCGCAACTTCCGGGATTCGGCTGTGAAATGCCGTATCAAAGCACGCTACCTGGGGCAAATCAGGATAGTGTGCAGCCACCGCTTCAATCATCGCCACCTGACTGGGCAGATGTAGCGGTGCAAATGGGACCAGCTTTTTAAGCGCTTCTTTCAGCGTTGCGTCAATACGCTGTGGCTCAATGAAATTTGGACCACCGTGAACAATGCGATGGCCGGCCGCATTCAGGTTTCCAGCGTTGTGCTCTTTCAGGGCAGCAAACATCGCAGTTACCGCAGAAGCGTGATCTGCGAACGCGCTCTTTTGGTCAGATAACAACTTGTTCCCGGCGCGTACGCTGATTCTGCCACCTTCCGCGCCAATCGCTTCTATTGCTCCGGACAGGACGCGCTCTTCCGCCTGCCCAGACATGCGATAAATCGCAAACTTTAATGACGAAGATCCGCCATTCAGGCATAGGATGGTGTGGTCCATTTAGCGGACTCCGCTGAGAAGACGCATTCTCAGCCTTGGCTCCAGCGCCAATTCATCACCTCAGGCATGTCTTCGCCGTGCGATGCCACATATTTTTTATGTTCGACCAACTTACTCTTGAATAGCGCGACCGCTTCATCTGCTCTCAGGCCAGCCACACGGCCAATTGTGTCGATTGCAAGCTGAAAACGGTCCATATTGTTCCGTACCACCATGTCAAACGGCGTGGTAGTGGTTCCCTCTTCTTTATAGCCGCGGACATGCATGTTGTCATGATTGCGGCGGCGATAACACAGCCGATGAATCAGCCATGGATATCCGTGATATGCAAAAATGACAGGCTTATTCGTGGTAAATAGAGCGTCAAACTGCTCATCGCTTAAGCTATGCGGATGCTCGCCGGCAGCCTGAAGGGTCATCAAATCCACAACATTAACAACTCTTATTTTTAGGCTTGGCACATGCTGGCGCAGCAGCGACACTGCTGCCAGAATTTCCAGCGTCGGCACATCTCCAGCGCAAGCCAGGACGGCATCAGGCTCACCGCCATCATCATTGCTTGCCCACTTCCAAACTCCAATGCCAACAGCGCAATGCTTGATTGCTGATTCCATATCCAGCCACTGCAACTCAGGCTGCTTGCCGGCAACAATAATGTTCACGTAGTTCTTGCTGCGCAGGCAATGGTCAGCCACGGACAGCAGTGTGTTGGCATCCGGGGGGAAATATGCACGCACCAGTTCCGGCTTCTTGTTCACCGCGTTATCAAGAAATCCCGGGTCCTGGTGGCTAAAGCCATTATGGTCCTGCCGCCATACATGCGATGTAAGCAGGTAGTTGAGTGACGCAATCGGCTTGCGCCAGGGAATATGCCGTACCGCTTCCAGCCATTTGGCGTGCTGGTTGTACATGGACGTCACAATATGAATGAAAGCTTCATAGCATGAGAAAAAACCATGCCGTCCTGTAAGCAAATAGCCTTCCAGCCATCCCTGGCACATGTGCTCGCTCAGGACTTCCATCACGCGCCCATCGTGGCTCACCTGAACATCATTGGGAAAGATTTCTGCCGTAGATACGCGGCTCGTGACCTCAAATACCGCGCCTAGACGATTAGATTCCGTTTCATCCGGCCCCATAATGCGGAAATTTGCATTCTCCCGATTGAGTTTAATTACATCGCGCAGCAACCGTCCCAGCACGCGGGTGGACTCATCAAAAGATCCGCCCGGCTGTGTTACTTTTACCGCGTACTGGCGGAAATCCGGCATCTTCAGTTCTTTCAGCAGCAGTCCGCCATTTGCATGTGGGTTGAGCCCCATGCGGCGATTCCCCTTTGGAGCCAGCGCGGCCAAGCGGGAGATTAGTTTGCCATTCGCGTCAAACAACTCTTCCGCTTTGTAACTGCGCATCCATTGCTCAAGAATTTTCAGGTGTTCCGGGTTGCTCAGATCAGTCACAGGGACCTGGTGAGAGCGGAATGTTCCTTCTATCTGCAGCCCATCCACAAACTTTGGCCCCGTCCAGCCTTTGGGGCTGCGCAGGATAATCATTGGCCATTGCGGACGCTGCCAGTCCGGGTTTTCCCGCGCTTCGCTCTGTATAGCTTTGATTTCAGCCAGCACCTTGTCCAACGTGGCCGCCATCAGTTGATGCATCAGCGGAGGATCGTCGCCTTCAACAAAATATGGCTTGTATCCATAGCCGGTGAAGAGATCGATGAGTTCTTCTTTTGGAATGCGGGCCAGAACAGTTGGTCCGGCGATTTTGTATCCATTCAGGTGCAATACCGGCAACACAGCGCCATCGCGCACCGGATTCAGGAATTTATTGGAGTGCCAACTGGTGGCCAAAGCTCCAGTCTCGGCTTCGCCATCTCCCACTACGCAGCAGACCACCAGATCTGGATTGTCAAACGCCGCGCCATAAGCATGGAGCAGTGAGTATCCCAGTTCACCACCTTCGTTAATGGAGCCGGGAGTGTCCGGCGAAGCATGGCTGGGAATTCCGCCGGGCCAGGAAAACTGCTGAAACAGGCGCCCTATGCCCGCGACATCTTCGGTGATATTGGGATATAGCTCTGTGTAGGAACCTTCCAGATAAGAATTGGCCACAATTCCGGGACCGCCATGGCCGGGGCCGGTGACATAAATCGCATTCAGGTCGTTCTTGCAGATCACGCGGTTCATGTGCGCGTAAATAAAATTCAGCCCAGGCGTGGTGCCAAAATGCCCCAGCAGACGAGGCTTGGTGTGCTGGAGTTTCAGCGGCTCACGCAAAAGCGGATTATCGCGAAGATAAATCTGCCCTACGGAAAGATAATTCGCGGCGCGCCAATATGCGTTGATGTTCTCCAGCTCTTCCTGGTTTAAAGGGCCGGACTTGGCAATTACATCTTCCTGGGTGAGTGTCTTAGGCATTGCAACTCCATCCGTCGTCGTCACAAAAGTATCTATAAATTGTAGTCCTGTGTGCACCGTCGGATGTCACTGCTCCGGAGCACATCCTCAGTGCCTTATGCGGGTCACTGGGAAAGAACAATCACGCTATACGGGCCCAGACCCACGTTTCCATTCGCCGGCATGCCCTGGTTCCCCGGTGCGGCAGCCGTGGTGTCATAGCCAACGTTCGTAAATTCCGCCGCATAGCCCTGGTAGTCGCCGTTGAAGCGCAGATACCATGTGCCCTCGCGGGGAAAACCGACGTTGTAGCTGTCCCAACGGCGGTTGCCCAGGTTGGCGACAACCACCACGTCGTCACCCGGCCCGCCCTGCGCCCAGCGATGAAAGGCAATCACACCGTCAGAATTCACGTGAAAGATATTGACGTTATCGCCGCACAGGCCTCGCGTATTGTTGTCCTGGTTGCGTCGCAGACGGATCAATCGCCGGTGCAGCTCCACCATTCCCGAGAAACTCGCAATCCGGCTCCAATCCAGCGCAAACTCGTTGCCATCATTCCACGGCTTTGATTCGAGAAATTCCTGGCCCATAAAGAGCATGGGAATTCCGGGTGTGGTGAACATAAGAGCTGCGCCGAGCGCGATGCGCCGCAGCGCGAACATACTTTCTGGATTATTGCCGTCAATCAGCCTGGGAATTCGTGCCTTGTTGGCGTCGTCGTGTGATTCCGTATAGGTCACTCGCTGAAAAGCGCCCGAGGAGTTATAAGACTTGCTGATCGCCTCGGCCACCTGTTGCGGATTTCTCTGATTGTCGTCGAACGCAAACATCGCATTGCGCACCCGACCTGAAAACCAGTTGTCCCACTGCGCGTCCAGGCCAATGCCGCCGAAAAGGGCGTCGTGGGTCAGCGTGTCATCATTCTGCAGATCTTCGGCGATCAAAATTTTCCACGGCGAACTCTTCCTTTTCTCCTCACCCAGGTAGCGCAGCAGGGTAAAGCCTTCAGGATTCGGGCCGGCGTCGTCGAATTGCCGGACCACGCGGCGGATGGAAACCGTGGAATCGAGCCGCAGGCCGTCCGCGCGAATTTCGTCCAGGCATGTCATCGCGTGGTCGCGGATATACAAACGCACCTCGCCCCGTCCGAAGTCGGGCCGGTTGTCGCCCCACGGAGTATAAAGACGCCCGTCCTCATAAAAATAAATGCCCTGCGTGCCGGGAGGATACTGCCCGTCAAACTTGCCAAGACTTTCATCGAGCCCTTCCGGCCCAAAGTGGTTGTAGACAACATCCAGAATCACGGCGATGCCGCGCTGGTGCGCCTCCTTGATGAAACTCTTCATCGCATTCAGCTTGCCGTATGCGTTGTCCACCGCAAACGGAAGCCCCGGGTTGTAGCCCATGGAAGTGTCTGTATCGAAATCGAACGCGGGTAGCACTTCAATCGCGTTAATGCCGAGATCGCGCAGATAGTCGAGCCGTCCAATTGCGGAAGTAAAGTCGGATTTCTGATTAGTCCCATTGCGGCCAAATGTGCCGATGTGCAGTTCGTAAATCACCAGCTCGTTCCATGGCGGCATCTGGAAGTTGTCGCCCGACCAGTCAAAGTTCCGGTCCACGACAATGGAATTGCTGGCGAACGAAATGGCGTCTCGGGCATACGTGTCATGTTTCCAGCGCGCGGGAGGAGGCCAGTCCGCCGGCGCGGCATCATTGCGGACATGGAATTTGTAATGCGAATCGGGCAGTGCCCCCGGCACAAAGGCCGACCAGTAAGACGCGCCGGCGCCTGTCGCGGCATCGCGTTGCAAAGGAATCTCCCGCCAGTCGATCGGCGACTGATTGCCGGAATGAAAAAAATCACCGCCCAGGATTACAGCCTGTGCGTCCGGCGCCCATACGCGATACAGGCAGCCGCCATCCATAAGAACGGCGCCCATCCCCGGCTTGCTGCTGGGTGCGGTAAAAGCGGGTAACGCTGGTGCGGTCTGCGGAGTGGTTTCCTGTGGAGCTTCAGTCAGCAAGGTAGGCATTGTGACCTCCATTCGGCTTTCGCTCTAGCTGGCGTTAAGGTTCGGGAGTCGATGAGCAGAAAAGAAAAGCCAATCGGGTCAAAGAGGGTGATCCGAAAACGCCATCTAACTTCTGAACTCCAGTCAAGGCGCAATAACTAATTAAAGCACAGTGACAGATGCGCCAACGTTAATAATGAAATAATTCGTTACATTATTTCTTCTCATGCGCATCATTGGGGAACTCCATTCGGAAACAGCTTCTGTAGAAATTCCTTGTCCGCTGCCATTGGTTTGAAGCGGTCAAAATCAACTTCTTCCTTCCATTGCTTCTCAAAGTCATTCGGGCTCAGTGCTCTTGCTTTCGCGAACTCATCCAGCGACGCCGCTTTATCTCCGGTGAGATAGTCGAGGAACGCCAGCGTCATGTGGCCGCCAGCACGATTGGGTGCATACTGCACCGCCTTTTGTGAAGCCGCGCGCGCCTTCTGCATGTTGCCGGCCTCAATGGCCTTGAAAGTCTGGTCGCCATAGTTGTAAGCCAGGTTCAAATCGAGCAACCGGCGCAGCTCTGTGAAGGGATCAGGATTGTCATCGACATTGATGTAAACGTAGCGGTCATTATTGATGTTGCGTCCGCCAAGCTTCTTCACCACCAGCATTGACGCGGACTGGCGGCCCCTGGAATCGCCTCCGGCAGCATCTCCGGCTTTGAGTGCGGCAAACAGTTTTTCCGCCAGTTCGCCTTGGGTGGCATCAAAGGCCTTGCCCATGGATTCAGGCACCTGTGCGCCAACCAGAATGTTTCCCTGTGCTGACCATGTCTTGCCCTGTCGATCACCCGCCCACTTGGGAGCATTGGGACCGGTATAAGCCGCCACATTCCCTTTGGCATCGACGATCGCCACCTGCCGCCCGTCTTTGCCTTCAAACTTGTCGTCGGCCAAAATCTTTCTCAACACTTCAGGAGCCGTAAGCCCCTGGCGCAACAGATCAAGCGCCTGCTGCCCATATCCCACGTTGACGTTGGCTTGCGTGGCCACCGCGCCAACATCGGCCATGGCCCACGGCACGACTGAGCCGACAGAAAAATATCGCGAGGCCACGGCTACGCCCATCTCACCGGTCTGTGGATCAATGGCTACAATGGAGAAGGTGGAAACCGTCGGCAGCTTCTGCGCTATTGCCCCACTCCAAATTAGAAATACAACCGCTAAAGAAAATAAAAATCTTTTCATCATTTTTCTCCATGGGATTGTGCTCTGTCTCGCAGCATCAAAATGTCGCCGCCTTCTGGCTCTTTTTCTGTTTCCGCGCGCAGCGCGGAGCGTACTGATCCCAAAACCACCACCACCGCAACCACCATCAGTAAAGGCACTCGCTCTCCTGCCAGCAATCCCTCCAACAAAGCAATGAGCGGAACAATCAAGCTTATGGTAGAAAGCTGATATGGTTGCAGCTTTTTCAGCAACCAATAGTAAATAACAAAAGCCGCTGCCGAACCGAAGATCGTCAGAAAGGCCATTGCGATGATAGCGGTTCTTGTCCACACAGCATGCCGATGCGCCTCTAAAGCCCAGGTAGCCCACAGTAGGAAAACCGAGCCCAGAAGCAGTTGCATTCCGGTGGCGATGACAGAGTCCATATCCCGCAATCTTTGCTTTGCATACACCACTGACCACGCGCTCAGCGCCATGGACAGCAGCACGGCAACACCGCCCATCAACGCCTGCCGGCTTGTGCTTAAGTCCGTATAGAAAAGTGTGAGCAATCCGCCGAAACCAATCACCATGGCATACACCGCCTGGCGCGGAACCTTCCGGTGCATCATGGCTGGAGTAAACAAAGAAACTGCCAGCGGCATGGCAGAGTATAAAACGGCAGTCATGGATGAAGTGACATGCTGTTCAGCCCAGAAGAGCAATCCATATGGGACGGCCATGATCGTCAGGCTCAATACAAATATGGCGTTCCATTGCGTTCCATCCGCAGGCCAGCACCGCCTTTGTACCACCGCCATGCCCAGCAGCAGCGCGCCCGCCACAAGAAAGCGCAATGCCGCTGCTTCAAACGGCGGCACATCACTGACAACCAGCCGGATGGCCAGCCATGTACTTCCCCAGATCATGCAGAGAGCGATGTAGCTGAGTAACTGGCTGCGGCTGAATGTGAAGCTTTGCGGAGAACTCTCGGGCATGGGATAAACAGTCTACCCGATACTCACGTTAGCCGGGCTCACTGCGCTGCAAACAAAACAGGCACCGCGATCCGTGCCTGCTGATTCCTCTTAAGCAGGACTCTTACTGTGAGCTTGGAGCGTGGCTAGGCATTTGGGTGGAGGTCACATCCTTGGGCGTGGAAAGATATCCAGTGATGGTGTTCTTGTCCATGCTGTTCACCACAACTTCAAACAGCGCGCGCTCGCGGCCGGTATAAAACTGCAGCGGCTCGTTGATGGTGCGGTCCTTCTTCTCAATCTTCTTGTCTTCAGCCAGCACGTAAAGGGTGAATTTGCTTTTCTTGGGATCAGTCTTTTTCAACTGCAAACTGACGATGGAGAGATGCGTCGGGTCTTTGTCTTTCTTTAATGTGAACTCGAAATAATCACGGTCACCCCGATGTTTAAGCATCTCCAGTTCATCATGGGACGTTGCAATCAGCTCGCTATGTTTATTCAGATCGCCAATGGCGTGCTCCAGCTTCCCTTTTGTCACGGCTAAGTCATTTTTTGTATCGGTCACATCGGCGCTCACTTTGGTTACGTCGCCTTTCACTCCATTCACTTCAGTCGTCACGGCCCCAAGCTGCTGCTTGGTGGTCTCTTCATCGGTCTTCAGGCGTGATTCTGTTTCACGCTCTTTAGCCTGAAGCTCGGTCGCCTTCTTGCTCAACTCTTTGTGGTTCATGCCTGCCCGGTCCGCCAGCACATTGAGTGACGCCTTCATATCCGTCATCTTCTTGGCGATTTCTTCCTGCGTCGCGACTTGTTTCTTCTCCATGTCATTGATGCGGCCCTGCGCCTGCACCATAAAGATCACGGAACCGATCATATAAATGACCGCTACGACCATGAGAATCGCGCGTACCAGCGGGTTTCCGCCGTCATTGTGCGGGACATCAGACATGGGTGTCTCCATCAGTTAAGGTGATTATTGATCCGGAACATTGTTGTGCAGAACTGCCCTGGTGTCAATCAGAGTACCTCCTCCAAGGGGCCAATGTCCCGTTTCCGGGCGCTCTGAATTGGTTAAAGAAACAGTTGCGTCGGCAAGTCTGGGAAAATGCACACGTTAACGCACGAACAGCAGGAATCTGCATCTAACCATTCATGGCAGTTCGCGACCAATATCCCCGGATCAACCGGCGCATGCACCTGCTTCTGGCCAAAACGCGGCCCTACGTGAGCCGCAGGATGGTATCGCTTGCGCTGGTGATTATTGGGGCAGTGCTTCTTTGCTATGTGGCGGGCGAATATTGGAGCATGTATCGCAGCCAGAAAAATCTTGAAGCTGAATGGCAGCATCAAGCAGCGACAATCAGCACGCCCGGAAAGGCGCCGATCTCTCCCGAGCAGATGCTGACGCGGCTGGAAATTCCGAAGATACAGGTGGACGCGATCGTTGTGGAAGGCGCCTCCCGCAAAGACCTTTCTGAAGGCCCGGGACACATGAAGCAGACCGCCCAGCCTGGAGAAACCGGAAACGCCGTGATCACGGGCCATCGAGATACGTTTTTCCGTCACATTTATGAGTTGAATAAGGGCGATCAGATACAGGTCCGCCGCAGCGGACGGACTTTCACCTATGAGGTGACGGGCAGAAAAATCGTAATGCCTGAAGACATCAGCGTCATCAAGCCCACAAATGATCCGCAATTGACCCTGATTACCTGCTATCCCACGTATTACATTGGCCCTGCGCCCAAACGGCTGGTGATATTTTCCAAGCTGGTTCAAAGCGATGGCCTACCTTCCACCCAAGCCGCACAGGCTCACGCAAGCGGCCAATAACTTCTTCCCTCTACGTAGAGACGTAGCATTGTTACGTCTCTTATTACAATGAAAGAGTGAAATCCTGGGACGTCATCATCGCCGGCGCCGGAATCATCGGTGTCTCGCTGGCCCTTGAGTTGCGCGCGCGCGGCGCAACAGTGCTCGCCTTCGATCGTGGAATTCCGGGAGGCGAAGCTTCTTCCGCCGCCGCAGGTATGCTTGCGCCAGCCGATCCAGAAACGCCCACTGCGTTGCGTCCGCTGGCCCGGGAAAGCGCTCAAATGTTTCCTGAATTTGTACGGAAACTGGAATCTCTCACCAGCATGCAGGTGGATTTTCGCCGCGCGGGGACAATCGCCCTGCTGGAACCGGGTTCCACGCCCTCGGAGTACCGCAGCATTTCCTGCGACGAGATCCGGCGTATTGAGCCTTCCCTGCTGCGTCACGAGCATTCCGCATTTTTTGTGCAGGAAGACAGTGTTGATCCTTCCCTGCTGATGCAAGCGGCGTTGGCAGCGGCCACAAAACTTGGGATCGAGATACGTGGAAATACTGCCGTAAGAGATATTCAGCCCCACGGAACGAAAATTGACGTGGTCTCTGAAAAAGATCGCTTCACCGCACTTTCCGTAATCGATGGCCGTGGCGCATGGTCCGGTCCTCCGGTAAAGCCGCGCAAAGGCCAGATGCTTTATCTTCAGCCACGCTCATTTTTTTTGCAGCACGTAGTTCGTGCGCCAGACGTTTACGTGGTCCCCCGCAGCACCGGCAAGATTCTGGTTGGCGCAACGGTAGAAGATGTGGGGTATGACAAATCTGTAGTTCCCGCAACTACGCAAAGCCTGCTCCATGCCGCCGCCAGATATTTGCCGGAACTTGCGTCCGCGCCAATCGTCCAAAGCTGGGCGGGATTGCGTCCCGGCACGCCCGATGATTTGCCGATGATCGGCCCCACCGATGTCCCGGGCATATTTGTGGCCAGCGGGCATTTCCGCAATGGCATTCTTCTTGCTCCGGTAACCGCAAAGATTGTCGCCGATCTGGTTGAAAATCAGCCATCGCCTATCAATATCAGCTCATTCTCTCCATCCCGTTTTGCCCAGGCGCTGAAATAAGTCCGGCAGATTCCCTGTTTTGCTTCAGAAAATGGCTGCAATACACATGAAACACAGCCCAGACTGCGGGTAATCTATGAAACAATAGCCCCGTGAACCTTGAATTCCTGCTGATTCAACTGCTGCTCAAGATGGGCGTTGCCACGGCCGTGGCCAGCGCGCTGGGGCGATCGCATGAATTCAAGAAGCTTTTGTTTGCCACGCGACGCTCACGCGAAAGAAATATTCTGTTCGTGCTATTCACCTGCATACCCTTTGCGTTAGGTGTGTACTTCCGCTTTCGGGTAAAGAACTTCCAGTGTGCCGACCTTGGCTTTGAAGCGGCCATTCTTGTTGGCGTGCTCGGAGGGCGGGTTGCAGGAACTCTGGGCGGCGCCATCATGGCCCTGCCGGCGCTTTTTCATGGTGAGTGGCTCACATTGCCCGTAAATGCCGGGGCGGGAATGCTCGCAGGATCATTGCGCCATTTCTGCCGCAATGAAGAAGAAATATGGACGTTCTCTCCCTTCATCGATCTCAGCGTGTACCGCTGGATCAGGCGCAACCTGCGCCGTCCGCGCATTGACTGGCAGACAGCCTTCTTTCTGATGATCATTGCCTTACAGGCGGCGCGTCTGGAATTGCAATATGCCGCGCCCAAGTGGCTTTGGGCGCTTTATATCGGCAGGCCGGTGGCGCTGCTGGCAGTCTTTGCCACAACGGTGGCTACCATCGCCATTCCCATCAAAATCTGGAACCTTACACGTATTGAAATGAAACTGGAAGAACAGGAGCGCCTGCTGCTGGAAGCCCGCCTTGACGCGTTGCAAAGCCAGATTAATCCGCATTTTCTTTTCAACACGCTCAACTCGGTTTCTTCCCTGGTGCGCTTTGATCCGGACCGGGCGCGTGAACTGATTGTGAAGCTTTCAAAGATTCTGCGCCGGTTACTGGGCAAACATGATGAGTTTGTGCAGCTTCGCGAAGAAATTGAATTCGTGGATGACTATTTAGATATTGAAGTCGTGCGCTTTGGCCGCGACAAGCTGCGTGTTTACAAACACCTTGATCCTGACACGCTTGACGTCGTGATACCTGCCATCCTGCTGCAGCCTTTGGTGGAAAACAGCATCAAACATGGTCTTTCTCCGAAAGTGGATGGCGGAAGCATTACCATCCGCAGCCGCATGCAGGATGGAAAACTTATGATCCAGGTTGAGGATGATGGCGTAGGCATGAGTGCGCCACCTGCAGTGGCGGCGGCACATCTGGGTTCAGGCCGCGGCATCGGCATGTTGAACGTGGCCGAGCGTCTGCATGTTCTTTTTGGGGATGAAGGCAAGATCACGGTGCAAAGCCGTGATGGCCAGGGAACGCTGGTGATGCTGGAAATGCCTGTCCTGGATACGGAATTACCCATTGCAGGAGCCGCGGCCGCCATCTATGCCGCGCGCTCCAATACGCGCTCATAGAAAGCTTCGTACTCCGGAATGATCTTGCTGGAGCAAAACCTGCTTTGCGCTTCCCATCGCGCTACTTTCCCCATCTCGCGCAAGCGAGTTTCATCGGCAAGAATGTCGATTGCATAGCCAGCCATGGCTTCCACATCACCCACTTCGGCAAGAAAGCCGCTGCGCCCGTGTTCCACTACTTCCGGAACTCCGCCTACTGAAGTTGCAATGGCAGGAACCTCACAGGCCATGGCTTCCAGCGCGGAAAGGCCAAACGATTCCATCTCACTCGGCACCAGGATCAAATCGGCAATAGAAAGCTTTTCATAAACGCGGTCAACCTTGCCCAGAAATTCCACCCGGTTACGGAGACCTTTCTGCGTTACCAGCCACTCCGCGCGGGACCGTTCCGGTCCATCGCCCATCAGCAGCAGACGCGATGGAATCTTTTTCTGAACACGGTCAAAAACTTCAATTACATCGCAAAGCCGCTTCACGGGCCGGAAATTTGAGATATGAACAAGAATGCGCTCGTTATTGCCGGCAAACTCAGCCCGATTTTCGGCTGCCTTTGGGTCGCGCCGGTACATATCACAATTTACAAAATTGTGGATCACCTCAATAGAATTGCGAATCTCAAATTCCTGTACCGTGCGTTGTTTCAGGTAGTGCGAAATGGCCGTGACGCCGTCACTTTGTTCAATCGAATAACGGGTCACCGGCAGATAAGAGCGGTCCGCGCCCACAATTGTGATGTCCGTCCCATGCAGCGTAGTTACAAATGGCAGCTTGCGCGACTTGCCATTGGGCTGCGCGGCGAGCATCTGCCGGGCCAGCAAAGCGCTGACAGAGTGCGGTATTGCATAATGCACGTGGAGGATATCGAGGTTGTAAATCTCCGCAACCTCCGCCATGCGCGTTGCCAGCGCCAGATCATAGGGCGGATATTCAAAAAGCGGGTACTGTGAAACCGTGACTTCATGGAAAAAAATCCGGGGCTGTTTGGTGTTCAGCCGGATGGGCTGCTGGTAAGCAATGAAATGCACTTCATGCCCCCGCTGCGCCAATTCGATTCCCAGTTCCGTGCCCACAACGCCGCTGCCGCCATATGTGGGGTAACAGGTTATACCTATTTTCATTTATTCTTTCGCTCCGCTCCGAACCGCTTGATACTCCTCAATCGGTCTTTTCTGCACCTTATCACGGCTCGTCCGGCACACGATGGGCTGGAAACATCCGGGCCTTCAACCGCTCAGGAGTTGATTCAACCCAGGGTATTTAAGATTCATAATCTTAGACAGCAGGAACGGATATGGTCACCATTCTTAATGGTGATACCACAGAGCGGTCATTCGGCAGCATAACGGAAGCGCTTTACGGTTAAGATTTGCGCAAATAAGCGTCTGATTTGTTCAGCCAGTCCTGGCGCGGCGGATAGAACACGTCCAGGTCGATCGTATCTTCAATGGCTTCAGCCTTGTGTGGCATATTGGGAGGAATGCACAGCACCTCACCAGATCGAACAATGATTTCTTTGTCATCAATCCAGAATTTAAGCGCGCCTTCCACTATGTAGGTGAGCTGTTCATTCTCATGGCTGTGCTCAGGGACAACGCAACCCTTCTTCAACAGGACTCGCGCCAGCATCAGGTTCTCCCCCGTAATCATCTGGCGGTCCAGCAGCGGATTTAGCTTTTCCAGTTCAACGTCTGTCCAGCGGATGTGATTTAGCATAGGAGATCATTCTAGCGTGAGTTGTGCTTTAGGTTGGCAGCAGTGGCGAGAATTCAAAAAACAATTAATCTGACCGGCTGTTTTGTCTGGGTTTTCTTCACGCGCTATTTCTGCGTGATCGTGACTTTGTGGTAGCCCACAGTGGCCATATCGATTTTATCCGGCAGTTGAAACTTCGAGTCGATACCTATGTTGGGGTATTTTGGCGTGATGTACTTGCTGACGAAGTATTCAAGGGCAATACGCGGCACGCTGATGCCGTCAATGGTCACTTCGCGGACATGCACAGTTCCTTGGCCGCCATTCCCGGACGCATCGGCTTCAACCCGCACATCGTGCTGGCCGCTAAAGACTGATAGCATCGGATTGGCCGACTTCTGCCCGGCGCGAATCTCATCAAAGTCAACATTCAAAAAAGCCGTGACTATGCCGCTGCGCCCTTCCATCCTGAGTTGCTTCACTCCCTGAGGAAGCACGACTTTGCCGGACGCAATGTAACTGTTGATCTCTTCTTCGGTCATAACCGTAGGGGTCTCATCCGGACGCTGCTGCTGACCATTTTCCTGGATGTGGTCAAGTTTGGTTTGTAAGCTTTCGGCCAGCCTGTTTGCCCCTGGCGAAGGCGCTGCCTGCCCCGCGGCGGATGAAGGCTGCTGCCCGGACGCCGGCCCTTGCTGAATAATGAAGATCACGCTGGCAACCAGTAATATCGTTAAAAGAATTCTCGAAATCATTTTGCGTGCGCGGGAGCAGCCAGTGCGGTCAGCGGCTGTGGTGTAATCTGAGGTTTTTCCAGAGCGCCATTGATTTCCCACTGGGTTCCGGTGGTGTTCACCTTCAGGCTTGCCTGCTTGTCCGTCAGCGATATCGTCCCACTAATAGAGTAGATGCGGTTCTCTGCTTTAAATTTGCTCGGCAATACTTTTAAACCTTGCCGTTCCATCTCCAGCGCGCCCTGTAGGCCGCTAAACCTCAACGGTTTCCCGGCATCCAGTGTAAGGGCGCTTGAAATGCCGTTGCTTACTTGAAACTCCGCCCTGCCGCCTGCGCTAGCAAACATCTCCTGCGGCGTTTTCCCTTCAAAATGGGCCGTATAGCTGATCTGGGCCTTGCCAGAAATCCACTGTGCCACCTGGCCGGCAACTGTCCCGGGCGGCCCGAGACGCTCAAGCACAATGCTTTCTACTGATCCGGTTCCGCTATAGCGCGTTTGGTCCCCGCTCCAATCAATTTTCCACTCGCCTTGCGTCGATCCTCCGCTTACCTTGGCAGCCAGCCGGTTCATCACCAGCGTGTGGTCTCCTACTTCTATATGAGCGGCAAACTTCTCCAGCGGTACTTCGGCAACCTTAAACTCATCCACGGAAACAGTTCCCTGCGCGCGGAAGTCTGGCAGCTTATTCTCGGGGCCGGAAAGGAAAGGAAGTCTCCATCCTTTTTCCGTAAACCCCATCAAACCGGCCACATCCCCTAATGCCAGTGAGTCCAGATGAAGATCAAACTCCAACGGACAGGCATTGCTGGCAGCACAGTTTAAGGGACTGCCAACTGTCCCAGTAAATGCAACGGGACTATGTTCAAATTGTCCGGAGATGTGGCTTAACGTCAGTGCTGTGTCCGAAAGTTGTGCATCCGCTTCAGTCAAAACCATGCGGTCTTTCAAGCCGGGAATCCATGCTGCCACATTCTGCAAATGCGCTGTTCCATGCAGTTTTGGGGCAGCAAAGTTGGCCCACGGACCGTTTACGCTCAGGTCCACCTGCGCTGAAGCTGTAGTATTCGCGACCTGTGAACGAAACCCTGTTGCGCGTCCAAAAGCCAGAAGACGTTCCAGCGGCACCATGCCTTTGGCGCTGACGAAGTAGCCATTTCCATCCAGGCTTCCTTGAACTTCAAGCGTGGTTGAAGGGCCCATCTGAACGGAAAAAGCGTCCATGGTCAAAGCTGCTGGTTCAAAAGCGGCGCTGGGTTGTGCAGGACGCACCGGCTGCGCCGGCACATTTGATTTCTTTTTCCTGGCTACCAAAACCTCCGGCATGTCGCCCGCGCCAATGTGGAATCTCACGGCGCTTACCTGGAATGGCTTATCTCCGGCTGCCGATTGCAGCAGGAAAGGCGTTGTCATGCCTGTTCCATGAAAATCATTTACGCCTGCGCGGAAATGAAAGCCGAATGCGGCATTCAGGTCCCCAGTGGCAGTGAAATCATCTGGCAGCGAGCGCCGGGCCTGACGGGCAAGCGCCGCCAGAAAGGATAATGGAACGCGGTTTGCCGTCAGGGACAAATCGTAAGTCCGCACGCTGGGCGTGAAATGTGCAGTAAGCAAAAGACCGCCCGTTCCAAGAGGCGTATCGCACTTTAGCGAAAGAACACTCCTCGTATAATCGCCCAGGCAGCGGGTTTGGACCTGCGGCATGCCATTGCGATTGATATCAAAGCGCCTGAAACCATTCAGATCGGCAGTGGCCGTAATATGCAAATTGGCCAGTGGTCCTGTAATTTGTGCATTTCCGTCGAGTGCGCCGCGCCAGCCTTTGTCCTGCCCCAGCACCAGTCCGGAGAACTGCCCTAGCTGCGCATTTTCCCAGGACACTTCCAGCTTTACCGGCATATCACGCAAGGTTGAGGAACGCTTTACATCGCCTTCCAGCCGCACCGTGCCTGTATCGTTCAAGTTCATGTCTGTACGAACAGGATGGCCTTCCATGCGGATATGCCAGGTGTCTTCCGCCGCAAGCCAGAAAGCAAAATCAGTGTTGGTAAGGGCGTATGGCTTTTTCTCCGGGCCGATTTTCAGATTGATGCGTCCGGCATTGGCTTGAATATACGGGAAACGTGAACGCTGCTCCGCGCTACGCTTTGCCGTGGGCGCCGTGGGCACCTGTTCTACACGCAAAAGCAGTGACTCCAGGTTCCAGTGGTCGCCGGTATAAACCAGGTTCAGGCTGGGTGGCGCATTGTCATCGGTTAAGTTGAGATTGGCAATTTCCAGACGACCTTGCCATAACGAAGTCAGGCGCAGGTCGGCGGTCACTTTGCCGCATGACAGCAAAGGTTCCGCGCTGAACGCTGGATCATCCATCACCTTAAAATCGTAGAGTTCAAATCCCGGGCGCGGAAAGAGCCGGTACTTAACCGACCCGATCTTTACCTCGCGGCCCAGTGCAGTGCTCAACGTGGCAGCAAGGCGTTTGCTAAAGCGCGCGCCATTAATATTCGGGGGCAGGAAGATACAGAGCGCCAGCAATACCAGCACAATGGCCGCAATTTTTTTCCGTTTGGACGACAAGATCAATGCACCAGCCGGAAAACCCGGTTCCATCGGGTGAGCCCAAAAAAGTGTATGGTCGTATGCAGAAATGACCCGAGGCGGTCCGCTATTGGCTGCGGATCTCCTGTTTCTTCCGGGACATCGAAAGACCAGAAAACAATCAGCGGCCGGCCAATGATATTTTCCTTTGGTACAAATCCCCAATACCGGCTATCCAGGCTGTTGTCGCGGTTATCGCCCATAGCAAAGTAATGATTTGGGGGAATTACCAGATCCCCGTTGTGGATGTTTTCCTCCAGCGTTGTGGACCATCCTGGAGCCAGTTGACCGATTCCATAACTCAATGCCGAAGGAAATTCATCCCGATATGTATCGTAAGTGCCATTGCGGACCACGTACGGCTCGGCTTGCCTCACTCCATTCAGATAAACCACTCCGTCGTGTAGATGAATGCGGTCGCCCGGAACCGCGATGATGCGTTTCACCAGATACATGCCCGGCTGTGCGGGCGCCAGAAAAACGGCTGTGTCTCCACGATGAATTTCACGATATGGCAGCAACCAGCTTAGTTTCCCTTTACCCAGAGGCGTAAGGCGGTCCACAAATACATGGTCGCCAACCAGCAACGTGTATTCCATGGAACGCGACGGTATTTCAAAATGCTGGACGATAAACGTCAGGATAAAAAGACCAACTACCAGCACAGACGCAATGCCGGCAATCGACTCCGGCAACGTCTCTTTTTGACGTTGTGGTTTTTTCTGCTCCGCGTACTTTTTCTTAAATAGCTGCAAAGATGTTGTCCTGCCTGAGTTGGGGATCAGTGCACCGGATGAAACATGCGGCTCCAGCGCGTCTGATCAAAAAAATGAATTACCACATGGAACAGGAAGCCCACGCGATCTTCCATGGATGTGCGTTCGTATTGGTCCTTCGGCGTATCAAATGACCAGTAAATAAATAGCGGCCGGCCAATCACATTCTCCCTGGGGATGAATCCCCAGAAGCGGCTGTCCAGGCTTACATCGCGGTTGTCGCCCATGCCAAAATAACTGTCCGGCGGGATTACCAGTTCCCCATTCTTGATGTGCTCGTGCATTACCAGCGGCCATTCCGGATTGACATTTGGATCGGTCTCCGGGGAAGCTGCTGGGAACTGGTCGCGATAGGGAGAATTGTTCCCTTGCGAATGAATCACATAAGGTTCATTCAGTTCTTCACCGTTCCTGATCACCTTGCCATCCCGCAGGTGAATCCGGTCTCCGGGAATTCCGATGATCCGCTTTACCACATACATTCCCGGTTCTTTGGGGTGAAGAAAAACAATGATGTCACCATGGTGGATCTCACGGTAGGGAATAAATGGTCCTACATAACTGGCTTTTTCCGTGGGTGATAGCCTGTCCACAAAAACGTGGTCTCCCACCAGAAGCGTCTTTACCATGGATTCTGAAGGTATCTCAAACGCCTGAACAATAAACGTAATGATAAAAAGGCCTGATACCAATACCGCGGCAATTCCGGCAATGGATTCAGAAAGGCTTTCTTTTTTCTTTTCCGGCTTTTTTTCTTTAGTTTTAGAGAACAAACGTACTTCCTGCTCTTTTATGGATCTGTATTTTATTGGGTTCAATGAACCACGCGAAATATCCGGTTCCACCGCGCCAGTTGCAGCAGGTGGGCCATTTGTCCCGAATGGATGAGTTTACCATTGGAGGCATCTGGTTCCGAACCTCTGACCGAGAGATAGATGACCAGGGGTCTGCCGATGATATTGGCCCGTGGTACAAAGCCCCAGTAGCGGCTGTCCAGGCTATTGTCACGATTGTCGCCAAGGACAAAATAATAGCCTGCCGGCACCACCAGTTCACCCGCGCTTACATGGAGAGGCATATCGTACCGCCAGTGGCGGTCAATGTCCCGCGAGTACCCTTGCTGGTTGGGAAAATTGTCACGATATCCGTCGGGCATCCACTGCTTATGGATCGCATAACTTTCATGCAGCGGCTCGCCATTTACATAGACCATTCTGTCGCGCAGCCGGATATGGTCTCCTGGCAGGCCAATCACTCTCTTGACTAAAAACTGAGAAGGATCGACTGGATAATAAAAAACGACAATGTCTCCTCTTTTAATAGAGCCATAGGGCAGCAGATGTCTTGCGCCGCCATTCCCGGCAAAGTGCAGCTTGTCCACCAGAAGGAAGTCCCCAATCAGCAGCGTGTTTTCCATGGACGGGGAAGGAATCTGAAATGCCTGCACTATGAACGTGATCACAAAAATGCTGAAGATCACAACCGTTAGGAACGCTTGCATACCAAAGAAATCTCTTGGTGCATGGAGTGCGCTCTGGCGATGCTCCTGGGGTTCTGGTTCTACCGCCGATGCAGGTTGCTCCGCGGCTGATTGCTCCGTGGCGGCAGATGGTTGCGCTGGCTCAATCGCAGCCGTGTCAGGCGGGTCGGTTCGTGGTTCTTCTGGCGGGCTCTGCTCTGGATCGATCATTCACTCTCTGTCTGGCCGCGTAGATGCTCCAGCGCCTGCTTGGCGGCGAGTTGTTCGGCCTTTTTTTTCGTTCCGCCTTCAGCCCGTGCCACATACTCGGGCTTGCTTTGCCCTTGAATATAGATACGCGCTTCCACCGTGAACGTCTTGCGATGGTCCGGCCCTTCCTCTTTTACCGTTGCATAGACCGGCTGCTGCCGCCCAGTCGATTGCAAAAGTTCCTGCAATGCGGATTTATAATCCGCCAGGCTGAATTCACTATCGCCTTCCGCCGTAATCGTTTCCAGTTCACCCTCAAGGATCTGCTTGATAATGAATGCGCGCGTTTTATCCAGGCCCGCATCCAGATACATGGCAGCAATTACCGCTTCAATCGCGTCTGAAAGCAATGTCCCTTTTGATCGTCCGCCGCTGCGCTCTTCCCCTCGCCCCAGCCGCAAGTATTGTCCCAGTTCAATCCGGGTGGCCACGCCCACCAGATGTTCGGCGCTCACTAGATGGGCTTTCAGCTTGGATAGCTGCCCCTCATGGAACGTGGGAAATTTCTCAAATAAGAGTTGGCTGGTTACCAGGCCAAGGACTGCGTCCCCAAGAAATTCAAGTTGCTCGTTGTCTGATTTTTCAGTGGTGACATCGGCCCCGCTGGCCTTGGATTCTTCATGTGCATGGGAACTGTGTGTAAGCGCCCGCTCCAGCAAATCCGGTCGCTCAAATGTATGTCCAAGCGCGGATTGCAAGGCAGCAAGATCGGACTTCATGGTAATTGGGTTCACTGCGGCCCCAGTGGTGTTTCAGTGTGCGGACTTTTCGTCAGTCCAGCAAGCCGTTCATGCTCAACTTCCGCCAGGCGCTGCAAGTCAGGATTGGAACTGGCAAGCTGAAGTGCCTGCTCCACGGAGTTTAGCGCCGCGGCATACTTCTTTCGATGGTCCTGGGCGAGCGCCAGATGGTACCAAATATAGGGATCAGGCCTGATTTTCGCCAATTCGCTGGCCGTCTTCAGGTCTTTTTCCGCCCCAGCGTCATCGCCGGTCTTGAGCTTCATGATTCCCAACGCCGAATAAGCCATGGCCTGTAACGTAGTCTTATACATCCCCGGACTTGGTTCCGAATCCGTTGCAGGGGTCGAGTAAGCTGCCTCCGCACTCTGGATGGCACGCGTAGCATTGCGCTTGATCGTTCCGATCTTCCTTTCCCGATCGCGATCTCTGTCGGTCAGTCCATCCGCTATCGCCGTCGCAGTAAGAACAAGCGCCAGCGGATTATCAGGATCAAGCTGAAGAACTCGTTCACCCATGGCCAGCATTTTGGCCGGATTGTTCTCCCTCTGATATTGCAACATGGCACTGGAATAAAGGTAATGGCTAAGTTCGCTTGTGGGATACCTGGAGGCAAAGCCATCGGCAGCAGCTTCTTCCGCTTCACCACCGGTCACGGCATAAGCCGCCGTGAAGTCATTACGCTCATGCTCGCTTTTGGCGTGCGGTTGCACTGAACTCGCAACTGATTGCATGCCACCGACCAAGGCATTGAGCTGTCCTACCATCGCTCCAAAGACTGCGAGACAGACCATCAGACCGCATATAAGAACTGGTAGCCGCGGGATGCGTGATGCTGATGGGAAAACCGTGAGTTCTGTCTGCTCTGCATTCATATAACAACTGCCTTCTACTTCGGAGCCATCGCTGGCGCAGATCCGCCAGTGAGCGTCTGCAGGCGCTTCTGCTCGCCTTTAGCCAATTCCCCCAATTCAGCGTTCGAACCAATGATCTGTAGTGCGCGATTGATGGAAGCAAGCGCATCCTGGTATTTCTTCTGGTGGTCCTGGGCCAGCGCCAGATGGTACCAGAGATACGGATCAGGCTGGCTTTGATTCAGATTGGTTGAGAGCTTCAGTTCGCTCTCCGCTGTAGCATCATCACCTGTTTTCAGGGCAACAATTCCCAGCGCCGAATGCGCCATCGATTTTAATGTGCTCTTGTACGCCACAACCTGCTCAGGGGTCGCGTTGGCCGGGGGCGTGAAGGCTGAGTCGAGCGTGTCCAGCGCGTGTGCGGTGCTCCTCTTGACTTGTGCAATCTTCGCTTGCTTGTCAGTATCGGTTTCACTCAGGCCATCAGCCAGGACTGTTGCAGTAAGTACCAGGGCAATTGAATTGTCAGGATCAAGCTGCAAAACCTTCTCCCCGACACTCAACATCTTCGCCGAGTTATTCTCATTCTGGTATTCATGCATGGCCTTGGAATAAAGATATGCCTTCAACTCGCTGCCAGGATACTTGGCCACGAACTCGTCGGCCGCCTTTTCCGATGCCGCTCCGCCGGTAATTGCATAGGCCGCGTTGTAGTCGTTGAATTCAGGATGCGTTTGGGCCTGTGGAACATGCTTGCCGACGGGTTGAGCCGGTTTGCCAACCGGTGATTCCTGAGCCACTAATGCAATGTTCAAACAGAGTAACAATGCCAGGAAGGTAGTCTTTCCGGCCAGTTTTTTCACGGTTTGGCCGCCCTTCCGGCCTGATAAGGAGCTGCCAGGCCTCTTTCCGCCGCAGCCCGTGTGTCCGCAGAAGGATCACCCGCTGCCAGCGCAGCTTTGTAGTGCTCCATCGCGACATCGCGGTTCTGCTGGATATCAAAGATCCGGCCCAGATAAATATGGCTCCATGCCAGCATGCGCGAGTCATGTACGGAGCCCACAGCCTGTTCAAAGTCACCGCGGGCCTCCTCCATTTTCCCGGATAAAGTGGCAATCCTAGCCAGTATGAACACCGCGTGTCCCGGGCTATCTCCGCCATGATTGTGCTGTAGCACCTGTTCCGCCAGCTTTTGTGCGCCTTCATGGTCGCCTGCCGCAAGCTTCTGCTCCGCGATGCTTAACAGCCTGTCCTCATTCGGCGCCGCCTGCACTGCGCTCACAATCTCGGGCGTGGCTTCACTGCGAAACACTATTTCTCGCGCACGCTTTCTTTCCTGCTCCAGGTTGACCAAGTGGAGCAGATTGCCGTAGGCGTTCTTCAACCCCATGGAGGTTTTTTCAAAATCGCCCAATTGGTCATAGAAGACACGGGTCAGCACAAACCCTTCCTCCACTGACCGTCGAACATAGGCCTTGCGGGCCGCTTCATCGGATTTGGCAATTGTGGTCCGTGCCTCAATCGCGCGAATCAGGCACTCATTGACCATCAGCGAAATGTCATTCTTGAATGCAGGCGCCATCGGAGCGGCGCGCAAATCTTCCAGAATGGGCTCCAACTGTTTGAGCGCAGTCCCATGTGAAAAAGCCATGGGATCAAGCACAAAATGAAGATATGTATGGCGGATCTCCGGGAAGCGGATGTGTTTTTCCCGGTCCGGAGAAATCACCATGTAATAATTGCTGCCAAAATTTCTTGAGTCCACCTGCGCCGGCGAAAGCAGCGGTTCCAGATACACCACAAATCTCTGTCCAGGATAATTGCTGAATGGCACCTTTAGATAAAGGTCAGTCTGCGTGAGCACCTGAGAAACAGGATCGTGGAACTGAGCTACCAGCGCCTGGTATTCAGGCTGATGCTTTTGCCACAAGGCCTGTATGGCTACCCTCTGATAGAACTTTTGCAGCAGTGGAACCACGCCCTCTACGCGGGCCGCGTCGGGCGCGAGATCAGCTTCTGAAAGTGTTGGAGCAAATCCCGGCGGAGGCCCCAGGTCAAGCGCCAGGGAAAGATAAGAAGTCACGTCATTATCTTTGCCAGGTATCTGATGGTCGATCCAAAACTGGCAAAGCGCGTTCCGCGCCTCTTTTGCCTCGGATGATTGCGCTATTGTATTTTGTAATTCCGTCCGCACGGTCTGCCGTAACGGCAACGAGGCTTCCAATCCTGCATCATAGCCGCAGACGTTCAAAGCCGCTGTAAGGGTAAAGAAGGTCTCGCTGACCTCGAGTTGCGCTTTTGTGGCCTGCCCCCGGGACGCGCCGCAGGCCGCAGTCAACCCCAGCGCAAAGCCAATAAATAGATGAAGTTTCCGTCTCAGGGTTCCCCTCCAAAATGTGTGGGAAACTTAAGTTTAGGCCACAAAAATGGAAAGGGTCAAACACGCGGTTTGACCCCCTCTGAACAGCGGTTTTCCCTATCCCTTCACGTTAATGTGGGAGAACGACATAATGGCCTTGCCCGAGACAGGGCGCCCAAAAGACTGGGCAGGCACAAAAATCGTAAACAGCAGAGCGCGGTTCAACTGCTCCCGCACTTCATCGTCATCGCGCCCGGAAATGATACGGTAATTTTCCACGCGTCCACTGGCATCCACGTAAGTTTCGATAACCACGGGTGAATCCAGATTCAGTTGGTTGTCAGGATATTCAGAGACCTGCAACCGCGGCGGCGTATAAAAAGTTGATGGAACATCGTCATTGGCGCTGACCTGTGCCGGAACCAACAGCACAATCAATGCCCCAAAAAAGATGACGGCGGAAAGCACGCCGGCAGTGGCTGGGAACATGACTCCGCGAAACGCATTTTCCAGATGCAGCGTGTAACGCTGGAATAGTCCCATTGAGTTGCGCGAACGCGTGCTGGATATGGCTACGCGGATCTTTAACGCCAGGTCAGAGGGGGGCTGACGGCGTCCGAGCGACGAAACCAATGAGCGTGTATTTTCCAAAAGAATATATTCTTTCTGGCAATCCGCGCATTGCTCCAGGTGGCCGGAAATTTCGTGCATCTCCATGCCGCTCACGGCGCGGTCCAGATACGATGAGAACAGGGGCCGGACCTCTGTGCATCTCATGATTGTGCCTCCAATTCTGATTGGGCCGGCGAACGGTGATTCGGTCCCGGCTTGCTCCCCCCCACCTCAGAACCCATTTCCTTAACGAAGCTCTCCAGTCGTTTCTTTAATGCATCGCGTCCGCGGATCAACCGGGACTTTACCGTTCCCAGCGAGATCTGCAACACCTCTGCAATTTCTTCATACGCAAGCCCCTCAATATCGCGCAGCACTACGGTTGTACGATAAGGCTCGGCAATTTGTTTCAGTTCCATTTCCACCCGCGCGCGCACCTCCTCATGGGCAAGGGTCTCCATGGGCGATTCACGCTTGTCGGCCAGCGTGTCGCACAGGCCATAGGAATTTCCATCTTCATCCACACGCGCTTCCATGGAAGTCTCTTTGCTCTTGTGCCGGAACCACCAGCGCCTCTGGTTTGAAGCCTCATGGATGGCGATCCGGTAGAGCCAGGTCTTCAAGCTGCACTCGCCGTTGAAGCGCTTCATGCCGCGAAAGACTTTAAGAAAAACTTCCTGGGTGGTGTCCGCAGCATCTGCAGGGTCGGTCAGAATGCGGTAGACAAGGCTGTAAATCGGCTGGTGATAGTGGACCACAAGCCAGTTGTAAGCCTCTTCAGAGCCGGCTTTCAGCTCGGCGACAATAGAGGCTTCCTCGGCCCTTACGCCGATTGCGCTGGCGATGTTTCCCAATGCTGTTACTCCCGCCATTTTTCGCATGGCGTCACCCCAATTTTCTCAAGATATGGGCGCCGCTACAACTCCATTGTTGGTAACGGCAGTAACCTACCCACGGAATACAGCAATTCCTTCAGGTAGATAGACCCCATTCCAGGGCAACAAGTTCCATAAACTTGCTCTTAGTGGGGAGAAGCCGCGGCCTGGGCAGGCGTAGGAGTGGGAGTAGCCGAACTCTTTTTCTTTGTTGATTTTGCGCGTTTCCGTGGAGGTGTATCCGCATCGTCGATCACAATCACCTTTTTGCCCGGAACTACGGTTGCTGAGCCTTGGCGCGCCTGGACCGCATTTGAGCCGTTCGCCGCGCGGACTGCGCTCTCCAGCCGGAGAGCAGCCTGTTCGATATAAGTTGACAGATTTTTGCGCGCCGATTCCAGCGCGGCGGCATCTGCCGCCAGCGGCTCAAACTCATCTTTCTTGCCCAGGCTGCCGGCGACATCAGCCAGATAACTCAGATTTTCATAGACGACGTTCAGGTTGTGGTAGAGCTTGAAACTCGCGGCTACTCCGCCGCGACTGGTTTGCACATCACTGACCATGCCAGGCATTGCATTGGCGATGTTCTTTTGTAATGACTCAGCAATTTCTTGTAACTGCTGCCTTTGTTCGGAATCAGTTTTCCATTTTTCAATTCTGAGTTTGCCGATGTTCACGCTGGCGGTACTTGTTGCCTGCTGTACCTGCAAAAGGATGGCGTTAAGGTCCGCAACGGGAGAGGCCGCCTGCCCTTGCTGTGCCGGTGAAGGCTGAGCTTGTGTCTGCGCCGCAACGCCAGACGCAGCAAAAATCACAAGGATGATGACTCCTGATAACGCAGCTTTCATTGGGGGAACGCTCCTGCACTCATTCAGATGGCAATTGCGGGTCTGGGGGTTCCTTCCCTTTGTTCATGGACAATGCCCAAACAGACGCGTCAGCCTCTAAAGTGCAACTTAACAGGATACACAAAAGCATGCCCCACAATTGCAGTTCATCCCTCGTCTCTTTCAATTTAAGCCTGACGTTAAGAATTGTTGCCTCTCTCGGAATGGCGAATCCACAAACTCTCTCTGCCATCTAATCAATTAACTAATCGGTGAATTCAAATTGATAAGCTTCGGGAGGAGCTATGAGAAAGGGCATCAATACATTTTTAGCTGCAGTACTCGCATTGGGAACAACAGGACTGGCTTTTGCCGGTTCTACAGATCAGGCTACCCAAACGGTGACAGCAAACGGAAATGAGCGTGTGGAACAACGGCTTTCCGCCGAAGTTCGCCATGAGCTCGTGATGATTCCGCAATTCAGCATATTTGATAATTTGGCATACAGCGTGAATGGCGGCACGGTCACTCTCGTTGGCCAGGTCCGCGACGCGATCGTTAAAGATTCCGCCGAACAGCGAGTCAAACATCTGGAAGGTGTGGAGCATGTGAACAACCAGATTGAGATTCTGCCGGCCTCATTCAATGACGACCGTATCCGCCGCCAGGTGGCCCGGGCAGTCTTTAATGATCCGAGCTTGTTCAATTATGCCGTTCAACCAGTGCCGCCGATCCACATTATCGTGAAAAATGGTCATGTGAATCTGGAGGGAATAGTCAGGACCCAGGCGGAGAAAGATGACGCCTTTATTCGCGCCAATGGCGTTCCCGGAGTGTTCTCCGTGCAAAACAATTTGCAGGTGGAACAGCCACGTAAAGGATAACAATAAGCAAATTTCCCTGAGAGACGCAGTCCGTGCGTCTCTTTTTTTTGCTCCATTGCCGATTGCCGTCTGCCGACGGCCTACAGGGAAATGCCAGAACTTTGAAAGCTTCAGTTACAAAAGCTTCAGTTACAAAAGTCAGCAAAATTTCCCGTTTTGGAACTGAGGATTACAAAAGGACAATGCGAGTTTAACTTTCGTGAAGGTAGCCCTATTTTTTGCTGGAAGTGCACTTGCTATTCAGCGCATCATCTTTTCAGCCGTGCAAACTGAAGCTATGACTGTTCACTCGTCCAAAAGCGCACTTCATCTCCTTAAGTTCACATTTTTTCTTCTGATCGCAGCCATGGTTTGGACGTTGGCGCCTGCTGCATATGCACAAACGTCGCAAGGTCAGGCAAGCGCGCGCAAAGTCAAGGTGAGTGTCCCGCCGGAATATCCGGAAATGGCGCGCAAGCTGAATATTGAAGGTATGGCGCGCGTCCTGGCTATAGTGAATGCGGAGGGCAATGTTGTTACTGTCAAAGAATTAGGCGGCAACCCTGTTTTGGTTGCTGCGCTGATTCAGGCAGTGAAAAAATGGAAGTATGAGGCCGCCGAAAAAGAGAGCGAGATTGAAGTGCGATATCAATTCGTTCTGGAACATGCATAGGCTTTAATTAGTTCCAAACTGTGGCTTCCCAGCAGTGTCCATTCTCTCTAACACAACGTCTTTAAAGAGAGTAGTTTGATAATGAGGCTGGACTGTATCAGTCGGTCTTTCCCGGTCCTTCCAAAAAGGAAATCACTCCAAGCAGCCGTTCTTGTTAACTGGACATTGAAACTCATCTTTGTTAATTGCTCTGGTGAGGTTTATTCTGACGCTTGGAGATAAACGGCCATGCCTGATATTGAGCATGTTGTAGTTCTGATGATGGAAAACCATTCGTTCGACCAGATGCTGGGCTCTCTGGCCGCGGAACTCAAACTTGATGGCATTGACCCAAAGAAACCGAGAAGCAATCCCGACTACCCGGACATCAGCAGGTCAATCTCGCAAGCTCCCACTTCCCTGACTTCCATTGATCTGGACCCGGCACATGAATTTGACGATGTGCAGCGCCAGTTAACTGACAAGAATAACGGGTTCATCAAAGACTTCGTGATGGCGCATCCCAACTGTGGCGACACTGAAAAACAGCAGATCATGGCCTATTACGAGCCGGGCAAATTGACCGTGCTGCACAAGCTGGCGCGGAACTTTGCCGTGTGTGACGCATGGTTCTCATCCATGCCAGGGCCGACATGGCAGAACCGGTTTTTTGTGCACAGCGGCACCTGCAAAGGCCACCTGAAAATGCCCAGCGGCATTTTCGATCCCAACTTCCATCTTTACGACCAGGACACGATCTATGACCGCCTGTGCGAGAAAAATATCTCATGGAAGATTTACCACCAGGGCGAGGCGCAAACGATGGTGCTGGTTCATCAGCTTGAGCCTGATCACCTTACCCATTACCACGACATGGTCAATTTCTTTGATGATGCGGACGGAGATGAAGCGGCTTTTCCCCAGTATTCTTTTATTGAGCCGTGCTATTCAGGAAGCGGGCAGAATGACCAGCATCCGCCCAGTGACATTATGAAGGGCGAGTTGCTGATCGCGCAGGTGTACAACGCGCTGCGCAACAATGAAGCTCTGTGGCAGAAAACCCTGCTGGTGATCCTGTATGACGAGCACGGCGGCTTTTATGACCACGTAATTCCCCCGACTAAGGACAAATATCCTTTCGTGGTTGCGCCCGACGAATACACCACGGACTTCAACTTCGAACAGCTCGGATTGCGTGTTCCCGCCATCCTGGTCTCGCCCTGGATCAAGCAGCAGGTGATCCACACGGTTTTTGACCATACCAGCCTGCTGAAATATCTCATTGACAAGTGGGAATTGGGGTCGTTGGGAAACCGGACCGCCAATGCCAACACCTTTGCCTCCTCATTGACGGAGCTGACCGTGCCGCGCACTGATTGCCCCGAGGAAATCACCGACCGGCTGGTGAGCCCGGTGGAGACGCAAAACAAAGTGGTGAACGAAAACCAGAAGGCGCTGATCTCATTCAGCCAGAGGCTGGAATCTGACCTGGCGCAGTTCGATGATATGGGCGCGATAGGCTCGCGCACGGTAAAGATGATGGAAGGCACGCGCGCGCAATTTGCCGTGGCCAAAGACCGCTTTGAGCGCTTCATCCACCAGAGCAAGCTGCAAAATATTGAGGCCAAAGGGCCGGGCATCGCCCCATCGAATGGTAACGGAGCCAAGCCCCCGGCATAGCCTATGGTTCGCAACGTTTAGGCAGCGGTGGTTTCTCCGCCTAACAGTGTCAACACTTCGCCGGTGATGTAGCTGGAGTCCGCTTCGGAAGCAAAAAATACAAACGCCGGAGCAACTTCCTCGGGTTGAGCAGGTCTTTCCATGGGCGTTTCCTTGCCATGCTCCGCAACCTTCTCTCCAGGTTTGTCGGCGACATTCAACGGCGTCCAGACCGGACCGGGCGCTACGCAGTTCACGCGTATCTTTTTTTCCACCAGGTTTTGCGCCAATGATTTTGTGAATGCGTGGATCGCGCCCTTGGTAGAAGCGTAGTCCAACAATTGCTTATTGCCCTGCAATCCGGTAATGGAGCCGGTATTTACAATCGCGCTTCCCGGCTTGAGATGCGGCAGTGCAGCTTTCACCATATGGAAGTAGCCGAATATGTTGGTGCGGAAAGTATTTTCCCACTGCTCTTCGCTGAGATCTTCCAGCGACTCCTGATGCTGCTGAAAAGCCGCGTTGTTGACGAGAATATTGAGGCCACCAAATTCGTCGACAGTTTGTTGTACCGCGTCATAGCAGAACTGCGGATCTTTTACGTCACCGGAAATCAGCAGGCAGCGGCGGCCTTCCTCTTCAACGGCCTTGGCTGTTTCCTGCGCATCTCGCTGCTCTTCTGGCAAGAAGACAATGGCGACATCGGCGCCTTCACGCGCGTAAAGCACGGCCACAGAGCGTCCGATTCCTGAATCTCCACCTGTGATCAACGCTATTTTGTCCTCAAGCTTGCCGGAACCCCGATAGAGCGGCGCTTTGTATTGCGGACGCGGATCAATATCAGCCTCAATTCCCGGCCGAGCCTGATGCTGTTTCGGAAAGGGAGCCTTGGGTTCTTTCTGCTCAGATTTGTTTTTTTCCTTGAAGGCCATCAGCTTGCCTTTGGGTTCCGGTTTCGAAGTCTTTTTCTTGGTGCTCAGATTTTTCGCGGTCGATTGGCGCGCCATGATTTCCTCCATCGGTTGTTACTTCAAAAAGATGATGAATCGGGCTGGGAGGATGGTGCAACGGCCAGGAAGTTTGCGCAGCTCTGTTGATGTCAAGATCGCATGTTCTGTGAGCGCAACTCATTCGCTTGCTGATGCTTCTCATCTATAAGGGAGGAATAATGGCAACCAAGAAAAAGTCCGGCAAGAAGAAATCTGGAGGTCGAAAATATGGCAAGGCCGCAGGTAAATCGGTAAAGAGCGCGATGCACAGAAAGAAGAAAGGCACTCTCCGTTCCGGTAAAGGCGGGAAGGGCGGAAAAGTAAAGAGCCGCAAACAGGCAATTGCAATCGGCCTTTCTGAAGCGCGCAAGAAAGGCGCCAAGGTACCGAAAAGGAAAAAAGCAGCCTGAAACCTGCCGGATCAATTACACACTGGCGCAAACACCACCAAGTAAAAAGGGCAAAGCCAAGTGGCTTCGCCCTTTTCCTAAGTTACCGGGCAGAATTTTCTACACCAGTTCCCTCACCTTATCTGCAATCTGCGTAGCGACGATCTTGCTGCGATTTGGCTCGCCGCGCACCAGCGATTCAGTGAATTTGGCTGCCTGTTCAAACGTGACTTTGGCCGGCATGGGAGCTTCAAACGGATCGACTACAGCTTCAATCAGCACCGGCCCGCGAACATTTGCGGAAAGAGCGCGGTCGAGTATGGCGCCGCATTCTTTAGGATCGTCAATGCGGAAGCCTACAGCGCCGCATGCTTCGGCATATTTGACGAAGTCGATTGGCTGAAGATCGACGCCGTATTCAGGGTTACCCAAAAAGACCATCTGCTCCCATTTGATCTGGCCTAACGTATTATTCTTTATGACAACAACAATGATGGGAAGCTTATGTTTCACGGCAGTCGCCAGTTCGGCCATGAGCATGCTGAAGCCGCCATCACCTACAAATGCCACGCACTGGCGGTCAGGATAAGCAATCTGAGCGGCGCATGTGTATGGAAGGCCGCATGCCATGGTGGCCAGAGTCCCGGAGCAGGAAAACATCTGGCCGCGCTTTGCCGGGATGTGGCGCGCCCACCAGGTGGTGATGGTTCCGCTATCGGAGGTGACAATTGCGTCGCTGTGCAGCCGCTGGCCCAATTCATGCGCGATCACCTGCGGCTTCATCGGCTTTTCCATGTTGCTGGAGCGTTTGTTCAGCAGTTCTGCCCAGTCCTTCATCCCCTGCTGCGCTTTCTCCAGAAAACTGCGGTCCTCTTTGGCGGTAAGAAGTGGCAGCAACGCTTGCAGAGTGCGCAGGCTATCACCCACCAAGCCAACCTCCACGTCATATCGCAGGCCGATGCGGATTGGATCGTGGTCTATCTGCACTGCCTGGCATTTTCCCGGTTTGGGCATGAACTCGATATAAGGAAAAGAGGAGCCGACGATCAACAGCGTGTCACAAGTTTCCAGCGCTTCCTGGGAAGGTTTGGTGCCCAGAAGACCAATGCCGCCGGTCGTAAACGGACTGTCATCGGGGACCGCGGCTTTGCCCAGCAGAGCTTTCACAATGGGCGCTCCGAGCTTATCAGCGGCTTGCAATAGAACGTCAGTGGCGTGTAATGCGCCCTGGCCGGCTAGAATTGCAATCTTCTTTCCTGCATTCAGTATTTCCGCAGCGCGGCGAAGATCGGCTTCTTTGGGAAGATGCCCGCTGTCAGCATGGACGTTGGACACATGATGCGGAATATTGCGTTTGGAAGCCGTTTTGCGCTCGGCTTTCATGTCCTGAATGTCCGTAGGAAATGTGATGTGCGCAACCTTGCGGTAAGTGGTGGCAGTACGGCAGGCGAGTTCGGTCACGTTCTCAACATGCGTCGGGCCCATCACACGGGTGTTATACGCTGCAACATCCATAAACAGACGATCCAGCGCGACATCCTGCTGGGTAAAAGTGTCATTCAGATCGTGATAAGGCAGGCCGGTGATGGCGAGGACGGGCTGTCCATCGAGCTTGGCGTCATAGAGTCCATTTAAAAGGTGAACGCCGCCAGGGCCGGAGGTGGCCAGGCAAACCCCAAGCTTGCCGGTGAATTTAGCGTAGGCACAGGCCATAAATGCTGCTGCCTCTTCATGACGGACCTGAACAAAACGAATTTGTTCCTGGTGCGTACGCAGCGATTCCATGATTCCGTTGATTCCGTCGCCGGGAATCCCAAAAATGACATCCACTCCCCAATCGATTAATCCCTCAATCATTACGTCGGCAGCAGTTTTGGCCATTGCGGAATACTCCTTCTTCCTCTTTTTAATTAGGATGCCTGGAAGGCACACGCTGTTTTCGGACGTCCCGCAAAGAAATCAGGAGTTACTCTGCTGCATTTGCAATCAGGAACAACTACTTCATGGGTGTGTGGAGGAAACGGAGTCCCAAAAAGTTCTTCTGATAAAGTACAATAGCAACAGGTGGGCTGTTTGGCTCTCCACTAAAATCTTCACTATCAGGAGTGCTCATGGCGGGAAGCTCTCGTACCACCTTTGCAAAACGACAGAAAGAGCGGCAGCGGCAGGAGAAACAACAAGAAAAGGCCCAGCGCAAGGCGCAACGCAAGCAGCAGGACCAGGATCAGGACCCCACGGCAGCAGAAAAACCCAAAGATTTGACGGTTACCTACAACGAAGAAGGAATTCCCGAAGGTTTCGGCTTTCACGATTTTTAAATCCCTGGGGCGGACCCTCCGCCCAAGGTGTAGTATTAAAGCAGCAATTCGTTGTCCTCGACTCAGATAGACAAATTTCCCTCTTTTGTCCTGCCTATTTCTGCTGAGAACAGCCCCAACCTACGCACATGACAAGGAGTCGAAGTGAAAAAGATTTACGTTGGCAATTTTTCTTTCCATATGACAGAACCTGAACTGAGGGCACTGTTCGAGCCTTTTGGCGCAATTGAAAGCGCGTCGGTCGCTACCGATCGCGATACCGGCAGGTCACGCGGGTTTGGATTTGTTTCCATGCCCAATGACGCTGAAGCAGAAAAAGCAATGGCAGCCCTGAATGGCAAAGATTCAGGCGGCCGCGCTCTTACGGTCAATGAAGCCCGGCCACAAGCCCCACGCAGCTTTGGTGGCGGTGGACGCGGCAATGATCGTGGAAATGACCGCGGCGGACCGCGCCAGCGCAGAGAGCCACGTTGGTAAGACCAGCCACTGCACGGCGTTTGCGGGGGACTGCGGAAGCGGTTTCCGATACGTCGTTTACGGAAACCGTTGTCTGCGCTAAATGCGGACAGCGGTTTGCCATCCGTGATTCGGATGGCTTGAATGAAGAACTGTCAAAAAAGCAGATTTCATTTGTGGCCGATCAGTTGGTATGGGATCATATTCAGGAACGCAAGCATCATGGGACCATTGAGCTGCCGGCAAGCTGAATTCAACTCAGATGAGGTGATTCAGTAAGCAGCTAAGTCTTTGCAAGTCAGCCAGGACAATCCTATGGCGATCGAGAACAATGGAGCGGCTACAGCCAGCCGGGCAGACGGCCATAGCGTTGTGTTTACCGCGCTGCGGAAATTGCTGAAACCGTATGAAGGCGAACTGGCAATCCGCATCGACAAACCGGGAAATTGTTATCTTGAAACTCGCTCTTCCAGCATGAATGGAAGGCGGATGTTTTTTGCCGGCGCCAAGATCAAGAAAAATTACGTTAGTTTTTATCTTCCCGCTTTGTACATGTTTCCTGATTTATCAGACAGAATCTCTCCTACCCTTAAGAAGACCATGCAGGGGCAAGCCTGTTTTAACTTCACGGTGGCGAACCAGGACTGGTTTGAAGAGCTGAGCAGGCTGACCCAGGCGGGATATCAGAAACTTAAGAGCGAATCTTTGCTTTGATATCTGTTGCTCTGACATCTAAAGCTTGATTTCTAAGCTACTGAAAAGATGCCGTAACCTTTCGTAACAACATCCATCCAAAATTGCACCAGAAAGTGTGATACACTGAAAGTGCTTTAGATCCACGGTTGCAGGGCTTCTTCTGATCGAGATCTGGTCCAGGAATCCCAACTTTTATTACTACCTCCGACTGTCTACGGCGAAAATTAAAACTATATCGGCATGAGATCACTCTGCCCTGACGTTTGTGAAACGTCTCTGACAGCACCCGCCGCCGATCAAAGAAAGCAAAAAACTCTAAGTGTCTACGTTTAAAGACCTTCCAATATCTCTCTATCTACAGGACCGCCTAAAAGCGTCCGAATTCATTACCCCGACAGAAGTCCAGGCAGCAGCCATTCCGCATGCGGCCAAGGGGAAAGACGTTGTAGCAACAGCGCAAACCGGTACCGGCAAAACGCTTGCCTTCCTGGTTCCCGTAATGGACAAACTGTTATTACAGACTGAATCGCGACCCGGAGCACTGGTGCTGGTTCCAACCCGCGAACTGGCATTACAAATCGGCAAACAATACGAGCAACTGCGCGGCAAAAAGCTTCCCGTAGCGGCACTTTTGATCGGCGGCGTAGCTGAACGGTCACAATTGCGAGCTGTACGGGCCGGAGCCAAACTGATCATTGCCACCCCGGGCAGGTTTGAGGACCTGCTTGACCGCGAGTTGATCTCGCTGGACGGCGTGAAAACGCTGATACTTGACGAAGTGGACAGAATGCTGGACATGGGATTCATCCCGTCCATCCGCAGGATTGTCGGCCAGTTGCCGAGATCGCGGCAGACTCTGTGCTTCTCCGCCACGTTGGAACCATCGGTTGCCCACCTGGTTGACGATTACGCAAAAGCGCCGGTGCGGCTCTCTTTTGGTTCCACGCAGAAAGCGTCTGATTCAGTAAATCTGATGGCTTATGAAGTCCATCCTGACCAGAAGGTTTCGCTGTTGAAGCGCCTTCTGGGCGAGGAGACTGGACGCTCACTGGTTTTTGTGCGCACCAAAAGGGCCACAGAAAGGCTTGCAGACAAGCTGAAGCGCCATGGCATTGAAGTGGGCGTGATTCACGGAGACCGGTCACAATCGCAGCGGAACAGTGCCTTATCAGCTTTTCAGCAGGGCAAATCGCGCGTGCTGGTGGCTACAGATGTGGCGTCACGAGGAATCCATGTGGACGATATCGCTCAAGTGATTAATTACGATCTGCCGGCGATTCCTGAAGACTTTATCCATCGCGTGGGTCGAACAGGGCGTGCGGGAGCAAAAGGCTCTGCCGTAACGTTCTTTTCCGGGGTTGAGCGGTCTGATCTGGCCAGGCTGGAACGGACGCTTCAACTCAAAATGCAGCGCGGGCGTGTGGATAATGATCTTACCCGCGAAGAACGCGCCATGCCGGTGGACGTCTCCGCCATGAGGCCGGAACCTGTAAAACCGGGCTCAAGAATGGTGCGGTTGCCCGGCGAAGTGTTTCAGCGGTACACCGTTTAACGCAAATTAAATCGCAATGGGATGAATTTTGCCCTTGCGCGACAGGTTTTGATTCGGGCCGGGAGGTGCTTTAACAACCACTTCCGGCCCGCTTCTTATTACGGTGCGGTGAGGGGCTTTCTACTATAGAATAGATACATGTCCACACAAAATGACGCCAAGGCCGAATTACTGGTAAAAACTGCCGATTTTTACCGGCGCTCCATTGCCAACTACGGGCAATTCACCAGAACGGAAAGAAAGCCCCGAACGAAGAAGCAGTTGGAACAACGACTCAAGACCATTCTTCAGGAAATTGACTCCCTAAAGCTCAACTCCGCTGTAAGCTAGTTCGGAAATTCTGGGGAAAAAGGACTGCGCAACCGAAGCCTCGAGCCTCCTGGCCCGTGGACAAGGAAATTCATCCTGCAAGCATCAGGCCGCTTGATCAGAAGCCTGAGGCGACCGTCTCAATCGGGACGGATTACATCAATGCGGGCAGAAATGCTCCGAAATTGATCTGAGCAAACAAGCTTTGCTCGATTTATTGCGTATAGAGGTAACTGTTGGCCAACGATAAATACGATCCCGATTGGAAGCTGGAAAATTCCGAAGAAGACGACAAAGGATACCTAACCACGGATGAGGCCAGCGGCTTTCTTGGCGCGGAAGTTTCTTCCGCCGAGGAACTGGATGATCTGGTGATGACGCTGGATACCGAAGGCATTGATCTCAATGAAGGAGAGTTGCCTTCGCAGCGCAGAAGAAAGACCGGTTTCGGCATTGACGATCAGGAAGAACTGGAATCGCCTCTTGCACCCGGTCCCATGGATAAAACCAGTGACCCGGTGCGTCTTTACTTGCGGGAAATGGGTACTGTACCGCTGCTCACCCGCCAGGGTGAAATCGAGATTGCCAAACGGTTCGAGCGGGGGCATCTTCGGGTGCTTAAAGCGATTTCCCGCTGCCCTATTGTGATCCGCGAGGTAAAGACGATTGGATCAGAGCTGGAAAGCGGAGCGCGGTCCATTAAGGAAATGGTGGTCTTCAACGAAGAAGATGTCACCGACGATATTGTAGCGGCGCGCGCGCAGGCGACCATCAACGAGATCAACAAGATGGTTGCTCATTACATCAAAGCGCAAAAACTGGAAGAGAAGCTGGCCGGAATCAGCCGCAAGCAGCACCCAAAACAATACCGGCGCTGTATCTGGAATTTGGGACGCGAAAAGGTCGCCGTCTCCAAGGTTATCCGCTCATTCAAATACACTCCGATTGAGCGTAAGCGCCTGATTGACCGTGTAACAACCACGACGGACGCAATGCGCTCCCTGGAACGGCAGGCACAGCGCCTGGAAAAGAAATATGAAAGCACCCGCAATGAAGAGCATCGCTCTGAGTACAAGCGGCAACAGCGCGCATGCCAGGCCGACCTGAAGCAACTGGAACAAGCGGCCGGCGTCAGCGCTAAAGAGCTCTATCGGACGCAACGGGAAATCACCCAGGGAAACGTGGACGCCGAATACGCCAAGCGGGAGCTGGTGGAAGCAAACCTGCGGCTGGTGGTATCCATCGCCAAGAAATACACCAACCGTGGACTGCAATTTCTGGATTTGATCCAGGAAGGCAACATGGGCTTGATGAAGGCCGTGGACAAGTTTGAATATCGGCGCGGCTATAAATTTTCGACTTATGCTACTTGGTGGATCCGCCAGGCGGTCACCCGCGCAATCTCAGATCAGGCGCGCACCATTCGAGTTCCCGTCCATATGATCGAGAACATCAACAAGTTGCTGCGCGCCTCGCGCCAACTGGTGCAGGAATTGGGGCGCGAGCCAAGCTCAGAAGAGCTGGCGCAGCGCATGGACATTCCGGTATCAACGGTGCGTAAGGTGTTGAAGATCGCGCAGCAGCCAATCTCTCTGGAAAGTCGCGTTGGTGAAGAAGAGGATTCGCGTCTTGGCGACTTCATTCAGGATACGTCTGGGGTTTCGCCGGCCGAGGCGATGATCCGCGTGAACCTGAAAGAGCAGACCGCAAGCGTTCTTCGCACGCTGAATCCGCGCGAGGAGCGGATCATCAAGATGCGCTTTGGGCTGGAAGACGGATCGGAACACACTCTGGAAGAAGTGGGACAGAATTTTCAGGTGACGCGCGAACGCATTCGCCAGATTGAAGTGAAAGCCCTGCGCAAACTGCGCCACCCTTCACGCTCGCGCAAGCTCCGGGCGTTTGTGGACCGCAATGGCTTTGAGAACGGCTAAAACCTGACGTCCACCAAAGGATTCCTGTAGCTTGATTCAAGATCAAGCATCTGCCTCTCTGGTCCGCGCTGCCAGGGGTATCTTTGTTACCATTCCAACGAGATGAAAAAGCTTCCTGCACAGGTGGATTTCATTGTCGTTGGAGCGGGCGTGGCCGGCTTGCGCGCAGCCATAACGCTGGCTGAAGCCGGTAGTGTGCTGGTGCTGGCAAAGCAGGAAATCACCGAGTCAGCCACGCAATACGCGCAGGGCGGAATCGCCGTCGCGCTTAGCGACGAAGACGAGATCAGCCTGCATCTCCAAGACACCATCAACGCGGGCGATGGGCTGGTGAATGTTGACGCTGCTCACGTCCTGGTGGAAGAAGGACCGGACCGCATCCAGGAATTGATTGAGTGGGGCACGCAATTTGATCGCAAGGGTACGCGGCTGAAGTTTACGCGCGAAGCAGCGCATAGCCGTGATCGCATCCTGCATGCTCATGGAGATTCCACCGGCCGCGAGATCGGGCGCGCTCTCTATGCCAAAGCCGCCACGCTAAAAAACATTACATTGTCAGAATTTGAATTTACCGCCAGCCTGTGTGTGGATTCTGGATACATCAGCGGAGTGAACCTGATTTCCGGTAAGGGCGAAACGAATACAGTGACCAGCAAGTCAATTTTACTGGCTACAGGAGGCGCGGGCCACGTTTACAGTAATACGACCAATCCCGCGGTCGCCACTGCCGACGGCGTTGCCATGGCATTCCGGGCGGGCGCTGAAATCAGCGATATGGAGTTTGTACAGTTCCATCCTACGGCCCTGTACGTAAAGAACGCGCCGCGTTTCCTGCTTTCAGAGGCTCTGCGTGGTGAAGGAGCGGTGCTGCGCAATTCAGAACTGCATCGATTTATGCCGAAATACCATGAGGCGGCCGAGATGGCCCCACGCGATGTTGTGGCCCGCGCCATTGCACATGAACTTGAAGTTTGCCGGCTGAAAGAACCTGTGGTCTATCTGGATCTGACGCATTTGAAGGGCGATCATATAAAGTCGCGTTTTCCGCGAATCTATCAAACCTGCCTGCAGTACAACGTTGATATCACTATTGACCTGATTCCGGTACGCCCGGCAGCGCACTATCTGATGGGAGGTATCCGCAGCGATCTCCAGGGGCGCAGCAGTCTTCCTGGACTCTATGCGGCTGGAGAAGCGGCCTGTACAGGTGTGCATGGCGCAAACCGCCTGGCCAGCAATTCCCTGCTGGAAGGCTTGGTTTTCGGCGCGCGAGCAGGCCACATTATGCGCGAAGAAATGAAGGGCAGCAGCAAACCAGCCATTGGAAGGGCGGAAACGTCCGATTCCGGCCCTGCCAGCACGGATGCAGAGCAATGCATTCAAAGCATCCAGGAACTTATGTGGAGCAAAGTTGGAATCGTTCGTTCGCGGCCTGGATTGAATGAGGCCATACAAAAATTGCAAGGGATGGTTCAGGAGCTGCCGGCTCCAAGCACGCGGCGGAACTGTGAAGCCAGAAATATACATGCGGCGGCCACGTTGATTACCCGCTCAGCCCTTGCGCGCCTGGAGAGCCGTGGCGCACACTACCGCACTGACTATCCTGAGCATGAAGATGCCAAGTTTAAAAAGCACTCCATTGTGGGTGAAAAGGGGGTCCGGTTTGTATAACGGTTCTCGCCCCAAAACCAAAAGGGCCCTGGTTTCCCAAGGCCCATTCCAGATTTAGAGAGAAAGCGCTACAAATGATAAATACATCGTCTCACGATGGATATACACGCGCAAGTTACCTCTGTACGACACCCTGTTAGCAGAATAGGCACCCCTTTGTTTGACCAATTTAGCCTTTCTGGTAAGCTCCCGAGTGTTCCCGATGGGTCTGGGACGAAATGCTTCATTAATAAAATTAATGCCGGATTCTTGTTTAAAAACATATTTATCCACCGCCTTGCATACCCTTAATAGAGTGGTGGCGAATTCTTTTGATTGTTTGCATCACAAAGAATGACAAAATCTGCCGGGTAAGTTGTTGGTCCGTACAGGGCTCCGCGCAAACCGCTGAAAAGGATGGACATGTCCAACTCTCCCGCTCCAGCTCGCTGGTACGTAGCGGAATTAACAGAGGAAGTGACCCTGGAAGGCGATCCGGAAAACTTCGTCCATAAAAAGACCCGCATTATCTTTGCCGATTCGCCGCAAGACGCCTACGAAAAAGCGCTTTCCATGATCACCGAGCATGAAGTCGGCTATCTGGCCGAACATCGGAAAGCCATTCGAACGCGTTTTTGGGGGCTGCGTGAACTGACGCTCTCCAATGAAGACATGGACCGGGTTGGAATCCTGCCCGAAAATAGCCAGGGTGCGGCGAGACGCAAAAATTCCAGCGGCCTTTCTCCTGACCAGCAGTTCGCGTTGCTGTTGTCTATTAAGCCGGGCGCTCTTCCGAACTAGCATCCTCTTTTTTCGGAAACAGGACTGAGGCCAGCACTGATATTGCCAGGACCCCAGCGACTACGACCAGAGCGGCCCATGTTGGAACGTGGTATTTTTCCGGCAGCAGCATCTTTGCGCCAATAAACATCAAGACCACGGACAATCCATAATTCAAATAGTGAAAGAGCTTCATCAGCCCTGATAGCGCAAAGTATAGAGAACGCAGGCCGAGAATGGCGAAGACGTTTGACGTGTACACGATAAAGGAATCCCGCGTGATGGCCAGAATGGCGGGGATAGAGTCTGTGGCGAAGAGGATATCAGTGGTCTCAACCACCAGAAGCACCACGAGCAACGGTGTTGCAAAGATTTTTCCTGCGCGGCGGACAAAAAATTTCTTTTGCTCATAAGTTTCCGTGAGCGGCAGGAATCGGCGCGCGAATTTCAAGACTATGTTGCGGGACGGGTCCTGTTGGGTCTCTCCTTCGCGCATCAATTGGAAGCCAGTCCAGATCAGAAAAACGCCGAAAGCATAGAGTATCCAGTGAAAGCGATGGACCAGCGCCACGCCCGCGCCGATGAATGCGCCGCGCATCATCAGCGCGCCGATGATCCCCCAAAAAAGTATTGTCTTCTCTTCTTCAGGTGGGACTTTGAAATACTTAAATAACAAGATGAAAACAAAAAGGTTATCTACGCTTAAAGCTTCTTCCAGAAGATACCCGGTTACAAATTCAAGAGATTTGGTCGCGCCCAGCCACTGATGGATAAAAACGGCAAAGGCAATTGCCAGCCCAATCCAAAAAGCGCTCATCAGCAAGGCTTGCCTGAACCGAATAACATGGTAGGTGCGGTTTACGACCGCCAGGTCGAGAAACAACAAGACAAGAATTACCGCGTTAAAGATGATCCAGAACCCAATAGGCATGAAGGTGATCTACCGTGCGGGACCGCGTTGACTGCTAGTCCGGGCTGTCCACAATGCAAAAGCTTCTAGCTGGCCGTTTTTTTTGCTAATCGTTTTTAGCTGGTAGTTTTCCATCTGGTCGACGAAGTACGTTTTCTGAATCAACAGCACACCAAGTTTTCTCATGCAGCCGATTATATCGGGCAGGTGAAATCTGACATAAGACGCCAAGCGCTGTGGAGGCTGAGTTGTTGTTTCAGGCATCCTGAATTGGTGTGAGAGTATCCCACACTATCGGAAAGGTATAAAGATTATGCGTTCCAAAGCCGCCATTCAAAGCCATCCAATTCACCCCATTCTTGTGGGCTTCCCTATCGCCTTTTGGGTGGGCGGATTCATCTTCGACCTGCTTGGAACGGCAAGGCCGAACCCAGGGCTATGGGCCGCCGGATTTTATTGTGTAATTGCCGGCTGCGTTGGGGCAGTTTTGGCGGCTCTGCCGGGAGCAACGGATTGGTGGTTTACCGTTCCGGCTGAATCAAGCGCTAAACAGCGTGGCCTGATCCATGGCGGATTGAATACGTTGAACCTGTTGCTCTTTATATATGTGGCGTACCGGCTTGGCTCGCCCTCGGCAGTACCGGATGGAACAACTCTGGTTTTGATGGCAATTGGGATGGTCATCCTGGGAATAGCAGGATGGATGGGCGGCACGCTGGTGTACCGCAACCAGATTGGCATAGACCGCCGCTATGCCAGCGCGGGCAAGCTCAAGACCCGATCACTTTCAGGATGGAACAAACCCGTCTGCAACCAAAGCGAGCTAGGGGATGGCCAAATGCTGTTGGCGATCGTGGGGACAGAACGGGTGGTAGTAGGAAGATGCTCAGAGGGATTATTCGCCTTCAGCGATCATTGCACGCACCGGGGTGGCCCCCTTTCTGACGGCGCGCTGGTCGGTTGCACTGTCCAATGCCCATGGCACGGCTCACAGTTTGATATTCGCAACGGACACGTGGTGGCCGGGCCGGCACAGGAGAAAATTAAAACGTATTCCACAGAGATCAGGAATGGCGAAGTGTTTGTGCAACTACCGAAGCCGGTGAAGCTCGATCCGGTGAAGACGGCGTGAAGAAGTGATAGCAGGGTCGTTTCAGGAATGCTCTGATTCTTACGCGAAAAAAGTAACGAATCCGAACGCACGCATATATTTCCCATTTTGTGTCAAGGCCGCAAATGTCATTCACAATTGAGATGCCGTAATGCCTTCAACGTTTGGAATTATCGTGTTAACAGGAAGTTGTCAATACTCTGTTTTAGTGGGGCCGGTTTCAATCGTACTCTCACCCCCTTTGACACGATCTGCGGATGTGGCCCATATTCTTTTTTGGGTTTGCTTTTGATTAAGGAGCAAACCAAGTGAACAAGTTTGAAGCTTCCTACTAGTTCTTCCTACTGAGCCGAGCTCTTTTTCGTTTAATCCTGATATTTTTTTGATTTCCACAAGTTTTGATTGGTGGATCGGGCTGCCAGACTGTACAAGGCATTACCGGGCTTTGTATGGCTGGTTCAAAGTGGTTTCAATAATGTCCACTTAGTTCCACAGTTAACGGGTTATCTCCACTGGATGGATTTTCAATGCAATGTTCCGCGCAACTGAATCAGGTTAGTATGCGATTTATTCAATTGGGTAAGCTGTTGCGATCTGGAAGGATGATGCGTATTGATAACTCAGAGGAAGCTTTTTGGGGGCGTTTTGGCTCCCTGTATTGACACGAAATTTTGGATTCAGGTTAGTATTGCAAACTGAGTGGCGGTCATGAAAATCACTGTGACGCAGTTGGGGCAAATTGGAGCTAGTCTTCTCATTATGATGGCGGCTCTCTACATCATCCTGTCAGGTGGATATCAGCCTCCTGTGCAGAATTGGGCATTCACCACGTTGGGCACGATTCTTGGGTTCTGGCTGAGGGGAAGGTCGTCGTGATGTTCGATCCTTTCTGCGGTTCAGGTGGATTGTTTGATGTCGTCGTTGACTACCCGCCATGTTGCGCTATGATTCGAGGCAGATGAAGCAAAAGAGACATTTGAAGAACTACGTGATGAGTGCGGTTTTCGTGGTGGTGACCGTTGGAAGCGTGGTGCTCTTTTATCTTTACTGGAAACAGCCGAACCAGTTACAGGCGATTAGTCTGCTTGCCACCTTCGCCATCACTGTCGTCCTTGCGCTGGTAACGTGGCAATACGCTCAAGCTACCGACGAAATGGTCGCAGTTATGCAGGAGCAATTCAAATCGCAGCAAGCCGTCCATATTCGATTCGGATTAAAACTTCAGGATCATCGGGCAAGAGTTTGGGTGCGGAATCTTGGTACCGCACATTTCATGATTACCAAAGCCGTGATCCGCAACGATGATGGCAAAACGGAAACGTTATACATGCACATGGTTGTTCAACCTGACAGGAAAGCGGGATTTTTCATCCCTGACAGCATATGGGAACGGCACAGTATTTTTTGTGACGTCAACGTGACGCTTTTTTATGAATCAGCAATGCAACCTGAGACATTCCAATCACGGGCCTACAATTTGCTTATCGGTTTAAACGGAAAGCAAGTCGTTAAGATTTATAAGGGCATAAAACGCTGGTATGCCTACTGTCCGAGATGCCGTCGCGAGAACACTACAGGATTTAACAACGGTGATTTCAACCAAATGATCGACACCCAAGGGTTGACCAATTTCGAGCAAGCGGAAGCACGGCAGAAAGAAGCCGAATCTGAATTCGAGGCAACACATCCCAATCATCAATCAAAGTGGGAAGCGAATCTTGAAAAAGTACGAGAACAAAATCGTACCAAGCAGGTTGAAGACGAATAGATGAACTTACGCTATGGCCGAGAAAGACAATTCAGGGCGGACGATATTGGGGCCAGGATTAGAAAATTGAAGACAAACGGCATCCGAATCGATGGCATGGGTTGAGTTCGGATGCCGTTCTGTTGAGGTTAGTCTATGCTGTCATAACAAACTCATTCTGGAGGGACATTCATGGCTGTTTCCTGGAACAAAGATATTGATACCGCGCTGACGCAAGCCAAGGCGCAACACAAGCCCATTCTGGTGGACTTCAGCGCCGCCCCGGCTTGAGGGGCATGCGCTCGGCTGGAAGCCGAATCGTACGCCGATCCGCAACTCTCTTCCAACATTGACCAGAGATTCATTCCACTCTCCGTCCACATCAAGGAGAACCCCGCCGGCTTCCATCGCTTTGACGCGGTCTGGACACCCACTGCGCTGGTGCTCGACGAAAACGGCAAAGAGCGCCACCGCATTGAAGGCTATCTGCCGAAAGAAGAATTTGCCGCGCAGCTTCTGCTGGGCCTTGCTCGCGTCAGCTTGATGCAGAAGAAATGGGCAGATGCCGAAAAGCTCTACGCTGAAATAGTAGAGAAGTACCCGAACAGCGACGCTGCGCCTGAGGCTGTCTACTGGAAAGCGGTCAGCCACTATAAAGCCACGAATGACCACACCGTTCTGGGCGACGTGCCAAAGACCTTGCAGCAGAAGTATCCAGACAGCGTCTGGGCCAAGAAAGCTATCCCCTGGTCAGCTTGACCTTGGTCAAGTGGTCGAGTGAATCTTCGTGGTGGTCTGCGTTATGACGGCACCCGCTGTGACGATGCCGGCGGCGGAGCGTCGCCCATACCGTTGAGCAGGCGAATGGTTTCCAGAATCACGTCACCGCTGACCTTCAGGCTGTCAACGCTGAGCTTGTCCACCGTGTCTTGGGTTGTGTGGTGAAAGCTGTTGTTATAGCCATAATTGAGATCGATGATATCGGCCACCGGCATACCGGCCTGCGCAAAAGGGATATGGTCATCTTCAACCGTGGTAGTGTTGGCAAAGAAATGCGCCTGATATCCCAGCCGAGTAGCTGCCTGAAGCACCAGATCTTCCAGCCAGGGAGTGGAGTTGGTATCGCGGTCGATGTCGAGATCGGCGTCGCCAATCATGTCGGCCAGCAGAAAGCCTTTTACTTTTTTGCTGGAGCCGTCATCCTGTAATTTTTTGGCCAGATGCCGACTGCCCCAAAGCGCGTCATTAGTGTGCCATTGCCTGGTGAATGACTCTTCGCCATCGAGAAAAGCAAGCCAGATGCTGTAACCTTCCAGCTTTTTGCCGCGAAGCTGGTCTGCTATGGCCAGGAGCAAGGCGCTGGTGGCAGCGCCGTCATTGGCTCCTACAAAAGTGGTGTTGCGCAGCCAGTAATTGGTTTCATAGTGAGAGCCCACGATGATAATGCCATCTTTAGAACCGGGGAATTTGGCGATAATGTTTCGCATCGGCACCGGGCCAGTGGAGGTTTGCGCGACAAACGCATCTTCTTCCACCTGATCTGACTTGAGCCTGGACTTGATGTAGCCGCGGACCTGATCCAAAGCCTTGCTGCCGTCCCAGCGGGGGCCGAAGGCGACAATTTCTTTGGTGTATTGCATGGCGCGTGCGGGATCAATGTGTAGTGCAGGTCCGACAGGCTCAATGGGTTGGGACGCGGGAGAGCCGGCGGGTTGAGCTTCTGGCTGCGCGGAATTAGAGGCGGTGGTAGCAGCTTTGTCCCGGGAACATCCCAGGGCAGACAACGACAAGACCATGACACACAAAAAACTGCATCGTAAACATGAGATCACGCCTGCGCTCCTTGCCGCACAGATTTGAGCAGCGTCCCTTCTTGCAAAGGGACGCTACCAGTTTACTTTAGTCTTGTTGTTTGCGTTTTTCCGCGCGTTTGCGCCGCTGTTTGGGATGGACCAGCCAGACGAGGCCAATACTCATGATGTAGAGAAGAACCATGGGAGCAGAGTAGATGGTCAGGTTCATGACGTCGGTGGTGGGACTAAGTATCGCCGCGACAGTAACGCAGATCAGCACAGCTCCACGAATGTGCTTGAAGAGAAACTTGGCATTCACCACGCCCATCATTCCCGCAAAGCCAAGCACAATAGGCATCTCAAAGATGACGGCAAGACCCAGAATGATGGTGAGGAACATCTTGGTGTAGGCATCAATGGTGATGTTCGCCCGGAAAGCCGAGCCGTAGCTTCCGATCAGAAAGTCCATCGCAACCGGGAAAATGATCTTATATCCGAAGTAGCCTCCGGCCAAAAAAAGCCCCACGGAGAGCATAAGAAAGGGAAAGACAAAGCGTTTCTCATGCCGGTAAAGCCCGGGAGAGATAAAGCTCCAAACCTGGTACAAAATGACCGGCGAAGCCAGAAAAATGCCGGCCATCAATCCAACTTTCATATACAAGTTGAATGGATCGGTAGGGCTGAGATAGCTCAAATGGGGGTCAATGTTGTATTTCTTGAACACAACCAGGATCGGCTTCTCGATCACAGGATAAATTTTGTCCTGGGCAAAATACCAGCAAATGCCGAAACCTATGGCTACAGCGGCCAATGACCGGATGATGCATTTGCGCAGCTCTTCCAGATGCTCAAGCAAGCTCATGGAACCGATCTTGCGAAGTTCTTTTTCTATTTTGGGGATTTCTGGATCAGCTACAAGTTCAGGCATCGTAGTCCCGCGGGATGGTATTTTTCATTCGTTCGCTCAGACGGTTTAGAGCGCCCTGAATGGAGAGGTCTTCATCCGAGGAGATTTTGGCGATCTCCGGTTCAAGGTGCTTGCGGGGGTCCGCCTCTGCCAGGTCAAGTTTGCGGATCTCTTCATGAAACTGGCCCTGGAATTCATTGCTGGCCCTTTTAAATTCAGCCATAAACTTGCCCATGGTCCGGGCAAGCTCGGGTAACTTCCTGGGCCCAAACAAGATGAGGGCCAGGATCATGATAAAAACAATCTCGCCAGAAAAGCCAAAGTCCATAAAAATTGATGCCTCAATAATACCGCAGGTATTCTTAAAATAGCGCTGCATTTCGCATTAACTTTTCCAATAAATGAAAAGTTTTCGCAGCCTGCAGGTGGGTAAGAGCATCTCACATAAGTACGCAAGTGCGCCGGTTGCCACAGTACCAAAACAGGTTACGTAAGACTTAAGGCGCGGGACGAAATGCATGTAAAGTCCTGACTGCAAGAGTGTTATACTGGCGTTAGTATCTGCAATCGGAGCTCAAAGCTTTAGCGGCCGAGGATTTTTCATGTCTCGTGGAACAAGTCGTTCTCTTTTTTTCGTCCTTCTCGTCATTATTACCTGCGGTTTCTTAGGGTCTGCCGCTTTTAGCCAGAGAGGCGGCGATGCTTCTTATGCAGCGGGCGCTTCGGACAACGATGTCCGCGACGGCCTTCGCCAATTCTCTGAAATCTACAGCTTGGTAGAGCAAAATTATGCCGAGCCGGTGAATCCCGACAAGGCGATTTATAACGGCGCCATTCCGGGTATGCTGCACGTGCTTGATCCGCACTCAAACTTTTTTGATCCCAAGTCTTATTCCGCTCTGCGTGAAGAGCAGAGCGGCAGGTATTACGGCGTAGGAATGCAGATTGCTCCGCGCAACAACAAAATTATTGTGGTCGCGCCGTTTGCCGGCACGCCGGCTTACAAAGCCGGGCTGCGTCCGGGAGACGTGATTATTGCCGTCGACGCGAAAGCGACTGACAATATGAGCGTGAGCGACGTGGCTGATCTGCTCAAAGGGCCCAAAGGGACCAACGTTCATATTTCAATCCTGCGTGAGAGCAACGATAAGCCGCTTGAGTTTAACGTGGTCCGCGATGAGATTCCCCGCAACAGCGTTGATCTGAAATTTATGATCCGGCCGGGAATCGGCTACATGCATATATCCGCTTTTAACGAGACCACGGAACAGGAAGTGGAAGACGCGTTGCAAGGCTTTGGCGATCTCAAAGGCATGATTCTTGATCTGCGCGGCAACCCCGGCGGCCTGTTGAATGAAGGCGTGGGCGTTGCCGACAAATTCCTGAAGAAGGGACAGACCATTGTCTCGCACCACGGACGCAGCTCACCGGAAAAATCATACAAAGCAGCACACGGTAACGGTGGGAAGGATTATCCGTTGGTAGTGCTGGTGAACCGCGGCACGGCTTCAGCAGCGGAAATCGTATCCGGCGCCATTCAGGACCATGATCGCGGATTGATTGTAGGCGAAGTGACGTTCGGCAAAGGCCTGGTGCAGACGGTCTATCCACTCTCAGAAAATACCGGCCTGGCCCTGACCACGGCGAAGTATTACACTCCCAGCGGACGGCTGATCCAGCGCGATTACACCGGCGTTTCACTCTACGATTACTATTACTCGCGGGAGCAGGAAGACAATCCCAGCAATAATGCAAACACCAATGCGCCTGCTAAAGAAGTAAAGCTCACTGACAGCGGACGCACGATGTACGGCGGCGGTGGTATCACTCCGGACGTGAAAGTAAAGCCGTTTAAGACCACGAAGTTTGAGGATTCCCTGCTGGTGAAATATGCGTTCTTTAATTTCGCCAAGCACTACCTGACCAACCGCCACATTGACAAGAATTTTGAAGTCACTGACGCGGTAATGCAGGACTTCCGCAAATTCCTTGATTCGCAGAAGATTCCGTACACTGAAGCTGACCTGAATGAAGGCAGTGACTTTATTAAGTCCAGCATCAAGACGGAACTTTTCATCTCTGAATTCGGGCAGGAAGAGGGCCTGCGCGTCCGCGCAGAAAACGATCCTCAGGTGATTACGGCGCTTGACCAACTGCCCAAGGCCAAGGAACTGGCAGAAAACGCCAGAAAGATTCTGGCCCAGCGCGCAGCGGCGCAGCAACAGTCAAATCGGTAATCTAGCTTTGATTTGAAAATCAGGCCCGCCAGAAATGGCGGGCCTTTTAATTGATAACAACCCATAACTAGTTATCTGCTGTTGCATCTCTCGTCGGCTGTGATCCCGCTATATATTCGATCACAACGTAAATCAAAGTCAGAGGGGCCGGAAGATTTGAAATTCCTTTTTTGGGAATCAGAGTGCGGCAAAGCTGCTTTTTTTATTGATCAAGATGCTTTATTAAATGAGGATTGATCGTGCGGCTAAATTGCGAACATTTCAGGCCGCATGAAACCAAGGGAACGGAAAGGATAATTCATGTCAACGAAAAGAACGGCACGGATGGCAGTTAAACTTTGCTTCTGCTTAGTAGTTTTTCTCTGGGCGCACCCGGCTATAGTATCTGCCAGCACAGAGACAAGTTTTGCTTGTCCTCCCTCTTGCCAACTGGGGAGCACCACTCCCTGCTTCTGTCCTCACCCATGAATGCGCAGAAGACTGGCGCAGCGGCGCAGCAGCAGTCAAATCGTTAACTTCTTATAAATACCTAAAAGGCCCACCAGAGAAATGGTGGGCTTTTTAGTTTGCCGGGGGCCTTATGCGGAGAAGTTACCGGCGTAACCCGGCCGAACCCCCTTTAAGCGGCCAAAGCAGAGTTGCTGCTTGTGGACAACAGGTTCTCATGGGAGAATCGCCGCATATCCAGCCGCACTGTCAAAAAGCGGTGGGGAAGGTGAACCATGCGCAAGATTGTTTGTGGCCTTTGGCTTCTGTTGCTCATCGCCAGCCCATTCACAGGGCAAACAACTGAGTGGAAGAAATACAAGAACGCGGACGGAAACTTTACTGTTCTGTTTCCGGGCGATCCACAGGACAGCGTCAATCAAAGTACTGAAGGAGTACGATCACACACGCTCATGGCCCGAGAGGGGTCTTCTATCTATACCGTTGTATACACCGTAATGGACAGCGCGCAAACGGTGGATGAACACACATACCAGGTATTCAGGGACGCTGTTTTCAAGGAGCTGCCCAAGTGCGAGCAAGGCCCGGAACAGCCGGCCTCACCTGCCCTGGAGCAATACATTGGCCATCACTATCGGCTGAGCTGTGCCATGCCGAATGAAGTCACCGTCGCGGGAAATCTCTATTGGGGCAAGCACTATGCCTTTGCGGTGATGACCATGTTCCCTTCCAGTGCAACTGAAGCGGTGGACCAGGAAAAAAGATTCATGGATTCGTTTGGGGCGGTTGATCCCGCGAAGTAACACGAGTTTGAATACGCTTTGCGGGCCTGCGGCGCAAGGACAAAATTTTATTTAGCTTATCCAGCACTTATGCCTCAGCGCGCGCCGCGTGCGCCTCGGCGACGTACTGGGTTAACCTCCGGCCGCGCCTAACGGCGTTTCATCTTCGTTGTTATTGCGTTGTCATATTTTTGCGTTGGCGAATCGAGCCATGGCTTCGCATCCACCTCCTCAGGCTGTCAGCTGAACAGCTACGTGCCACACCGGTTCATCGAGAGAATTTCCTGACGCGGCATGGTTAGGGGGAACGATTTCGGGGTTCCTCCGCTCGCCCTCCCTCCTTCGTCGCTCGGACTCGGTCAGGATGACAGGATGTTAAATTGCCCAAACTGCCAAGATTGCCAAAATCGCCGAAATTGAAAGCCTCCTTCATCAATATTTTGCCGACATTTGCAGTGCAGGAGTGTTAGTTGTTCCCTCCTAAAGCCTTGATTTCTGAATCTGTTTTTGCTATATTAAGTCTTTTATTTACATTAGCTTAAGTCCTATTTGCGAGTTTCGCCGCAGGAACCCGAGAAACATATTTTCTGTAGGACGACGATCCATTTAGCTGTTGGTTGAGGAAGCCAGGAAATTACCAGATTTGGCAAAATTGACTTGTGACCGCGACATCTGGAGTGGCTGGCACAAGCTGACACTATAAGAACGCGGCCAGTGAGCAGTGCAGGCCGAACCTCCACGGTGGCCAGCCTCATCCAATATGTTAGGCTTGAATTTGAGTAACTTTGTCCACACAGCAGAGTAACTTCTAAGGGAAAACAAACAGTTGATAGGGAAAACATTAGCCAAGGTTTTTGGCACCAGTAACGAACGGGAAATCAAGCGGATGAAGCCGCTGGTGGCCCAGATCAATGCGCTTGAGCCGCAGATGAAGCAGCTTACTGACGAGCAGCTTCGCGGCAAGACAGAGGAGTTCCGCGCGCGCATTAAAGAGGGCGTTCAGGAAGCAGAAGCCGAGATTGCCCGGCTTACGGCCGAGCTGAAGAATTCGGCGGCGGCTGATGCCGAGGACGACCAGATACCGGAGCAGGATGTACGCGGCAAGATTGAAGAGATGAACAAACGGAGGATCGAGGCGCGGAACAAGGCGCTGGACGAGATCCTGCCGGAAGCTTTTGCCGTGGCCCGTGAAGGTGGTGTACGCGTGCTGAACATGCGCCACTTTGACGTGCAGCTCATCGGCGGCATGGTGCTGCATCAAGGGAAGATCGCCGAAATGAAGACCGGCGAAGGCAAGACGCTGGTGGCCACTCTGCCGGTTTACCTGAACGCGCTGAGCGGCGACGGCGTCCATGTGGTAACCGTGAACGATTACCTGGCCAAGCGCGACTCAGAATGGATGGGCAAACTCTACCGCTTTCTGGGGCTGAGCGTTGGCGTAATTGTGCACGATCTGGACGATGACGAGCGCCGCGAGGCGTATGCCGCTGACGTGACCTACGGCACCAACAACGAATTTGGCTTTGACTACCTGCGCGACAACATGAAGTTTGACCTGGCGGAGTGCGTCCAGCGCGGACATAACTTTGGCATTGTGGATGAAGTTGACTCCATTTTGATTGACGAAGCCAGGACGCCGCTCATTATCAGCGGCCAGAGCGATGAATCGACCGACAAATACGAGAAGGCGGACCGCGTTGTGCCTCACCTAGTGAAAGGTGAAGAGATCGAGAAGCCGCCGGGAGAACCCAAGGAATATACCGGCGATTTCGTAGTCGATGAAAAGCACAAGAGCACGATGATCACCGACGAGGGCTGGGAGAAAGCGGAACGGCTGCTGGGGATTGACAACATCGCCGATCCGGAAAACTGGGCGATGAAGCACCACGTTGAAACCGCGGTGAAAGCCCATGCCATGTATCGCAAAGACGTGGAGTACGTGGTGAAAGACGGCGAAGTCCTTATTGTGGACGAATTTACAGGACGCCTGATGCCCGGTCGCCGCTGGTCAGACGGTCTGCACCAGGCGATTGAAGCCAAAGAAGGCGTGAAGGTTGAACGCGAGACGCAGACGCTGGCGACAATTACGTTCCAGAATTATTTCCGCATGTACAAGAAGCTGGCCGGCATGACCGGAACGGCAGAGACCGAAGCGGCTGAATTCGACAACATTTACAAGCTGCAGGTGGTAGTGATACCGACAAACCGGGTGCTGCTGCGCAAAGAAAACCCAGACATTGTTTACCGCACGGAAAAAGAAAAGTATTACGCCGTGGCCGACGAGATCCAGAAGATCGCCGTGGAAGGGCGGCCGGTGCTGGTGGGTACTACGTCTATTGAGAAGTCAGAGCGGATTTCTGACCTGCTGAAAAAGAAGAACGTGAAGCACGTGGTGCTGAACGCCAAATTTCATGAGAAAGAAGCCGAGATTGTGGCGCAAGCGGGCCGCATGAACCAGGTGACGATTGCCACGAATATGGCAGGCCGCGGCACCGATATTCTGCTGGGCGGCAACGCTGAGTTTATGGCCCGGCAGGAGATGGTGAAAAAAGGGATCGCGCAGCAACTGCGCGCGGCCGGCGGCGAAGTGGCGCTGGACCAGGACACTTCAGACAACATTGTCTTCTATTACAACGGGCTGGAATATAAATGCCCTGCCGACAAGTGGAACGACACATACAACAAATATAAGAAAGAAACTGACACGGAACACGACAAAGTGGTTACCGTGGGCGGGCTGCACATTCTGGGCACAGAGCGCCACGAAGCACGGCGTATTGATAATCAGCTTCGCGGACGCGCTGGCCGCCAGGGCGATCCGGGGTCGTCGCGTTTTTATCTTTCGCTGGAAGATGATCTGATGCGCATCTTCGCTAAAGCGTGGGTGTCAAAGCTGTTGCAGCGCCTGGGCATGGAAGAAGGCGTGCCTATTGAATCAAAGATGATTTCCAAGCGCATTGAGGTTGCGCAAAAGGCGGTTGAAGCGCAAAACTTTGAGTCGCGCAAACACGTGCTGGAATATGACGACGTAATGAACAAGCAGCGCGTGGCGGTCTATGGTTTGCGTAGAGAGTTGCTCTCGGGGATCGACCAGAAAGAGTTGATCCTGGAAGATTACGTTGCCGGAATGGTGGCCGACGCGCTGGATAAGTTTGCGCCACGCAACGTCCACGGTGACCAGTGGGACACGGAAGGCTTGAACAAATTTCTGGTCGAGCAGTTTGGGCTGGAGATGCAGAAGCAAGGCATTGATGCAGGCCAGCTCAATCGCCAGGAACTGGGCGACGAGATTTTTGAGAAGCTGAAAGAATTGTACGAAGCAAAAGAAAAGCAGCTTGGCGCCGACGCCATGCGCTATCACGAACGCATGATCATGCTCAGCGTGCTGGACACGCAGTGGAAAGACCATCTGCTCAGCATGGACTACTTGAAAGAAGGCATCAATCTCCGCGGCTACGGGCAACATGATCCGCTGGTGGAGTACAAACGCGAGTCGTTTGACATGTTTGAAGAGATGATGCAGCGGTCGCGGCAGGATGCCGTGCGTTACCTGTTCCACATGCAGATTATGGAAGCGCCGGCAGTGCCGCAGGCAGCGGTGACCATAGAATCCAATGGCGACCAGCAGGCCGCGCAGTTGCCGCCGCAGCGAAAACGCGCTTCGACCTCGATGGATGATCTGGAAGCGCAATTTCAACGTCGCAAGAAAAAAGAGCTGGAGCAGGCGCGCATGGCTGGATCAAATGGCAATACCGCGCCGCAACAGGTAGTGCGAGGACAAGCGAAGGTCGGAAGAAATGATCCGTGTCCATGCGGTTCGGGGAAGAAATACAAAAAGTGCCATGGAGCAGGGGCGACGGCGTAAAAGAGTTATGCCACGCGGATCATCAGGGTGAGCTACGCTGCTGAATGAATATTGAGGACGCGCTGCTGTGGCGGCTGAATGATGCGTCCGGAGGGCGTAGGCGGCGAGCTTTGACGCTCTGGACGGCTGGATTTGGCGCAGCCGTAAAGCAAACCCAGCAGGAGCACAGCCAGTGTTGCAGCCAGAACTATAGCCAGCAGAATTGTTCGGTTGAACTGACGGCTCTTTTCCGGATCGGGATGTTCTTTCATCGATGGCGCCTCACCAGTTGATTAGATGCACAATAGGAACTGGGGAGAGAGCTGTTGGTTGTGGACTGACCAGGAACACAGCACACACTAAAGCAAAAGAAGAGGCGCAGCACACGCTACACCTCTTCTTCTATTTCGGAATACGCTTTTAGCGGTTGCCGCGATCTCCACCGCCGCCGCCACGTGGACCGCGATCATTTCGAGGACCTCTGCTCCCGCCGCTGCCCCCACGACGATGCCGGCTACCGCCTCTTCCTCCACGATCTCCCCCGTGCGGACGGTCGCCTCTGGGCCTATCTGGACGCTCCGTCCTGCCAGCAGCTACGGTTTCACGGTTTGCGTCTTCGCGATTGAAGTTCGGCTCGCCGCCTTCTTCCTCGGCAAAGTCGCCACCACCTTCAAAGGTGACAGTTTCTTCGCCTTCGCCGCGAGGTTGAGTTGCACGCGGCGTTGGCCGTTCTCCGCCGCCTTCATGGCCTTCGCCACCTGAAGATTCTCCGCCGCCGGAACCTTCGCCATCACCGGCGGAAGGGGACATCTTGGCGCGCTGCTCGCGCAAAATCGCTTTGCGGCTCAGCTTGATCCGGTTCCCTTCAATGCCCAGGACTTTCACCAGAACCTGGTCACCTTCCTTCAGCTCGTCTTTCACTTCCTTCACTCGATGTTCCGCAATCTCGCTGATGTGCAGCAGGCCATCGGTTCCCGGAATGATTTCGACAAACGCGCCAAACTCGGCCAGCCGCACTACTTTGCCCAGATACGTCTTTCCGACTTCCGGCACCGCCGTCAGGTCGTTAATCCGCTGAATCGCTTTCTGCGCTGACGGCCCATCATTCGACGCAACATTTACTCTGCCGCTATCGTCCACGTCAATCTTCACGCCGGTTTCTTCGATAATGCTCCGGATCATCTTTCCGCCGGGGCCAATCAGGTCGCGAATCTTGTCCACCGGAATCTGCAAGGTGTAAATGCGCGGAGCAAAGCTGGAAATATTTTCGCGTCCGCCAGTGATCGTGCCTTCCATTTTGTCCAGAATGTATAAGCGTCCGCGCTTCGCCTGTTCCAGCGCCTCATGCATGATCTTGGACGTAATGCCCATCACCTTAATATCCATCTGCAACGCGGTAATTCCCTTCCGCGTTCCAGCGACTTTAAAATCCATGTCGCCGTAATGGTCTTCGGCTCCGGCAATGTCTGTCAGGATCGCGTAAGAGTCTGCTTCTTTCACCAGACCCATGGCCACACCGGCCACAGCCGATGACAACGGCACGCCCGCATCCATCAATGAGAGTGAAGCACCGCACACTGAAGCCATCGAAGACGATCCATTCGATTCCAGAATGTCCGACACCACGCGCATGGTGTAAGGCCACTTTTCAACGTCCGGCAACACGGCGCTGATCGCACGCTCTGCCAGCGCTCCGTGGCCAACTTCACGGCGTCCAACGCCAGTCATGCGGCCAACTTCGCCCACGGAAAATGGCGGGAAATTGTAATGCAGCATAAAGCGCTTTTTGGTCTCGCCTTCAAAGCGCTCAACGCGTTGCGCGTCGTCAGGTGTGCCCAGTGTTGTGGTGACGAGCGCCTGGGTCTCGCCGCGGGTAAAGACGGCAGAACCGTGTGTGCGCGGCAGCACTCCAACCTCAATCCAGATATCGCGGATCTGGTCAAAAGCCCGTGAGTCCGGACGCTTTCTGTCTTTGGTGACCTGCTCGCGGAAAATGCGTTCGCGCAGCAGTTCATAGTAATGCGAAAGCTTTGCCGCGGCTTCTTTGTCGTCCGCCGGCAGCTCGGCCTTCAGGCCTTTCTTGATCTCGCGTACCAGTTCGTAGCTCTCATGCTTCGGATGCTTCGCCGTATCCAGCGCATCAACCAGCTCCTTGCCGACCTTCTTTTTCAGCTCTTTGTAATAGGCTTCATCCGTCTCCGGCGCTTTTACTTCCAGCTTCTTTGTGCCGTGCTTTTTCGCCAGATCAACAATTGCCGCGCAGATCTTCTTGACCTGCTCATGTCCAAACTCAATGGCGTTCAGCACCTGCTCTTCTGAAACTTCCTTCGCGCCGGATTCCACCATCACAATGCCTTCAGCCGTGCCCACCACCATAATGTTGAGCAAGCTTTCATGCATTTCTTCGTATGTCGGATTCACCACCATCTGATCGTTCACCAAGCCAACGCGCACCGCGCCCACCGGGCCATGGAACGGAATTTCAGAAAGCGTCAACGCAGCGGAAGCGGCGTTAATCGCCAGAACGTCAGGGTCATTTTCTGTATCGGCTGACAGCACCAGGGCTATGACCTGGGTTTCATTGCGGAAGCCCTCAGGAAACAGCGGGCGGATGGGGCGGTCAATCTGGCGGGCAGTCAGGATTTCGCGTTCCTGCGGGCGGCCTTCGCGCTTGATAAAGCCGCCGGGAATGCGTCCGCCGGCGTATGTGTATTCGCGATAATCAACGGTAAGGGGGAAGAAATCTATGCCTTCGCGGGGGTCGGGCGAGGCGCATGCCGTGCCCATTACAACGTTATCTCCCTGGCGCACAATGCAAGAGCCTTGTGCCTGTTTTGCCAGATGTCCTGTTTCTAAATGGAGGGTTTTGCCGCCTGCAAGTTCAACAGTGGCTGTCTGCTTCATCAGTTCCTCTTTTCCAGGAGGACCAGCAGTCTGAATTCCAGCGAGAGTCTATCTGAACCTTATAACCGGGAAGACACACGTCTTCTGCCGGCGTTATACGTCGGTAACTGCAATCGATTTCAATCGATTATTTACGGATGCCAAGTTTCTGGATGACGTCTTTATAACGCTCGGTATCGTACGTTTTCAGATAGTCCAGCAGGCGGCGGCGCTTGCTGACCATCATCAGAAGACCTCGCCGGGAGGCATGGTCCTTTTGGTGGCTCTTGAAGTGCTCCGTCAGCTCTCCGATGCGCTCACTCAGTATGGCAATCTGTACTTCCGGGCTGCCCGTATCTGACTGATGCGTACGGAAGCGGTTGATGACGTCGGCCTTGCGCTCTCTCGCTAACACTGATTTCTGGTCGACTCCTATTCCTAAATCTCGTCCTTTTAGTGACTTAAAAAGAGTAACACGGGACTGCTAAAAGTGCAAAAGCTATGGCCGGGCCATAATGGAACGCCCCGCGCGCACCCGTCTGTCTTCTATCGCGCAGGCGCTCCTGCCAGTTGAGTCAATTGAGTGATTAGTCCTGGCATTGCCAAATCAAACTTCTTATCGCGGTTTCCGGCGAGTAATGCCATTTCAATTTGCCGGTAAAGCCTCCAAAGCATCACGTTGGTTTTTGGATCGCGGATGGTTAGCCGAAACTGGTCAGGCACCTCGTGGCTGTTCATCAGACGAATTTCCAATACCAGATCGGCATCGCTCGGCGTTGCCACTATTTCGTAATGCTTCCCGGCCTTTATTAAAGAGTAGAACTCTACATAAGCCCGGTCCGGCCCTCCGCTATAGGTGGCTTGATTCGAAGGCAATATTGCCGGCGCATCATTCGCAATAAAAACTTTCTTGGCGCTAAGAAGCTGTGCCGGGACCGGCGCTGTAGAGATTGGCTGCCCGGCTTTATCAAAAACCGTTTGTGCGCCCAGCCCCGGCGCAAACACCAGGAGCGTTAAACAAACCAGAGCACTGAATACGGCGCTCCAATGATTCTTCGCCATTCGATTCTTTGAAATCCGATTCTTTTGTATCCCAATGAACATAATTCCTCCCAGATGAACAAACGTTGTGTGACACCACAATGCTTAAGTTATTGTTTCTCTTGAGGAGTGGAACACGGAACCAACCAGAGTTCCTCATGAAGTTTCCGTAAGATTTACTAAGTTCAGCCGTCCATTGTTATCGCTGTCACTATTCATGATTTCGTTATCCTCTCTATCGTCTGGACCGTGCATCCCATCAATCAGTTCCCTGCCGCCAAGGTATTCGTCCACATATAATGACCCAAAGGAGCTCCGTCATTCATGCATGCTCTTGCAATCGCACTGGCACTTGGCATCGGCTTTGTTGCCGGACTACGCTCTTTCACTGCTCCTGCCGCAATAAGCTGGGGGGCGTACTTAGGAAAATTGAATCTGCATAATTCATTAGCATCAGGCCCAATTGTCGGCCTGCTCTCCATACTTGCTTTCAGCGAATACATTGCCGATCTGCTGCCGAAAACTCCCAACCGCACCGCCACTGTTCCATTGATCACCCGAATCATTACAGGAGGCTTCTCCGGCGCTTTTCTTTGCGGTTCGGCAAATCAACCCTGGATCATAGGCGCTGTTCTTGGCGGAATCGGCGGCGTGATTGGAGCCTTTGCCGGTTACCATGCCCGAAAATGGCTCGTTCAATCTTTGCATGCAAAAGATGCCGTCATTGCCATTCCAGAAGACCTAACCGCCATCGCCTTGGCATGCCTGATTGTGTTTTCTTAGCGGAGCGGTGGGCGCAAATACCCTTGCCTCACATCGCGTTCTATAAGAGCAAGCTTCACTCATAGTGCAGAGCAACCATGGGATCAACTTTGGCTGCCCTGCGCGCAGGAATATAGGCTGCGAAAACTCCGACCAGGGCCAAAACCGCAGCCATAGCCACAAAGGCCAACGGCGAATTGGTATTTACACCATATAAGAAAGTAACGACCAGCCGCGCCAGCAGGAACGCGATAATCAGCCCCGCTGATAGACCAAAAGCCATAATCATAGCGCTATGTTTGAGCACCATCATCAGAACGTCTCGCGGCTGTGCGCCCAGCGCCAGGCGAATACCGAATTCGCGAATCCGCTGACCCACTGAATAACCCACGACGCCGTAAATGCCAACCGCGCACAAAGCCATGGCAATCATGGCAAAAACTGCTAACAGGCTTGCGCCAAAGCTCGATGCCCAGAGCGATTGAGAAATGACCTCACCGATAGGCCAGACATTGGTGATCGGCAGATTGCGATCCATGGCCTGGACTTCCGTTCGCACGGTGCTCAAGGCGCTGCGAGGGTCGCCTTGCGTCCGGAAAAATACTGTTACGGAAGTTTCAGTTGTCTGGATCAGCGGCACGTACATGTAAGGCCGGGCCTCTTCGCCAAGCGTGTTGTACTTGGAGTCGCGCGCAATGCCGATCACCTTGGTAAAGTCGGTGTCTTTAAAAAATTTGAAGCGTTTGCCAATGGGGTCTTCGTTCGGCCAGATCTGCCGCGCAGCGGTTTCATTAATAATCGTTACACGCGGGCTGTCCTCGCGGACGGTACTGTCGAACTCCTGCCCTCGCACCAGGGGAATGCCCATGGTTTTGAAATATTCCGGCGAGATCTCAGAGATCTGCGCTACGTGGCCGCCTTGGCCGTTATTGCTGTCTTCGCCTTCGCGGAAGAGCGTCCGCCCAAAGCCACCAATAAATAAAGGAATAGTGTTGGAAAGCGCGGCGCTGCGAATGCCCGGAGCATTCTGGGCTGCTTCCAGCGCACGGCGCTGAAATTCGCGGGAGCGCGCAGGGTCATAATTCAGCGCACCCAGATCAAACGAGAGCATTGCCAGGTTGTTGGTGTCAAAACCGGGGTCCATCTCTCGGGCGTTGCGCAGGCTGAGAAGGAACAGCCCCGCGCCCACCAGCGCAACCAGGCAAATGGCCACTTGAAGAGAAATAAGAATGTCACGAATGCCAAAGCGGCGGCCTTTGCGCAGATCGCCTCCAGCGCGCTCCTTCAATTCCGACACAAGATCCGGACGCGACGATTGCAACGCCGGAGCCATCCCAAAGAGCAGTCCGGTCCCAATTGCAACCAAAAAAGTGAAAGCCATTACGTGCCAGTCCAGCGAGATATCCATGCCATCCGCTGGAAGCTGCGGCGGCCGGAAACGCCACATCAGGTCGCGGCCCAGCGAGGCCAGTCCCAGGCCAAGCGAGCCGCCGGAAATGGCCAGGACCATGGCTTCCGTGAGCAACTGAGTCACAATACGGCTGCGCGACGCGCCAATCGCAACGCGAATCGAAATCTCCCGTTTTCTTCCCGCAGCACGGGCCAGCAGCAAATTGGCGATATTGAAGCAGGCGATCACCAGCACAATCCCGACCACGGCCATCATCATGATTCCCGCGCGCTTGAATTGATCGCGCTGGTTCGCCGCAATGCTCGATTCAAGCAAAGGCTGGAGCGTGAAGATGCGTCCCTTGTTGGCCAGCGGGAAAGCCTTTTCCAGATCAGACGCAATTGTTGTAAGTTCAGATTTGGCTTGTTCCGGACGCACGCCGTCTTTCAATCGCCCGACCATGCTGAAGCCCAGAAAGCGGCGTTCATTGAAAAAGGTCTTATTCAGCCCGTTGAGGACCTGGTCATGCATGGACATGGGAATCCACATGTCCGGGCCGCCGATGACGGACGTCCCCTGAAAACCTTTGGGCGCCACGCCGATGATGGTGAATCCCTGGCCATTGAGCAACACGCTCTGGCCAATCACATTCGGATTGGACGCAAACACGCGCTCCCAGAATCCATGATTGAGCACCACCACAGGTCCCGAGCCAAGCCCGCGGTCCTCTTCCGGGCGGAAGGTGCGGCCCAGTTGCGCATGCACTCCCAACACATCAAAGTAATTCGCGGATGAGAGTTGGGCGAAGTACTGGCTTGGCTGGCCGTTTACGGTCATGCTGACCTGGGCAAAAAGAAATGCATAGATCGTCATTCCATCGAATGATTGGGCACGCTGCTGGATGTCTTGAGCGTTGGGATAACCAGTAGGAAAGAAATTATTTGTAAGGCCGAAGAACCTGCGCTGGTCAACCGTAAAAACTTCCATCAGCCGGGCGGGATCTTTCACCGGGATGGGATGAAAGAATACCGCATTGATCACCGTGAAAATCGCCGTGTTGGCCCCGATGCCCAACGCTAATGTGATAATCGCGATCACCGCAAAAGCCGGTGACTTGCGCAAGCTGCGCAGCGCATAACGGATGTCCTGGCCGATATTGTTCACTGGCTCACCTGGAAACGATCAACTGATGATTTAAGAGACGCGCCGGAAAGAGCATTGTTAGCCGCCAGCAAGGGTCACTTGTCAAAACATTTCAACATGTGGAGTTTCTGGTTCTTCGTCTACAGCAATGTAGGCAATTTTGTAGCTGCGAAATTCTCAAAGATCACTATGTGGCGTCGTGAAAAATGATGCCGACGGTATGGCGATGGCCAGACCGGATGCGACTGATCCCGTGACGTAAGTTTACGCGATACGTGCCGCGCATACCTTGAACGGGACGATTATGGACTGCGAAAACGACGCCATCGCCCTGGCGGAGCGGTACGATCATTGGCCGAGTCTGCATGCGTGGACGCTGCTCCGTCATGACGAACTCACCACCCGTAAAATCTGTATTGGGCTCGGAAAGCAGAATTGCCAGTTGGATTGGGAATACGTGCTCACCGTAGAGGTCCTGGTGCAAACAGTTGTAGTCATCGACTCCGTATTGAAGGAGAAGCGGTGTCGGCCGCTTCTGGCCGGCATTGTGGCAACGCTCGATGAAGTCTGCATGCGTTTCCGGATAGCGTGTATCGATTCCCATTGCTTCGTTCCATCGATTTGCAATGCCTACAAGATGTGGATAAACCCCTGTCCGGAGCCGATCCAAGAGATCTGGCAGAGGATAGCTGAAATACTTGTATTCCCCGCGTCCGAATCCATGCCGCCCCATAACTACGCGACTGCGAAATAAGTCATCATTGGAGTAAAGACCGGCAGTGGCGCGGCACTGCTCTGGAGAGAGAAGCCGTTTCATTACGGCGTTACCCTGGTGGTCCAGGTCTCTTCCGATCTGCTGCCAGTCAAATTCCCCTAGCCGCTCGACGGCCGATTTCAAGCGACGCTGCACCTCGGCAATTCCTTCTAGCTGAATCATTTGTCCTTCTCCTTTTTGATAAGCGCGCGTTTCCTCTTCACTCCCCATCGGTAACCCAACAATGTGCAATCGTTTCTTGCAACTCGATGGCGAGGGATTGCAACCCGTCAGTGCGTTGGCTGCACAGGCTTGGGCGACGGCAAGCGCTGAACTCGGCGAGTCAGTGAGCTTCGCAACCTCGGGGTAGCTTGCGGTCGTTCATTGGATCGCTCATTGTTCCTTAAGCTGAGGTTATCGAACGCTGTAAGTTCATACACTCCAGTTATTGCTTTCAAATTTTTCTAGCTCTTGCGCGGTGCCTGTGGACTGCTCGCACGCAGATGATCATCAATGTGAAAAAGGCATGATGCCGCTGGTTTCCATCGACACAAAGTGTCGGGCAAAGGTTCTTGCAACAAGCCTTTTATCGAATTCAAAAGCAAGATTCGGAGTGACCTGACTTAACTCATTTGGTTAGTCTCATGGCGAAAGTTTTAACGAAACCCAAATAAAAGTCGCAGGGGATGTGCGTATGAGCAGAATGCTGAACCGTAGGGCAGTTTTGGGTATAGGAACACTTGCTATCATGGGTTTTTTAAGCACGCCCCGTCGCGCAGAGGCTGACTCAACTGTGCAGACAAGGAACAAATCGATTGTCGCGCGATGGTACGCAGAATTTTGGGGCAAGACGTACAGTCCGGCTGTAATTGAGGAAGTAACCTCTCCCGAAATCACACTAAAACATTCACTGCACCGTGCGCTGATTGGCCCGAATGCCCTTCGATCATTCATGGCCGAATTTCGCAACGCTTTTCCTGATCTAGGTTTCGAGCTAACGACTCCACTACTGGCCGACGGCGACCGCGTAATTGCGCAGTGGGCTGGAGGCGGAACGCATACGGGGCAAGCATTCAACGGCTTCGCCGTTGGTCCCCTGTCCGCAACTTCAGGCAGGACGATGCATTTTGCAGGCATCACTATTTTTCGCCTGAAGGACAGCAAAATCGTTGAGGAAAATGGCCTCGATGATGGGATAACGGCATTACGACAGCTGGATCTGCTAGATCGGGCAAAACTGGATGATAGAAGCACAACATCGATTTGCGCCCAGTATTGCTAACAGTGCATTAGGTATCGTATTGGCAATAAACGCAAGCACCGCGTCGCCCGGCGTTTGTAACTTAAATGGTGGCGCAAAGACCCTGCTCACCTTGACATTCTACTAGAGCATTTGTATCCTCGCCTAGAATGTCTACTAAAGAATCCGATAAACGAATTGAGCTGCTGCAGGGTACTTTAGACCTGCTGATTCTGCGGACGCTGCTTTTAGGCCCGGCGCACGGCCACGCTATTGCCAAGGCGATTGAATTTAGATCAGACGACGTGTTGCAGGTGGAGCAGGGATCGCTGTATCCGGCGCTGCACCGGCTTATCCGGCGGCAATGGATTTCAGTGGAAGGCGGCATCTCAGAGAACAATCGCCGGGCAAAATTTTATCGGCTCACAGCCCGGGGCCGGCGGCAACTGGTGGTTGAGACCAGCAAGTGGGACAAGTTGGCCGGAGCGATCGCGCGGATTCTTCAGCCGGCGGAGCCGGAGGGCGAAGCATGAGGTTCCGCAGGTCAAAGCTTAAAGACCGCATGCTGGAAGATTTTGACCAGGCTGTTCAGGAACATATCGAGAGGGAAACGCTGGACAACATCGAGCGAGGCATGTCGCCGGAAGAGGCACGTTATGCGGCTTTTCGTAAATTCGGCAATATCACGCGCATTAAGGAACAAACGCGAGAGGCATGGGGTTTCACGTGGCTTGAGCAGCTCATGCAGGATATCCGCTATGGGGTCCGCACCTTGCGGAGGGCTCCGGGCTTCACAATCGTTGCCGTTTTGACCTTGGCCCTCGGCATCGGCGCAAATACCGCGATCTTCAGCGTGGTTCAAGGCGTTGTGCTGGCTCCGTTGCCATACCGGCAGCCTGACCGACTGGTTGCGCTCTATGAAAAAAATTACCGAGCTTCGCGGATGGGTGTTGCTTATGCTGATTTTCAGGATTGGCGGCGCGACGCTCATTCCTTCCAGCGGATGGCGTTGTTCAAGTGGCGCGATTACTCTTTGACCAATCCGGGATCGCCGGAGCACTTGAATGGCAAGGAAGTTTCAGCAGGCTTTTTTAGCATGCTGGGCGTCGAACCGGTCCTGGGCCGTGATTTCACCCAGCAGGAAGACCAACCGGGCGGTGCACCCGCCGCGATCATCAGTGATCGTATATGGCGGGACCGGTTCGGCGGCGGCATGGGTGTGCTGGGCAAAGCCATGACCCTCAATGGCACTCTGTATACCATTGTTGGGGTCCTTCCGCGCGACTTCCATTTCCTCGCCGACAGTGACATCTACACGCCCATAGGACAGACCGATCCCGTAATTATTCAGTCTCGTACCATCCACGCGAGCGCGGTCGTTGCGCGCTTGAAACCGGGCGTGACAATGGAGCAGGCCCATGCTGAACTGGAAACGATTCAGCAAAATCTTGACAACCTCTATCCCGCGGAGGAGCGGGGGCTTTCCACGAACCTGGACCCACTCAAGCAGCGAATCGTTGCGAACGTGCGTGGAACACTGCTCATGTTGTTTGGCGCTGTTGGACTGGTATTGCTGATTGCCTGCGCAAACGTCGCCAGTCTCCTCCTCGCGCGTTCCGCGTCGCGCACGCGTGAGTTTGCCATTCGCTCAGCTCTCGGCGCCAGCCGGTCCAGGCTGATACGTTCATTGCTGACGGAAAGTATTCTCCTCTCCTTATGCGGCGGAATTTTAGGTTTTCTCTTGGCGAATACGACCCTCCGCATGGCGCTAGCTTCTGCTCGGATTAGCTTGCCGCGCGCCGAAAGTATTGAACTCAATGGCTGGGTGTTGTTGTTTACCTTTGGGATTTCGATTGCCGTCGGCGTACTCTTTGGCCTGGTTCCTGCGCTGAAAACCGAAAGCGCCACTCAGCAGAACGCGTTGAAGGAAAAAGGGCGGACCGCAACCAGCAGCCATCGGCGCGCAAAGCAGCCTGATCATGGTTCAAATGGCAATGGCGCTGGTGTTGCTCATGGGGGCCGGCCTGTTGTTGCGGACAATAGCCCACTTGTGGAATACCAATCCCGGCTTTGACGCGCAGAACGTGATCACGTTTAAGGTCGGGATTTCACCATTCATCGTTAAAAACCCCGCAAAGATGCGAACTGCCTACCAGCAAATGACAGAGCGCATCAGGCAAATCCCCGGTGTGCAGGCTGCCGATATTTCCAATCTTGTTCCACTCTCTGGCGAAGACAACAGCGCAGCGTTCTGGGTTGGCTCGCAAGCTCCCGCGTCCATTGCGGAAGCGCCAAGGTTGCTTATGTTCTGGACGGGACCGGACTATCTGAATCTGATGGGCATACCACTGCTTCAAGGCCGCTTTCTCAGCCCTCAAGATACTGTCAACTCATCGCCAGTGGTGGTGATTGACAGTGTTTTTGCGCGCGCATACTTTCACGGCAAAGATCCAGTCGGTCAAACAATTTCTGTGGTTAACGGCGGCGCCTTCCGCGTGGTCGGAGTGGTGGGCCACGTTGCCCACTGGGGACTGGACCGGCCCGACTTTTATACCCAGAACCAGGTCTATGCTTCTTATTACCAACTCCCGGACAAATGGCTGCCGGTCTTCGGCGATCAGACTGTGATTGTGCGCACTACGCTCAATACGGCTTCTGCAATGCCCCTGATCAAAGCCGCTATCTTCGGAGTTGACAACAGTCAGCCGGTCTATGAGGTCCAGACCATGCAGCAGGTAGTTTCTGACTCGATGTCAACGCAACGGCTTCCCCTGATGTTGCTCGAAGCCTTTGCTGGGCTGGCACTGCTGCTGGCGTCGGTGGGAATTTACGGAGTGATTTCTTATTCAGTGGCACAGCGTGTGCATGAGATTGGAATTCGCATGGCGCTTGGTGCGGAGAAAAGCAAGATTTTCCGCATGGTCATTGGAGAAGGTGTTCGGCTGACGTTGTCTGGTCTGGCGATTGGAACCATTGTGGCGATGCTGCTTACGCGCGTGCTCTCAAGTTTTTCACACCTGCTCTATGGAGTCGGGGCCAATGATCCATTAACGTTTCTTGCCGTGGTGCTGGTGCTGGCTGTCGTAGCTATCCTGGCATGTTATGTTCCTGCACGCCGCGCAACGCGCGTGGATCCGATGATTGCGCTGAGGTACGAATGATGCTTTACGATCAGAAGAGCACTGAAGCCCAAACATCCGGATGCTGCTTGTGAAAAAATAGACTATGGCTTCAGTACGCATGGACAAATGGCTCTGGGCGGCCAGGTTCTTCAAGACCCGATCATTGGCTTCCCGCGCCTGTGAACTCGGCCGGATTCAATCTAACGGACAGCCTGCCAAGCCTGCACGCGAAGTGAAAATTGGCGACATGCTGCGCGTGACAAATGACGGCGGCGACTTTCATGTGGAAGTGCTGCTGTTGAGTGAAGTCCGTGGGCCAGCGGCGGTGGCGCAAACGCTCTATCGCGAAACCGAAGCAAGCAAAGAAGCGCGGTTGAAAGCCGCAGCCGAGCGCAAAGCAGCCATGCAGTTTGAACCTATGCCCGCTGGCAGGCCGTCAAAACGTGATCGCCGCAAAATCATCCAGTTCCGTGGCAGGGGCTGACTGCATGGAATGCAGCTGCCATTGATTTTGCAATCTCCGCAAAGCTCGTGATAATAGTTTGACTAAATACCAGCAATGAAGAAAACTCCACGCAACTCGCGCAGCCGGCAGGGAAAACCGCACCGTTCCGATCAAGACTCGAACAGGGAGCGTCGAGATTCGCGTGTCAATCAAGAAAAATATCGAAATAATGCCGGACGCAAGTCTCGCCTTTCTCGCGAAGTTTCTGTTCTGTATGAAGACGATGCCGTAATCGTCCTGAACAAACCAGCCGGGCTGCTGGCCGTACCAATCAAAGGCTCAGACACGCCGTCGGCATTGTCTCTGCTGATCGCCGAACTCAAGCCGAATAGAGAGCGCGCGCTGATCGTGCATCGCATTGATCGCTTTGCATCCGGCATCCTGCTGTTCGCCAAGAGTGATCGTGACCGGGATGCGCTGATCAGGCAATTTCTTGCGCACACGCCTGTCAGAAAATATCTGGCGGTGGTGCGGGGCCGCATTAGCGTGGAAGCAGGAACGCTGGTCCATTATTTTCGCCGCCAGGGAATGTTCCAGCAGTTGCGGACCGCACGCGATCCTGAAGCGGCGCGCGCTGAACTGCGCTACTCCGTGGAACGCGCTTTTGCCGATGCAACGCTTGTCCGGGTGGAACTGATAACAGGATTGCAGAACCAGATTCGCGCACAATTTTCAGCCATGGGCCATCCGCTGATCGGGGACAGAAAATATCACCCCAAGGAAGCGGCTGAGGCATTGATTGATCGTGTGGCTCTCCATGCTGCTTACCTGGGGTTTACGCATCCACGCACCGGCGAGAAGATATCCATTGACTGCCCGCCACCGGCAGATTTTCAGCAGCTTGTGAAGACACTTTCGCGCCGAGGGCAAGCACGCCGGTGAGCCTGGCAGCTCCAAACTTTGCCGCACAGCTTTGCGCCACCATTTAGAATCCCCCTGCATGCCTTCACCGAACACTATCCACACAATGATGGATTATCCGCTCACGCTCACGGCGCTGCTGGAGCGAGCGGGGCGATACGCTTCTGGCGTGGAAGTTGTGTCCCGGTTAGCGAATCGGTCCATCCATCGCACCACTTGGGGACAGGTGCATCAGCGCGCTTTGCGGCTGGCTGAGTGCCTGCAATCCATTGGGCTGAAAAGAGGCGAGCGCGTGGCTACGTTGATGTGGAACCACTTCGCGCATCTGGAATGCTACTTTGGCATTCCTGCCGCCGGAGGCGTGCTGCATCCGCTGAATTTACGGCTGCATCCGGACGAAATTGCGTGGATCGCGAACCACGCCCAGGACCGCTTTCTGATTGTGGACGATGTGCTGGCCCCGGTGCTGGAAAAATTTATCTCCAAAGTGAAGTTTGAGCGGATTTTTATTGTGCGGCATTCCGGCGAGTCAAGCGAATACGGCTACGCCGATTATGAAGACTGGCTGAAGCGGGCCAGCGGCAACTTTATACCGCCTGCGCTCAGTGAAAATGATGGCGCAAGCATGTGTTATACGTCCGGGACAACCGGCAATCCCAAGGGCGTGCTTTACTCGCATCGCTCACAGGTGCTGCACAGCATGGCACAGGCCATGGCAGATTCATGCGCGTTTTCGCAACACGATGTCGTGATGCTGGCTTCGCCGATGTTCCACGCCAATGGCTGGGGATTTTCTTACACGGCCGCGATGGTAGGCGCAAAGTATGTTCTGCCCGGCCCGCATCTTGATCCGGAAAGCCTTTTGGAATTGATTGAGCGTGAAGGCGTGACCATGACCTGCGCTGTCCCGACAGTCTGGCTGGGAGTGCTGCACGCTCTGGAAAAGCGCAAGAACTGGAAGCCGACACGCGACATACGCATTCTCTGCGGAGGAACCGCGCCGCCGGAGAGCCTGATCCGCAACCTTGACCGCTATGGTTTTCACGTTATCCATTCCTGGGGCATGACAGAAACTTCACCCCAGGCCACGGCTTCTCGTCTGCCGCCCGCCGCGCTAACGCTGCCGCAAGACCAGCAATATGCCGTGCGATCCAAACAGGGCTGGCCGCTTCCCTTTGTTGACGTGCGCATTCGCAATGAACATGGTGATGTGCCTTGCGACGGACAAACCATGGGCGAACTTGAGGTCCGCGGACCATGGGTTGCCGCCAGCTATTACAACGCACCGGAAACATGCGATCGCTGGACTGCCGACGGCTGGTTTCGTACCGGTGACGTGGCGACAATGGATCCCGATGGCTGCATCAAGCTGGTAGACCGCAGCAAAGACCTGGTCAAGTCCGGCGGCGAGTGGATCAGTTCGGTTGATCTGGAAAATATGCTGATGAGCCATCCAGCGGTGCGCGAAGCGGGTGTGGTGGCAGTGCATCATCCAAAGTGGCAGGAGCGTCCTCTGGCGGTGGTGGCTGTGAAAGATGGCGCGCAGGTAACAGCGGAAGATCTGCGGACTTTTCTCTCGACAAAGTTTGCCAAATGGCAGATGCCGGACGATTTTGTTTTTGTCAACGACCTGCCGCATACTTCGACGGGAAAGTTGCTTAAGACCGAGCTGCGCAAAAGATTTGCGGAGTGGAAGTGGCAGGAGTAGCCCGCCTATTTTCTTGCTGGCATGCGCAAAATTCCTTCCAGGTCGTCCGGGTGGATGGCGTGAAGCATGGCGTCTTCGCGGTCAATGTGGCCCTGCGTCATCAGAGTGGCCAGCGATTCTTCCATGCTGAACGATCCGGCTTTCTTGGTCATGGTAATTTCCTGGTGCAAATGCTGGATCGCATTCTTGCGGATGTGCTGACGCGCACCGTAGCCAATCATCAGCAATTCGACCGCAGGATATCGGCCACCCAGCTTGCTGGGCATCAGGATCTGCGTTAGCACCGCCGAAAGTGACATAGCCAGTTCCTGACGAATGCTGCTCTGGCGCTCGATGGGAAATGAATCGGAGATGCGAGAGATGGTGGAAGCCACATCAGTGGTGTGGAGGGTGGAAAACACCAGGTGTCCGGTTTCCGCGGCGCTGACCGCGATGCGCATGGTTTCAGTGTCGCGCATTTCGCCGACCACAAGCACGTCCGGCGCCTGACGCAGCGCAGCCCGCAACGCCGTGGGAAAATCAGGCGCGTCATTCCCGACTTCAACCTGCTCAATTACGCTGCGGATATTGGCGTGCTCATACTCAATGGGATCTTCAATGGTCACAATGTGGCGTGCCTCGCGGCGGTTGATCTCATTGATAAGCGCGGCAACTGTGGTTGATTTTCCCGAGCCTGCCGGCCCGCCAATCAGCACCAGTCCACGCGCTAGCCGGGAAAGTTGCTCCACTGTTGGCGGCAGATGCAGCTCGCGCAGAAACGGCACTACCGTTGGCAGCGCGCGGATAGCGCAGGCTGCGCGTCCGCGTTCCTGATGCAGATTGATGCGGAAACGCCAAAGGTTGGTGTTGCGATAAGAAGAATCCGCAATGCGCGTTTCCAAATATTGGCGCAGCGCGTGGGGCATTAGCGCGGGCGTGATGGCATTTTCAATCTCTTCACTCTGCAACGGCTTGTCGCCGATGGGAACAACCTCTCCATCCAGCCGGATACACGCGGGTGCGTCGGTAACCAGCAGCAGATCGCTGCCACGCCTTTCGACGAGTTGCACCAGCCAGCGGTTGAGTTCGATGAGAGAGGGATCAGTCACGATAGTTGAGTTAGCCTCAGGCCCTTCCGTTGAACGCGCGAAGATGGCGGACCTTGCAGAACGAATCCAAAATCTCACCACGGAGACACAGAGGCACGGAGAAAACCTTATCGCGGATTACGGATAAACGCGGACAGGCTTGAGCGATCCATCAAGCGCAAATTCCCCTTTTGCTCAGTGTTATCCGTATTCATCAATGCTGAGGTTTTTCTGGTTCTCATGTCGGCGATTATTTCGGTTCTTTCAGTTTGAGCTTGGACTTGTTTTCGTCCAGAAAGGCGCGAAGGTTATCAGCCTGATCAAGCAGGCGGGTCCATTGTTCAAAATAAAGTGTGACCGGGAAGCGTCCCAGGCCATAGACGCTGACGCCGCCTTTTTCACTTACGCGAAATTCTAGTGATCCGGTGCGTTTGGTTGCGACCTGCTTCTCCAGATCAGCCAGCCGGGCTTTCATTTCTTCATACGACAGTTCTGCCATGTGGGAACCTCTCAAGAAAGTTTACAACAGAGATGCGCAATCGGGCTGATCTCAGTCCGTGAATGGCCGTTAGCTCTGCAAGCCGAAGAATACAACTACAACGGCAAAAGTATCGATCAGTCCATGCGCCAGGATGGGCACCCAGAGATTTCGGTGAGACAGCAGGTACGCCGCTCCGAGAATAAGACCTGCGACACCTGAGTCCAGCACACCAGCGGGCCCTTTGTAAAAATGACCGTAACCAAAGAGCACAGACACGAAAAGCATCGCGGCCCAATACGCTACACGTGAGCGCCCCAATGTCTCCGCAGCACGAGTGAGAAGATAGCCTCGATAAACCATTTCTTCACCAAAGGCGGCAAAGGTCCATACCAGAACGAGTGTGAGCAACGCCCCTTTTACATCGCCGGCGGGATTCTTGAGCACAGAAGAGACGGCAGCCCGATGAAAAAAATGCGTTGATATTGGTTCAGTGACAAGTTCGCCCAAGAGTATCCGGATTGCTGCTGCCCCCATGGCAAACGCCACAGTCCATTTCCACGAGACCGGATGTTTCAAGCCCAACGCTGCCCATCCACCATTGCGGAAATGTATGGAGAGCCAGCCGATGACAAACAAAATCGGTACTTCATTTGGCACAATGTGAAACACGTTATGCCCGAGCACGATGAAAGTTCCGAATGCGATTTCCACCAACGAAACTGAACGGGTTTGTGGCACAGGTTGGACTTCGTTACATGGCGCGATATCGGTGAACGTACCCATATTCTCTATACCGTATGCCAAAATAGCATTTTCGAACACAGAATTTATTCAAGGACGAATCCCACCCTATCGCAAAAGCTGAAAAAACAACAGCCAGCTTCTGCGATAGGGTGGGGCCGGGCTTACGTGATTCTCGGTGAAAATAGGAACCCGCCTTTTTGTGACTGATTTTTGGTGAGCGATGCAATGGAAAAGAAACGACGTAGGAAGAAACGAATTTTATAAGGTGGGTGGTGAAGATTGTGAGGCGAGGAGTTTAATTGTTTGGTTAGATGGCGGCGAGTGACCCGACCGAAAGCCCCCCTCGGTATGATAGGCATTCATGTCATTCTCACAGACAGACGTAGAGAAAGCACTCATCTCATGTGGAAGACATTGCTGCCTATGCCACAAATTCTGCGGAACAAACATTGAACTGCATCACATAGTGCCAGAGAGCAAGGGAGGACTTGATGTACTGGATAATGCAATCCCCTTGTGCTTTGATTGCACGCTGAAGTAGAACACTACAGCCCCCAACATCCAAAAGGCCGAAAATCCACTGAGAGTGAACTTAAGGGACATCGTGATGCGTGGTATGCAAAAGTCGCTATCTCTGGTGGCACTGCTGCATCTCCGGAGCACACCGCGATGGATCGAATTCTCTTTCCTGAAATTAGACAGATGCTTCCCAGCAAGGGTGATACCGTCAGCTTCCTTAGAGATACTGATTTGGGGAACTCATTTGAACTGGAGCTGTGTGAGCGTATGTCCCAGGGCGGAAAAGGACCCGATCTTCAAAGTTATAAGGATTCATTCCTAATAAGCTTGCCAAATACTTATCTTTAATCAACCATAACCTGGCGAGCGCCGCATTTCCAAACATAAAATAAGTTCACATTTGCGTTTACATTCCGCCTTGATGCCTGACAATAGCAGGAAGGACTTTATGGGCACGGCAATCACGCCAACCGCTTCTACCGCTGCAATCGAGCATCCGTTGCGCAATCCCCAGTATCGCCTTTGGCTGATCGGCGGGACGATATCATTTCTCGGCGACCAGTTCTATATGGTGGCGTTACCCTGGTTGATTCTGCAGCAGACGGGATCAGCTGTGGCCATGGGCGCGGTCATGATGGCGGGATCCATTCCGCGCGCTCTTCTAATGCTTATGGGCGGGGTGCTGAGCGATCGTATGTCCGCGCGTAAGATCATGATGACCACAGCCGCAACGCGTACCATCTGTGTGGCCGTAATTGGAATTCTCATCTGGTTCGGCGTTCTTCACATGTGGGAACTCTACGCGTTGGCGGTTATTTTTGGCTTGGCAGATGCATTTGCCGCTCCCGCATCAACAGCCTACTTGCCTTCTCTGTTGCAGCCTGAGCAACTGGTGGCGGCCTCCTCGGTCGGCCAAAGCACGGCACAATTGACAAGCATCGTCGGCCCGGTCCCGGCTGGATTTGTAATCAAGGCCCTGGGGGTAGCATGGGCATTCTTCGTGGACGCAATCAGTTTCCTGTTCATCATCGGCGCACTCTGGAAGCTGCCCGACCCACCTAAATCTCCAGCAGCCAGGAAAGCGGTATGGCCCGCGATTGCAGAGGGTATTGCCTATGTGGGAAGAGATGTGCCTCTGCGCTCGTTGATGCTGCTGGCCATGACTATGAACTTCTGCTTTACTGGGCCGGTTGCGATTGGTCTCACCTACCTGACCAAGACCCGCTTTGGTTCACCTGCCATATTGGGTACTTTGATGTCGGCTGTCGCCGTGGGAAGTCTGTTGGGCGCGCTGCTTGCCGGCGTGTGGAAGATTCGCACGCGCGGTGTTCTGATGCTTCTGGTGGCAGCGGCATTGGCCCCTTGCCTGGCATCCATTGGACTTATGGGCAGTGTATGGTCTCTTGGCGGAGTGCTATTTGTGATCGGCGTTTTGGCGGCCTTGATGAACGTCCACATCGGTGCTTGGGTAATGCAACGGATTGATGCATCGGTGCGTGGGCGAGTGGCAAGTGTGCTCATGCTTGCCACTTTCGGAATTATGCCCATCTCTTTCGCCGTTGCCGGATTCCTGATTGCCTGGAACCTAAAGTTCACGTTTCTGATCGCCGGACTGGCAATGTTCCTGACTGCTGCCGGAGCGTCGTTCCAGAAATCAGTCCGAGAGATCGAATAGGAATGATGTTCCAAACTATCCTGGGTTTGGTCACTCCCATTCGCGGCGGAAATCGATACGTGCAACACTTGTCTTATCGCGTTCACGGTGGGAGTTGCAGAAATGAGCATTACTCCGTATTCCCCCAGAGGACCGCTCGCGGCAAGCCGTTCTCCTAGGCCGATTTTGCCCTCATCTCCATGCTCTCGGCGTTCTTTTTGTTGTCGAACACCTGGCTGAGTTCAGAAAAGAAAGCGATCCACAAGCGCCACATCTCTTCAGCACTGCTTACAACCCGTTGATAGTCATCGGTTGAGAGCTCTGGTTCCAGGGCGTTACTCGCTTTATCAACGTGGTTTGGTTCCTGAAGAACGTGTATGTCCACCCAAGGAAGGTTCTTCATGCCGCTCACTTGCCGAACCGCCGCGCCGATTCCGGAAACCATTGCCAGATCGGCTACCTCAGTCCCATATACAAAGCCGAGCGCGCTGGCGTGTTCACCGGATGCGGATTCGTATCCCTTAATAAGTTTGCGAGTGGATTCAAGTGGAGGAGCTTCGGCGACCTCGTGTTGAGAAAAGCCTGCGGCAGCCATCGTTTCCAGGTAAATGCGTTCATGGGCCATGGCCGGATTGCCTTCTCCAAGTTCCTGGGACAAAATGGCACAAATCGCGGTTTTCGTCTCAAGCCAGGGGACGACTGAAATACTTCTTGAAAGAAAATTGGGGAAATAGTGTAAGGGATGCCACCACTGGCCCAGAAAAATTGCGACGTCGCTACGCGTAAGCAATCCAGATTTGATCTCGCCGAAAAAACGATGGTGAATCAGGTCTTTTCTCAGAGCATTATTTTTCAGTGAATTAAGAACAGTCATGGTAAAGCTCCTTTTATGAATGAAGTTCTTCGCTTCTTACGTTTTTCATTGTGAATGGATTTATGGTCGCGCAAACGCACCTTATCATCGCTCTGCATTGCATCATTGCTCTCCACCGAGTTCTTGTCAACACTAGTTTATTTTCAGAGGGTTGTGATCGTGCGAGCTACTCGGGATCGAACACTTCGTGCGTTCCAAAATGGAACGTGTTGATATGCCGTCAATTGCAGAGTGTCAGAGTGTCTAAGAATGCATCCAAGTGCATGCCCCATATCAACTCTGAAGTCATGTTATTGTGTGAAAAGATGATGAACGACGCACGGCTTAAGCTGACTTCGTGAACCTTAGCGCACACATGTCTGTCAATACGGGGATACAGGAGAAGATGTCCGAGTCCGCGGATTTTTGATGAAGGAGTCGAATGATGCCCGATAACGAGCAGTTGTACCTTAGACCGAACATACAGGTTGAGCCTTTAATCGACGGCTGGTACGCATGGCCTCATCTTATTCCTCCCGCAACTGCGGCAAGAAACATAACCGAGCGTCATATGAAAATCATGGATTCCTACATCAATACGCCGGTGGTCCATGCGAATGCGGTCAAAAATCCTAAGATGCTGGGCGGACCGTTTATCGACTATGGAGGGAAACGGGTCGATGAGATACGTGCCTTGCGAGACTTTATCAAGCGGGAACGTGCGCATCTGATTGAATTATCCGCTGCACTCGTAGAACTAGACGTCGCATTGAAGGGAAGCGCCAAGGGGTACAGCCTGCTTCCTTTATACGAGAAAATTCCAGCCATCCTGCGAGGTTATGTAGAGCTCGTTTACGACCTGAACAATCACCCTTCATTCCGCCTGATCGAACCGTTGCTGTACAGAAGCCGCTATTATGATCGCTCGCAACAAAGTGTAAGACTTTCGAAGATATCAAATGACGACCGCCCGTTTGTGCTGAGTACGCCCAGGCTGGAAAACGATGACGCGCTTCATTTCCATATTCCATTCGATAGTCCGGTGATCGACGATCTGTTCCGGCTAAAGTCATCTCACCGTCCATGGTGCGAGATCAAGGAAATGCTTCAAGTACCGGACTCCCATAACGATCTGCTGCGCTCCTTCCTTACGCCGGAGCCGCCGCCGCACTATTCGCCTTATACCGGTCCCGGGGTGCGCTGGAGATATTTTGGACATGCCTGCATCCTAATAGAATCTCAGGGCGCCAGCATGGTATTTGACCCGGTCCTTAGCTATACCTACGAGAATGGAATCTCCCGCTACACTTATCTTGATTTGCCCGATGAGATCGATTACGTTTTGATAACTCATAATCATCAGGATCACATCCTGTTTGAAACTTTGCTGCAAATCCGGCACAAAATCAAAAACATTGTCGTGCCGCGCAATAATCGTGGCCATCTGCAGGATCCCTCCCTGAAACTCATTCTCGAGAATTGCGGCTTCCGAAACGTGATTGAGTTGAACGAACTTGAGGAAATCCGCATTGGAAACGTGTCTATCACTGGACTTCCTTTTCTCGGCGAGCATGCAGACCTGGACATTCATAGCAAAATGTCATGGTTGGTCAAGCTTGGATTGCACGCCCTTTTGTTTGCCGCAGATTCCTGCAACATCGACCCGGCACTGTATGAGCATCTGCACAGGGAATTCGGAGATGTAGATGCACTTTTCCTCGGAATGGAATGCGATGGCGCCCCGCTGAGCTGGCTCTATGGACCGCTTCTTTCCCAGAAAATTGAGCGCGGCATGGATGAATCAAGGCGGCTTGCCGGCTCCAATTATGAACAAGCAATGAACATCGTTAATTCCCTTCACTGCAGGGAAGCATACGTTTATGCCATGGGACAAGAGCCGTGGCTGAATTACATCATGAGCGTAAAATACACCGAGCAATCACGCCCGATTATGGAATCGACCAAACTGATTAACGCTTGTCACGAACGCGGAATCGTCGCGGAGAGGCTCTATGGAGAAAAAGAAATTCTTCTGGAACCGAAGTCTGCTCGACGTGTAGCGCAACCGCTGGCTGGATAGCGTGACGGAATCCGCCGTTCAGGGGAGGTGGATGTATACTTTCCGGCCCAGGTATCTCAGTGGGCCGGGATAATGCCCTTGCGCTTCATACCGTGTCCAGCAGTTCTCATCTTTTAACACCCGATCCGCTTCTCGCATCCATGGCTCCCACAAGTTATCAACATACCATTCTGCATGGTCAGCAACCGCGCTCTACCGGTTGAATCGGGTGGGTGCGCCAATTGCTTTTTCTTAACGGCTTTGTTCTTCTGTTTTTTCAGGCAAGGCGCCGAGCAGGTCGCGCCGCAGCACATTTATGAACTGCGCGCTCTGCTTCTGAATAAAGAAATGATCCCCCGGAAGAATTTGCACCTTGCATTGTGCCGTTGTATGCATTTTCCAGTGGTTCAGGCAATCCACGGGCGCGCGTTCATCCTGCGATCCTCCGTATATTGTAAAGGGGCATGCAAGAGGCGGTTCAGGGCTGCATTCATAGGTATCCACCATCTCGAAATCCGCTCTCAACAATGGAATGAAAAGATCTTTGATCTCAGGATCATCGAACAATTCCATCGGAGTGCCATTGAGCTTGTGCAACTCGGCAATGAATTCTTCCTCTGGGAGATCGAACATTCGCCGTCCAATTTTGCGCATGCCTGGGGCCTGGCTGCCTGAAAGAAAAAGGTGAAGTGGTGAGCCCGCATTTCTGCGGCGAAGCTCCCGCGCCAATTCAAAACTGATGAGCGCGCCCATGCTATGGCCATAAAACGCAAAAGGAGCCTTGGCCTTTGGGCCGATGACGTCTGCCATGACTTCAACCAGCTGCTGGAGCCGTGTGAAACGCGGCGCGCCCAAGCGGCGTCCTCGTCCGGGCAAATGCGCAAGACAAACATCCACCTCGGGGGCAAAATGGCGCTGCCAGCCGCGAAAAACCTGGGCGTCTCCGCCGGCATAGGGGAAACAAAAAAGACGAAGCAGCGGCGCCTCTGCCGCTGAAAGACTTTCGAACCAACGGCTCGCATCTGTTGCCGCTTGCTCAACGTAAGGATGATCCATAGCCTCCATAAGCCTTTCAATCCTATAATAGTCGATGAGGTCTACATATCTAGACTGGTCTTTTAACGACAGCCCGCACCAAAATATTGTTGTTCACCAAGAAAGCGGTCTTTCCTGTTCGTGCATTACATTTCCCTGTTATCGCTCCTGTTATTTCCCTGCTCATTCCCGGTTACGATTAAAAGTACCAGCCTATACTGCGCAGAAAACCACGGGTGAATAGAGTAGCCTTTTGTCGCATACAAGATAGTTCACCACCGCTATTCAGGGCCAATACCGCCGCTGCGAGAATAGTCATGATTCGCTCAGAGTTGCCCTTCGGACAGATTCGTAACACTCACCGACTTACTCCCCAACAGAAAGCGACGCTCCACAAGACCCAGACCGCGAAACCAACTCATCAATCCAAATGCCGTCAAACTGACGCACAAAAACACTCCCCTTATCATAAGCGATTGGGGTAGCGTTGAGAGATAGAGCATAAGCAGCCCTCCTGAAACGGTGATTGCCAGCTTGGGTAGGAATGTTGGCTTATTGGGAAGCAGCTTATAAGTAAAATAAAAAAGCAACATAGCATCCATTGTTACGCGTATTCCCCAGGCGATCGCAGCTCCCTCAATACCCCAGTGCTTTGTTAATACCCAAATCATGCCCACATACAGTGGGAGTTCCAACAAATACAACTTTGCAGATATGTCCGGGCGATTGGCGCCCTGTACAAAAGCCACTGGCACCAGGGCAAAGCAGTTTACAAAAACTCCGGCAGCAAGCCAGCGCATCACGTTGCTACTGTTATGAGCAAATACCGGTCCAAGCCACAGACGCAACATTTCGGGAGCCAGGCATACGGTCACTAGCATGATCGGATAGGTGATGATCAGAATATACTTCAGCGCGCGACCTAACAGCAGACTGGTGTGCTTTGGGTCTTGAGTCAGGCTGATGGCAAAGGCCGGGAATAACACTCCAGCAAGCGCCCCTGGAATCACAGTAATGCGGCTTACCACATCCAGTGGCGTCGTGTAGTAGGCCACTGCACTCACAGAGATAAGTGCCCCAATCAGAAATCGGTCAACATAAGACACAACGGGACCCAGAATGTTGGTTAACGTGATCCAACTGCCAAAATTCAGCAAAGGACCTATTTCTGAAGCTTGCACACTGATGTTATGGCGCAGGATTGGCATGGCATGGAAGCATGCCAGGATATGGGCCACCAATCCGGCCAGGCGACCAGCAACCAGAATAATGATCACGGGAACCAACCCGTGCGAGAATGGCAGGGCCAGTAAAGGCCCAGCAAACGAGAAAATACTCATGGGAACGCGAATCGCATTGGTCAGCGCAAATCTTTGCTGTGCTTCAAGTATTCCTCGCAGGCCGGCTGTGACAGTCACCATCGGGATGGAGGCAGCCAGAAGATAAAAACCGTGCAGGGTTTCTCTTTGCAATTCAGCCGGAACTTTCAACGCCCTTTCCACGAGCCAATGTGAGATGCCCAGCGTGATCAATCCAGCCATCACCCCCATCAACAACATGAGCAGTAAAGACGTCCAGACCAACGGAGAAATAGTTTCTTCCTCCCCCGCTCCAAGCTTGTCCGCCACCAACTTGGTGAGTGCTCGTCCAATACCCAGATCGAATAGGCTGAAATAGCCGATCACGATCCAGGCCAATGACAGAACGCCAAACCGAGCTACACCCAGCCCATTTACGAGAGCAGGCACGCAGACAATTCCGGCGGCCATAGGCAATAACTGGCCTATCAGGTTCCAAACGGTATTGTGCGCGAGTAGTCGCCCGCTTGTTAAATGGGATGTGGTTTTAACAGCTATCATCGCGTTGGGATTTATCAACCATAAATAAATTTTACCCGAATGACAGGAATCGGAAAGCGCAAAACTTTTGAGGTAAAGTCCTTGGTTGACACTAAGTCTAACGAAGTTGTGACATGCGCGATTATTCTCGAGAATAGAATAATAAAAATCAAGTTCTACTGGCCCAAAAGCTGGACCTCGTAAATACCTATCGCATTCAACAGGCTTTCCGCCGCTATTCTCATCTTTCGATACTGTTTCTTTACGGGGACATTAGTCTGACCAGCATTGGGAAATCCGCCGCGAGCAACCAATTCCCATGTCGCTCCTGGTCCTGGAGGCAGGCCGAATATCTGCCATGAATTCACGTAAGCGGGAACCGTCCCGAATTGCCCCCAGACCACATGGAGTGAATCGATGTACCTGGTTTGGCCAGGATCAAGCGTGTAGTCCACGGATGGTCCTTCGGGAAATGCGGCTGAATTGTCATCACCGTCGACAAGGTTTCCCGCAATGCCATACCCCCTCAATCCAGGGAACTCAAGAACATTTCCTATGGCGGTAACATTGGTCAAAACCGGCATGGTCGCAGGAATAGCAAAAAGTTGAAGCTCATAAATCCCGATTGAATTTTGGCTCGATGTCGCCATAATACGCAGATCTGTGGCGATGGCGTCGATTGCAATGGTCGAAGCAGTGCTATTCGGATAACCGCCTTGGGCCAGAATGCTCCATGCTTGATCGGAACCATTCCTGCCGAGTAGCATCCAATTACTCATATAAATGTCGTTTGATCCGAATATTCCCCAGGTAAGTGTTGCTGCTGATAAATGGGTTGGAGTGCCCAACGAAACCTGATAATCCAAATGGTTGTTGGAAGGATATGCGAGCGATGCGGGGTTGCCGTCAATGAGATTGGCGGCCGTGTAACCCGCCGCTACTGAATATATTGGGTCTTCCGGGATATTGGAGAATACCGTGAGATTAGAACTCGGTATTGGCGGTACATCATTGCCGAAAACCCGCACATCATAAATTCCAACATTGTTGACACCCTCAGCGACAATCCGCAGATCTGAAGCCACCGAATTTGCTGAAATATTCATCGTACTTGCGCCGGGGAATCCCCCTGAAGCAAGAGTCTGCCAATCTTGCGTTCCGTTGCGTCCCATCAGGGTCCAACTTTTTACGTATCGGGGGTCACTGCCAAAATTGCCCCAATCGATAGACGCTCCGCTGACGATGTGCGGTCCGCCCAGGTGAATCACATAATCGATGTGTGTGTTTCCAGGATAGGCCAGGCTATCTGGATTTCCATCTACTAAATTGGCTGCACCGTAGTCGCGAGCCAAACTGAAGGTGCTGTTCTCAGGTACCAATGACTCAGCTTGCAAGCCTTGGATCTGAGGACTAGCTAAGGAAACTTTCACAGTGACCTGCAGGCGTCTCGCTTGTGCAGCTTTCGAAGAATCACTGTAAGTCAACTGATTTATTGAGCCAGCAATAAGGGACGGGAATATCCATTTCGCAGTCTGCACTACCGGGCTGATACGTAACCGATGTACTTGTACATTCCCCACCAGATATATTTTGATGAAATATGTATACTGGCCAGAGGCAAGATTGGTAAAGTCGATAGCGGCCTGAAACCCCGAAACATTGGTTGTCGGCGCCACAAATGCAGGCGAAGACCAATTTACACCATCGGCGGAAAAAGCGGCCCACAAACTACCATTCGTGTTGGCAATCATCTGAGCACTGACGGAGAGAGCCAGCACTGGGAACATGCTCGATTCTTTATAGACGATCTCTCCGGGAGTAGATGTAAGATTCTGTAGATACTTGGCGCCAGTTGCATCTAAAATCGAGTCAACATTCGTGCTGGAATAAGCCCAGTTGCGCCATCCAATGTCGCCAAAGCTCAGGTCCCAATCAAACTCTCCTGTTCCGACAGACCTGAAAGTAAAAGGATCTCCAGGATCGTAGTGCTGTCCGGCTCCAACTGCATTGTCCGAAAATATAGTTAAAGATTCGTTGGGATGAAGAGCCACCGACAAACCCTGATGAGTCAAATAGCCAGAAGTAAAGTATCGCAAAGTTGGAGCATTTTGTGCATACAACTGGGCCATGACAGCCGCCGACCAACCTGCGCCATCAAGTCCATTTGCATCGGCTTGTTGAACTACAATATTTGGATTGGCGAGAATATCCGCTATTGCCGCGACGGTAACACCATCACTGAGAAAGTAATAAACCTGATGGTCTGGGTCGAACATATGCCAGGCATTGTTGTAGAAGATCTCCGCCACGGTGTGGAAATCCATGGCGGCCAGCCGTGTCTGATAACCAAACTGTTGCCAAATCCACGCCAGTATGCGGTCTTTTTGGTCGCAGCATCCAAAACCAAAGCTATTAAGAATCAACGCTGGATCAGTAAGGGAATTCTTACTTGCGGTGGTCACGGTTCCCGCCGAACAATAATGGAACGTATGTTTCACCACAAACTGCCATGTGGCAATGGCAAATTCTTGATCACTGTTGGTTGGTGGCAACTGCTTCCGGATCGCTTCAATATTGTAAGGCCATGGCGTGGCGGGATTTGAAATCTGCGGAAGGGTTATCCAGCTTCCAGAAGAGTTGCGAATGGTAATAGAGGCTCCATTCAAATTGGAAACGCTCGACAGATCAAGGCTGATATTCTGGCTTTGTGCATTTACCGCAGTAGTGCTGCGGAATTCCTGGGAAAAAAGCAGTTGTGAAAAGCAGATGATAAATATGAATAGTGAATGTTGGCGCATGATTAATTAATTTTCCTGCGGCGTTACTGAACACACCTATAACCAAATAAGTGTTTTTACCTAGGGGCCCTAGTTCTTAGTGGAAGGCTTTTATAGCATTTCCTCGTTGGAATGGGAACTAAATTTCAGTAAGTTAACATTTCTTTACCTGTGGCCTTTCGGATTTAAGGCTTTTTTGGCGGCAAAAGTGAATTGATTTACTTGAATGCCGGCAAAGCTAGGAGATTTGCTGGATGGGGGTTTATCTGGCCTGACGCCGGGCGCGGAATAATAGCAAGCGCCTGCAGATTTATTTTGCATAGAGATTTTGTTGCTGAATAACGACAATTTGAACTGGTTTAATAGAATCGGCATGAGGGTTTCAATTACCCTTCTTAGAGACATTGGAGGAATGTGTGTTTTATAAAAGCGCTTTATTCGCGTTACTGATATTGGCAGGTAGCCAAGCATACTCGATGCCTCAGTCTTCTAGCGTGGTTTATGACGCCAAGAATGCAGGACTGCACGCAGATGGAAAAACGGACGACTCGGAGACGATCAATAGAGCTATTGATAATGCGATAGCGGGAAATTTCGGGAGCATTCAACTTCCGTGTGGTCAGATCATGGTCAACAAACCGATTAATCTGACCAATCGTTCCAATTTGACTTTTCGCGGCTGTGCCGCAAATCTTGCTTATGGAGCTGGTGATATGCCACCTTCAACTTTTCCAACGAATATGACCCAGCTTCTTTGCAATACAGGGACCGTGTGCCTTGATACCACTGGCTCTTCAGATCTGATCCTGGAAAAATTCGCCATAAGGGTGGCAAAAACATATTCAAAGCCTTCGACGATCGGCATATTATTCGGCCGAGATATTGCGAACGGAGAAAAATCTCGCGGTCAGTTTTGCTATGCTCAGTTCGATCGCATACAAGATGTATTTATCTATATGGACTCCAATCCAGCCGCTTCTATACGCGGGAGTATTGGCATCTACAATGTCGGTGCAGAACACTTCACAATTTCAGGCGGGAAAATAGTCGCTGACCAGGCGGTTGAGTTCGCGGACACAAACATTTTGAATTTAAAGAGTCCGTACCAACAGCTGGCTACCGGATGCCCCGCTTCCATGACTGCAATTGAGATCAACGGGTCTGCGAGTTTTCAGTCGTGGAAATTTTTTGCCATAGAATTTAACAATGTTCAGACGCTGACGGCAGACAGATGTCACATGATTGCCGGTGCGCCAGGAACAATCGCCGTTAACTTCAACAGCGGAAACGATAATGGCAATATACGTCTTGCCTGCCAGATTGAACACTACAAATCCGCAATCAATACCAACGTAAACATTGACCATCTGGACATAAGTGGGTTGATGGTGGTATATCCAGAGAACCCAATCATCGGGCTTAACACCAATGTAACAATAACCAGCTCGCGATTGGGGGCAAGACAAGTGCATGGCACGCCACAGCCACTTTTGAGCAGGGGGGCTAATGACACTATATCTGGGTGCCATATCGATTTAGGGACCTTGGCCGGCATTGATTCACCGGGAATTAAGGTGCTTGGCTCGATCGTTTTTGCGCCTGGGCATCACGATCGTGACATAAAATTTGCAGATGGTTCACATTATCTACTACTGGATGACACGGGAATATCTGCTGTAGGCGGCTTGGTGCAGCAGTAGCATCCGAATCTTAAGTTTAGCGTTAACTAGCTGGGAGTTCTCCTTCCACTACAGATGACCGGCCTAAAACGGGCGGCTCTAACCTGGCAAAACTGAACCCGTTAATTGAATAACACAATAGCCGCCGTTCGAGGCTGAAGTACTAAGTCCGTGGGCGCCGCAATATTCTGGCTAATTGCTCCCAGTAAAAGTCTTCCAGCCGGAACCGTAACAGGCTGAGATGCGTTACTCGCATTGACGAAGACCTCCCCATGTTCAAAAGTCCGATGCAGAATGGCCCCTTGGGCAGGTAACGGCCCGATGGGTTTTCCCAGTGTGAAAGGAATATCATTTAAATATGTGCCCGTACCTGAAACACCTAGGTTGGCGGTCCAGTTGAACCCGAAAATTTTGGCAGCGGCAAAAGCAAAGCTGGCTTCGGTTATGCTCCTTACATAGGAGAGCATTACAAGTTTTGGGACCCTTTCAGGAGTATTGGTGACCAGTTGAAAGCTCTTAGCAATCGCATTATCCCAATTGTCATGTTTAGCGCCTTTGAATGCCTCATAGCCCCAGCCCTCCCACAGCACATAATCGGAAAAGTCCCATACCGTCGGACTGCCTGTGGCCATTAGATCCAGCCACTCGGGATCGCCCGGATTGGTCATAAGAATGGCTTTCGGATTCTGGCTTTTCAATGTTTGCCTTACCTCGCCGAGCAGGGTAATGTATGCGCGCCCTCCCAGAGCATTTGAATCCACATGCGCATGGGAACCATCGCAGACCAAGTGGGCAGGCGGATCAAAGAAAGTATTGTCTACAAATAAACCGTCATATCCTGAATTAATCGCCGCCTGAACGTATTGTTGTACGCGCTCATGAAATATCACGCTGTTGGGACACATAACGTAGCTATTTGCGGGGGTCCCAAAGATGTTGACCACAAATTCGTGGTTGATTTCAAAACCGACATTTGCTAGATCAGCTGTGCTGGTCAGCAGCGGCGAGTTAGGCACCGCTTGGTAATAAGTCTGATACTGCATTACCAGCTTGCCGATTGCGTGAGCTTTACTCACATTAAAAGGAGCGAGACCAATGACCACATTGGCCGGTTTGACTGCCGCGGGTGTGATCTGCTGATTCCAGGGGTCATACCAAAATGCAAATATGGGTTCTGGAGTGCTGCTCACGGCTCCAGGCGTAGGAACAGGTGTGGGGGTGGGGCCAGACACGCTCGACATCGGAGTCGCGGAAGGAGCACCAACAGCCCCACATCCGGCCAAACAAGCCACTAGAATCACAACAGAAAAAAAACGTATAGTCTGGGGCATATCACCTCTTGAATTGCCCGCAGCAGGGAGGCGGCGAACATTCACTTAGAAACACTCTGTTCAGAACAGGTTGTCAGAAGGAAATGCTAGAAAAGTGACAGGGTCCAGATCACGAAGATGGGGGGCTTCTGCTATTCCAGTGATTTACGCAGAAGTCTTCTTGCTTAGCCTGCGCTATCTGCGCCACTTCGCGGCTGGTTAGAGGTATGCTCGAGCCGTTACCGAGATTTTCTGCTACCGTCGCCGCTCATATACGCTTTCAGCATGTGCATGCGCAGTGCATACTCGGGATCTTGTTTTGCGGTTTGTAAAAACTCAGATAGCAATGACCAGACGATAGCCAAAAGAAAAGCGAACAAGGTAAACAATATAACCATAAAACCGCGATGAGGCCATGACTTGGACTCAGGAGGAATTGCTCTGTCTAGCACTTGAATGAGAGAGGCATCCTTTGCCTCGTCAATACGCGCAATTTCATATTGCTTTGTTAGCAACTCCAGCAACGTTTCGCGGTATTTGACCTCACGTAATCCACGGACATACTCAAGGCCTGCTCTAGGTACATTGGCCAGGGATACATCGCTGGAAGGATCTCCAATCTTTCCTCGCTCAAATCGCGCTGCTTGAGAACGCAGAGCAGCAAGTTCTTGCTGGGCCCGAGTGAGATCGGGGTTTTCAGGAGCGGCAAAGCTGCGCATTGCCTGCACTTCAACTTCCTTGGCAGCTATCTGGGCACGCAGGTTCGCATAGGACTCCAGCATTACCTTGGATTGGCTATCGAGTTGGATAATGCCTGTGCTCTCTTGAATTTTCTTCAACGCCAACTCAGCGTTCGCGAGTTCTACGCCAGCTGTTTTCATCTCTCGTTCGAAAAAAAGCCGCTGCTTGGCTGCGTCTGTCACGGCCAAAGAATTAGTAATATTCTCTAGTTGCTCAACATAGGCATTGGCTATTTCAGCCGCTCGTTCTGCACTCCGGTCCTCTACAGAGATGGAAATCAAACTGTCTTTGCCGGAAATAATGAGGCTGAGAGATTCGAGTTTCTGCCGGGCCTCATCGCGCTTTTTTTTCTTATAAACGCTCATAAGAGAAAACTTGTCGATTAAGGCATCTTCCAGGCTTCGGCTGTGCAGCATGCCGACGTAAAGATCATTAGGATTGTGCAGCCCCAGTTCCTTGCCGGCTGTCGCGCCGATCAGGGGACCCAGTTGCCCAAGCATGGCTGTCGCTATAGACTGGTTTTGCTGAGGTGGAAGGATTCTCGCAGTTCCCGTGTAGTAAGTCGGCAATAATAGCGTGATCACCACTGACAATGCCGCGGCACCCCCAGTGCAGTCTAAAATTAGACGCTTGCGTTTCGCAAAGATAATCAGCAGATCGAACAAGCGCCATTTCTCTTTTGCGATAAAAGTCTCGTTGACCCGCTCCTCTTCACGGACCCGTTCACGAATGTCGGTCGTTTCCTGCAGTGCCATAGTAATCAATGTTTATATTGGAAGAATATACCGCATTTTATTGCAACTGTTCTGGACAAAACCTTTATTGAGTTTAACTAGTTAAAAAGAAAAAAGATATATGGCGGATCTCCTAGAAGCACATAGGTAAGATTGCAATGGAGTTAAGCGGATCATCCGATCCCGTCCTGTGCAGGCTGAAACGCTGTGATATTGTGCTCATACCAATCCTGAAAAATAAGTACATCCCAAATCAGGTACTGCCAGTTGCGCGCCCCTGACAAGTGCTCCTGCCAGCGCTGACGAATGATGGCAGCATTTAAAAGTCCATGACTTTCCAAGGCCCGAGGAGAAAGGAGATCTTCTGCCCAGTTACGCAAGGGACCTCGAAGCCATCCGTCGATTGGCACTCCAAAACCCATCTTTGGGCGCTCAACCATTTCCGGAGATACATATCTATAAAGCACTTGGCGAAGGATCCACTTGCTGACCCCATCTCGGATTTTAAAATGCAGCGGCAGCCTCCAGGCAAATTCCAAGAGGCGGTGGTCGAGTATAGGCACGCGGGCCTCCAGGCTGACCGCCATGCTGGCCCGGTCTACCTTGGTAAGAATATCGTCGGGAAGATAGTTGACCTGATCGGTCAGCATCATTCGGTCTTCTATGTTGTGCAACCACTCCATTTGGCGAATGAATGCGATGATGGTTTCTGGTTCCTGTGACCCGAGCACTACATCCGATGGATCTGGCCAGTGACTAAGCGCGCGCATGTAAAAAGACTCAAGGCTCTCTTCTTCGAGAAACCCCGCCAATTTGTGAGCTTTGTCGCCGGCAGCTGCCCAGCGCCGAGTACTGGGCACCATTGTTTTGGCCAATCCATACGCACCGTCAATGTACGAAGGGGGCACGGAATAAATCGCGCGCGATGCAATCCTCCGCATAGACTTGGGCATCCGCTGCAATTTCGTCCACATAGCCTTCGTAAGGACATAGCGATTGTATCCACCAAAGAGTTCATCGCCGCCATCGCCCGAAAGGCTCACGGTTACGCTGGTTCTGGCCAGGCGCGAGACCATATAAGTCGGTATTTGAGAGGAATCAGCAAAGGGCTCGTCGTACATCGTGCTGAGCAGCGGCACGACCGCAAGAGCTTCTTCCGGAGTTACATAAAGCTCGGTGTGGTCAGTGCCAAGGTATCGTGCAATGCGCTTCGCATGAGTCGCTTCGTTGTAATCGTCTTCACGAAAGCCAATCGTAAACGTCTTGACCGGACGCGTGGACAGTGACTGCATAAGCGCAACGACGGTCGAAGAATCAATTCCGCCTGAAAGAAATGCTCCTAGAGGCACATCCGCAATCATGCGCAATCCAATTGCCTGCCGCAGGGTTTTTTCCAACTGATCAACGGCTTCGTTATCGCAGCCCGCGAAAGGAGATTCAGCCCCGTGTTTTGCGACTTCAACCGCAGACCAGAAATATGTTAGTTCTGGCTCCGCATCTGGTGCACTCACGACCAGAATGCTGCCAGGGTGCAGTTTTCTGAGACCAACATAAATGCAGTGCGGCGTGGGAACATAGTTATGGCGCATATACAGCGCCAAAGCGTCGCGATCAACCCGAGCTTCAAACGCAGGATACTGGCGAATCGCCTTCAATTCTGAGCCGAAAACAAAGTCATCGCCAACGACGCCATAATAGACTGGCTTAATCCCCAGACGGTCGCGTACAAGAAATAGCTTTTGCTCCTCCTTGTCCCAGAGGGCAAAAGCAAACATTCCAACGAATCTTTTAACCGCCTTGTAGAGACCCCAGCACTCGATAGCCTCAAGCATGACCTCCGTATCGGAGTGTCCGTTCCAGGAGTAATCCGGTCCAAGCTCTTGTTTTATCTGGGAGAAGTTGTAAATCTCACCGTTAAATACCATCACATAGCGGCCGGAATGGGAAAACATTGGCTGGTGGCCTGCTGGCGAGAGATCAAGAATTGAAAGCCGCTGATGCACTAGACCAACAGCGTTCGAATTGTCACAGAAAGTTCCTGAATCATTGGGGCCACGATGCTTGAGAGCCGAGCCCATACGCACGAGAACCTCTTCAGGTTGGTCGTCGTGACGTTTCTTCTGCCAAAATCCAGCAATGCCACACATTTGTGCCTAGTCCGGGTTAGTCTGTGCATGGAGGTACAGGCATGGCCTCTCAAAGATCCACAATGCACTCCAATCGATCATGTCAGGCGCCAAGCGAAACAAAATGTATTAACTTGGAACCAAATCACGGGAACAAGACCTTTGCTGCTGCCGCGCCAATCACGAAAGTACTGATAATCTGCGTCCAGTCCTTGAACCCTCTTAGTACAACACCCTTGTCCAGTTTTTCCGGAACCACAATGGTGTCACCTGGCATCATTCTTGCCTCGGTGTAGCTTTTCAGGAATAACCCGTTACGTCCTTGGCCTCCCACAGTAGTCCCGTCGGCGCGAATGACAAATAAATGGCCTTTGTCGCCGTTGCGCGTCGGGCCTCCCGATATACGCAGGTAGTCACCCACCGTTTTTTCTGGCTTGAAAATGAATGAATTGCTGTTGTAGACGGACCCAATCACGTTGACCGTTGCAGGCCGGAAGGGAACGAGCAATCGGTCACCATCTTCGAGCGGCAGGTCGGGAATCGCATCAATTTCATTGGCGGTTGGCTTCAGCTCTAGCACAATGCGCCCTGTCGCCTTGAGTTGACGCAGCTTATCCAGTAGCCTTCTCTGGCCTTCCAGCGATTGGCGTTCAGTAAGAGCTTCCTCGCCGCTCAAGTTCCTCTGCGCGCCGGCGTTACGCTCAATTGACCTCTCTAATTCGTTAGTGTATTCATCAAGCCGTTTCTGTTGATCTTCCCTGGCCGACTCACGGGTAAATTCCGAACCATAGAGATAGGCCTGCGGGGTCAAACCACCCACTCTTTCAATCAGGTGACGCAAGGTTTCGCCCGGTTCCACTTGGTACACGCCTGCGGTGCGGAATTCTCCCTCCAAACGGACGAATTTCGTCTGCTGCGCAGCCGGGACCTGCATATCGTTTTGTGAAAAGATCGTAACCACGTCACCAGGCAGAAGCTCTACGTTCTGGCTCTCTTCCCCTGCAATCGCTTTTCCCAGATTGAAGGGTACCAGCCGGGTGGTTAAATCCTCAGGATTCATTCTCTGAATGACGGCATACTCCCAATTTATCTCTGCCGCGGATCGCTTAACCTCGTTCTTGAGCTCTTCTTCCCTGATACGCTGCGCTTCCTTGCGCCCTACCGTGCTCGCTAAATCCTCGTTCCTGCGTGTCCCGCTTTGATCGGATGAAACATCATTTGGGTTGGACGATGGCTGGTAGGGGACCGTGGCCTCGTTTTGTCCTCTGGTCTGGCCGGAAGGCACGTTTCGATCACGGTTTTCAAGCTCTCTTTGCCTTTCCTGCTCTTTCTCCTGCTCCGCCTCTTCTCGGGATTGAAATGTCAGGCTCTCGGGATCCACTGCCAATTTGTTTTGCCGCTTCCAGAACTCCTGCGTGATGAGAAATTCCCGGCTAGGGATCAGGTCTTTTACTCGCATTCCTTGATGCCATGGATAGCGTCCGGGTACAGCAACGTTTCCCCTCAAGGTAATCGCATTGTCAAATCTCGGAGAGATGTGCAGGAAGCGCACGATGTCACCATCCTGGAGTGCAGTTTTGAGTCCAGTGGCGTTCAATTCAAACTCTGCCGTGCGTCGCGTCTCGCGGTTATCGATGCGGTCGACAAAAGCTTTCTCGCCGCCCGCAGTTGTCGTTAAGCCGCCGGCGTAGCCAAGGACGGCACTAAGGTTTTCATTGTCCTTAAGCTCATAGATTCCCGGCACGTTAACGCTGCCTGCCAGGGCCACCAATTTTCCTACGGGAGGAACATAAATCACGTCGCCAGGAAGTAACTGGGCGTCCTTACTCTTGTCGCCTGAGGCGATGAGATCGTACAAATCAAATCGAGTAATTTCCTTGCCTTGACGCTTCAAGACTATTTGTCGCATGGAGCCACGGTTGGATGGTCCCCCCGAAGCAAACAGCGCATTGACCAATGTGCTGAGCGAACTGACGGTGTAGGAACCGGGCTTCCGCACCTGGCCGACCACGAACACTTGGATGGAGCGCAATTGGCCCATTGTGACATTCAATTCAAAGTTCTTAAACACCCGTCCGATACTCCGGCTAAGTACGCCATTCAGTTCGTCATAACGCAAGCCGGCAACGTTGATAGTCCCGATCTTTGGTATGTAAACTGCCCCCGTCCGATCTACTACCGCACGGTAATTGATGTCGATCTGGCCCCATGCGCGTATCAAGAGTTCGTCGCCGGGGCCAATCAAGTAGTCCGGTGTGACTGGAACCCGGTCCAAGGGAGCAAAAGTTGAGGGAACATTGCGAAACAGGTTCTGACCGAAAATGTCTAAACGATAGCCCAGCGATGCGGCCACGAAACGCTGGAATTCAATATCCGGCTCCTTGGGAATCCGGCTATTTTCCAAAGCGCTTAGCCGGTCATCTCTGCGCTCGTCAGCCTGCTCCTGATCTTCAGGACGTTGTCGTTCCCTCCGAAGTTGATCCTGCACCTCGTTTGGGGTATTGGTAATCTGGGTTCCTTGAGGCGAACGATCAACCGGAACAGTTGCTCGGTCGCTTTGGGCGCCTGCGGTACCAATTACAAACAGGCTGAAATAAATGTAAGGAGATATGGATCGAAACAATGTCTTCTCTATGGCTCAGATCAGTCCTTTAGCAGATAACAATGCCGCAGGCATGATTCTCAATATAAACCGCAGCCAAACGCAATTGGCTAGGCACAAGCACTTAGGCAAGTCTTTGTTTTTGCTGAGCTTAAGAACTATACCCCATACCCATGTGATTTGACCAGAGCTCCAGCATTCAGAGCTCCAGCATTCCGCACGCATTCGTTTATTAAGGTTTTTTTAACTTAAGACAAGGCGCACTTTGCACGACCACCATTCTCGCCTATCTCCGCAGAGTTCGCGCCACTGAGAGGGGACTGGAGTGCTACTTTGATGGGTTGGTTCATCACACGCTCACAATTCTCCCGGCGCCAAAAATCCCACAGGATTGGGTCGAGTCCATGCTCCCAATCGACTCTGTTGCAAGAAACGTAGCAGTTAAGCCAAAGCAGTGCGGCAATCCGGACACGCATTAGGACACAGACGACTTCCAAGTGCTTTATAAACGTACGACATATAAATTAAGTTTATCTAAACAGCTATTAATCTTTACTAGAAGCTAAAGCAAAAAACCTATTCCCAAGTTGCTGCTGATTGTGTACTATTGGGCCGCTAACTCAAGAAGACACTTACCATGCAAACCAAGGCCACAAAGCCCTAATGTTGATCTATGTAACATTGCTTATTGTTTCGGCCGCGATCGCAGCGGGTCTGACGAAGATTGTTCGGGACACTGCGAACAAGTCGGGATTGGCATTCGCTCCAGATTCAAGCCGCCACGTGCACACTACTCCCATCCCTCGCCTTGGCGGCGTTGCTGTCTTTTTTACATTTTTAGTGATTTCTTTACTGTATTGGGTTGGTGTTCGTTTTGGCTACATCCATCAAGCACACAGCTTCGCCCTCCTGTATGTTTGCATTCCGGCAAGCGCTCTATTTGTCGTAGGACTAATCGATGATCTGTGTGGACTGAACGCCAGGGTGAAGCTGGCAGCTCAAGTCCTCGGGGGCACTTTCCTTTACTTCCGTGGTTTCCGTCTGGCGTGTGTGCATAGCCTTTTCGATAACCACATTCTGGGCGCGACAGTGTGCTTCGCCCTGACCGTAGGCTGCGTCGTGCTGATTTGCAATGCCATCAACCTGATTGATGGCCTGGATGGGTTAGCTGCCGGGGCTGCTTTGTTTTCCATGGTTACCATCTTCACTTTTGCCTCGGTCAACGGTCGCCATGGATCTGCTCTTGCCGTAACGATTCTTGCCGGAGCTAATCTAGGCTTCCTGTTCTTTAATTTCAATCCAGCATCCATTTTTCTCGGTGACTCCGGCAGCCTCTTTATTGGATTCATGCTCAGCGGACTGGTCATGTCGGAATCCGGCCTTCAAACGGATTCTCTGCATTCTGTTCTAGTACCAATTATCTCTCTTGCCTTGCCTCTAACTGACCTTACCCTGGCGATTATCAGGCGCTACCTTTCCGGCCATTCCTTGTTTGGCGCCGATCGAGAGCACATCCACCACAAGCTGCTGGCACTCGGGCTTAGTCAACGGCAAGTAGTGTGCGTGCTGTATGCGGTTTCCGCTTTGTGCACTGTTCTCAGCCTGATGTTCCTTTATCCTTCCCGCCTGGTTGCGGTTCCCGTGGTCGGGATTCTGGCCTTGTTTTTCTTTTTTGGCATCCGCCGGCTCAAATATCAGGAATTTAGTGAACTTGAACGATTTGCTTTGCGCGTACGCCAGCAAAAGCAGGTGGCAGCATCCAATATTGCTCTACTTAAAGCTGTCGAGCAATTGAAAGGAACTCATAAAGCAAACAAGATCATCGTGATTTTGGAGCTTTGCCTGCGTCGGGATTTTGACGGTTTCCGGATCCACCTCGACCCCGGACATTGGCTCACGATTGACTTTGACGACCAGCCTACCAGGGAAATCGAGAGGTTCTGGTCGGTCAACGACCGCCACGATCATCTGGTACTTTCGATGAACCTGATAACCCCGCGCTTTGGAAAGATTGGGCGCATCTCGCTGGAGCACAGCGCGGATGAACGGCTAATGGGAGATTCCAGTCTGTTGCAAGGAGAATTCAGGCGATCCCTGTGCCTTGCTCTGGAACAATGCATCATCACCATGCCCGAAGAGCTCGCTGGTTACAACGAGAAAGCAATGGCCCACAAGGCGTGACAAATTCTTCAAAATAAATCGAATTGTAGTTAACTAGAGCGTGTTTCATCTTTTCCCAGCTGCCGGTCTTAGCGCTCACACGTAGCGAAGGCTTCGCTGGATATGGAAATGCCCCGACCCTTTTGGGCATTACAGCGCCGATGAATAATGTCTGTTTGTTGCAAAAGGCGATCATCCGCTGCACGCATCGCAAGAATGGCTTGCCAGCCACAGGCTCAAGTGCTTCAATTCCCCGCTTCCTTCTCCCTGTTAAAATCATCTATTAGCTCTCATGGGGAAGAACCTTAAGCCGCTCTGGCCTTACCTGAATAAATACCGTGTCACGCTGTTTTGGGGCGCGATTACGGTCCTGTTCAACAACGGGCTGTGGGTACTATCGCCGCAGGTTGTACGCCGGGCCGTCGATGACCTGAACCACGACAGCATCACGCATCACAAGATCCTGATTTATTCCTTGCTGCTGGTGGCCCTGGCACTGAGCAAAGGCGTGTTTCAGTTCCTGACGCGCTGGCTGGTAATCGGCGTCTCACGCGAGATTGAATACGACCTGCGCAATGACATGTTTCGCCACCTGGAGTCGCTTTCATTCTCCTATTACCAGAAGCACCGCACCGGCGACATAATGGCCCGCGCCACCAATGACCTGAATGCTGTCCGCATGCTGCTGGGCCCGGCCATTATGTATACGGCCAACACTCTGGTCTTTACGGCGATTGCGCTGTTTTTCATGTGGCACATCAGCCCCAAGCTCACGTTGTACGCGTTTGCCCCTTTGCCTGTTGCCAGCATTGTGGTGCAGTACATTGGGCGCAAGATCCATGAACGGTTTGAAAAAATTCAGGCGCAGTTTTCTGATATCTCAGCCCGCGCCCAGGAAAACTTTTCCGGCGCTCGCGTGGTCCGGGCCTATGCGCAGGAAGAAGCCGAGATTGCCCTGTTTGAGACTTCAAACCAGGAATATGTAACTCGCAGCCTGCCTCTGGCACGGTTGACCGGAATGCTGTGGCCCACTCTGGAACTCCTGCTTGGCCTTGCGCTGGTGCTGGTCCTGTGGCTGGGTGGACGCGAAGTGCTGATGGGCCGCATCAGCCTGGGTGGCTTTGTGGCTTTCACTACCTATATCGTCATGCTTACGTGGCCGGTGATCGCCCTGGGATGGGTCATAAATCTCTTCCAGCGCGGCACCGCTTCCATGGGACGCATCAATGAGATTCTGGTGGCACAATCTGAAATTACTGACGCTCAGATTGCTGCCGATCTCGCCAATACCGCTACGGTGCGCGGCGAAATTGAATTTAGCCATCTCAATTTCAGTTATAACGGCGTGCCGGTGCTCAAAGATATCAATCTCACCATTCCGGCAGGCAGCAGCCTTGCCATCGTCGGCCCTACCGGCTCTGGCAAGACTACACTGGTGAGCCTTTTGCCCCGCATTTACGATACTGAACCCGGTTCCCTGCTGATAGATGGCCGTCCGGTCCGGGAATATCCGTTGGACATGCTGCGGCGGAACATCGGATTTGTGCCGCAGGAAACATTTCTCTTCAGCGATTCTATCCAGGAAAATATTGCTTTCGGCGTTGAGAGCGCCGCTGAAGAGCAGGTCCGCAGCGCCGCTGAAGCAGCCAACATCGCGGCTGATATTGAGGGCTTTCCCGAGAGCTACAGCACGCTTGTCGGCGAACGCGGCATTACTCTCTCCGGAGGCCAGAAGCAGCGCAGTGCGATTGCCCGCGCCATTATCCGCGATCCGCGTATTCTTGTGCTGGATGACGCGCTCTCCAGCGTGGATACCTACACTGAAGAAACAATTCTTAACCACCTGCGCCAGGTGATGCACGGCCGCACCACCATATTTATTTCTCACCGTGTCTCTACCGTGCGCAATGCTGACCGTATCGCGGTGCTGCATGATGGACGTATCGTGGAACTGGGTACCCATGAGGAACTTCTCTCGCGTAACGGCTACTACACTGATCTTTATAACAAGCAGTTGCTGGAAGAAGAATTGGCGCGGGTCTAAAGCATGAAGCGAGTCGTGGTGGCTGAACTGCTTGACACGGACTCCGGCACTCCACGCGAAGTAGCGGCATCCCTCAAAGATCTGCGCATGTTCAACAGTTGGTTTGGCGGAGTCCATACCATGTCCAGCCTGTTGCGTCGCGTCGCGCGGCAGCGCCATTTGAAGGAACTCTCCTGGGTGGATGTTGCTGGCGGCGAGGGTTACATTGCCAGTCGCACGCAACAGTCGTTGGCCAGCTCAGGCATCGCAGTGCGGCCGGTGATTCTTGACCGCGCGGCAACGCATCTTGGTGAAAGACATCCAGGTGTGTGCGGCGATGCGTTGGCGCTTCCTTTTGCTAACAATAGTTTTGATGCGGTAGGCTGCTCGTTATTCCTGCATCATCTGGAACCTGATGAGATCGTGCGGTTTGCCCGCGAAGGCTTGCGCGTCGCCCGCCACGCACTTTTAATCCACGATTTGCAGCGTTATCTTATGCATCTGTTGCTCGGCTATCTGGGCATGCCACTCTATCGCAGCCGTATCACGCGGCATGACGCGATTGCCTCCGTGCGCCGGGCTTATACGCCCGATGAAGTCAGAAAGATGTTGGAGCAAGTCGCGCCGGCTGGCGACATTGAAATCAGAAGCTTCTTTTTATTCCGGATGGGAGTCATCGTTTGGAAGCAGCCCAATATGACCTAATTGTCATCGGCGCCGGACCAGCGGGCTCTGCCTGCGCCATCACTGCTGCCCGCCAGGGCGCAAAGGTGCTGCTGTTGGAAAAAGACGAATTCCCCCGCCAGAAAGTCTGCGGAGAGTTCGTTTCTTCAGAGTCATTGGCACTTCTTCATGGCCTGCTTGGGGATGATGAATTCCGTGCATCTCCGCAAATTGCATCGTCGCGAATATTCCTTGACGGCAAAACGCTCATGCTGCCGGTTTCTCCTGCGGCGCAAAGCATCCCGCGTTTCGACCTTGACGCAGCACTGTTCCGGGCAGCACAACATGGCGGGGTAACAGCGCTGGAAAGCACGGCAGTCCGCGAGGTGCAGCGCAAAGAAGTTTTTCATGTCGCTAGTGATCAAGATACTTTTACGGCCCGCGCGGCAATCAACACCACCGGCAGATGGTCAAAGCTGACGCAATTCGATATCACGGGAAAAGAAAAATGGATCGGGCTGAAGGCCCATTTTAAGGAGCCGGCTCCGCCTCAATCGGTGGACCTATATTTCTTTGCCGGCGGTTATTGCGGCGTAACGCTGGTAACGGCAGATTCAGTGAACGCCTGCGCCATGGTTCGGGCCGATGTCGCTCATAGTTTGGAAGAAGTTTTTGCCAAAGAGCCAAACCTTAGGGAGCGCAGTCGCTCATGGCAGCCGTTATTCTCCACCGTCACCACATCGCCGTTGTATTTCCGTGAGCCGCAAACCGAATTAGATGGCATGCTGCTCGCAGGCGACTCTGCTGGCTTCATTGATCCATTCGCCGGGGATGGCATTTCTCTGGCTCTGCAAAGCGGCACGCTGGCTGCAGGATCAATTATTCCGTATTTGCGCGGAACCTGTTCCCTGGAGCAAGTGCACCGACAATATCATGCTGAATACAAAAAGCGCTTCAGTCCGGCTTTTCGTAATGCCGCGCGATTGCGGACTGCGCTTACCGCTCCCAAATGGATGCGCAGCACCGCATTAGTATTTGCAGGTATCCCTGGCGTGGGAAGAATGCTGGTAAGGAGGACGCGGGCGCGGTGAGTTCGTTGACATAGTGGGATTAATCGGCAATGGGCATCTTACTGTGGCATTGACATCATTTTATATTTTTGACATCATTTTGTTTATGCGTACTACAATTAATCTCGATGATGACATTGTACCTACCGTGAAGCAGTATGCGGAAAGCCGTGCTGTGGGGTTCGGCAAGGCTGTGTCTGAACTTGTACGGCGAGGGATTACCGCCCCGCTTCCCACTCGTAAAATCAACGGTTTGCTGGTTTTCGATCCTCCTGCCGACTCACCCCATGTTACGACAAAATTGGTGCGTGAACTGGAAGCTGAAGACTGATGGCAGCGCATTTGCTGGATGTAAATGTGCTTGTGGCACTTCTATGGCCACCTCATGAAGGACATGGACGTGCACAAAGCTGGTTCGCACAAAACTCAAAAGCAGGCTGGGCAACTTGCCCTTTTACTCAGGCCGGCTGTGTCCGCATTTTGTCGAATCCTGCATTTTCGAAGCATGCGGTCACCCCACGGCAGGCATTGAATTTGCTTAATGAAAATTTGAATCATTCATCACATTCGTTCTGGCCCGACGATCTTACTTTTGCAGATGCTGCCGCATTGCTGCAACAGCAACTGGAAGGACATCGGCAGATAACTGATGCTTACCTGTTAGGCTTGGCAATGCACAGAAAAGCAAAGCTCGTGACGCTAGATCGAAGTCTGTCAGCTCTGTTATCAAAAGACAAGAAGGGTGTCGTGGTGGTGTTATAAGCAACACTCTACTGCGATTGCGATGCCGCCTTCACTCTTCGTAATACGCGGCGGGCCACTGCAAGCAAGTCAGAGACTTCAAAAGGTTTCACCAGGCATAAGATCTTTGTTGCATCCACAAAAGCACGAACGCCGGGATCGGACACATTAGAAAGAACCAGCACTGTCCGTGGCGCCAACTCCGGTCGTTGCTGCTCCAGCCACTGGAAAACATCTTCGCTGGACCATTCGCCGGGAATTTTACTGTCAAGCAGCAGAAAGTCAAAGTCTTCATTCTTGAGATAATCCACTGCTTCCGCGCCAGAGTTCACCGTCACCACCCTCAAGCCTGCTGCTGTAAGCACTTCGCGCTCAAAGTCCAGAACGGCTTCTTCATCATCTACCACCAGCACAGAGCCTTCCAGCCGGGATTCCCGCCGCGCAACAATGCGGTCACGTTCAGTCACCGGCTTCTCCCCGACTGCAACGGGCAAGCGCACCTGCAATAATGCACCGCCGGAAGGATGCGTCTGCGCGGAAATCTCGCCTCCATGTTCTTTCACAATTCCATAGCAAATACTCAGCCCTAGCCCAGTTCCTTTACCCACACCCTTAGTGGTGTAGAACGGATCAAAAACATGCTTGGGATCAAAAATGCCCGGGCCGGAATCATGAAAAGAAGTGACCACGCTTCCATTCTCGGTGAAGATATTGATACTGAGCCGCCCTCCGCGCCCCCCATCCATCATTGCGTCCGCGGCATTGTTAATTATGTTGAGATAAACCTGCTCTAACTGATGCGGATCAGCCACCACGGAAGGCAGCACCGGCTCAAAGTTTCTCTCCACAGCAATGTTGTTGACCTTCAGATCATAATCACGTAGCGCGATGGTATCCTCCAGCACGCTACGCAGATCAACATGCACCCGCTTCGGCTTGTGCTGGCGTGCAAATGACAGCAGATTCTGCACGATTCTCTGGGTTCGCTGGGCCTGCTTCCGCAATTTCTGGATGAATTCGCTGATCCGCGGCTCCAGAGTTTCGCTCTCCAGCAGTTGTGTATATCCAAGGATTGCTGTCAATGGATTGTTCAGTTCGTGGGCCACGCCTGAAATCAACTGTCCTACAGCGGACATTTTTTCGCTTTGCAGCAATTGCTCCTGTGTCCGGCGTAGGTCTTCATAGGCTTGTCTGGTTTCGTTATAGAGATGGACTTTCTCGATCGTGGTCGCCAATTGCCGGCCCACGGCAATCATCACGCCTTGCTCAGATCGGGTAAACTCACGCTCAACACGGCTGCTGGTGGCAAGCACTCCCAGAATCTTTTCCTTGCGCCACAGCACCACCCAAAGCCAGGAACGCAGGTCTTCCAGTTCCACTGCGCGTTTCAACACCTGAGGCAAGCGCGACAAATGCTCCTGATCGATAATTTCCGCATGGCTTTCCTTGATGGAAGCAATGAAGTCCGCCGGCAGAGCGACGCTGTCACTTTCCGCTGCCCACGTGGTGCGATGGCCATAGGAAGACTTCTTGGTGAGTGTGTTCGTTTCTTCCTCGAACAGGTAAACCGCAGCTGTATCAGTGGAAAATAATTCCACCATCTGCAGCATGATGAGCTGCAGAATTTCATCCAGATCAAAAGACTGGTTGAAAGTGACCGCGATGTTGTTCAAAACATAGAGTTCGCGATTGCGCCGGCGGATCTCATCTTCCGCGCGCTTCATTTCCGTTACATCCAGCACAACGCCCTGGTAACGCTCAATCTTCCCATTGGGAGCGCGGGTGGCAAAGCTGCTTTCAATTACGTTGATCTTGCGGCCATCTTTTCGGCGCAAAAGGATCTCAAAATTCCTGACAAAGCCCTGGCGCGAAATCTCCATCAAAAATTTGTTGCGATCTTCGCTATCCACATAAACCGAGTGCGCCACATCCATCGCCAGAACTTCTTCTTTGCTCTCATATCCAAGCATGCGGACGAAGGCTTCGTTGCAGTCCAGTATCTTGCCTTCAGGCGTGGAGACAAACACGCCTTCATGCATGTGATTAAAGAGCGAAGTAAAGCGCTCTTCCGCCGCCTTGGATTCCGTGATGTCCTTGATCACGTGGACTGTCCCGCCGCGGGAGTGGTCCTCACCGGTGTATGCCGAAGTGGAAACCACGGAATAGCCGCCGAAGCATGGGTCTTCTTCACCTCCACAATCGGCATGGGCGCAATATGGGCACCCTTTCCAATTGGTGGCCGCTCCCGGCAATACCTCTTCGCATAGGTGATGGACCACGTTTTCGCGAGAAAGCTTTAGTCTCCCCACAAGAGCGCTGTTGGCCCGCAAGATGCGATAGTCCATGTCATGCACCAGGATGCAATCCGGGATAGAGTCAAAGGTGCTCGCCCACTCATTGCGAGAATGGAACAGCTGTTGCAGCAGCTTGCGGTTTTCTGCTGCCAGTCCCAGTTGCTTTGCGGCAATCTTAAGAAACTTTTTTTCTCGTCCCGTGTAAGCACGGAACCTCGGCATGCCCAGAATGAACATCCCCACGGTGGACTGCTTGCCTTCCACCGGCACCAGCAACAAATGATGAATGCCCTCAGAAAGAAGAGTTTCGCGTATTCCCGGCGCGGATTCTGTTGCCTGTAAGACGTAGACTTCGCCGTCGCTCATGGCCACGCCGCTTACGCCTTTGGCCATCTCAATCGTTGTGACCCTATCGATGAAAGCCTGTGAGAGCCCCCGGTGTGCCACCATTTTCAGCTTGCCGTCGTCCAGCATGCGGAACCATGAAGCTTTTGCCCGGGTGATCCGCCTAAGTTCTTCCAAAATCGTATTTACCGTTCGCTCAAATTCCGGTGAGTCCGAGATTTGATGAGCAATGGTATTGAGCGCATCCAGGCGTTGCACCTGGGTCCGGGAATCATCCAGCACGATCATCATCATGCTGATTCCCAGAAGCAAATCAAACAGAAAATCGGCGCCTGCCAGGGTGTGGGCACTGCGCGTAAGGTCCGAGTGCATCAATAGCAGCATTGCTGCCAGCAGCCAGCGTCCGGGACTCACCCTTCCCCAGGCGAAACGTATGAGTTGCAGTGAAGCCAATGCGCTGACAAACCAGCACAGTGCAAGAGTTAGATACTGAAGAGAAGGATATGGTCGCCACAGCGTGTAAGCCACTTCCAGCGGGAGGGCTGCTATAAGCGCGCAAACTGAAGGCCACAACAGTCTGGGTTGCGAAACGTAGAAAAAAACCGCAGTCGCAAATAATCCGACCGCCGTCCCATAACATGCAGCCGCCAGCAGGGCCCACAACGGAGCATGTGTGTGGGTAAAGCTCAACGTTAGAAAGACTTTGGAGAGGGTAAAAACACTCCAGCCGGCAATCCAGGGAACCAGATACTTTTCCCGAAAGCTGCCGTACAAAAGTATCGCGCCGCCTAACAGAATCAGCAGGGTCGACATTTCTGCCAAAAATGCTGATTGAAGGGTCAATTCCATGGTCTCAATTCAAGGGTTTTCTTAATCGAAGTAGGGGTAATCCCTGTATACCACGAATTTCCTTATTCTAAAGCGTTTTTTCAGTGCTAGTACCGTTGTATTTCGTGGAACTCTGGGTTACATTAAGCTCTCCCCCAAAAGGCAGATTTTTTAATGGCGACAGAGCGCATTCTGGTGGTTGACGATGAGGAGCCAATCCGCGAAATCATCTCGTCAATGTTAAGCGCCGCGGGCTACAAGACCCGTCAGGCGGCATCAGGCATGGAAGCGCTTGCCATTCTCAACTCCACCGGCGAATTTGAGCTCATGCTTTCTGACCTGATGATGGCGGAACTTGATGGCATCGCCCTGCTGGAGCGCTCCAAGGAAAAGTATCCGGATATGCCTGTGATCATGGTCACTGCGGTCCATGATATTTCCGTTGCGCTGGCGGCCATTCGCAATGGGGCTTATGACTATCTTTTAAAACCTTTTGAACGCGAACAGCTTCTTGCCATGGTGCGCCGGGCGCTGGAACATCGCCGCCTTAAGCTGGAGAACAGGGCATACCAGTCAAACCTTGAGTCACTGGTAGCGGCACGGACTGAGCAGTTGCGCCAGGCCATGACAGACCTGGAGCGTTCCTATGACATCACCCTTGAAGCTCTTGGTGATGCACTGGACTTAAAGGATGCCGAAACCGAAGGCCACTCCAAGCGGGTCACGGCATTTACCATTGCCATTGCCCGAGCGATGGGCCTCTCCGGCGAGAAAATCCGGGTCATCGCCCGCGGCGCTTTCCTGCACGACATCGGCAAAATGGCCATTCCGGACGCTATCCTACTTAAACCTGGCGCGCTGACTGAGGCCGAGACTGAAATCATGCGCGAGCACTGCTTCCGCGGATACCAGATGCTCAGGAAAATACCATTTCTCTCCGAAGCCGCGGAAATCGTTTATTCGCATCAGGAACGTTTTGACGGTACCGGCTATCCGCGCGGCCTGAGCGGCTCGAATATACCCATGGGAGCACGTATTTTCTCTATCGCGGACACGCTTGATGCCATCACTTCAGATCGCCCATATCGCGCCGCCAGAAGTATTCAGGTGGCGCGTGAAGAGGTGGAGCGTTTCTCCGGCCGGCAGTTTGACCCGGAAGTCGTCCGTGTTTTCATGGAAATGCCGGACACAATATGGGAAGACCTGCGCAAGGAGATCAATTCGCAGATTGATCACTTCAGCTATCCCATTAAGCCGGTCCCCGTTCTCGCCGCTACATCAAGAGCAACCTAGCGTTGCGATTGCCCGTCTCTCTTCAGAACAAGATTCTTCTTACTGCAATATTTGAAATGCTGCAATTTTCTGGCGAAGCAACTAGAATCACCTTTGTCTTTTGAAGGGGCGAACGAATGGCTGTACTTACTGATCCGGAAATAGAGCAGGCGCTCACTTCTCTGAGCGGATGGCAGCGTAACGGGACCGCGATCCAGCGCGTCTTCCGTTTTCCTGGTTTTAAAGAGGCGATGCAGTTTGTAAATAAGGTCGCGGAGGCTGCGGAGCAGGCCAACCATCATCCGGATATCGATATCCGCTATAACACCATAACCATGGCTCTGGTGTCGCATGATTCCGGTGGAGTGACGCAACGCGATGTGCGTATGGCGGAAAAGATCAACAAGATCGCAGGTTAACCAGCCTGCGGATCTTCCAGTGCTTCTGACAGACGGTCCAGATTTTTCTGGATAGTATCCAGTTGCTCTTCGCAGAATTTGTTGAACTCGCCCAGCGGATCGCCATGTTCCAATAGATCGTCAAGAAAGTGGCGGACGCGCTCCCGGCCCTTATCGCTGGCGAATACCAGCGCCAAGCCGCTTAATCCGAGCAGAGTTGCAGGCAGAAACCACTTTTTCATGTCATATTCCCTTTCCGGGGAATCGGCACATCTACTCTCAATATGATGCTTGAAAATGCCTCGGAATTGAACCATTGGACAGTTACTTTAGTAATGTCCTGATTCCTGGGTTAAGGCGGAAGAAAAAGGTCAGAGCAGAAAATCAATGACCTTCAAAGGCAGCTTTTCTCCTCCATTGGCGCATCTCATCGGTCAAGCTTTTCAAAACTATTTGAGGTGGAAACGCCATGAAGGTAAAGTGGGCAGCCTCCTTCTGTGTCTTTGCGCTGGTTTGGGCTCTCAGCGCAGCAGGCCAGGAAACCAGCAATCCTAACGATCCTGTTCTTAAAACCCGGCCGAATGACAGCAGAAATACTCCGGACCCGCAGCAGGGTCCAGGCACTTACCCCTCCTCCGGACGCATTGGAAGCCCGTCGCCGTACGGCGCGCCGCCAAACGCAATTCCCGATGGCTCCCGTTTTATAGTCAAGCTGAAAGATACGCTCGACACAAAGAAAATGGGCGAAGGCAAGCACTTTAAGGCCGAACTTCGCGAAGACCTGGCAACCCCTAGCGGGCTAATCATCCCAAAGGGACGCAACATTAAAGGCCACGTAGCACGGTTTGAACATGGCTATACCGGATCCAAGATGCAATTGGCGTTGGATGAAATTGAGACCCGCAATGGCTGGGTTCCTTTGATCGGTACCGTGACTGGTGTTCCGGGTGATCCGTCCATCAAGTCTACCGGCGAGGAAGGCGAAGTTTATCGCAAGGGCCCGGATAAGAGAAAAGTTGCCACCAATGCAGCCATTGGGGCTGCCGTTGGCGCAGTTTCCGGTTCAGTGGTGGGTGGTGGCAAAGGTGCTGCCATTGGTGCAGCAGCCGGCGCGGGTCTTGGAGGAGGCGCAAGTTTCCTGATGAAGGGCGGCGACATGAAACTTGAAAAGGGTACTCAATTGGAGGTCCGCCTGGATCGCGACCTGGTTGTCCCGACTCACTAACAGCAATTTTGTTGAACCGGGCCATAAAAGCCGGCGATCAGAGCCGCCAGCCTTTATGGCCCGTATTACGTGTTGCCCCATGAGCTAAAAATTAAACGCGCAAAGTTTTCTTAATATTTATTGAGTGGCGAGCTTTCGCGAGTAAACTTGTGTCTAACTTAGGTATGACACCTCGCCTCCCAGTGCGACGCTCCGATACTTCAGGCCATACTTTTGGCATTCTTATGCTGACCATAGTGTGTTTCCTGGTGGTGCTGATGTGGTATTTCAAGAGCCATCAGAACGCTCAGCCCTTGCCGCAACGCCCCCCGGGAATGTTTCTCCATTCCTGATTTGCCCTTTTTAGTCTCGCCAGCTACACTCACCTGTTTTCTTCAAGAACGTCTAAAGAATTACGTCCTTTAATTTTTTTAGGTGGGGTATCACCAAATGATGCTGCGTCGCGCGTCGTCGATCTTGATCGCTGCGGGTTTATTTTTTTCGCTCTGTGCTTTCGGCCAGCAGAGGAACCGTGGTGAACGACCACCCAGCCCGACTCCGGCTGCCAGCCCCACTGATCAACAGGGCAAGCCATCGAATGCCCCTGCCCAGGATGCCAAAAAGGAAGCGCCAGAACCACCACCAATAGTTACCCACCATGAAATTCATGTCGGCGGCAAAACCTTGCGCTACACAGCCACAACAGGCATGATGCCGCTCCAGAACAAAGATACAGGGGAAGTGGAAGCCCACATCTTCTATATCGCTTACACGCTTGATGGGCAAAATGAGCATCGGCCACTCACCTTTTCCTTTAATGGGGGGCCTGGCTCGGCTTCAGTTTGGCTTCACATGGGAGCCATCGGACCCAAGCGGGTGCGCATGCAGCCTGATGGCATGATGCCGCCTCCGCCTTATCAACTGGTGGACAACGAATACACCTGGCTCGATCAAACGGATCTCGTCTTTATTGATCCTGTAGGCACTGGCTACAGCCGCGCCGTCAAACGGGATCAGACAAAAAAGTTCCTGGGTCTCCGCAACGATATCGAATCTGTGGGAGAGTTCATCCGGCTCTATCTGGGTCGTTATGAGCGTTGGTCATCCCCGCTTTTCATGGTTGGGGAAAGCTATGGCACCACACGCGCTGCGGGTCTTTCCGGCTATCTGGTGGAGCATGGAATCGCATTCAACGGAATTATGCTGATCTCCAGCATTCTGAATTTTCAGACCACTGACGAATCTCCCGGCAACGATCTTCCCTTCATACTGTTCTTGCCGAGCTATGCATCGGCAGCCTGGTATCACAAAAAACTCAGCCCTGATCTTGAGCAGAATTTTGACAAATTGCATGCAGAAGTCGAGCAGTGGGCCGCCGGGCCTTATGCCGACGCTCTGGTCAAGGGTGATCGCCTTACCCCGCAGGAACGTCAGGACGTAATCGATCATCTGGCACGCTATACCGGTCTCAGCAAGACCTATATCGATGAAAGCAATCTTCGTATTGAAGAGTCGCACTTTACCAAAGAACTGCTGCGCGATAAACGCCTGACCATCGGCAGGCTCGATAGCCGGTTTACCGGCACTTCAAGCTCGGCCATTGACGAGACCTCAAGTTTTGATCCCAGCATGAGCGCCATCCGTCCGCCCTACACTGCCATGTTCAATCAGTACGTACGCAGCGAGCTGGGCTACAAATCCGATCTGGAATATTACATTCTTGGCGGCGGCTTTCGCTTTGATGAATGGGACTGGGGCGTTCAGCGCGGCGGTTTCCCCGACACGGCCCGCTCGCTGAAAGACGCATTCGACAAAAATCCGTTCATGAAGCTTTTTGTCGGCTCAGGCTATTTCGATCTGGCTACTCCTTATTTTGCCACGCAATACACCTTGAATCACATGTCGTTGGATAGCGCCCAGCATGCGCGCGTCACCCTAGGCTATTACGGCGCCGGACACATGATGTATATCCAGGATTCATCTTTAGGCGAGCTGAAAAAAGACGTGAGCGCGTTCATCACGAATGCGCTGAAGTAGGTAACCACAGAAATGCGCTGAATAAATCATCGCGGTAAGATTTGTCTTTTTACGATCTCTCGGTTCGCAGCCCCGTTTTGCATCCGTGGTAAGGTTTTTTCATGCCTGATACCATCTTCCTCTTCGACGTTGATAACACGCTGCTCGATAATGACCACGTTACCGCTGATCTAAAGCGCTATCTTGAACAACAGGTCGGCCCTGAGCGCCAGCAACGTTACTGGGAATTTTTTGAGCAGCTTCGGACTGAGCTCGGCTATGCCGATTATCTGGGTGCGCTCCAGCGTTATCGCCTTCAGTACCCGCGTGATCCCAGCCTGCTCGCGGTTTCACACTTTCTCGTGAACTATCCATTTGCAACCCGTCTATATCCCGACTCACTGGATGCTGTCGCGCACGTAAAGCAATGGGGGAAGACCGCAATCCTGTCGGATGGGGATGTAGTTTTCCAGCCACTGAAGGTGGAGCGATCGGGGATTTCTGAATCAGTGGACGGCAACGTGCTGATTTACATTCACAAAGAGAAGGAGTTGGACGACGTGGAGCGCCGCTTCCCTGCCGCCCATTACGTCCTGATCGATGACAAGCTGCGTATTCTTACTGAAGTTAAGAAGCGTTGGGGAAGCAAAGTCACAACCGTCTTTCCTCGCCAGGGCCATTACGCGCTCGATCCCAAAATCGTTTCGGCCTACCCGCAGGCAGACATTACCATCAACCGCATCGGTGAGCTGTTGAAATGTCAGGTCGATTCTTTCGTTAAATAGACACTGCCGGAAGGCCGAGCGGCGACTATATTCCTTCAACTGTATTCACTGATATTCCAAAAACTGATCCATCCCTCAGTGCGGAATCTGGCGCAACCATGAAAACCAGTTAATTGAATAGCTCAGAAGCAATGCACCGAGAGTGAACAAAAAAGGCCGGTTCTCAACTACCCGGCGTTCATGACACACATGAATCATTTTCGATGCCACGTTCCACAAAGCTTTATGGCCCAATGCCATGGCTGACACGATCAGGAGCGAAAATGCGCACAAACTAGCAAATAGATTGGTTGTTGAACTAATGACGAAAGTCCATGCGAAAGAGAAGCGGATGGGATGATCTGCATAAAGGCCGAAAAAAGGGGTGGCCGCGCTCAGATATAGCCACGAAGGAGCAATAAGAATACTCCCCATCGCTAAACTCAATATCGCCGTCCCCAGTATCTTCCAATGACTCTGTTCTTGTGTCTGCGTCCTCAAAATTTTGCGGATTGCAGCTACAAACAGGGCGTCTAGATAAACACCAATACCAATTCCTACCAGCACAGGAGCATCTTGAATTACTGTGACACCCGGTATAGCCCAGAACCAATCCCACACATAAATACCAGCAAAAGACAAGGCGGCGGCGAAGACAAAGATAAAACCGTTCGATTGCTTTCTAACATAGTCTGCAATTAGACATGAAGCGAAAAACAGTCCTGCATACCAAACTCTACCTCTTGAATGCTCGCCGAAGCGAATCATCGACATGAGATAAAGAGAGCACATTGACAGAGTGGTGCTGGTTGAGACGAACCGTAATGAAAAAAGCTTAAGACCGAATAGATCGTCAAAAGCTGCACTAATGAGCTTCGCGACTGTATTGAAAAAGGCTACCATCCGTGTTCCTTTTTCAACGCTTTTTTCTTCAACCCGAATCCACAGGTCTACTAGCCAATTCTGGATTCGTCCATCGTCGGCCTGCGTGAAAAGCAAAGACACGTATATGAGGAACAGACCCAGCGCAAACGCCACGATTCGGCTTATTGAACTTAGTACGAGCATTATCGGCGTGAGTTAATTGTAGGGGATATGCCGCAAGTCAGAACAATTATAAATTTCGTATTTTCAACAGATAAATCGAACAAGTGGCCGATTGGCAGCTTGAATGGCAGACGTGGCTCGGAAATCAAACTATCACGATCCCACTACTTCGAAATACGTGCGATGTCTATTTTCCTGCGATTCCCTGCACTTCAAACCGGGCGTCAAACAGCAATTTGCCCGACCCCAGAAATGCCCGTGCAGGAAACTCCTCGTTGAAATAACTTCGATATACAACGTTGAATTTCTCAAACAACGACACGTCAGAGCAGAAAATCTGTACCGATATCAGGTCCTCCATCGTCAACCCTGCTGCTTCCAGCGTTCGCTTCACGCCGTCCATAACCAGCCCTGCTTCTTCTTCGGCGGTAGCGGGTGGGCGGCCTGTCTTGGCGTCAAGGCCAATATGCCCGCAGAGGTAGAGCGTGTCGCCGTGCCACACCGCGTCGCTAAACGGAAGATTACTCTTTACGGTGCGCTCTGATCGGATACGTTTTCCGCTGGCGGCCAATCCTGCGGCAAGCGCAAAAGCATTCAGCAGCAATAAGTGGACGGTCATTGATCCTCCGTGGAATTTCGCGAGGTACATTGCAACAGATGCTTAACCTGACACCTGATATTCATTTTTCTGAATACCGGCAGTCCCTGAAGAGTAGAATTCGTGCCATCGTATTAGCTTGAATCTAGCAACATGGAGGATACATGCGTAAATTCTTGACGGTACTGCTTCTGCTCCCCGCCCTGCTTACGGCACAGACAGCAGCGCCAAAAAAAGCCGCTACCAAAGCCAAACCGGCAGCTCCTGCCGTTGTCGTTGCTACTCCGGATACAATCCAATGGGGTCCGGCGCCGCCAATCTTTCAGTCGGGTGCGCAATTTGCCGTAATCGCGGGTGATCCCATGAAACCAGGGCCATTTATCGTTCGCTTGAAGGTGCCGGATGGCTACCGCATTATGCCGCACTGGCACCCTACTACGGAAAATGTGACCGTCCTTTCCGGAGAATTCCGTGTTGGCATGGGCGATAAATTTGATGAGAGCTCAATGCAGACATTGCCAGCAGAGTCAACGGCCGTGATGCCGCCCCACCACAATCACTATGCAATGGCCAAGGGTGAAACCATAGTCCAGGTCCATGGTGCAGGCCCATTCAAACTCACTTACGTGAATGCGGCTGATGATCCCTCCAAAGGACAGGCCAGCGCGGCTCCCAGCAAAAAGGCTGCTGCAAAAAAGAAGTAGTGGATAATTTTCGACAGAGGGTGCGCGGCAGCGTACCCTTTTCTTTTTAAAGCGCGGGCTAAACCCAGATAGGAGCCCAATGACAGGTGCTGATCGTTCACTCGCCGTGCGAAGCAGAAGACTGCAACGCAGGATAAATTTTTATCCTCCGTACCTCGGGACAGCCGTGCGCGTGCGTATTTCTCCCGATTTCCGCAATGTTGAAGTGGAGATGCCCCTGCGCTTCTATAATCGAAATTATTTCGGCACCCATTTTGGCGGCTCGCTTTATTCCATGTGCGATCCCTTTTACGTGCTCATGCTCGCCAATATTCTTGGCCCTGATTACATCGTGTGGGACAAGGCCGCCAATATCCGCTTTAAGAAGCCAGGCAAAGGTGTGATGAAAGCTTCTTTTAATCTCACCGACGAAAAGATTGCGGAGATTCGTGCGGCCGCAGACGCTCAGCCCAAAGTGGAACCGCTTTTTAAAGTGCTGGTCAAAGATGCAGAAGGCAGCGTTGTAGCTGAAGTTGATAAACTGCTTTACATCAAGAAGAAAGATAAAAAAACAACGAGCTAACCGCTACGCCACCCGTTTCCACCGCTCTTCTGCCAGCCGGTCTGCGGCCTGATACGTTGGAATGCGCTCGCGTTCGGCCATCTCAAATATTGTCAACAGAGTGTCGTAAATTGCATCTGTTTTGGCCAGGGTCTTCGGCACGTCCCAGCCCAGCATCTCCCGGCAGCAACCATTGATGACTCCACCCGCATTCACCGCGTAATCCGGAGCGTAAAGTATTCCGCGCTGCTGGAGCAGATCGCCATGCCGGGGCTCAAGCAACTGGTTGTTGGCTCCGCCCACCACTAATGAAACCTTCAATTGCGGGATCGTCTGATCATTCAGCACGCCGCCCAGCGCACACGGGGCGAAAACATCCGTTGAGGCCGAATAGATTTCATCCGTACCCGCTGCTGTGGCCCCATGGTCTTCCACCACGCGATTGACTTTGGTCTGGTCCACGTCCGTAACCAGCAATCTCGCTCCTGCGCGAGCCAGTTCTCCCGCTAAAAAATAACCAACATGGCCGCACCCTTGAATGGCCACAGCCCTGCCAGATAAATCGTCGCTGCCCCACTTCTGCCTGGCCGCCGCCTGCATTGCGCGGAAGACCCCTCGCGCGGTGTGCGGAGACGGATCGCCTGAGCGTCCCTGCAACCCTGCCACATGGCTTGTCTCTTGAAGAATGTATTCCATGTCAGACGGGCTGGTGCCAACGTCTTCAGCGGTGATGTACTTGCCTTTAAAGCTGTTCACCAGTTGCCCATGCGCACGAAACAGCTTCTCGCGGTCACCAGTACCTTCGCCCCGTATCACAATCGACTTCCCGCCCCCACATGGCAAGCCAGCCAGCGCATTTTTGTAAGTCATGCCGCGCGCCAGGCGAAGCACATCGGTCATGGCCTCTTCCTCGCTAGCATAGCTCCAGTAGCGCGTCCCGCCCAGCGCCGGTCCCAGAGCAGTGGAATGTACCACGATAATCCCGCGATAACCCGAGCTTTCATCCGTGCCGCACACTACGCGCTCATAGCCGGGCACACTCTTCTCCCTGATATTCATTGTGGGTCCTTTTTAATTTGCAGGATGGAGTACGTTTGAATTTACCAGATTGCCGCGAGCCAGTGGAAGCAGGTCTTAGTACAATGCTTGTGCCTATGTTGAAAACCTTTTGCTCTGTGCGTTTTATCCCCCTTTGCGTCCTTCTTGTCCTTTCTTGCTCGGCTTTTTCTCAACAACTTGATTCAAGCCTGTACAGCGGACTGCGCTGGCGGATGATTGGCCCCCATCGCGGCGGACGTACCGTTGCCGTGAGTGGCGTTGAAGGCCAGCCAAATACTTACTATTTTGGCGGCGTCGGCGGAGGCGTTTGGAAAACCGTGAATGGCGGCATCACTTGGGAGCCTATTTTTGACGGCCAGCCAATCTCCTCAATCGGAGCATTGACTGTGGCGCAGTCTAATCCGGATGTGATTTATGTAGGAACAGGCGAAGCTGATTTCCGCTCTGACCTGACGTATGGCAACGGAGTTTATAAGACCACAGACGGCGGCAAGACATGGAAGAACATCGGTCTGACCGCATCACGCCACATCAGCCGCATTGTGGTTGATCCCCATAATCCTGACGTGGTTTTTGTTGCCGCCATGGGCAGCGCTTATGGCTCTGGTCCAGAACGTGGCGTCTTCCGCTCTACAGATGGCGGTGCGAACTGGCAAAAAGTCCTTTTCCGTGATGAAAACTCCGGCGCCATAGACATAACTCTCGATCCTGATCATCCCCAAACAATTTGGGCTGCTCTTTTGCATGACCAGCGCACGCCATGGAGCGCTTATCCGCCGGTCACCACCTCTGGCGCAATTTATAAATCCACAGATGGCGGTGCGACTTGGAATCCAGTAACCGCCGGCGGCCTTCCTGAAGGTGACTGGGGCCGTGTTGGCTTAGCCATCGCACGCGGCACACACGGCCAGCGCATTTATGCCCTGATTGATACCAAAGAAGGCGGGCTCTTCAAGTCAGACGACGGCGGCCAAACCTGGGTCCGTACCGGAACCGATCCGCGCATCCATGGCCGCATGTGGTACTTCGGCGAGATTTACGTCGATCCTAAAAATCCGGACATTGTTTACATTCCAAATGTCTCGATCTATCGGTCTACTGATGCGGGTAAAACTTTTGTGGCTATTAAAGGCGCTCCGGGCGGCGATGATTATCACGCCCTCTGGATTGACCCTGCCAACCCTCAGCGCATGATTTTCGGCAGTGATCAGGGCGCGGGCGTAAGCGTTGACGGGGCGCGCTCATGGAGCAGTTGGTTTAATCAGCCTACCGCGCAGTTCTATCACGTGGCGGTGGACAATGATTTTCCTTATCACGTTTACGGCGCACAGCAGGATAGCGGCAGCGTTTACATCCTGAGCCGCAGCAATGATGGTTCCATCACTTTTCGCGACTGGCATCCTGCGGGCGCGGGAGAAAGCGGCTACATCGCCCCTGACCCAAGCGATTCCAATATCATTTATGGTGGCGGGACGTATGGCGAACTGTTTCGTTATGATCGCCGTACCGGGCAAGCCCAGGTCATTGCTCCTGATGCCATACGCAACTTCGGCGAGGCCCATCCTGAACATCGCTATACATGGACCTCTCCGTTGGTATTTTCGCCCAAGGACCCGCACACCCTTTATTTCGGTTCACAGAATGTGCTGCGCAGCACCAATCAGGGCAACAGTTGGGAAAAGATCAGCCCTGATCTCACAGGCACAGACCCGAAAGCCCCCGAACAAGGTCCTCTTACAGTTGAAAATGCCAAAGCTCGCGGACACGGCGTGGTCTATACCATTGCCCCTTCGCCCCTAACTGCCGGATTGATTTGGGCGGGAACGGACAGCGGGCTGATTCACTTCACGCGCGATAACGGCAAGACCTGGAACAACGTTACCCCGCAAGGTCTCTCCGATTGGAGCAAGATCAGCATCATTGAGGCTTCCCACTTTGACGCCGGCACAGCTTACGCCGCAGTTGATCGCCACCGCCTGAATGACATTGACCCTTATATTTACCGGACGCATGACTTTGGAAAAAGTTGGACTCGCAACAACAAGGGCATTCCTAACGGCGCTTACGTTCGCGCCGTCCGCGAAGATCCAAAAAAGAAAGGACTGCTCTTTGCCGGAACGGAACTAGGCATGTTCTTCTCTCTTAATGATGGGGACTCATGGCAGCCTCTGCAACTTAACCTGCCGGCCTCGCCCGTGCACGATCTTGTAATCAAAGACAATGATCTGGTGGCCGCTACTCACGGCCGCGCCTTCTGGATTCTTGACGATATTGCTCCGCTGCGCCAACTCACCGCCGAGGTGCAAGCTGCGCCAGCGCATCTTTTCACGCCTTCCACTGCCATGCGCATACGCGCCAGCACTCACGGTGACACACCTCTGCCACCGGAAGAGCCAGCAGGGGAGAATCCCCCTCCCGGCGCGATCTTCTACTATTACTTGAAGTCACCAGCGCAGGGTGAAGTAAAACTTGAAGTGCTGGATGCGAAGGGCCAGGTTGTACGCTCTTACTCCAGCAAAGATCAGCCGTTTCATCCGCCGACTCCGCCAGCATTCCCAATGTATTGGTTTAAGCCTGAAGAGCCTCTCTCATCGGCCGCTGGAATGCATCGCTTCATCTGGGACATTCGTCATTCGGCTCCGCCCATCGCGCAGCCCGGTTACAGCATGTTCACAGTAGCTGGACGCGACGTTCCGCGCGAACCCGCTGGGCCGCTGGCGCTTCCTGGCTCATATCAGTTGCGGCTCACGGTTGACGGCAAGACTTATACGCAACCCTTCAAGCTGACCATGGATCCGCGTGTAAAAGCCACGTCGCAGGATTTGGAAAAGCAATTTTCTCTTGAGCTGAAACTTACGCAAGCTTTGCGGCAAGCCAATCAGGCAGTGGAAGATATTCACGCCGCCGCGCAGTCCGGCAAGATCACCCCAGAAGATGAAAAGAAACTTGCGGGTACGCGGCCTCGTCGTGGCGAAGCAGAACCAGAAGGCGACAACTCGCCTGCGTTTGCTTCGGTCATCGGCAATCTAGCTCAATTGATTGTCGCCGTAGACAGCGCCGACGCCGCCCCTACCATGCAGGAATCCCAAGCGGCAGAGAAAACTCTTTCTCAGGCGCAAGCCCTGCTCAAACAATGGGAGGCATTGAAGAGCAAGTAGCATGCATACGGCGGAGGTGGTCATCATCGGCGGTGGCATTGTGGGCTCCAGCATTGCCTGGCACCTCACGCATGCCGGATGCAAAAACGTGCTGGTGATTGAGCGGGAAAGCTCGCAAGGCAAGGGATCAACCGGCAAAAGCATGGGCGGGGTGCGCGCACAGTTTGCAACGCCTGTGAATATTCAGATGTCCTTGTACTCAATTCCCTTCTATGCAGAATTTGAGGAAGTAGTCGGACATCCCGCCGATTATCGTCCGCAAGGTTATCTTTTCCTGGCGACAAAAGATTCTCATCTTGCCTATTTGCGCGATAATTTCGAACGCCAAAAGAAACTTGGGTTAACCACTGCGCGCCTGCTTCCAGCCGATGAAATTCGCGCTATGCTGCCCCAACTCCGCTCTGATGACATTCTCGGCGGCAGCTTCTGCTCCTCAGATGGCTTTGTCGATCCTTACAGCGTAATGAATGGCTTTATGGCTTCTGCCGTGGAGCACGGCGCGACTTTATGGAAGAAAACCGAGGTCACCGCCATAACAGCCGATCGCCTTGGCGTATTCACTGTTGCAACAACGGGCGGCCAGGTTTCCACCCGAACCGTGGTCAACGCCGCAGGTGCATGGTCGGCTCAGGTGGCCAGGTTCTTAGATATCGAACTCCCGGTCGAGCCGCTGCGACGCATGCTGGTGCCTTCCGAACCATTTTCTGACTTCCCTCACACTGCGCCCATGGTCATCGACATGAGCACTGGCTTTCATTTCCGGCCGGAAGGCCGTGGCTTCTTATTGGCATGGAATGATCCGGAAGAAACGCTAGGTTATAAGACTGACTTCGAACCGGCATTCATCGAAAAAATTCTGATACATGCCGCAGATCGCGTCCCGGTCTTTGAAAGTCTTCCTGTCAATCCCAAACGCGCCTGGGCAGGCCTCTACGAAATGACGCCAGACCACCACTGCGTGCTTGGGCCCGTGGCTGCCGCGCCTGGTTTTTTCCTGGCCAATGGCTTCAGCGGACACGGCGTAATGCACTCTCCGGCCACAGGTAAGATACTGAGTGATCTTATTTTGCAGGGAAAAACAAACGTAATAGATGATGTGTCAGTCCTGGCCTTTGAGCGTTTTGCACGCGGCGAACTGCTGCACGAGACTGCAGTGCTATAACTGCGCAAGAGTTGCCGGACGGCCTTTATTGATGCGCCGGATTCACTGCCTGAAAAGAATCTATGATCCGGCTGACATCTGCAGGCCGTTTTCCTTTATATCCTGCGCTGAAGATGTAAAAAATTTTGTTGCCACATTGAAAGCGGTGGAGGTTTCGTTCGGCTCCCTGGCTGGTTTCATACTCCAGTCCAGACAATCCTGACTGCGGGACCTGCTTTAATGAGCCGCGAATTACAGGCTCTTTGGGATCTTTATTGCTGTCTGCCTTGTCCCACAGATCGGCCAGCGTTGTCTCGCAGTCCATCAACCGGTGCACGGCGCGTAGGTTGAAGATTGTTCCACCAGTCAAACGGACCGTATAAACGTGGATGTGCCGGTCACCGCCGTCATCATGCGGGGTGGTTGGGGCAGGCAGCGAAATGGCAAAGCCATCATCGGGATAGACGTAAGCTCGCCACTGCTGTTGTGCTTGTTGTTGGACTGACTTCTGCGGAGTCTTTTTCTGCGCGAAATTTTGCGCTAAGACCGCGCCTGCCGTCGTAACGCCAAGGATTACCAGGACAATCGTTTTCATAGGCTGAGAACATCTTATCAGCCGTCAGTCTGGAGCGATGAGCTAGACGCTCTTCGTCAACACCGCATCCAGCTTTTGGATTGCCTCCTGCATAACGTCCAGGCCGGCAAAATGCTTTCCTTCAACTTCCAATTCTGAAGCCAGATGGTTTGTCATGCGGGTGATGCAGTGAATACGCTCTTCGGTAATCATGGCGGAAAGCTCGCGATTGTCACCGTCCAGCCACTTTTCCACCTGCCAGCCGGTCTTGCGCGCGCGGTCCACCGCATAGCGAAATTCGCTCAATACGCGGCGATCCACCATGCCGGCGCTCAATAGCTGTTCCAGCCGGTTCAATTCACCGGTAATGCGGGCGACCTGGTTCGTCACCTGCTTACTGAAAGCCTGATTGGCTTCTTTGATCGCAGTTTCTTGAATTACTACATCCATACTTGCTGTTCTCCCGGAAGTTCATGTACCTGATTTTGATAGAGTAGTACACCTTCCGCGCAGAGCGTTAGTTACATTAGTAACAATGTGGCTGGAGCAAGCTGGATTTTTTAAGATCTATGCGACTGACAACAATTCCTTCGTTGCAGGTAGTCCAAGACCTGCCAACTGCTCTGGCGTAGCGCGCAACCGGTACAGCGGTACGGAGTTTGTAGCCAAGCGCAACTTGTAAGGCTGCTCGCCGGTCATATAGTCACAATCAAGTCCTGCCGCAAGCGATTGGCGCGTAACCTCATAAATCAGGGACAGCGCGGGAGAGTGCTTTTCGAACTCGGGCGCGAACCAGCCGGTATAAAACCGGCGGCAACCCTGATCACGCAAAACCACCAAAACCGCGGCAAGGGACACGCCGTTTTCCAATGTGAAGATTTCAAAAACATCCGGCATAAGCGCGGCAGCTCTTACCAGGAATTCAATGCGGGCAAGGTCATGAAACAGACTGCCGATTTGCTGGGCAGCCTTTCTGGCATAAATCGAGTGCAGAAGCTGAGCATTTGCGCCATCGCTGGTTTTCATGGCAAAGCCCAGCTTTTCCAACCGGCGTAGGTTGCGGCCCAGCCGAGGATGTTCTGCCCCTAATTGCTTTGCCGATATGTGCGCACAGTTCACACCCGGCGCGGCGGCAAACGGGATCAATTGCAGTTCGTCGGTCACTCTGTTGCGGTCGGGTTCTCGCAAAGCCAGAATTTCCATCGGGCGCTCAAGCTCGGCGAGAGCGGCCAAAGCCATTCGTAAAACCGTTGGATCGCCCGTGTGAAGAAACCCGCGATAATCAAACAGCTCTTCTCCCAGCAATCGGATTGAGCCATCGCTATGGCGCAATGCAGCCGGAACAATAGCCACACCATCCGGCGACTCGGCGCATACCACATGGGGTTCTTCCCTGTCAGCGAACAGTCCTGCGGCCAGCAGATTCAGTTCAAAGCTCTGGAAGATGGTGCAATTCGTGGATGCGCAAATCGACTCCCATAGCGGGCGTAGCTGCAGCATCTCTCGGGCGGACCGGCAGATTTTGATTTTTACGGCTTGCGGCACCTCTGTATGACGCTGCATGCAAGTACCGGGATGTGCGCCAACCTGAGCCGCTAACCGTGCATTTTCAATTTGTTGACTGCTTTTCGCACGGCACGTACAATTTCTAATTGAAAATGAAATTGAAATTCATTTTCATAATCGAGCTCTCCATTTCATGCTCTCTGCCCTGGTAGTGACATTGCGGGAAGGCGTTGAAGCCGCGTTAATCGTGGGCATCACGCTGGTTTACCTCTCCAAGATTGGCCGCCCAGACCTGCGACGTACCGTCTATGCAGCTCTCATTGCCGCCGTGATTGGAAGCGTAGCTGGGGCCGTAGCACTATCTTACGCCCCTATTAATCAGGACAAAGTCGAGGGCTGGGTCATGCTGGTCGCCGCGGTTTTTGTCATCAGCATGGTCATTTTTATGATGCGGACTGCGCGCCGGCTTAAGGGAGAGATTGAAAGCAAAGTCGGCTCTCTGGCCGGTAGCGGCTCCCAATGGGGTCTGTTTGCTTTCGTTTTCCTGATGGTTTTCCGTGAAGGCATTGAGACTGTCGCTATTCTGGCCGGCGTTTCTCTTAATTCGACCGAACTAATGAGCTTTCTGGGAACTCTGATGGGCGTGGCCCTGGCGGTAATTTTTGGCGTGATGTTTGTAAAAGGCAGCGTCCGTATTGACCTGCGCAAATTTTTCAATGTAACCACTGTCATTCTGTTTTTTGTGGCGACGCAATTAATCATCTCTGGGATGCATGAGCTTTCTGAATCCGGAGTTCTTCCTTCAAGCAAACGGGAGATGTCGCTGATTGGGCCGATTGCCCGCAATGACTACTTCTTCCCTGTCACGATGCTGACGCTCGTCTTATTGATGGTCCTGCTGGAATACCGCCGGCGTAAGCCGGAAGCCGCAATCATTCCCGGCACGGTTACCAGAGCAGAAGAACGTAAGCAGCAATGGACGGCGAAACGGGAACGTCTATGGGCAATCCTGGTATGCGTGACTGCGTTTGTTTTTATTACCACCATTACAGCGGAGGTCATTTATGCGGAAGCTCCACCCCCTCTGTCACAAGCCACGGAAGTTGCTTTTACCAATGGCAAGGCCACGATTTCGACCAAAGACCTGCCACAAGGCGAATTGCAGCGCTATGCCGCCAACGTAAACGGGACCACCGTGAGGTTCCTGCTGTACCGCAAGCCTGATGGCAAGATTGCTTCCGTCTTTGACGCCTGCCAGATTTGTGGCGGCATCGGCTTTTACAAAGGCGCAACAGGGATCATCTGCAAGAACTGCGCCGCACCCGTTAACCCGCAGAGTGTAGGACAGCCGGGCGGCTGCAATCCTATACCCCTGCAATCGATACAGAATGGCGATTCTGTTGTGATATCACTCACTGACTTGGCCCAACAAGTTGGGCAATTCTCAAAGTAATGTTCCTGCGATTGTTATTTGAATCATTCCGGAGGCAAAAGCGGCGTAAAACAGTCGCCCTGCTCGCCATTGCGCTGGGAATGAGCATTGCCACAGCCATGATCGCTGTTGGCACCGATATCGGCGACAAAATTAACCAGGAGCTGCGCAGCCTGGGCGCTAATCTAGTAATTACACCGATAGAAGACACCCTGGATGTGAACATCGGTGGCGTGAACCTGAAGCCAGCCAGCGAAGGCGCATTCATTCCCGAGCAGGACTTGATCAAGATCAAGAGCATTTTCTGGGGACACAATATCAAAGGTTATGCGCCCTTTCTCTCCGCGCCGCAAGCAATCCAGACCCGTAATGGCCAAATCAATGCCGAACTGATTGGGACCTATTTTGCCCAGCCGCTTCAGTATGGCCAGGAGCAATTCTCCACCGGCGTACGCAGCGTAAATCCCTGGTGGAAAGTTGACGGCGCGTGGCCGCCTGATTATGTGGGGTTTCCTGAACAGTTCCCGCCCGACGTACTGGCCGGCAGCAAACTCGCGCAGCAAGCTGGGCTGGCTATTGGTGATCAGATAGAAATTGGTGGTAAAAAACTGCGTATCAGCGGCATCTTGAATACCGGTGGCGATGAAGATCAGGCCATTGTCGCTCCACTCCATATTGTACAGGCTGTCCTTCACCAGCCAAATGCAGTGCGCCGCGTGACCGTCAGCGCGCTTACCAAACCGGAAGATGCGTTTGCCCGTAAAGACCCTGACAAGATGTCTCCGGCAGTGCGCGAACGCTGGAACTGCTCGCCTTACGCCAACTCAATTGCGTATCAGCTTCGCGAAGTCCTGCCCAATGTGCGGGTAGAACAAATCCGGCAAGTAGAGCAAAACCAGGGGAAAGTGCTCTCAAGTGTTTCCGGACTCATGTTGTTGCTGATGCTGGCTGCGCTTCTGGCCGCCGCATTGGCAGTTTCCGCTGCCATGGCTGCCACAATCCTTGAACGCCGGCAGGAAGTTGGGCTGATGAAATCTCTGGGCGCGGGAAACACAGCCGTGGCTTCCCTGTTTCTTACTGAAGCTGGCTTTCTCGCGGTGGCTGGTGGCCTTATTGGGTTTGCTGCCGGTGCAGTGCTCGCCCACCAAATTGGCCACAGTATTTTCGGCTCCGCGATCGTTGTGCATCCGGTTGTGCTTGCCGTGGTGCTTCTCGCGGCTTTGATTGTCACCTTCGCCGGCAGCGCCGGAGCGGTGCGGAAAGCCATGCAGTTTGATCCTGCCGTGGTGCTCAGAGGCGATGCATGAACCGTCGCCACCTCCTGCTCCGCCTGCTTCTGAAAGCAGCGTGGGTGCGCAAAGATCGAGCGCTTACAGCGCTCATTTCAGTGGCTGTAGTCGCTACCATTGCCACAGCGGCGCTCACGATCTACTCTGATCTTGAAGGCAAGCTGAGCCATGAGTTTCGCGGATTCGGCGCGAATGTTATTGTCACAAAAACGTCCAGCGATCTCAGCTCCGGAGAGTTGGCTCGCATACGGAATGCCATTGGGAGCAACGGCGAAGTGTTGCCGGTGGCTTATGCCATTGCGACGGCAGACCCGGGGAAGACAAAAATCGTTGTTGGCGGCGTGGACATCGAAAGATTTCGTCAACTGAACACCTCATGGTCTTTCAGCAATGCCGTAAAAGGCACCGCATTGGTCGGCTCACGGGTGAATGAATCGATGGCTCATGGTGGCGATCTGCAACTTTCCTTCGGCACGGCCTCCGCGATCGTGAAGGCAGCAAGCGTTTATCATGCTGGGTCGGACGATGACAGCCGCATCTACCTTCCTTTGGAAGATTTCATACGACTGACCAATATTCATCCCAACACTGCTCTGGTCCGTATCGAAGGCCGCCCGAGTGAAATACAAAATGCGATTTCGAAACTCAGCATTGAGCTGCCCAATGCCGAGGTCAAGCCGGTCCGCCAGATTACGCAGGCGCAGAGCGCGGTTGTGGGCAAAACACGCTCAGTGGTTCTGGCGTCTTCCGCGGTCGTGGTGGTGTTGATCATGCTTTGCATGGTCGCTACGTTCACCGGATCAGTGCTTGAACGCCGCAAGGATTTTGCCGTAATGAAGGCCCTGGGTGCGTCCAATCGCACGGTGGATTTTCTGTTCGCCGCTGAAGCTGCATTGCTCGCTCTGGCTGGGTCCATCGCCGGCTATGTGGTTGGCAGTGGTGTTGCTTTCTGGATCGGCAAGGCAAATTTTGATGCCGCTATCCTGCCCCAGCCGCTGCTCCTGTTTCCGGTATTGCTGGGTAGCGTAATTCTTGCGTTGATTGCCTCAACTGCGCCCTTAAAGTTGTTGCAGCAGATAGAGCCCGCAGGGATCCTGCGAGGAGAATAATGCCGATCGAACTCAAGAACGTGACCCGGGTTTACAAGAGCAATGTCGAAGTGCGCGCCCTCGACAATGTTTCGCTCTCAGTGGCCCCAGGGGAGTGGCTGGCTGTAATGGGGCCTTCAGGCTCCGGCAAATCCACGCTGGTCAATCTTATAGGCTGCCTTGATCAGCCGACCACGGGTGAAATCTGGATTCACGGCACAAATGTCTCGAGAATGACCGCCGGGGAATTAAACCGTTTCCGTGCGGAGAAGATCGGTTTCATTTTCCAGCAGTTTCATTTAATCCCCTATCTTACTGCGCTGGAGAACATCATGCTGGCGCAATACTTCCACAGCATGACGGACAAAACTGACGCCCTTGCCGCGCTCGACCAGGTAGGGCTAAAAGATCGCGCTGACCATCTGCCATCGCAGCTTTCCGGCGGTGAGCAGCAGCGCGTATGCATTGCCCGGGCTTTGATCAATGATCCTCAAATTATTCTGGCCGATGAGCCCACCGGCAACCTGGACGCAGTGAATGAAGAAATCGTTCTCCGCAAGCTGCGGGAGATGCATGCACAGGGACGCACTATTATTATGGTCACGCATGATCCCGTCGTTGCCCGTCTGGCCGACCGGCGTCTCGAACTGCATCATGGCAGCATAGCCGCGCAGGAAATCTTTTCCATGTCGGATGAAGAGCAATTTGATGAGGTTCTGGAAGAGCTTTGGGTATTGGCAGAAAATGGGGAGCCTGCCGAGTTAGGGCGGGTTGAGGTCGAAGGCGCTCTGCCCATGCGTCTGGCGCTGGAGCGCATGACCAGCCTGGGACTGGTGGACCTCACGGAACATGCTCTGGAGCCCCATACGCACAAGCAGGTGCTGAATCGGTGCCATGTGGCCTTCCGGCCTGCCATAGAACACACCGGCCACGGCGATCACATGATCATCTTCACGGAAAAAGGCCGCAAGCGCGCGGAGGACGTCATCCGCCGTCATCGATTGGCCGAGCGCCTCTTTACCCAGACCTTTCACGTTCACGACGAAAAAGAAGTAGCGGAGCAGGCATGCAAGTTTGAGCATATCCTCTCGCCGGAAGCCACGGACCGTATCTGCTCTTTCCTGGGACATCCGCGCACGTGTCCTCATGGCAGCCCGATCCCTGCCGGAGAGTGCTGTACGAGAGCGAAGGCAAATGATGGTCAGCCTACAGTCTTGGGTGCTTATCCTTCAAACGATTAGAGCTATTGATTGCTACAAAACCAAAAAGGAGAGGCAGGTTCTCCTCTCCTTACTTAGTTTTCTGAGCGGCGCATGCTTGCTCGCCAGCCCAGCTATAAACCGCGTGTTAGAACAGCCGGAAATCCACCTCTAAATTCATAGCCACAGCTACAGGCGTGCCATTCCTCTTTCCGGGTTCGAACAGCCAGGTCCTTACCCGCTCAATGGCTTTCTCATCCAGTCCCATACCCAGACTGCGGACAACTTTAATGTTGCGTGGCCGTCCATCCGGCCCAATCACGGCAGCCAGAACCACGGTACCCTGATATTTTGCTCTGCGAGCTTCTTCTGAAAAATCAGGCTCTGGAGTGAACTTGGCTACTGGAGCAGATACGCCAATATCACCAATTTTGTAAGTACCGCCGCCAAAGCCACCGCCCTGCCCAGGGCCATGTCCGGGGCCGGTTCCGGAACCGATGCCATTGCTGGCCCCAGATCCAATTCCTCCGCCCGTGCCGGTGCCGTTTGAAGCTGGTCCGGCAACACGCGCTGACATGGGATTACCCAGGTTTGGCATGTTGGGATTGTCTGGAAGCTTTACATTCGGAGGCGCTACCACCGTTGCCTCCACGGCAAGCTTGGGCTTGTTGTTCAGTACCTCCACCGTGGGAGGCGCAATCTGCTCTGGAGCGACCTTAGGCAAGTGCCCTTTGCTCTCAAAAATCTTTGATACGTTGCCGCCACCGCCGCCGCCTGCCAGGGCCTTGGGGGCTTCAACCGCCTTCATGACCGGCTGATAATCCGTGAGTGGCGGGGCTACCAGCGTGACGTGCTCTTCAGGTTTCGCCACAGATGGGCTTTTTCCACCCCAAAGCGAGAACGCAATGAGTCCTGCGATCGCTAATGCATGTACAGTGAGCGAGCCCGAAGTAGCTTTTTTGGGCCGGGCAGTGCTCCATATCTCACCCACATTTACTGGCCGTGAGGTGACACGGAGAGGAGGTAGCTTTTCTGGGAATATCGCTTCCTTGACGTTCCGAAAAAGGGACGTCAGCATCGACTGATGCATCTGCGGAAGGCCATTGAACTGGGGAGCATCCTTACCGAAGAACTGATTGGGAACGATTACGTGATTCGCCATGTGTCAGACCCGTAAAACCTTTTCACTGCCAAAATCATGTGATCTGCTTTCACTCATAGCAGATGAGGAATCTAAGATGAGAGTTGTATTTCTCAGGTGAAGTTTCTCTGCCTGCTCTTCGCCTTGGCGAGCTTCCACAGCAGGCGATGATTTTTTTGGACAAGTCACCATCCTCATTTTTGAGCAAATTCAAAGTTGGCACGTAAAACAATTAGATTCATATTTTGCGCTATGTTTTGTAAGGATTGGTTAAATTTGCCATCCACTTTTGTAACGCAAGGGCAGATTGCACACTGGTCTTCCGGGTGAAAGGATTGGCATTGAGCCAGACTGTTTATAATTGAAGAATTAAATCCCCTTTCGGAGTAAAAATGCGGCCGCCGCTTGAACTCAAGAAGACCTTGAATCTTCCCAAAACGGACTTCTCCATGAAGGCCAATCTGCCGCAGAACGAGCCGAAATGGCTTGAGCGCTGGGAAGCGATGGGGATTTACTCGAAAATCCGAGAGTCACGCAAAGGTTCTCCCTCTTATGTGCTGCATGATGGGCCTCCTTATGCCAACGGCGCCATTCATGAAGGCCATGCTCTCAACAAATGCCTGAAGGACTTTGTCGTCAAGTCAAAAACCATGGCTGGCTTTGACTCACCTTACGTGCCCGGGTGGGACTGCCACGGCCTGCCTATCGAAATCAAAGTCGATGAGGCGCTCGGACGCAAAAAACTGGAGATGCCGGCCATCGCAGTGCGTAAAAAGTGCCGTGAGTACGCGGAAAAATATTTAAATATCCAGCGCGAGCAGTTTAAGCGCCTGGGAATCCTCGGGCGCTGGGACCAGCCATATTCCACCATGACACCCCAGTATGAATCTGTGATTGTGCGCCAGTTGTTTGACTTTATGGAAAATGGCGCGGTTTATAAAGGGCTGCGTCCGGTCTACTGGTGCATTCACGATAAAACAGCACTGGCGGAGGCCGAGATCGAATACTCGAATCACACAAGCCCCAGCGTTTGGGTGAAGTACCCGCTGACCAGCGATGCGGCAAAGATCGATCCCGCGCTGGCCGGAAAGAAAGTCTCGACCATTATCTGGACAACAACGCCCTGGACGCTTCCTGCCTCCATGGCTGTGGCTTTTCATCCTGATCTTGAATATGTTGCGCTGGAACACAACGGCGAACTGTATATCGTCGCCGAAGCGCTGGCCAAGCCCACGATTGAGGCTTGTACACTCAATGGAGCGTCGGTAGCCGCACGCTTTCCCGGACGAATGCTGGAATACGCGACCTTTGCGCATCCGTTTCTCGATCGCTCAATTCTGGGAGTGCTGGCAAACTATGTCACCACAGACCAGGGGACCGGCGCAGTGCACACAGCACCGTCGCATGGCGCGGACGATTTTTATACCGGAACAAAATACAAGCTGGACCAACGAACCAACGTTGATGAAGCCGGACGCCTGCAACATGGCCTGCCCGAGTATGAAGGTAAGACGGTTTTCCAGGCCAATCAGCCAATCATCGAATTGCTGAAGTCACGCAGTGTGCTCATGGCGGAAGCCAAGATTGAGCATTCTTATCCGCACTGCTGGCGTTGCCATAATCCCGTGATCTTCCGGGCCACCGAGCAGTGGTTCATCTCCATGGAAGCGCCGGTAGAGGACAGCACGCTCCGTCAGCGCTCTCTTGATGAGATCAAGAAAGTGAAATGGATTCCAGCGTGGGGAGAAGAGCGCATCAGCAACATGATTGCCACCCGGCCGGATTGGTGCATCTCCCGCCAGCGCGTCTGGGGTGTGCCGATTGCTGTCTTCTTCTGTGAAGGCTGCGGCAAGCTGCTGGAGTCAAAAGAATCGCACAGCACTGTGGTGGACCTCTTTGCTCGTGAGGGCGCTGACGCCTGGTACACGAAAGAAGCCAAGGATATCCTGTCCGACGGGACCGTTTGTCCGGGCTGCAATGGCTCTGCATTCCGCAAGGAGATGGACATCATCGACGTATGGTTTGAGTCTGGCTCCAGTCACGCCGCGGTTCTGGGACATGAGCCTGATCTTCCCTGGCCTGCTGATCTCTACCTCGAAGGTGGTGACCAGTATCGCGGATGGTTTCACTCTTCCCTGCTCGTCGCAGTGGGAACGCGTGGTCATTCGCCCTATCGCGCAGTGGCCACGAATGGCTGGACGCTCGACCCACAGGGCCGCGCGACTTCAAAGTCTCTCGGCAACGGAATTGATCCGGTGGAGATTGCCAAAAAGCTCGGTGGCGAAATCATACGGCTTTGGGTGGCATCCGTCGATTTCCAGGAAGATGTAACCGTCTCAGAAGATTTGATGAAGCAGGTAGCGGAAAATTATCGTAAGGTGCGTAACACGTTCAAATACCTGCTAAGTAATTTGCCGGATTTTGACCCTGCGGAGCATGCCGTACCATTTGATGCTTTGCAGCCCCTCGATCAGTACTGGCTGATGCGAACCTCTGAGCTGAGTGACCGCGTGCAGCGGTTTTATGAGGGTTTTGAATTTCATCGCATCTATCACCTAGTGAATGAGTTCGCCGTTGACCTGAGCACCGGATTCATTGATGTGGTCAAAGACCGGCTTTATACTTCAGCTCCCAATTCGCACGGTAGGCGTTCAGCGCAGACCGCTACATGGCGCATTGCTGAAGCCCTGGTGCGTCTGGTGGCTCCCATTATGAGTTTTACCGCCGACGAGATATGGCGATTCCTGCCGAAAATTACAGACAGGCCAGAGAGCGTGCATCTTGGTTACTTTCCCAAGTCTGAACAAATTACCGGCCCAATAGCTGAATCGGCTAAAACGAACGCGCTTTGGAAAGATTTCGAGACCTTGATGAGCGTGCGCGATGCTGCTCTGAAAGCCCTGGAAATTGCTCGTCAGGAAAAGACTATTGGAAGCGCTCTGGAAGCCGTAGTTACGATCACCGCTCCAAGTGAGCTCGTCTCACTGCTGGAGCGTTATCGGAATGATCTACGGTTCCTGCTGATCGTCTCCGGGGTCAAAATAAAAGCTGGGGCCCCTGGGAACGGGAATACCCCATTGCACGTATCCATAGAAAAAGCGCCGGGGCAAAAATGTGAGCGCTGCTGGAATTATTCGACGCATGTGGGTGAAAACGAGCGCTACCCCACAGTATGTGAACGCTGCCTGGCAGCGTTGGAAGAGATTGAAGGGGCATTGGTAAGCTGACAGGCACGCGGGCGGCATAGAATCGCCGGGGCGACCGTCAACGTCTAATTGAGAGCATGAGAAAGTACCACATCATTATTGCTGCCATGATCGTCCTGTGTGACAGGATGACAAAGTGGCTGGTCTCACAAAAAATCACGCTTCATGACAGCATTGACGTGGTTCCCGGACTGTTCCGCCTGACGCACGTTCAGAATCAGGGCGCCGCTTTCGGCCTCTTCTCAGAATCCCCTGCCGAGTGGCGCGTGGCCATGCTTATCATGTTTTCTTTTGCCGCTCTGGCCGTGGTTTCAGCCCTGCTCTGGAAGAATGGCAACGCGCTGAACGCCACCGCCATTGCTCTCTCTCTGGTCTTTGGCGGCGCGCTGGGCAATCTGTGGGACCGTGTGACGAGTGGCCGAGTAGTGGACTTTCTGGATTTTTATCTCGGCTCCCACCACTGGCCGGCCTTTAACATCGCGGATAGCGCCATCGTGGTGGGCGCCCTTCTGCTTCTGAGTGAGATATTCCTCACCCCACAGGAAGAGAAATCACAGGAGGAGAAAGTGGTCAGCCCGTAAGATTCCCATGCTCAAGCGCCACTTTCTGATAGCACTCGCAGTCCTGATCCTCGATCGCGTTACCAAGTGGGCAATCGTAAAAACCATTGCGCTTGAAGATACGGTCTCCATTATTCCCGGCTTGTTCCGTCTGACTCATCTTGAGAATCCCGGTGCAGCTTTCAGCCTGTTCGCTGAATCTACCTCGCCCTTCAAATCTGCGCTGCTGATTTCGTTCTCGCTGGCTGCCCTGGCAGTGGTGGCTTTGCTGTTATGGCGAAGCCGGGAAGAATTCAACGCGTCCACTCTGGCGCTCTCACTGATCCTGGGCGGGGCGTTGGGAAATCTCTGGGACCGCCTGGCAGTGGGTAACGTCACGGACTTCCTGGATTTTTACCTCGGCATTCACCACTGGCCACCTTTCAATGTGGCTGACAGCGCTATCGTAGTGGGTGCGCTGCTCCTCCTCTTGCGTATGCTGCGCAAAGATACCAAGCATCACAGCGTGGCTTGAACCCGCTTTGTTCTCTGGTTTTTCATCCCTGATTCCGCATACAAGAAAGAAATAAGTTCCGCGTCTGCTGCTCTGTCCTGAGCTGTGCGTATTTCGAGAGCTGATCCGTCTTTTTGAACATCTTGTTTGAATCGTGTTTCATCTTATTTCAACAACTGCGCGTTCAAGCGCGAAATAATGGGGAGCCACTTCACATGAGCCGTAAAAACTTCTGGATTTCTCTTCTTTGTCTTGTATTCATTTTTCCGTTGATGTCACAGGCGCAATCTCGTGACGTTAATAAGCGCGATCTGCGCGGCATCAGCCCGCAGCATCACAAGTACATTTTCTCTGCACTGGGAGGCGCTGCCTTCGGCGCGGGTCTTGGTTACATTCTGCCGGGACAAAAGACGCCTCTGAAACTTGCAATGATCGGTGGAGGCGGGGCCAGCACATGGTTTTTGCATACGCATCGCGCCACGCTGGGTGACTACCACGATTGGGGTATGATTACGTCGAACACGATACTTGGCGGCGGCATAGGCTGGCTGGGGTGTAACTGCAATGATGGTCTTATCGGCGGCACGTTAATCGGCGGCGGGGCCACGGCGGTGTGGGACGCCCTGAAGAACGATCGCGCGGCGAGAAACACGTTCAACAACGCAAAGAAGTAGTTAGATCTCTTTCCTCCGAACAGAAAAGTGTGGGCCGATGGCGGCCTGCACTTTCTGCCTGCGTTTGCGATTCGTTAGCCTTTCGAATACAGCAGCTTGTAGATCGTTGCATTGCGCATGATGGCCTGCACATATTCTCGCGTCTGAGTAAATGGGATCGATTCCACAAACTCATCCATGTCTTTAAAATTGCCGTTCTTGCGCCAGTCATCCACGCGGTCTTCACCCGCATTATAGGCAGCCAGAGCATATTCCACATGACCATCAAAGTGGTCCACCATGTGTTTGAAGTAGCGTGTGCCAAGCATCAGGTTGGTATTCGCCTGCAATAATTCATCAGAAGAGAAATGCCGGATCTTCATCTCCTTGGCCAGGTTCTTCCCCACGCTGGGCAACAGCTGCATCAATCCCATGGCATTGGCATAAGAAATGGCCCCGGGATTAAACTCTGATTCCTGCCGGATCAACGAAGCCACAAGGTGCGGGTCCAGCTGGTTTGCCGTTGCATCTTTGCGCAAATCATCCCAATAAGGCCGTGGGAAAAGCTGTTCCCACACTGGCCGGGGAATCTGCGGAATCTCAGCAGAAAAATATCCAGGCACAGCGCGCTTGAGCGCTTCAATCGACCGGATATAACTGCCCTGCTCGCTGTAAATCTCTGCTACTGACTTAGCTTCCCACGGAGGCGAACCAGGGCTGGCAGCCTGCATCTCTGCTACAGCGTATTCATAGAGAGCAGCATTCGCCAGTAACTGGGCCTTTTGCGCGCGAATGTTATCTGCCGGTGGCTCCCAATCCTGCGGGAGTACCGGTGTATTAGGCAGTTTATTGAGCAGCGGCGGGGTGGGCGGCGGATCTCCAGCGGTTAGCTCCTGAGGTTTGTACAGCTTATTCACGCGCTCCCGCGCCAAGTTTGCATAGTAATAGTAGCGATAATTCTCCGTAAGTTTTTCGTAATAAACCCGTGCTAGCGGTTTGTCGCCTTCATCCTCGGCAATGCGGCCACGCCAGTAAATAGCGGCGGTAACCTCCTGCGAAGTCGGATACATCTCAATCTGCTCTTCAAATAACTTCTTTGCATCGTCGATCTTGCCCATTCGATACGTCAGCCACGCCGTCCGCCAATGCGTGAAGGGAGAATAGCGTCCGTTCTTCTGGCGCTGATAAATCTCGGCATAAAAAGGCGTCGCTGTCTCATAATCGCGCCGCAGCATATACATGTTGCCGGCGGACATCAGCGCATCCATCATCCATGAGCTGTCCGGCGCCAGCGTGCGAAGCTGGGCAACATAGTCGCGGTTTTTCTGGCCATCGTCTTTGTCACGCGCAATTTCGGCCAGGAAATAAAGCGATTGCGCTTTTGCGTCCACGCTGGAAGCTTGGTTTTGCAAAATGCTTTCAAACAGATGCTGCGCCTCATCGCGCTTGTGCGTGCGATAAAGCGCCGCGGCAAATTCCGTTTGCAGATCCAGCATTTTGTCAGGAGGCGCTTGCTCCACAAGTGGGCTCAATTCATTGAGGGCATCCTGATATCGCTTTGCCTTAGTCAGCAAAATTACGCGATTACGACGCTGGTCGAAACTTCCGGCTGGCTGGATCTCTCCCATGCTTCGCAATTCGATAGCTGCCGCTTCTGCATCAGGACTGGTCGGCATTTCAAAGTACAGCCTGCGAAAAATATCCGTGGCTTTGCTCTTGTCACCTGAGGCAAGGTAGGCACGCCCAAGCGTAATTTCGATGTCGGCCTTCACCGGTTGGCGATGTTTTTCCAGATATGCCGCTGCCTGCTGCGGAGCGTTGGTCGCCATCAGCGACTCTGCGTAAAGCATGGTTGCTTGATGAGACTGGAGTGAGTCAGGATATTTCTCGTCAAAGCCATCCAATGTCTTTAAGACCGCCGCATGGTTGCCTTCACCCTGATCGGCGGAGGCCCGCAGCACATCAAGATAATCGCCCAGCAGCGGATTGAGCGACTTGGTGCGATCCCATGAAGACCGCGCGCTCACGTAATCTTTGTCAAGATAATGAGCATAGCCGATCACCAGCCAGGCTAGCGGGCCGGCATCGTCTTTCGCGTGCTTGCGAGCATATGCCTCAACACCTGCATATGCCTGGGGCGTACGATTTTCCAGAAGCTGCTGCGCCATAGGCCGCAATTCGGCGGACGTAACGAATGCCCGCCTGATGTGGCGTAGCTTGCGCGCTGCCTCAGCTTTTTTCTGCGCTGCTTTTGCCGCGGTCTTCGACTTTGTGGAAGGGGATTTCTTTCTGGATGTCTGGCCGGAGAAGCCCGCCTGCAACGACACCAGAACAACAAAGAATGAGAGTAAAAAACGTCTGACCTGCACTGATTTTAACTATCGCGGAAAGCCGGCGCCCATGAGGGAAACGTCATTATCCGCCAAAATTCGGATTAATTCCTGGTTAAAGTAATCGGATGAAGCGACGGCAGATTCTGCATAGCGTTTGTCGTAAGTAGACCGGCTTTTTTCGATGTCCACTTTCAGCCGGTCGTACAAATCCTTGCGCTGTTTGCCCTCTTCAACCTTAGGTTGATTGTACAGCTTAATTTCTTCAACCAACAGCTTGGCAAAGCGGCGCGCTTTCTTGTGCAGCTCGTCTTCTTCGCTTACGGGGACCGCCGCAGGAGCAACCGCTGCGCTGGCTGCCATAACCGCCTGCTGTGGCTGGGGTACGTCGTCTGTAACTGCTCCTCCTGCCTTGCGCATGGCTGTCAGTTCCAGCCAGACTGCCGCAAAACGCGTCAGAGCATGAAGACCCGATGCATCAAAAGTTCCTCCCGGAGCTGTGCCGGCATCGGCATAAATTACAGCCGCGACCTTGTCTTTCACCACCAGCGGCAGAGTCAGGCATTGATCGCCTGCAGGTGGTTTCACAGAGCTGATAAAGCCGGCGTCAAACTCCTGAGATGGGCCGCCCGCCGGGCTCCGTCCATGAATCGCCTTCCCAACCAGCCCCGCGCCGGTACTGATGTTCAGACTTTTGATGATGTCATTATCTTCAAAGCCGATCCCCTGCCAGCCATTTATCGTGCTTCCCTTAACCACGAACAATGCAACTCGTCCGGCAAAACGTGCTTCGCCTTCCAGCAGATGACGGAGTATTTCGGCCTGTGTAACAGATTCATATATGGCGGCAACCGCAGCGTTCAGCAAGTCCGTGGGTGAAGAACCGGGAGCAGGCAGCATGAGTTCAATGACTTCAGCCGTCCGGCGTACGATTTCAGAGCGCAGCCGTGGCATGGCTGCATCAAATACTTCAGCAACCGCCTCTTCAATGATGTTCTGGATTTCTGTCGGACGTGGCATTCCTGGCCGCGATTATAAGGGTTCCTCAGGTAGTATCAAGCTGGGAGATTACCCAAGTTTATGCCTTAAGTATCTTAGTCGTTACCCGTATACCGAAACCAGCATCGTTTGCTGGTGCTTCCGAAGAGATCATTCGACGACAAGCTTGGCAGCCATGTCGTCATGATGGGGGCCGCAGATGATCCCGCAGACCACCTTGTATTCGCCTTTTGGCGGGTTCTTAAGGGTGATGATCGCGGGCTGGCCGGAGCGGACTGGCTCCTTAATGCTCAGCTGTGGCACGTCAAAGCCATGCTGCACGTCAGCCGTGGAAACTTCCAGTTCCGTGATTTGACCGGCTTTTACATGAATCACTTCCGGCTCAATGGCGTACTTCTTCATCACCACTTTAATCCGTTCAGCAGCCGGATTGGATTGATTACGGCATCCCAGGGTCAGGATAAAGAAACTAAATAGAATAACGAAAACGCTTTTCTTCATAAGGAATCAGAGCGGCCGGCGTTACAAAAAGTTACAGCCGGAGTCTTATATAGTCCGGAGATTTATTTTGCCTGCAGGCCCCTTTGGGGCGAATTACATAGTAAATTAATTTTGAGTCGGAGCGGCATGGAAACCATCCAAAAGAAGGCAGAGGAAGGTATCACCAGCGAGCTGGCGCTTGTCCAGGCAGCCAAGAAAGGCGATCTGGAGGCATTTAGTGAGTTGGTGCGGCGGTATGACCGCAATGTCTTCCGTATAGCCCAACACATCACGCACAATGAGGAAGACGCGCAGGATGTGGTCCAGGATGCGTTCTTGAAGGCGTATCAGAATCTGGAGCAGTTTCAGGGAAACTCAAAGTTTTATACCTGGCTGGTTCGGATTGCTGTAAATGAAGCGCTGATGCGGTTACGCAAGCGGCGCAATGACCGTACTGTTTCGCTGGACGAAGATGTGGAGACGGAAGACGGATCCATTCCGCGGGAAGTCGCGGACTGGTCACCGAATCCGGAGCAATTATATGGAACGTCAGAGCTGGGCGATATTCTGAAGAAGACAATTCAGGGGCTTTCCCCGGGATTCAGAACGGTATTTGTGTTGCGGGATGTTGAAGGACTCTCTACGGAGGAAACGGCTGAGATGCTGGGATTGAGCGTACCTGCGGTAAAATCCCGGCTGTTGCGGGCTCGTTTGCAGCTTCGGGAGCGTCTGGCCAGGTATTTCAAGAATAAAAAGGGTGGAGACGGCCAACAGTGAAATGCACTGAGTTTTTACAAGAGTTGACCGATTATCTGGACGGCAGGATCACCGAAAACCTGCGAATTGAACTGGACGAGCATCTGCATTGGTGCCACGAATGCCATGTCGTGATGAATACCACCAAAAAAACCATCGAAATTTACCGCGATAACCAGATTTACGAGCTTCCTGAAGACCTCCGAAATCGGCTCCACCAAGCTATTATGACTAAATGCCGCAATAGCCGCTCCGGGAAAAAATCTACCACATAGAAGCATCTCGCCTGCTTTCAGTAATTTACCTCTAAAAGTGTATTTTTTACATTATTTGCGATGTGAAAATTTATACCCATTCGCCTGCGAACCTTTTTCAGGTACTCCGAATCTAATGTAACAGTACGAGGGATCATGAACTAATGTGTACAGTGGGACATGTCCTGTAGTACAATAGTGCTTGAGTCGGTAAGTTAACGCTTCCAGAGAGACCCGCAGTTCGGGGGTGGTGATTTATGGCTAGTTTGCTTGATGTACTTTTCGGTTGCAGCCACAAGAATTTCAGCTTTCCGATCACAAAAAGACCCGGCCAGCGGCTTTCGCCTGCTGCACAGCTCACCGGAACCTACGTGGCCTGCCTGGGCTGCGGGAAGGAATTCCCGTACGATTGGCATGAAATGAAGATCATAGAGTCTAAACCCAGCAAGTCAAACGGCTTAGCGGCAAATGCAGCTGAGTCTTACGCCGGGAAATAGGCTTCTGTCATACATAAACGGCGGAAGTTCAAAAGCTTCCGCCCGCTCGCTTTTTAATAATCGTCATTTGCTCTGGGCAGCTACGGATGACTGATTGCGTATTACCCTTTGCTTCCCGCTAGGTCCTTCTTCTGTTTCGGATTCTCCTTCCCCGAATACCCTAAGTTGTAATTAATTCGCTGCCGAATTTCACGTTTCTGTGCCATGATGCGCCTGTCCGGAGAAATACCCAAATGAAGACCTCCAGCGGCGGACAGAACGAAACTTCTGACTATGGCATTTTCCGGCACACCCTGAGTCTTGGGCATGCCCGGCTGGTGCAGTCCACTTGTAATAACTGCCGCGTGTTTGTGGCCGCCAGTTCGCGTCCTGATCTGCTGGATGCAATTGAGAAGCTCCATTTGTGTGCGCTTCAAAGCCCGCCTTCGGGCAAACCTGCCCCTCCTGCCTGACAGCCAAGTTTCAAGGCAAAAATAGTTCAGGCGGCCCTTTGAGCCGCCTGCTTTAATTCCTGAAATGTAAAAACTTTTCGCGCTTACTGATCGCGCCGCTTCAGAGTTGGACGATCATCGTCTTTCTTGTCTCCATCCTTGGTAGATGCTTGACTGCGGCGCAAACTGGGCTTATTGGGATTATTGGCGTCATCCACCTTGTGGCGATTTTCGATGGCGGCAAGTCTCGACTTCACTTCATTAAACTCTGAAGTTGTCTCAATGTACTGGTCTTTAGCCGGCAGGATGGTTGCAATCTCTTCCTGTGACTTGGCAATGCGGTCCGGCGTCTGCGGGTGGTCAGTAAAGACCTTTGCCATTGATCCCGGTTTCTTTTTTTCCTCGGCCTGTATCTTTTCAAAGAAGTTCACAAACTCATTGGGATCGTAACCCGCTTTGTACATGTATTGAATGCCAAGATAATCGGCCTCAGCCTCAAAGGTGCGTGAGAATTTGAGGAAGGTCATAGGAATGCCGATGCCTGCTGCTTCTCTTGCTGCAAGGCCAATACCGCCGCCAACAAAGATCAATGGCAGGCTGGCATAATTGATGAACTGATAACGCGTCAACTGGCGCGTGGTGTGGCGGGCGCACACGTGGGCGATTTCGTGTGCCATCACGCCGGCCAGTTCGGCTTCGTTATCGGCAGCCAGAATCAGCCCTGAATTCACATAGAAGAAGCCCCCTGGCAAAGCCATGGCATTAATTACGTCAGAATCCACCACTTTGATCGTGAATGGAACCTTGGCATCTGAGTTGCGCACCAGATTCTGGCCGATGCGGTTCACATATTCGTTAACAACCGGATCTTTAACAAGTTTCAGACTGGCTTCAATCTGCGTGGCATATTCCTTGCCCATGCGGATTTCGCTCTCAATGGAATACCAGTCCCAACCCGCAATTTTGCGGTTGCCAATGGCATCTACATCGTCTTTGCCCCCACTGTGTTTTGCCTTGGCCTCTTTGTCGTTCTCTTTTTTGTCTTTCTTATCTTTGTCTTTCTTGTCCTTGTCGCTATTTTTATCCTGATCAGCAGCAGGCTGCTCCTGCTCCGTGGACTGGGCCTGTGTCTGGGACTGATCATCTGGTGTTGTCTGACCAGCCGGCGCAGCCTGGGGTTGAGAAGCCGGAGCCGTCTGGCTCTGGGCAGCAGGTGCTGCTTGATTCTGACCGACAGATTGCGTCTGATTATCCGGAGTCGGAGGCTTTTGTTTATTGTCCTGCGCCGATGCGGACAAGCTTATGCCCGCAACCAGGATGAACGAAAGCAATAGGGGACGGAATTTCATAAAACACACTCCTGCGTTACCGGGCCTTTGGAGGACACCCTCATTATACTGCCGGACCCAAACCGGTACCTGATTAGATTTCACCCGTTGATTTTGCGATGCGAAATTTACCTGCTCTGGTTATCTCTAAGAGAGAGGAAAAAGTGGTTAAGTTTAGTAAAGAGATGGCCTGAAGCCGAGTCTCTGATGTTTTAGGGATAATTTTCAGGATCTCCACACGGATTGCCCGCCACTCCCCTGAGGAATCCTGGTGCGCTGTTACCCTAACTTCCTGACCCGGCTTAAGGCAGTCAGAATTGCAGCTTCGGCGCTCACCGGCAGGGAGTTCTTCACCGAAAACGACCTGCGCATGGGCCACTTCAACCCGGCGAAGCATGTGATTCATGCCTTCAATGAAAATCCAGCCTTTAACCGCCGGTACGTTTCCTGGGGGATCAGTGATTTTGCCGCGAAATGTTCCATCCGCCGCAAATGCAGTCGAGAACCCAATCACCAATGCAAAACTAAGACACAGCACCCAGCGCAACGTCATAACTATTGTGATGCCAGGCTGCCGGGCGGCGTTCCCCGTTCAGTCGTAATACTCAAGTCCAAGATGGGTAATCAGCGACTCGCCTTTCAGGTGGCGCAGGGTATTTTTCAGCTTCATGGATTGGATAAACAGGTCGTGCTCCGGATAAAGACCCGGCACGGTCATAGGCGACTTGAGGTAAAAACTTAGCCATTCCTGCACGCCCAGGCCGCGCAATGCTTCACTGCGCTTGGCCAAATCCAAGAAGAGAACCAGATCCAACACAATCGGCGCTGCCAGGATGGAGTCACGGCAAAGGAAATCCACTTTGATCTGCATGGGATATCCGAGCCATCCGAAAATATCAATATTGTCCCAACCTTCTTTGTTGTCGCCGCGCGGAGGGTAATAGTTAATGCGGACCTTGTGATGGATGTTTCCATAAAGCTCAGGATATAGTTCTGGCTGAAGAATGCGGTCCAGCACCGAAAGCTTGGACTCTTCCTTGGTCTTGAATGAGCCGGGATCTTCCAGCACTTCTCCATCGCGATTGCCGAGGATGTTTGTTGAAAACCATCCATTCAAGCCAATCATGCGGGCCTTGAAACCGGGCGCAAGAATAGTCTTCATGAGCGTCTGGCCGGTTTTGAAATCTTTACCGGCGATAGGCGCATTGTTTGCTTTGGATAGTTCCATCATTACCGGGATGTCCACGGTGAGGTTCGGAGCGCCATTGGCGAAAGGCACTCCTTCCATCAGGGCCGCATAGGCATAAATCATGGACGGAGCAATCTTGGGGTCATTCTCCTTCAGGCCACGCTCAAAAGATTCCAGCGTTTCGTGCACGGCGCTCTGCTTAGTGAAGGTTTCCGTGGAGGCGCACCAGATCATCACCAACCTTGCCGCGCCGGACTTCTTTTTAAAATCCTGAATATCGGCGCGTAATTGTTTTGCCAGATCGAATTTATTTTTGCCCTTCTTGACATGCTTGCCGTCCAGCAACTTCACATAATTGCGATCAAAAACCGCTTTGCGCGGCTTGATGGACTTCATGAACGGCTTGATCTTATTCAGCAGATCTTTTTCCAGCACGCCGGCATTCATGGCAGCGGCATAAGCGTCTTCTTCAAAAATATCCCACGCGGTGAACACCAGGTCTTTCAAGTTGGCTAGCGGAATAAAATCCTTGATTTTGGGCGAACGATTGTCCGTGCGCTTCCCCAGCCTGATGGTTCCCATCTGCGTGAGCGATCCAATGGGCTTGGCGATTCCCTTGCGAATGGCCTCTACTCCTGCAATAAACGTGGTGGCTACGGCCCCCATGCCAACAATCATGATGCCCAGTTTGCCGCGAGCGGGGTCGATCTTGGTTACATTCGTCGTTGTCTTTTCAGCAGAAGAAGCCATTAATACGGAACCGTCCTTGAGGTGAGTGGAAACTTGTTATCTTCTCGTATTGAGCGAGGTTTGTAAACCCGCAGTCTCAATCAAAGGAGTGACCAGTTACCCAATCAGCAGCAACAGGCGCGTCGTAAAGTGCCATTTCTTCCGACATAGGCGCCTCAAATAATTCTGACCACTCAATCAATTGCTCTTTTTTGATCGGCGGCTGTTCTCTTCCGCGGTGCTGAAGCCTCTCAAAAAGTACATCAATAGGAGCAGTGAGGTGGTGCAGTTCTACGCCAACGCCTAGTTCGCGCGCACGCAACCGCAGGGTATCGCGTTCTGATTTCGCCCATGTACCCCATTCGATGATAACCGCCACGCCGCGAATAAGAAGTTCTTGCGTTAACTTCCATTGCATTGCCTCGATCTTGGCGCGTCTTGCCTCGTCGTAAAGATTGATGGAAAGCGCATCGAGCCATTCGTCTGGAGAAAAGCGCACCGCGCCGAGCCGTGATTCAAGCACTTTGGCAAGACTCGTCTTACCAGAGCCGGGCAAGCCGCACACGATTATCAGTCTCGCGTGCCGATCACCCGCTGTCATCCTATCTCCGCTCTAACCCGGCCTTTCCAGTGCGACCAGACAAACCAGATGATCCCTGCCAGCAGAAAAAGGATAATCACGGCGTCCATGCGGTGAAACCACTGCTTCAGACGCGGGTCTTTGTCCCACCGCTCTCCCAGCTTCATGCCGATCCAGGCCAGCACAAAACACCATGGCCACGATCCGATAAATGTAAAGAGATGAAAGCGTAACCTGGGCATTTTTGCAATGCCGGCAGGCAGTGCAATGAACGTGCGGATCACCGGCAGAAGCCGCCCAATCAAAACAGCGACTGCGCCAAAGCGCTGGAAGAAGCGCTCCGCCATCTCAAGTTCGTGGCGTCCGAGGAAGATATAAGAACCGTATCGCTCCACCAGCGGCCGTCCGCCGTAATGGCCGATTTCATAGGCGATCACCGAACCCAGGTTGCAGCCAATTGCACCGAAGGTGGCAATGCCAAAAAGATTGAACGGAAGATGCGTCAGTGGATCAACTTGCCCCGAATAAACCAGATATCCGGCAAATGGCATGATGATTTCTGAAGGCAGCGGAATACAGGCCGACTCGATTCCCATCAGCAGCAACACACCGAGATAACCGGCCTTTGAGATTACAGCGATGATGAACCCGGCGAGGGTGGATATGATTTTTTCAAGCATTGAATGGAATCTTTTAGAAATCCTGTGAGTCCTGGGTGAAGGTATAACCCGGCAAGGTCATGCCAGTATCGGCTTTGGTGATCTTCACGCGGATGGTTTCAGCATCCGGCGCGCTCACTTTGGCAGGCCGCAACATGGCATATTGGGTAAACAGCTCGCCGTAGACTTTGGTTACAAGAAAGTTGTCGCCGTTTTCATCGCTGCGCCAGACCTGGCCGGCTTGGACCGCTTTGACCATGCTTGAAGAGTACTTAGAGACGCGCCAATGCGTCAATCCGGCAATTTGCCGCTGAACAATGCTTCTAACCCCACAGCCGGACAGCGCACGCCAACATAAAACGTGCCGAACAAGGCATACACGGCGCTGACCTCGTCAAAACGCATCTCGTAAATCAGTTTTTTGAAGATCAGCGGATCGTCGGCAAACAGGTCCACACCCCATTCCCAGTCATCAAAGCCAATCGATCCAGTGATGATCTGCCGCACCGTACCGGCGTAGCGGCGACCGACCAGCCCATGCTCTTCCATCTGCTGCTGGCGCTCTTCAATGGGCAGGCTGTACCAGTTCTTATCTTCACCGCGACGGCGGTCCATGGGATAAAAGCATATGTAACGGTTTGGGGGGATCTGCGGAAACAGCCGCGGACGCATGGCCTCAGTCTGGCGCTTAATGGTCTCTTCTATTACGGCATTCCACTCCGGAGAATGGGGAACAGTTCCCTGCTCCCGCAACGTGCGATACAACTTGACTGAAGAGTCATACAAGCCAAGCTCCACCATAGACAGGTAAGACGTGGTCTGCTCCAGATAATCGCTGAGACGCAAACGCGAGATGGCCAGTTCGGCGGCCTTGAGTTGGTCAAATGAGTTGCGGAAATGTACCACCAGCAGATCGCCTTTGTGTCCCAGCAGGGAAAATATTGCGGTTTGGCCAGTAACGTCATTTTCCATCTTCAGCAGCGCGGCAGAAGCTTCAGCAGCTATCTCATGCTGCTGTCCCGTAGTCAGCTTGCGCCATTCTGCCCAGCGGAAGCGAAACATCTGGTGCAGTACGCTGGAACCCTCAATGGTAAGCGGGACTGCATGCAGGTCACTGCTGCTCATTTTGATCTCTGCCTTTGTGGTGGTCGCCATGTGTTTTGCCTCTACCTATTGTGATTGTAAGCCCGCTGCTTTAGATTTTGTGTCATGCCCGTCACAAAGACGCTCGCCGCCAAACCAAAGCCGAAAACTAAAGCCGCATCCGCAGCAAGAGCCAAAGCCGCCAAAGTGCAGACCAAAACACCCAAAGGCGGCTACAATCCTGTCGCTCCGGAACGCGTCAAAGACATTCTAAATCGGTTGGACCAGCGTTATCCCAATGTTCGCTGCGCTCTGCATCACAACAGCGCATGGGAGCTGCTGGTGGCTACCATCCTCTCTGCCCAATGTACAGATGTACGGGTCAACATGGTCACACCTGGGCTGTTCAAGAAATACCCAACGCCCCAGGCATTTGCAGCTCTTAAGCCTGAGCAACTTGAACCGGACATTCGCTCCACCGGTTTCTTCCGCAACAAATCCAAGTCGCTTGTAGGCGCAGCTAAAGGTGTGGTGGAAGAATTCGGCGGCCAGGTTCCTGACGACATGGAAAGACTTCTTTCCCTGCCGGGAGTGGCGCGGAAAACGGCCAACGTGGTCCTGGGTTCATGGTTCGGAAAAGGCGTGGGAGTTGTGGTGGATACCCATGTTCATCGCATTTCCCGCCGCCTGGAGTTGACCAAAGCCGATGACGCGAAGAACATCGAGCAGGATCTGATGAAGGTGATCCCGCAGGCAAAGTGGATCGACTTTTCCCACCAGATCATTCATCACGGGCGCGCGCTGTGCATTGCGCGCCGGCCGAAATGCGCTGAATGTCCGCTGGAAAATATCTGCCATGCCGCAGACAAGACATGGTCAACCGTGGAAATACATAAGACGGCGCAGCCGTGAAGAACTTCCCATGAATATGGCAACGGCAGTTGCAACCAGTAAAGTCCGGCGGAGCCCAGATGGGCAAACCCTTCTGCTCATCTTGATAGTGTCATATGCCGTGGCGGTGATGCTCCCATTGACGGGCATAAGCCGCGCATCCCCTTTCACCGTGGGTCCACAAATCATTGCGCCCGCGCTTTTCGCATTAGTTCACGGTTCTAAAGTGTACGGATGGCGTGGCGTCCTTACTCTTGCTGCCATTTGCCTGCTGGTTTGCAATATCGTGGAAAACCTTGGGGTGATCACGGGCATTCCGTTTGGCACTTACTATTTTACTGGCGCGATGGGCCCCAGGCTTTTTCATGTGCCCTTAACGATGGGGCTGGCCTATTTCGCGATCGGCTACTTTTCTTGGACACTTGCGCTTCTAATCCGGAATCCGATGGAAAACAGGCTAAATAAATCCAACGTCGTGGTTGTGCCTCTGCTTGCGGGCTGCATCGTGGTTGTCTGGGACTGCGCCTTTGAGCCGGAATGGTCAACCGTTTCGCGCTATTGGATTTGGCAGCACGGAGGACCCTACTTCGGCGTTCCACTCACCAATTTTCTGGGATGGTTTCTTACTAACTTGGTCATCTTGCAGTCGTTTGCTTTCTATATAGCGAAGCAGCGCACCGCCTTTGCTTCCCTTCCACGCACTTACTGGCGTCTGTCTCTGTTTTCGTACATGTTGGCAATTCTGACGAATATTATTGGATCGATAGTGCGATTCCGCCATCCGCCGATTTATGATCCCACAGGCACTCAATGGAGCTCCGTCTTTATTTCCTTTACATCAATCTTGATTTCTATCTTGGGTATGGGCGGATTTGCCTTTCTCGCTTGGCAGAATCTAAGAAAAACTCCATCCTTATGAAAATTTTTTGGTTTGGTTACTCATTAAAATTTGCGCTTAGAGTTGCTACCATTTTTGCAGCCCTAGTTATACACAGCCAAACTGTTTCTTCAGCCCAAATCGTCGTTATCACTGACCCGGCTCAAATCACGTCAAAACAGAAATTTGATGTCCAGCCGTTCACAGTAGAAAAGCTTTACATGACCCGCGCCATCGCCTATAGTTCATGGTCGCCGGACGACAAGCAGGTGGCCTTTGTGACGAATATTTCGGGCCGCTACAACATCTGGCTGGTGCCGTCGCAAGGCGGATGGCCCACGCAGCTTACAGTGAGCAATCAACGCCAGATCAATATTGCATGGTCGCCCAAGGGCCGCTGGATCGCCTACAACTCAGACTATGACGGCAATGAGCAGTGGGACCTCTTTCTGGTTTCCGCAATGAATGGGCAGGTAGTGAATCTCACAAACACTCCTGAAGTCTCCGAAGAAGGCGCTGCATGGTCTCCCGATGGCGCGAAGCTGGCTTACAGCGTAAAGCCGAAGCAGTCTCCTAACTACGAGTTGGACGTGATGGAGATTGAGACGAAGCGGGTCACGCATATTACCAGCAACACGCCTGAACAGTTCAGCAACCTGAATCCTATATGGTCGAAAGACGGAAAATGGATTGTATTTACGCAGCAACAGTCCCACGGTAAGAATGCCGATATCTTTATTGTTAGCTCGGCTGGCGGACGCGCCACAAACCTGACTCCGCATCAAGGTGAGAAAAACTTTTTAGTTACAGACATTTCCCCTGACGCAAAAAATGTCCTCATTACATCGAACGCTGGCAATGGCTATCAAAACACGGGACTGCTGGAGATCGCCACAAAAAAGATTACATGGCTGACCACTGACAAATGGGAAGTAAGCTCAGGCAAGTTTTCTCCCGACGGAAAAAGACTTATCTGGACCGCCAACATTGAAGGCAATCAGAACATTCACGTTTATGACCTGGCCGCGCAAAAGTCGCGCGCGCTGCCCACACCGGCAGGCATAAACTGGCTCAGCGATAACGAAACTTTCAGCCATGATGGCAACCGGCTGCTTTATGTCCATGAAGGACCGAATGAGCCGAATGATCTCTGGATTTATGATTTTGCTGCCGCCAAGCAAACACAGATTACTCATTCTCTAGTCGGTGGATTACGCGCCGATGACATGGTCGAGCCTTTTCTGGTCCACTATCCCAGCAAAGATGGCAAGTGGCAGATTTCAGCGTTTGTCTATGTGCCCTACAATGCGGAAAGGAATGGCAAGAATGCGGCCGTTGTATGGCTCCACGGCGGCCCCAATCGGCAGAGCGACAACTCTTTCAACCGCGGTATTCAATATCTGGTAAACCAGGGATACTTTGTGATCACGCCGAACTATCGCGGCTCCAGCGGTTATGGCAAAGAGTTTGAAGATGCCGATCTTCATGACATGGGCGGCGGCGATCTTGAGGACGTGATCTCAGCCGCGGAGTGGATCAAGAAGACTGGCTTCATCGACCCTAAAAAAGTTGCCGTGACAGGCAGCAGCTATGGCGGATATCTCACCATGATGGCCGTAACCAAGGCCCCTGATGAATGGGCTGCGGGCGTGCCCATTGTTCCCTTTGTGAACTGGTTTACTGAAATCGAAAATGAAGATCCGCTGCTGCGGCAATATGACATTGCTACCATGGGCGATCCGATGAAAGACAAAGCGCTCCTGCAAGCGCGGTCGCCTATCAACTTTGTCGATCAAATTAAAGCGCCGCTTCTTTTACTGGCAGGTGGGAATGATCCGCGCTGCCCAAAAACGGAAGCTGAGCAGGTGGCGCAGGCAATCAAGAAACGCGGTGGGGTGGTTGAACTCAAGGTTTATGAGAATGAAGGCCACGGCTTCGCCAAAACTGAAAACCAGATTGATTCATTTACTCGGGTAGCCGATTTCCTGAAAAAATACGCCGAGCCGGCCAAATGCGGCTGTAATGTGAACGATTAGCACTTGCAAATTTACCGCTAAGGGCGCGGAGGACGCAAAGGAAAATCAGCAGCTAAAAAATCGACATTTTAGGCAGGTATTGCTTTAGCTTTTTATTTTGTTTTTCTTCTTTGCGCTCTTTGCGTCCTTTGCTATTCGTCCCGATGTACCGTGAGCACATGCTTGGCAATCGCCAGCGCCAAACCTTCCATGGTGTATTCAAGCGCCTCAATGTTGGGCCGGAAACCGGCTTCGCGCAGCGTGGCACTTGTGACAGGTCCAATAGAGGCCAGCCATATCTCCCGCAGACCGTGGTAATGGTCCTTTTCGAGCAGCGCCAGAAAATTCGTTGCTGTGGATGAACTGGTAAAAGTCACAATGTCCGGCCGGGATGAATCGTTGGAAAAAAGCCGGTTAAGTTTACTCTTTGCGCCCACCGGCACATGTGTCTCATATGCTTCGGCTACATCAATCTTTGCTCCAGCTTTTTTAAGCTCATTTGGAAGAACGTCTCGCGCCACTTTCGCGCGGACCAGCAGCACGCGCTTCCCTTTTGTCTCTTCTTTCAGGGCCTCGACCACAAATTCTGCAATGTATTTCTCCGGCATTACCGCAACTTTCAAGCCGTGCTTCTCAATCTCTTTTTGCGTTGCCGGGCCAATCGCAGCGACTTGAAGATGCCCCAGCTTTTCCAGTGGAATGCGCAGCTTCTTCAGCCGTTCAAACATCGCCTCAACGCCATTCACGCTGGTAAGAATGAGCCAGTCATACTTGCCGATATTGCGGAGCGCGGCATCAATCGCCTTGAAGCTTTTCGGCGGCTTGATTTGAATCGTGGGGATTTCCACCACCTCCGCGCCCATGTCGCGCAGTGGTTTGGCCAGTCCGCCGGACTGTCTGCTGGCGCGAGTGGTCAGGATGCGCCAACCACTCAGCGGCTCTTCATTTTTCGCATTGGCTGCTTTAGCGTTCATGGCTGTTTTGGCACTGCGACTTCCTGTGCGTAAACTTCATTCAAAATCTTGTCACCACCGCGCCATAACAATGCTTGCGCAATCTCACGGCCCAGTTTCTCCGCGTCATTGCCTTCTGCCTGCTCGCGTAGAATCTTGCTGCCGTCCGGGCTTCCCACTATTGCCCGGAGATACAGCCGACCACCACGTTTCTCTGCATACGCTCCAATCGGGACTTGGCAACCTCCGCCCAGCGCTCCCAGCAATGCGCGCTCGCACTCGATTGCAGAGCGCGTATCTGGATCATTCAAAAATGCAAGATGCTTCCGGATTTCATCGTCATTGCGGCGGACCTCAATCGCAAGAGCGCCCTGCCCAACAGCAGGACACATCACGTCCGGCGAAATCTGTGAACGCAAATGCTTCTCCAGCCCCAAACGGTTCACGCCCGCAGCAGCAAGGATAATGGCGTCATATTCGCCGGACTCAAGTTTTCTCAGCCGCGTATCCACATTGCCGCGCAAAGGAAAAATTTCCAGATCAGAACGTATCGCCTTCAACTGGCACTGCCGCCGCAAGCTACTGGTGCCAACTTTGGCGTGCTGGGGCAGCTCGTCCAGAGAAGAATATTTCACTGAAAGAAACGCATCTCGCGGGTCTGCGCGTTTCATTATTGCCGCCAGTTCAAACTCTTCCCCAAGTTCTGTCGGGACATCTTTCAGGCTGTGTACCGCCAGATCAACGCGCTTGTCTGCCAGAGCTTCTTCAATCTCCTTGGTGAACATGCCCTTGGTGCCGACCTTGGCCAGCGCCACATCGGTAATCTTGTCGCCCGTGGTCTTGATGACTTCAATTTCTACCGTATGCTTTTGTTCGCGCAGCAGCCCGGCCACGTGGTTTGCCTGCCACAACGCCAGTTGTGAACCGCGTGAGCCGATGCGAAGTTTGGCCATTAATCCTTAGGCTTTCCGGTATTCAAGTTAAATAACCGCCTGATCATCTCATGAATCGTTGCGGCCTCAGGGTGGTCAGTGGAAGATTTGAGCGTGGTAATCGGCGTATGCAGCAGCTTGTTGATGATGCCGCGGGTCATGGCTTCAATGGCCGCTTCCTGCTCCGGCGTAATAGTTCCCAACTTGCCGCGGATGCGGTCGATCTCGGCCTGCCGGATGGTCTCACAATATTCCTGAAGGGAGAGAATCGTTGGCACCACAGCCAGCGACTTCATGCGCGAAGAGAAACGGTCTACTTCCAGCTCAATAATTTTTTCCGCCCGCTCGGCTTCTTTCTTCCGTTCCGCCGTGTTATCAGATGCCACTGATTGCAGATCGTCCACGTCATACACAAACATGCCATCCACCTTGTTCATCTCCGGATGAACGTTGCGCGGCACTGCAATATCGATAAAAAACATTGGCCGGTTGCGCCGGCCTTTCATCAGGCGCTCGCCATGTTCGCGGCGAAACAGCGGCTCCGGCGCGCCCGTGGAAGTCAGAATGATATCTGCGTGATCTGCGGTTTCATGCAGCAGCTCGAACAGGACCGCCTTGCCGCCAAAACTTTCTGCGAGTTCTACCGCGCGCTCGTGCGTCCGGTTGCTGACAATAATGCTCTTGGCTCCATGCGCAATCAGATGCCGCGCCGCCAGCTCAGCCATTTTGCCTGCGCCCACCAGATACACGGTCTTATCTTTCAGCGAGCCAAAAATCTTTTCCGCCAACTGCACAGCCACGGACGCAATCGACACGCTGGAACTGCCTATCTCGGTCTCTGAACGCACGCGCTTGGCCACCGCAAAGGCCCGAGAGAGCAACGCTTCCAGAGATGAATGAATGGCACCCAGACCACGGGCCAGTGCATACGCTTCTTTTACCTGGCCCAGAATCTGTGGTTCGCCCACCACCATGGAATCCAGGCTGGCCGCCACACGAAACACATGGCGCACAGCTTCCCGCTGCTCAAATTCATAAACATGAGAATGAATTGCAGCCTGGCTCACACCAAAATAGCTGCCCAGAAAGCCGCGTAAATCAGCAGCTTGCTTGGTGCTGGCCACCATTTCCACGCGGTTACAAGTGGAAAGAACCATGCCTTCGTCCACGCCGGGATGCTGAACCAGACTGCGGATTGCATCTGGAAGCTGCGCTTCCGGGACAGCAAGCCGCTCACGCACCTCAAGGGGCGCGCTGTTATGGTTCACGCCAATAACGTGAAAGTTCATGGATTAATAAACCTATGCATCTGGCTGAAATTATTGGCTGCCCATGCCAGCACAGCCGCGCCAAACGCAAATGTCGCCAGATATGCAGCCCGTCGGCCACGCCATCCTGCATTCCAGCGCGTGTACAACAGCACCATGTAAACAACCCACATCAGGCCGGAAAGCAGGATCTTGGGATCGGCAAAGTATCTTGTTCCGTAGCGCGCTTCGGCCAGAATCGATCCTGCAATCAGTCCCAGCGTCATAAACGGAAATCCCCAGATCAGGCACTTGAAACCAATCTCGTCGATGGTGGCAAGCGCCGGCAGCCGCGACCAGAATCCGTGCATTCCTGCTTTGGTTTTGAGGCTACGCTCCTGAATCAGGTACAGAATGCTGGCGACAAAGCTGAAGAAAAGCGCGGAATATCCGATGAGAATTAACGCGACGTGAATGTAGATCCATTGCGTGCTTACGAACAATGGAGCGGAAGGCTCGGTGGGCTCGGCATAAGAAGAAGCTGAGAATGTGAGCCAGAAAACCAGCGGAAACACCGCCAATCCCGGCGAAGTGGCGCGGAATCGCGCATAGACCGAGAAGAAAAACACCATCAGCACAAACGCCAGGAGTGATTCCAGCCCGTGCATGGATGTGGGCGCCCACGTGCCGCTGAACATGGCATTTTCTACAATGGAAACAAAATGAAATACCATGCCCAGCCCGACCGCAGGCAGAGTAATACGGGTCAGAACTTTTCTGCCGCCCCAGAAAGATGCCAGGGCGTACAGCAGGCCCACCCCATAAAGGCTCAGGGCCACGCGTAACCAGAACAGCGGAAGCATAAGTTATTGCAAATTATAGCCGTGAACGTGCGTAAAACAGTGTGATAAAGCGCACAAAGGTACCCACTGCCAACCTATTTTTTAGCCTATCTAGGGTCTATTTTTTTAGCCTATCTAGGGTCTATGTCTTACGCGGTCAGCGGATAGCAAGCTTCCGGTACTTTTCCGCTGCGGCCTCTGAAGAAATGTGGGTGTAATACACCTCTTTCAGGAAGTACGGTTTGGCCCGGGTCCCCAGAATAGGCAGGATTTCAATATGCCAGTGATAATCCTCGTCCACGGTCTTCCAATATTGCAGAATGTTGGATTTCTGGTAGGTATTGGGCACTGTGTGCAGCACCAGATGGAACGATTCAGAAACGCTCGTCACCCGTTGCAGCGTACGACGAATTAGCCCTGCCAGCTCGCCCAGCGGCGCTCCCTTGGCCGTAATCGATCTCTCAAAAGAAGATTCATGCCTGCGCGGCATGATCCAGATTTCATACGGCACCCGCGAGGCAAATGGGCAGAGCGAAACATAATTGCCCAGCGCTTCCACAATCCGCAGCGGGTTCCGCAGCTCCTGCCCCAGGGTGTCACAAAAAACGCAGCGTTCCTTTTCCAGGTAATAGTCGCGCGAAGCCCGCAGTTCGTAAAGCACCCGTCGCGGCACAAACGTGGTCGCGGTCAGTTCGGAAACAGGATGATCGAACTCTTGCCCTGCCTGCGCACCATGGTTCTTGAGCATGGTGACGTATTTGAACCGCAGGTCGCCCTTCAGGTCCTGGATGCGCTGCGCCGTGAGCAGCAGGAATTGAATGATCTCCGCGTCAGACGACTGCCACAATTCAATATCATGGCGAATGCTCTGGACCAGCACCTCATGGGCGCCGACGGTATTCATTGCATCGTAAATGCCTTCCGCGTGGCGATGCGGCTCACCCTCAATGCGGTACAGAGGCGCGGGATGCACCATCGCCGTCACCGGCCCTGAGCCGTGGTCCGTGGCGTTTAATGTGGCAATCACCTGCGGGGCATTCGGCGCGCCCGGGCAAAACGGACAATACCCCGGCGAAGCCTGCCGCTCCACATCATCGCCAATGATGACCCACGAACGCGTAATCGGATCTTTGCGTAATTCCATGCTAGGTCTAGGAAAACAGAGCAAGCCGCCAGCGTCAATAGACGCCCGCAACGGATATACCCAACGACTTCCAATTATGCCTTGAATTAGCAGCGGCTGACTAAATAGCGCTTTGCCACTTTGTTGCTCAAAATCCCTAAAACCGCATTAGAATTCGCGGTGCTGAAAAGTCCATGGCCGGTGGGCCGCATGCGGCGCAGACAAGGAGGCCGACATTGAAGAAGCTCAGGGTCGTGGTTTCCCTTCCGGGCGAAAACAATTATTTGCGCGAACAAGAATCTGTGGCCAAAGCAACAGCGCAGCGGTTGAACGTTGAATTGCAAGTTCTCAATGCAAAGAGTGATCCCGTTACGCAGAGCCAGCAGATTCTGGAGATCGTGCAGTCAAGCTCTGCCCGCCCGGATGGCGTGATCGTTGAGCCGGTAAACAACCAGGGGCTGCCCCGCGTTGCGGAAGCCGCCGTGGCCTCGGGAATCAGCTGGGTAGTAAGTAATGCCCGGGTCGATTACCTGGCAGCGTTGCGCAAAACCGCCAAAGCGCCGGTGTTCACGGTGTCACAGGACCACACCGAAATTGGACGCCTGCAGGGACGGCAATTTGAGGCAATCCTTCCGCGCGGCGGATCGATCCTGTATCTGCGCGGCCCCGCGACCAACTTTCTCGCCGCCCAGCGCTCTGAAGGCCTGGAGAGTGTCCTTGGTCCACATGCCCAGGTCAAAAGCCTGAAAATCCAATGGACGGCGGAAAGCGCCTACACTTCAGTGCTCTCATGGCTGCGGCTCTCTACTGTCCATGCCTCTGACACTCATCTGATCGCCGCTCAAAATACTGATTTCATTTTGGCGGCGAGGCGGGCCTTTGAAGAAAATGCTACCGGCGCCGATCGAGCTCAATGGCTCAGCCTTCCCTATTGCGGCGTTGGAGTGCTTTCCCAGACCAAGCCGCTTCTCGATGCAGGCACTCTCACCGCCGCCATCATCACGTCCCTCACGCTTGATACCGCACTGGAAATGCTTGTCCGGCACATCCAAACTGGCTCCCAGCCACCGGAAAACACGACGGTAAAAGCCTGGTCTCAACCCAGCATGGAAGATCTGGCGGCAAAATACTCCTGAAACAGCAGCAATTCTCACGCCTGAGAGTTATGAGTCAACGAGAGATTCATAACAAATCTGCAATCAGCTCTGCCTTCCCAAATCGGGACAGCTCTGAATTTTTATTAACGATTTTTCATCCTTTCCTATGTCTCACGCCGTAGCATTATTTGTTTCGTCCTGTACTTCTTCGTCCTGCTGCGAAGCGGCGAACATATGCACTCATCTGTCGGCAATACTCTCGGTTCGGCGGAAACCCACAATGGCGGATCTCAGCCTCTGCCGCTGTTCCGTCCGGAAGCGCTTGCATCCGTGCAGCAGAAGTTTCATGGCGAAATCATTCTTATACGTCCTTTTCCTCTCATGTTGCTGGGCTGGTTCGCCCTTGGGATCGCGGCAGCGGTTCTCGGATTTCTCCTGCTCGGCCAGTACACGGAGAGGGCACGGGTATCAGGCAGTATAACGGCCAGTCAGGCCGGTCCGAATGCTTCTGTGCCAAAGCTCCGGGCAGAAATCTACGTGCCCGGCCGCTGGATCGCGCAATTACATCCCGGCAGCAAACTATCTTTACAATGCGGAGCTTGTTCCCCGCAATTTGCCCGGCCAACCGGGACTGTTCTGAAAATACCGAATGTGCCTCTGGGCCAGACCGAACTTTCTCAGGCTGAACCGGCCTTGGAAGGTCCGGTTTACAAAGTTCCTGTATCGCTCTTGCCACAAGCGACACCGTTCACGCAAGCAAACTCATTACCGCACTCGGGGGAAAGAGTGGAAGCGGAAATCCCGCTTGGGCGGAAACCTCTAATCAAGTGGTTTTTCGAACGGTCCGGCAGCTAAGACCGCGGGACGAAGTACTTGCGGAAAATGAAATTTTTCAGAGAACAAAAACTGCCGATGGTCTTTCAGACCGAGGCGGCGGAGTGTGGCTTGGCGTGTCTCGCGATGGTCGCCGGTTACCATGGTGCCCAGATTGATCTTCCCTTGCTGCGGCAACGCTTCTCTCTATCACTGCGCGGTGCAACTTTAAACCATATCATCAAGTTTGCTTCTGCCCTGGAGCTTGCGGGACGTCCCTTGCGCGTGGAGTTGGAAGACCTCTCCTGGCTGAAAACGCCGTGCATCCTGCACTGGAAGATGGACCACTTTGTGGTGCTGAAAAAGGTGACGGCCAAATATGTCTACCTGCATGATCCTTCCATGGGTCCTCGTCGCGTCAGCATGACCGAAGCTGGCCGTCATTTCACCGGAGTAGCGCTGGAACTCACTCCTACCAGCAGCTTCGCTCCCCGTGATGAACGCAGTCCGCTCCGCCTACGTGACCTGACCGGGCGCGTTGTAGGCCTAAAGCGCGCCTTGACGCAGATATTTGTTCTTGCCTCTGCTCTGGAATTTTTTTCCATCATCAGCCCTTTGTTCCTGCAACTCACGGTGGATAAAGTACTAGCTGCATTTGATCGCGATCTTCTTTTTACTCTGGGCATCGGCTTTATGCTGCTGATCGCTCTGCAATCTTTTCTTGGCGCTCTGCGCAGTTGGACGACCCTCTATTTCGGAACGTCACTGAAATTGCAGTGGTATGCCAATCTGTTCTCACACTTGGTTCGCTTGCCGGTGTCTTTTTTTGAAAAGCGCTATTTTGGTGACATCCTCTCACGCTTTGAGGGCGCAGAAGCCATTCAGCGCACACTGACCAATAATTTTATTGAGGCTCTGCTTGATGGCTTGATCTCCATCTTTGTGCTCGCGGTCATGTTTTTCTATAGCCCAAAGCTGGCGCTCATCGTAATAGCCAGCGTGCTGGTCTATGTGGCTCTGCGTAACTTCGCTTACCTGCCCCTGCGAAGATCGATGGAAGAGCAGATATTGAGTCTCTCCAAACAGCAGACCTATTTGATTGAGACGTTGCGCGGTATTCGCACCATTAAAGTCCTGGGCCGCGAAGATGGACGCAAGGCCCGCTGGATGAACCTGCTGGCAGACACGACAAACGCTCAGGTGGCCACGGAAAAACTCACGCTGCTCTTTAAGGCCGCCAATGGACTCATTTTTGGTCTGCAATCGGTCGCTGTTGTCTGGTTCGGCGCGGTTTTGGTGCTCGGTGGCAGGTTCAGCATTGGCATGCTCTTTGCTTTCGTCGCTTACCAAGAGCAATTCAAAGCCCGCATTACCAATCTGGTGGATCGTGTCTATGAATTCCGCATGCTCTCTCTTCAGGTGCAGCGGCTGGCGGACGTGGTGTTGGAAAAACCTGAATCGTCCCTGATTGAGGCCAGCGGTTCAGAAGTGGAGGATGCATCCATTGAAGTGCGTAACCTCTTTTTCCGCTACTCGGATACCGAGCCGTGGCTGCTTGAAGATATTTCTTTCACCATCACCCCAGGCGAGTGCGTGGCCATCGTCGGCCCTTCCGGCGCGGGAAAATCGACGCTGCTTAAACTGATGGCAGGTCTTCTCAAGCCGCAGTCAGGGGATGTGATCATTAACGGCCATTCCGTCTGCAAAAGCCGGGCCGCCATCTTGGGCAACGTAGGTTTTGTTTTACAGGATGATTCGCTATTTGCCGGAACCATCGCAGATAACATCGCATTTGCCTCCGATGTTGCCGATATGGCGCGCGTGGAAGAATGCGCTCGTCTCGCCTGTCTGGATGACGAGATCCATCAGATGCACATGGGCTATAACACGCTGATTGGTGACATGGGGTCCGCACTCTCCGGCGGCCAGCAGCAGCGCCTCCTACTGGCGCGGGCGCTTTATCAGCAGCCGGCAATTCTGATCCTTGATGAAGCCACCAGCCATCTGGATGTTCCCACGGAGCAGCGCATCGCCGCCATGCTTACCGAACTCCGCATGACGCGCGTATTTGCGGCGCACCGGCCAGACACAATCCGGATTGCCGACCGTGTCATTACTTTGTCGCGTTCAGGAAAGATTTCTGAAGAACCATCTTCGCTGCGTGCGGCGCGCGCTGCCGGTGTACGGGTTTATGAAGGAGAAAGCTATGTCTAATCAGATCGAACCGAATCGGGTGCTCAATCGCTTGGTAGCGTGCGAGTTACGGAAGAAGAAGTGGACAGCGTAACGCGTCTGGCCTCTGTGCCAGATGACGTTCACGCAGTGCCAAAAGGCGGCTCAGACGAAGACACATTTTGTCCATAAATCGGAGTAGCAGGGTGGGCAAGCGAATGTAACAAAAAGAAAAAGGAGAAAATCATGAATGACCAGAACAGAGTATTGATTCGCAAAGGCGCTCGTGACCTCACGCCAGAAGAGGTAGAGCGCGTCAGTGGAGGATTGCGTACCCTTACAGTCTGCAGCATTGGCCCCTCAGGCCAAAGGGACGGCGACACCTTCCTAGGTGAGTGCTGATTTCAGGCGGGCCGCCTAGGGAGGCCCGCTTTTCAACTCTCGCTTGATAGATGGAAGAGTTCACTTGAAGCGTTTCCGTTTGACAGACCAAGGCGAACAAAGGAAGTCAGGTATGAATGACCAGAACAGAAGCACTCGTGAAATGAGCGTGGAGTGAAACAGAGCGCGTCGATGGAGGGCTGCGTACAGTAACACTTTGCGCCATCCCCATCATGCTCAATAAGGATGGAGATGCCCAGATCGGTGAGTGCGGGCCTATTTTGCTGAACAGGTGGCGCGACCGTGAAATTTTGCTGAAGAGCTTTGGGCCTGCTCAACGGACCCAAAATGATGAAAGGAGAAAACATGAATGACCAGAACAGAGTATTGATCCGCAAAGGCGCTCGTGAGTTGACGCCCACGGAAGCAGATCTTGTCAATGGTGGATTTCGCACTCTTTCACTCTGCACCTCCTCTCCTAGTCCGGACGGAGATCAGCGCGTTGGCGAGGTTGGCTGTTAAACGCATTGTTCGGCTGCGCTTGAGCGCTGCCGAAAACTTTTGAAGAGCTTGGGACCGCTCAACGGACCCAAAAATAATGAAAGGATAAAAACATGAATGACCAGAACAGAGTGTTAATTCGCAAGGGAGCTCGTGACTTGAATGAGCAGGAAGTCGCGATGGTAGCCGGTGGGCTTAGGACATTGACCGCATGCACCCTGGCTGCAGCCGGCACTCTCGACGGAGATACCTTCCACAGCGAGTGCGGCAGCCCCGATCAATAGCCGTTTTGCCGAGAAGGCTTCTCTTGAATAGCTTGGGCCCGCTCACCGGACCCAATAACGAAGGGAGAAAAACCATGAATGATCAGAATAGAGTATTAGCTCGCAAAGGCGCTCGTGAATTAAGTGCGGAGGAAGCCGATGAGGTCACCGGCGGACTGCGCACCGAAACAAAATGCACCGCCCCTTCTGCGACCTGTCCCAATAGAGATGGAGACGCCCAACTCGGCGAGTGCGGGGTTTGTTGAACAGGGTGGCGCTTGCGCCACCTTTTTCAACACCTGGGATTGTTCCCGGCGCATTTTTGATCGTTAACTTTTTACAAACAAAGAGGAGAACTATATGGACCAGGACAATCGGGTACTCACCCGCATGGGCGCCCGCGAACTCAGCGAGCAGGAAGTGGAAACCGTCACCGGCGCATTTAAAACCCGCCGCACGCTTACACCCTGCTTTGTGGACAGCAAACAACAACTTCTCAATGGCGATCAGGCCATTGGTGAATGCGGTCCTTGATCGATTTCCGGCGGCGTCCGTGGTGTCGCCGCCTTTTCTACAGCACGCAAACTTTTGAAACGGAGACAATGCCATGAAGCTCATAGTTTTAGCGCCGGAAGACGATAACCACACAGCTCCCATCAAGTGGGCGCTGGAGAAGGCAGGCCAGAAGGTTGTGTGCTGGTCCGGTCTCTCATGGAGTGAGGAAGGTCAGTCCTCCCTCTTAATGAACGGCGATGACACACTCGTTCTGGGAGGCCATTCTGTCGATGCTGGCGACGCGATATGGATTCGCCGCCCGGAGCCGCCTGTTCCCAACCCCAAGGTCTCCGAATCCGATAAGAAATTTGCCGCTCTCGAATACCGCTCCTTCTATCATTCGATTGCATATTTCCTTGAGACGCTGCCGGTGTGGTGCATCAACAGATATTCGGCCGCCCGAGTAATGATCCAGAAAGCGGTGCAAATGCGCCTGGCCCGCAAATGCGGACTCAAGACGCCGTCGACCCTGATGTCCAATCATCCGGCAACAGTCAGAGAGTTCTTTGCCCGCCAAAATTCCCGGAACATCTGCAAGGGCTTCACTCCGCATGTGTGGCAGAAGGAAGGCAAGATGTCTGTGGCCATTACGGAAACTTTTGAGTTGGCAACCGACCAGTTGCCGAACGATGAAGTTTTGACCTACGCGCCGGCCATCTACCAGGAACGCGTACCCAAGGAATTTGACATACGCATGGTGCTAATGGGAAATCACATTTATTCCTACGCGCTCAAAAACAAGAAGCAGGCGCTGGATTGGCGGCAGGATGCGGGCTTAGGTCACGTTACAGCCGAATTGGTTCCCACTCCACCCGATGTAGAAAAAGGTGTTTTGGAATTCGCGCGGCAGTCCGGGTTGTGTTTTGGCTCCCTCGATTTCGGCGTTGATGCCGAGGGCAAGTGGTGGTTTCTGGAAATCAATGAACAAGGCCAGTTCCTCTGGATCGATCAGTTCAATCGTGAAGCCCGGTTGTTGGAAAAGTTCTGCGCTTTTGTAACATCGCCCCAGGGCTCGACCCTGCCTCTGGAAGCACGTCAAGACCTGTTCCCTTCTCTTCAGGAATATGAAGATCTGCTAAAGAACGAGCAGGTTCCACCCGTTGCCCGTCCCCGTACCGAGGACCCATTTCTTTCCATGGAGGCGTAAAACCGAAATCAGCTTTGCGATCGGCATCTGCTTTGGGATACAACAGATGCGATGAAAATCGCAAAGAAAATGTTGAGGCTCGCGGATGCTTTTGAGATCAAGCACGGAAAATCTTTCCGCTTGAAAGACTTTGATCCGGGCGACATCCGCGGCATCGAATCGAAGGAAGAGGCCAACAAATTACTGCAACAGAGCGTAGAGGTGCTGGCGGACCGGCAGGAGCGGCTCTATGCTCAGGACCAGTGGGCTGTCCTGCTGATTATTCAAGCCATGGATGCGGCAGGCAAAGACAGCCTGATTAAACATGTGATGTCTGGCGTAAATCCACAGGCATGTGAAGTTTCCAGCTTCAAACAGCCCTCTACGGAAGAGTTGAACCATGATTTTCTCTGGCGCACTACGCGGCGTCTGCCCGAACGCGGAAAAATCGGCATTTTCAATCGTTCTTATTATGAAGAAGTGCTGGTAGTGCGGGTACATCAGGAATTCCTGGCCAAGCAGCACCTTCCGCCAGAACTGGTTTCAAAGAAAATCTGGAAAGAGCGTTTTGAAGACATCTGCAACTTTGAGAGATACCTCACGCGGAACGGAGTGGTGATCAGGAAGTTCTTCCTGAATCTTTCAAAGGAAGAGCAGAAGAAGCGCTTTCTGGCGCGCCTGGACGAACCGGAAAAGAACTGGAAATTCTCAGAAGCCGACGTCCACGAGCGCCAGCACTGGGACGAATACATGGATGCCTATGAAGACATGATCCGGCACACGTCAACGCCAGAAGCGCCGTGGTATGTAATCCCCGCAGATCACAAATGGTTTACCCACGTCGCTGTAAGCTCATCCATCATTCACACGATGGATAAACTCGACCTGCAAACTCCCAAAGTCGACAAGGCCCGACGCGAGCAATTGGAAGCGGCGCGGCAGGAGCTGCTGCGGTAATTCCGCTGCTGAGCCCTGGTTAAGGTGGCGAACCAGCATTCGACCAAGTTTAGCCAAGAGGCTGAAGTCGGCGTAAAGCGCACGTGAAAGCGCGGACGTTTGGCCAGCCAGCGCCGGATCAACTCGGTTTTGTGCGTGCCGTTGTTGTCTAGGGATGAGGTGGACATCGAGTTTCTGCGGCACGTTGCCTCGATGGCATCGAGAAACTTGCGGAACTCGCGTGAGCAATGACGGCGATGGAGCTGACCCAGTACGCGACCACTGGCAATGTCGAAGGCGGCAAACAGACTGGTGGTGCCATGACGCTTGTAATCATGGGTGCGGCGCTCAATCTGCCCGGGATGCATCGGCAGCAGGGGCGGGGGTGCGGTCGAGTGCCTGCATCTGGCTTTTCTCATCCACACACAGCACCAACGCGCGGTCGGGGGATTGAGGTAAAGACCAACGATGTCGCGAGCTTTATCGATGAACAGTGGATCACGGCTTAACTTGAAGCTCTGGCTGCAATGCGGCTGGAGAGAAAAGGCGCGCCAGATCCGACTAATGCTGCTCTGGCTGAAACCTGTGACGTGGGCGAGCGAGCGCGTGAACCAGTGGGTCGCCCCCTGGGTTGGGTCTCCAGGGGGCGTGCCAGAACCCGCTCTACCTCCGCGTCGCTGAGTTTGCGCGGCGCGTCTGGGTGCGGTTCATCGAGTAATCCGTCCAGACGCTGGTTGAGAAATCTTTGGCGCCACTTACCCGCCACAGGCGGGGAAAGCTGCAGCCGTCGAGCGATCTCGGTGTTACTGTGGCCCTCGGCGCTCAGCAACACGATGCGGGCGCGCAAGGCCACGGCTTGCGAGGTCTTGGGGCGTCGGATCCATTCTGCAAGCTGGGCGCGTTCCGGGGCGCTCAACTCTAACGGTAATAGCGGACAGCCTAATGGTATCGGTCTCTCCTGTTTATGAGTGGCTGATCTCCAGCACCTGTGCCTATGGCTCCGGGGCAGTATTTATCGGCGGCAAGGTTCTGCTAGAATCGCGCAAGCGCCCGATGGCCCGCAAAGTCTCACTCTTCGTGCCCTGTTTTGTCGACCAACTCCAGCCTCAGGTCGCTGTGGATACCGTGAAAGTTCTGCGGCGTATTGGCTGCGAAGTTGATTTTCCTCAGGACCAGACTTGCTGCGGGCAGCCCGCCTTCAACTCGGGTTTCTGGGATGAGGCGCGGCCCTGCGCCGAGCGCTTCCTGCGCGTTTTTAAAGATGCTGAAACCATAGTTTCTCCATCTGGCTCATGCACCACAATGGTGCGTATTTTTTATCCTGAGCTGATGGCTACTGGCACCCTGCACGATGAAGCCATTGCGCTCGGCAAGCGTACCTTTGAGCTTTCAGAGTTTCTGGTAAAAATAATGGGCGTAACCGACGTAGGCGCGTCATTCCCGCATACAGTTACTTACCACGCATCCTGCCATGGGCTTCGCGAACTGAAGCTGCGCAATGAGCCGCAGCAACTGCTGCGCGCCGTGAAAGGGCTCAAGCTGATAGATATGTTGCGCTCCGATGAGTGTTGCGGCTTCGGAGGTACATTTGCCACAAAGTTTGAAGGCATCTCAGTTGCCATGGGTGAGCAGAAGGCGGACAGCGTAGCTGTAACCGGAGCGGAATACGTCACGGCCATTGATCCAAGCTGCCTGATGCACGTGCAGGGCATTCTTGGCAGGCGCAAAGACCGCGCACGGACGATCCATCTGGCAAGCATTCTGGCGAGCGAGGCATGAGACGAACTCAGGCGGCCGACAATTCACCGTTGAACGCGGAGATGCAAGAAAACTGTTTAGTTAAAGATCGGGCAAACATTTTTAAATACGATCAATATGAGCGCGCGCAATGATCTGTGATTTTACTTCCCGGGGGCTGACGCCTAATAAAGCAGTAGCGTTTACCGTACGAGTAAACTCCTGTCCTGACGTGTCTCGCTCATGGACAATCTTTCTCAGAGCACGTCCCCGCAAGTCGCTTATTGCTGTTCCGGATCATACAGAGTTACGCCCATGAGCACATCACCTACATATCCAACGCCCGCCGGTGAAACACCTTCAGCGCTCACTGAAGCGCAGAAGTTCCTACGCAATGCAGCAACCAAATCGGCTGACCTTGTTCATCGTGAAATCATTCGCAAGAACATGGAGAGCTATGACGCCGCGCACCAGCGAGGGCGCCTGCGTATCAAGGACTGGGAAGCAGCACGTCGCAAGTGCCAGGAGATCAAGCGTGAAGCAATCAATCATCTGGATAAATACCTGCTTCAGTTTGAGCAAAAAGTGCTGGAGCGCGGCGGCCACGTTTTCTGGGCGGCCACGGGAGACGAAGCCTGCGCCTATATAAAAGACCTTGCGCTAAGCCGAGGCGTGAAAACCGTGGTGAAATCCAAGTCCATGGTGACGGAAGAAATACATCTTGCTCCGGTGCTGGAAGCGCAGGGCATCAAAGTGTGGGAAACCGACCTGGGCGAGTTCATCGTGCAGCTTCGCAATGAAGCCCCTTACCATATTGTGACTCCGGCAATGCACCTGAACCGGACACAGATTCGCGATCTTTTTCGTGAAAAACTAGGTGAAGACATTGCCGACGCCGATCCGCAGAAGCTGGTGGCCCTGGCCCGGCGCAAGCTGCGTGAAGCATTCTTTGCCGCCGATATGGGAATTTCCGGCGCAAATTTTCTTGTTGCTGATAGCGGCGCCGTGGCGATCTCTACCAACGAAGGCAACGGTCGCCTGAGCACCAGCCTGCCTCGCATTCACGTCGCAGTTACCGGCATTGAAAAAGTTATTCCGCGATTAGAAGACCTGGGCACGCTGTGGCCCGTGCTTGCAACTTCCGGCACCGGCCAGCCGATCACCACATATAGCACGCTCCTGGGCGGCCCAAAACGAGCAGGCGAGGCCGATGGCCCGGAAGAGTTTCACGTTGTCCTGCTGGATAACGGCCGCAGCAACCTGCTTGGCAACGCCGAGGAAAGAGAAGTATTGCACTGCATACGTTGCGGTGCATGCCTGAATATTTGTCCCGTGTACCGCAATATCGGCGGCCACACTTACAACACTACTTACCCCGGTCCCATTGGCAGCGTGCTTACGCCGCACCTGCGCGGAAGTGAATTTCAGCATCTTTCTTATGCGTCGTCACTTTGTGGCGCATGCACCAGTGTTTGCCCGGTGAACATTAATCTCCACCATCATCTTTTGCATAACCGAAGGGACTTCACACGCGCAGGTGGAGCGAAGTCCAGCGAACGGACGCAATTCAAGTTATGGCGCACGGCCATGCTCAACCCGCGGCTCTTCGCGCTGGGTGGATGGATGGTGCGCCGCAGCCTGCGCCTGCTTTACGGCATGGGGCTGGCCGGAACAGCTCTGGATCCCATGCGGGCGTGGAGCCGTAAACGTTCTCCGGTGCCGCTGCCGAAGCAATCTTTCCGTAGTCTTTGGAAAAAAGAGCTGGGGAAAAATGAGCTGAGGAAAAAAGAACCGGCGAGGAATTCCAATGGCCACGAGTAATCCCAGCCGCGAAGCGATTTTGGGACGCATCCGCGAAGGTTTGCGCACGCCTGCTGTCCCTCTGCAAGAACCTGTATCAGCAGGGCAGATTTTTGAACCGGTAGAAAACCCGCTGGAACGCTTTCAGCAGGAATGCAAAGCCAACCTGATGGAATGCCAGTTAACCTCCGATCCGCGCGGCAGCGCGCAGACTCTGGCACAGGTTTTGGAGTCACTGCCAGAGGGCGAAGTGTTTGTCCAGGATGATCAGTCTCTGCGCAGGTTGATGGCGGCTACAGCATCTTCCCGGCAAATCCGCTGGTCAAGCCAGGGTGGGCCAATGGAGAGTTCTCAGGCGACCATCACGCTGGCGGATGCATTGATCGCGCAAACCGGGTCTGTTTTTGTCAGCGCATCCTGTGGCGGGCGTGGTGCTTCTATTGTTGCTCCCACCCACATTGTTTACGCCACCACCAACCAACTGGTCCCTGATGTGGTGACCGCACTCAGAAACGCAACCGAGGAAGGACGGCTCAATAACAATTCTTACGCTTGCATCATCAGCGGTTCCAGCCGTACCGCCGATATCGAAAAGATTCTTGTACAAGGCGCTCACGGTCCCATGAGATTAGTGGTAATCCTGGAAACTACCGCGTAACCTTCACGCGTACGTGAGCCCTGCACGCAGCCCAGCGATTTGATAGACTTTTCCGCATGGCCAGGAAGAAACCAAGCAAGAAGAAAACTGCCGGCAAGAAAAAAGCTGTCGGAAAGAAAACCACCGCCAAAAAGAAACTTGCCACAAAGAAAACCACTGCGGGAAAAAAACTGCCTGCCAAGAAGAAGGCCGGGGCAAAGAAGCCTGCCGCCCGGCCGATGTCGAAGTCGAAATCTGCACCGAAAAGACAGCCTGCAAGGAAAGCGGCGCACGCCAAAGCAAGCGCAAAAGGTCGCCGTCAAGCCTCAAATCCCATTTCCATCAGCAGCCGTCGTGGTCTGGGAGCAGACTCAGGTGGTCAATCTGGTGATACGCAGGGCCTCTCACGCCGGGAGAACGTGGATTCAGAGAGCGTGGAAGAATTAATGGAAGAAGGACAATACGAGGAAGCCGAGGCCGTCAGCGGTGTTGAGAATGCTCGCGATGCCGACCAGGGTGAAGTCAAGACCAGGCAATTTCCTGAAGATGACGTACCACAGGAATATCTGGACGAGGAATAGTTTTAACGCGGCTGGATTCTGTTTCAAGCATCCGAATTCTTTCCCGGACACAAAACGCACCATAATCCGAACCTATGAAGTGGCACCAGCATATGGAAATTCTGTGGCTTTGCACAAAACGCGGCAGAGTTGAGGTCTAGTTAGTTTTGAAGATCTTGAGACCATGGGCCGGCTGAAAACTGACCTGAACCGAAAGACTGAGATTGTTTTTTGGCGTGGGCGCCAACAGCGGAAAATCCCAGTGCTCATATTTGGCAGTAGTCGTAAAAACCAGATTCTTCATTTTGACCACGGTTCCGCTTAAATCAAAATCACGCAAATGACCACCCTCAAGAAACGCAGGGTTCACGTGCTGGTTCCGATAGTGGAATTGCAAATTATCGGTTGCATTAAACCGGTATGTTGTCCAAACGTTCAGGCCGCGGCCTTCGCGCCCTATGGCATTGCCGATGATTTGGCCGTAATTTGTATAGCCACTTATATAATGGCCATTAGAATAGGAAACTCCGATACCACGAAGATTGGGTATGTCCGTGTAAATTCCCTCCGCGCGTAAGTCGAGTTTCGCCAGTTTGGGGAGTCGAGGCATATAAAGCCCGGAGCGGAATGCAGACTTGCGGGGAAATGAGATAGGCGAATATTCGTCCTCAGTGAACGAGTCTCCATAGAACGTAAGCCAGCGGCGTAGCCAGGGAACCCGGTAAGACCAATCAAAGGCTGAGCGGCGGTCCCCTGGATCCGTGGGCAGGCCGGGCGCAGTATTTCCGGTTGGCGAGTAGCTGCGCAATAAGCTGTGCAGGGTCAGCGGAAACCCAGGACCACTCAAGATCGCCGTAGCCCCAAAGCCAAACTCCAGGTTGCTTGTTGGTTTGAACGACAGTTTCACGCCCTGCACAAATGGATGCGGATGCAAGGGAGGAGTGATGACCTTCCTGTTGCCCGCTGCGTCCAGGAGAGTAACAAATTGTTGTCCGCCTAACTGGCCCCAGAACGCTTCTACGCGGATTGGACCAATCAAGCGGAATAGCCAAGGCAATACAAATGGCTCGGCCCTTGAGATGCGAAGCATGGGTAAAGGCTCTGCGTTGTTGCTCGCCAGAAATGGACCGTCCGCCCCGGGCCCCCACCATAATGTCTGATTGCCGAACGAAATCACGTTATTGTGAAAATTGAATGATGCGTAAGCATCCAGCAAGCGAAACCGGTCCAGAGAATCAGTCCGCTGCGATGGAGCAAATGGCAGGCCCTCAAGATTGACAATCGCCTGTTGCGCGGGCGCATTGAGCGGAGGAACCGTCCCTGCATGCTGATACTCTCCCCGAACGTAGAACGCCAAGGGCCCAACAACGGCCCGGGCCGACCCCCCGGTAATATCATTCACACCCCGCCCAAATGGCCGCCCGAAGTCATCAGTGAAGGTCTTCGCGAAATGATAGTCGTCCGTTAAGGGGGTGCCGGAAAGAAAGCCAACTCGCGTGTAAATCTCTTCCAGCCATGCGCCGGGTTGTGTCTGCTTTCCTTGCAGTTCCGGAGCGAACTCTTCCGCAAGCCGAGCGTAGATCGTTGCCCATTGGCTGGAATCATGAAGATCAATTGCTTGGCCGGCTTCCGCCACCAGACGGGCGCACTCCGAACGCGTCCACGGACGAATCCCAGCTTCCGCTGTGCTGACATATCCCAGCGCTGCGAGCCGATCTAATTCTGGATAGACCCAGCTATCGATAGGCACATACGTGGTGCCGGTCTGTGGTCCTTCGAAACGGCGGCCTTCTGGTATAAAGCTCCCAAATTCCCCATCATCGAGATCTGAATCATGGTGTCGTTCATAAACCTGCCGGCCAATTAGCCAGCCCAGCACACCCCCGACCACCACATCGGATGGAAAATGTTTGCGGCCGGTGACCCGTGCCAGACTTACCGCAGATGCGGCGCCATACGCCAGAGTTCCAGATAGCCAACCTGGGTATTCATGCGCAATTACGGAAGCCGCAGTCCAGCTCAGCATTGAATGTATGGAAGGAAACGAGGGGTCGGAGAAATCCTGAAAGAACCTTCCCTGGCCGCCGGTAGATGTGGGGCGTTCCCTCCCGAAAGCGCTTTTCAAAGCTTCTCCGACTGCGAAGCTGTTGATCAAACTTTCTCCGGCCAGGAGGCCTGTTTCCGTGGCCCGACCATCTCCATTCAGACTTCCCCAGGCATACATCAGAGCCGGGACTCCAGCCAAAGCGACTGTACCACCAGTAGAAATGTTATCGCTCAGTTTGATTGCGGCAGGGCTGGAGTGCTCGCGCAACATGACTCTTCGATCGGTCGCAAATAAGATGCCCGTAGTTCCGGCAAGTGGGAAAACCCAAGGCGCGTCGCCAGTGCGCAAACGGAAAGGCGATGTCCAGATAGCTTTCTGGTCTCCCGGAAGGTTGAGAAATACTTTCTTAATTGACATCGCCGACGGCGACGTTCTGTCGTGAAGGGGCGCGGATCCCGATGAACTCTGCGGCTGTGCCCCAGTAGAGGATTTACCGTCCGTACAAGACACAGCTGCGTTGCGTGAATCAGCGTCCGGAGACTTCACAGCCGCATTGTTCTTGCGAACTGACCCGCCAATTGGATGAACATTGGCAGGTACAGCTTTTCGGCTAGGTGGACCTGGCGAGCAGTTGTCGTCCACTGCAAAGCCGCTGCCTAAGAAAAAAATGCCGACAAGCAGGAGGCGCAAAGAATATTTGATACTCATGAATGAACGTGAAAAATAATCATACACAAATTGAATGGGCAGAGACAGTCGACACCATTTTGAATCCGCTCGCAAATATCTCGATGGCATTGGTTCGCATTGGTGCACAAAACATGGATCAATTAGCTTCTATAATTATGGCGAAGTCTTTCCGCGAATTGGACGGCATTCTGCTTTATGACTCCACCAAATTAGTATTTTCTAATGCTTTTAGTTCACGCAACACCTGGTCGAGGGCGGTCTCCCAACGCGGCAGTTTGATCTCGAAGCTTTTGGATAACTCTTCTGTTGCGAGCATTGAATTAGACGGCCGCATGGCAGGAGTGGGATATTCAGCAGTCGAAATCGGGATGACGCGAGTTGCAAGCTTCAGTTGATCCAAAGCACGTTTTGCGAACCTGCACCAGGTCGTTGCGCCCATCGCGGAAAGGTGAAAAATGCGACTGATTTCCCGCTCACGCTTTGAAATCATTTGATGCAGGACATTAGCTGTGGCGTCGGCAATCGTACGGCTCCAGGTAGGTGCGCCGTACTGATCATCTACGATCCGTAATTCGTTCCGAGAACGGGCCAGCCGGAGAATCGTCAATAAAAAGTTCTGCCCTCGAGTCCCATAAAGCCAGGATGTACGAAAGATGAGAAAACTTCCTGCCGCGGCACGGATCGCCGTTTCCCCCGCAAGTTTGCTTTTTCCGTACACGTTGAGGGGATTCGGCTCATCATCCTCCATGTAAGGTTCCCGTTTGCGACCGTCGAAAACGTAGTCTGTCGAGTAATGAACCATGATGGCTCCAATACGCTTAGCCTCCTCAGCCATAATCCCAGGAGCTGTGGCATTGATTTGCATCACAAGTTCAGGCTCTGATTCCGCGCGATCGACGGCGGTATAGGCGGCGGCATTGACGATCACATTGGGACGCACTGTCCTTATGGTGTCGCATATCTGGTCCTTATTGGACAGATCGAAGCGCTGGTGATCATACGCAATTACGTTTCCCAAAACGGCGAGGGACTGTTGCAGCTCCCACCCGACTTGGCCAGTAGCTCCCGTCAGCAAGATTGTGCCCAAGGATCTGTGGGATGCACTCAAGCAAATTTCTCCGCTAGGCGAAAGGGCGCTCCCTGGCGGTCCTTTTCTGACATGATGGGAGCGGCTGTGATGAGCCAATCTATATGCAGGTCAGGGTCGTTCCAAAGAATCGTTCTTTCCTGGCTGGCTGCATAAAAATCTGTGGTTTTATAGAGTAAATCAGCCTCGTCGGAGAGCACGACAAAACCGTGAGCGAATCCTGGCGGTATCCAAAACATGAGCTTATTTTTGGAAGAGAGCCTGACCCCCTCCCATTGTCCGAAATGGGACGAGCTTTGGCGTAGGTCGACCGCAACATCGAAAATCTCGCCCGCCACCACACGTACAAGTTTCCCTTGAGGCTGGGCTATTTGGTAATGCAGTCCGCGAAGGACATTTTTCCTTGAGTGAGAATAGTTGTCTTGTACGAATGCGTAGTCAATTCCGATTTCTGCGAGTTTTTGTTTGTTGTAACACTCAAAGAAAAATCCACGGTCGTCAGGAAAGACCTGCGGCTCGATAATTAAACAGCCGGGGAGAGCAGTTGGAGTAGCGTTCATGGGATGTGTAGTTAAAAGATCTTGTCCTGCAGGACCTGAAGGAGATATCGGCCATACTCATTTTTCTTGAGAGGCTCAGCTAGTTTCTGCAACTCCGGGGCTGTTATATAGCCCGCCCGATAAGCGACCTCTTCCGGACAAGCAATCTTTAGACCTTGCCTTTTCTCGATTGTTTGGACAAACAGAGACGCTTCAAGCAATGAATCGTGCGTGCCCGTGTCAAGCCACGCGACTCCCCGGCCCAGCACCTCAGCCCGCATCGTGCCCTGCTCAAGATAGCAACGGTTCACATCGGTAATCTCGAGCTCGCCACGTTTGGAGGGTTTAATGGAATCGGCAAACTTGATGACCTGATTATCATAGAAATACATTCCTGTAACTGCATAACGGGACTTCGGGTGTTGGGGCTTTTCTTCAATGGAGATCGCCCTTCCAGTGGTGTCAAATTCCACCACCCCATACCGCTCCGGGTCCTGTACGGCGTAAGCAAAAACCGTGGCTCCACTCTTCTGGGACGCGGCAGCGATCAGGAGCTTGGAAAAGTCATGGCCGTAAAATATGTTATCCCCCAGGATGAGTGCGCAGGAACTGCTTCCAACGAAATTCCTACCGACATGGAACGCCTGGGCCAGTCCCCCGGGCTGCGGCTGAACAGCGTATTCAAGAGTTATTCCCCATTGAGAGCCATTGCCTAAGGTCTGTTCAAAGCGGGGCGTATCTTGCGGCGTGGAAATGATGAGGATGTTCCGGATGCCGGCGAGCATCAATGTCGTTAAAGGATAGTAGATCATGGGTTTGTCGTAAACCGGCAGCAATTGCTTTGAAATTGCGTGGGTAACCGGATAGAGGCGCGTCCCTGATCCACCAGCTAGAATTATGCCTCGCACGCCGCCTCACGAGATTGATAATTGTCAGCAATCCATTTTTTGTAAGAACCGCTGGTGACGCTTTTTACCCAGCTCGAATTTTCTAAATACCACAGGACCGTCTTGCGCATTCCGGTCTCGAATGTCTCCTTTGGCGACCAGCCAAGATCACGTTGGATTTTGCGGCTGTCAATTGCATATCTGCGATCATGGCCAGGCCGATCTTTCACATAGGTGATCAGAGACTCGAAACGTGATTGTTGCGGTTTAATCTCCTCCAGAAGCGAGCAAATGGTCTTCACCACTTGAAGATTGGTTCTCTCGTTTGCTCCACCTATATTATAGGTTTCCCCGGGACGGCCTTTAGCCAAAACGACTCGGATTGCCTCACAATGATCGATAACGTAAAGCCAATCGCGAACGTTCAACCCATCGCCATAAACAGGAAGAGGTCTGGCCATAAGCGCATTAGATATCATCAGCGGTATAAGTTTTTCTGGAAATTGGTAAGGGCCGTAATTATTAGAACAGTTGGTGATGAGCGTTGGAAGCCCATAGGTATGGTGATACGCTCGAACGAGGTGATCGGAAGCAGCCTTGGACGCGGAATAAGGGCTATTGGGAGAGTAACGAGTGCTTTCAGAAAATGGCTCATCCTCCGGAGACAGCGAGCCGTAAACCTCATCGGTGGAGACATGCAGAAAACGAAACGCTTCACGTTCCGTGCCCTTAAGCTCAGAATAGTACTTTCGGGCGGCTTCCAATAGGCAGAATGTTCCATGGATATTCGTTCGGACAAACTCTTCCGGTCCCAGGATCGATCGGTCTACATGGCTCTCAGCCGCGAAATGCACGAGCGCTGCCGGCCGATGCTTCTGCAGCAGGCTAAGCACCAATTCGCGGTCACAGATATCACCATGCACAAAGTGGTAACCAGTGCGCTCCTGCACTGATCGTAGGTTAAGCAAATTTCCAGCGTACGTGAGTTTATCCAGGTTCACAATTTCATTGGAATAGCATTTTGCCCATTCCAGCACAAAATTGGACCCGATAAAGCCAGCTCCCCCGGTAACTAAGATTGGCTGTTTCATAGTTCCTGTTTGGATTCGACTCCTACTGCGACGGCATGGGCCTTCGGTTCTTGTTCTGTCAAACCGCCTTCCTCGTGTGCCTTGGCGATGCCACGACTTTTAAGAAGATGGTAGTACAGCGCCGTCAATTCATCGACGAGCCTGTCTGAGACGAACCGCTTGTTTACAAATTCTCGTCCCACGGTACCCATGCGTTTAGCGGTTAGTGGGTCCGCGATCAACTCCGCTATGCTGTAACACAAGGCTTCTGGCCGGCGAACTGTAAGAAAGCCATTATCAGCGCGGCGTCCCATTCCCTCGGGCAGCCTCTGCAACTCCCCGACCGCCAGATCCGCAACGGCGCCCACGTCCGTGGCTACAAATGGCAGCCCTGCGGCCATGCCTTCAATCAAGGCCGTCGGGGTTCCTTCATTGAGTGAGGTAAGTATGCCCGCATCAGCCGCGCTCCAGATTGCCTCCATATCGCGACGCCAGCCCAAAAGCCTGACGTTGTCATACCCTTGCACCTGTGCCTCAAACCCCACCCTTTGTTCTCCGTCCCCAACAATGATAAAAAGGGCTTTAGGCAACGATGTAGCAGCCAACCGTATCACCTCTGCCAATAGCTGGACATCTTTAACAGGAGCCATTCTCCCCGCCCAGACCAGCACAAACTGGTCAGGTCGAATGCCGAGCGCTTGACGTGTTTTTTCGCGATCCTGTTTTGAGAAGCTGCCAAGTTCAAACCCATTCTGGATGACCGAGATTTTCTGGGGTGAAACCACGGCATATTTGCCGCTTAGCTCTTCCCTTTGCGACGCTGAGATCGCGATCACTCGGCTTGTCACGCGGCCTAACGCGCGTTCGACTGTTAAATAAGCGCGGGTCTTTGCCCGCCCAAAATATCCGTAAAATACGTGTCCGTGATATGTGTGCACGATCACGGGCACTCCCGCCAACCATGCCGCCAGGCGTCCCAGCGCGCCGGCTTTGGCGGTGTGAGTATGAACCACATCTGGCCGCTCTCTGCGAAGAAACTTGAAGATATCCCAAAAGGCGCGTATATCTGACCACGAGATTTCCCGAGACATTGCTTTCAGTCTCAGAACGTTGCTGCTCGACGACAATAACTCACTCATGTCATGTTCGCCCGCGGACAGACTGCCGGTGACCAGCCTGGTCTCAAATGCGGGGGTGAGGCGCTCATGGAGCAGGCATGCCTGCCGTGCTGGTCCGCCTGTCAAGCGCCCTAAAATGCGCACCAGCTTTGGCTTCCTGCTTCGATCTCGATTTTGTGTTTTTTCGCTTTGCAAATGAGCTTCCGATGAGTTCCTTGCTCAAGTCTCCAACCAACATTCAGGCGGCGCTTCGACCCGACGCTATCACGATAATTGAGTCCGCTGGTACCTCTCAATAAGCAATAGTGCTTACGCGGGATTAAGAACCTTGAAAAATCGCAAATCATGAACTTTGAAAGGCAGCATGAAGCTCTATTCTGCAAATTTCTTCAGGTAAGCTGCCAACTGAGGGGCAAGAACTGTCAAGCTAAAGTGCTTGTTGACAATTCTTCTGCCTTCAATTCCCATTTGAGCCGCATCTTCAGGATAATCCAGGAGCCAACCTATTCGATCCACCCAGTCTTGCTCCGAACGCGATCCAAACCCGACATTGCCGAGCGCGAGAACTTCATTGTTCATTCCGACTGCAGAAACAACTACAGGTACGGCGCACGCCATATAAAGTAACATTTTATAGCTGCACTTTCCGCGTGACCACAAAGAATCATCCACTGGCATTAAGCCTACTGACATTTCCCGAATAGTCTGTACCTCGTTTTCTGGCGACCATTGGATAAACTCAATGTTTCGCGAATCAAGAAGCCGCAGCCGCGGCTTGACATCAGAAACTATACGAAGCACTGAATCTTTATGCCTTTGAAAAACCTTATATAGAGCTGGCTCAATACCCATAAGATACTTGAGCCCAGAACCCAAGCCTGACCAACCGATGATTTTTCTTTGTGCCGTTGACCGGGAGTTGTCCGCTGGTTGATAACGCTGCGTATCAACGGCAGTGGGTAGCACCATGAACTCCCTGTTCCATGGCGCAACATTTTCAGCAATAAAATTATTCCCGCATATGACGCCGTCGCACATACCCGCCAATGCTGCGAAGTTTTTCTGAGCGCCACGGTTCAACCAGACCGCATCATCCACGTCCAATACCCTGGGACGGCGCGTAAATCTCTCAAGAGTTGTCAAAGTAGAAACCATTTCACGCTGCAAGAGCGTAACATCGTATTCGTATGAACGAACAACGTGCGACACGCGATTGAGCAACGTTGCGGCCAGCCAAAATGGGCGACTACTCTTATTCTCTGGTGGCCAACTTCCGAAACGCGCAATGAATTCGGTTATGTTAACTCCGTAAACACCCAAATACGGTAAATACTGACGAACTCGAAACCGCGGACTCGGGCTTGTTTCGCCTCCGGTAAACGCGGCTACCCGGATTGAGGGTGTCGGCAGTCCGGAATTTGCCTTGGCAGATGTAAACTGTTTCATTCTTGTGATGCCGGATCAAATTGATCCACTAACCAGTTTACATTGCGAAGAAACATCAATTTCGCGACGTTCTTAAAAGGAACAAAATTCCATCTGCAAGGGAAGAACCAATAAGGCATATCCGAATAGAGGGGCGCATCAAACAGTCAATTGGCAAATTCTCATTGGCCCTTTTGTGGTCTTATAAATCCACGGTAACATAGAGGAATCGATCAATATCGGCCACAATCGATTTTCTGATCTAATCGCTACATTTTTGATTCGAACGCACCAAAATGCCCACGAATAGAATCGCCTACCTCATCGGACACCTTGCTATCGGAGGCGCCGAAAGCCAGTTGGTTGAAATGTTGCGGCATCTTGACAGATCGCGATTTGAACCATCCTTGATTCTCTTGGCTCCAGACGGAATAGAACGCGTTCAAGGTCTGATCAACCGCAGTTACTATATCAAAGGCAGCGCAAAGCAAAATAATCTTTTCCGTTCCATCATGCGAATCACTAAGGCTCTGAAAGAAATTAAACCGGCGATTCTTCATGCCCTCTTGCCTGAACCCTGCATTCTGGGTTTTGCCGCTGGAAAATTGTGCAATGTTCCGATACTCATCGGGAGCCGCCTGTCTCTCGTCGACTGCTATCGTCCTAACCATTCAAGGTCGGTAATTTTCGCTGACCGGCTCGCAACCAGAATCTCGACTCATATGATCGGCAACTCTCATGCCATTGCAGATGAACTGGTTACGCTCGACAATGCTCCGCCCGCCAAAATAAGCGTAATTTATATGGCATTGATACCACTCGATTCAATCCCTCAATCGCTCCTTTGCTTAGAAGCACATTTGGATGGCATTCCGGACATGTCGTTTTTGGGTGCGTGGCAAACTTCTTTGACTATAAGCGCCAGGTGGATCTAGTCACTGCAGCGACCCAGATTGTGAAAGAGTTCCCGCAAGCCCGTTTTCTTTTATTGGGTGAGGACCGGGGAACGATGCCATATATTCAGCAGGAGATTGCCCGCCTGGGCCTCCAGGATTTTTTTGCAATCATACCTGGACGGCCCGATCCAGAAAATATCTATGCGGCAATCGACGTGTATGTGTGTACCTCTGATACAGAAGGCTTTTCTAACGTCATACTGGAAGCCATGGCTTGTGGCAAAGCAGTGATTGCAACCAATGTGGGGGGAAATCCGGAAGCGGTTGTGCCTGATAAGACGGGCATCATCGTTCCTGTTCGGTCTCCAAAGGCCATTTCCCAGGCCGCGAGGCGCCTGCTTGAGTCGCCTGAACTTAGGTTGTCCATGGGCGCATTGGGAAGGAAAAGAATTGAGGAACAATTCTCGGTAAAAATGATGGTAACGGCACATGAAAAACTATATTCAAGGCTGCTGCTTGATAGATCTATTTCTGCAGCCGCGAAGGACAAGGTTACGCAGTAACGCCTTTTAGCGTCCCAGCTTTCTCATTGCCGCTACTCCAGCAAAACGCAAGAAATTCAGTGACGCTCGCAGGCGAAGCGACATTGGAACAGAAGAAAGCGCCAGCTCGCGATAGTAGGCTAGGGTCGCTCTGGGGCTGTTGGCCCTGATCTCAAACATTTTGACTGAGAGACTGTCTGCGCCCGGCTCATAGGTGCGCAATGCCTCGTTGAAAAATCGCGCGGCATATCGACGGGAAATACGGTTCCATACCAGGGCTTCAGGCACAAAGCGCTCACCTTCAGGAAACGGAAATTGCCGGAGCACGTCCGTACGGTTGATCCCCCAACGCTCGCCCACGCGATACCGAAGCTGGTCCGCCAAAGTGAATGCATCGACATACTGCATCGGGTATGGTTCACCTACAATTGATCCGTCCGGCCGCGAGCAAAGACACGAAAGGTTGGCAAAACGCGTGGGGTCAGGGATCTTTCGCCAGTGATAATCAAACCGTTCAAGGGCGTTTGCCGTGCAGCGATCATCCGAATCAAGAAACAGAACGAACTCTCCATGCGCAGCTGCCACGCCGGCATTCATTGCAGTATGTTTACCAGCATTGGGCTTCCAGGAATAACGGATGGGAAAGAAGGCCTTCCAACCTTCAACTAGTTCCCGCGTTGAATCGGTGCTGCCGTCGTCAACGATCACCCACTCAAAGTCGCGAAACGTCTGCGCACACAAGCTCTCGTATACGCGACTCAAGGTATGTGCGCGGTTATAAGTCGGGGTGAGAACTGTAAATCTCAATGGGATCAATCTTGGAATCTTATACTTGTAGTACGCCTATGCCTGCCCATCCTTGAGCGCGATCTTCGATGAACTCTTTGTGTGGCAGGCGAGATTTGATTTCTTCCCAAAAGCGCGAAACTTCGCAGTCTTGATATCCGATTCGTTGATGCTCAGCGATGTCATGGAAAGCGATCAGGCCGCCGCTGCGAACAAGCGGAGAGTACATTTCGAAATCCTGCTTGACCCCGTGATAGGAATGATCGCCGTCGATGAAAAGGAAATCTAGAAATCGACCCTGAAGATTCGCCTCTACTTTCACCCTGCTCTCCGGCTTGTGAGAATCATCGCGGATGAAGTGCAGCTTTTGATTGCCAAAAGCGAAGCGCTTAAACATGAAACGCTGAAGGCTGTTGTATCCGCCCCCCCATTTTCCATTTGGCAGGTCAAGGCTGATGATTGTCGCCTCAGGATCGGACAGTTTGCAGATGGCAAAAAGTGTCCCGCCGCCATAAGTTCCAATTTCAAGCGCGGCCTTTGGCTTGAGATTGCAGATCATACCGGCTAGTTGGATAAATTCAGAGCGCACTTGTGCCGGATGAATGAAAGGGTTCTCAAGAACAAAATCTACGATGTCTTCCACAAAAGACGGCGTGCTTTTTGCAAGGATTCTCCCCATCGAGGGAAGGGCAATAAAACCTTTACGTATACGTCTAATCAGAGCTTTCATTCAAACCAGTGGGGAAAACCAAACACAATTAACAATTACCGTATCCGAATGGCTGAGCCAAAGTCAATGCCTGACGGGCGGCAACTTTCTCTCTGGCGGGGCTAGATGTAGATTTATCCGTGCTAAAAAACCACTTAATTGTCTCCACCTTGATGGCAGGTTGTACACGAGCCATGACAAAATGAATATTTTGATCAATGTGTTTAATGCGAGGGAATAATTTTCGTTATAAGGGCTGAGAATAAGAGAATTAGTAAAAAAGCTAGCCATTATTATTGCCACCTTTTTTCCTTGAATCGCTTTCCTATGAACCAAGCCCAGGATAAATCCGATTAACACGACTAAAACCATCATGCCGACATAGCCCAGATCAATATAAGCAAAATACATCGTATAAACATTCCCTGAGAGAGCCGGCCCAACACTTACGAAATCGGCATGAATGACAGGAATGTAAAAATGCGCACCAAACTTATTCGCAGTATCGAGAAAAAATCTGTCTATCTGCCAGGAATGGGGAATAACATTCGGCTGCCGGAGTACCCGATCAAAACCGACTATCCCGCCAACCGCATACAACACAACGCCTTCTAATACTGGACGCACATTATCAGACAAGCTAACATCGGCAGATGCTCCTCCTTTGCCGACAAATACCGCCATAACACAGAAAATTAGAACTAATATGCTGAGCAAAAGGGCCATTTGCCTCCAGCGAACCCTGTTATTTTTAAACCAATCAATATAGACCAGAGCAAAGATTAGTCCAGTCACGCTTGATCGTCCGCCGGTCATGATGTTAAATGCAAAAGCAATCACGATCGCGAGCAATGCCCGTTTCTTTCCCGTCTGGTATTCCAGAAAAGCTATCATCGCCACAACCACGGAAAGAGTAAGAATACCGCTAAGTAAAACTAGCCGCTCCCCTTCTGCATTGGCAGCTACCATTGCCATGTAGGCGCCCATAAGAAAGTTTGGTGCATTGTATGAGGCGGCCATATTCATGAGCGTCGTGTAGACGAATGGAGACGAGCAGGCCAGGGCAATCACAAGAAACGTTATCAGCCGATTTGATCCAGGGGTGATTCGCTGTGATTCAGCTTTAATGGGCAAGAAGAGTGCTAGCGCCGATCCAACCGAAAATGCCAGTCCTCCAATGCAAAAAATGGTCAACGCCATATTCGAAAGAGGATAGAAAAAATCACCTGCCAACCAAATTATTGCTAAATCAACCGCCCAGACTGAGCAGAAAACAACAGGAGGATAAAACAGCCGCTTGCCCCCCAGGATGTAGTTGATCAGGGCCATTAAGGCGAGAATGATTGTGGCAAGTAATACCATAGCGAAAATTAATTAAGGATGTCCCCTTGGCCAGATACCGTTCGCTTTAATGCCGAAGAAATGACGGCTCGACCTGTCCAAACCGCGTAACCAACTTATCGAACCGAACACTAGCAGGCTAACGCCTAAAAACCCCCTTTCGTTATAAACGACCGCGGCAGTGTTGCAACATAAAGGACGAACAACCCTGCTATTATCGTTGCGGCAAGACGCGGTAGAAATGTTGGCTTATGCGGAAGCAGCACGTAAGTGAAGTAGAAAAGCAGCAGCGCATCTACGCTTGCACGAATTCCCCAAGTTGCTGCAGCCCCTTCGATTCCCCAGTGCTTCGTTAATACCCAAATCATGCCCACATACAGTGGGAGTTTCCAACAAATACAACTTTGCCGATATGTCCGGCGGTCGGCGCCCTGAATAAAACCACTGGCACCAGGGCAAAGCAGTTTACAAAAACTCCGGCGGCAAGCCAGCGCAGTCATCTCCTGAACCCTAATTTTGCGCGTCTCTCCCATCCGCAAATATTCGTCTGGCTGCTGGTTCGAGTTTACAACAAATGCGAGATCGACAATCGCGCCGGGCTCAATTGGAGCCGCCATGTCCCGAGCTACCTAATAAGCTACCGCCTGTTTGACAATGCATTTCCCTGTTATCTCCTTATGTTTTCCCTGCTGCTTCCCTGTTACGATTCCAGGCTGAAAGGTGTTCATTCCAGTATTTACCAGGAAATAAGCTCTGTCCGGTCGCTGCGGGCCGAAAATTTCTGTATTTTACCTGTTAACAGGAATTTTGCCCAAAAGACGGGTTAGCAGCAGACTGCACCCTCCGCCAGACAGTCTGCAGATCACAGATTGTTCTCTGATTCTGCCCAGAATCGCCGGATTCCGGGCTTTTTCTCGATCTGAGCAGGCAAAAAATGGGCAACGGTGTTGGCGAGTTTATAACAAAAATCAGAATTCCGTACATACCAGCGCCTACGCCGCCAAAGACAATTTCACCCAGCATGATATTCACCAGCGGCACCATTCCTCCGAGAGGTGTATAGGAATCGTGCATTCCATTCACTGCGCCGCAACTCGCATCGGTTGTACGGTGGAAGAGAGCTGAATTGGCAATACCAAAGCGAACTTCTTTGCCTTCCATGTTTCCACCGGGCTGCGTCATGGAAGCTTGCTGATCGGCGCCTGCAAGCAGCGGATTACCATGCGACTCCGCCCAATAAGCCGTAGTAACCCCACAAAGAAAAGCACCGCCATGGCCGCAAACACCGCCCAGCCGTGCTTCTGCGATCCAGTCATTCGACCCAGCGTACATGTGAGGCCAGCCGGTATGCAGAAGATCAGCACCATCTTAATGAAGTTACTGAATGGCGTGGGATTCTCGTACGGATGCGAGCTGTTCGCATTCATAAAGCCGCCGCCGTTAGTTCCCAGTTCCTTGATTGCCTCCTGTAACGCAATGGGACCTTGGGCAATGGTTTGATCGGTGAGTGTGTTCATCACCGGTTTTTCCGCGGCATCGACAACCGGCTTGCCGTCCTGTCCAACTTCTGGACTTGTTGAGCCTCAACCAGCTTCACTGTGTCATAAGGTTTGAAGTTCTGGATGACTCCCTGCGACACCAGCACCAGCGCAGCGACCAGGCGGAGCGGCACCAGTACCCAGAGCCCCGCCCGTGTCGTATCGACCCAGAAGTTGCCCAGCGTGTCCTTTTCGCGGCGTGAGATCCCGCGGATGAAAGCCACCGCCAGCGCCATGCCGACAGCAGCGGAAGCAAAATTGTGATACGCCAGTCCGGCCATCTGCAGTAAGATAGCCATGACCTGTTCGCCGGTATAGAACTGCCAGTTGGTGTTGGTGGTAAAGGACCCGGCAGTGTTAAATGCCTAATCCTGCGGCACGGCAGCGAACTTCTGTGAGTTTAACGGCAGCCACTGCTGCGTACGTTCCAGCAGATACAAGACGATCATCGAAACCGCGCTGAACAGCAGCATGGCAATCGCGTACTCGGTCCGCCCATCTCGCGGTTTTCGTCTACGCGCATCAGCTTATAAAGCAGACGCTCTACCGGTCTCATGACAGGATCGAGCCACGTGCGCTCACGAGAGAACACCTTCGCCATGAAAACGCCCATGGGGTTTGTCACCAGGAAAATCACAGCGAAATAAAACAATGATTTGCAGCGAACCGTTGAGCGTCATATCAGAATTTCTCCGGACGCAGCAGCGCGTAAACCAGATACACCATTAGCAGCAGACTGACGAATAATATGCAAACATTTTCGAGGTTCATCGTCTACCTTACTTCAGTTTGTTGCACGCCACCGTATAAGGATCGCGACCACAAAAAACAGCAGTGTGAACGAAATCATTCACAAATCAAGCATGTAAACACCTCTTCAGAACTTCACCATCAGCGCCATTCTGAAACTCTGTTCGTTGTTTCTCAAATCAGGGCAGAAGCCAGTAGTTCCCACATTACAGGTGAATCCGGGAGTCGGTGACAGAAATGGCCCGGGAATGAAAAAAGTATCTCCCACTGGAGATCCTGCCGTGAGGCCTGGAATCAGGCTGGGGGAACCATTGACGCCGGGTGTTATGCCGCCGGGACCTGAGAAGTACGGTACATTCGCGTGACGATACCCGTACTCCCAGCGGAATGTGATGTACTGCTGAGGCATCCAGTCAAATGTTGCGGACATGTCCCAGGCCTTGAATGGGTCGCCGGGATTCTGCGTGAAATAAGGCGAGCCGCTGATTGCATCGGCTCCGTTGATTGGCGGGAGAAGCGCCAGGTAACGTCCGGGGTTTGACATGGCGCCGCCGCCCAAGGTTACTCCATACTTGTCTTTATCGAACCAGAACCGGTTGTAAAGCATCCAGCCAGCAAAAGTCTGTTTGTGGCTGGTAGCAGTGTTATGGAAGCAGTTCGTGTTGTTAAAGATTTTCTGACCCTGCGCGCCGACGCTGGTCCCTTTCCCGCCGTACTCGCAACCCAGGTCTCCAGTGAGAGCGAAGGCCATCTTGTCCAGGAACCTCTCGGGGCGATCATAGTATTTAACTTCAACACTGTCATCAGTGTGGATGCGGCTCCGCCCAAATTGCCCATTGCCGCTGCCGAGCGTGTCTTCGCCCATCCCGTAGTTATTGAATACCAGTGACAGCCACGGCTCGGGCCGCCATAATATCTGCCCGCCTAGTCCCGGTTTGCTCCCCAATCTGCCGTAGGACTGCCATCCGTTGATGATCCAGGGTTCGATTTTCAGCTTGTCCGTTGGGAACCACTGAATGCGCAGGCCGTTGAAAAACCATGGCGTGTTGGAGGATACATAGGATGGCTGATAGGCCCAGTTATCGAAGTTGTAATAGCTGAACAAGCCGATGTAGGAAACAAAAATTCCGGCGTCTATATTGAGGCCGTGATTTACGTCAAAGTGGTATCCGCCGTAAGCCTCCGAAACGTATTTGTACGCGCCGCGGAGGTCCCACTGGCCGCGCCCGGAGCTTGCGTCATTGCGCGGAGTTGTAACTCCAAACATTCCGTTCATGGTTAAGACGCGGCCACGGACGTTCTGCCAATGGAAGTCGCCGCCAAAGCTGATCTGCTCCACCTGAAATTCGTTGGAACGGAAGACTTCGGTCGAGCCCCCGATAGTATCATCGCGTGGATTGTTGAAACTATGGACAAAGTGGGTATCGAAGCGGATCTCCGGCGTGAAAAATTTAGAGTCCCATACCGCGTCTTTGTTGCGCGGAGTGCCATTCAACCAGGTCCAATCAGCATAGGCAAATGGTGCGGGGGGCTCTTGTTTTTCCACTTTAGTTGGCTCCTGTTTGCCGCCGGTCGTCTGAGCTGATGGCGTTGGCGAAGAAGATGACAAAAAGGATGATCTAACTACGTTCTGCCCGGCTAGGGATTGCGGTCGTCCTTGATCCGTCCCTGATTGCGACTTAAGCTGAGTCTCCAGTTCTTGAATGCGGAGACGCATCTGCTCAAGCTCTTTTAGGAGCTCGGCGTTGGCATTGCCGGCGTTGGCATTGCCGGCGTTGGCATTGCCGGTGTTGACGTTTGAGCCAGTATTCGCGGTTGATCCGGTGTTTGCTGTGGATTCAACGGATGAATTACCAGCAAACGTTTCCACCGGCCGTGAGCTTTGTGCGAAGGCATTTCCTTGCACAATTACTAAGCTAATGAACGCCAGAATCGCGTAGGCACCCATTGTCTTGGCATCGCAATGACATTTGAATATCTGCATTGAATTCCTCAACCTTTCAAATAAATTCTTTACCGTCGCGTTCTCCCCATTCCTATGAAGATGCACAGCACCACCTGTTTGGCTCGATTTCCAAATCTCTTCATTTGAGAATGGGTTGTCGTGTACTAATCTGACTTATTTTTGAAGCTGCGCGTCCGGCCCGGGGCTCGTGGCCACGCCTCCTCCAATAAGTATCACTGCCATGCCCGTCATAGCTGCCTCAATTTCGTTCGCGCGGCAGCTCCGCGAAACGAACAGATCTAGTGAACAACATTCGGCATAAAAATGGCCTAAGTGATTCCTGAAATCTGCCTAAAGGCCCTCTTATCTGCATTCAGTCTAAATTCCAGATGAACACAACAAAGCTTGGGAAATAATCAGCTTGCTTCCGATTGAAATCGATATCCAATTCTTGGCTCAGTAAGAATGTAGTGTGGCGTCGTTCCAGGCTCGATTTTTTTTCGGAGCTGATTGACAAATACCCAAAGATACTCGGCGGACTGGACATTTTGTCCACTCCATACTGCACTTAACAACTCCCGATGCGTCAAAACCTTGCCCGGATGGCGAGCCATATAGATGAGAATGTCAAATTCTTTCGGCGTGAGATGAACTTCTTTTTTTGAACCGAGACTACCCGGGTCTGAAGGTCGATGTTGAAGTCTCCAATATTAATCGGCTCCTGTCTTCCCTTCCTGGGTTGCATTTACACGGCGGAGGTTGGCTCGAATCCGGGCAAGAAGCTCATTGATGCTAAACGGCTTGGTTACGTAATCGTCTGCGCCTTTATTCAGCGCGTCGATTTTGTCCTTATCCTCGCCTCGCACCGAGAGAACGATAATTGGAATATGGGAGCGTTCTCGAATGCTTTCACAAAGTTCAATTCCGGTCAGCCTTGGCATTGACAAGTCGGTAATAACCAGATCAGGCCTGTCGGCATCGAATGCGTCCAGACCGGCCTTTCCATCATTCGCCACCTGCACCTCATATCCATGTACAGCGAGACTGGCCCTGAGCACACGCGCAATCTGAGGTTCATCGTCTACAACAAGAATTCGTGGTCGCTCGGGCACATACACCTCTCTGCCGCAAATGACGTTTCATCTATTTGAGCGCAAGATGGCATTAAAAAGGGCTAAAGAAACTCTAAAATGTTTGAAAGTTGTGCAGCAATTCGCCGTTATTTCAACGGGGCTTTTGATTGACAATGTGCACGTCAATATCGGGAGCAGCGCGTAAGAAACGCTTGAGGGCGTTTAAATAGAGATACTGTCTCCAGCCGTGAATGACTGTTCTGCCAAAGATGATCTGAGTGATTTTGTAAGCGCGGGATTTCTTTTTCTGCTTTTTCTCGTGCTATTCTGAAATTTCACCATGCGCACTTTTATTTTTGTCCTCTTCCTGCTGGTCGTAGTGCCAATAATCGCATTGTCTGTAATGTCGGCCACGCCCGTTCTAATGCTGCCGTCTTCCCTCACTGCGCTGGGCCAGTCCACTCCAATCACGATTCATGTCAGCGATCCGCATGGCCTTCGCAGTGCCGTTGCCACCGTGGAGCAGAATGGTACGAGCTACAAAATCTGGGACATGCAGCAGCCATCACATCGGATGCGCTGGAAAAGCGGAGTTGCCGACGCCTCATATACTTTCACTGCCGGGGCAAAGACCACTCCACAACTCAAGGATGGCAAAGCGCGTCTGATAGTGGAGGCCACATCAAACGATTTTCGTGGCAAGACGGTGACCAGCGAGCGTGAAGTCACAGTCGTCACTCGGCCTCCGTCCGTCAGCGTAGATTCAGACCAACACTACCTCTATTTAGGCATGGCAGATTTGGTTACCTTCAATGTCTCCGGATATGCCAGTGAATCAGGTGTGCGCGTAGGCGACCAGAAATTCCGCAGTTGGCCCATGCCCGGCGGCAAGCCCGGACTCTTCTCTCTTTTCGCCTTTGCCTGGAATATGCCGGCTGGCACTCCTCCTTTGGTATATGCCACTGATCCTGCCGGGAATGAGGTAACCGGACAGATGGTTTACGAGTTCCCTAAGAAAGATCAGCCGAAATATCGGGTGCGCGATCTGCAACTGGATGATAAGTTCATTCAAAAGGTGGTGAATGAGCTCGACCCTAACGGCTCCGGCGACATGGTATCGCGGTTCGTGAAAATTAATAATGACATGCGTAAGGACAACAATAAGACCTTGGCTGACCTTCGTCTAAAGACCGCAGACCACTTCCTCTGGTCACAACCATTCCGGCAACAGACTAACTCCAAGGTCGAAGCAAATTTTGCCGACGTCCGAAACTATATTTATCAGGGAAAGAAAATTGACCAGCAGGTCCATCTGGGCTATGACTTATCCATCACGCAGCATGTGGGGGTTGAAGCCACGAATGACGGCAAGGTGGTTTATGCCGCTCCGCTGGGCATCTACGGCAATTGCATTGTTGTGGACCACGGCTACGGATTGCAGTCTATCTATGGCCATATGAATGAGATTGATGTACACGAAGGGGACATGGTAAAGCGCGGCCAGATCATGGGCAAAAGCGGAATGACAGGAATGGCAGGCGGTGATCACATCCACTTCAGCATGCAACTGGAAGGCGTCCAGATTGACCCTAAAGAATGGTGGGATGCCCACTGGATCAAAGACCACATCGCAAAACGGGTTGAATTGCCCGGATTTAATAACTAGCGATCTTTAGTCATTTTGGACGCAAATCACCACCCGGTTCACGGCGGTGTTCTCAGGAATATTTCAACTAGAAAAGGAACCTTGCCACCACCCCGCCAAAATTTGAACTAATCATTCTCATTTTCCTTCAGCAAGGATGCGTAAAAGTTCACTGTCTGCTGTGTCATGGCTGAGTTCCCAGAACATTACGCCACCCAGATGATGTGATCGAATGTACTTCATTTTTCTTCGCAACGCCTGCGGACAATCGTAACTCCAGAATGTCTGATCGGCCCACACGGTACAGCTCACGGGTGTGGAGTAATACTGCCGGTCTGCCGTTTCTGGCAGTTGCTTTAGGTCACGATAAGAGCCGGATGAATTTGCCTGTCCCTGGGCACTTTGATAAAGACCATGATTAACATCGGCCACGCCGGACCAGCCTTTGCCATAAAACGGGACCCCAAATACGATCTGCGATAAGGGCACTTGCGCCCGAATAAACCCTTTCACGGCATAATCTCCATAGCGATTGCGGAGTTTAGGGTCAGTTTTATCTTTGGGATCATGGAACAACGCACTGTGAAAGGCTGTAATGGGCTCTGAATTCCAGTGCAAGTCATAAGCCATGATCGATAAAAAATCCATGTATCGAGTAATCTTCTTCAGTTCAAAATTGGAGTAATACTCTTCTTCGGCGGGTAGCGCGGCAGTCAGTAAAAGCCCTGGGCGAACTGCATTCAACTGCTTTCGGAATTCTGCCGCCATAGCGGTGAAATTCGCTTTATCCGCTGGTTGGCCGGGTTCCACTCCGCCTGTAACTGGATATTCCCAATCAATATCAATGCCGTCAAAAATGCCTGGCGCATAAATACCATCTGCAAATTGACCGTTTATAAAAATATCGACGCAGGATTTCACAAACGCATTCAGGTTCTCCGGCTGCACAGCGCTGGAAAAGCCACCCGATTGTCCCCACCCACCAAGCGAAACCAGCACTTTCAGCTTTGGGTGCAAACGCTTGAGTTCCTGCAATTGATGAAAAGTACCGCGCAATTGATGCTCGCCTTCAGGGTCGGAGCTTCCATCCACACTGGATGCCGAATCATAGCTCTGCCCCAACGCTATATCAGGATTAGGAATTTCACAGCGGTTGTTCGCGACTCTTCCGAATGCATAATCCAGATGAGTAAGAAGTTTTGCAGCGCCGCTGGTTTCAATTTCTTTCACACGATAGCTGCCGGATTTAGCGCCGCCTTCGTTGAAATACCCAACAATTCTGAAGTTGCTTCTATTCGCCCGCGCTGGCCGATTGTTCTGGCCTTGAAGGCCCAACAAGAATAAAGGGAATAGGCAGAATAAAATCAGGGTTTTGGAAACCGCTCGCATTTTTCTCACCTGTCACTTCGTTATTAAAACCAAATCAGGAAAACTGGCCTGCTGCCATTGTGGCCGTAACTTCACCTGCAGGCGTGAGCACAACAAGGTCGGCAATCCCGCCCGTTACAAGTTGGCCGCGACCATCATCAAGGCCCAGCATTCGCGCCGGATTCAGGGTAACCAGCTTTACTGCCTCCTGAAGAGTGAGCGGCACAAAGCTCATTGCGTTACGAACTGCCCGATCCAAAGTAAGAACGCTGCCCGCCAGCTTGCCATTCAAGTCACATCGATCGCCTTTTACTTCCACTTCAAATCCTCCAAGTTTGTACTTGCCGTCAGGCATGCCGGTCGCGCTGATGGCATCCGTGATCAGGATTGCTCCATCAATTCCCTTTGTCCTAAAAAATAGTTTTATGACTTCTGGCGCGACATGCAGACCATCGGCAATTAAATCTGCAGTGACTCGATCATCCGTCAAAACTGCGCCTAAAATTCCTGGATCACGATGGCCCAGCGCCCGCATTGCATTGAATGTGTGCGTGGCGTGGCGCGCGCCAGCGTCAATGCCTGCATTAGCCTCGGCCAGCGTTGCGTTTGAATGTCCAAGGCTGCTCTGGATGCCAAGCCTTGCGGCTTCTGTAATCGTTTCCTTTGCGCCTTGCAGCTCAGGCGCGATGGTCATCATGCGCACGGCGCCGCCTGAAGCTTCATGCATCTGGCAAAGAATTGCCGGCGATGGAGAGATCAGATTTTCTGGCGGATGAACGCCGCGTTTGGCATGGCTGATGAACGGTCCTTCCAAATGTATACCGAGCGGGCGCGACCGCCCGGGAGAAATGCTTTCGTTTCGAATCGCTTTGCCCAAATGCTCCAATGATCGCAAAGTATCCGTTAGCGGCGCAGTCACGGTGGTAGGCAGATAACTGGTCACGCCGTTTTTGAACATTCCGCGCTCAATTGCCGCCAGGGCCGAGCTGTTTGCTTCCATTACATCGCAGCCAGAACCACCGTGAATGTGTATGTCAATAAAACCGGGAGCAATAATTTTGTCTGGAAAATCATAGTGACGCGCGTGAGCCGGAACGGCCACGTGCTCGCGCGAACCATACGCGGTGATTCTTTCGTCTTCAATAACCAGCACCGGATGGTCAATTACTTCAGTTGAAGTCAGGAGACGCGCGGCCGTTATAACGGTCTTCATAAAATAAGAACTCGATGGATTCGTCAAAAAGTATACTTCTCTTCTCTTCCCTGAACTCTAACGTTTGGCGATAGCTCAAATCTCATTCCCGGAGTTTCCCTGTGCACAGCCGTTTCAAAATGGGAATTGATGGGACATTTTATATTTATTTACTAAATCGTTTCAATTTTGATATTGAATCGGTTCGTTAAGGTGTATGATCTTTTTTTGCCCGGGTCGCTGGCGGATTTCTTTGCGCCACGCCGATCCAACTTCCTCCCCGTGGAAGTCATCAACTCTGCCCCTCCGCACCTGGTTAAGCTGCGAGGGCGCATCACTCAGGGCCAAGCTTTATCTAATGCAAGCTGCCGGTCCAGGACCCCCAAGGAGGTCAATCGCAATGAAGAGGAATTCCCTGATTTGTACAATCGTAATCGCGGCATTCGTATGCCTTCTGCTTCCCACGCCCGCACCGGCACAGACAGTCCCTGCTTGGGCCCCAAACACAGCTTATGCGGTCGGCGCATTGGTGACATATCAGAGCGTGGAATACAAATGCCTGCAGGCCCATACATCGCAGGTGGGATGGGAGCCGCCAAACGTGCCTGCTTTGTGGCAGCCCGTAAGCGGATCGCCAACGCCTACTCCCACACCTGTGCCCACGGCTACGCCTACACCAACTCCAGCACCTACTCCCACGCCAACTCCAGGCGGCACGGGCGGATGCTCGCCAACATGGGTGGCAAGCCAAGTTTATGTTGCTGGAAATAAAGCCAGTCTCAACGGAATTAACTACACAGCTAATTTCTGGACGCAAAATCAAAGCCCCGCAACCAATAACGGCGGAGCAGGCAGCGGACAACCCTGGACCTCTAACGGTTCCTGCGTTGCTCCCACACCTACGCCAACTCCAAAAGCGACTCCCACGCCTACCCCGCTTCCACCGGGCGCCCGTATCTTTGCGCCTTACATCGATATGAGCCTGACTGCAGACGAACAGATTGAAACCATTCAGCAGCAATCCGGGTTGCAGGCGTTCACACTGGCATTCGTCGTCGGCACCGGAAATGGCTGTTCCATGGGATGGGGCGGAGTGGGAGGCAGCTTACCCACTGACACTTTACCCAATGGAACCACGATTCAATCGCATGTTTCCAATCTGCAGGCAGCGGGCGTGCAGATCATCGTTTCGTTCGGCGGAGCAAATGGAAGCGATATCAGCTCCAGCTGCACCACCGCTTCACAGTTGCAGGCAGCCTATCAACAGGTGATCAATCAATATCACGTCAAGATGCTGGATTTTGATATTGAAGGAGGCGCTGTCAGCAATCAGGCGGCATTAACCTTGCGCGACCAGGCGCTGAAGGGCCTGAAGGCGGCAAACGCAGGTCTGGTCATTTCATATACGCTGCCTGTCTTGCCGACAGGCTTAATTGCGAGCGGCGTCAATGTATTGACCTCCGCAAAGAATGACGGATTTACTCCGGACATCATTAATGTGATGGCCATGGATTATGGCTCCGCCAGCGACAACAATGGTCAAATGGGCCTGGATGCCACGCAGGCGGCGCAGAACACTCACAACCAGGTGATTTCTGCCGGATTGAGTTCGAACATCGGTGTAACGACCATGATCGGAATCAATGACACAAACACGGAGATTTTCCAGTTAACCGATGCGAATACGCTCCTGAATTTCACATCGTCTAATACTTACATCACACGTCTGGCGATCTGGTCAGTGGCACGAGACAACGGTGGATGCCCCAACCAGGGATTTGCTTCGCCTACTTGCAGCGGCATCACGCAGAGCAACTTCCAGTTCTCGCAGACGTTTGAGGCTTTCAAGTAGAGGAGAACGCAGCCAATCCCAAGACTCTACTTGAAACAGCGGAGGCGGAGTTTCCACACTACGCCTCCGCTTTGTTTTGTAAGCGCAACCAACCCGCGTCTGGTATCTTGAACTTCTTTATGATGAGACTTCTTTTTTTGTTGCTGTTTGTATTTTTCCTCTCTGCTCCCACCGGCGCGGCGGACCGCTTCTCCAAACCGGAGCCTCTTCATCTCTCTGCCGATGGGCAGCGATGGGTCGAGCACACGCTGAAATCATTGTCCCTGGAAGAAAAAGTGGGGCAAATGCTGAATGTCCGTTACTTCACGGATTTTCAGAATTTTGACTCCGGCGGCTATCAGCAATTCCGTGAGCAAATGCAAAAATATCATCTCGGCTCGGTCGTTCTCACGGTGCACACGGATGGACCAATCCTCCTGAAGAATGGCCCGCTGGAGGTGGCGGCTGTCGCTAATCAGTTACAGCACGACTCTAAATTGCCGCTCCTGATCGCCGCCGATTTCGAGCGCGGCCTTGATTCGCGTGTGAGCGGCACACCTGCCTTTCCAGACGCAATGGCCTTCGGCGCGGTGGGCAATCCTGAAGCTGCCGAGCGTTACGGAGCAATTGTTGCTGAAGAGGCGCGCGCCATTGGAATCCACTGGAACTTCTTTCCGGTAGCCGACGTGAACAGCAATCCTGACAACCCCATCATTAATACGCGCTCTTTTGGAGAAGATCCGCTCATGGTGGGTAGATTGGTGTCGGCTTACATCAAAGGCGCGGCCGAGCATGGGATGTTAACGACTGCGAAACATTTCCCGGGCCACGGTGATACAGGCACCGATTCACATTTGGGCGTGGCAAGAGTTGAAGGTGACATGGAGCACCTTAAGTCCATTGAACTGCCGCCGTTTCAGCAGGCAATTTCGGCCGGCGTGGCTGCGGTGATGGTGGCCCATTTATCTGTTCCTGCGCTAGATAACAATGCCAATCGAGTCGCGACGATATCGCCCAAGGTCGTCACGGATGTCTTGAAAACGCAAATGGGGTTCAAAGGCGTGGTCGTAACGGACGCTTTGGAAATGCGCGGGCTCACCAGCATCTATCCACCGGGCCCAGTCAGCCCTACGGCACGCGCCGCAGTCGATGCAGTGAAGGCCGGGAATGACGTAATTCTGTGGCCTACTGATCTCGATGGCGCATTTCAGGGAATTATTGCGGCGGTGAAGAGTGGTGAGATTTCAGAGTCGCGCATTGACGATTCTGTCCGCAAAATTCTGGCCATGAAAGCGTCTGTCGGGCTGCATCAGGCGCGCCTTGTCGATCTGGACGGGGTTTCGCATCGCTTAAACAAGCAAGAAGACATGGAATTTACGCAGCGTATTGCTGAGCAAGCCATCACGCTGGTTCGGGATAACGGGCGGGTTCTTCCCCTCGTCAAGTTCCTTCCGCCTGCGACCGAGAGTGAAACATTCCAACCCGAAGTGAAGCCGAGCATACAAGTAGTGACAGTCATCATTACTGACACGCTTCACGGAGATTGGGGGCGAGGCTTTGAAAAAGCGTTGAAAGCGCGCCGCGCCGATGCCACGGTCTTCTATGTCGATAAAACTGTGGCCAGCGCGATGAGCGGGCAAATTCTACAAGCAGTGAAGGATGCGGGAAAAGTTGTGGTCGCGGCCTACATTGTTTTAACCCCCGCCAAGCAGGTGATGGTCAATGGACAGATGGTCAACAGCGTTGGCCTAGAAAAAGCGACCGGAGAGTTGCTGCGGAGTGTTCTTGAGATTGCCGCGAGCAAGACCGTCCTGGTGGCAATGGGCAACCCCTACGTGGCGCAAAGCTTTCCCAATGTTGAAACCTACATCTGCACATTCTCCAATGCAACAAGCTCTGAGCTTGGCGCCGTAAAAGTACTTTTTGGCGAAGCACAAACGCCTGGGCATTTACCTATAACACTGCCGGGAATCGCAAAACGCGGTTTTGGACTACAGCGGACGCAGGTTGGAACAGCCCGCTGATTCTTATTTCAACTGGATTTATCCGGGACCGCGCGGGTTGATTCCCGGATCACTAATTCTGCAGCAAGCTTGCGATGGATGGCGCCAAACGAACGGGCTTCCGCAGCTGCCGTAATTGCGTCATTCACAATCACCACTGCAGCAGCGCCCATAGCTTCCATCGGCTGACGAACCGTGGTCAAAGCTGGCACAAAAAGTTGCGATGGATTAATGTCATCAAACCCCACGACTGAACAGTTGCCGGGGACCTTGATGCCGGCCTTGGCCAGAGCGCGCAGGGCGCCAAAAGCTGTCATGTCGTCATAGGCCATAAGCGCCGTAAACGGACGTTTGCGCTTGAGCAACTCATCTGTCATCCGGAAGCCGTCATCCACCCCCACATTGGGGTTTAGTTGATCAGGCAAATCGACAATCAGCCGCGCGTCCAGTTCCAAGTCTGTATCTTTGGCAAATCTCTGGACGCCGCGCCAGCGCGCCTTGCTGCTGGAAAGAGCCTTGGGGCCGCGGACAAAAGCGATCTTGCGATGACCGAGACCATAGAGATGTGATAACGCACCGTATGCGCCTGCTTCATCATCGACGATAACTGAACTCGTCGCGTCCGATTCCAGCTCACGTCCGATGATGACGGTTGGAATCTTGCCGCGCTCAATGTCTGCCAAAAGATTGATGTCCAGATAGAGCCAGTTAGCAAGCACGATCAGGCCTTCGATTCGCCGTTCCAGAAGCATTTCCAGATAACGTTCGAAACGGCCGCGCTCATTGTGAGCGTCGGCAAGAATCTGCAGATATGACGCCTGATACAGCGAATTCTCTATTCCCCGCAGGATAGGCGTGCAGTAGGGATCAGTGATATCGAACACCATCACGCCAACAGTGTGATTGCGTTTGCTGCGCAGGGACTTGGCGAAAACGTTGGGAAAATATCCCAGCGATTTTGCTGCTTTCTGGATGCGGGCCTTTGTCTGGGGAGGGATATAACGCGCCAGCGGAGCATTGTTCAGCACGATTGAAACTGTGCTGGCCGAAAAGCCGCTCATTTTTGCGACGTCACGGATCGTCACCGTGGTTTTACTCGAATCGCGTGGTTTCACGTCTCACCTGATGTTGGTTGGTACTGGAAAGCGAAGGTCGAGCTCAAAACTTATCGTTGCAATTCTCGCATTTTTTTAACAAATCGGTTCATTAAAATCTGGGAAAACACTGAGCTTTCGCTAGTGTAGTTGTTTTATTGAAACGATTCGGTATAATAATGCCAAATTTGGGCTGATTGGCCAAACAGCCATGGAATGCGGCAGGAGGTGCTTGTGAGTGCATTCGCCATTGGAGTAGACCTTGGTGGCACGAATCTGCGCATTGCCGCCGTTGACCATAATGGCGAAATGCTGGAATCGTTCGATACGCTGAGCGAAGTTCGCCAGGGACGGGAGAGCGTCGTGGCCCGACTAATCGATGCTGTGAGATTCCTTTCGCGCAAATATTCCAGCACCCACAATTTCAAAGGGGTAGGAGTTGGGCTGCCCGGAATTATTGATCTTGACGCGGGCACTGTGCACTCCTCCGCGAACCTGCCAGGGTGGAATGGTTATGCAGCGCGTGAGGACCTGGAAAAGAAGCTGGGCACTACTGTAGTCCTTGAAAACGATGCTAACTGCGCAGCCCTGGGTGAAAAATGGCTGGGGGCAGGCCAGCAGGCTGATGATCTTTGCATGATCACGCTCGGTACCGGGGTGGGCGGTGGCTTTGTCGTCAATGGAAAGCCGTGGCATGGAGTAATGGGCATGGCCGGCGAACTCGGACACATGACTGTAATCAGTGAAGGTGTGGCGTGTGGGTGCGGCAATCATGGCTGCCTGGAACAATATGCTTCCGCCACGGCAATCCATCGCATGGCTCAAGAAGCCGCAAAAGAAGGGCGTTCCAAGTGCTTAAGCGAAGCACAGCTTCATGATCCCGATCTGAGCGCACGGTCTGTTTACGCCTGCGCCAGGACGGGCGATCATGCCGCGATTGAAATTTTTAATGTGGCTGGCGCCGCTCTGGGCATTGCTCTTGCAAACCTGATCAATGCCTTTAACCTTCCCATGTACATCATTGGCGGCGGCGTGGCCAATGCCTGGGAACAGTTTGCGCCCGCGATGTTTCATGAGCTGCACGAGCGGTCGATCGTTTTTCGAGCCGGCGAAGAAGAAAAGCGCAGCCATCGCTCCACCGAGGTGCGCCCTGCCCAACTGCAGGACCGGGCAGGGTTGCTCGGCGCTGCCCGCCTTCCTATGCTTCAATGCGGGACAAAGTGCCAGCATTCAATGGCAGGCTGATTTAAAACCGCACATCGTCCGCTAATCCGGTAGACACAAACAAAGCATCAGTTCCATTTTGGGATTTACCTCTCTAAGGCCCTGCAAAATAATTTTTAACAATCCCTTGACAATGCGGGACTCCCTTTGGGAGAATTTCGTCCGTGTTTATGAAATCGTTTTAATAAACACAACGGATTTGTTTAATACCCATACAGCAAAAAGACAGCAATGCAGAAAGCGTATGGGAGGGGCGACCCGCACTGACGGAGGTCGAAATGCTGCGTTCTCAATTTTCAAAAGAAAATCTCTACTCCTCCTGCTGCCGTATTACAGCAGACGATGGGCGAAACAACCTTCACAGGGCACTGATGGCGAGTGCCCTTTCCCTTTGCCTATTATCTATGCTGGTCCTGCTGACCGGCGTGGCGCACGCGCAGGAAGTTACTGGGGCCATCGTTGGCACCGTAGTTGATCCGAGCGGCGCCGCCCTTAAAAACGTAAAGGTGACTGCAGTCGACGTTGACCGTGGAACAACGTTGACCGCAAGCACTAATGATACCGGCAGCTTTAATCTGCCTCGCGTTCCGGTTGGCCGTTACCGCGTAAAAGCGGAGTCGCAGGGATTTCAGACCGCGGCAAATCCGGCCTTCGACGTTGTGCTCAACCAGACAGTCCGCGTGGCCTTCCAGATGAAAGTGGGCAACGTTTCCGAGACGGTGGAGGTCACTGCCAGTGCTCCGCTGTTGCAAACAGACACAACGCTGCTCGGCAATATCCTTGAAACCAAGTCAATCAATGAGCTTCCGTTATCTACCCGCAATGTGAACCAACTCACCTTGATCGCCGCGCCGGGAGTTGTGACGCCAAATCTTTTCGGATTTCAGGCGGCCCAGAACACGTTTGGAACGGGACGCCCTTATGTGAATGGCGCCCGCGAGCAGGAAAATAATTTCATCCTTGATGGAATGGACAATAACCAGCCGGACAACAATAACGTGGGGTTTGTGCCGGCCCCGGATTCTGTTCAGGAATTCAACCTGATTACCGGCAACGCGCCAGCCGATTTCGGCAACTATCTCGGCGGCGTTGTAAACGTTTCCCTGAAATCGGGAACAAATAAGTTTCACGGCTCGCTTTACGAATTTGCCCGCCGTGGCGGATGGAATGCAAACAGTTGGACCAACAATGCCAATGGCATCAAGCGGCCCGGACTGCATTGGGATGATTTCGGCGGCACCATCGGCGGTCCGATTGCAAAAGATAAACTGTTCTTCTTTGCTGACTTCACGGCTTCACGCTTTTCCCAGCCCTCAATCACCACGCAATTGCAGACGCTCTCAACGGCGAACCGAGCTGGTGATTTCTCGTCGCTCTGCACGGCTGGCTTTAGTGGGGGATTGTGCAACGACCCAACCCAACAGCTCTTCAATCCATTTTCAAGTACCAATCCAGCCGCAAGATCTCCATTTTTAAACAATCAGATCCCAACCACATTGTTTAATTCTGCGGCCCGCAACATCATCACGTCGCCGCTTTACCCGGCTTCACAAGTTGCCAACGATCTCCAGAATTTCGACACCAACTCATATCAAGGCGACTTGAAGCTTGATTACGTGCCGTCCGATAAAGACCACATCATGGGCCGCTGGTCACAGCAGAGTGTATCGAGCAACCAGTCGAATAGCATCGGCTTGCTGGGAGACTTTGTTCGAGACTTCCCTCTTAAGAATGCTGTTGCCGATTGGACAAGGACCATTTCGAACTCGCTGGTGAATGATGCACGGTTTGGCTTTGCATACTTTCCTGTAACTGAACAGGTAGCGAACTCGACTGGAGCCAATCTGCCAGCGACATTCGGCATTGCTGGCGTCGCCGTAAACTTTCTGCCACAGATTACCCTTAACGGATCTGGTGTGCTTCCAGGACCGATCGGGAATGTCGATCTTGTCGAGTCATTCCATGACACCACTATCCAGCTTGAAGATTCTGTGACCTGGACACATGGCAACCATGTGATCCATACGGGTATGGAAGTTTTCCGCTACATCATGAATGACCTTTATCCAGGGAATGCCGGACTGGCTGGCCAGTTTTTCTTCAACGGCCAGTTTACGGGCAATACCGGCAGCTCGGGCGGTAGTCCGGTAGCAGATTTTGTGCTGGGCCTTCCGCAACAGGTATTACAAGGAAATGGTGGCGGAGGCAACAAATACCTCCGAAATACTTTGTATGGCGCATTTGTCCAGGACAATTGGCGCACCACACGAAATCTAACCTTGAACTTGGGCCTGCGCTATGAAGTGACGACCGCCCGCACCACGAACAACGGACAGGATGTCAACTTCAATCTGATCAGCGGCGCTCCGCAGATTGGCTTTGGCTACAACACCTATAATGGCATCACAAATTTCCAACCTCGCCTGGGCTTTGCCTGGCAGCCAGATTTTGTTCGCAACACCGTTATTCGTGGCGCTTACGGCATCTCCACATTTATGGAGGCCAACGGCGTCAACAACCTGCCATATCAAAACCCGCCGTTCGTGGAAGCTCACACCGCGAATTTCAGCGGTCTGGGGCTTCCTGGCAGCACTCTGGATCAGGGCTTTGCCAATTTTCCTGCTTCAGCTTGTACTGTGGCGACCCTGGAAGCGCTGTCACCAGCTTGCCTGGCTAGTAATACTTTGCACCTCACAAATCCCAACTTGCGCCCTGCGGTGGACCAGCAATGGAACCTGACCATCCAACGGCAGATGGGGAAGAACACGTCTGTTTCTGTCGGCTATGTGGGAAACAAGATTGACCACATGTCGGATATCTTCATCTTCAATCAATTGCAACTGGTCGCTCCGGGAGTCACGGCGCCGGGCCCGTTTGCCCAGCCATTAATCAACTGTTGCGGCGCCGGAAATTCTCCGACGATCCGCTTTAACGACTCAAGCGGCATACAGCGCTACAATGCCCTGCAAATCAGCGCGATACAGCGTGCATGGCAGGGTTTGGAATTCCAGGCGAATTACACCTGGTCCAAATGCCTCTCCAACAGTCTGGGTTACTTTGGGCAGTTCGGAGACGAGGAAGCTATCACTGGCGTCAGCCAGACGAACAGCTCATTCTTTTTCCAGGACAACTACAACGCCAAAGGTGACTATGGACGTTGCATTGCTGACGTCGCTAGTCTCTTTAACGGCTATGTAACTTACGATCTGCCGTTCGGCAAAGGCCGCATGTTCGGCGGCAACGCAAGTCCTGCTGTTAACGCCATTCTTGGCGGTTGGACATTGGGGACTGATTTCACGCTTCACTCGGGATTCGCTATTAACCCAGGATCTCCCGACCAGTCAGGCACCCATACATCTGGCAATACACGGCCGGATTGCGTGGCGGGAGTGTCACAAGAAGGAAGTGGCAATGTCGTCACAATCGGCGGAGTAACTGGAATTCAGTTTCTCAACCCTGGAGCAGTTACGTTGCCAACTCCGGGTACGTTCGGGACTTGCGGTGCTGGTTCTTTCCGCGGACCTGGACTGAAAACTGCCGACCTTAATGTTTCCAAGCGGTTCCCGGTAACGGAAGGTTCCTCACTTTTGTTGCGCGCGGAATTTATCAATGTCACAAACACGCCAATCTTTGGCGCACCTAATGCAACCGTCGGCACGACATTCGGTTTTGTAAGCTCATCAAACCCTGGCCGGCAAATCCAACTAGCGGTCAAGTACACCTTCTAACGGATTTTTTCAAACTGCGTGTCTCTCTCTCCCGGATCGGCGTCGCAAGACGCCGGTCCAACGCAGAGACGCCTAGCAATTTGAAACTTCTGGCGGGAAATCTCGTCAGGGCGGCCGGGCGGGGCTGTTACACCACGGGGTAAGAGCTCCGCATTGGGCCGAAACCATTAACTTTGCCACTGGCTTATTGTGAACCCATGCCTATCACCAATTGCTCACCCAAGGAAATTTTGTGCAATCACAAGGGGCAAGGAGCAGCAGCGTGAACGCAGGTAAAAATAACGGTAAAGACGGCTTCGCGCACTACATGATGAAAGAGATCTATGAGCAACCGGAGGCAGTGCGCACAGTCATAGAGGCTAATCTCAACAGTGAAGGAAGAATGGCCGAGCTTGGGCTCTCAGCCGAATTGGTCCGGTCCTTCAGCAAGATCACAATTGCTGCCAGTGGGTCCAGCCGACATGCAGGGATGGTTGGCGAGTTCATGCTGGAAAGGATGGTCGGCCTGGATGTAGAGGTGGATTTTGCCAGCCAATACTGTTATCGCGACCCTGTGGTGGCGCCCCATGAGTTGACCATTTTTCCCTCCCAATCAGGCACAACGATAGATACCATAACCGCGCTGCAAGTGGCCCGCCGCAAAGGCGCATGTTCACTCGCTATCTGCAACGTTCCAGAGACACCGCTTACTCAACTTGCCGACGCAACTTTGCTCACGCATGCAGGCGAGGAAGTCGCCATTGCCGCGACCAAGAGCTTTACGACACAACTGACCGCGCTGTTTCTTTTTTCCGCGCACCTTGCCCAGGTGCGTTCCACCATAAATGGCGCAACGAGCGTGGCACTGGCCGCTTTGCGCAAGCTTCCGGAATTAATTGAGCAGGCCCTGAAGACTGATGGCCCATGCCTGGAGTTCGCCCGGCAGCTTCATGAATATAAAGACTTCATGTATATGGGGCGCGACATTGATTATCCTATTGCACTGGAAGGCGCGTTGAAGCTTAAAGAGGTCTCCTATATTCATGCGGAAGGTTATCCCACTGGCGAGTTGAAACACGGTCCTACGGCGCTGGTCAACGAACAATTGCCGGTGGTAGTGCTCGCAACACAGGACCCGCATGATTCAGATTCCCTGCTGCGTTACGGAAAGACGCTTGTCAGTATTCGTGAGTTTGTGGAGAGAGACATTCCAGTGCTTGCGATTGTGAGCCAGAATGACACTGAAATGGAGAAGATCGTACCGCGAATTCTGCGCGTACCTGAAGCGCCGGTACTCCTGCAGCCAATCGTGGAAGTCATCCCGCTGCAATTCCTTGCTTATCATATTGCTGTGCTCTGCGGGCGGAACATTGATCGTCCGCGCCATCTTTCGAAGTCTGTACTGACTGAATAAAGCTATGATGTTTTAAACGGAGCCCTTAGGTAATTGATAATTCGGAGCGCCCCCGCGCTTTTCATAACCAGTCCAGCACCGTTCGTCGAAAACGGGCAGCTCAGATTGCAGGACCTTTTGTGAGTGCATCTAAGTTGCTATGGAGCATCGGCAACGCAACTGGAAACACCTGCTAAAGAAACACAAACCTATGCAGCTTCCTGCTGCCTATGATGCATTGACCGCAAAGCTTATTCAGCAGTCCGGGTTCCCTGCTTACCAGGTGGGTGGGTTCGCCCTGGACGGAATGCGCTTCGGCTTTCCTGACATGAACGTAAACCGCCTGGGAAAGAAATCCGCTTTGTTTCGCCAGACCGCGCCATCTTGCGGGCGCTCAATGATTTAAAAAGTGGCAAGCCGATGCCGAAAAGTGAAAGCGTGACCATGATGGAATTTGAAAAGATTGTTGACATCGCCTATTGGAACTCAATAGAGGAAAAAATCCTGCCTTTGGGTGAAAAGGTGCGCCAAAGCATTAATAAGACTTTTAAACGAGTGGCATGATGCTGGGAGCGCAATGGCAAAGCTGAGTGACCGCATTGAGAACGTGCTGAATGAAGCGCGAATGCTGCTGCTCGGCGGTCAGGTGCTGCTGGGTTTCAGTTATCGTATCTGTTTTGAGGAGGGCTTTGAACGGATATCCCATCCCGCCCGCATGGCTGAAGTGACCAGCCTGGGAATTATGACCGTCGGACTGGGATGGCTGATCTCACCTGCCGCATTCCATCAGATCGCAGATCATGGTCGTGAAACTGAGCGGATCAACCGGTTCACCAGCCGGATACTTGATTGGGGCTTGCTGCCGTTCGCGGCCGGTCTTGGACTTAGCTTCTATCCGGTTTCCAGCGCACTCCACTTACCGAGTCCCATATGGATTGGAGCAGCCACTTGTCTTTTTGCCCTGGCCGTGTGGTATGGGAGTCTTCTTAGCCCGGAAAATTTGAGAAGGCAGCAAAAGCCGGAGAGCCTTGTGCAGAAATCACAACAAAGGCGGCAGCAGGAACAAGCGGACTTGTCGAACCGGATCAAGAAGGTGCTCATCGAGTGCCGAATGGCGCTTCCCGGCGCGCAGGCATTTCTCGGCTTTCAGTTCGCGATCGTTTTTGCCCAGGGATTTGCCGAGCTTCCCCGATCTTCACAGCTTATCCATTTCGGCAGTCTCATCGCGACTACCATCTCCATTGTCCTGCTGATTGCCCCGGCTGCTTACCATCGATTGGCGGAGCGAGGCCAGGATACCGAGCACTTTCACAAAGTGGCCAGCAGCTTTTTGCTTGCATCGCTGGTTTTTCTCGCGCCTGGAATGGCCGGAGACCTGCTTGTAGTGATACAGAAAGAAACCGGCTCAGTGGCTCTGTCAACCTGGATATCCCTTGGCGTTCTGCTTGGTTTTTATGCTCTGTGGTTCGGTGTGAGCCTATGGAAACGTAGAATGAGAGAGAGTTAGACGCCAAGCAAATATCATGTCAGTTAGCTAGCCGCAAATTTAAAAAGGCGCCGAATCATTCGACGCCTCAATGAACGCATTATTCCCTACTCGCAGAACGCATGTTGTACCGGCGAAAGCGAGGGAAGCAAACTCTCATCAGGGTAGCTGTACGCGCCATCAATTGCATGCGACGGCGACTGAAATTCAAACCAGGGTAACAGCGATTCATTCTGCGGATGGTAAACCACACCGTTAATAGCAATGGGGAAGGTCGCATTCGGAAGGTCTTCCACCACATCTCCCACTTCCATCAGGTTTTGGCAGCCGCCGTTTGGAGCCAGCCACCAGGGCGTGATGCCATGGTCGCCGTCGGCTCCAACAAATGGATCGTTGAACGTTTCCGCCAGTTCATGGCTGATCGCCGTCACGTCTTGAAAATTGTCGCCGAAGAAAACGAATGGAGACACCCAGCTTGAATAATTGATCACGAAAACTTTTTCCAGATTGCCGTTGGCACTGTTCCCTGATTCAAAGTCCACGGTGTGGAAGCCGACCGTGAAGAAGCTGAGATCGCCCTGGAGAAAAAGGAAAGTGTTCGGAAACAGGAAAGTAGAGATGTCATGCGTCGTGATGTCCCCCGCGTTTTCCGCTGTTGCAACCACACTGCCGGGGTTACTGCCGAAGAGTGGCAGGAAGCTGTTGATGAATGTGCCTTCATCCACCAGGATAAAAGCGCAGCATGTGCCATCGTCATTGGTGGCAAACAGGTAAGTTCCTTTTAGCAGCGTCATGGTCCGTGCGGGCTTTACTACTGGCTTGAGAAGCGTGTGCCAGTCGGGGGTTGCGGTGTCAAAGAATTCGGCGCGTTGGATGGCATCAGTGAACTGGGTAGGAACGCTACTGCTGGAATAATTGGCGTTGCTGAAGACGGGAGAGTCAAGCACAGGCTGGACGAATTGCGTAGCGTCAGAAATCATACGGATTCCATTGACGAACCGGGGCGAACCATCCGCATTGCGCAGGTCGATGGAGACCGGAATGATTGGAGCATTGATTACTGTTGTTCCGCCGTGTTCCGGCCGGTTCCCTACCATGTTGAAATCCCATTTTTTGGCAATGTTGTTGAAGCTATCAAAGCCATTCGCGTTGAATTGCCCGCTGAAATTCGCCACGGAATCAAAAAACAGAGGATCGTGTGGGGATCCCTGGCTGGAACGATTGTTGGGCGGTACCTTGCCGCTCTGATGACGGGCAGTCGATAAGTAATTTTTTGATACCTGATCGTTTTCGGGAACCTGCGCCATAAGTGTGAAGGCTGTGACCGAGACGAAGAGTAAAGTAGCAGTCAACTTTGCAAAAGAAGTAATACGTAACATGTAAGCTCCTGAATTTGTCCGGAATGGGTTCAGAAGCAAGGCTCGAGGCAGAGCATATCGCAACTTTTTGCACTGTGTAATACCGCGCAGAAAGAATTAGAACAATTAATGTTAAGAACTTATTGAATGCTCATTCAAAGTAGCGATCATCTTTCAACACGAAAATTTGGCATCGGCTTTCCCGGTTCAGCACGGATTGTATGTGAATGAGTTTTGGCGTTATCGACCTGGCCGCATTTACAATACAAGAATTCATCGGGCAAGCATCTGAATGGCAAGCCCATCGAGACATTGTGCGAAAGTGGCGGAATTGGCAGACGCACCAGACTTAGGATCTGGCGCCGCAAGGCGTGGGGGTTCGAGTCCCCCCTTTCGCACCATTTCATTCATCCCTTCTGCACCTACTACCTATCTGTTGGCTCAAGCCTTGTCCTAGCGGGCTTGTACCTTTGGCCTGCAACTCTGGATTGTCTAAACCTATTAAATGTGGTGAAATCTGATACACCCACTACGGTCATTTGGATACAGTTATGGCTCAATCAGCATCATTTGGCTAGCCATCTTGTTGAAAACAGGCTTAGGGCCATCCAGTTGCCGTTAATCAGGGGATCAGAGCGCGTACTTCATCGATGAACCGTCCAGCTAACACTCTCTGTTTCGCAATGGCATTGCTCGCGTTGGTGAGCACGCATCTCTTTTCTCAACAGGGCCTTCTTCGGCAAACCCAGGCCCAGCAGAACAACTCTCCACAGAGCAGTTCACAGGCCCATCCTGAAAACCAGGTCCATCCTGAAAACAATGATCAGGAAATATCAAAGATTGTGGCCCAAAGCCAGGAAGCTCTGAGCCAACATGACGAGCAAAAAGCTCTCTCAGTGATTCAGGACGGCCTGATTAAGTTTCCGAATGACGAGGAATTGCGAATTCAGTTGGCGCGAATTTATGTGGAACAGAAGCATGATCGCCAGGCAATTGGCCTGCTGAACTCCATCTTGCTGGCAAATTCTTCCAGCCGCAATGCCAAACTCGAATTGGCACAGATTTTTGGCTATCGGGAAAATTACAGGGAATCTGATCGGCTTTATCGTGAATTGCTTGCCGAGAACCCGGAAGACGAAGCCGCGTCTTTGGGCCTGGTGCATAACCTTGTTCGCGAAGGGAAAAAAGCAGAAGCTCGTGCTGAGTTGCAGCAGGCTTTTACGCGGCATCCGACCAGCCTTCAATTGCAGCAGTACAGCGATTATCTGGCTACCGAGCCTGTCGAAGGCCAGTATAGAAAAGTGCATCGCATACAGAATACGGAATCGTTTTTTTCTGATACGTCAGGAAACAGGTCTGTTTATTCCGGTCAGGGAATGATTTATCAGTTTTCCCGGAATTTTACCGGAAGGGCGCGCGTAGATGAAACTTCACTGTGGAAGACCGGCAGCGTAACTGAAACGCTGCTCTCCGGCACGGGAGAAGGACGCGTTCGACTTAACAAATATGCCGCTATCCGCAGCGGCCTGGGCGCTGTACGCTTTTCCGACACCAGCAGCCGGCTGCTTTATGGCGGTGACCTTGAACTTTATCCACTGAAAGGTCTTTCTCTTTCCGGAGGCTTTTCGCGTTATCCGGTGGCCCCCACCTTTGACTCTACCTTGTTTGATCTACTGGCTGAAGGCTGGCACGGGCGCATTGATTACCGGGCGTACAACTTCACAATAGCGGGCAGCCTTTCATTTGCTCATTACTCTGATGGCAACCATGGTGAGCGTGAATGGGGAGAAGCTCTGCGCTGGTTCCCCTGGCACGATAATCAGTTTGCCTTCGGCGGCGGTTATGCATTCCGCCATATTCATTTCATCAAAGACCCAAATCACGGATACTTCAGCCCTCACCAGTACCGCAGCCAGTTAGGTGCGGCCGGCTTCCGCATGCGCCTGGGGAAGCACTATAGCGGGGAGTATCTGGGTTATGGCGGCGCTGAAATTCTGGAGAACTTTGCCGGCTACTCGCCTGCCGGTGAAGCGTTGATCAAAAACGATTTTCTATTTGGGCCGTGGGACCTCTCCGCGGATTATTCCTATTACCACTTGATACAGACCACGGGCGCGTTCCGCGCGAATGCCGTGAGCGTGACTTTCGGATACAAGTTCTAGCAAACAGTTTTGCCGGCTTTAGAAAGGGCCATGGAATGTCTGGCAGTGAAAAAAATCGCAGCTTCAGAATTTTGATCGTGGATGATGATGACTCTACCCGTAGCCTGCTCAGTTCAGTGCTTGCTGCCGAGGGATATGAATCTCTCACTGCCAACAGCGTGGCTTCAGCCGAAGCTATCCTGCGCCAGGAACCGGTGCAACTCGCGTTGCTCGATCTTTATCTTGGCACTGCCAACGGCCTTAATGTGCTCGATCTCATTAAGGTCCTGCAGCCACAATGCGCCTGCGTAATCATGACAGCGCATACCAGTGTTGAAACCGTCACCAAGTCGCTGGGCTCGGGTGCGATTGAATATCTCGGCAAGCCACTGCTGATCGATGACCTGCTGGCCTTGGTGCGCAGGGTGCAGGCCAGCCGCAAAGCATCAGGAGAGTCCACTGCCAAGATCGACGAAGGGCCAGAGACATCTATCATCGGGCGTACGCCCAAGATGCTGGAAGTTTATAGGGCCATTGCTCGCGTTGCGCCCACCGAAGCCAGCGTTCTGATACTCGGCGCCAGCGGCACTGGAAAGGAATTGGTGGCCCGCGCTCTTCACGATCACAGTGCGCGAGCAGACAAGCCGTTTGTTCCGGTAAACTGCGGCGCGTTACCTGAAAACATTCTGGAAAGCGAACTTTTTGGCCACGAAAAAGGGGCTTATACAGGCGCGGACAGCAGCCGTCCCGGTTTGTTTGAAGCGGCCCATGGCGGCACACTCTTTCTGGATGAAATATCCGAAACCAAACCGGGTTTTCAGGTGAACCTTCTCCGCGCCGTACAGGAGCAGCAGATTCGGCGTGTTGGTTCGCATAAATATACGTCGATTAACGTCCGTATTCTGGCTGCGAGCAATCGCGATTTGACCAAGCTGATGACAGAAGGCCGCTTCCGCGAAGATCTTTACTATCGCCTGAGTGTTGTGGTGATTAATCTTCCTGGGCTTGAGGAACGCCGGGAAGATATTCCCCTGCTGATTCAGCATTTCCTAAAGCGGTCGAATGTTAAAAGCAAGCGCAATATCAAAATCACTGATTCCGCGGTCAAAATGTTGACAAGCACCTCCTGGCCGGGCAATGTTCGCGAATTGGAAAATCTTCTCGAGCGGCTGGCTATTTTTTGCTCGTCCGGCGAGATCGGCGTGGCTGATGTAGAACGTGAACGCCAACTGATCCGCGCCAACGGCCTGCCCGATAAAACTCCGCCTTCCACGCTGGAAGACATGGAGAGGCAGCATATTCTGCGCGTCCTGCAGGAACATGCAGGCAATAAATCCAAGGCCGCGCGAGCGCTAGGCATTGAGCGAAAAACTCTTTACCAAAAGGCCCGGCGGCTGGGCATTGATTTGATGGTCGGTTGATTTCAGTTGGATTTAAGGCGGAAGGATTTTCGGTTAGGCGATGAAGCTCTTCTCCAATTCGCATGCTAAGCCCATCACCTGGGGCCGCTGGATCAGGCTTAACGTGGTGTTGCTGGTGCTTGTGTTTTTGGTGAGCCTGAGCTTCCCTGTTTCCACTCTCAGCCAGAAATTGAACGATTTCTTTTTCCGTCTGCGACGGCCCCTGCCCACTTCAAGCCAGGTTGCGATGGTGTTGATTGACGATGCGTCCCTGGCTGAACATGGCCGCTGGCCATGGCCACGCACGGAGTTGGCCAAGCTCATTCGTACGGTGAGTGCGCAGCAGCCAAAAGCCATTGGCATAGATATTCTTCTGCCGGAAGCCGAGGATGAGGCAAACGATTCCGCGCTGACCAGCGCAATCCAGGCAGCGCCAGATATTGTGCTGGCGGCCAAGATCTCAACTTCACCTACGGGTAATTTGTGGATTGATCCGTTGCCTCGATTTGCGAATGCCGCAAAAGGCGTTGGGCACGTGCAGGCCACCATTGATTTTGATGGTCTCTGCCGCAGCATTCCCACACAGGAACCTACGGCGGACGGACCACGCCCGGCATTCGCGCTCAGGCTTGCTTCACTGATTCAGCCTTCGGTTACACCGGCCACTTCAGCGCTGAGCATTCCCGGCGTCGAACACATTGCATCGCTTCCTCTTCTCATCGATTACCGTCCGCAGTTTGAACCGGGAGCGGCGAATCCGCCATTCCTCGTAGTTTCTGCCGCCGACTTGCTTGCCGGCAAATCTACAGAGCCATTGGCAGGCAAGGTAGTGCTGATTGGGTTTGGAAGTATCGATATTAGTGATCGCCTGATTACACCAGTAAGCAATCAACTCCCCATGCCGGGAGTAGAAATCAACGCAAACGTTGCGGACATGATGCTGAGCGGCAGAATGCTTTCGCAACTCGGCATGTCCGGCCAACTCCTGCTCGTAGTATTGATGAGTATTGCTGCCTTATGGGTGGTGGTGCGCTATCCCGGGACTCGTGGACTTCTGGTGCTTATCGGTATGCTGGCCGGCGGATATCTGGCAGCATATTTCCTGTTCCGCGATTTTCATCGCCTGGTGTCTTATGGCCCTCTTTTGGTTGCCGGCGTGCTTGCAGCGCCCATTGCACAGTTGGAAAATCTGCTCATTGTCGATCGTGAGGTGACATCGCGGTTGCAACAACTGCGGCAGGCGATCAGTCCCCATTATGGGCATTTAAAACCCGCGCAAGCTGACTCTGATCTCACCCGCTGGCCTGCATCTGACCGGCTGTTGTGGAAGCTGGCGGCGCTGAAAGACCTACAGGCAGAGCTGTCTTCTCTCTATTCATTCAATCAGACATTGCTGGAAACCATGAGTGAAGGTCTCGCTGTTTATGGCGCTGACGGCGCTCTGGTTTTCAGCAATGAGACATGGAAGAAATTCTGCACACGGCAAGATGTGGTCATGGACAAGCTTTCCAATGTCGCGCAACTTGCAAGTGGCTGGCGCGAGCTTGCGGATTTGCCTGCTGAAGCCGCATCGTGGACGGAGAGCGAGGTTGCACTTGATGAAGAGTTGTGGCTTTTCCACGCTGTCCGGCTGCCCTGGACCTCTTTTGCAGAAGCGGGCGCTCTGCTGCTGATTGCTGAAGACATCACAGCCCGCCGCCAGAGAGACCAAGCGCGTTCTGAGGCACTGAGTTTTGTTACGCACGAACTGCGCACGCCGCTGATTTCCATTCAGGGCTTTTCTGAACTCCTGATGCGTTATCCAAATTCACCGGCCACCCGCGAAGCTCCGTCCACGATTTTTCGTGAAACTAACCGGCTTGTAGCCATGATCAACACTTATCTCGAGGTCCTACGCCTTGATGCGGGTGCGAGGCCATTGCGCCTGGCGCGGGCAAGTGTCCGGGGAATCGTGGAGCACGTGGAAAAAGTAGTCCAGCCATTGGCGGTTTCGGCCAAAATTAAAGTCCGTGTGGAGCTGGATTTTGAAGACGAATTTGTGGTTTGCGATGAGACGCTGATTTCCGGTGCGCTGCTCAATCTGGTCAGCAATGCCATTAAGTATGGTGAAGGTGGAACAGAGGTATTGGTACGCGTAAGCTCTTCTGAACAGGAAGTCCAATTTGAAGTGCAAAATTCAGGCCCGGTGATACCGGAGAATGAACTTGAACAGCTTTTTGAACGCTTTTATCGTCCTGCCCGCAGTGAATCCATTCCGGGATGGGGCTTGGGGCTAAGTTTTGTCCGCCGCATTTCACAGCAACACGGCGGAAGGGTCCAGGTAACCAGCAATCAATCTTCAGGCACCACGTTTGCGTTTACATTGCCTCGTGGCGCCTATGAAGTTTCAGAGGTGACACCATGAAAAACAAAATGATTTTCGCAGCAGCCGGATTCTTGCTGTATTGCGCGTGCGCTCTCGCGCAGGAATCTCAGTCGGCTACGGCCAGCGTACCTTATGCGGGAGCTACGATTTCCGACTTCAAAGGAAAAGTCAGCATTCAGCTTCCCGCCCAGGCATTCACCGCTCCAGTGCGCGGCGAAGTCCTGCCGCCGGATTCAACGGTGAACACTGACGATGGACGCCTGCTTCTAAAGCTCTCTGACGGCAGTGATGTGCTGGTGCGCCCGCACACCAAGCTGCTGTTGAAGCAGCCGGAAACCAGCGGCTGGAAATATTTCCAGCTTCTAGTCGGCCGGGTACGGACGCAGATTCAGAAGCGGCTGGGCGGATCACCGGCATTTCAGATTGGAACACCCAGCGCCGTAATTTCCGTGCGCGGCACCAAATTTGACGTTGAAGTGGACCGCCGCGGCTTTACCGAGGTGGATGTGGACGAAGGCGTGGTCGAACTTGAAGCTGTCACCGGTCGCGGTGAAGCGGTAATGATTACGGCAGGATTTTCCAGCCGCGTAGGCATGGAAACGGGACCGGAAGTGCCTCGTCCGACGCAGGATTTGCGTCCGCAACTGGACCGCCCCAGCCGTAAGGACAGTAGCGGTTCCTCGGTTGACGATGACGATCCCATCAAGAACCTCAGAGCATCAGACCAGCGTGATTCCGGGGACCATCATGGAAGCGGCGGCGATCCCTCCGGTTCCGATGGCAGCGGCAGCCACACATCTGGTTCGGACAGTGGCGATCACTCGTCCGGCTTGGGCTCGGGATCTGGTTCAGGTTCTGATGGAGGAACGCAATCAGGCTCTGACGATCATTCCGGTGATGACCATCACCGTGGAGGCAAACCGCCCGAATTGTTGTAATACGCCGACGGCGCAACGGTGATTTGGTCGGCAAGAAAATGCGGCGGTGTTCTTCTATCGGAACATCGCCGCCCGCGTGTTTTGCCTCTTATCAGGATTTTTCATGTGTGTCGCCATGACACACTTCCGCGTTCGATCAACTCAGCGCACTTCCCCTTGATCTGCTTAGACACTGATATCAAACGGCTTACCGCCGCTTCTGAATGGCCCATCGACTGCACTTAAGCTATCCAGTCAGCATAGATTCCCCTGTGCTCACTCGTCCTGAAGAAAAAAGGTACAGCCTTGAAAAGCGTTGGCAAACTTTTGAAGCCGATCGCCTTCCCCGCGTATGCATTGGCGGAGAAATGCACCGGAAGTTCGTTGTCCGGCCAAAGCTTAGGGCATGTACAAGGGAGCGATGACAAGACGGAGTCGCCCCGCTATCAGGACGATGTTCGTAGTACCCTACTAACACAACGCCACTCGATCGAATTCCTTAGAAATTTCATTCTTGGAGGCCCAATGAAACGGGTTTTTTTGTTCACACTACTAAGCGTGGTGTTTGCTTTGTTGCTGACAGGTTGCGGCGGAGGAAGCAATAACAGCGTAGTTTCCGCGGGAAGCGCGCAGATACAAGTCCAAACCGGCGACGCGGTCAATGACCAGATCGCAAAATTTGAATTGAACATCAGTTCCATTACACTCACCGGCGTCAGCCCAACTGCTACCACGGCGAATTTGCTGGCGAAACCTGCCGAGGTGGAATTTAGCCACCAGGCTGGAACACTTGAGCCCCTGACGCTCGCTAACCTTCCGCCGGGAACGTACAACGGCGCGACAATTACTATTACGGGGGCGGAAATCGTCGTGATCAACGGCACCACTCCGACCAAAGTACCGGCGACTCTTTCCAGTGGCACGGTGAATGTAACTTTTGCCAATATCACCGCCAGTTCTACACCGCAGTTCCTCAACTTTGATCTGGATCTGGCAACCTCAGTGGTCCTGAATGGAACCCCGATCACATCCGCCACGATCACTCCTACGTTCAATGTGACTTCAACCGCAACGCCGCCGGCCGGCAATGAAGGAAATGAAGATCACGATAATGGCGAAATGGACGACGTTCATGGCTCAGTGAAGAGCATTGCGGCTCCGAATTTCACCGTCACAACCAATTCAACCGACATCACTTTTGCCACCGATGCCAACACCCGGTTTAAAGACGGAATTACGCAGCTTTCTGACCTGAAGGTGGGTGACATTGTTGAAGTCGACGGCGAAACCAAGGCTGATGGCACCAAGCTGGCAACCAGGGTGGAAAAAGAAGAAAGCTCAAACGGTGAAGAAGCCGAGGGTCTCGTCTCAGCCCTGGATAACCCGCTGACCAAGATCACCATTGTTCACCAGGTGGATTCTACCGGCAGTTCGAACGCGCCGGTCACAGTGGATATAGGAGTCAATTCCAGCACCGTTTACAGCGTCCACGCAGACAAGCTGAACATCACTGCGCCCGCGTTTGACGCAACTGATATTGGCAAAGGCCAGCGCGTTGAAGCTGATTCCAGCACTAACGCGAGCCCACTGCTTGCCACTAAGGTAAAGCTGCGCGAACAGGCGCTGATTGGAACGGTAGCAGCTTCGCCGGCCCCAACCACGTCAGGCTTCACGATTACCATTAGCCCAACGTCCGCTTTCGGTACACTGAGCGGCGCAACCTCTGTGCCGGTGACGTTCGCCAACGGGGCAACTCTCAAGACGACTCCGGTTGCCGGAGCCACAATCCGCGTACGCGGTCTGGTGTTCTTCAATGCCGGAGCGTATTCCATGATTGCGGTCCGCGACGACGACAACCACTAAAAAGCTCCTCTACCCCTCAACTTGGAAGGCCTGTTTCGGCAGGCCTTCTTTTTTTATGTCGTTGCGCTCCAAACCGCCAGAGTTAGTTCCCTTGCAAACTTTGCCAGCTCCTGCAACAGCGGGCGCACCACGCAAGTCGGGCTCGCCCTTAATCTTTTTTATGTCGCTGCGCTCCAAACCGCCAGAGTTAGTTCCCTTGCAAACTTTGTCAGCTCCTGCAACAGCGAGCTCGCCACGCAAGTCGGGCTCGCCCTTAATCAGTAGTTGGTATTTAGTGTTTGGTATTTGACCTTGTCTTTAAAATCGACGCATTTCAGGATAGCGAAATAATTGCTGACTTGACTAAGCACCAAATACCAAGTACTAACTACCAAATACCAACCACAGATCTTATGGTTTGGCGTATGGCAGCGCGCTTAACTCACTTTCAGGCGCAACCCGGACTTCCAGAGCGGCTCCCTGTGGCAGAGCATCCACCGGCAAACCATCACGCCATACAGAAAACCGGACCCGGAGTGTAGCCCCGGAGACAGCATCCAAGCGCCCAAGCGGCACTTGGCATTCAAAGATCCGTTCCAGGCCCATTCGGATGGAATCGTTTTTTTCCTGCGGCCGATGTCCATTTTCGCTAAGCGTCCAGCCGAGAATTCGTCCTGCTGAAATATCGGTTTCGATGCGGACCGCGTGTACAGGACTGCTGAGGTCAGGATTTAAAGTCTCAACTGCGATTACCACTCTTGTGACGCCTGCGGGCCATTCTGATGGATGCTCCGTGAAATCCAGGCGGCAATAAAGGTTTTCTTCGTCGATGCCTGCGTAACCGGTATCCAGAAAAAACAACTTGCCATGCATAGCGGAAGATCGCCGATCGGCGACGTGCGATGCGGCACCGAGCCATTCAAAGTAGCCAATGTTTCTTCCGTCCACCGCTGGATGGATATAGCTGGTTTGCGGCGTGAACAGCGGCTCATCATGCGCTCCGGCAATGGGCTGTGCCAGCGCGTCCGGCGGAGTGCCCCCGAGTGCCAGATATACATTGGAAAGGTGCTTCCGATACAACTCATCAAAATCGCGATCATTGGCTGAGTGGTGCTCAGGGCCATACCACCAGTTCCAGTCGCTTCCTTCCGCGATGAGCAGTTCTTCATAGGCCAAAGCCTTTTGCGCGGCAGTGGCCCGCTCTGCATTGTCAGTGAAGAAATCGCGCGCGGCAGAAAGATGGTCCCATGCTGCATTGTCTTCAGCCGCTCCGATCCATACATCAAAATTTGCATTGATCCATGATCCCGGAAAAACTGCATCCAGTTTCTGTGGCGCTGGTCCGCGCGCAATGGCCTCTGATACTGTTAGCGCTGCCATAGACGGATCTTTCTGGATCCCCTCATAGAGACGGCGCAAGAATTCTCTTCCAGACTGCGGATAAAACTCCCACGCATTTTCGCCATCCAGGATTATGGGGATCACGGCGGTCTTTCCGTTTTTTAACACCGGCTCTGCGGCTTGCTTCAACCGATCAATGAAATCCTCCGCCGCATCTTTGGCGGGAACGCCGGAATAAACAAAACCGATCAGATCGGAAAGTGAATGATCGCGGAACAAGACGTTCATCTCAGCGTGGCCCTGCTCCCAGCGGAAAATCTGGTAGAGCTGCTGCGCTCCAGCAGCATCCAATCTTCCGCTGCCATCGCGATGAAAAACCGTTCCGAGCGAACGACCCAGAACGCCTTCATCGGTGGCCAGCCACTGCACGCCTAATTCGTGGGCAATTTCCAGCACTTCGTTGGAAACACTTCCCTCGGATGGCCACATGCCGCGGGGACGCACGCCAAAAACCTGCTCATGCAATGTGAGTCCGCGCGCAATTTGCTCGCGCGCATCTTCCGGATGGCTATAGCGCTGCGCGGGCAATGGCAGGCCGGTATGTGAGACTGCTCCTAGATTGGTGTCACAGATCAGCGGCAGAATAGGATGATAAAAAGGCGAGGTCGAAATTTCGATTGATCCCTGCTGGGCGGCAGCGGCATAGGCAGGCAAAATTTTGGCCAGAAAATCCTGCTGGATCCGGACCACCTGTTGCTGGTCGTTAAGCGAATAGGCGCGGCCCTTGCGGACCAGCTCACGAATGCCGGGATCAGCAAGGAAAAATTCATCCATCCAGGCAATCTGGGAAAGCACCTGGAGATCCGTAATATCGGCATTGCTCATGCGCTTGGCGTTGCCATGGACAGCCTGCGGATGCGCGCAGAATTCCTGCCACAGCTCACGATAGCGCGGATACCGGCCAATCATGTTGTCCACGTTGGCTTGAAACAGATACTGGAGCGTAAACTGCCGCTCGGCCATGTTCATTTCAGCGGCAGGCCGCGCGGCAACCTGCAAAAAAGGGTCTTGCGCTGTTCCAGCGACGTACTCCTGAATCTGCGTGATCAGGCACGGCACGAGGTTGAAAGTCTGGTGTACGCCGGGGAATTCATCCAGCAGCTTGACCATTCCGTAATAGTCCTTGAGCGCGTGCAGGCGCACCCAGGGCAGGCGGTATTCTCCAGTGACCAGATCTTTGTAATACGGCTGGTGCATGTGCCACAGAAATAGAAGATGGATCGCGGGTCCCATTAATCAATTAATAACACAGCCGGGCATCTGCTAGACTCTCAAGAGAGCTTGAGGTCCTTCGCGCTTGGGCGCTCAGGATTTCGCCTGCGGGCTCCCGCTACGCTCACGCCCGCAACCCGGCTCAACAAAAACGCGTGCGCATCTTTACCCGTTACATATTGAAGGAAGTGCTTTGGCACGGGCTCATTGGGGCATCAGTGTTCACGTTCGTGATTTTCATGCGTGAACTCACGCGGATTCTGGAAGCGGTGGTGCGCAACAGCGCTCCTTTTCCCAGTGTAGCGGAAATCTTTTTTCTTACTCTTCCCGCGGCCTTAAAAGTCACCATACCAATGGGTGTCCTTGTGGGCATTCTTCTTGGACTGAGCCGTATGGCTGCTGACAGTGAAGTAACCGCGATGCGCGCCTCCGGAGTGAGCGTGCGCAAATTCCTGAAGATTATTTCGGTCTTTGGCATTGCCGCCTGGATCCTTGCGCTGGTGAACACCGTCATTATCGAGCCTCGCTCGGCGGCAGCCCTGGCGCGCCTGCAAAACAATCTGGCCGCCTCCCAGATTTCATTTCAGGTCCAGCCGCACGTTTTTTACGAAGACTTCAAAAACCATGTCCTTTACGTAGAAGATGTTTCCAGCGCCTCTGGCGCCGCCGTCTGGAAAAACGTTTTTGACGCCGACATTAGCATTCCCGGCAATCCCAAAATTACCATCGCCAAAGAAGCCATTGTCAGCGCTGCCGGCCCTGATTCCATTCGATTGCATCTGATCAACGGCGAAACACACGACACGAATTCCAAAACGCCTGACCAATACACCATTACAACCTTTGCTGAGACTGACATTGCCATCAGCCTACCGCCCATGCCCAAACCGGCGCAAGATGCTGTGCCGGTTGCGCAACTAAGCACTCGCGACCTCTACAAACAGAGCTACAGCTCCAACAAGGAATTTGCTCGCTGGTATTGGATTGAATTCCACCGCCGGTTGGCGTTGCCTACGGCCTGCCTCGTGCTGGTGCTGATCGGAATTCCTCTGGGCCTTTCCGCCAAAAAGGGCGGCAAGGGCGCCGGGTTTGTGCTGACCATTGTTCTGGTCTTTATTTATTACTTTATTTCCATCATTGGCGTGTCTATGGCGCGAGGAGGAAAAATATCTCCCGTCCTTGGCGTCTGGATGGCCAATATTATCTTTGCCATCATCGGCACCGCGTTGCTATGGCGCACAGACAAAATTCCCATTGAACTTGGGCTTGGCCAGATGCTACTGGGCCAATTCAAAGGATTATTGGCAAAATTGCTTGCTGCAAAAGGGGACGATCCTGCCTATGGCAGCCGCCGTCGCCCGCGGCTTTTCAGCACCCGTTTTCCCCTGATTCTTGATGACTACGTTCTGCGTAATTTTGTTGGCACTCTTCTTCTCATTCTCAGCAGCATGGTGGTGCTCTTTCTGGTTTTTACGTATTTTGAGCTGCTGTCCGATATTGTCAGAAAAAAGATTCCTCTGCTCACTCAGATGGAATATCTGCTGAACTTTGTTCCATCAGTGCTCTACCAGATCACGCCTCTGGCTGTTCTGCTGACTGTGCTTGTCATGTTCGGGCTGATGCAGAAATCGAACGAGATCACGGCAATGAAAGCCACTGGCGTAAGCATCTATCGCGCCGTGGTGCCAATCCTGATCATCGCCTGCACGCTGGCAGCAGGCCTCTTCGTGCTGGACCAATGGTACCTGCCTTATGCTAACAAGCGCGTGGAGACCTTGCGCAACATGATTAAAGGCAAGCCGGCGCAAACCTATCTCCGTCCGGATCGCAAATGGATTTTTGGTGAAAGCAAAAAGCGCAGCGATGGGACTGAGGAAAACCGCAAGATCTATTATTACGAAGCGTTTGATCCTGACCACAATACTTTCGGCAGCATCTCTGCTTTTGAGTTGAATCCACATTCCTTTCAGATGGTGAAACGTATCTATGCCGCCCGAGCCCGATGGGCGGAACACTTACAGAAATGGACATTTGAGAATGGCTGGCAGCGCACATGGAATGGCCCCCCCGGCTCGGATATCCATGAAGAACTTCGCAAATTTGACGTGAGCACATTTGCCGAACTCAATGAACCTCCCAATTATTTCAAGAAGGAGGTGTTGCAATCCGATGAGATGAATTATGAAGAGTTGCGCCACTACATCTATGACCTGCAGCAGGGCGGGTTTGATGTAGTGCGCCTGCGGGTCCAATTACAGAAGAAGGTCGCGTTTCCATTAATTACACTCGTAATGGCCATTCTGGCAGTCCCGTTTGCTCTTTCCGGCGGACGCCGTGGCGCTCTCAGCGGGATCGTGGTCGCGCTGGTTATTGGCATTACTTACGTGCTTACCTCCAGTTTGTTTGAAGCCATGGGTAATGTCAGCCAGCTTCCTCCGCTCATTGCCGCATGGTCGCCTGATTTGATTTTTGGCCTGGCAGGGGGATACATGATTATGAAAACGCCGTCATGAAATGGCCAAGTTCTTATACTGGATCCTTACGGAAGCAGAAGCATGAGAACCGAAGGTCTATTGCAGTACGACACCAATAGCAGACGATAATTTTACTGAGGTAGGCCCGCTTATTTCCATGTGGCGAAGCGAATTCCACATGAAACGATCCGCGGCGAGCCATAGTTCAGCACTGGAGTCGCAGCCGTCTCTACTTTTGCATCAAGAATGTTCGCAGCATTTGCGAACCAGGTCAGCCAGCCAGTTTTTTTCGAGATCGACAGACCTAACACTGAATAATTCCGCAGCTCGAACTGGTTCAGGTCATCATCAAATTGCGTGCCGGCTCCCCGCAGTGATGCCATCACCGTCCAGTTTTTTGGCGCAGCGTATGTGCCGGAGAACGTGAATGTATAAGGCGGCACCTGAGGCAGTTCCCTGCCGACCAGAACAGGGTTCAGGCTGAAACTATCCACTATGGAGTGAACGTATTCATAACCCGCTCGCAACTGGATATGGGGAAAGAGAACAAGCAGGTCACCATCCGCTCCTTTAGCGCGAGTTCCACCCAGATTTTCCCGCTGGCGCGTAATAAGCGCGGAAGTTGAAGATTGGGTAATGTTCGCTACTGGATTTTCAACATGCTCGTCGAACAACGAGACGCTCAGCAAGATGCGCTGGCGAACATAGCGAACACCTGCTTCACCACCATAAATGTGCTCTGCCCGCAGTTGTTCGTTCGCAAGTGTAAGCACGTTTCCCAGGCGAAAGCTCCGGTATAGCTCATTTAAGGTTGGGGCGCGGAAGCCACCGTATGCGGACGCCGTAAGCTGCCACTGCGTGCCCAGGTCGTAAACGGCGCCGAGTCGGGGACTCCAAGCCGTCTCCTGATGCGAAGTCAAAGGAGTGAATGCTGTATGCAAATTTGCCAACTGCGTGGCCCGATTAAAGCCATCCAGATTTGACCACCAATCAAGCCGTATGCCTCCTGATAGACGCAGCCTTCGCGTAACCGTAGCGGAAAGTTCCAGAAAAGAGCCGACAAGGTTGTCCCGCCCGCCTGCAGAGGCAAGGCTTGTAGGCGAATTGGCCGTAAAAACTGTTTCGTCAGATTCTCCATGAATGAACCGGCCATCTACACCTGCCGTAATCTGCGCAAAGGAAACAGGACGCGTCCAGTGGGCGGAAAAACCAATCTGGTCAGACGGAGCAGTTTGCCAGCGCGTAAGTGTCTCAGTGTTGCGGTCTGTGGAAATAGCGGAGAAGCTCTGGTGATAATGCTCTCCGGTCCCATATAAGCGGAACGAAAATGCATTTCTGCCTAGGCTTGCATCCATTCCGCTGCTTAACTCACCCAGATGAGTGCTGTTGATCTGGAGGGATGTGCCATTATTGCGGTCTTCACTAAACAATGATCCGCTGATAAATGCCGTGCCGCTTCCTGCAAAGTTGCGTTGCGCTCGCGCGGTCCCATTGGCGAAATGAAGAGTTGCCGGAGTATCCACTAATCCCCGGTCCGCGGATGCGACCACGAATGCGCCATCATTACCGAAGGCTTCTCCGTCCCCAGAAAGTACCCACTTGCCAATTTGGCGTGACGCGATCCCCTGAATATTATGGCCGCTCAGGGAGTCGCCAGTACCCTCCAGGGTGACAAGGTTCTTGCTTTTCTCCGTAACCAAATCCACCACGCCGCTGAACGCACCGCTACCGTAGAGCGCGGAACCGCCTCCACGTAGCACCTCGGCGTGGTCCAGCGCCAGACGAGGCACGCGGTCCCAGTACACCCAGCCTCCAAAAGCGTCATTCAACGGCACACCATCTTCCAGGACCACAATTCTGCTTGCAGCACTGCCGCCGACCCCACGCGCGGATGCTCCCTGCGTGGTGGGGTTTGCAGTAAGGCTATTGCTGCGGCGAAACAGGGTGAATCCCGGCACCAGACGCAGAGCGTCGTCCAGCGTCGCTTCTGCCTGACTATTTAATTCCCTAGCGGTAAGCACAACTACATTGGCTGCTGTCTGTTCGATTCTGGTGGCGCTGCCCTCCCCGGTAACAATTACCGTGGCGGCCACAGGAGCGGGCTTGAGCATGATCCTTATGGGCGAGGCTGATCCACTCCATTCAAGTGCCATAGGAGAAAAGCCTGTTGCTGTAATGCGAAGCGTGCCTTGATCTGCTGCCCCAAATATAAAGAAATTACCTGTATTGTCCGAAACAGCGCTGTAGGTCTGGCCGCGTGATATCAACTGAATCTCGGCTCCGCTGATTACCGCTCCAGTTTCATCCACCACACGCCCATGCAGCTCGGCAGCGCTCGCGATGGCTGACCATAAGAAAATTGCGATAAGGAGACTAATGCAGCGTATAAAGATAGGCCGCAATGTCCCTGCTATCCTCATCGCTCACCCCCATCTCTGGCATTGCGGTATGCTGCTCAATCTGATGTGGATTCCTAATCCAGTGCAGCAGGTTGCCAGGGGTGTTCGGCACTTCGCCGGCGATGTAAATTCTTAAGGCAAAGGAGTTCAATGGCGGCTCCACTTTGCCGTTGGCCTCTCGAATACCTGGAATGGTATGGCAACTGCTGCACCCCTAGTATTTGATCTTATCTTTGCCGTGATGAGGGTTACCACGCGTAGCGCGCACTACTGCGGCGATGTCATTGGCGCGTTGAACTTCATTGCGGCTGTATCCGATCAGCAGAACTACCACAATCGAGACGAAAACGATTAATGACAAAGTTGCCCAGGGCTTATACATCGCGGCCTCCCTGTGGCAATGGGGTGCTCAGCAGATCAGCCGATTGTGTGTAAGCCAGCCGCCGGTCTGATTCGCGCAGCCATGCCGCGAAAAGCCACAATCCAATGACGATGTAAACCACGCCGGCAGGCACCATAATCAGACCACCGAGCTGCATTTTCCAGGGAAGCACGATAGGTGAAACGACGGTAAAACGAACCGCCCCACCTGGCAGCGGAGTCAAAAAGTACTGTTTTGCTGGGGTTATATGGCGCGCCCTGAGAGATTCGAACTCCCGGCCTTCTGATTCGTAGTCAAGTCCTTCCAATACCCCATCTTCAATGCAACAAAAGAAAACAATAGTTTTCACTAACTTTTGCGCGCACAGAAGAAGGGCGGTAAGTGTATGGAAACGTTTGCAACGGATGGGGGTGTACAGCCACAGTTACAGCCACACTCAGGTTCAGATAAGTCAACCGATTGGAAATCAAACGGCCGGGATCCCTTCCCTGCTGACGGCGCTCGCGAATTGCGTTCCTCCTCAGTTTCGGCACTCCGCAATGAAGCACTACTGTCACCTGTAGTCTCAACGGGCCGGAACGGGTTCGGAGGAGGACATTCGGCCGGTCGTTCTCCGGGCGCTCTGCGCTTGCACCCCGCTTTCCTTGATCTAAAGTTGGCCGGATGGCTAATCTGCTCTGAGTTGCAAGTGAAATCACATGGGATCCGTGAGCCAATTCTGATCACCAGGAAAGGCATTATTGTTTACGGCTTCGCAGATTGGCACGCGGCGGTGAGCGCAGGACAGGCAGAAATCGATTGCATCGACTTTGCACTTGATGATGACGAAGCGCTGCAGTTGATCTTAAGCCTGCACAGACCGAGAGCTGCGTGGAACGACTTCATTCGGGCCGAGTTGGCGCTTAAATAGGAGTCATATTCTGCTCTAGTCTTAACTGGTTGGGCACGCGGCTCCTTTCGTAGCCCATTCTTGCACATTCCTTAGAAAGTCAGCTTGAGGTATGGGTATTGGAGTACGCCCCTCACCGGGATTCCAGCCCCAAAGAACTAGTGGAGTATGCATGTGTTCCAATATCTGCTCCGGGGTGCGATGACCGTTCTCTGCAGGATTCTTAAGCAGCTCACAGAGCTGCCGGTCTGAGAGCCCTTCCCAGATCATCGGCATCTCCGGCGAGGGCAGATGCCAGCCCGGCGCACCAGGTGGCATGTGTTGTCCCGCGAGGTTCCGATCCTGATGACAGCTGCTGCACTTCACTCCTGCGATGCCGTGACCGTCCGAACCCCGGCGCACACTCATCCTGTGCGGATGACTATCATCTCCCTGACGCGGAAAGTCTCCTGTCGAGTGGCAGTTCATGCAGCGAGGGTGATGCAACACCTTCACCATTTGCTCAAACGCCGCGACAGATCCGGAGACATTATTATCTGCATTCGTCTGAAGATGGTGTGTAGATTCGCCCGGAGCAGAACTTTGCTCGCCCACAATCAAGCTCACGCAGCAGGCCAGGATCGTGGTTGCACTAGCAATAACGATGAGTTTCATGCGTGGCCCTTTCCCGATTGCTGTAGCCGCGCTGCAAGTCCAGCCTTGACGCGCTCTGGCGTGAATGGCACCTCCCGCAAGCGGACTCCTGTGGCATCAAAGATCGCATTCCCGATAGCAGCCGGAACTAATGTGATGGCGGTTTCGCCAGCGCCAGTCGCGGGCACGTCTGTACGATTTATCAACTCGATCTCAAACTCCGGCACATCGATTCCCAGATACAGGCTGTTGTAGGTTGTCCAATCCACAGAGGTTATACACCTCCCGTCCCACGTAACTTCCTCAACAAGGGCGCGGCTCATCCCCTGCAGTACTCCGCCCTCAATCTGATTCCGCAGACCATCAGGATTCGAGATTGGACCACAATCGTGACCGACAAAAAACTTGATCGGTTGGACTCGGCCACTTGCAATATCGACATTCACATCCGCAATTAGCGCCGCATATCCATTATTGCCTTCGTACGCCACGCAAGCGACACCGCGTCCACGAGCAATGCCACTTCCAACTGAGTCTGGCTTCGGTGAAGGATTGCTCTCCCATTTCGCAACCCGGGCTGCAGCTTTCAGAACATCAATGAGCCGCTGATCGCCGAGATGTTGTAAGCGATAAGCAATCGGATCTGCCTTAGCGGCGGCACTCAGTTCATCCATGAAGCACTCGTGCGCAAATGTGTTCTGAATGCGTAAAGGGGAGCGAAGCGGGCCGGTGAAGAACGGGGATTCAACCGTATGGGTTAGAACTCGTTCGCTGCGAACCTTGCCCGCTCCTCCGCACTTGCCACCGATACAGCCGGCGACATAAGAAGGCGCGGCGTTGCTTCCATTGCGCAGTTCGCCTGTCGGTTCCGCAGCCGCCCGCGGTTTGATTGGATCCGTCGGATATCCTGCAAGTACGCCGGTAACGACGTTTCCAGGTTTGTCGTATCCGGGCCGCCCACCGCGAGATGCTACCCAGTTCTCGCAGTCCCAAGCGACGATGGTGCCCTTAGCATCAATTCCGGCGCGTTGATCAATAGCACAAGCAGAACCGAAATTTTCCCAGGCCATTTCGTCCTGACGGGAGAGTTGGATCCGCACGGGCCTTCCTACAGCATGTGAGAGGAGAGCAGCATCAAAGGAGACCGCGTCAGCGCCGTTCAGGCCATAACACCCCGCGCCGCGCACGAAAATTACCCTCACGCTGTCGAGCGGGAGTGCCAGCATTTGAGCGACAATGCTTCGGGTTGGATATACAGACTGAGTCGAAGACCAAAGAGTTGCTGAGTTACGTCTTACATCCGCAACCGCGCAGGATGTGCCGATAGACCCGTGCATTTGGTAAGGATAAAGATATGTTGCGCGCACTACTCTATTCGCAGCCGCAAGCTGTTGCTCGACGTCCTTCGAGTCAACCAGAAGCGCATCGCGAGATGGGTTCTTGCGCAGTGTATCGAAGAACGTCTTTTGTGGTGGCAGTCCCGTGCCCCGCTTCCATGTAACTTTGAGCTGGCGTGATGCCTCGACAGCTTGCCATTGGTTTTCCGCAACTACGCCGACGAAGTCTTTACGCGTAACAACCTTAACAATCCCCGGAATATGCCGCACTGAGCTCTCGTCAACGCTGATGACACTCGCACCTACTTCGGGTGGTCTCACGACACGCCCATGAAGCATTCCAGGAACCCGCACATTCTGTACGAATTCAAACTGGCCGACCATTAAGGAACTCGTCTCCAGGGCACGAAGGGGCTTACCTAAAACGGACCATTGCGTAGGCGTTTTGCGTTTAGCAGCCGAATTCAATGTGATATTGAATCGTTTTGCTCCTATGAGATCTTCATATTTAACCTGCCGACCAGACGGCGCACTGATGATTCCATCCGCAACAGACAATTGATCAGCAGGCACGCCCAATTGCTTTGCGGCCATAGTAAGCAGCGTCTCCCGGGCAGTCGCGGCAGCCAAGGCGAGGTTGTCCGAGTTGAAGTTTGTTGGTGAGGACTGACTTCCGGAGGTTGTGCCCTGGTCCGGACAAACGGATGTATCGCACTGCACGAGCTTCACACGGCCCAACGATATACAAAGCTCTTCTGCGACCAATTGTGTCTGGGCTGTAAGCATGCCTTGTCCGAAGTCGCACTTCCCAGTGAATGCAGTAACCGTACCTTCAGAGCCCACGGCTATCCAGGAATCGAGTTTCTCTGGATCAATATGAGATTGATGTGTACCGAACGGGCCTTGCGCTATCGCAAATGGCTTCAGGGCGGATGCGGCACTGAAGCTGACCACAAGAGCTCCCGAGGTCTTAAGGAAGTTGCGGCGAGAGAGAATCATCCCTTTCTCATTTCTGAATATTTCTGGATTGCCCGCATCATGCGAACGTGTGCGAAGCAACGGCAGAGAACGCCTCCCAACGCTTCTCGGATTTCCTGTTCGGAGGCTTGCGGTTTTTCATCCAGGACAGCTTTTGCAGTGAGAATCACACCACTGAGACAAAAGCCGCACTGCGCGGCGCCTTCGTCGATAAAAGCCTGCTGTAACGGGTGAGGCTTCTCTTGCGTGCTGAGCCCCTCAAGCGTTGTGATCTCGTCCGCGCCAACCGCGCTTACCGGCATCACGCAGGAACGTACAACCTGCCGGCGCAGAATGACGGAACATGCTCCACATTGTGCCATTCCGCACCCGAATTTAGGGCCGCGCAGCCCTAAGTCATCTGCTAGAACATAGAGCAGAGGCATCTCCGGGTTGACGTTGACGCGGTGTACTCTACCGTTTACTTTCACAGAAATAGTCGAACTGTTCTTTGGCATAAAAATTTGAATTCCATCTGTAACTGACTGGTTTTCGAGTTTGGCGGTCACGTGCCATCTACATTTTGATGCTGCCCGCAGTATCCAAATTACACCGAAAGCGGCATCTGCAACACCGAAGTTGGGTCATCAGTCACTATCGTTGAATGCCGCTTTTCGTAATTCGAGAAATGAGGGAACGCGAACAGCCCCATACCCCTCGAAGCATGCATCGCTACTGGTGAAGATGTCCGGCACCTACTATTCTCCAGAAACATTAGGTCTTGACCCTCGTGCCCTTGATGCTGTTCGGTCGGACGGAACGGGCGTGCTTCCAGCAGTTCAATTCAAGTAAACTTCCGCAAAGCGCGGCCCCAGAAATTGAGTTCGTCGAGCGCACACCGCACGGCCGGCTGCGACACGCCTCGTTCAGAAAATTGCTGCCACGATCAGGCGATAAGAAAATCATCAGCAGGTGATGCACCATACTGTTGACTGGGCAGTCCTGCGGCCAGATCACAATCTATTCGGTCAAGGGTAATCACATCATTTTGCTTTGATCGCCGACGCGCCGCTCGTGCTCCTTAGCGAATCGCTCCACGCCTGAGAAGATCGAATCGGGATCGAGATGTGCTTCCGCAATCACATCCAGTTCGAGTCCGCCGGTTCTCCAGCAATTATCAAAGTCGGACGTGAGTGAATACTCATCAGTCAAAGGACCGAGGTTGCGAAGCGGCCACATGCGTCGTGTGCCCGTCGACACGACCATCAGATCGTAGCGAGCCTCGGGTGGCAACACGGAATCGCGATATGCTTGCGGCTGGCGATCGAACAACTCCTCGCTGATCGCAGCGATCACTTTCACGTTTACGCCGGCTGCTTCGAGTCTCGGCAGCACTTTCATGAGGTTCACGGTCGAACTGGATCCCTGCGCGATCACGTAACCGTGGCGCGGCTTGTTGGGGGCGAAATCGCGGATCACGTAAAGGCCCTTCGCGGCGGCGCGCAGATCGGTGTCGGCGAAATGGCTTCGGTCCGCGACAGCGAAATCGGGTCGCGCAACTTCCAGGGTGATGATGCCCACGCGCGGATCGCGGGCCGCGATTTCCGCGGCCGCGAAATAACCTGGCGCGACGTCGTTATAATCCCAAAAACTCAGATTGATCACCTGACCTCGGGGGAACAGTTTCCACACTTGCGGCGCGAAGATGCCGAAGTGTGTGCGCGCGTCGGCCGCGGTTTCAGGTCCGGAGTGCGCGGTGAGAATATGCAGCACGCCGACGCGGAACTTGCTGTCCTGATTTTGTTGACTCCAGACACGCGCCGGGGTGTACATGAGCGGCGTGAACGCTCCGTAGGTGCCGCTCAAGGCCCACACGCCTGCGAATTTTTTGGAATCGACGGAAGCGCTTTGACTCACCAGGCCGATGGCGGTGGAAACGTTGCCCGCCTCTTGAATGGGCGCTTTCAACCGCGTGCCCAGCGGATTATTCGTGGGACTATAGTGGCCCCACAAACTCCCGTGCTCAACGTTGATCGACTCTGAAAGGTCGGCGGCCAGGGTGTAAAAGCGCCCGTCCGTAACGTAATTCATCCACTTGATAATTTCCGAAATCGCTCGCCTTGTTCCGGCCATTTCGCCAGGTTTCTTGAAAAGCGAAATGCTGACTTGCTTCTCCGCACCCGAAACGGCGTTACGAATCGAAAGTTTCTGCGGGGATTCCGGCAGCGCCGCGACACGCAGGCGATCGTCCAGGAATGGATCGGTGGTGGCTGAGATACGCAACTTCACATCATCGCGTACGGTGTCGCCGATTTTTACGAGACGCTCTGCCAGGCGATCACCCAATCCGTTGCGGTCGAGCAGTGACATCACCACGTCGATGTTCGTTTTGAACTGAATCAATCGTTCGCGATTGTCTGTGGCCGGGCCTTTGCGAATGCCCTGGAACTCCACGCCGTAATGCTTCTCGAACGTCTGCGCGAGAGCTAAAAAGTACTCCGAGTTCATCTTCAGTGCGTAGGGATGGCTTGCGTAGCTCACCAATTGCTCGCCATAGCCGGGGAGTTTCCCGTCAGCGGCTGAGGGCCAGTAGCCCTTGATGGTTCTGCCGATCGCAATGATGGGGCGGCGGTCGTTCGGGTCCACTTCGTCCATTGCCTTCAGGGCAGCGGTTACTTCGTTATAGTCGTTACCGTTCGACAGGGTGAAGACGTTCCATCCATACGACGTCCATTGGTTTACAAGATCGTAGCCGTCGTACTTCGCGGGGATAACGCCGCCAATCAGGCAATCGTCGATGCCCGCGTTGTTGTTGGAAAGCATAACCCGCAAACGCTTTCCCACTTGCAGGGCGAGCGCCTGTGTCTTTAACTCCTGCGCGTGACCTTCGGTAAGCGCGAATTCGCCTTCCAGCGCGATCACTTTCTGCGAGTCCGGCGCGCCCGCCACATCCCAGAACATCGCCTTGCCCGCGGCGGTTGCGATGCCGACACCTGAAGGTCCGCCGTTTACGTCATTGGTGCAATCAATGCTTTCGGCATGTCCTGAGAGCGCACGAATACCGCGGCCCTTCGCCGTGGCAAACAGCGGATGGTCTACCAGATTCGTTTCCTGCAGCAGCGTCTTCAACGCGCCAGCGCCGCGCCGGAATCCCAGGGCGTCAACCGGCAGCATCGCCACGTGCGGGTCGACGTGATATCGCGAATCGCCGGTCTCCTGATACTTACGACGCAGAGCTTCGCCCATGATCATCCACAGCGCGTAGCACGTGGGAACAGAGTGACCCGCCGCCATCATGAATTTGTCAGAGTAAGGATGCTTGGGCCGGCGGTAGTCGTAACGGAGTCCGCCGTTTTCCGGACCGACCAGGTGCGCCGCAACGTTGTACGGTGTGTATGCCAGCGGTCCGCCAAGGTGCCCGGTTTGCGCATAATTTCCGAGCAGCACCAGGGTCATGCAGGTCATGTATCCAATGTCGTCGAGCAGCGGATCGTACGAAGGTTGTTGCTGGGCGGGAGAGGGAACTACGCTGGTGCACAATGTCATTAACGGTCTCCATGAGCAATGGGTGTAGCAACTGCAGGACCGCAGTCCGGTCAAACGATGCAATATTGTCGTTGACATCGCTCGAAGTGGGTTGCAATTTCGGCGGACGTTTGGTCACTAACCTTTTATCTACCATACAGCGACATCTGCGTAGCTGGCAACGGGCCACTATCGCACAGCACCAGAGCACTAAAACAATGGGATCGACCCAAGAACGCGACGACGATTGTTGCCGGGAGGGCGGGTTTCGATAGACCGCATTAGCCACCTGAATCGGGTACCGGATTGTTGGCCGGCTCAAGAGCCGCGGATGAGAGCGATGTCTGCTTCTGCTGCCCAACTTTGTAGGTCCTTCCCAGTGAGGGCGGACGCCGCAAACACATCTGATTACCGAGTCAAGCACCGACTGCCAACAAAGGATCGCCCCGGTTGATTGCTAACGACGAGACGATGAAAAGAACGATGCCATCGGCTGGGCTGACCGCCGTTTGCAGCACGCGCCCTTCGTAATCCTTAATGACGCCCAGGTTCTGTCCAGCCTTTACTCGATCGTTCACTGCGACCGCTGGATACCAGAAACCTTCGTGTTCGCTCCGCAACCAAAGAAACCGTTCAAGAAGTGTGCACGGCGCGGTCTCCGGAGCATTACCCGGAATCATTTTCAGGTGGCGCATCAGGCGGTCGAGGCCATTCGTATGGCATCGGACATCCTCAGCCGTCCAGATTCCCTGTCCGCCGGCTTCAGTCAGGATGGACGGATGCCCGCGCGTGATGCCGCGCAGAACGTTGACCCTGGAGTCTCACTGCACACCAGAAAATGAATGCCAAAGACCTTGGCCATTTCCAGCGAAGCTTCATCAACGCGCTTGTCTCCAACGAAAGTTTCGGGCTATAGCACGCGAACTCAAGATCAATGACGATCTCAAACTTTATTGTGCCCGCCACACATTTGGCACGGTGCCGATGGCAGAAACCAAGGACCCTGCCCTCGTGCGCGACACGATGGGACATGAAGATCTGAAGACGACGATGGAATATATGCACCCTGATATTGGGCGCATCAAGGCCATCATCGATCGCAGAAACGAACAGAAAGTTTTGATGTAACAGCCACAGTGGCTTTCGCAGGATGGGGTTAGGGACGGTAAGTTGCTGATTAGATGGCGCGCCCTGAGAGATTCGAACTCCCGGCCTTCTGATTCGTAGTCAGACGCTCTATCCAGCTGAGCTAAGGGCGCGTAGATGGCAGGAACAACGTATTCATTTTAGCAAAGCCGCTTGAATCTGTCCTGTAGGACAGAAAAGGGTGACATCAAGCCGCTTATCTCTTTCTCAGGCGAACCATATCTCAAATCAAAATGATCCGTTGTGCAAAAACAGCGGCTGTTGAATTCAAATTTGCAATTTGGCGCTGAAAATTTACAATCGGCGCAAATGCTCACAAGCTGGCATACCGTTCTGGAGATTGTTCTGCGCACCACAGCAGTCTATGCCCTGGTGCTGGTCGGAATTCGTCTCACAGGAAAGCGCGAAGTAGGCCAGATGACCCCATTTGACCTTACGCTACTGCTTCTGCTGAGCAACTCCGTGCAAAATGCCATGACCGGTCCTGATAATTCATTGATGGGCGGAGTTGCGGCTGCCATAGTATTACTCACCTTGAATTTCCTGCTGGCGGAAGTTTCAGGGCTGAATAGGCGCTTTCGCAAGATGATCCAGGGATCTCCCACGCTTTTAATCCATAACGGAACCTGCATTACTTCCCACATGGCCAAGGAGCATATTTCCATGGACGAACTCAACCGCGCCTTGCGCGAGCACGGAGTGGCTTGCATCGGTGATGCGGCGCTGGCAGTTCTGGAGGTTGACGGCTCCATCAGTGTCTTGAAGTATGACGATGTGCCCGACAAAGCGCGTCCGCAAAAACGGCTTAAGTTCCTGCATCGGAATTGATCAACGGGTTTAACGCGATGCAGAAGTCTCTCTGCCATATCTGGATAAGACGTTCTAAGCAGCATACATCTGCTGCTTTCCTTAAATCACCTTCGAGAGGAACCAATGAATATAGAAGAACTCAAAGAAGGCACAGAACATGCTCAGCACAGCGGTGAAAAAGGAATTGGGCTGACCATGGCGATTGTCGCCGTACTTCTGGCAATGGCCACTCTGCTGGGCCACCGCGCACACACGGAAGAAGGCCTGTTGCAGGGCAAAATTGTGGATGAATGGAACTTCTATCAGGCAAAGCACAGCCGCGCGCATGAATATGGCGCCATTGCTGAAATCGCCGCGTTGCTGCCCAATGGGAAAGACCTGGCGCTGAAAGATTATAAAAAATCATTGGATGAAGAATGCGGTACCCCGGTTGAGCATGGATGCAGCAGTCCAGCCAAAGACTCGGCAATTTTGCGGCCATTCCTGGCCCCCGCGCCGGCATCGCCCGCTGACGATAGCAAGGAGAACAAGAAAGAGCAGGAAGCTTCAGTCAAAGAAAATTCTGCGCAAGAACATGGCAAAGAGAAGCCTGAGGCCAAAGAGCAGCATGACAAATCTGCGGCCCATAAACTGGGCGCGGTAAATATCCAGGACAACGCGAAGGAGCTGGAACACGAAAGAGAGCTGGTGGAGCGTCGCGCCAATTACTATGACGGCGCAGAGCTGTTCCTGGAAATTTCCATCGTTCTTTGTTCCATTGCCTTGCTGGCTGAAGCCAAGCTCTTCTGGAAACTATCTTTCATTACCACCATCATCGGCATTGGCATTGTGTTCTGGGGTTACCTGCTTCACTAACTGCATTCCTTAACATATGTCAGGTATCTCAAAAATTTATCTTGCCACCTCCAACCCAGGCAAAGTGCGCGAATTCCGTGAAGCCGCCCAATCATTCGCAGTCGCGCTGGAACCTCTTCCCGGGTTTGCGAACTTAGAGCCAGCGGTTGAAGATGGCGCTACCTTCGAAGAAAATGCCCGCATCAAAGCGGAATACTACAGCCGCTTTGCTCCGGGCGAGACGGTGCTTGCGGAAGATTCTGGCCTTGCGGTCGATGACCTGAATGGCGCTCCCGGAGTACATTCCGCCCGCTACGCGGCCGTGCTGGAGCATGGTGTTACATCGAATCAGAATTCAGATGACCAGGCCAATAATCAGGCCCTTATTTCTCAACTCAAGAGCTTGCCTGGAGATCGGCTTCTCGGAAAATATGTATCTGTGATCGCGCTGGCTCGAGATGGCAAAACTCTGGCCACGTTTAGAGGTGAAGCCAAAGGAGAATTGCTGACAGTTCCGCGCGGTACGCAGGGATTTGGCTACGATCCACTCTTCTACTTTCCCCTATTAGGCAAAACATTTGCTGAACTCCCCCTGGAACAAAAGCGCCAGCATAGTCACCGCGGCAAAGCATTTCGCAGCTTTTTGGAATGGTACTCCAATCAGCCGCACTAATGTGGCCGCCACAACACATTTACATGGCCAAATTTAAGCGTTGCGCTACCCCTGAAATCCAAGTAAATTCAAGGTTCTCTCATGGCGAAACGGGCTTCACAGGCGGCTTCCCGGTCAGCAAACGGCACGTCGGACAAGCATCAGCGCATCCTCGACGCAGCTATTGAGGTCATTGCGGAGCACGGTTTTTTTCATTCCCGCGTGGCGGAAATTGCCGACAGAGCCGGCGTTGCCGACGGCACGATCTATCTCTATTTCAAGAACAAAGACGAATTATTAATGGCGGCCATAGACTCGGCTTTCCATCGCTTTATCCAGCGGGCGCGAAGCTCTCTGGACCAGGTAACCGACCCCAGGGAAAAGCTGCGCCGCATGGCTTTTCTTCATTTGGAAGCACTGGGCTCAAATCGAAGTCTGGCCATTGTCTTCCAGACCGAGCTGCGGCACAGCGCCAAATTTCTGGGCCAATTTTCACATAACCTGCTGGTGGAATACTTTGATGTAATCAAGGGCGTTTTGCGAGAAGGCCAGGAAGCCGGCGTGTTCCGCCCCGATATTTCCATTACCATTGCCGCGCATTGCTTCTTTGGCGCTGTGGATGAGATAGTAACTACGTGGATCCTTTCAGACCGCGAACGTGATCGCGAATATCACCTCTCCAGCCTGACCGATTCGGTCGTGGCCATAGTCCTTAAAGGGGTGGAAACGGGCCCTTAATATGGAAACCAGAACACTGGTTGACATTTTCTTTGCTTCGGTCGCGCATGACGTGCAACGCCATGTCATGTTCAAGCGCGGCTCCCAGTGGCAGATTATCTCTTCTCGCCAACTCTATGGATATGTGTCCGCTTTGGCCCGGATATTGAAACAGTGGGGCATCCAGAAAGGTGATCGCGTTGCCATCCTGGGCGAAAATCGCCCGGAATGGATGATTGCCGATTTTGCCTGCGTGACCAGTGGCATCGTCGATGTTCCCATTTATGCCACGCTCACCGCTGAACAGACGCTTTATCTGCTGCAAAATTCGCGCGCCCGGATCATTTTTGTTTCCACTATTGAGCAGTTGCGAAAAGTGCAGTCAATCCAGGCCAAGACCTCACTGGAAAAAATCGTTGTGATGGACGATGTGGCGGAAGTGAACGTAATTCCCATGTGGTCGCTGCTGAATGGCGTGTCGCTGGAGCGCGATGCGCAATTCGATGAGCAGGCGCACCAGATCCAGCCGGATGACCTCGCTACGCTGATCTACACCTCCGGAACCACAGGCACCTCCAAAGGTGTAATGCTGAGCCATGGCAATCTCACTTCCTGCGCCATCATGGCCAGCAAACAGGCTGAGTGGACGCCGGATGATGTGTACCTTTCTTTTCTGCCTTTGTCGCACGTGACTGCGCGGCATGTTGACTATGTCTGTTACCTGGATGGCGTGAGCCTGGCGTACTGCGCTGTTTTTGACCAACTGCCTCAGATGCTTCAGGAAGCCACGCCGACAATCATTGTTGCCGTGCCTCGCGTCTATGAAAAAGTTCGCGGTGAAGCTGAACGGCGCGCCGGCCATGGCCTAAAACGAAAAATTTTTGACTGGGCGCTTGGCGTCGGACGAAAGCATGCGGATGAAATTGCGCGAGGAGAAACGCCTGCCAGCCCTGTTTGGAAGCTGGCCAATCGTCTGGTCTTTGACAAAATTCGACAGGGGTTTGGAGGCAGAAGCCGGGCGTATTTTTCAGGAGGTGCGCCATTAGGCAAAGACATGGCAGAGTGGTTTTGCGCGGTTGGTATTCCCATCATGGAGGGTTATGGGCTCACAGAAACTTCTCCCACGCTTTCTGTCAATCGCCCCAGCGCGTTCAAAATTGGTTCCGTGGGCAAAGTAAATGACGGCCTGCAATTGAAAATCGCCGAAGACGGCGAAATTCTGGTCAAGGGGCCTACTGTCTTTAAAGGCTACTGGGAAATGCCGGAAGAGACTCGTAATTCTTTTGTCGATGGCTGGTTCAAGACTGGCGACATCGGCGAATTGGATAGCGAAGGTTTTCTCAGCATTACCGATCGCAAAAAAGACCTGATCAAAACTTCCGGCGGAAAATTTATCGCACCTCAGCCGATAGAAAATGCGCTTAAAGCAAACGTGCTGATTGCGCAGGCTGCTGTCATCGGAGACAAGCGGAAATATGCGTCGGTCATTATTTCTCCACACTTCCCTCTTCTGGAAGACTGGGCGCGTGCCAATGGAGTATCGTTTACCTCCCGGCAGGATCTGGTGAGTTCCGCGAAAGTCCGTGATCTTTATAGAGGGATTGTCGAAGATTTAAACAAGAAACTGGCGCAGTTTGAAACCCTTAAGAAAATCATCGTAGTGCCCGATGAATTTACTGTTGCGACAGGAGAAATCACTCCCACGCTCAAGCTCAAGCGCCGCGTGATTGAAGCCAAATACAAGCAACAGATTGAAGAGCTTTATCAGCAACCACATCCGGTGGAAACCGCCCCGGTGGGCTGATATGTAAAGGCAGTCTGCTACATGCGAGGCGGCATCTTCTTCCCTTTTGTTCTAAACCAGTGAAAAGCCGATCTTAGGCTAAGTTCAGAGCGCGCTTGAAGGTCCCACGCTCTTTTTGGATTTTTTCCTGCAACAGCGTAATGGCATAAATCAGTTGCTCAGGACGCGGGGGGCAGCCAGGAACATAAATATCGACGGGAATGACTTGGTTTACGCCTTGCACCAGCGCGTAATTATTGAATACGCCGCCTGAAGTCGCACATGCGCCCATGGAGATTACCCATTTGGGTTCAGGCATTTGCTCCCAGAGCTGGCGGATTACCGGCGCCATCTTTTGAGAGACGCGGCCAGCGATGATCATCAGGTCAGACTGGCGGGGCGAGGGGCGGAACACTTCAGCACCAAAGCGAGCGACATCGAAGCGGGAAGCGCCCATGGCCATCATCTCAATGGCGCAGCAAGCCAAACCAAACGTCATGGGCCAGATGGAGCTTTTGCGCATCCAGTTCACCACGTTATCGAGCGAGGTAAGAATCACACCCTGTGGCTGTTCATTGCCGAACAGGACATTCTTCAGATGCTGGGCATCGTCGGGGTTGCCGGCCGTATTCTCATAGCGCTTGGTGAAAAGTTCGCGCTCGACATCCGGATCTACGAGGTGATCACTCATGACATCTCTATTTTAAATGGATGCGCGACATATGGGAAGGATGCTGATAATTCTTGCCGTCCGGAGATGGAACTTCTCCGAAAGTGGAAGCCGGAACACCAGGAAGGCCAAGGTCACCTTCGGTTAACGGTGCGTCTGGCTCTCGTGAATGACTGGACGGTAAAACAGAAGCAAATCAGGGTAAACGCCACTGTGATAAATAATCGGCTGTGGTCGACAAAATGGTCCTTGTGATACTGGCGCAGCAGCGCTGCCCCACCCAAAAGGGTAAAAAACAGGAAAAGCAGGCCGGTCGTCTGCAACCAGAGAGCATAAAAAGTACGGCTGACAGAAACTACCAGCGACTTTCCGCCAGCAAAGACCGCGTTGAGAAGCCGGTCTTTCTTTACAACGGTTTGGAGGGCATTTCTGACAGTGGAAAGTTCTGGCATTTCGCTTATTGTAGCCCGAAACGGCCTTATCTACGCCAAAGAATAAAACGCCGGTAACCTCATGGGCATCTAATTTGAATATTCAGAGGAGTTTGTAGTGAATACACGCCTGAAGCAACTCATGAAAGAACTGGGAGAGGCGATCAATGGCTCTCTTTCAGAGTCCGAGCCAATTGCGAATGTGATCTCAAAGATCAAAGAAGAAGGGTTTGACGTTTTTCTGGTGCTGGAAGCCACTATCGGATTTAACCGGCGGGATGAAGGGGCAGATGATGCGCATGAGTTGGTAAGCACGCGTACAAAAAACACTGAGCCTGAGTTCAGCATCAACGCCCATGATGTGCGTTTTCTAAAGTCATTGCGCATCAGCACCGACAAAGCTGCATAACTGGACCCCTTTGAGACGCCCTGGCCAGAGCAGCAGGCGCTGTGCCTGGTTTTCTTTTTTCTGCTAGCATAAAATTCTGGCGCTCATTGCCCTCTGTTCCAAAGCCAGCAAAAGACATATGAAAGATACACTTGGAGTATTGCTCGCAGGCGGAGCGGGAGAACGGCTTTATCCCCTTACTCGCGACCGCGCCAAGCCGGCAGTGACTTTCGGCGGCAACTACCGCATTATTGACGTCACGCTTTCCAATTGCATCAACTCAGACCTGCGCAAGGTCTACATCCTTACGCAATACAAAGCATTGTCATTGAACCGGCACATCCGTGAAGGCTGGGGATCAGTGGTGGCAAGCGAATTGGGCGAGTTCATTGAAATACTGCCGCCAATGAAACGTGTGAGCGATAACTGGTATCTCGGAACTGCGGACGCTGTTTACCAGAACATTTATTCAATCGGAAGCGAGCAATCCAAGTACGTGTTGATCCTCTCCGGCGACCATATTTACAAGATGAATTACCAGCTTATGCTGGACCATCATTGTGCGGATGGGGCTGATGTAACGCTTGCGACGATACTGATCGACCCGAGCGAGACTGACCGCTTTGGCGTGGTGGATATCGATCGCAATGGCCGCATCACCGGCTTTGAGGAAAAACCAAAAGAGACGAAGCTGCGTTCACCCTATAACCCTGAAATGGTTTCCGGCTCGATGGGCGTTTACCTCTTCAACACTGACGTGTTGTTGCCGGTGCTGCTGAAAGATGCGGAAGATCCCAACTCGTCCCACGACTTTGGTAAAGATATCCTGCCAAAGATTCTTGATCAGTACAAGCTTTATTCCTTCAACTTTATCGATGAGAACATGAAGGAAGCGCAGTACTGGCGCGACGTGGGCACTATAGAAGCTTACTACGAAGCCAACATGGACCTGGTTTCAGTATCGCCGGTCTTTAACCTGTATGACAAACATTGGCCCATCCGGACGCACCAGCGGCAATATCCTCCGGCCAAATTTGTTTTTGGGGAGCCTGGACGCACGGGCATGGCGGTTGATTCCATTGTCTGCCCCGGCTGCATTCTTTCCGGCGGCTACGTTCGGAACAGCGTGCTTTCTTCTGATGTGCGCGTGAATTCCTATACTGAGGTTGATACCAGCATCATTTTTTCGCATGTGAATATCGGACGCCATTGCCGTATACGCCGCGCCATTATTGACCGTGATGTTCACATTCCAGAAGGAACCGTAATCGGGTTTGATCCCGTGGAGGATGCGAAGAATTACATAGTGACAGAAACAGGAATCACGATTGTGACGCGGGATTATTCGCTATTTGAAAGTCCCGTTCCAGTGGATTACTTTACCAGCGAATAGCGACAGGTATTAGCTTGGTCTTGGGCTTTTGTTGAGCCTATGGGCCAAACATGTTCATCGAGAGCCGTTTTAGGTCTTAAATTTGCATGCAGAGCACCCGCCACACGGCTGGTCAGCGGCCAGCTATTTGTGCTTCCGCTTCGCGCACGCTGGAATGGATTCGGGTTGGGTCTTCCCCTGCTGCCAATTGATAAAACAGTTCTTCGTACTGATCCACAATTCTGTCCCAGTTGTAAAAATTACGGATTCGATCCGGGGCGCGCCGGCGGTATTCTTCGGCAACTTCGGGGTATTGCTCGATAAGTTGTATTTTTTTCGCAAGATCGTTCGCATCCTGAAACAACAAGCCGTGTCCTGCCAGAACTTCGGCATTGAAAGCGTTGTCATGCGCCAGAATGCAGTTGCCGAATCCCAGTGCTTTCAAAAGGGCCGGATTCGTCCCCCCCATCATGTGACCATGGAGATAAGCATAAGAGTTGCAGTGAAGTTCCTTAATGTGCTCAATGCTGTCAACGTGGCCAAGAAAACGGACGCGATCTCCAGCGTTCTTTTTGAGATCATCAATGAAGGTGCTGTGGTAATTGGCATCGCCTGCAATAGCCAGCAGCCGTCTGGTAGGGGCTTTTTTGAAGCCGTCCACAATGAGCGCCGCGTTATTTTCCGGCACCAGACGGCTGGCTATTAAATAATAATTCCCTGGCTCCAGTCCATATTGACGAACGGCGTCCGGATTCGAAGAGGCTTCAATATTGCCGCCATAAGCTATGCAAGCCGATGGCGTATTGAACTCATCAAGGTAAAGCTGGCGCATGGCATAAGCGTCTGTAATGATGCCGCGGGGCAGTATCTTTCCCGCCAGCCGGGCATTCCAATAGAAATACCCCTTACCCAGCCGTCCCCACTTGCCTCTTTTCCACTCAATACCGTCTACATTCAATGCGCAGTTCTGGCGGAATATTCTGGGAAGAGCACAATGAAAGGCATTGGCCACATTGGTAATCAGCATCGCATCCACATTGCGTCGAAGCACATCCATCATGCAGGCAAGGGTATGGGTGAAAGTCCCAAAGTTCTTGGTTTCAAGACTTGGCGTGTAAATCAGACGTACGCCTTTATATATGGGAGGCCGCTCTTTAAAAAGCGCTTTGCGGCAATAGACGATCACATCATGTCCGCGTTCAACAAGACGCGGCGCCAATTCAATAAAAAAAGTCTCAGTGCCACTATACGTGGAGGGTATCCCGCGGCCTCCAAAAATCGCGAGCCGCAGCTTGCGCTTGTAAATTGAATTCAATTTTGCCGCTTCCTTCATCTAAATGCCGGCTCCATGCGCATTACAAGCCTTCTGGCTCGTCCCCAGCAGCTTTGTTGCTGAACCGTGAATTAACCCGAAGGGCATCTTAATTGAAGACGAATTTAGTTGCGGCAACAAACTCTCAATATGTCACTCATTGTTAATTATTCCATCGCATAAAAAGCGAAAATCGCTCATAGGGATGTCCCCCAAGCAGGTTTGGTGCGCAATCAAGTGATGCAGATCCTCTTTCGTTCAATTCCATGTTGCTCCTTTGCGTCATTTCCCATGAACTTGCCGAACAATCGCTTCAGCTTGTGCAACCGGGTTCTCTGCTATTTGTCCTGCCAGCCCAATCCTCAATGCCTCATCCGCCTTAATCATCTCCGCCAGCAGGAACATCTGCATAGCCCGCGGCTTGCCGATCAGACGGGGCAATCTCTGCGTCCCGCCCCAGCCGGTCATCACGCCCAAAGCCGCGCCGCGATGGCCGAACACTGCGTTTGGGGCAGCGATACGGTAGTCGCAAGCGAGAGCCAAGTCCATGCCTCCGCCCATGCAGTAGCCGCGAATGGCGGCGATTACCGGTACAGGAAAGCGATCGATTGCCAGCATCAGTTCCTGGCCCACACGGGAAAATTCAAAGGCTTGCGATGCCGTAAGCCGGGAAATCTCATTTAAATCAGCACCGGCGGAAAAGAACTTTTCATTCCCTGTGAAGATAAGTCCGCTCAGGCTTCCGTCATCAGCTTCGACAACAACGTCTTTTATAACTGACGCCAGAGCACGAATGCTGCGCAGACCCAGCTTGTTTGTGCCATCAGGCGAAACAAGTTGTAGCACCGCAAGATGCCCTTTGCGGTCCAATTTGAAGTATTTTTCAGCAAAAGTGAGATTGCCGGTTTCCATGGACTCAGTAGAAGTCACTGCAACTCAGGAAGAAACCGCAAGTTTTACACACCATTTTGCAGCGGGAGTCCCGCATTTGTGTCCCACAATTAGGGCAATAGCTGGAAAGGTCAGCCTTTGGCAGCGGTCCGGCGCTTTCTAAACCCGGGTTGGGTCCTTGTGTTTTATCTTCAGCCATGTTTCTCTGGAAGTGTAAACCCATTCCGCAGAGACATGCACCATGGAAATACGGCGGCAACAGCCCTGCCCGAATTGACATCTCATTCAACGCGAGTTTTCTCATCCCGCGCGGCAAGGATCCAGGACGAGTGAAAATTACCGTTTTTGGCCTGACCATCTCCTCCTCATGGGGAAACGGGCACGCTACCCCCTATCGCGCCATTATTCGGGCGCTGGATCGCCTGGGACATAGCGTACATTTCTTCGAAAAGGACGCCCCTTATTACAGCGCCAGGCGGGACTTTGATTCCTGCGATTATTGCGAACTCACACTGTACCCCGATTGGGCGGAAATCCGGGACCGGGCACTTTCAGCCGCAGCCGATTCAGATGTAGTCATTACTGCCAGCTATCTTCCTGAGGGCCGCCGCATTAACGACGAGATACTGGGCCTCTCCCGGCCGCTACGAGTTTTTTATGATCTGGATACCCCGGTGACGCTTGCCAGCATACATTCCGGCGAGGTTGAATACCTGTCTCCCAACCAGCTTCCCGAATTTGATCTGGTGCTTTCCTTTACTGGTGGGAAAGCAGTGAAGGAGCTGGAAGAGACGCACCACGCGCGAACTGTAAGGACACTTTATGGCTGCGTTGATCCGGACGATTATTACCGCGCTGATCCGGCCCCCGATTTTCAATGCGATCTGAGTTACATGGGCACCTATTCCGCTGACCGGCAGGCCAAACTTGATGAATTGCTGCTTGAACCTTCACGCCGGCATCCGGAAAAGCAATTTCTGCTGGCAGGCCCGCTTTATCCCTGGAATTGGGAATGGCCCGACAATGTGCGCCGCAGGGAACATGTTGCGCCAGCGGACCATTCCCGCTTTTATTCGTCATCCGGGATCACGCTTAATATCACGCGGGGTGACATGGCCGCAAATGGCTGGTGCCCTTCCGGACGTTTTTTTGAAGCCGCTGCCTGCGGTACGCCCATGATTACTGATGCATGGGAAGGCTTGGATTCCTTTTTTGACCTGAAAAGTGAACTGCGCGTTGTAGGCCGTGCTGAAGATGTCCAGGACGCACTACGGATGCCCCAAGACGATCTGCGAGCCATGGCGGCCCAGGCACGGCAACACACGTTAGATGAGCACACCGGCATTGTACGCGCCCGGCAGCTCATTGGATATCTTGAGGAAGCTCATTCCGGAACAAGCGCATCCATGAAGAAAGAGGTGCTCCGATGATCGGAATCATACCCGCCGCCGGCGCAGGAGAACGCATACAGCCGCTGGGCTGCTCCAAGGAATTGCTGCCCGTAGGTTCAAGGCTGGTCAACGGAGTGGAACGGCCCAAAGCCGTTTCAGAATATCTGGTAGAGCGCATGATCGCCGCCGGAGCCACCCAGATATGCATGGTCATATCAGCGGAAAAGACCGATCTTGTGCGTTATTACGCGGAGCGCAATTATGCAGCTGAGATTTTTTATGTTGTGCAGCAACAGCCGCTGGGACTGTGTGACGCCCTCTTCCGCGCAGAGCCTTTTGCGCGCCACCACAACCAGGTACTGATCGGGCTGCCAGACACGATCTGGTTTCCTGAGAATGCTTACGTTCCTGCGCTGGCTCCGGGAGGAGCAGAGTGTAACCTGGTACTATTTCCAGTGGAAAATCCATCTGTTTTCGATGCCGTGATCTGCGACGATCTGGGTTATGTTCAGGAAGTTCGCGTCAAGAAAACAAACCCCGGTTCCCAATGGATATGGGGGGCAGTCACGGTGCGTGGAGAAGCGTTCCACCGGCTGAAATTGCTTTGGGAATCGCGCCACCGGGCCGACAACTATCTGGGGGAATTGCTGAATGCGTTTATTGCCGCCGGCAATCCAGTGCGCGGAAAATTTTCCGGCGAGAGTTACATTGACGTGGGAACGCTTGAAGGATATCGCAACGCCCAGGACTATCTACGTGCCCAATCTTCAACACGGCGCGTGGCCTGATTCCAATCAAAAGCACCCGTTAACGACTAAGCACTGGCTTTCAGAATTTCTCTTATTTCGCGGTTGATTTTGGCGCAGTCGCGGCTGGCATGGTCAATCATCTCCGCCCATTTCTTTGACGTATCGTCCAGCTTGGACTGAGCAAGCAGGTAAGAGGCTTGCATGATCGTTTCCACTGAGTTGCTGAGATCGTGGGCCAATGACCTTAATTTGGTGTTAATTTCGGGGGGGATTTTTGCCGATGATTCTGTTTTCGGTTGAGCGCTCATAAGCCCTTTCATCTGGAAATTCGATCCAGACACAAACCCCATGCTCTGTGTCAATTTTCTTTAGAAGCAGGTCTCTCTCTGTCCGTTGTCTGTCTTTATCCAGTTTTGCTGCTGACCATTAGGCCGTGTCCTAGTTCCCTAACCTATACTGCCCGGGCATTCATAGTAGTCCTCTAGGGTAAATGATGGTGTAAAGCTTAGAGCTTTCGCGGATATGGATTAAGGCCGTGCCCGCCTAGAATCCTCGCAATCTTCCGGTACGGAAAATCAAAGCTAGAGAAAATCAAAATTTGCCGATTGCAATGCTTATCCCGTCGTTCGCCCTCGGGCGACGGCAAGTCCGGGGGGACGTGTGCGAATCCATGGGATCTACCTCATTTTTTTCATCGTTTTCTTTTCGCTGATGGCGTCAGCGGGAACCACCTTTAAAGCTACCACCACGCTGGCAGCGGAGACCAGCAACAATACCAGCGCCGCCAACAGCTTTGCTGCACAGACGAATGGCAACATCGGCGCCACAAATATCAGCAAAGTGCCGATACGAAGCCTGCTCTACGCGGGTTCCACTGCGAAAATCTACACCCACCTGGAACCCTGGTTCGGCTTTGGCGACCACATGAATATCGGCTACGTCTCCAGTGACCTGCTGCAGGTGCAAAAGCAGGTGAATGACATGGTGAGCCGAGGGCTTGATGGGGCCATCATCGATTGGTACGGCCGTGGCGAATCCAGCAAAAATTTCGTGTCGTATGACCAGGCCTCGCAGGCGTTTATGCACCAGGCGGAACTGCATCCCGGCTTTAATTTCGCCATCATGCATGACGCGGGAGCCCTGAAAACGTGCGCGGCCACGCTGGGCTGCGATGTGACGCAAACCCTGATCGATGATCTGAACTACGTAAACGTAACCTATTCCGGCTCACCGGCCTACCTGCACAGCGCGGGACGCCCGGTAATCTACTTTTTTGGGCATGAAGCCTACACCATTGATTGGACCCGCGTACGCGCCGGCGTGGCCGGGAATCCCATGTTCATCTTTCGCAACGGCAGCGGGTTTACAAAGGCTGATAGCAGCGGAGCATTTTCCTGGGTAGAGCCCACCACAGTTTCCGCCACCAACTTGATGGCGACCAATTATCTGGATAACTACTATCTCACTGCCCTTTCCCTGCCCACGGAATATTCCACCGGCTCAGGCTACAAAGGATTTAATGACACTCTGGCGCTCTGGGGGACTGACCGGGTCATCGGGCAGCAATGTGGCCAGACATGGTTGAAGAGTGTTGCCGAAGCCGGCAAATACTACACCGCAACCAAGCAAATGCTGGGAATCCAGATGGTGACCTGGAACGATTATGAAGAAGGCAGCGAAATTGAAACCGGGATCGATAATTGTGTAACCGTTTCAGCTTCCGTGGCCGGCACTGTGGCTTCATGGACCATTACGGGGCAGCTAAACACCGTGGACCATTTCTCAGTTTTTGCCTCACAGGATGGCGCGAACCTGATGTGGCTGGCGGATTCCCCAAGCACAGCGACTTCGCTCGATATCGCGAAGTTTGGACTGAATGCCGGAAATTACACCATTTTTGTGAAAGCTGTCGGTAAACCATCGCTCACCAACAAAATGTCTGCCGGAGTGCAGGTTACGTTACAGAATCAACCTCCGGTGGCAGCCCTGACTTTGAGTGGGCCAACAGGCGCTTCGCCCGTGACTGGCTCGTTGACTCCGCCGGTAACTCTTACTGCTTCAACGGCTGGATCAACGGACGTGGACGGCACAATTGTGGCCAGCACAATTAATTTTGGCGATGGCAGCACCCCGGTAAGCGCCACTTCCGCGTCACATACCTACATCGTAGCGGGAACATTTATTGTGACGGCGACTGTCACTGATAATCTGGGTGCCATCGGCAGCAAAACAGTAACGCTGGTGGTGGGCGGCACGAATCAGCCTCCAATTGCCGCGATTACTGCTACTCCAGGCACCGCTTATGCTCCGGCCACTATAAATGTGAGCGCTGCCGGGTCGTCAGATCCTGATGGCACAATTGCCAGTTCTGTAATCACATTTGGCGACGGCACCAGCGCCACGGGCCTGACCGCCTCGCATAAATTCTCTGCCGCCGGCGCTTATACCCTTACGGCGAAAGTCACAGACAATCTGGGCGCTTCTTCAACTGCAAGCACCATTGTGACGGTGAAAGCTCCGGAAGTGATTGTGAGCAGCCCCACCACTGGCGCGACTGTAGCTTCACAGGTACACGTTGTTGCCAGCGGATTCTCTGGCTTGCCCGTGACCGCTATGCAGATCTATTTGGATTCGGTTTTGATTTACACGGTGGGCGCGCCAAATCTTGATACTACGATTACCGTTGGAGCTGGCACGCACACTATTGTTGTGAAGGGATGGGACAGCCCCGGACATAGCTTCCTTAAAAGTTTGACTGTCACATCGGCCAGCAATAAGCCTCCGGTGGCGGCGCTGAGTTTAACTTCCGGATCAATCCTGGTAGGCGGATCGGTTGCCGCTTCCGCCGCTGGATCCAGCGACCCAGATGGCACAATCGTCCGCACAGTCATTGCTTTTGGCGACGGTGCATCAGCGACGGCAATCAGCGCGTCGCACCAATACAAAATTGCCGGCACATACACCGTGATTGCCACTGTTACGGACAATCAGGGTGCAATCTCCACAGCCAGTTCGACTGTGGTGGTAAAGCCGCAGTTTGTCACCATCACCAGCCCAACATTTGCTTCTACCACAGCGACATCTGTGCGGGCGACTGGGACTGCGAGCTCTGGCTATCCAGTTGTGGCTACGCAGGTTTACCTTGATGGAGTGCTCAAGTTTCAATCCGCCAATGGCAGCGCGGACACAACTCTGCCCATAGCAGTGGGCAAACATCAGATCACAATTCAGGGTTGGGACTCTTCCGGCGCGACGTTCAAATCCGCCGTGACATTAACCAGAAATTAAGGAAAGTCAGGATTCCCATACAAACGCATCAAAGCGGCGGCGGGTCTCAAAGCCCAGCCGCCGATAAAGCTCAACGGCTTTCACATTGGCTTCCGTCACGGTAAGGCTAAGTCCAAGGAAATTGCGGCTGCGCAGCTCTTGCGTGCACAGTCCCATAAGTGACTCGCCGATGCGGCGCCCGCGATGCTCCGGCAGAACGCAGACCTGTGTAACATGGCCAACATCCTCGCGGACGCGGGAGCATAGCAACAAACCGGCAATGGATCGCGTGGGTTTGTGCAAGGCGACAAACGAAGCGTTTCCATCAAACACTCCGCAGCCGGGAAAGCGGACAATGTTGTTCAAGAAGCGCAGCGATCCGTTCAGACTGCGATATTGATCGTTGATATCGGAATCAATGTGGTGGCGATAGGCCGTGGTAATCACGGCCGCGCCGGGCTGAAAGTCCTGCTCTCCCCAGCGGCGAAATTCAATGTCCGTCAAACTTGAAATTTCAGGCCGCGGGCTGTTCCTGAGCGGCAGAGTCATAAACAATCGCGGATACTGGCGAAAGCCTTCCGCCAAGAATGGAGGGCTCAGCACGCCGGATTCGTGCGGCAAAAGCTGCGCTTCAATCCGCTGTATGCCGGGCGATTGCTGCAAGGTATTAATCACATGCACGGCCAGCCGATGTTCTACGGTGTCGTCCGGAATGCGGATGGAATCGTCAGCATAAAGATCGCCGATAACGCCCTTGCTGCCTTCATAAACAAAAAACGCGTAGCCGCCAATGTGACCGTCTTCCACCGCGGCGTAGCCGGGAAGAATTTTGGAATCGATATAGCGGAGAATCATCTCGGCGGAGGGACGGTAGTCCCACGACATCATCTGCGCCCACAAAAGTGTTTCCTGCTCCAGCAATGGACGCAGGTTGTGAGAGCTGAAATGCCGTAGGTCAAGAATCTCCACGCCAAATGGATGTGTCCGGTGTGTCTCGATCGGGGTATGAAGGCCCATGGAAACTTCCCGCTTGCCGCCAGCATTTACCGTAAATAGCGGTGAACTAAAGTCTAGCTTTGAGACGGAAATTAATCAAAGCCTCTATCTGCCGTGGAACCAAAACAGTAGGAACCAGCGGCGTTACTTGCCATTATTTTGCCGCCCTTACCTGAAAAAATTCCAGATGTTGCTGAGGGTACGTACCCAGCGGAACGACTTGCCGATCGCCCACGGCAGCCTGCACCGCAGCCAGACTTCCCTCTCTTGCAACGACTATATGCTTGCCTGAAGGAATGCCGGACGGCAGATCGAGCGGGCCTTCATGCTCATAATGGCTAATGGGCTGGTTGCGGTAAAAGTCCAATCCGTAGGCGACCTGACGTTTTACGTTGAACGTCGAAACCGGATCATTAGCTGCGCCCAGTTCCACCAGTCGCTGGTTAATTGGCCGCGCCGACTGCGTGCGGTCGATAGTTGCTGCCGCAGGCCGCAGCAGAAAAGCCACAGCAAGTATGGTCGGGACCAGAGTGACGAAATGCAATACGCGGACACCTTCACGGCGCAGCATCAGCAAGACCAATACGGCAATAATCGCTCCGGTTACTGTCATGCCGATCTGCAAAGAAGGCGGCGGCGCTTGCTTCACCATGGCAAACGGGGCCATCAGCGCCCCAACCATCAGAACGGCGCAGACCAGCGCGTGTAGAGCAATCTTGAGCCGCGAAATTACCTGAGCACGATGGAGATAGTCTGCGGTCAGCAGGGCCGCAGCGGGAATCGAAGGCAAAATGTAACCGGGCAGTTTTGCGCGGGAAATGCTGAAGAAGACGATTGGCACAATGATCCAGACAAAAAGAAACGCAGATAAGCCATCATCAGCGGGATCAGTGGGTGTTTCCGCGCTCATACGAAAGCGCTGAAATGCTGTTCGTCCGGCCTCTACCAATGCAGGCAGGGCAAAAACCGTCCAGGGCAAAGTAGCAAGTACAAAAACCGGAATGTAATACCAGAATGGCTGCGAGTGCTGGTAAAGATTGGTGCCAAAGCGCTCCAAATTGTGCTCAATAAAAAAGACGCGGAAAAACTGCGGGACTTTGTGTTGGATTGCAATGAACCAGGGCAACGCGATAACAAAAAAAAGGACAAAGCCAAGCACTGAAATGCTGCGGAGAAAAATTTTCGCGTCGCGGCGAAGGACCGCATACGCGCCCACCACCAGGACGGCGAGCGCCGGAGCCACAGGCCCTTTGGCCAAAGCTCCTACGCCGAGCAGTCCGTAAAACAACATGAGCCAGAGTTTCTTGCGGGTCTCGCGCCAGGTCCACCAGCACATCATCGCCAGGGCAAACGGAGCGGAGATCAGCATGTCAGTGGAGGCGCCACGGCCAAAGCCAATCATCCCGGCGGATGAAGCCGAGATCACTGCCGCATCTAATTCGCTGCCAAAGCGGAACCGGCGCATGAAGAAGAAAATCCCAAAGACGAGCGCCGTGGCATGAACAGCCGCTGGAATGCGCGCAGCCCAGTCACTCACACCGAAGATGGCATAGCTGTTCATCATCTTCCAGTAGAGCAGCGCCGGTTTTTCCAGCCAGGGAGAGCCATTCAGCGTCGGCACAATCCAGTCATGCCGGGCCAGCATCTCACGGGCGATCTGGGCGTAGCGTGGCTCGTCGGCGCCCAGCAGTCCAAATGCGCCAAGCCCGAAGAAGAAGAAAAAGCCGCACACGCCCGCTACCAGCAGGAGTTGTACAGCAAGCAATTTGTTGCGGTTATTCATGAGAAGCAGCAATTAGACATTAGCCATTAGTATTTAGCCTTGCCTCGAACGCTGATGCTTCCGCGCGTTAGTCGCGTGCCTTGGCCCAAATACTAAGTACCAAATACCAAGTACCGAATACTAAGTACCGCTCCCAGGCACTTTGCCGCGAAGCTCCGTCAGCACGCGCTCTGCTGCGGCTTGGACTGGGCCTTGCGTGGAGAATCCGCCGGCGCATTCATGCCCGCCGCCACCAAACTTTTGCGCGATTTCCGACACGTTCACCGCGCCCTTGCTGCGAATGCTCACTCGAATACGTTCGTGGGCGACTTCGCGGAAGAATATCGCCACCTCAATCCCGGCAATGCCGAGCGCGTAATTGACCAGGCCTTCGCAATCTTCGTCCAGCGCGCCAAAGCGCTCCATGTCCTGCCGCGTAACGGACATCCACACAACTGCGCCGTCGCGTTCCAGGCGGGAGAGCGCCGCGCCCAGCAGGCACATCTTGGACATGGGGCTGGAAAAATAAACGCTCTGGGCGATCTTGCTGGGATCAGCTCCATGCTCCACCAGATACTTAGCCAGCTCAAAGGTGCAGGCATTGGTGGGGGCATAGCAAAATGCGCCTGTGTCGGTGAGGACGGCGGTATAAAGGCAGGTGGCAATTTCCGGTGAGAGCTTAACCTGCGCCGCCTGCGCCAGACGGAATATCAGTTCAGCGGTGGCAACGGCAGTGGGGTCAATCCAGTTCACGTGCGCAAACGGCTTGGAACTTACATGGTGATCGATGTTGATCAGAAAATGGTTTTCCAGCCCTTGCAGCCGGGTGCGCTGAATGCTGTCACATTCCAGGATGATCGCGGCATCATACTCGCCATGAATCTGTGAAGAATGAACAATGGTTTCAGACTGGGGCAGCGGCGTGTAAATCACAGGAACGGAATCCGCCAGCACGACTTCAGCGCTCTTGCCCATCTTGCGCAGAATTTGAGCGAGGGCCAGCGTTGACCCGATGGCGTCGCCATCGGGGCGCGCATGCGACGTGACCAGAAAACGCCGGCGCTGCTGAATTTCCTGTAAGACCTTTGCTAGCTGGTCCATGGCCCCTATTTCTTCTTGCGTTTCTTGATTCGGCCCAATAAATCGTCAATTCTCGATCCATACTCCTGTGACTTATCCAGCAAAAAATTCAATTCCGGCACATGGCGCACGCCCAGGCGGATCAGCAGCTCGCGCTTGATATATCCCTTGGCCGCGTTGATGGCCGTAACGGTTTGCTCCTGCTCTCGCTCGTCGCCTGCAACCTCAATGTAAACCCGCGCACTCTTCCCGTCAGGAGCCAAAGCGATTTCAGTAACTGTACACAACGCAATCCGCGGATCGCCCAGCTCACCTTCAATGATTACGCCAATCTCTTCCTTCAGCGTCTCACCTACCCGCGCCCTGTGGTATTGCCTGCCCCGATGCTCCGGCATGGTATTAACATTCCTGCGAAAAACCTATGAGGATACCAGAGAAAATGCAGAGAAGGAATAGGAGAAAATCGGCGGAATCGGGACATCGGGAACCAAACCTTACCACTGATTAACACGATGACACTGATCAGATGCAGGCAGCGCAGACATGAGGCGCAACATTGGGCCCTGGCGCGCTGATTCGAAAACTCGACTTTTACCGTCTGTTGAGTACCGATTGCTGATTCCCAATATTCTGTTTTAGCCAACCCGCTACCCTCTGCAGGAACTCCGTATCAAACGGCGCATCCTGTTTCTTTCCGAGTGAGTCTAGAAATGCTTTCTGCGAAGGCCAGAGGTCCAACCCTTGGCCCATGTCTTTGAATTCGTCATAACTCGCGCGGTAGGGGTGAAAACTGTTGATCATATCCGTTAAATAGCGGCTTTCCTCAGCCGAGGTCAATGCGTCCGATGTTCCCCACGTCACCAGAACGGGAACATCAATTTTCTTCCACTCCGCCGCCAGATCCAGGTCGGCAATCTGTTGCAGGTAGGTCGCAGAGACGCCGAAAGTACGCACTGAATCCCGGCAGTCCGAATCGTTTTTTATAACCTGCTCCGGCGTTTGCTTTTCTATAAGAAAATAATATTGGTAGCGCGCCATCGTACGCGTAGTTTTTTCGACCATGTCGTAAGGACGGCCCAGCAGCAGCAATTGGTGGCGTGCGTTTTCCAGTTGATATTCGTACCAGCTCTTGCCGATGCTTTCAGAAGCAATAAATCCCCGGACCGGAAACTTTTCCGCCACCGCCACACCCTCCAGAGGGCCGATACTGTGAGCGAAGATGAAGATGTTGTCGCGGTCAACAAAATCATAGGTAGCCAGGGTTTTCAATCCGGCAATGGAGCGGCTTGCAGCGAATTGAAGATCAGATTGCGCACTGTCGCACGCCGGCCCCTGGCTCGACCCTTCTCCATTTTTTTCCACCCACATAGTCACAAAGCCGCGCTGTGAGAGTCCGTAGCGGAACTGATTGAACGGGTCATCGTGGTCTGGACGCGGTAGCGGGTAACATCCCAGACCGGAGATCACCAGCACGGCTGGATAACGTCCCGGCGCCCTGGGCTTGGTGACAATAGCATGGAGATTGATGCTATCAAGCGTGACAGCTCGATCAAGAATTTAAATATCGGCAGGAACTTGGGCAAAAACAAAGGTAGAGCAAAAGAGCAGAAGGAATAAGAATCGCCTCATTGAAGAAGATTACACCGGAATTGGGATTGTCTTCCGATCGGCCAGCCGGATCAGGAAACATCAGCCTTCCACATAATCCATAAATGAGTCCACAACCCACGCCTGTGATATTGTCTCCCCGATGCTCCGGCATGGTACATCCCTGGGAAAGGCCATGAGAACACCAGAGAGTGCCCTTTGATCCGAAATTTGCTCAAACCTTTGGAGTAGCGTTACGTCTAACCTCCGACGGAATTTCTGAAGCGGATAAAAAAGGAGCAACCTACATGAAATGGCCTTCAATCGCGCTAGTTGCGGTCACTCTGCTTGGCGCCGTTGGAATGAGTCTTCACAGCCAGACCCAAACCCAAAATCAAGCTCCGAGTCCGGCGCGGTCCCGATCCGATGAGATGTTGGAGCGATGGAACGACATTGGGAACAAACTCGTCGCGATGGCGAAGGATTTTCCCGAAGACAAATACGACTTCAAGGTGCAGAAGGATCAGCGCACCTTCGCCCAGAATCTTCTCCACGCCGCTGCACTGGATTTCGTTCTTATACGCAGGGTTTCCGGATCAAACGTCGGCCCCGACTTCGGCGAGGGCGATAATCCTTCGCGCGATGCTTTCAAGACCAAGGCCGATGTGGTGAAGTTCGTGCAAGAGGCCGTCGCGGACGGAGCGCAAGTGATTCAACAGCAGGGTGACGCGGGGCTGGACAAGACAACGAAATTTTTCGGCAACCGGATGGCCCACAACTCCAGCATCTGGACATTCGCCATCGAACACAGCGGCGAGCACTATGGCCAGCTTGTGGTCTATTATCGTGCAAACAACCTGGTGCCACCGGACTCAAGGCGCTAACATCAGCCCTCCACGTAATCCATAAACGAGTCCACCACTTCCGCGCCCAGATTGTTGGCCAGGCGGGTGGCGGCTTTTTCAACGTTTTGCATCAGCCCCTGCAGGTAATCGCGGGAATCAGAGATGCTCACCACGCCCAGCGTGGCCCGCTGCCACAGATCCGTGACCTCAATTTCAGCAATGGAGATGTTGAACGTGTTGCGCAGGCGGTCTTTCAGGCTGCGCACTACCTGGCGCTTGTCCTTGAGTGAGTGCGCGCCTTCAATCCGCAGTTCCAGCGTGAGATAGGCAATGGGCATTGGGAAACCGGTACTTAGTATTTAGTACTTGGTACTTGGCCTGGTGTCAAAGACCCAAGCAAATCTCTAAAAACCGATACCCTCGCGGGCTTTATGGCCAAATACCAATTACCAAGTACCGCATTTACTACCCGCTGCGGGCCTTGACTTCTTCTGACGTCAGGCCGTACAGCGGCGGCGTTGTGATCCCCAGCAGGCCCAGATAAATATAAATCTGGGCACGATGATGGATTTCATGCTCCACCATGGCCCGCAGCCACTTCCAGACGGTTATGGGTGTTCCGCCGGGCGTTACACATTTTTCCCGCAGATCGTCGGCTGAGAGGCGGCTGAAGATTGCCACGGACTCCTGATGCATGCGGTTGAAGAAGGCGAGCACGTTCTCCGGTCCGTCCGCCAGTTCCGGGCCGTGTCCAGGATAGCAACTGGGCTTGAGCTGTACGTTTTCCGCGTACATATAGCGCTCAATGGTGGCGAGATGGCGGATGATATCGGCAAAGCTGAATTTGCCTTCGGCATAGCGCCAGTCGTATTTCTCCGGCGGGATGCAGGCAATCACCTTGAGCGTGCGCTGGCGGACTTTTTCCCAATAGTCATTATTCCAGCAACCATTGTCCCAGTGAGCTTTATCTGAGTGACCGTGAAATTCGCGAGTGGAGGTAGTTTCCATACGAGATTTTTGTTATTGCAGCTTTTGGATGCTCTGACGGAATTTTTCGGTTTTAAAAATCGTCAGCCCTGCGGCCATAAGCCGGCTAAGCTCGGCGAAGCATTCCGGGTCTGCGGAGGTAAAGTTAAAGCAGGCTTTACCCTGCTTGCGCTTCTTCAAGGCCGGCGACATGCCTTTAAGCAATTCAGGGGAGTAATACAACGGCAGCAGGTGGAAGCTGACATAGTTCTTTCCTGTCTTTATGCCGGCAAAATACAGCGGCTTGCCGCGATACAGAATGGAAAGAATTTCAGTGTGAAAATTTCCTGGCTTATCGGCTTGCACCGCGACTTCTTTGCTGAATGGCTCGAGCAGCCGGCGGAGGGCAGCGAAAACCTCGGCAAAGTCAGCTTTTGCTGTTTTCGGTAAGACGGCGGCAGATTTCTTTTTGGCAGCTTTGGCGGCAGGCATGATCGCAGCAGTATAGCCGAATCAGCCAAAGCCCATAGAGGAAGAGAAAGAAAAAAACGAGGAGCGGATGGTTTCGCTCCTCGGCTAAGGGAGGGGGTGCTTAGTCTTGATCTCTGTCATTACCGCTATCAGGCAACGATTTCAGGTACTCGACCAGATCGCTTTTCTCTCCGGCGTTCAGTCCCAGGTTCTTGCAGCCATCGTAATGGTCTACAACGTCTGCGAGCGTGGCAAAGCGGCCGTCATGGTAGAAGCCGCCTTTGGTGTGTGTCCACAAGCCGTTGAGCGGTGTGGTGCGATAGCGGTCGTCGGGTGAGCGGCTGGCTTGAAAGTCGTCAACGCAAACGTCGGACGCCAGATGCATGTTCCATCCCGGCTCAGTCATACTCGGGGACACATGGCAGCTACTGCACTGGGCCTTGCCGCTGAATAATGCTTTGCCTCGGGTGGCGGCAGCACGATCAAAGCTGCCCGGGGGTGGCGCTGGCGCTGCAATAGCCAACTGATAAGCCTGAAGCGGCCCCAGTTTGGCGCTGATTTGATCATCTGCGTTGGTGACATGACCAAAGCCGTTCCGGGCCGCGACCGGGAATTTGGCCGGGTCATCCAGCCGCGAATCAGAGAAATTGCCCTTGCCATGCATTTCCAGATTGGCGACGAAGGCGTTCCAGTAGGGTACAGAGCCCCAGCCGGTGTAAGTATGCAAGTTAACGCCGGAAAGCTCGAATGCCGGAGGAATTAATGTGGCAGCGGTCTTACCGTCAGGACGAAAGGCCCTGCCATCCATGAACAACTCGGCGTCGAATTTCCCTGGTCCCCAACTGTTGAGCACAGTCTTAACGGTTGCCACGTCCACGCCCAGCACGTCTGCGACCGGCTGGAGATTGGGAGAAAGACCCACAATTGCGCCTACGTTTAAGTCGCGATTGGCCCAGCCATCCAGGCGATGGCCAATGCCCGGGGCAAATGCATTATCCACCGTGGAATGGCAAAGCGCGCACTGTATTCCAATGGACTTAAGCGTGCCGTCAGTGTTGAAAAATCCGGTCACGCCGATGACGGCATTTAACTTCATTAGTGCCAGAGTTACAGCAGGATCATTCAGGTCAACTTTGCCTGCCTGGATCTCCTGCACCAGAGATGCCGGCAGCGCATCCTGGTCAACCTTAAGGCCCACGGCCAGGGCGGTTGCAGGTGATACTCCCGGCCCGACGCCGCCATGCTGTGCGCCTTCAATGGCCTGGTGCAACTGGAGCGCGCCGCCCCAGAAATCCTGGTCGCCAAAAGTATCGCTGCGGAAAATGGCTTTGCCCTGTTCCACAAGTTCTTCACCGTTGCGCGCGGGATTGGAAGTGGCCGGTTTGGGCTTTTGTTCAGAATACAGGGAAAGAGCGCCAATCAGCGCTACGGCAATCATTAGGGGGAATTTAATTTTTTGCACAGTAGTAGGGCCTCTCGTTCGGTGAGATTGTGTGCGAAGGGCTCCCGGAAAGCTCTCTCAACTGGTACTGAGCAATGAGACATGATTTGGTTTCACTGAAAATGAAAATATTTCGCCATGCGATGCAAGCCGGCGGAGCTGACTTGAAGCCGGATGAACAGCCGCGATGGAGTAAACTTTCTTCCCGGAGGAGCCTATGCCCACAGCGAAGCGCGCAATCAAATCCAGATACGACGTCCACCCCAGCCTGGCCATGTACCAGAGTTCACTGGCTGGCATGAAGCAGAAAACCGGCAGGACGCTGGAAGACTGGATCAAACTGGTTGACGCCGAAGGCCTTGCAACCGAGAAAGAACGCCGCGCATGGCTCAAAGACACTCATGGGCTGGGCATGAATTACGCGTGGTGGATTGCCGAGCGGTCCGTTGGAAAAGGCGATGACGGCACTCCAGAAACATATCTGAAGCAGGCGGATGAATTTGTGGAGAAGATGTATTCGGGAGCCAAAGAACATTTGCGCCCAATCTTTGATGAGTTGCTGGCGCTGGGACGGAGCCTTGGCCAAGACGTTAAGGTGTGTCCCTGCCAGACCATGGTGCCGCTCTATTGCCAACACGTCTTCGCACAGATCAAACCGACAACGCGAACACGGATCGACCTTGGACTGGCGCTAAAGAGCACAAAAGTTCCTAAACGGCTTATTGATACGGGCGGTCTGGCGAAAAAGGACCGCATCACGCACCGGATTGAGATCACGTCACTGAAAGATATCGACGCTGAAGTAAAAAAGTGGTTGAAGACCGCATATGACATGGACAAATGATTTTTCGCCGCAGATCAGCGCTGATGGTCGCAGATTGTGCTGAGCGAAGCGCAACGAAAGCGATACAAGAACAACGTCGCGAGCTCAAGAATGATCTTTGTGGTTGCGGCATTTATGCTAGCCCGACCACGCGGCGAGCGACGAGCGGTTTGTCCCGAAGCGACAATTTTTGTCCAACATCATCAAGCCGCGAGGCCCGTGGCCGCCGAGCGGCTCGCATCAGGAGCAGAAATTACTCACAAGGACAAATGCACCACAGCGGGGTGGAGCGAAGCCGCAGCTTCGCGACAAAAGAAAACGAAAAGGCCGCCCGGCAACAGGACGGCCTCTTCTTTCAAGGGAGAATAGTTCTAACGGAGATCGAAAAAGACCATCAGAACTTTCTGGCGAAATCTTATTGGGCAGTGAAAGGCAGTGTCAAGGGATTTTTAGAGAATAAATGCCTTTGTTTTCAGCAATTTAACAATCTTATCAACACCGTCGCACAAATGACAAAAAATGTCACATTGGCCGCTTTATTTCTCTCTAAGCGCTTGGGTTTTCAGCACTTATGGGTCTACTTGAGGTTCAAACGGATGATCTCAACCGACTCTGGACGGCTGAAAACCCTGTTAGGAAAGAACCGGTTTGCCAGAATTCTGATGCCCCCAAAAACGAAGCCAAAGACCAAAGCAGCCAGCACCGCGAAGATACAGAGCAGCACCAAAGCAACAACAAAACTCCCTCGATCTTCAGCAGGTTTGAGCTTGGTCGGCTGAAGCAGGGTGACGTCGGCGTCATAATTTACTGAAGCGAGCAGGGACTGTGCTTCATCAGCCGGGATGTTGCCGTTAATCGCTACAACATACGGGCCGCTACGCTTGAAATAGAACGGGCCATCGGAAAGTGTGGCAGCCTGCATGGCGTCCAGGCGTTCCCGGGCGATTTGCGGAGTGGGATAGCCGATCAGCGTCATTGAGGCTTCACCTTGTGAGGTGCGATATTTGCCGATGGCTACTTCAGGACTCTTACTGAAATCGATGAGCTGCGCCGGGATGGGAACGCCAAGCCGGGTCAGCCCCTCTGGCCCAACAATGTATCGGCTGGTATTGCGCAATAGAGATTGTGAGGGAAGATTACTGGGCAGCGTTGGCAGCTTGCCAATCTCGCCCTTGAGCCTTGGCAGGTCGTCCGCCAGTATACGCAGATCAGCTCCGGACATGGCGCTTAAATGCTCCACTGAAACGTCAACCAGGATGTTGCCTTTGAAAAACAGAATTCGCTCATTGCTGGAAGCGCCCCGGTCGCCAATCTTCTCCACCTGCATTTGCGGCTGGACGTAGTAGGTAAAGGCACCGAAGGCGCCACTAGTATCATTGAATCGCGCTGCTTTGACCTGCATTTTTCGGCCGTCGCGGGTATAAGTGCCGCTTTGAACATCGGCAAAGCCATATTCCTTCAACACGGGCGAGTCCACCGGGTCGGCAATCGCGGGATCTGCAGAGGTCTTTACACTCTGCGATTCAAGATGCCAGCCACTGAAAGATGAAGGAAGAATGCTGGACGGAGCCTTAGTCTGGCCAAAAACCTGGCCATAAAAAACTGTGGCAAAGCCCACCAACAACAGGGAAATTTGCCTTCTTACCGATTTGAAAGAGACAGAAAACATCACTTAATTAGACACCAGAATCACTTCGAGGGATTCTAAGGTTTGGCTATCGCATTCAGGCAACAATTCTCTTCACTCAAGCACAAGCGCAGAAGAGGGCATCAGCAAACGCTCTTTCACTTGCTCCCCTTCTTTTATCAATTCAGTTAACGGTCGGCGGAGAGGCTCCAGTGTTCCATCAGGCCAATAGATCGCTCCACCGCCAAAAGGAATGCCAATGCCCTGTGTACCGTCGGGGGCGAGGGTCAAAAGCACGCGCAGGTCCCACCATTCCTCATTTTCCTGGTGCGCAGCAACATAAAAGGGTGCAAAACGGAATAGCTCCAGCTTCTTCGGCTGCGGAGCGTCGGTCAGGGACCCCATTCCAAGCTGGACCGCGCCTGCTGAAACCCCGGCCAGCACGCATCCATCATATCGTTTGCGGGAAATCACATCTCTCAACCCGTTGTGCTCAAAGGCCTGCCAGCCCTGTTCCACATTGCCTCCGCCAAGCAGGACAAAGCTGGCTCTTTCAATAAATGCCTTGTCTTCTTCCCCGAACTGCACAGGAATCATGCGGCATTGGGTTACGCCCATCACTTCCATAGCGGATACAAATAATTCATAGAACTCCTTGCGATCACCACTCGACGCACCTATGTAAGCAGCTTTGGCATCCTCGGCGGGTAACTCAGCCCGTATTCTTTCCGGCAAACTCTGGCCATCTCCTCGCCAGAAGAGCAATTGGCTATCCGCTAAAAGATAGAGTGGCTTAATCAACAAATTTCTCCTGTGTAGCTGATCCATCAGCAGTGGATCAAACAGCCGACCGTAAACGAGCTTATGTACGCAGCCAAAAAATTGCAATTGTGCATCATCAGAACCGGGGCCAGCCTGGGGGTAAATGTTCTCCTGGGGTGCGTCCCTCTGGTAACTACTTTGGAACGAACTGGCGAGTAAAATCGGGTAAACTAGAGGGAATGGCATCCATTCAGCGCAGAAAGAGCGTTACAGCAAGAATCGGCAATGTACGCGTGGGCAGTGACGCGCCTGTCGTGGTCCAGTCCATGACAAACACAGACACAGCCGATGTGGCTTCGACCGTCCGGCAGGTGGCTGATCTCTACCGCGCCGGCTCAGAGCTGGTCCGCGTGACAGTAAATAATGACGCTGCCGCGCAAGCGGTTCCGGCCATTGTTGAAGCGTTGGAAAAACAAGGCATATCTGTCCCCATTATTGGCGACTTCCACTATAACGGCCATCTTCTGCTTACAAAGTATCCGGAATGCGCCCGGGCGCTGGCGAAATATCGCATTAATCCCGGCAACGTCAGCGTAGGCCGCAAGAATGACGATAATTTTCGCGCGATGATCGAAGTAGCCATCCAGAATGACAAGCCAGTACGCATCGGCGTGAACTGGGGCTCTCTGGACCAGCAACTGCTCACTCGCATGATGGATGAGAACTCGCGCAGCGCAAGCCCCAAAGACGCACGCGATGTCACCATGGACGCAATGGTAGAAAGCGCCCTGCGGTCGGCTCAATTGGCGGAAGAGTTCGGCCTGCCTCATGACCATATAATTCTCAGCGCCAAGGTAAGCGGAGTTCAGGACCTGATTGATGTTTACCGCATCCTGGCGGCCCGCTGCGACTACCCGCTGCATCTCGGCTTGACCGAGGCGGGCATGGGCGCCAAAGGCATCGTTGGCAGTGCCGCAGGCCTGGCTGTTCTGTTGCAGGAAGGGATTGGCGATACCATCCGCGTCTCGCTTACCCCTGCTCCTAACGGCAACCGCGCCGAAGAGGTTTTTGTCGGCCAGCAGATTTTGCAGTCGATGGGGATACGCAGCTTCACTCCCCAGGTCACAGCCTGTCCCGGTTGCGGACGGACCACCAGCACCTTTTTCCAGGAAATGGCCGAGCAGATTCAGACTTACCTCCGCACCAATATGCCTGTGTGGAAGAGTAAGTATCCTGGTGTGGAAGAACTGAAAGTCGCTGTGATGGGTTGCGTGGTGAACGGTCCCGGTGAGTCCAAGCATGCCAACATCGGCATATCACTGCCCGGCACTTTTGAAGAGCCTAAAGCGCCGGTGTTTGTTGACGGACGGCTGATGACTACGCTGAAAGGCGACCATATTGTCGCCGAATTTTTCGACATACTGAATGAGTACGTCGAATCACGCTACGGTTCCATAAAAACTGCCGAAGCCGTTCAAGTCTGAAATAGCGCTTCAATCCGCAATAAGCCGGACGAAGCTGAAGCTCGGTCGTTACGCTCTAGAACGCCAACAAACCATAGCCAATCGCCAGCCACGCGCCAAAACCTACTACCACCATTCCAATCCGCACCAGGGTGTTGTCCACGATATTGTTCCACTTAGCGTCCATAACTTCCTCCAAATAATTTGTTTCTCTTGTTCTGTTATTTTGACGAGCTTTGCAGCTCTTGGTTAGTAATACGTGGGCCGCGGAAATAGGTTCCCGTTTGTAAAACTTTTTTTACAACTTTATTTGCTTTGATTTTGATAACCGCAGCATAATTTCGCCGTCTTATAAGTATTCATTCTTTTCTCTCTCACCCTGATGGGAGTGAAGCGGATTGCCGGTGACCGGCGGGCTGCGCGAGCATTTCAGTGATGGAATGCGCAAGCAAAGTTCATCGGGCCTAGTTCCCCGTAAGCTCCCTCAGGGTGATAAAAACCTTCAGCTCTGGCCAGCAGTTTCCCTTCTTCGGCAGCCAACATCCAATCTTTCCAGACAGGCCATTTCCTCCAGCCAGGACAAAAGAGATGCATCTCTACAAATTCAAGAAAGAAAGCGAACACAAAGCAGCGGCAGCGAAAGAACACGCTTCTGCGTGGAAGCTTGGCGGCTTGACGCCATTACAACTGGGGAAGCGCGTGTACCACGAGATCGACGAGGATGAAGTGCTCACTCGTTCGGCCGCGCTGGCTTATTATTTTGTCTCCGCTCTTTTTCCGATGATTTTCTTTCTCATGGCGGTCCTGGGCCTGTTCGCTCAAAGCCACGATTTGCAATCCAGCTTGCTGAACTACGTGGCAAGATTCATGCCCGGCGATGCTTATGGAGTGGTGCAGAAAACGCTTAAGGAGATCACCACCCACAGCTCCGGACTAAAGCTTGTCTTTGGATTAGCTCTTGCGCTGTGGTCGGGGGCTGGCGGCGTTAACTCCATTATGGATGCACTAAACCGCTGCTATCACGTAAAAGACTCTCGGCCCTGGTGGAAACAGAGGCTCGTTTCCATTGCTCTTACTGCTACTATCTCGGCGCTCATCATTGTCGCTCTAACCATTGTTCTTTATGGCGGTGACATTGCGAACTTTGTGGGAGCGCATCTTGGATTGAGCACCGTAACCGTGGTGGCGTGGCGCATTGTGCAATGGCCTATCGCACTGTTCTTTGTAGTGCTGTCTTTTGCTCTGCTCTATTACTGGGGACCGGACACCGAGCAAAAATGGCAATGGATCACTCCGGGGTCGCTGATAGGCGTTCTAACATGGATTGGCGCTTCCCTGCTGTTTCGTGTGTACCTGCATTTCTTCAACAGCTACAGCAAGTCTTACGGATCGCTGGGCGCCGTAATCGTTCTGTTGTTATGGCTGTACATTTCCGGGGTGGCGATCCTGTTAGGCGGCGAAATTAATTCAGAAATCGAAAACGCCGCGGCGAAACGCGGTCACCCTGAAGCCAAGGAAGCGGGAGAAAAAGCTGCTTAAAGGCGGGATTGCCACAGCACTTCCTACAAAATGGTTACGATTCGCAGGAGCAACGCTTAAACAGAAATCTTTTCCGTCGCACTCTGCGCAGCCACGGGAGGGCAAGACAGGGGAAACTCAATCGTAATTGACAAACCATCATTCACATTTTCAGCATGAATTGAACCGCAATGAAGCTTTACCGTCCGGTCAGCAATGGAGAGACCCAGTCCGACGCCGCCGCTGGACCGCTCACGTGCCTCACCCACGCGGTAAAAAGGTTCAAAGATATGCTGCAATTCAGATTCAGGTACGCCGGGGCCATGATCACGCACTGTCACAACCGCTGTATTAAGCCTGGTGGTCAGAGAGACTTCAACAGCCGTCCCCTCAGCCGTATAACGAATAGCATTACGGATTACATTTTCAATTCCGCTCCTCAACAGTTCTGCCGATCCACGTACCCGGCAAGGAGCAAGGTGGACAACTTTCACCTCCTTGTGCAAAGGTTTGGCCTCATAATTGGCATCGTCAATAACCTCCTGCACCAAGTCTTCCAGGTCCACCATTTCCGGCGGAACACGCTCGGCCCCGCTCTCCAGCCGGGTAAGCGCCAGCAACTGGCCCACCAGCTTGTTCACGCGTTCGGTCTCAAGTTCAATCCGGTCCAGCGCTACCGTTCCCTTGCCTGTGCTGTTTTTGCGGGCCAACTCCAGCGCAACAGTAAGGCGGGCGAGCGGCGAGCGCAGCTCATGAGAAATATCGGCCAGCAGACGCTGCTGGGATGAGATGAGCGCGGCAATGCGTTCCGCCATATGATCGAACTCGCGTCCCAGATCGGCCAGTTCATCACGCCGGCCACCCAATTGCGGCGCAACCCGAACGTCCAGATTGCCTTGAGCGAAAGATTGGACAACGGACCTCAGTTTCTTAACCGGCGAAGTCAGGTATAGCGCAAGCAGGTAGGAGATCACACCGGAAGCCAGAATGCTGAGCGCGATGCCCAGGGCGGGTAATCCTCTGGGCACATACGGCTGGCGCAATCGGCTGACAAAAATATACGTTTTTCCGCTGGGAGCAACTACGGTGCGGCCCCATGTGAGCCGGCCCAGGGAAGAAACGCGGGAGACGTGCTGCTGCGTCTCCTGTATCTCCGCCGCAACACTGGCAACTTCGGGCGAAGCCTGGGGAATGATTGGCTTTCCAGTGCCGTCAAACAAAGCAATTTCGGTACCTGCTTCCTTTAATGACCGGTTGACATACTGTTCAAATGTTGGCGCGCCCTCGCTGTCATAGACCTGGACGGCGGATTCAGCATAGAGGTTCAGGGCTTCGCCCAGAGCGCCTCGCCTGCGTTCCGGATTAGGGTCGCTGGTGAATGAAAACCAGAGCATCAAGTTCAATGCCCCGATCATCGCCGCAGCAGCCAGCCAGAAACAGAAAAATATTTTCCAGAACAGACTGCGGTATCTCACTGTTGCTCTCCGGGAAGCAGATACACGTAACCGCTCCCACGAATTGCTTTGATGCGCTCCTGCTCGCCATCATATGGCCCCAGCTTGCGCCGCAAATTGCTGACGTGCACATCAATGCTGCGGTCCATGGGAGACATTGGCCTGCCCAGCGCGGCCTGTGTGAGATCTTCTCGGCTGATAATCTTTCCCGGATTGCGCAGGAAAGTGAACAGAAGATCGAATTCCGCGCCGGTGAGAGTTACTGGCTTGCCGCCGCACGTCACGCTACGCGATTCCGGATGCAAATCAACGCCGGCCAGATGGACCGGTTGGGAAGCCGCGGATGGGCCACCGGAAGTTGCGCGGCGTAAGATCGCGCGCAATCGCGCAACCAGTTCACGCGGATTGAATGGTTTGGCCAGGTAGTCGTCAGCGCCCAGTTCCAGGCCCAGGATGCGGTCCAACTCGCTGCCTCTCGCCGTCAGCATAAGTACCGGTACCGAACTTCTTTGCCGAAGCTGTTTGAGCACGTCCAGACCGCTCATGCCCGGAAGCATCACGTCCAGGACCACCGCCGAGTAGTGATTTGCCAGCGCCTTATCCAGACCACTGGGTCCATCATGCGCCGCATGGAGTTCGAATTGCTCGCTCTGGAGATATTCTTCCAGCAGCTTGCTTAATTCTGTGTCGTCATCAATGAGCAGGACTGAAACCATAGCTTGCACCTTAAACCCTGCACATCTCAACGCGTGGTTAAGAAATGTGAAGGCTTGATAACCTGAATTAACAACTCATAACTTTGTTTGCTCTTGCTCCGGGTTAACAGTAACAGCAGCTGTTGCCGGGGATCCCGGAAGCCAAGGCGCCGGGGCGATATTGCTGCCTTGAATTGTAAAGGAGTTAGTTAATGCACAAGAAGTTTTTCATTACCGCAGCAATTCTTATGGCCCTGGCAGCCGGCCTGGCGATATCCGCTTCAGCACAGCGTACGGGCAAGGGTTTTGGCCGCCACAGTGGTTGGATGCTCAAACACATGGCCAAACAGTTTAACCTGACTGATGCTCAGCAAACCCAAATTAAAGGCATTATGGCTGATGGAAAGACCAGGACCACGCCCCTGATGCAGCAGCTCCGCCAGAACCAGCAGGCGGAAAACGCAAACATCAACGGGACTTTCGACGCGAACGAAGCCCGCACTTTCGCCGGCAAACAAGCTCAGATTATGACCGACTTGATTGTGGAGAAACAGCGGACTAAATCGCAAGTCTATGCCGTGCTCACTCCAGAGCAACGGCAAAAAGCGCTTCAACTGATGCAGGAACGCCAGCAGCGCCGGCAGGATCACATGAAGAAGCCGTCTTAAGCCCGCTGATTGAATCTGCGCAAGTCATTCCGGGTTTGATCGATAGAAATTTTAATCGAGCACTAACCGCCTTTTAAGGGCCTGCTGCTGAAATGAACAAGGCATTAGCTGTATCGCTGTACCTTGAAGTTTCCGAATGCAGTTGGTGTGGTGGTTAGTGCCCTGGTAAAGCGCAGCCATTCTGGTTCAAAGCCGTGATCCCGCTAATCGCGGTGTTGACCTCGGAATGACCGCTTGCATCGACAGCGCTGGTGCGTTTGAAACCAGCCAGTCGTTCAGCCAAGGGGCCGGGGAACGGTGATAACTACGACTGTGGCGCATTTGGTGATTTTTCCTCCCCCAAGTAGCCTCGTCCGTATCAAAGGTTACGGATCTCCCGCTGGCAGCCGTTCATCCCTCAGCGGGCGATCACGTGGATCTGGAATACGAGTTGCCCGTTCCGGCTAAACTGCTCAATGCAGCTATCCACCATCCAGGGAGGCTGGTTATTTCTCCACCAGCCTCCCTTTTACTTCCTACGAGCTGGCAGTAATTTCTTCCACGGCTTCAATACTCTACGGCTTCAATATCTATTGTGTTAACGCAGGCTCGCTGGCTGTACTGTGTGTCTTTAAAACCTATTTTGACCGCCAAGCCCATGAATCGCTGAGACTCAGGATGCGCGCGCCTGCTCGGCAAGAAATCCCAAAACAGCCTTGTGTGATGCTTCCGGCTGGTCAGTGGTGAAAATGTGGCTGGCATGCGGCAGCAGCGTCAGCTTTGCGCCGGGAATTTGCGAAGCAATCAATCTGCCGTTGCCGGGCGGGACCAACTGGTCCGTTTCTCCATGAATCACCAACGTTGCAACGGAGATTTTTTGCAGCCGACTGTAAGCTTCCCAGGCAAGAATACCCTGTAACTGCGCCATGTACGCCTCCGGACGCGGAAACCAGTTGCGCCGCAGAACCAAGTCTTCCTCAATGCGCTCCAGTGGCGTGCCGGAATCATAGATATAAGGCCGCATTGCTTTGGCTGCTTCTTCAGGCTTCATGTTGCGCGCTAATAGAATATCTGTGACCTGCTTCTCTGCCCGGACCGCATTGGGACCGCCGCCCGACGTACAGCCCAGAATCAATGATTTCACTCGCGCGGGATATTGCAGCGTTAATTCCTGCGCAATCATCCCACCCATTGACAAGCCAAACACATGTGCGGTCTCCACGCCTGCTGCGTCCAGCGCAGCCACCGCGTCAGATGCCATTAGTGGGATTGGGTACGGCCCTGGAGGCACGTCACTCTGGCCGCTTCCCCGATTATCGAGCGCTATGGTGCGATACCGCTCCTTCAGCACCGGACGCATGCGGTGCCAGAGATAAGAGGGATAGCCAAGACCCATAATCAATAAAACCGGCTCGCCTTTGCCTTGCTCGTCCCAATAAATTCGCGCACCCTGATTCTCAAAAAATCCCATGCCATCTCCTTCAAATGCGCGAGCTTTATATGTAGTAAAGGTTTGTAGCGTGTTGAGGGTTCGCTAAAAAAGTGTTTGTACATCTACGGATTGTAGCAGTGGCCCACATATCATCTATCCTGATGGAGGCACGGTACCGGCGATAGGCGAGTACCTTCTGGCGTTCGTGCTCAATCAGCCTTAAATGGCGTATTGTGATTGTTTCTACCCTACTTAAAGGCAGTCCTTCATCATTGTCGGCTTAAGATATGTGTTTACATTAATCTTCCTAATAACCGCGAAACGTTCTTGCAATGCTCATATTTGCGGGTTATAGTTCGCCCGTGATGACCTGTTCCAGCTCTCCAATGCCGTGTTGTTGTCCACCATGCCCACCGGCTCAGACGGGGCAGATGGGGGTTATGAGCTAGTAGGTTATTCGAGTTAAAGCAACAACGCCTCCCCGCTGCCCCACAAGCAGCGGTTTTTTATTAGGCGAATATTGTATGGCAGCAACAAGCAAAACTGACGGCTCCATTAACCATCGCGCTTTGCTGGTGAACGCCCGCCGCATTGTGATCAAGGTGGGTACGGGTGTGGTGTGCAATGAGCAAAATGAATTTGATCCGCGCCAGGTTGCCGCTCTGGCAAACAGTATTGCCGCTCTGGTCCGTGCCGGACGGCAGGTGGTGGTAGTAAGTTCCGGTGCGGTCACGCTCGGAGCAGTGGAACTTGGAATCCACCGCAGCCGCCTGCGCGATGCCAGTGTTACCCGCGCCTGTGCAGCGGTGGGACAGTGCAAGCTAATGGAAGCATATGCCGAATCGTTCCGCGCTCATGGACTCAAGGCCGCCCAGGTCCTTGTGACCGAAGATGATTTTACTGACTTGAAGCGCTATAGCATCCTGCGCCAGACTTTTGAACGTCTTTTAAAACTGGGCACTGTGCCCGTGGTCAATGAGAATGACACCGTGACCAACATCTATACGGAGCAGCCGCCGGTTTTTCGCGATAATGACCGGCTCGCGGCGCTCGTTGTGAGCAAGCTCGATGCCGATGCGCTCCTGCTTCTCTCCAACGTGGATGGCCTGCTCTATTGGCCTAGTCCAGATTCAGATCATGCAACCGTGGTCACCATGGTCACGGAGATCACTGCTGCCATTCGTGATTCAGCTCGTGGCGCTTCAGCCACTGGACGCGGTGGGATGGCAGCCAAGCTGGATGCCGCGGAGATTGCCATGCAAGCCGGAGGAATGGTGGTCATTGCCAATGGAAAAACTTCCGGCGTTATGGAGAGGGTCTTTCGCGGCGAAGACGTGGGAACGCTGTTTCTGCCCGGCTCGCGCATGGCGGGAAAACGCCGGTGGCTGGCTTTTGCCACCACGGTCAGCGGTCATGTCACGATTAACGCCAATGCAGCCAACGCGCTTCTGCATCGCCAGGCAAGCCTGCTCATGTCCGGCGTTACAGGAACTAGCGGTGAGTTCTCCGCCGAAGAAGTTATCGCCGTGCTCGATGCGCATGGGAATATCATTGGAAAAGGGATTGCCGAGTGCGGCAGCCAGCAGCTTTCCGCCATGCTCGCTTCCGGAGAAAAGCAACGAGGCGTGCTGGTGCGGCGCGAGAATTTTTTGATTCTCTCCTCAAAAGAATCCGATGCCTGAAACCTCAGTTGCCAAAACGTCAGATAATCTTGCTATACAGATACAAAAAACTCGCCGGGCTGCGCGGGCTCTGGCTCGGCTCTCCACCGAGCAGCGCAACCAGATTCTACTTGTCGCCGCAGATGGGCTGGAAGCGCGTGAAAATGAAATCCTCCAGGCCAATTGTGCGGATTGCAAATCGCTGGAACTTGAAATAAGCGCAGGCACAGCCTCGCCTGCCTTACTGAAGCGGCTCCGGACATCAGCCGCCGGGATCAAAGATATGGCGCGGCAGGTTCGTGATGTTGCGCGTCAGCAAGATCCGCTTGGCCGCGTGCTTGCCACTACTGAGCTTGATGACGGTCTCATATTGCAAAAAGTTTCCTGTGCGCTCGGCGTGGTAGCGGTTATTTTTGAGTCGCGTCCTGACGTCATTCCGCAAGTCGGCTCTCTGGCTATTAAAACAGGCAACGGACTGGTGCTGAAAGGCGGCGCTGAAGCGCGCCATACCAACACTATTCTTGTTTCTATCTGGCATGATGCTCTGGCCACGACAAATCCTTTACTGCGCGACGCCATCTGCGCCATTGAAGACCGGGCAAGCGTCGCACGTGTTCTGGAAATGGACCGCGACATTGACTTGGTGGTCCCCCGCGGCTCAACTGAGTTTGTGAATTATGTTTTCCAGCACAGCCGTATCCCAGTGCTTGGACACGGCAGCGGCATCTGCCATATCTATGTCGATTCCGCCGCCGATCTGAATATGGCACAAGAAGTCATTATCGACGCCAAAATCCAATATCCGGCTGCCTGCAATTCGGTTGAAAAGGTGCTGGTCCATCAGGATATTGCTACAAAATTTTTGCCCGGACTGGCAAGCGCACTGCAAAATGCCGGAGTAGAAGTTCGGGGATGCGCCAGCACCGCTGCGCTGCTTCCACATGCAAGCATCGTCCCCGCCACTGAGGAAGACTGGCGCACCGAATATGGCGATCTAAAGATCACAGTAAAGATTGTGAGCGATATCGACGAGGCGATTGACCACATCAACCATTACGGCTCGCGCCACACGGAAAGCATTCTTACCCGGGATGAACAGGCAGCCAGCTTATTTATGGACGAAGTAGATGCGGCCAGCGTCTTTCACAATGCATCCACGCGCTTTGCCGACGGCTTTCGTTACGGCCTTGGCGCCGAACTTGGAATCAGCAACAGCAAACTTCATGCTCGCGGCCCGGTGGGGCTCGAAGGGCTGCTTACCTACAAGTACAAATTGCACGGCAGCGGCCAGACTGTTACTGAGTACACTCAGGGCAAACGCACTTTCAAACATCGGCCACTGTAATTGTATTTACGCGTCTCCGTTAGATTCTTTCGCGCAACAAACCAATAATATCGTCAGCCGTAATGATTCCGGTAAGGCGCTGTTCTTCATCCACTACCGGCAGAGTAAGTAAATTGTATTTGTCGAATGTTTCGGCCACATCTTTTTCTGATGCACTGGCCTCGCAGAAAATCACGTGTTCCGGGCTGAGCGCTCCCAGGCGGGTGCCTCCCGGCGCGAGCACCAGCGAAACCAGCGGCACAGAGCCCATAAGTTTTTCCTGAGCATCAACCAGATAAATTGTGCTCACGGTTTCCACCGGGCCTTCAAATGAGCGCAAGCGGTCAATGGCGTCGCCCACGGTGTGCTCGGGAGAGAGCGCAATATAGTCCGTGGTCATGCGGCCTGCGGCGGTATTTTCATGGAAGGCCAGAAGTTCGCTGACTTCCTGCCGCTCTTGCGGTTCCATCTCTTCCAGAATTTCTTCTGACGTTTCTTGCGGCAGGTCGCCCAGCAGGTCGGCGGCGGCATCGGGATCCATTTCTTCCACAATGTCAGCCGCCTTATCAGAATCAATGGATCGCATAAGTTCGATCTGCATTTTAGGATCGATCTCTTCCAGCGCTTCTGCGGCCACTTCCTGTTTCAATGACCCGAACACAGCCTCGCGCTCGGCTGGCGCAAGCTCTTCCAGAATGTCGGCAATATCTGCCGGATGCAGCTTGGAAAGCCTGTCATAAGCCAGGCGTAGCCGCACACGTCGCGCCGGATCGGTCTCAATTAGATCTACGGCTTCCCATGGAATGGATTTTTCCGGCATCCGCATGGCCAGCGCTTCAATGGCCCGGCGTGGTGCAAGCCCCTTGAGCAGCCGCCGGATAGCGCCGCGCAACCCAATATCCACCCGGCCGACTTTGAGCTTAAGAGCGCCGTTCACCTGCTCGCGACGCAGATCGACGTCATTCACGCGGACCACTTTGCGTCCGGAAACATCGATAATCTGCTGATCGAGCAGGTCCCGCTCCAGCAGCAGCATGCCTTCAGAGCTGGAAAGCGGCACCCAGTCCAGCGCTGAACCATTCACCTGGATGGAGGACCCGATCACGGTGCGCACCTGCCGGGCGGGCAGAAGGCGGTCGCCTTCCCTGGTTTTTACAATGAAATCAGAGATGCGGTTGGGATCTTCCTGGGGAAAAACGGCCACTTCGCGCACGTTTCCAGCGAACGCACCGGTGCTGTCATAGACAGACGCGCCCAGAATGCTCGAAAGTGCGATTTCTTCCTGCATGGTGCCTATCAGGCAGAATACTCAATGTAGTTTGCCGTGACCAGCCCATGCTGAGTTTTATTTCGCGCCGTGCTTTGTTACCAGCGAGGCTCGCGTGGCTGGCGCGCATGGCCCTGATAGTCATCGCGGCTGCCGCCTCTGCCGCCTCCACCGCCGCGTGGACCGCCTCCGCCAACTTTAGGCCGGGCTTCATTCACGGTAAGAGCGCGTCCGCCGGAGTCTTTGCCATTCAGTGCGGTAATGGCCTTCTCTGCTTCGTCATTGTTCGGCATTTCCACAAAACCGAAACCACGTGAACGTCCGGTGGCCCGGTCTGTTACTACTGTAGCGCTATCGACCGCTCCAAAAGGTTGAAACATTGACCGCAATTCACCTTCGGAAAGGCTGAAAGAAAAGTTACCTACAAAGATCTTCTTCATGGAGGTCCTTTACGTCTCTTTAAGGATTGGGCTGTTCTCAGCAGAAATAGGCAGGCGACAAAAGCAGTGACATGTCTATCAGAGTCGAGTAACGGTGGAATCATAGCAGGTAAACAGGCCATTCTCCACCAGGAATGGGAAAAATTGAAAGTATGCACGCCATGCCGCCCCGATTTGATGATCAAACACTATTATCGGCACTGCACCTCGCAATTATTCTTGTTAATGTGTGCAAACTCTTTCGTTTCTACTGAACGCATCAGAGACATCCCTTCTCCTGCTGAGGCAATCTTATTGGAGTTGCTCAATATTCCAGCCCTAGAGGAACTTATGCCCCATTTTGTAAGAGATATTCAGGAGATCCGGCAGCGCGCCATCAACAAGATGGAAGATGGCGCCGTAACCGAAGGTTACAAAGGTGACGTTAACAAAACCATTGAAATACTGAATGAAGCTTTGGCTACGGAAATTGTCTGCGTTCTGCGCTACATGCATCACTATTTTATGGCCACCGGCGTCCATGCCAAGGGCGTGGCGGATGAATTTAAAGAGCATGCCGACGATGAGCGCGAGCACGCGGATTCTCTTGCAGAACGCATCCAGCAACTGGGCGGAAAGCCTAATTTTGATCCCAAAGGATTGCTTGAGCGCTCTATTTCACAGTATGTGGAAGGCGAAACCCTGGGTGATATGATTCGCGAAGACCTGATCGCGGAGCGCATGGTCATCGAGGTCTATCAGGATATGGTCCGCTATTTTGGCGCCAATGATCCCACCACGCGCATTCTGGTGGAAGAGCTGCTGAAAAAAGAAGAAGAGCATGCCAGCGATCTCTCCGACCTGCTCTACATCGCGAACCCCGAAACCGGCAAATCCGAAGGTGAAGATCCGGGCACCAATCCTCTCCATCGTGAAACCGGCGAAAACACCCGGGAACGTACCGAGGAAGAACTGAAGAAGGGCAGAAAACCAGCGGCATAGCAGGAAATAATCAGCATCCGGCAACAACGAACTCACCGCAAAGGACGCGAAGAACGCAAAGAATAAAAAAAAATCATCCAATTTACTTTGCGACCTTTGCGTCCGTTGCGGTGAAATTATTTTGGTTATTTGCCCATTGCTATCGGCTTACTCCAAGCTGCGTCAGCATAAAGGCGTAATCGAACGAAATCTCCTTCAAATGCTCATATCTTCCAGACGCGCCGCCATGGCCGGCAGCCATGTTGGTCTTGAGCAAGAGAACATTTTTGTCGGTCTTAAGCGTCCGCAGCTTGGCGACGTACTTCGCTGGCTCCCAGTACATCACCTGACTGTCATTGAATGAAGTTTTCACCAGCAGCGCCGGATACGCGCCTTTTTTCAGATTGTCATACGGTGAATATTTCAGCATGTACTCGTACGCAGCTTTTTCGTTGGGATTGCCCCACTCTTCATACTCCGGTACGGTCAGCGGCAATGAGGCATCCAGCATAGTGTTCATCACGTCCACAAACGGCACGTGAGAAACCACCACCTTGAACAGGTCTGGACGCAGATTGGTCACCGCGCCCATCAGCAGACCGCCGGCCGAGCCCCCTTCAATCGCAATTTTGTCGCGCGAGCCGTATTTGTTTGCCACCAGGTATTCCGTGCAGGCGATGAAGTCAGTAAACGTATTCATCTTGTTCATCATCCTGCCGGCGTCATGCCAGGGCTTGCCCAAATCGCCGCCGCCACGGATGTGGGCAAAGGCCATCACCACGCCGCGATCCAGCAGAGAGAGGCGGCTGGAACCAAACGTGACCGGCAGAATTGCACCATATGATCCATAGGCATAAACGTAGAGCGGATTGGAGCCATCCGCTTTCTTCAGGTCTTTGCGATAGACAAGAGAAACCGGCACTTTCACGCCATCTTTTGCAGTTGCCCACACTCGCTCCGATTGGTATTTGGAAGCGTCATACCCGCCGGGAACTTCGGTCTGCTTCAACAGCGTTGAAGCGTGTGTGTCCACGTCATAATCAAAGATAGACGCTGGCGTGACCAGTGACTGGTAAGCATAACGCAGCTTGTTGGTCTTGTACTCGCGATTCACAGAGACTGAGGACGTGTACACCGGCTCCGGATAGCTGATGCGCTGCTTATCACCGTTGGCGAACTTAACGATCGTCAGTTGAGGCAGGCCGTTCTCGCGTTCCACCAACGTATAAAAATCCTCAAAGACCTCAATATCATTCAGCATCACGTCCGGACGGACAGGAACAATCTCTTTCCAGTTCTCTTTTCCCGGAGCGCTGATCGGCGCAGTCACTAGTCGGAAGGTGCGGCCTTTGTCATTGGTGCGGATCAGGAATTGGTCGCCATGGTGGTCCGGGTAATATTCAACATCCTGCTGCCGTGGGGCCACCAGCTTCCACTCGCCTTTGGGATCGGAAGCGTCAAGGAATCGGGCCTCTGACGTTGTATGGCTGCCAATCTGGAGAAAAATATATTTGTCGCTGCGCGACTTCCCAGCACTTATGTTGAAGCGCTCATCTTTTTCTTCGTAAACCAGATCGTCTTTGCCTGTCGCGCCCCCAATCTCATGGCGATAAAGCCGGTACTGCCGCTTGGTCTTCTCTTCCTCAACGGTGTAAAAGATCGTCTTGTTGTCATTGGCCCAGGCAACGGAGCCGACCTTATCTGCTATGACCTCAGAATCCTTGCCGGTTCTCAGGTCGCGTACACGCAGCTTGTACTGGCGAAAGCCGGTATTGTCAGTGGAGTACGCCAGCAGGTTGCCGTCATCACTTGGATCGTAGCTTCCCAGCGACATAAAAGGCTGCCCTTTGGCTAGCTCATTTACATCAATGGTGATTTCTTCCGGGGCGTCCAGACTTCCCTTTTTGCGCGCGAATATCTGGTATTGCTGGCCCTTTTCCCAGCGGGAATAATAAAAATAGCCGCCGTCCTTATAGGGGACATTCACATCCGTTTCCTTGATGTGGCTCACCATCTCGTCGTATAGCTTCTGCTGCAATGCCGCAGTGGGCTTCATTACGCCGTCAGCATAGGCGTTCTCGGCTTCCAGATACTGGGCCACGTCGGGGTTCGACTTGTCCCGCAGCCAGTGGTAGTCATCTACCAGTTTGCCGCCGTTGATATGGTTTTCCGTGTGCACGGCCTTTGCCACGGGTGGCGGAGGCGGAGCAGGCGCAGTGTTCGCGCCGTTAGCGGTCTTATCTTTACCATTCAGGAATGTGCTCATGAGGAGAAAAGGGATAACCACTGATTTTTTCATAAATCCGCCTTTTGCGAGTGGAAAGGTCGAAAAGATTATACAGGCATAGAGTTATCATTTTTTATTATGTACAAGCGGAAAAAAATGCAGAGCGCGCTCAAACGTCTTGAATGGCAGAAGGCAATTGCCATCCTGAAAGAATTAAAACCCATTAATTACAGTGAAGTGTTTACTTTGATTCAGGATGTAATATTCAGCGGAGCACTGATCCAAAAGCGGCCATTCCGAACGAAGGAAGCAGCGGAATTCGAAGAAGCACTTAAAGATATCTCTGTAAGTTCCCAAAACAGGATTGCGCAGGCAACTCTAAAACAGCACTTAAATGACAAGCCATTGATCGAGGAGGCTTATGCGGCATTGCTTGATACTCTCGAGAAAACAGCAATTCGAAAGCATACAGCGGCAGAACAGGTTTGGGCTCTGTTAGAACGGCTACCAAGAGAAATAGAAATTGTGCAAGAGAAATTGCGGAGCAGGGCTGAAAAATTGCGCAAAAACAATCCTCACCGAACAGTGGCGGCAGATGTGATGATTGAAGATAGCAGTGGGAACTTAGTAAATGCCGACGTAGTGGCTGATGTAATGATGAAAAGCTTGTTTTCCACGATACATATGCTTGCATATGAGGCGAACTGGTTTAAAAATGGCACTATCGTTTTGCCTTCGCGAGTGGAAATATCCGAAGAAATCGAATTCAAAGCTGGTATTCATAACCTTCTCTCGCAATTTTGGGACTTGCTCTCCGATGCAGATGACCATTTGAGATATTGGGGAGGCGAGCTAACAAGATCGAAGGTACCTATTGTCGACGATGTTCCAGAACATGATGTCCTAAAATTTGCTTTTAAAAGGCACTTGGAAATTTATGAGCGGATAGCGCGTGAGCGATTCGACCAGTTGTCACTTGGACTGGCCTTGCCTGTTCAATTCTTGGAAAAGGCACCCTCCCCTATCCTTGATCCATCTAAAGCTTCGGTTCGGCTTTCGCCCCAAGCATACGTTTCATTTGAGGAAGTGAATGCAGCGGATATCCTGCGTAGGATATATCAGCTTCCAATGCTCCAAGATCAGCATCGCTTCGGTGGTTTGTCTCCTCGACAATGGTTGAGAGGTTACGCAATATTGCAGAAGTGTTATGCCCGAAATGCAAATGACCATCCAGTGTTTCAAATCATCACTATGGATCGCAGTGAGCTCAGTGCTTTGTTAGAACGTGGAGGCCTCAGCAATCATGAAGCAGCCTTGTTCATTCAGGAAGTAACACTTCAAAGGGGAAAACGGGATCTATATGATGCGCCTCTTCTAGTAGATGATGTCGGAATACTGCATTTTATTGCTGCTGGTTTTGCTAATTGCTCCTTACCCATGGTCACTGCTTCGCAAATTGGGTCGCAGCAGCAAGGATTAGAAGTAAAAGGCAATACTTTCGAAGCGTCAGTACTAGATTTGCTTACGAAAGCGGGTTTAGCCGCGAAAGGATTTAAATACCACATCGATGGCAAGACTTACGATTGTGATGCAGCGCTGCTTTGGGAACACAATATATTCGTTTTTGAATGCAAGACTCACCTTATTCCGAGCGGGAGCTGTGAACATTCATATTATTTTTGGAAGTCGATCCAAGAAGATATTCGCCAATGCCATAGAATTGTAGACGACTTGCGTAATCACCCAGAAATTTTGGAAAGGCATTTCGGAAAAAATATTGGTATTGAAACTATTTATCCTGTAGTTCTAAACGCTCTTCCGTTTAGTGTTCCAGGCCCAATCGCGGGAGTGTATTTGTTTGACTATTCTGCATTGAATCGCTTTTTCACCTTGCCCGATATTACTTTTACATCACCAATCATGAGAAGCGATGGAAAAAGATTACTTTTAGAACATCGTATCGGGTCATTTTGGAAAGGGAAAAGCCCCGTTCCGGAGGATTTGGTTTCGGCAATGGAAGATCCACTTCAAGTTAAAGTCAATATGGCTGGATGGTCAATCCAAATCGCTAATTTCGCAATTTCGGAGGGACTAGCCATTGAAATGCCAATCTTACACCAAAAAGAACCGACAATTGAAAGCATCATGCATGCACAAGGCCTTTCGCATGAGCAAATAACTACGTTTGCTAAAGCAAGTTCTGAAATTATTGATGAAATTCGCAAAACTGGTCCTACCGCTGGCGAAGAATAACGTCATCTGAAACACGGCTTCTTACGATAGCCTTACTTCTTCATCGCCGTCTGCGGAGCTGTGGTCTGGGGATTGGCTTCAATAGGACTGGCAGCATTCTGCAAACGATTCGTTTCCGTCATGCCTGAAGGGCTCAAAATCACCATCTTTGAGCGGCCTTCGCGCCCGCCGGGCAGAAACAGCATCTTGTGCGCGGGATCATAGGCGATGCTGTAGCCTTTAACATCGGTGGGCAGTTCATGATCGACAACGTTGCGGTTAGTATCAATGGCCAGCACGGAGCCATCGCCGGCCGCGGCGTAAAGCAGATTGCTACCCGGATCGAGCACCAATGCGTCGGTTCCACCCGGCGCAGGAATGCGTGAGAGTTCAGCGCCGGTATCGGCATTCAGGGCCAGAACGGCGTAGCGCACCGCAACATAAAGCCGGCGGCGCTGCTCGTCGAGCGCCAACCCAGTTGGCTCAGAGGCCACAACTTTAAAGCGTCCCACAATCTTGTTGCTGTGATCAATGGCGGCGATCTGGCTCAGGTCCTGCAAGGTCAGCAGCAAAACCTGGCGTCCACTGTCGTACAGCATGTCCTGCGGCAGAGCTTCCAGATCCAGCACTGAAGTTTCTGCTCCCAACCGGAGATCAATCACGCTCAGCACGCGATCCAATACGCTGGTGGCGTAAAGGGTCTTGGTTTGGGGAACCCACAGCAGCTTCTCCGGCCGATGCTGAACCGGAATGACTTTCTCCACGCTCCAGTTGCGCGTATCCACCACGGCAATGCTGCTATTGCCAGCCAAGGCTACATACATCATGCCGGAATCGTTGTCGACAGTGATGCCGCGAGGGTCGCTGATCTGTGAAATCCGGGCGACAACCCGCCGCTTTACCGGGCTGAAAATCTCGATGGTATTGGTTCCCGGCCGGGTAATTACCACCTGGCCATTGGCCATGGTTACCTGGTTGAACCCTGGACTTCCAGGCAGGTCAATCAGCGCCACCTGGCGCAGTTTGGCCTCAACGCCGTACATAGAACAGCTCAGCAACGATATTAGAAAAATAAACTTAATATTCCGCATAGGGGACAGGGACTTACCGTCAGGGTATTGGGATGCAAGTAGCTGATCTTCTGCTGCCCCAACCAAAAAAGATTAACAGATTCAGTGATTTTGGTGTGGTGCTATACGATCAAGCGCTGCTTGAGGTCAATGAACGATGAGTACTAATCCTGCAGACCCGGCTCTTCTCGGACCAGCTTACTGGCGCCATGGGCCGCGCTTTGCTCATTCCAATTCAGTAATCTGCCTCAACGGTCTTTTGAAATCCACGGGAATATCGGAATTAAGATGGGTGAAGGTCATTTATCCATTTACCAATTTATAAAATTACCAACTTTGTACTTGCGCCTGACGTTACGTCATACCGCACGATTGCTTTGGAGGGAATTTAGATGTACCGCGTGAGTGACTTTGCAGAAAAAGCGGGGATAACAGTGCGTACGCTGCACCATTATGACCGTCTTGGGCTGCTGAAGCCCAGCGGCCGGACAGAAGCCGGATATCGCCTGTATGGCGAACGCGACTTTGTCCGCCTGCAGCAGATCGTCACGCTCAAGTTCATCGGCTTGCCTCTTAAGCAAATCAAGGACCTGCTGGACCGGCGCGATCTGGACCTTAAATCAACGCTTACTCTTCAACGTCGCATGCTTATGGAAAAGCGCCTGCAAGTTGAGGCGGCAATCCAGGCAATTGAGGAAGCGGAGCGTTCCCTTAAATCCGGTATCGAGCCCGATCTTGCGGCCTTGAAAAAAATCATTGAGGTAATGGAAAGGCAGAACAATATGGAGTGGGCAAAAAAATATTACACGGAAGATGCACAGGCAAAGATCGCTGAACGCGCCAAGACATGGACACCCGAAATGCAAGCCAAAGTTGAGCAGGACTGGAAATCTTTGATTGGCGACGTGGAAGCTGCAATCGCCAGCAAAATAGATCCGGCTGACGCGAAAGCTCAGTCGCTGGCAAAACGCTGGTCAGAACTGGTCCGCGGCTTTACCGGCGGCGATGCCAGCGTGCAACAGGGCCTGAACAAGCTCTATGCTGACCAAAGCAACTGGCCTTCCACTTTCACCAAACCATTCAGCGACGAAGTATGGGACTACATAAAAAAAGCCATGGCGGCACACAAAACCTCTTGCGCCTGAGCTACAAAAAGTAAAAGCTAGAAAAATAAAAGGCACGAGGGCGGCAAGCCTTCGTGCCTTAATTCTTCTTGAAAGAGCCATTAGCCGCCAAACGGTCGGCTTATTCCATGACAGCAAACTGCATATCCGGCGGATAGCTGGCCGCTACTTTCAAAGCGCCTTTGCGGGAAACATTCGTTGGCGCAGAGAGCCGGGCCACGTGCTCGCCGGTTTTAACGTCCACCAAATTGAACATCAAGGTTGCGTTGTGTGAGAGATTGGCCCAGATCGGATCCGTACTGAAGTCAGGCAAATCGATTGTAAAACTTCCGTCAGTATCTACCTTGCCCTTGGCCACGGAAAACGGTGAAATGGCGATTCCTCGCATGCCAAAGAATTGTCCCGCCCATCCGCACACGTATAACGCTTCCACTTGAAGCTCCCGTCCGGCAAACCTTGAGACGTCAGCCTTGCCGGAGAGCGGAGCAGTGGAAAGCTTTTGGCATTGGAAGTCAGCCTGACGTTTGCTGGAGGCCAGATCATCCGCCTTGACGGTCAAAAACTGGCAGCCCGGCGCAAAGACAATTGCGCGAAAACTTTTTGCCGGCTTGCCGTCGGCCCCGGTCGTGATCACGATCCTCTGGTCGTCCGGTTTGGCGATGCTAGAAGACTGCTGCACAGTCGGATCGCCATTCAGGAAATAGCGCACCTGAACATCTTTTGCTGAAATGGGCGCGGCTACTGAGATGGTGAAAATATCATCGCCGGAATTAGTTTGCGCTGAACCGGAACTGGTTTGGGCTGAAAGCAAAAGTGGAAAAGCTGAGAGAAGAGTGAGAATCCATCGATACGTACGCATTTTTATTCCTTCTGTTCTGCCCATTATCTATCAAACCAGCAGCAATTGAGAATTTTTATACCTTAATCCATCCGGAGCATCTGCCGCGAAAGTTCCTGGCCGGGCGGCGCTCTCAAGCGGCATTGTGGTAGCTCTCTTTATTGGCATCACTTACGTGCTTACCTCCAGCCTGTTTGAAAGCCATGGGCATCATCCAGCCAGCTTCCTCCATTGGTTGTTGCGTGGCCGCAAATGCAAACTTTTGCAGTATAAAGCTCCCGTGAAATGGATTTCATGATTTTTCTTATTTTCTTGAAGCGTTTTTTCAACTTAGCTCACTACTACATTGGGCAGTTCATGTACACGAGCACTCCTACAACCGGCAATCTGGCACTGAACCGCAACAACGGTTCTCTGGTCTCCGGCGACTTGAGTCCTATAAGCCTAAAAAATGCGGCACTCAATTCCAGGGTCACTCCGTTTACTAATAGCCACACTAAGCGAGAGAGGTAAACTCCATGAATAGCGCAACGCAGCCTTCCAAGATTCGCAGCTTTGATTCAAATGCAACAGACCGTTTAAAAAATACCAACTCTTTCACCCGCTTCTGGAACAGGCTTGCAGAAGGAGTAGGCACAGAATTCAGAAAGCCGGCAAATTATTCTTCCATGAGCCAAAGAGAATTGGAACAGAGGGCCGCAGAAGACATGGCAATCGCCAAAGCAATGGGCTTCTGAAAAGCTGAGAGTTAATAACATAAAGATAGACGGGCCGCTTCGGTGGCCCATTTTTACAATGCCTTCCTTTAACAGCGCTGACGATACCATTCTCGCCACATGCTTAATCGCGGATGCCGTTGCGCTTTCAGGGGCATGGTGGTGGCTTTTTTTATAGAAAACAAAGCCACTTTCTTGCGTGCGCCCCGGAACACAGCCCTCCACGGGAAGTTACCGGAGGGCAGCTTGTCTACGAGCTGCTAGAAAAATGCATTTTGAATCCAGCGCGAACATAGTGGAGTTACCAAAGGCTCGATACACTTGGCTATAAGACCGTTATAATCTACTTACTGCAAACTAGATCCACTGTTAGAATCCATTTTCTCCCCACAATATTCCTTATTTTCTTCACGGAGTAGATTGATGAACGTCTGCGCGCGTCGTGTCTTTCTGGTGGCTAGTCTGTGCTTTTTTGCCTTGCTGCCCGGCTTGAGTTTTGCACAGAACACCATCCATGTTCCCGCCGATGTGCCGGACATACAGACGGCGATTTTTGCCGCCCAGAATGGCGACACCGTATTGGTGGCGCCCGGTTTTTATTTTGGGTCCATCACTTTTCAGGGCAGAAACATCACCGTGATGAGTTCAGACGGAGCCGCCGTTACCACGGTGGATAGTGGTTCCCAGCCATCCGCGCAATTTTTTAATAACGAGAACAATGGCGCTGTTCTGAAGGGCTTCACTTTCGTCAACGGTACTGGAATCCAGGTCTCCTTTGCGTCGCCGACCATCGAAGACAACGTCATTACCAATAATCAAGGTTGCCAGGCCGGCGGGATTTCGCTCGTGAATAGCTCCGCGATCATCCAGCGCAATACCATTTCCAATAACCGGCAATTCTGCGCTGGCACTCCGGCTGCCGGAGGCATCTCCGTGGATGGACAGGGAAGCGTACAGATCCTTAACAACACCATCAGTGGAAATCAGACCGCTCCTGGGGTTCAGGCCGGTGGAATTTTTACTGATGCTTTTGGCACCACAACGATTAGCGGCAACAAAATCCAGAATAACGTTACTGATGCAGCCGGCGGCGGAATTTACGCCAACGGATCAAACGTGATCATTGCCGACAACCTGATTACCGGCAATAGCGCGAGCACAGGCGGCGGAATCCAGATAGTTCCCGGCTCGAATGCGATTGTGGTGAACAACACGGTGGCTCTGAACCTGGCCCAGCAGGGGAGCCAGTTGCAGATGGATGGCGTGGCTGGTCAGGTCAACCTCTTTAATAACATCTTCTACGATCTCACGGGAAGCGGGGCCATCTTTTGCAGCGCAACTGGCGTCACCGCGTTCCCTGTGGCTTTAAACAACGATGCGATCAGCTCTGCAGGCGGTCACTCAGGCCCTGGTGCAATGAATGCTTATACCGGGAGCTGCGCTGATCAGACCGGATCAAACGGCAACGTACAAGTGGATCCGCAGTTTGTTGATTCCATTAACAGCGATTTTCACCTGTCGACGGCCTCGCCTCTGGTGGATACAGGCGACAATTTCGCTCTGGACTTGCCTGCCCAGGACCTGGATGGTAATCCCAGGATCGCAGCCGGCAGCGCCGCTTGTCTTCCCTTTGTGGATATCGGGGCCTATGAGCTTGTGTTCAATTCCGTGGGCTCAGCCAGTTTGGCGACTGCCAGCCTCAACTTCGGATTCGCGAACATCGGCATACAAAGCTTTTCCACGCTGCCCGTTACGCTGACAGGCACCGGAGGGTGCGCTCAGATCGCCTCGATCAGCACCGGCAGCGACTATCAGCAGACCAATAACTGCTCTGTGCTCCGCCAGGGAGACAGCTGCACGATCCAGGTAACGTTTACGCCGACGATTGCGGGCATTCGAACGGGCGCGCTGAAAGTAAACATGCTTTCTCCGGCGGCCACACTGACGTCTGAGTTGTCGGGCGTCGGCTTGAATTCAGCTTCAGTCACGCCTGCGGAACTTAAGTTTGGGATACAGGCAATCCAGACTACGCAATTTCAATCCGTAGAAATTTTCAGCCTACAAGGGCAGCCAATTCAGGTGAGCAGCGTCTCCAGCACAGGAGACTTTCAGCAATTCAACAACTGCTCACAGTTTAGTTCCAACGTTTGTTTCATTTCAGTGCAATTTACGCCGACGGTAGCTGGCCCGCGTACCGGTACGCTGACGGTCGTCAGCAACCTGGGAACTTTTGCCGTACCGCTTTCCGGGGATGGCGCTGCTCCTGCGCCGAACCTCTCACCAACGTCGCTGGCGTTCCCCAGCCAGACAGCAGGAACAGCCAGCTCGACGCTGCCGGTCACGCTCACCAATAATGGGACCACAGACCTGGTCTGGAGCTCTGTTTTCAGCACGCCTGATTTCCAAGTGACCACTCCGCCTTCATGTAATGGCTTCCTGCAGGCAGGCACGAGCTGCACTTTCAACGTCGCGTTTACACCGACAACTCTTGGTCCCATCACTGGCAGCATGGAAATTGATACCAACGGCGGACCTGTCACCGCTTCACTGACGGGTATAGGGACGGCTCTCATCGTGAGCCTGAGTCCGCAAGTGCTCAACTTTGCCAACCAGCCATTAAACACTTCGAGCCCATCACAAGCCATCACCGTCACAAATATCAGCGGTATACCTTTGCCACTCATGTCCTTGACAGCCCCGGATAACTTCCTGGCCACCAGCACCTGTCCAGCGGTTCTGGAGGTGAACGCAAGCTGCGAGATTGACGTATTGTTCGACCCTGTCTCTTCCGGACCTTACGGCGGTTTTGTCACGCTGGGAACGGTGGCGGGACAGGTTACGGCCGCACTAACTGTCGGAAGCAATCACCTATTCCACGTGCCATCCGAGGTCCCGTCAATTTTCCAGGCAGTGCAGCTGGCGCAGGATGGAGACACGATCCTGGTGGCGCCGGGAACGTACTTTGAGCAAATTGGTTTTCAGGGTAAGGCAATTACGATTGCCAGCACCGCAGGCGCTGCGGTCACAACCCTGGACGGGCAGGGCTTTCTGATACCGGTGATGAGCTTTCAGAACGAAGGTCCTGCTTCGGTGCTGAAAGGCTTCACCATCACGCACTCTTCCAACAGCGGCATACAGCTGTTCGGCTCATCGCCAACCATTCAAGACAACACCATTACGGAAAACAATGGCTGTAACGGAGCCGGCATCCAGTTGCAAGGGAGCTCGGCGATTATTAAGGGCAACACCATCAGCAACAACACTCTCACGAATTGCGGTGATGGCGCGGGCATCTGGATTGGCCCCGGCAGCAACGTGCAAGTAATCAATAACCTGATCACCGGCAACCAGAATTCGAGCTTCGGATCAGGTGGCGGAATCGCGGTATCGGGGGCCACCGCCAACATTATTTCCAATACGATCCAGGGAAACAGCAGCAATTTTCAAAGCGGAGGCGGAATCGCGCTGGTCAATGGCGGCAGCGCAAACATCATCCAGAACCTGATCACGGGCAATTCCGCGGCAACCTTCGGCGGCGGCGTTTTTGCAGCTGTGGGCACCTTCCCTGCAACGCAGTTGATCAACAACACTATCGCTGACAACTTTTCTCCCAGCGGCAGCGGCTTGTTTGTGAGTGGCTCAGACAACAACACAGTGTTTGTCAATAACATCATTACGGACTCCAGTGGAAGTTCCGCGGTCTCCTGCAGCTTGCCATTCTTGAGCGGCCTTTTCGCCTTCAATGATGTGTTCAACTCTGCCGGCGGCACCGCTTATGGCAATTGTCAGGACCTGACCTCCATCTCAAACAACATTTCCCAGGATCCCCGGTTCGTCAGTTCCGCGTCGGGCGATTACAGCCTGCAGGCGTCATCTCCAACCATCGATGCGGGAACTAACTTCCCCGGCAACACCTTCCCGCCGCAGTTGCCTGATCGTGACTTGGACGGAAATGGGCGCATTCTTCCTGGGAATCCGGCGACCTGCAACGGCACGATTGATCTTGGGGCTTACGAATTTGCATCAGGCGCCAATGGCACGCCTGGACCGCTGCCCGCGAGTTGGGACTTGGGGAGTTGGCAAGTGGGCTCCCCACAACAAGTGGGCACAGGACCGCAGTTTGTATTCAATCAGTCGGCGCAGGGATGCGTTGCCATTGCGTCCATCAAGACGACCGGCGATTTTCAGCAGACGAATTCATGCAATAATGCGGTTTCCAGCTTCCGGAGTTGTTCCATTGCTGTCAGCTTCAATCCGCAGCATCTCGGCCCGAGGACCGGATCGCTGATTGTTGATTACGGAACATCGGCCCCGGCTGTGACCGTAGCATTGACCGGACAGGGCATTGACAATCCGCCGCTTGCATCACCCCCGTCCTTGATCTTTGACGTGCAGTCCGTGGGTACCAGCAGTGCCGCGCAGCAGGTTTCTATTTTTGCCAATTCTTTAGGGAACCTCAGCGTAAACGCTATTTGGATCACCGGCGACTTTTCACAAACCAATTCATGCGGCGCCACAACCGTGCCGCTCGGCGGCAGCTGCGTAATCAATGTGGTATTTACTCCCACAGCTTCAGGAACTGGCCAAGGAAGCCTCACCGTAAGCACAAATCAAGGTACTGTTGTAGTTCCTCTAACCGGGACGGTCGAAACCGGCGCGGTCGCCAACTTCAACCAGAGTTCGCTGACTTTCGGCAGCCAACAAGTTGGAACTTCGAGCACAGCCCTGAACGTTACCCTGAGCAACACAGGGCGCGCCGCGCTTTCATTTGGAATCGGAATTGGACCCGACTTCACCGAGACGAGCAACTGCCCTCAACCTCTTCCTGCCGGAAGCTCTTGCATCATCAACATTGTATTCAATCCCACAGTTCCGGGCCCAATCAACGAATCGCTCACGCTGAGCGGCAACAGCAATCCTCCAGCCACGGCAGTAACGCTGACCGGGACAGGAGTGGGTCCACTGCCCTCGTTCGCGCCGACTTCGTTGACATTCGCTACCCAACTGGCCGGCACAACAAGCGCCGCACAGAGCGTCTCGTTCAGCAACATCGGAAATGTGCCGCTTGCAATCACAGGCTTCGCGATGAACGGCGATTTTTCTGAAACGAACAACTGCGGTACATCGCTCGCCGCGGGCGCGAGTTGCACAATCAATGTCGTGTTTACGCCAACGGCGGATGGAACGCAACACGGGTCGATCACACTGGTCAGCAATTTCAACGGGCTTCCTTTTGTAAGTTTGACCGGCACCGGACAAGCAGCCCAGGCCAGCGTCTCTCCGGCTTCGCTCACGTTCCCTCCACTTTTGCTAGGCACCACGAGCGCGGCGCAGTCGGTTACGCTCACCAACTCGGGGGACCTCCCCATTTCGATTTCGGGGACCACGATCAGCGTTGACTACGCCCAGACCAATGACTGCGGGACATCGCTGGGCGTTGGCGCGAGTTGCACGTTCAGCATCACCTTCACACCCACAGTTCAGGGTTCTGACAACGGCAGCCTGGTGGTGAACGGCAACTTCAGAAGCCCCGTTGTCGTGGCTCTCAACGGCATCGGATTAGGAACCGGGCCATCTGCAACTCTTTCGCCGGCGTTTCTCATCTTCGCCCATCAAGCGGTGGGGACTACCAGCGCGCCGCAGGCGCTCACCTACACCAACACCGGAGACGTTTCGCTTTCGATTACTACTCTGGCGATAGCATTTGGACCTTTTGCACAGATCAACACTTGCGCCCCAACATTGGCTCCGGGAGCATCTTGCACCATCAACGTAACCTTCACTCCGCCCGATACCACTGGACAATCGGGGGTTCTCAACGTTTTCGGAACCGTGGGCGCGTCCGCCATGCTCAGCGGGTACAGTACGCCGCAGTTGGAATCGCCTACCAGCCTCGATTTTGGCAGGCAGATCGTTAACGCTGTCAGCCCGATCCAGACGGTGACTTTCGCCAACACCACGTCGAGCCCAATCTCTATCAGCGGCATCTCGTGGCCCTTGCCCTTCAATGTGGTGAACCACTGCCCGGGCACGATCGCGGTGGGCGCCAGCTGTAGTTTCGACGTAACGTTGGCCCCCACAGTGCATGGCTCGTCCTCGGGATTCTTCGAAATCACCGGAAACTTTGCGGGATCGCCAGCGGTTGTTCCGATCGTGGGCACTGCAACAGGAGCCGCTGGGGCGCTTTCGCCGGCCAGTCTGGTATTTGCCGGCCAGCCGCTCAATACCAGCAGCGCCTCGCAACACGTCACGCTCACCAATAAAGGGGATGTGACTTTAAGCATTAGCAGCATCCAGACAACCGGAGACTTTTCTCAAACCAATAACTGCCCTGCTACGCTGATTTCCGATGCCAGCTGCACCGTCAACATAACCTTTACGCCCTCCGCTGTTGGTGTAAGCACTGGTTCACTTTCGGTTACAAGCAATGCCGCGGTTCCGATCGCTCCGGTCGCCCTGAGTGGTACCGGTGCGGCTCCGGGCATCGGCGTATTCTCTCCGCAGTCTCTGAACTTCGGATCGATTGCTGTAAAGGCGCAGAGTGCTCCGCAAACGGTTAGGTTGAGTAATACAGGAACCGGAACGCTGACGTTCGGCATAGCAATCACCGGCGACTTCAGCCAGACCAACAACTGCGGCGCCTCCCTCCTTCCCGGAGCGAACTGTTCCATCAACGTAGTGTTCACTCCCACAGCTACCGGGAATCGCACTGGGTCTCTTAGCCTGTCCGGAAACAGCTCGCCCGCACCGGCTCCTATCGCCCTTGCCGGTTCGGGGATTGCGCCTTTAGCCACCTATTCGGCGACCTCTCTAACGTTCGCGCCGCAATTGATAGGAACCGCCAGCCTGGCCCAGAGCCTTACCTTGAGCAACACCGGTACGGCAACACTTTCCATCAGTAGCCTGACTATTAGCAGCATCGGCGTTTCCGATTTCAGCCAGACCAATAACTGCGGGGCCTCGTTAGCCGTTGGCGCCAGCTGTAGCATCAATGTGATCTTCGCTCCTTCGGCCCGTGGGGCGAGAAGCGCCGCACTGTCGCTGGCCAGCAATTCTCTACCTGTGGCTCCCGCCGTGAGTCTCAGTGGAACCGGTCAGGCGATTCAGCTCAACCCTACGACCGGGCTCATCACCTTTCCAGGGCAGTTGCTCAACACCACCAGCGCACCCCAGCCGATTCCATTCACCAATAACGGAGACCTGCCCGTTGCGATTACCGGAGTTTCCACCAGCGGGGATTTTGCGCAGACCAATGACTGTCCTCCTTCCCTTGCGGTCGGTGCCGGCTGCACAGTCACGGCCACATTCACTCCAACGGCTCGGGGCACCCGCACAGGATCGTTGTCGATAGCCGGGAACTTTACCGGAAGTGCTCCTTTTCTCAGCCTGAAAGGCACCGGCCAGGCGCTTCAGGGCACCGTTTCGCCGACAGCCATGAACTTTCAAACGCAAGTAAGCACCACGAGCGCGCCGCAGACAGTGACCCTGACGAATTCCGGCGACTTATCGCTTTCCATCAGCAGCATTGCCACCACCGCGGGCTTTGCCCAGACCAATACCTGCGGTAGCTCATTGGCTGCGGGTCTGAGTTGCACTGTTTCTGTGACCTTCACGCCCACGGTCACCGGAGTACAAGTCGGTTCGCTGACCTTTAATACCAACAGCACAACCCCGGTCGGTCCAGTGAGCCTCTCCGGAAGCGGAACGGTGGTGGCGCCATCGTTTTCCCCCACCTTGTTGGTTTTTGGAGCACAAACAATCGGGACCACGAGTGGGTCACAGAGCGTCACCCTCAATAACAGCAATACTGTTCCACTCTCCCTCACTGCCATCGGTGCCGGCGGTGACTTCAGCCAAACCAACAATTGCGGTTCATCGCTGCCAGCGGGAGGAAGTTGTACTGTCAACGTCAGTTTCACTCCGACGGGGCGTGGAACCAGAACAACCTTCATCACCGCCACCGGTAGCTTCCCGGGCATACCTTCCGTTACTCTCAGCGGAATCGGGCAGGCCGTCCTGGCCACGGTTTCACCGGCTTCGCTTAGTTTTGCCGCAACGCCGGTGAACTCGACCAGCGCGGCGCAGACGGTTACGTTTACCAACGCGGGAGACCTGCCGGTTGCGATCACAGGTACAGTGATCCTCGGTGATTTTGCCCAGACAAATAATTGCGGAACTTCGCTCGTGGTCGGCGCAAGCTGCACGATCAACGTAACTTTCACGCCAACGGCGCGCGGATCGCGAACGGGCACAGTCACATTGCAAGGCAATTTCACCTCTCCTGCTCCGGTGATAACCCTGGCAGGCACAGGGCAGGCCTTTGTGGCTTCCCTCAGTCCAGCATCATTCAACTTTGGCAATGAACCGGTCAACACGACCACCAATCCCCAGATATTTACCTACACCAACACCGGTGATCTTCCGTTGACTATTTCGGGCATCGCTGTGACACCGGATTTCAGCCAGACCAACACCTGCCCCGCAACCCTGGCGGTCGGGACCAGTTGCACCATCAACGCAACTTTCGTGCCTCGCGCGGTCGGCGTTCAGACCACATCGCTGACCGTTTCCGCAGACGTAAACAGCAGCGCCAGCCTGGCCGGAAACGGCGTCATGCCTACGGCTTCACTTTCACCGGCCAGTTTGACCTTTGGCCATCAACGCGTGGGAACGGCGAGTGCCCCGCAACTTGTAACTGTCACTAATACGGGGGCGTTTGCATTCTTTATTAATCAGGTGTCATTCCCGGGCGGCTATCAGATAACCAATAATTGCTCCGGGCTTGTAAATCCCGGAGCGAGCTGCACCGTTTCTGTCGTCTTCGCTCCTACCAACACCCAATCAGGCGTGGGCTCTTTTACAATTGGCGGCGACTTCACGGCAACGCCACCTTCCGTGAGCCTTTCAGGAACTGCCGACGCCAGCACCGGGACACTTTCCCCCATCGCGCTTACATTTGCCAATCAGGTGGTTGGTTCCACGAGCGCTTCACAGACGGTAATGCTCTCCAGCACTGGAGACGTGCCGATTAATCTCAGCGGAATCCAGACTACCGGCGACTTTTCTCAGACGAACAACTGCGGGACTTCAGTTGCGGCGGGGACCAACTGCATCATCACCGTGACCTTTACCCCGACTGCGCACGGAACGCGTAGCGGGTCCCTCAGTGTTTCCGGCGACTTCACAGGCGCAGCTCCGTCGGCCACTCTTTCAGGAAATGGAACCACGCCTACCGCGGCCTGGTCGCCAGCCAGTCTCACTTTCAGCAACCAGTTAGTGGGTACCAGCAGCAGCGCCCAACCCGTCACTCTCACCAACAGCGGAGACGGTCCTCTGACGATATCCGGAATCACTACGACCGGCGATTTTGGCCAGACAAATACTTGCGGCGGCACACTGGCGCCAAATAGCAGTTGTATCATCAATATAACTTTCACTCCTGCAGCCACAGGAAGCCGCAGTGGATCGCTGTCACTTGGCAGCAACAGCAGCATAGCAGTATCTCCGGTCACCTTGGCAGGTACCGGCATAGCTCCGTTAGCCGTCCTCTCACCGGCGAGTTTGAGTTTTACCAATCAAGCGGTGAACACCACGAGCGCTATCCAGACCGCGACCTTAACTAATAGCGGCACAGCCGCGTTGGCCATCAGCAATATCAATATGACCGGGAACTTTGCCCAGACCAACAATTGCGGTACGAGTCTGCCGGCGGGGGCTAATTGTACGATCAGCGTTACTTTCACCCCGACAGGGACCGGCAGCCGCCTTGGATCTTTGAATGTTACAGATAATTCTCTGGGCGGAAGCACTCAAACTGCGAGTCTAAGCGGGACAGGCATTGATTTCTCGCTTTCGGCGTCACCTTCCAGCGCGAGTATCAGTGCCGGGAAAATTGCCAGCTTCACGGTGAGCGTATCAGGATCCAGCTTCAATTCATCTGTATCACTGAGCTGCTCTGGCCTGCCGATAGACTCGTCATGTTCATTCTCACCAGCTACTGTCACGCCGGGCAGCACTTCAGTAAACTCGACGTTGCAGTTATCAACAACCCCGAGGCACAAAACTGGAACACCCGCTGGCACTTACAACGTGACCATTACAGGGACTTCTGGCAGCGTGCAGCATTCAAGCACTATCGTGCTGATCGTCAATTAAGGGGCCGGGGAGTGGGTCCCACGAGATTGAAAGCAGCATTAATTAAGCTGCGTATGCGAACCGGATTTGACCGGTCTTAAATTTTTTGAGATTTCAGTGAAATAGAATCCGGCGTTCTCTCTTATCTAAGCGAGAGAGGTGAACTCCATGAATAGCGCAACACAGCCTTCCAAGATTCGCAGCCTTGATTCAAACGGAACAAACCGTCTTACAAAAAACACCAACTTTTTCAGCCGCTTCTGGAACCGGCTTACAGAAGGACTAGGCACAGGATCCAGAAAGCCGGAAAATTATTCTTCCATGAGCCAAAGCGAATTGGAACAGAGAGCCGCAGAAGACATGGCGATCGCCAAGGCAATGGGCTTCTGAAACCGGTAATCAGAAATTTGAATTCACCTGGCCGGTCGCTTCCGCAATCGGGTTCTTCGGGGAAGGTGCGGGAACAGGCATTTAGGGCGACTTCGCTGACATAACGACTTTAGCTGTGGGTGAAATTTTTGTGAGGATAGGGTTCCCTCACCCGCTGCACGGGATTCGGGATTTCAGAAAAAATTTATGGTGGAGGCGGTGGGAGTTGAACCCACGTCCGAAAACGTCACTGGTCAAGAGCCTACATACTTAGTCCAGTTCACCCGACGGGAATTACCCCGCCAGATTCGCGTGTTGCGCTTAGAACGGACAAGAAACGCAAAACGCTAGCCCGTATATCTCGTCTTCCCGCCCTGGCTTAGCAAAGAAGACCAGCCCACTGTGTGACGCCCTTGCACAGCCCGTAGACAAAGCCGTGTAGAGCGGCAACTTATTTAATTAAGCTGCGTATGCAAACTGGTTAGAGTTGGCAATTATTGTTTTTGCACCACTTACGGGGGAATGCGCCCCGGTATGCCTCCTGGCCGCAAGCATTTCCGTCGAAGCCGTGACGCCCCCATTTTGTGGAGCGACCCGTTCCCGCGTTTGCGAGAAGGGGCCGGGTGGAAAAGGACTTTTAGCCAGTCTTTTTTCAAAGACCAATTGTCAAAGAGCTGTCTCTACCTTAGCAGATGGCAGAGTCTCGTCAAAACATTAGATGTGGGGACGGCTCAGGGCGATTCAGTAGGTATAAATGACTTACGAGATGGCGGCAGCGGAGCAGGTACTTCACCCGCTGCGCTCCTGAGTACTACTCCCTGAGCGCCAGCATGGGGTCTGTCTGAACTGCGCGCCTCGCCGGAATGAGACATGCCGCCATAGCAACTATCGCCAAAAGTGCAGAGACACCGGCATAAGTAATTGCATCCATTGGACCAATGCCGATCAGAAAATCCTGAATCAGTTGTCCGACCGCAAATGCCAGAAGCAAGCCAATCCCAAGCCCTGCTGTTACCAGCCACAAGCCTTGTCGTCCAACGAGGCTGAGGATTTGGCTTCGCTGCGCGCCAAGCGCTATGCGTATTCCAATTTCGTGTGTGCGCTGGCTGACCGAATAAGACATGACTCCATACACTCCGACGGCGGCCAAAACCAAACCCAGTCCACCCAAAATGGCGGTAAGTGTTGCTCCCAACCGAAAGAGAAATAGTCCGTTTAATCCGTTTAATGCCTCCGTCATGCTCATGGCATGCGTGGGCATGGTGGGTGCAAGGGAATCGACAAACGGCAGCAATTGGCGGGTGATCTCCGTGTTTGCGCTGCGCACCTGCAGGGTTACTGTGGCGAAGTAATGCTGCGCCAGAGGGACAAAATAGGTCGGATCAATAGGACTATACGGATCCACCAAACGAATATTCCTCGCCACTCCAATGACCTGAATCGGATGCTTCAGATCTTCCGGTACCGAGAATTCGCGGCCAAGCGGGTCCTGGTGCGGCCAATACTTGTCTGCCATGGCTTGGTTAATCACAGCTACGTGTGGAGCGGTGGGGTTATCGCGCTCCTCAATGTCGCGTCCACGCAAAAGAGGTATCCGCAAGGTCTGGAAGTATCCCGGACTCACGGCGTTGTAAAGGGCGCTGGGATGGGCCTGGCCCTTCGCCGGATGAATTTCCGGAACAACGATTTCGCCACCAATCGATGTATCGCCCATTGGAACGATTGCAGCCAGACTTGCGGACTGCACGCCAGGCAGGGTCCGGCTGCGTTCCAGCAGGTCTTTATAGAAAACCTCACTCTTTGCCTGTGAGTACCCTATCTGATTGGAAGCCACAGTTACATTGGTAAGTTCATGGGGATCAAAACCAAGATCGGCGTGCTGCGCGTTTCGCAGGCTCCGGGCAAACAGGCCGGCGATAATCAGCAAAGTTAGAGACCCGGCAACCTGGATCGCCACCATCACATTGCGGAGCCGCTGTTTGCGCGAGGTTAGAGAACGGCCACTGTCGCGCAGCCCAAGGTTGATGTTGGCTCGCGACGATTGCATAGCTGGAGCAATTCCTGCAATAAGGCTGGAGAGCAATGCTGCAGTTAGCGCGCCGGCAAAGACCAGCCAATCAAAACCGAAACTAAACGAGACAGGGAAGTACCCCGGGAAGTGGATTGAATTTAATAGGCGTGTAGCCATTAAGCCGGTGGCAATTCCCGCGCAGCAACCCAGGAGTGAAAGCAATACACTCTCAGTAAGCAGTTGACGGATTATCCGGCTGCGGGCTGCGCCCAGGGCGGCCCGCACCGCCATCTCTGATTGGCGCGAAGTTGCCCTGACTAGCAAAAGGTTGGCAACGTTCACACACGCAAGAAGCAGAATCAGGATGCCAAGCATGAAGAACAGGGCGGCCATCCGCACCAGCGGATTCACTCCTTCATAAGTAACTAAACCCGGCGGCCGTAGCGGATTGGCGCGCATTCCGTTAGGCGTTTCGTCAGGCCGGGGATATCGGGTAAGCAAATGCTGGCCTGCGATGTTCAGTGCAGGTCTGACCTGTTCGCGTGTTGTGCCATGTTTCAGGCGGGCAAAGATAATTAGCGGGCGAGCAGTGCTTTTCACAAGAAAATCATTTGTTGTGCCGGCCTCAATTACCAGCATGTTGAGTGGAAGATAAGCCTGCATGTGAAGCGCAGGCGTCGGTCCCACAAAACCTTTTGGGGCAACGCCGATGATTGTGACAAGGTGACCATTAATGGCCACGCCCTTGCCGACAATCTCTGGGTTACCCTGAAACCGCGACATCCAATATTCCCAGGAGAGCACTGCTACCGGATCGAGGGCTGATGTAGTGCCTTCGTCTGGTCTAAAGAAGCGGCCCAATGCCGGCTTCAAACCGAGAAAAGAAAAGAAATTTCCGGTGGTAAAGAAAGTCTGTACGGACTGAGTCTTGCCTTGAAAAGTCATGCCATCCGGGCCCGTTTGGTTCCCCGATGCTCCGCCAAAAGCAACTGCCACCATTCCGTTGAATTGCGGGCCGCACTCTTCAGTAATCTGCTGGTATTCCGGAAAAGAAAATTGAGTGTCATTGGAGAGAGGGCCGGTCCGGTTAAAACTCAGAAAAGTGAGCGTGTTCGGGGCCTCCACCGGCAACTGCTGAAACACCAGCCAATCCACCATGCTGAAAATCGCGGTATTAGCGCCAATTCCCAGGGCAAGCGTCAGAACCGCAACAAATGTAAATCCCGGATTCTTACGCAGCATGCGCGCGCCGTAACGAATGTCTTGCCAGAGCGTTTCAATAAAGCTGAAGCTATTCATGCGGTAAATTTCCTCGCGAACCAGAGTCGTATTGCCGAGTTTACGATGCGCTGCGGCGCGGGCTTCTTCCGGCGACATGCCTTTGGCCATGTTCTCGGTCGTTTCAATTTCCAGATAAGTTTCAAGTTCGCGGGCGCGTTCCTGGTCCCAGTGGCTTCGCCGGAAGAAGCGTATCCATCGCATGGTTATTCATTCCTCAATGCCAGCATTGGATCAACGCGCATGGCGCGCCGGGCTGGAAAATAGCAGGCCAGAAGCGCCACCGCTGCGAGCAATGCCCCAGCGACGATCCACGTCACCCGGTCCGTCGGGCTTGTATCGTAGAGCAAGCTTGCCAATACACGCGTAAGCACGAGTGCCGCCGCCCCGCCGAGAGCGAGTCCAATTAGGACGATGAGCATCGTTTTTCCGATCACCAGCTTTAGCAGATCTCCCGGGGATGCGCCGACGGCCAGGCGAATGGCCATTTCACGAACTCTTTGCGCGACGGAGCAGGAGACAACGCCGTAGATCCCGACAGCAGCCAGCAACAGCGCGATGCCAGCGAAGATGGCCAACAGCGTAGTGCGAAGCCGGGCTGGCGCTACCGATTCTGACTTGATTTCCTCCAGAGTTTCAATGTTGGTTACTGCCTGGTTATTGTTCACTTGCCAGATCGCTTGTTCAATCGCTTCGCTTAAGAGCAACGGATTCATGGCGGCACGAACCACAAGGCTATTGCCAATGCCGGGATTTTGATAGAACGTGACGTAGACCACCGGAATGTCTTCGTCGAGGCCAATGCCGCCACCTCTGCCTCCGACTTTCTCGTCGTTTACCACTCCCACAACCTGCCATGGGATGTCTGGGCCGCGACCAGCCTTCCCAAACACGAGCTGCCGAATCAGGATGCGCTTACCGATGGGATCTTCGCCTTTGAAGTAAGTCTTGGCCATGGTTTCATTGATCACCGTAACCGGTACCGCCCCGGCAACATCGCTCCCATTTAGGCCGCGTCCCTTCATCAATCTCATGCCAACCGTATCAAAATATTCGGGACCTACCATCTTGAACCCACAGACAGGGCGCTGTGGGTAGGGAAGGTTCTCCCGTCCCTCAACCTGGAAGGGTGCGCCGCCCATACCTTCCATCGGGGCTTTATTTGTGATGGCGGCTTCCCGCACTCCATGCACGCTTCTGACCTTCTGGGTCAACTCTTTAAGATAATTCGTCAATGCCGTGCTGTTCGTGAATTTGGTCAGCGATATTGGAAGGTCCATTGCAAGAACATTGGTTGTATCCACGCCCGTGTCGAGGCTGGCAAGCCTGTTGAAGCTTCGGATCAGCAGTCCGGCGCCAGCGAGTAAGACAAATGACAGCGCCACTTCGGCAACCAGCAATCCCGTCCTCATCCGATGTGATGTGGATCCTGCGCTCGTTCGCCCACTCTCCTTGAGCGATCCGGCAAGATCGGGCCGTGTGCCGCTGAGTGCTGGCGCCAGGCCGGAAAGGATTCCCGTGAGGATTCCAATAACCATGGTGAAAAGCAACACGCCATAGTCCATGTCGACGTTTGCTTGCGGCGGCAGCATGTCAGGAGGAAGCCAAAGTTTAATTCCGTGCATGAATGCATTGCCCAGCGCGAGCCCCGCCACGCCACCAAGGACCCCGAGAAATATGTTTTCGGTAAGCAACTGCCGGACTAGGCGGACACGGCGAGCGCCCAATGCTGAACGAATAGCCATCTCGTGTTCGCGAGCCGTACCCCGCGCCAGGGTCAAATTCGCAAGATTGCCGCACCCGATCAGCAGTACAGCTCCCACCGCCGCCAGCAGCACCCAAAGCGATCGCCGAAGCTCCGGCTGAACCACCTGATCCATATAAGGATTCACGGCTACGCCTATACCCTTATTTGAATCCGGGTATTGGGCAGAAATGCCTGCTCCAATCGTCTCCATTTGATCGCGAGCCTGCTTCAGAGTAACGCCGGGCTTAAGGCGGGCAATGGCATAAAGCCAGTGAAAATTACGTGTCATGTTCACCGGCGCGAAAGACAGAGGCAGCCACATTGCCGCCCAGTTCCGGTCAAACTCACTGTTCGCAGGAAGCACGCCAATGATCGTGTAACTCTTTCCGTCCAGAGTGACCTTGTGGCCGATTATTTGCGAATCGCCGCCAAACCGGCTCCTCCAAATGCGGTTGGAGAGCACTACTTCCTGATCGTTGCCAATCTCGTTTTCGCTTGCAGCAAAGGTGCGCCCCAGCGCCGCGCTCACACCCAGCACCTTGAAATACGATGCCGAGACTCTGTGAACTTTAACCTCCTGTGGCCTGTCCTGGCCCGTCAAGGTCACCTTGTCGAATGCTATTGCGGCGAGATATTCAAAACAGCGGTTCTGCCGCTCCCAATCAAGGAAGTTCAGGGTGGAAATAGGGTTGCTGAATCCATCCGGGAGCTTTTCCCCCACGCTGACGATTTGCTCCGGATGTGGATAGGGGAGAGGCTTGAGTAATACGGCATTCACAAAACTGAAAATCGCCGCATTGGCGCCGATGCCGAGCGCAAGCGTAATGATGGCAATGGCCGTAAATCCCGGATTCTTGCGCAGCATGCGCGCGCCGTAACGAATGTCCTGCCAAAGAGTTTCGAAGCCAAAACTGTTCATGTGGTAAATCTGCTCACGAACCAGAGTCGCATTGCCGAGCTTGCGATGCGCTGCGGCGCGGGCTTCTTCCGACGACATGCCTTTTCCGATGTTTTCCCCAGTTTCTATTTCGATATAGGCAGCAAGTTCGCGGGCGCGTTCGTCATCCCATTGCTGCCGGCGAAAAAAGCGACTGAGGCCCACAGGTTACTCGCTTGCGGGTTTAAGCACCCGGTTGACTGCATTGACTAACTGCTCCCATCGGCTCGTCTGGACTGCCAGTTGTTTGCGACCGGCAGGAGTGAGGCGGTAATACCGTGCTTTGCGATTGTTCTCAGAGCTGCCCCAGAAAGATGCAATCCATCCGCGATCTTCAAGGCGATGCAATGCTGGATAAAGCGAACCGTGTTCCACCTGAAGTACCTCATCGGAACGGTGTTCAATGGCATAAGCGATAGTGTGACCGTGTGCCGGGCCCAGTACCAGAGTTTGTAAAACCAGGAGATCGAGGGTCCCCTGGAGAACTTCGCCCTGCAGAGGTTGTGCTCCACGTTTAGGCATAATTTCTTTTAAATCTACTCCAGAAGATCATCTATGGCAAGGCGCATTTTTAAAAATGCATTAAAAATACGTCGCCACATGCTATGGCTGAATAGGCTGGATTACGTGCTGGAGTTATGCTCTGGGTGTAAAGGCAAAGATGATCTAGTGGTAATAGACGTAACACTTCGATGGGATTTACCGCTTATAAAGCTTGGAGCCAGGGAATAAAGCTCAGATATCTTCTTCCATGTAATCCATCACGGCATGCAGGTTGTTTTCTTCCAGAAAGACGTTCGGCAGGCGGATGCGGCCTTCCTTGGCCAGGCGTTGGGCGGCAGATTCGGCTGTGGTTAGTTCGACGCGCATTTCTTCATGCAGAAAGGGCACGAGTTCATCGGACTCAACGCGGGCCACAAAGGTGCCGCCGGCATTTTGTTCAAACATGATCTGGTAAGTGACTGGTTGACCATCAAGTTTCATCAGATCGAGCGTGCCGTTGGGCATGTGACTCCTCCTGTTGCAGACCGGGGTGATAGCATAAGGGTCGCCTTGAGTTTAATGCGGGGATTACGGCCCTGTAAACTGGTGGCGACTAAAAACCCAATTTCTCTATATGTTCCCTCTGCGGAAAGAGCTGCCATGGGCAGCCCACCTTCAACAGAGCAGGGGCATCGTATGAGAAGTCCCCCGTGCTGATGCTTTTTCCGTTCCCAAAAGGCTTTGGTCTTTTTAGAGTGCGGTTGGGAAATTCGTAACTTTTATCGGGAGAAGGAAAGACATGAAACGATTAGCAATTTTGAGCGCTTTGGTGATGTGTCTGGCGGCATTCGCGCCTTCAGCATTGGCCCAGAGCAGTGACGATAAAAACCACGGAAACCTTGGCGCGTATCTTGATTTCACGCGCCTTCAACCAGCGGACCTGAATCTGATAGGCGTGGGCGCGCGCCTTGGCATCAATATGCGCAAACACGTCGTGCTAGAAGGCGAAATGGCCTATGACTTTGAACGCAACAAAACCCAGACGATCACCACCGGAGTAGTCACAAGCACGGTTCGCTCCAATCTGCGGCTGTTGCATGGGTTATTTGGCCTAAAGATCCAAAGCACGGGGCCGGTCCGGATTTTCGGGTTGCTCAAGGGTGGCTTTGTTAACTTCGGCGTGGGCGGTCCTGTAACCGCGGGCGTCATCAACAACCAGATCAATGGCATTGTTGACGGTGACACCGACGGCGTGTTTTATCCCGGCGGTGGCGTGGAGTTCAACGTGGGCTGGCTTGGCATCCGGGCGGAAGCAGGTGACGAAATCATGTTCCTGAATGCCGGCACCCGGAATAATTTCCGTGCGACGATTGGACCACAAATCCGTTTCTAATTAGGGTCTTCACAGAAAAGACGAAAAGCAGCTCGGAGGTGTCGGGCTGCTTTTTTTTATTTTGTGGAAAGTCCAGCTATTTGCGAAAGTCCAGCGTTCAGAATTCAACTTAATCAGGATGCATCGCGCGATGCTGATATTTCAAAAGCAGAGCAAGATGACGCATCTTGGCGAACTCCTTTGCGTCCCTGGACTGTGCGGGCGGCATCCACTCTTTTGTGACGGTAAGTTAAAGGAGTTCTATGAGAAAAACGATCTGGACCTTGCTGTTATTCACCTGCGTGAGCATGCTGGCGACCGTAGCTGCCGCTCAACAAGTCACCATAGATTACGATCATCATGCCAATTTCGAGCGCTATCACACTTATTATTGGGCCAAAGTGCAGACTGAAGACCCACTGTGGCAATCACGGATAACAGATGCAGTGGACAAGGAGCTGCAAGCCAAGGGGTGGCAAAAGCAGCAATCTGGAGGCGACGTTGCTCTAACTGCGGTTGGCGCTACTAAAAACCAGCGCGCGTACCGGACTTTCTATGATGGTTTTGGCGGCTGGCGATGGGGAGGATTCGGGCCGGAAACCGCCACTACCAGCGTTGAGAATACCCGCGTGGGCACTTTAATCGTGGATATGTACGACGCACAAAACAAGCAGCTCATTTGGCGAGCAGAGGCGCAGGATACGCTCTCAGGCAAGCCGGAAAAAAACGAAAACAAACTGGAAAAAACAACGGAAAAGATGTTCAAGCATTTTCCTCCTGATACTGACCAGAAGAAGTGAAATTTCAGGGTCACATCAAGTAGCTCGCGCGATCCGCTCTCCGGGCAGTCCGTCCGCCGCCCGGAGGCGTCTCGCCCCCAGCAGTGGCAGCCTTGAATTTATGCACTGCTCGATAAGATGCTCTCCGCAGAATAGGCCTGCGCAGGAACTCAGGGCCGCATGGGCCTGTGTTAGATTAATAAGAGTGTGGGCGCGTAGCTCAGTTGGTAGAGCAACGCCCTTTTAAGGCGTGGGTCGCTGGTTCGAATCCAGCCGCGCTCACCATGAAGTTTTTTCAGGCCTTACGCCGCGCCCGTATACCGGGTATCACTTACGCCAGAGACCGTAATCCCTCATGTTTAACCCAATCGATTCAGAAGCCCAGTCCAAACAACCCGCCGAATCAAACGAGTCCTTTCAGGACATTCTTTCTCAATACGAGCAGAGCCATTCCCACAAGCCAGAAGAGGGTAGCAGAAGGATTGAAGCGACGGTTGTCACGCTGACCGCTGATTCCATTCTGCTCGATATCGGTTTCAAGACCGAAGGTATCTTGCCCCTGACCGCGCTTCGCCCGGGCGAAGCGGTAAAGCCCGGCGACAAGCTGCTGGTCTCCGTCAAAGGCCGTGACCCGGAAGGCTACTATGAAGTTGCCCTGGGCAAAATCTCTCGGCCTATCGACTGGCCGTCGCTGGAGCAGGCATTCAATGAGAAAGCCACGATCGTTGGCACGGTCACGGCGGCCATCAAGGGCGGTCTCAGCGTCGATGTAGGCGTGCGCGCTTTCATGCCGGCCTCGCGCAGCGGCGTACGTGATGCCGGTGAAATGGAAAAGCTAGTCGGGCAGGAGATCCGCTGCCGCATCACCAAGCTTGATGTTACTGAGGAAGACGTGGTCGTTGATCGACGCGTGATTGCCGAAGAAGAAGAACGCGCCACCAAAGAGCGCCGTTACTCTGAAATCAAGGAAGGCGAAACGGTTCGCGGCACCATTCGCAGCCTGGCAGATTACGGTGCGTTTGTGGATATTGGCGGCGTTGATGGCCTTCTCCATGTGGCGGAGATTTCCTGGAGTCGCGTCAGCAAGCCATCCGACCTGCTTTCAGTGGGACAGGAGATTGAAGCTCGTGTGCTGAAGGTTGATCCTGACCGGCGTCGCATCTCGCTTGGCATGAAACAGCTTCTGCCGCATCCCTGGGACAGTGCAGCGGAAAAGTACAAGACTGGCGAACGCGTGCGGGGCACAGTTTCTCGTCTGGCTGACTTTGGGGCCTTCGTCGAGCTTGAGCCAGGGGTTGAAGGCTTGATTCATGTTTCTGAACTGTCATGGTCCAAAAAAGTGCGCAAACCCAGTGATGCCGTGAAAGTGGGCGAAGCCGTGGAGGCTGTAATCCTCGGCGTGAACATACCTGAACGGCGCATCTCGCTTGGGTTGAAGCAAGCCCTTGGAGACCCGTGGGTGGAAGCGGCTAAAAATCTGGTTATCGGCTCCGTGATTGAAGGCCCGGTAGTTAGCATCACCAAATTTGGCGCTTTTGTGCAGATTGCTGAAGGCGTTGAGGGAATGATTCACGTAAGCGAGATCAGCGCTGAAAAGCGCATTAATCATCCGCAGGACGCGCTCAAGGTCGGACAAACCGTAAAGGCCCAGGTGCTTGATGTAGACGGCGCAAAACGGAACATACGCCTCAGCATCAAGCAGATGGTCCCTTCCAGCCTTGACGAATACATGGCTGAACACAAGGAAGGCGACGCGGTGACCGGGCGGATTATGCAGGTTTCCGGCGGGACAGCGCGCGTTGAACTGGGGGAAGGCGTGTTTGCGACTTGCCGTATGGCAGAAGAGAAGCCGGCAGAGGAACAGAAAGCACCGGCGGCGAAAGCAGCCGACCTGTCATCGCTCGGATCTATGCTGCAGGCGAGGTGGAAGAGCGGTGCATCCCCCATCAGCGCTAAGCCAGATGCTTCATCCGCTGGACAGATTCGCAGCTTCCGCATCAGCAAGCTTGATCCCGCATCGAAGAAAATCGAATTGGAACTGGCGAAGAAATAATCGAGGTGAGCGAAGCTGTGGTGGTCGTGTGAAGCAAGGGCCAGCGGCTTCCATGGCGACCCGATGACGCAGGGCTGAAAAGCTTGCCACTTCCAATCTTTGCAAGCGGTTTGGGGCGAAGCGACAAGATTGCTTTATAAGATTGGGCGAGGCCGGCTTGCGCGCTGAGCCCGCTGATGTAGGGCTGAAAAACTTTGCTACTCCCAATCTTTGTAAGCGGTTTGGAGCGAAGCGACACGATTGCTTTATGAGATTGGGCGAGGCCGGCTTGCGTGCCGAGCCCGCTGATGTAGGGCTGAAAAACTTGCCACTTCCAATCTTTGTAAGCGGTTTGGAGCGAAGCGACAAAATAAAAGATGCCGGAACTTCCTGACATCGTCGTTTACATGGAAGCGCTGGAAGAGCGTGTTGTTGGCCATGTGCTGGAAAATGTCGAAGTTCGAGGGCCGTCTCTTCTGCGCACTGCTGATCCGCCTATCTACTCAATTCAAGGCCATACTGTGACCGGCTTGCGGCGTGTTGGAAAGCGGATTGCTTTCGGCTTTGACAACGATCTGTGGCTTGTATTTCATCTGATGATTGCCGGCCGCCTGCACTGGAGCCAGAAGAAGAAGACTGCCGATGGCAGGCGCACGCTGGCTGCTCTTGATTTCGATTCCGGCACGCTCACTCTCACGGAAGCAGGCACACGCAAACGCGCGTCGCTGCATCTAGTGAAAGGAGATGCGGGCTTGACCGCGCTTGATCCCGGAGGACTTGATGTTTTTGCTGCCTCTCTTGATCAATTCAGCGCCGTGCTGACCTCTGCCAATCACACGCTGAAGCGCGCGCTTACTGATCCGCATCTGTTCAGCGGCATTGGCAATGCATATTCCGATGAGATTCTTTTTCACGCGCAACTTTCGCCTATCCTGCTGACGCAACGCATGGACAAAGATCAGATTCGACGGCTTTATGAGGCCACGCGCCAAACGCTTACGCTCTGGACGGATAATCTGCGCAACTCGAGCGGCAAGAAATTTCCTGAAAAGGTGACTGCGTTTCGCGATGACATGGCCGTCCATGGCCGGTATGGAAAACCCTGTCCGCGTTGCGGCGCGAAAGTCCAGCGCATCCGCTATGCCTCGAATGAAACCAACTATTGTCCGCAATGCCAGACATCAGGAAAGCTGCTGGCAGACCGATCTCTCAGCCGCCTTTTACGCCAGGATTGGCCGCGCACTCCGGAAGAACTGGAAGAGCGCCGCCGGGCCTGACAACGCGTTTTCAATTTGATTTATCGACTTGAACAATCCCTACTTCCTGAAATCGCCGCGCCGGAATCTGCTCTGCGTTTCTGTAAGGCTCAGTACCGTGCTGTCGCCTGTGCCGCGCCCGCTATTTCCGCCGCCACTGCGCCGATTCTATCCAGCGCCGTGCTGACTTTCTGCGGCTCGTATCCAACGGTGATCCGGAGATGGCTTTCTGTTCCCAGATACCCACCCGGAGCAACTAACACAGAAGCTTTCCTGCGAATATGGTCTGCCAGTTCTGCTGATGGCATATCAAAGTGGTAGCGCACAAAAGCAATCGAAGTTGCGACGGCAGGACTCACAAAAAATCGGCCTTCCTGGCCACGCACCCAGTTTTCCAGCACAGCATGGCCTTCCCGAGAAAGCTTCTTCTGCCTATCCAACAAGGTATTGCGCTGGGCGGGTTGCAACGCGATCTCAGCCAGCTTCATGCTCGGCCCAGCGGCGGCAATCACCGCATACTCGTGCCGCCTCCACAGCGCTTCCACCATCTCCGGCGCTGCTACCACCCAGCCGATGCGAAGGCCGGCCAGACCATAGGCTTTGGACAGGCTATTCACGCAGATAACGCGTTCATACGTTCCCCAGAAGCTGGGCGTTTCAGTCACAGTCAACTCTGTGCCGCGATAAACCTCGTCCGCGTGAAGCCATGCGCCGGTTTTCTGGCAGATGCTTACAATCTGCCGCATTTCTTCTGCGGAAAGAATGCTTCCCGTGGGATTGTTTGGATTCACAATGGAAATAAGCTTGGTTTTCGGCCCGGCGAGCGACTCCAGTTCATCCAGATTGAGCCGCCAATTATGCTCGGCCCGGAGTTGTGCTTCTTTTACCCGGCAGCCCAGGTTCTTTGCCAGACCCCAAACCTGCCTATAGCCGGGTGAAACCACAATCACTTCATCGCCTTGCTCCAGCAGCGTGGCGCAAACCATCCAATTGGCTTGTGCAGCACCCACCGTCACCAGCACATTGGCTGGCGATGCATTGTCATACAGCGCGGCAATGCGTTCGCGCAGCGAAGCGGTACCGTTGACTTCAGAATAGTAAAGCGGCAGATCCAACAGGGATCGCGGGTCTTCTCCAGCCAACAGGTCGCTGACGTTCGCGCATTTCACAGAGCTATCGGCCAGGTTGATCTCGACCGTGCGCTCCCATTGCGACTGAAAATATTCCAGATCGAAGTTTTGAAAGTCCATAAACAATTCTGACGGTAATCCTTAATTTGTGAACTCGCCGCGTATTGCTGCGTCCGCCTTCCTCTGTCTTTTCCAGTAAAAATAAAATGGTACTCCCAGCGCGACAATGATTGTTCCCACCAGTGTCTCGTTTCTCTTTTCCACCGCCGCATTGATGGCCCATAGGCTGCCCAGCACTATGTAAATAGCAGGCGCCCATGGATATCCCGTACAGCGATAAGGCCGGGGCATGTCAGGTTTTTTGCGACGAAGCACGAACAGCCCGGCCACAGTAAGCACGTAGCTGAGCACCATCATGAACATGACGTAAGTAAAGAGCTGGTCATATCTACCGCTGAGAGCGAGCACCGCCGACCAGATCGCCTGCAAAACGAGGCTCGTCACCGGCGTATGCCATCGCGGATGCACCCGGGCCAGCGCATGAAAGAAGATGCCATCTTCCGCCATGGCGTAATAGACACGCGCACCGCTCATCAGGCACGGAGCCATGGCGCCAAAGCACGAAAGCGCCACCATCATGGAAAGCCACGGCGCGACATGGCCGGAAAACATCGATACTGCCGCCGCTTGCGCAACGGCCTCTTGCGCGGCAACTTCATTCATCGGCAGCGCGTAAACATAAATGGTGTTGATCGAGATATACACAACACCCACCAATACAAGTCCCCAGATCAGAGCGCGCGGCAGATTGCGCTGAGGATTTTTCACTTCGCCGGCGACAAATGTTACGTAAACCCAGCCATCATAGGCCCAGAAGACGGCGATTAAGGCTATGCCGATTCCAGTTACAAATGAAGCCGAATTCGGAGCAGCAGGAAGCGCGTGGTGGAAATGGTCCCATGATCCGCGACCCAGCGTTAGGCCGCCGATCACAAAGATCGCGATAGCAGCGAACTTCGCCCAAGTGGCTACATTCTGGAGTATCGCGCCCTTCTTCACACCAAGAACATTGATGAGCGTTTGCACTGCAATTGCGGCCAGCGCGATAAGGTGTCCACGGGTGATGTCAACGAGTCTGAGCGGGACCACCACCTGCTCCACACGCAGAGCCGGAAAGGTCTGGCCCAGATAGGTCGCGAAGCCAACCCCCAGAGCGGCGACCGTGCCGGTAGCGCTTACCGTGAAATACATCCAGCCGTAGAGGAAGCCAGCAGTGTCGCCGTAGGCTTCGCGCATGTAAACATATTGTCCGCCAGCGTGGGGGAACATGCTTCCCAGTTCAGCGAATGCGAAACACGCCAAAAGCGCCATGCCCATGCCGATGACCCAAACGGTGAGAAAAAGCCAGGGCTGGCGCGTATTGATGGCGACATCTTTTGCGGTAAGAAAAATTCCCGACCCAATGATTCCGCCAGCCAATAGCAGGACGCAGTCGGTGAGCGAAAGCCCGCGGACGAGCTTGGTTTCTGCCTGGGCGTTTTGGTGCAAAGGTAAGCCGCGTCCTCGCGCGGATTAGCTATCATCCTCTTTATAGCGAAGGCGTCAAGGCCTATTCGGCAACTTCACTTTCCTGTCCTCCGGCTTCATCGCGTTGAACTCTTCCGATTTACCTTTGGGAATGCTCAATACGGTCCACTCGGCTCCACGCAGGTGTTTGCCGACATAAAGAACCTGTCCAACGTGATAGGCCGTATGCATCAGGCTGCGATTGATCGCCTGCAAAATAGTGTGGGGCTCGCCGCGAATGGTCACTGTCTTGGAAAAATCCTGCGGCGTGAGCGAGGCGACAGTATCAAACACAATCTGAAAGCTCTCCTCCCAGCGGCGCATCAAGTCGGGCCGCGTGTCGGCGGGTGTGAGCACAAATTCCTGGTCGCGATGACGGTCTGGTTTTTCACCGTCAGTGGTAAGGAAATCTTTCCAGCGGGAGCGCAGGTTGCCGGCCACATGTTTTACGATCTGGGCGGCAGAATTTGATACAGGGTCAGGGGCCTGGAAGAAGTCATGGTCGCTAAGCTGGCTTAGGCCGCCCTCCGCCAGCCGTTTATACCCACGATAGCTCCGGCGCACCTCGTCAAGGTAGGCCGCTTCAAAAGACCGTTCGTCAGCCATCATTCAACCTCCTGATTCCATTAGCTTAACAAGAAAGTTGCACCCGAAATTGCGTCGGCTGCGTATAACTGTTCAAGAGAGGGCTCTTGGAGCAAATGGCTTTTCAAGACGATAAGTTCAAACTGGCGCTGACCCGGTCAGCCCAGGGTGACGAGTTGGCCTTTGCCGAATTGGTGCGGCAGCACCAGAGCATGGTCTTCAGCATCGCCTATCACTTTCTGCAGGACCGGTCTCTGGCGGAAGATTTGGCGCAGGAAGTCTTCTTGGAGCTGTATCAGAGCATTGCTCGCATAGAGTCTCCGGTGCACCTGACGTACTGGTTGCGGCGGGTCACGGCCAACCGCTGCATTGATCAGGGACGGAAAAAGCAGCGCCGCCGTGAGATGGCCCTGGAAGAGGCGCCAGAGCCAATAGCGCATTCTCCGGTGGCCGATCCGATGTTGTTAGAGCGTTTGCAGCAAAGCCTTGCTGGCTTACCTGAGAAACAGCGCCTTGTGGTGATTATGCGGTTTCAAGAGGGATTGGGTCCAGCGGAGATTGCCGAAGTGCTGGAAATGCCGGTGAACACGGTAAAGAGCACACTGCATCGGTCATTGGCTGATTTGCGTAAGGGGCTTACGCGCAAGATTCGAGAGGTTCGATATGCATTTTTCTGAAGATGATCTCCGTGAGGCGCTAAAGCGCAAAGATCCCGGAGAAGGTTTCACGCAACGGACCATGGCAAGGGTCAACCAGGCAAGGGTGAACCAGGCAGAAGCTCAGGGCAAGACCGCGCCTGCGTCGACGCCAGGAAAAAAGAGCAATGGTGCGTTCCTGGCATGGTGGAAGCTGCGTCCAGCGTGGGCCACGGCCATGGTTGCAGTGCTGCTGCTGGCGTTTGGCATTGCCGGCTACCAATATTCTGAATATCGCCACCAGGAAGAAATGAGAATTGCCAGAGAGAACCAGCAGAAGCTTCAGAAAGAGGCGGAACAGGCCCGCGACCAGGCAATCGTGGCGCTTCAAATTGCCCGCAGCAAGCTGAACCATGTGTTGGAGCATGCACAGCTCCCAGTGGAAGACACAGACAAGATCAGGAGACAACGTTTATGAACCGAATCACCAAAATGCTGGCACGTACCCTTGTAGGACTGGTTATGTGCTTTTCGGCTTTGCGAGGCTATGGGCAGGACGCCAAATTGCAGCTCGACAATTTGAATAAGCTGAGTGACAAAGCAGCACGCGTAACCGACGTGACTCTTGACGGATCACTGCTTCAATTTGCGAAAAGTCTCATTGAGAAAGTTGGCGATGACGACAAGGATGTTGAGCAGCTCAGATCCATCATCGGGAACCTGAAAGGGATCTATATTAAAAGTTTTGAATTCGATGAAGCCAGCCAATATAGCAAGGCTGACGTTGAGGCCGTCCGCTCACAGCTTAGTGCGCCGCGCTGGACAAAGATCGTCCAAAGCACTGACAAGCGACTTAACGAACATGACGAGATTTATCTGCTCAAAGACCATGAGCGGATTGCCGGTCTGGTGATTCTGGTGGCTGAAGCAAGAGAGCTGACCGTGGTCAACATTGTTGGCGAGGTGCCAGTGGACAAGATTGCTTCGTTGGAACGACATATTGTTGTTCATGAACAGAATCAAGGCGGCAAAACTAAACAGAAGAAGGCCAGCCATGACGAAGAGTAAAAACACGTTCTCTTTTATCTGCCTGCTAGTTCTTGCAACCATTTCTGCGCCTGCGAAGAAGGCCTTTGCGAAAGATGATTTTGGCAAGATTGTCCATCATATTGAGGCGAATTATCACGTTCACCGGCAGCATCGATGGGTGATGGGATTGGCAGGCTTTACGGTCAGGTTCTGGCACATAGCGGGCGTAAAGAATTTCAAGGGCGCAATTTTTGAGAATCAGCCATTCCTCAACGCCGGAGCGGATATCAGATTTGATCAAGTTGTCCGCGCCGCCATGGATTCAGGCTGGCAACCCATAGTGCAAAGCTGGGACCGCCACAGTGGCGAGCGGACATACATCTACGCGCAGAACGTCTATTCGCAGAACGGCGGCAAAGACTTGAAATTGTTATTGGTAAATCTGGAAGAGAATGAAGCCGTGGTGTTTCAGGTGAAAGTAGATCCGAAGAAACTCAATGATTTTCTTGAGGAAACCAGTGCAGGCCATGGCCATCGAAACCGCGCGCCACATCGTGAAGAAGCTGAGCCCGTACCGGAAGACAAGACTGAAGTAGCTTTAATTGCTCAAAATTGGAACGGAATCTGTTTGTTCTCGCAAGACGATTCACCAGCCGATGTGCCAGCCCTAAAAGAAGTAAGTTTTAAAAACTTCGAAGCTGCCAGCCCAACGTTTTAGGAACGTTGGCGCTGGCTATGAAACGTCCAGCCCAATGGACTTCATAAGTTCCACGCCGTTGCTGGTTTTAACCACACCGGGGCGGAGACAGTAATCGAAGGACAAACTGTCATCTTCAAAACGTTCCTGGAAATGCGCATTGCGCACACGGTCCGGAAAAACTTCTTCCAGCGAAGTTAAAGCGAGGTCATGCGTTGTGACCATGCCAATAGAGGCGTTATGAATCAAAGTGCGCAGCACTCCCTCCGTGCCGGCGCGGCGATCATGCGAGTTAGTGCCCTGCAAGACTTCATCGAGAAGAAACAATGCAGGCTGAGAGGAAGATAGATCCACCACCTGGCGCAGCCGCTTGATCTCCGCATAAAAATGAGAGATGCCCTTCTGCAACGAGTCCGAGACGCGCATGGAAGCGCCGACGGCCAGAAGCGAAAGTCGTAAGCGCGCAGCCCGGACGGGCGCTCCCATCATGGCCAGAACGGCATTGATTCCAACCACACGCAGGTAAGTGCTTTTGCCAGACATATTTGATCCACTCACCAGAAGTACCTGACTTTTTCCACCCAGCGTTGCGTCATTGCGCACGCATTTGTCACTTGGCAGCAGAGGATGGCCGAGGGCCTGGCCTTCAAAGAAAGGCGTGGCCTCCTGCGGCGCAAATTCCGGGAAGGGGTCCTGAGGGTGTTCAAAAGCATAAGCTGCGATAGAAGAAAGAGCTTCGATCTCACCAACTACGTCAAGCCATGCCTGAATGCCGCTGCCATATTTGCGACGCCAGCGTTCAAGCGCAAAGGCAACCTGTAAAGAATAGAGCAGTGGAACATCAAAGATGCGCACGAACCAGTTATGGCGGGAATCATCGAGATCTGCCAGCGTGTCCAGTCGGGCTATACAGGTGGATGGCAGGCCGTGTGTAACAAGCCGCGATTGCAACTGCTGCAACCTGGGCGATTCAAACTTTTCAGTTTCAATACGGCGCAGCAGAAGCGCTAGTGAATCAAGGTTATGATGCGTGTCTCCAACGCCAGCAAAGATCTTTTCAAGGTGATGGCGAGAGCGATACATGACAGAGCCATTGATGATGAGCAGAAGAACAAATGGCGTCCACAAAACCATTACGCCATAGACGAGAGTGGCGATGGCAAACAACGCGAGCCCAGCGGCCCACCAGCGGCCATCCGGCAAACCACTCCTTTCCTGCGCCCAGAATGCAAGTGCAACAGGATTTGCGGCGATGCGCTCACTTTCGCCTACTATGGCAAGGTCTTCGCGCAGATTGAGTTTGGTTTTCAACTCAGCGACAGCCTGCTGGCGTTCCTGGATTTCGTTGATACCCGCGTGAGTGAGCAGCCATTGCGCCAGACATCGGCTACCCATGTTGGTGCGGGCAGTTGAGAGCAGTTGGAAGAGGCTGCCATCGCCCAGAATGTCCAGATCGTCGGCATAAAGATGGAGCGGGTCTTTGAACTGGTCGCCGGTAGCGCCGCTTCCAGCCCAGCGGTCTTCGATTCGCGCCAACCCGCGTTCGTAGAAAGCAACGGCGCGCCTGGCCAGTGCCATCGCGCGTTCTATTTTTCGATGAATGACGACCAGAGCGATGAATAAAGTGATAGGAAGAAGCAGCCAGTAAGCGGAAACAGAAGTTTTTCCTACAATCCAGCAGAGGGCCAGGATCGCGACAAACAAAAAGATACGTGCATTGCCCAGCCAAAGATGTTTGCGCTGTAGTTGCGAGGCTTCTGCCTGGCGTTGTTGGAGACGGCGTGAATACTCCTGATGAGCAATATTAGAAACGGACGGATTTAGCGCTGTGGGATTGTTCACCGCATATTATTCTGGCTGGAGCGGCGCGCAAATGCAAAAGGCACGGCCCGAAACCGTGCCTTTGCTTTGAGCAATGAAGCGCGTTACCAAACCCTGCATGCATTTTCAGGGGCCATGGGCTGTCCGGGCTTGCAGCCGAAAGCCTTTTGAAATTCAGGCATATTACGGACAACGCCGTTAACGCGCCAGCGTCCGGGTGAATGCGGGTCCACGCGGACCAGCATGCGGGAGAGTTCCGGCGTAGTGTTCTGGCACCACACCCGGCCAAAGCCCAGGAAAAAGCGTTGGTCAGGTGTGTAGCCGTCAATCTTTTTATTCGGGTCTTGTTTGGCCTGGGCCATGAGATCATGCAGTGCCATCAGAGCGATGCGCGCACCGCCATTGTCGGCAGTGTTTTCACCCAGCGTCAAACGGCCATTGAGTTTCAGGTCGTCAACTGCGGTGAATGAGCTGTATTCGTCTGCCACGCAACTAACGCGCTGTTCAAACTCCTTGCCATCTTCGGCGGTCCACCAATCGCGAAGATTGCCTTTGGGATCGAACTTGCGGCCCTGATCGTCAAAGCCATGCGTGAGTTCGTGGCCAATGACAAGGCCGATTCCGCCCATGTTCACGGCGTCATCAAGAGTGCGGTCAAAGAATGGGGGCTGCAGGATTCCGGCAGGGAATACGATTTCATTGTGGCTTCCGTTGTAATAAGCATTTACGGTTGGAGGAGTCATACCCCATTCCAATTTATCCACGGGTTTGCCAATTTTCTGCAATTGCCGGTTGCTTTCAAATTCGCTGGCGCGATAAAGATTCCCTAGCATGTCGCCACGTACAATGGTCAGTTTGGTGTAGTCGCGCCACTTATCAGGATAGCCAATCTTATTCCTGATAGCCGCCAGCTTCACCATGGCTTCTTTTTTGGTGGTCTCGGTCATCCACGGCAGATTCGTAATGTCATTTTTCAAAGCGTTTTCCAGCGCGTCGACCATCTTCAGCATGCGCTGTTTGCCTTCCACTCCAAAAGTCGCGTCCACATAGGGTTGTCCAAGAGCTTCGCCCAACGCATTGTCGGTTGCGTTAATGCAGCGTTTCCATCGTACAGGCAGCTCTTTCTGCCCCGTGATGGCTTGCTGGAATCTGAAATCTTCCTGAACAAAATCATCCGACAGCCAGGGCGCGGCATTGCTGACCATTTGCCACGTCATATATGTCTTCCACGACTCCAGCGGCGTGGCTTCAATCACCGTATTCACGCTTTTAAAGAATTCAGGATTGCCAACATTCAGTTCCGTGAACGCAGGGGCGCCACTAGCGGCAAAATAGCGGTCCAGATGGAAATTAGGCCCCAGAGCCTCGGCCTCAACCACCGTCATCTTGTGGTCGCGATTCTTCGGATCGCGTCGCAACGTGCGCTCCATGTACGCTTTGGCCAGTTCAGTTTCAATCTTCAATACTGTGTCAGCGCTCTGCGCTGCCTGTTCCGGCGTCTCCCCCATCAGGCTAAACAGCTTCTTCACATGATCGACAAACGCTTTGCGGATCGCCACCGTAGGCGCATCGTCTTTCAGGTAATAATCACGGTCCGGTAACGAGAGCCCGCTCTGGTCAATGCGCGCCACCGTCATCTCGGCATTGTGCAGGTCAGGGCCAGCGCCAAACCCCATCAGCGGGTTGGGGCCAATAAGCTGCTCGTGCGACATCACCTCAATCATCTGTGTCTTGTCTTTTACGCCGGCAATGCGGTCCAGTTCCGGCTTCAGCGGCGCTGCGCCGGCCTTATTGGCGGCGGCTTCATCCATGCAGGAAGCATAGAAGTCGCCAATCTTCTGGTTTACGGCATTGCGCTTCGGATCGTTGGCGCTTGCTTTCTCCAAAATCTGCCGCAAAATAACTAGATTGTGTTCATAAACTTCCGCAAAGCTGACCCATTCTGACTGGTCCCCCGGAATAGGATTGTTCTTGATCCAGTTGCCGCAGGCGTATTCGTAAAAATCAACGCAAGGGTCAACCGTCTTATCGATGTTTGCGATATCGAATTTCGGCGCCGCATGCTCTGGCGCTGCTCCGTTGCTCGGCGCTGGCGCGGAATTGACCGCAGGCGCGGTAGGGCCGGAGTTTGCAGACTTTGCATTGCCGGCTTTCTTGGTTGAGCTGAGGTCTGGTTTTTGCGGTGTGGGCTGTGGCGTCTGGCCCAGCGTTACAGTAGCGGTGAACAACAAGAGCGCGCCTATTGGCAGCCATTGGCGATGCAAAACGCATTTGCGCATTCGAATTCTCTCCTCATCAATACGAACCGGTCATTGTATAAGACGGACGAAGGCCAGGAAGGTTGGCGTTCCCGTAGCGGCTATAGCCGCCCTCGACGTGGGTTTTTCCGCCTCAACCTGTCATCCTGAGCCGCAAATATGTTCGATGGGGAACGATATAGCGCTGTACCGTTTGAAAAAAGAGTATGGAGAAAATATCAGGCTACTACGCTTGGGGCTGCGGCACGTTTAGGCAGGATTTCTCCGATGCGGCGAATTTGCGCGCCTACGCCTTTAAGCTTTTCTTCAATGCGTTCATAGCCGCGATCAATGTGGTAGACGCGATCGATGATGGTTTCACCGTCTGCCACCAGCGCGGCGATCGCCAGAGAGGCTGAAGCGCGCAGATCTGAGCACTGAACCGCGGCAGAGCTCAAAGGAGTCTTTCCCCGAACGATGGCGCGGCTGCCTTCCACTTTAATATTTGCGCCCATACGGACGAGTTCCTGCGCGTGCATGAAGCGGTTTTCAAAAATATTTTCAGTAATAAGAGATGTGCCCTGGGCCTGTGTAGCCAGAGTCATGTACTGCGCCTGCATATCGGTAGGGAAGCCGGGATATTCTTCCGTGCTGATATCCGCTGCAATAAGCTGATGGCCGTTGGTTACGCGCAAGGAGTCGGTCCCGGTTTTGATGCTTACGCCACATTCTTCCAATTTCTGAATCAGTGCGCCTAGATGCATAGGGTCGCAATTGGTAAGTTGCAGGTCGCCGCCGGTCAGAACGGCGGCAATCACAAACGTGCCGGCCTCAATCCGATCGGGGATAATGCGATGCCGCGCGCCGTGAAGCTTTTCCACACCCTGGATTTTGATTGTGTGTGTGCCTGCGCCTTCAATTTTCGCGCCCATCTTGGTGAGCAAAGCAGCCAGATCAGTGACTTCAGGCTCGCGTGCGCAATTTTCCATGATGGTTTCGCCTTCAGCGAGTGTTGCGGCCATCATAAGGTCTTCAGTGCCTGTGACTGTGATCTTGTCAAAAATGATATGGCCGCCACGCAGGCGATCGGCACTAGCTTCAATGTAGCCATGTTCCTGCTTGATGGAAGCGCCAAGCCGTTCCAGGCCTTTTAAATGCAGATCAATGGGGCGCGCGCCGATGGCGCAGCCGCCTGGTTGAGAAACGCGGGCGCGGCCCATGCGGGCAACAAGGGGTCCCAAAACCAGCGTGGAAGCACGCATAGTCTTAACCAGTTCATACGCGGCTTCTGGATTTATGAGGTTGCTGCAAGAAATTGTGGTGCGATGGGAGGCGCGGCCATAACCTAATTCAACCTCAGCGCCCATGGAGACAAGCAGGGTACGTTCTGTCTGAATGTCACGAACATCAGGGATATTTTCCAGAATTACGGGTTCGTCAGTGAGGATGGCTGCGGCCATCGCGGGCAGAGCGGCATTTTTGGCGCCGCTGATGCGGACACTTCCCACCAGGGGATTGCCACCGCGAATTACAAATTTATCCATAAGACTCTCTGGCGCAATGGCCTCATTGAAGTCAATCCGGATGGTCCGGCTGCGTGAAACTGGCTTTTTGACATCGCCAAACGTAACGGCCAGCAACGGTTCAGCGTTTCTGGAGCGGGCCTGCGGTGTTTTGGGAACCAGTTTCATTTTAAATTACCCTGTGCAATCGCCTGCCGGACATTCCCTTTAACGCTTTTTAGTCTTATTGCGGCCTGGGTACGGCCCAAACCTGTTTTTAGCATAATAAGCGCCAGAGCAACCTGGTTATCTGCCGCCTTGAGTGTCTTGGATGCAGTCTGGCGGTCAACCCCGGCTATTTTTTCAAGCACATTGAGGCCGCGCTCCATTAATTTTTCGTTCCTGGTATGAACGTTGACCATGAGGTTGCCATAGATGTAGCCGAGGCGGGCCATTGCTCCTGTAGTTAGCAGGTTCAAGGCCATCTTCTGTGCAGAACCAGCCTTCATTCTCGTTGAGCCGGAGACCGCTTCCGGGCCGACCTCAATCACAATCTCAATATCAGCCATGGCGCCCAGTTGAGAGCCACGATTACAGACCACAGCTACCGTTTTGGCCCCTTTCTTGCGTGCATGTTCCAATGCTCCAATGGTGTAGGGCGTACGTCCGCTGGCTGCCACGCCAACCACCACATCTTTCCTGACGGGCTTGCGCTTTGCCATGTCGCGCTGGCCCGAAGCTCGGGAGTCTTCACTATATTCGGCGGCCCGGCCCAAGGCCTTATCTCCCCCGGCGATCACGTATTGGATGGTCCGGGGATCGGTGTTAAAAGTTGGGGGGCATTCGGCGGCATCAAGCGCGGCCAGCCGTCCGCTGGTGCCCGCACCCGCATAAATCAAGCGTCCGCCGCGTCCAATGGCTGCGGCAATGGCGTCAATGGCTTCTGCGATTTGTGGCAAGGCCTCCTCCACGGCAGCGGCAACCTTCTTATCTTCCTTATTGATTACGCGGGCAATTTCAAGCGCTGACATGGTGTCCAGGGCTGAAGAGGCGCGGTTCTGCTGTTCGGTTTCTAGATCACGGATGATGGCTTTGCTAGGACTCACAGGTCAATCTCGATCAAGTGCCTCGACTACGGCATCGTGGAAAGCAGGCCGGATTTGCTTGATGAGCTGCGAATTACGGTCCGGCCAGGTGCGATTGGTTAACAGGGTAACAGCAAGCTGGCGATCAGGGTCAATCCATAGTGAAGTACCTGTATAGCCCAAATGGCCATAGGAGCGCGAGGAAAAATATTTTCCGGATTGAGACGGTTGGGATGGGGTATCCCACCCTAATGTGCGCGAAGATCCGGGAGGAAAGTTCTCTCGGCGGGTAAAAATTTCCACCGTTTGTGGCTGGACCAGGGGCGAGCCGCCCTGCAACATACAGTGAGCAAAAATTGACACGTTTTCCGCCGTGCTGAAACAGCCGGCATGAGCAGCTACTCCGCCCATCACATAAGCGTTTTCGTCGTTGACTTCACCCTGAACCACGCGACGGCGGAAAGTTTGGTCATCTTCAGTGGGCAGGATCAAATGTTTCCGACCGGTGAGCGGGTTGAAGACAGTTTGCTGTAAATTGAGCTTGGCAAAGATCTCACGCTGGCAAAACTGGTCCAGTGGCTCGCCAGTGATGCGTTCCAGCGCTTCACCCAGCAGGATAAAGCCAATGTCACTGTACTCGGCTTTAGTTCCAGGCGCAGTGGTGAGTGGGACCTGAAGCGCCTGCCGTAGCAGCTCTTCTTCATCATGGGCGGTCTGGAACAGCTTGATGTAAGCAGGCAAGCCGGAAGAATGCGACAGCAACATGCGAAGGGTGACATGGTGGCGAGCATCATCTTGTTCGCGGCTGCTCTCCGCAAAATCAGGCAGAAGTTGGAACACAGGCTGCTCCAGCTTGAACAGCCCGCGCTCGTACAAAATCATGCAGGCTGTGGTGGTGGCAAACGCTTTGGTGACCGAGGCAAGGTCGAAAATCATGCCCGCGCTGACGTCAGGAGAATCGGGTGAATAAGTAAAACGCCCGAGCCCTTTCAATGCAATGAGCTTTCCTCGATGGACAACGCCGACTGCGGCTCCGGGAAAGGCCCTCTGCTGGATGCCAGAGCGCAAGATAGCAAAGGCGCGCTGAAACTGGTCGTCTTGTCCGCTGAAAGCGGGAGCCAAGAGATGATTGATACTTTGGTGCAGAAAAATCCTTCGTGTTGCTTTTGTTTTCGGTTTATAACACACTCAGTTCAGAGATGATATTCCCGCGTAAAATCCCAGGAATTCTTGCCATTTTGATTTTGGTAACGCAAAGCGTTATCGCCGCGCCGGGGCCTGCGCCAAAAAAGAAAAAAAGCACGACTGCGGCAAAAGAAACGGCGAACTTTGCCCCTGTAGATCTGTTGGTACAGGAGCAAATCATCGATCAGGCGATCACTGGCGCAGTGCTGGTGGTGGGACATGGCGGAAGGATCGTACATGGGAAGGCTTTTGGGCTGCGCGCGACGACGCCGCGTCCGGAAGCCATGACAGTGGACACGATCTTTGATCTTGCGTCTCTGACCAAGGTGGTGGCCACAACCCCAAGTGTCATGCGCCTGGTGCAGTATGGCCAGGTCCGGCTGGATGAGCCAGTCATGCATTACATTCCTGATTTTGGCATGAACGGAAAAGACGCAGTGACTGTGCGCCAACTGTTGACTCATTATTCCGGGCTGAGGCCGGACATTGACCTGAACCCGCCATGGCAGGGGCGCGATACCGCGTTTCGGTTGGCGCATGAAGAGAAGCTGGAAGCCCCGCAGGGCTCAATTTTTGTTTATAGCGATACAAATTTCATAGTACTGGGAGAGTTGGTGCAGCGGCTTTCCGGCATGACGCTGGACAAATACTCTGAAGTGCATGTTTTCCAGCCGCTGGGTATGAAGCATACGCGTTTTTCGCCGCCTCCGGAGTGGACGAGCAAGATTGCAGAAACTTATGCGCCGGACAGAAAGCAGGTATTGCGCGGCGTGGTGCATGATCCCCGCGCGGACAGAATGGGTGGCGTGGCCGGGCATGCAGGGCTGTTTTCCAACGCGGGCGATCTGGCACTGTACGCGCAGGCGCTGATCAGCCGGAAATCGATCCTGGATGCGGACATCATTGAAAAGATGACGACACCGCAACAGCCGCCAAATGCGACTGAGGTGCGCGGGCTGGGGTGGGACATTGATTCGTCTTTTTCATCGAACCGGGGATCGCTGCTGCCGGTGGGCTCATTTGGGCACACCGGATTTACTGGAACATCGATGTGGATTGATCCCTATACGGATACGTACGTGATCCTGCTGACGAATTCTGTACTGCCGAGGCAGGGGCCGGCAATTATCTCGTTGCGCGCGCGTGTGGCCACTGCGATAGCGGCACTGCTGAAACTGGACGTGACTGCTGCCGACAAGGAAAAGCTGCTGGCAATAACCGGATATAACGAAGCAGCAACAGCATCACGCCGGGTGGCCGCGCGCAACGGACATGTGCTGACCGGCATTGATGTTCTGGAGCAGGACAATTTTGCTTCTCTGAAGAAGGACAAGGAGCAAATGACAATTGGCCTGCTGACAAACAATACCGGCTTGGACGCGCAGGGCCGGCGGACGATTGACGTGCTGGCGGCAGCGCCTGGCGTGAAACTGGCAGCGATCTTCGCGCCGGAACACGGAATCTTTGGCGCGCAGGATGATCTGAAAGTTCAGAACACGACTGACACAGTGACGGGCGTCCCCGTGTATTCGATGTATGGCGGCACAGACGCAAAGAAGCGGCCGCCGCTGGACGTGCTCAAGACGCTGGATGCGGTGGTCTTTGATGTTCAGGATGCAGGGGGGCGTTTTTATACCTACCCGGCAACGCTGGGCTACCTGCTGGAGGCAGCAGCACAG
>DASXGZ010000035.1:0-59958 GCA_036488825.1 Candidatus Angelobacter sp.
CGATCCCTCGCTACGCTCGGGATTCAGAAAAATTCCTCCGCTGCCTCCTTTCCTCCGTGTTTCAAGGGTTTTCGCAACGAATGCGCTACTGCCGGGGAGGAGTGCTCCTCACCGTCATCACCACCAGCCAAGCTCCATTCGCCATAAACAGCAGAATTGCCGGAAAGAAATATTTGCTTACCGGCATATGCTGAAACACGCACCAGACCACGCCCACTACGATCAACAGATCGAGTACAACGTAAATGGTTAAGATTTTGGCGCGTGACATCCAGACGGTCCTTAAAAGCAAACGAAGCTGATAGGGGTCCCTCACGAATGCTCGGGATCAAAAACCATCAAAATCCCATGATGTTGTAGCCGCAATCCACATAAATGGTCTCGCCGGTGATCCCGGAGCCAAGATCGGAAGAGAGAAACAGTGCGGTATCACCAACCTCTCTGGGTTCGACGTTCCTCTTTAACGGCGCGTGCTCGGCATGATTTTTCAGCATTGTGCTGAAATCGCCCACGCCGCGGGCGGCCAAAGTTTTGATTGGCCCCGCGGAGATGGCATTCACGCGAATCTTTTTCTCGCCCAGGCTGTTTGCCAGATAGCGCACGGTGGCCTCCAGCGCGGCTTTGGCGACGCCCATCACGTTATATCCGGGGACAACTTTTTCCGCGCCAAAGTAGGTCAGCGTGATCACGCTGCCGCCATTTGTCATTAGCGGAACTGCCGCCCGGGTCACCGCAATCAGCGAGTAAACACTCACATCGTGGGCGATGCGAAAGCCCTCGCGTGAGGTATTCAGGAAATCGCCCTTGAGTTCTTCAGCAGGCGCATACGCGACGGAATGTACTACCGCATCTAGTTGGCCAAAGTGCTGCTTCAGTTGCGAGTAAAAGGCGTCGATTTCTGCGTCGCTGGAGACATCGCACTGAAAAGCCTGCGCGCCGGGCAAGGAGGTGATCAGGTCATGCGCTTCGGCTTTCATCCGTTCGTTCTGATAAGTGATGGCAAGTTTGGCGCCTGCATCGCTCAGCCGCTGGGCAATGGCCCATGCGATGCTGCGTTTATTGGCCACGCCAAAAATAACCACGTTCTTTCCTTGCATGCTCAGCATACGTCTGACCTCACCCGGTGTGAAACCGCTCAGGATAACAGGAACCGCGCAAGAATGGGAGTAACCGTGGCGTCACACCCAAATCACACCGGCCATGTGATCAAGTCTTTCTCAAATCTGCTCTTTATAAAAATTTAATGGACAATTTCCGTTGCTGGTTCTAGCATGTTGTGAAATTTCTTTATGCAAATTGCCCTACTCGAATCGGGCAACTAAACTTATCGCAAAGATCGCTCGTGAAATGCGCCTGGCAGGAGGCCACCTCTATGGGCTTATCGAGACGTGAATTCTTTAAAGTCGGAACCGGCAGCGCGGCTGCGCTTCTCTTAGGGTTTGATGCCCGCCCGGTAATGGCTCAAGCAAAGGAACTTAAGATCGCCCGCACCACTGAGACAAGGTCAACTTGTCCTTATTGCTCGGTGAGCTGCGGCGTGATCATCCACACGCTTGGCGATAAGGCCAAGAACGTGACGACTCAGGTGGTCCACGTTGAAGGCGATCCGGACCATCCCATTAATCGCGGCACGTTGTGCCCCAAGGGAGCGTCGCTCTTCCAGGAAATCAAGAATGATCGCCGGCTCTTGAAGCCGCAGGTGCGGCGTCCTGGCGCGACTGAGTGGAAGGATATCTCCTGGAAAGATGCGTACGACGAGATTGCCCGCCATATCAAGAAGACGCGCGACGAGACTTTCGTCGACACGGACGCCAACGGCAAGACCGTCAATCGTTGCGAAAGCATTGCCTGGAACGGTGGCTGTACTGACACCAACGAATTCAACTATCTGGTCGTAAAGACCATGCGCAGCCTGGGGGTCTGCTACATCGAAAACCAGGCCCGTGTTTGACACGGCCCCACGGTCTCAAGTTTGGGACCAACGTTCGGACGCGGTGCAATGACCAATGGCTGGGTGGATATCAAAAACACCGACATGATGCTGATCATGGGCGGGAACCCGGCGGAAAATCATCCTTGCGGTTTCAAGTGGGTTGTGGAAGCCAAGCGCGTCCGCAACGCCAAAGTGATTGTTGTCGATCCACGCTTCCAGCGCACGGCGTCACAAGCAGATCATTTCTGCCAGATACGCGCTGGCTCGGATATCGCCTTCCTTGGCGGCTTGATCAACTATGCCATCCAGAACAACCGCTACGCCAAAGATTACGTAATCAACTACACGAATGCTGCATTGATCGTGAAGAAAGGTTTTAAGCTGCCGGAAGATGGCTTCTTTTCCGGTTTTGATGAAGCGGGCGCAAAGTATGACGTTTCTTCCTGGAACTATGAAGAGGGCGGAAATGTAACCGGCACGGCTGCTGCCGCAATCGCGGCAGGTGATGGCCCGGCAACTCCGGAAACCGCGGCAAAAGCAGCTCCGGCAAATCCAGGGGCCAAAGCTGGCGGACCGAATGGCGCAGCCGGACAGGGATACCAAGCTCAAGGGCCAGTGGGGGCAAAAGGTACCACGGGTGGTTCTGCATCTCCTTCGCTGCCACCGAACACCGCTTATGATCTCTCGCTAGAGCATCCTCGCTGCGTCTTCCAGTTGATGAAAAAGCATTTCTCCCGCTACACGCCGGAGATGGTTTCCGGCATTACGGGAATCTCGATTGAAAAGCTGAATACGGCTTGGGACATGTATACCTCCATCCGCAGAGATGGAGACATGAAGAAGGTCGGAACCATTATTTATTCAGTCGGATGGACGCAGCACACATTCGGTTCGCAGATCATCCGCACCGCGGCCATGACTCAATTGCTACTGGGCAATGTTGGACGCGCGGGCGGCGGCGTCAACGCTTTGCGCGGACACTCCAACATTCAGGGCGCAACAGACCTTGCGGGCGTGTTCGATATTTTGCCGGGTTATCTCAAGGTCCCAACGCCCGGAGACACTGATTTTAAGACTTATCTCACGCGCATCACTCCCAAAGTGGCCAAACCAAAGGAGTGGGATTCATATAACTACTGGTCTAATACTCCAAAGTTTGCCGTTTCCTTCCTGAAGGCAATGTACGGTGATGCCGCCAAAAAAGAGAATGACTGGGCCTTCCATTATTTGCCCAAGATTGACCGGAAATACTCTTGGGTGGAGCAATGGGACGCTATGTACAACGGCAAGGTCAAGGGCTTGATGAGCTTTGGTATGAATGGCGTCGCCATAGGCCCTAATAGCGAAAAGAACATCGAAGCGCTGAAGAAAGCCGATTGGCTCGTGGTTTGTGATATTTATCCGGAAGAGACCAGTAGTTTTTGGGAATCGCCCGGAATTACTGACGACGAGAAAAAGCAAATCAAGACGGAAGTCTATCGTTTGCCCGGCGCAGGCTTTGCCGAGAAAGACGGTACGTTCGTCAATTCAGCCCGCTGGCTGCAGTGGAAATGGGCCGCATTGCCCACCCCGGGAGATGCCAAGCTGGACCAGGCAATCCTGGCCACCATCTTCCTGAAGGTCCGCGAGCTTTACCAGAATGAAAAAGACAAGCCGAACACGAAGTTCCCGGATGCAATCCTGAATCTCTCGTGGGCTTATACCACTCCTAACAGCCCGTCACTGACGGAGGTTGCCAAGGAAATCAATGGCAAGGCGCTGGCTGATCTGCACGATGACAAGCAGACACCCAGTGATTGGAAAGCAGGCCAGCAACTCCCCGGATTTGCCTGGCTGAAGGATGATGGCACAACATCAAGCGGTAACTGGCTCTATTGCGGTTCCTGGCCGGACGCAGGTTCAAACACTCAGCGCCGCGATCCGGCTGATCCTTCCGGTCTTGGTATACATCCCAATTGGGCCTGGTCCTGGCCAATGAATCGCCGCGTCATGTACAACCGCGCTTCGTGCGATCTCAACGGCAAGCCCTGGGATCCCAGCCGAAAGCAGGTTTGGTTCAATGAAGCAACCGGCAAGTGGGCCGGCAATGATGTGCCTGATTTCAAAGCTGATTCCAATCCCAAGGACCACATGGGTCCCTTCATTATGAATCCTGAAGGGGTCGGACGGTTATTTGTGCCGCTGGCTGGCATGGCGGATGGCCCATTCCCGGAGCATTATGAGCCGGTAGAAAGTCCGTTGGTCAATCCTTTCCATCCCAACCAGACGAACAGCCCAGTAGTAAAGAGGTACAAGACAGACATGGACAAATACGGGAAATCAGACAAATTCCCGTATCCCTGCACCACGTACCGTCTCACCGAGCATTATCATTATTGGACCAAGAACAATCCCATGAACATGCAGCTTGTGCCGGAACCCTTTGTGGAGATTTCACAGGAGCTTGCGTCCAAGCTCTCCATCAAGGGTGGTGACAGGCTCAAAGTTTCGACTGCCAGAAGCGGCACAAAAGATGGCAAGGAATATGGCGTTTATTACGCTAGAGCAATGGTTACCAGTCGCATTAAGCCGCTGAAGCTGGCGGGAAAGAATGAAGAGGTGTACCCGGTAGGAATTCCGATTCACTGGGCTTACCGCGGCATTGGTGACGGCCGTCCGGAAGACAAACGCAATGGCGCCAACGTGCTGTCGCCCACTGCAATTGATCCCAACGCTTACACACCAGAGTTCAAGGGCTTTCTGGTGAACATCGAGAAAGCTTAAGGAGATACGCCATGAGCAATGGAAATCTGGAAATCAGAGCGATCTCCGCGCATAGGGGCGGCACGCCTGGAGGCGGCGAATATAAGCAGTCAGACGGCACCACCCGCATCGGAGCTTCGCGTGATTACGATGTTTGCAAACTAATCGATACCACCACCTGTATTGGCTGCAAAGCCTGTGAAGTGGCTTGCGTTGAGTGGAACGGTTATGAATTCCGTGAAACTACCTTCGACAACACCTACCAGACCATGCCGGAAACGGCGTGGAACTTCTGGAACCTGATTAAGTTCAATGAAGATGTCGATTCCGCCGGCAACGTGCAGTGGCTGATGCGCAAAGACCAGTGCATGCACTGTGAAGAGCCGGGCTGTCTCATCGCCTGCCCTGCCGACGGCGCAATCGTGCAATATACCAATGGCATCGTCGATTTCAACCAGGCCAACTGCATTGGCTGCCAGTACTGTGTCAGCGGCTGCCCCTTCAATATCCCCAAGTTCAACGAGGCCACCAAAAAAGTTTATAAATGCACGCTCTGCTCTGACCGTGTTGGCGCGGGTCTGGAGCCGGCCTGCATCAAATCTTGTCCCACCGGCTGCCTGCATTTCGGCAGTAAAGAAGACATGAAAGTTGAAGCGATAAAGCGCGTCGCTCAACTTCATGCCAATGGCCACGGGGATGCAGGTATTTACAATCCAGGTGATCCTGATCAGAGCGCAACCAGTCCCGGCAGCATCGGTGGCACGCATGTAATCTACGTTTTGAACGATGCCAAGAACCCGGAAAGATATGGCGGTCTTCCGGCTGCGCCCAGCGTGCCACTGTTCGTGAAGCTGTGGAAAGGGCCGCTGAAATGGATTGGCGGCATTGGCATGGCGGCCGGCGTGCTTGGCGTATTCATGCATTACATCCGGTTCGGCCCCAAGGAAGTTGACAAAGCCGAGGAGGTGAAGCGATGAGCGGCGGAACAATTGTGCCTGCAACCACGGTTGTGCGTGAAGAGCAAGTGCAACGCTATACCTTCATTGAGCGGGCTTACCACTGGATCAACTCCTTTGCTTACACTTATCTCATGCTCACCGGTCTGGCGCTCTTTACGCCGCTGGCCTACTGGCTTGGATATGTTTTCGGCGGTCCAGCAACCATGAGGTTCTGGCATCCCTGGGTTGGGTTGGTCTATTTCTTTACAATCCTTTGGATGCACGGAAAATGGAAGCGCGACATGCGGAAGATTCCCCAGGATGACCAGTGGACCAAAAACATCCGGGCTTATGTGGAGAATCAGGATGAAAAGATGCCGCCCCAGGAGCGCTTCAACGCCGGACAGAAGCAGTTCTGGTGGGTAATGTTCTACTGCACCTTTATCCTCCTGATCACTGGAATCATCATGTGGTTCCCGGAGAAGATTCCACCCACTCTGCATTGGATCGGCCCGGTGGTGATCTTCATCCACTCAGCCACGGCGCTGGTTACGATAGCCGCGTTTATCATCCACGTTTACATGAGCATCTGGGTAACTCCTGGCAGCGTGAAAGCGATGGTGGAAGGCAATGTCTCCACTGCCTGGGCGCGGACGCATCATCGCCTCTGGTATGAAAAGATCACTGGCCGCAGGAATTAAAGGGATTGATGTCTGAGTCTTCCTGGGACCGTCGCATCGCGCGGGCGGGCGAGCTGTTAAAAAGTCAGTCGGCGGTTGCTGAGCTGCTTACGTTCTATCAGCGTCTTGCCCGCTTTCAGAAAAGCGTCTATGAAGCCGTGGCATCCTCTCACGTTCATGACGTTTCTTCTCTGGTCCGCCATTTTCCAGGATTACTGGTACTGGTAAAAGATGCCGGCTCCGCCATTCTTAAAAACGCGGCGGCAACGCTGGAACAATCATCCGATGAAGAACGGTTGGGACTGCTGACTGCTTTCTGGCAGCATCAGGTGGAAGCCCGCGAGGTCCCTGCGGAATATGAATTCTTCGCCAATGCACTGCTTCAGCCCTTTGCTGAATACCTTGCGCAAGCTACGCCTTCGTCCACAGAAGCCTCGCCGCCGCTCTGTCCTTTTTGCGGATCTAAGCCGCAGTTAGCCATTTTGCGGCCTGAAGGGGATGGCGCCAAGCGTTTTTTGCTGTGCTCTCTTTGTGGGACAGAGTGGTTGTTTCGGCGAATCCTGTGCCCGAACTGTGCCGAGGAAAACAAAGAGCATCTGCCTGTTTTTGTGGCCCAGGAATTTGATTACGTTCGCGTGGACGCCTGCGATACCTGCCATACCTATATCAAATCAATAGATCTTTCCAGGAACGGCAATGCCGTCCCCGTGGTGGACGAACTGGCCACCGTCTCATTGAATCTATGGGCACAGGAAAACAACTACAAGAAAGCACAGCCTAACCTGTTTGGCGTGTGATGATTTTCGCGGCAGATTTGTGTTTATTGTGCTTTCGTCACTGAAATGAATTTTGCCGCCAGCAATTCTCCCGCAGCGTCAAAATCAAAACCAAAGGTGGCCTGCGCGAGAGGAGCGCAATCCGTACAATCCTGAAGAGAGTAGGGAAAAATGAATCTCTCTCCACCATCGGCCCTCGGTTCGATTTTTGGTGATGCGTCTGGCGTACGCTGGTCATCGCGTACACCCAGTTTTATCAGAGGATGGTCTTTGCGAAGCGCAATAAACCCGGGATCTTTTTCCATTTCGGCCTGAGGCAGGATGGAAGGATCATCCACATTGACCAACGATGGAACGCCATTCAACAGGACCCAGCCCCGGTCTGGTTTTGAACTGCCGGGATATACCACATATCCCAGATCTACCAGCCCGGCTTCACGAATTCCGGCGAGATAGCCCACACGCGATGGTTTCTTTTCAGCCAGAGACTGGCTGAATTCCACGGCTTCCGAGGAAGCATAGTCCCCCATCTGATCAATGAAGCACCGCCCATATTCTGCCGGTCCAGAGCTGTTGCAGGCTTTGTCAATTTCGCCAAGTTCGTCGGTCGCTGCATTCCACACCGCATCTTCGCCGAACTGGTCATCTGTTTCGTGATTGGCTTTGACCTGCAGGAACGTTACCAGTGACGCCAAGCTGATGACCGCCACAGCCGCTGCTATTCTGTGTTTCACAAGGCCCATACTCGCACTCCACAGGCATGCCAATTGCACGGCCAATGCAATCCAGGCTCCTGCTAAACAGGAACACTCAAATCTCGAAAAGGTTGCGCCGTTCGTCTCTCTTTGGCTGTCTGCTGTTCATCATCAATCCACCACCAATGTTTGCCGGCAGAATCAAAACCGGGCATAGATGCCACTATCTTACGACTGAATTCCCTCACGCGCACAGCCTTTACATTTCTTAGTAACATTCCCGAATCGATGAGATTGATTTCTTGAATAATGTCTCATGCCGGATTTTGGCAGCTTAACGATCGCAAGGAGAACGCCGATGTTTCGGGGGCTAAATCTTTCTCAATCTGCCTTGTCCAACTGGACATCGGGATGCCACATTGGTGCATTGTCCTCTGAGGCGCTAAACAGTTTTTTACAATCGCCACCTCGAAAATCTGCCATGATCGTGTGTTGATGTGTGTACCGCAGGTATGATGGAAGGGTTGCGCATATTTCTCCAGTGAAAGAACTCGTTGACCAGGAAGCCCCCGCTCTTGTCCGGCAAGAGCCATTGCTGCGTCCGCGCAGGCATTATGAAATCGCGTTAGTGGTTGTCGCTGTGATCGTGTTCTTTGGCTGCATCATTTCTCCTCCCGCACTAATGGATGATGTGGACGCGGTGCATGGGCAGATCGCGCGCAACATGGTCACCTCCGGTGACTGGGTCATCCCTCATATCGATGGCGTGCCTTATATGGAAAAAGCGCCACTCCCCTATTGGTTGATTGCCATTTGTTATTTGTTGTTCGGCGTGCATGACTGGGTAGCGCGTATTCCAACCGCCCTGGGGGCTGTGTTGCTTTGCTTTGCCACTGCCCGCTATGGGGCATGGGCATTTGGGCGTCGCGCAGGCTATTATGCCGGGCTCATCCTGGCAACATGCGTAGGCCTTTTTCTTTTTACCCGCATTCTGATTCCAGACGTGATGCTTGCGCTTACCGTCTGCGTTTCTTTCATGGCATTTGAGCGTGCGCTGGATGAAGACGAAAGTGAAGATATAAATCCGCGCCGATGGCCGCTGGTGCTCGGCGTTTCGCTGGGTGTGGGTGTATTGCTGAAAGGCTTACTTGCCATCGTGGTTCCCGTGGGTGGAGCGCTGGTTTATCTGGTGCTTACGCGGCGGCTTTTTTCCCGTGATACATGGCGGCGGCTGCATCCTGTAAGCGTGTTCTTGATCTTCTTTCTTATCGCCGTGCCGTGGCATGTGCTGGCTACGTTGCGCATGCCGCCATATTTCAACTTCAGCATGCATAGCGGCCCCGGAGAATATCACGGCTTTTTCTGGTTTTATTTCATCAACGAGCATTTATTAAGATTTTTGAATCTGCGCTATCCGCGGGATTACAACACCGTGCCTCGGCTGGCATTCTGGTTGTTGAACCTCTTGTGGCTCTTTCCGTGGAGCGCCTATGTTCCCGCAGCAGCCAGACTCAATTACAAGCCAGAGGACCGCGCTGGCCGCACTCGATTGCTGGCGCTCTGCTGGGCCGGATTCCTGTTGCTCTTCTTCACCTTTTCCACGACCCAGGAATACTATTCCATGCCCATGTATCCGGCGCTGGCCCTTTTGCTGGGCTGTGCCATGGATAGCGAGAGCAAGCTGGTGACTGCCGGAACAAAAGTGATTGGCGTGATTTCTGTCGGGGCCGCCATAGTCATTGCAGCGGTGTTGTTTACCGTCCGAAATGTCCCTGCGACAGGCGATATCTCCAGCGCGCTGCAACAGCACCCAGAGGCTTACACACTTTCGCTCGGGCACCTGGGAGATTTAACGTTACAGTCATTCGCCTACCTGCGCGCGCCGCTCATTCTCGCCGGCGTGGCTTTTCTGGTGGGAGCAGCAGGAGCATGGTTGCGAGGGCGTCGCGCTTACATCGCATTGGCTGCGATGATGGTGTTATTTCTGCATGCCAGCCGGATGGCGCTGGTGGTCTTTGATCCATATCTTTCTTCCCGACCGATCGCGGAAGTTCTTCGCCATGCGCCCGAAGGCCAGTTGATTGTGGATGGCGCTTATTATCCATTTTCCTCGGTGTTGTTTTATTCCAACAGAAATGCGCTTCTATTGAATGGACGCATGACCAACCTGGAATATGGTTCGTACGCTCCGGGCAGCCCCCCCGTTTTTATCAATGACGTTGAGTTTGCGCGGGCTTGGTCAGGCAGAATGCGCTATTATCTGGTGGCTGACCGGACTGGACTCGCTCGTCTTAGCGCCCTGGTCGGTCCCGCGAACCTTCATCAGATGGCGGAAAGCGGCGGCAAATATCTTTTTACGAATGGCCTTTCCGGCGCGATTGCGGATGGCTCCAAAATGGAGAACAAACCCGCGTTATGGTGATCCTTACTACGGCATTGGCAGTCCTTCTTACCGGTTCTCTTGTTTATTGTGTGCTGATAGTTTTCGCCACGCGGAATTTTCTCGCCGCCCATCTGCCCGCGGCCGGCAGCCAGCCGCCGGTCAGCATTATCAACCCGCTTTGCGGGCATGATGAGGGATTGGAGGAAAATCTCCGCAGCTTCTTTATTCAGGACTACCCGGAATATGAAGTGCTTTTCGGCGTCCACCGCATGGACGATCCGGCAGTACCCGTGGCCGAGAAAATCATCCATGAATTCAATGGCAGAATAAAGGCACGGCTGATCGTTACCGGAGAATCTTCCATTCCCAATGCCAAGGCATTCAGCCTGAACCGCATGGTGCGCGAAGCGAGCTACGATTTATTAGTGATGGCCGATAGTGATGTGCGGGTTACGCCCAACCTCCTCTCTCATCTTGCGCAGGAGTTCCAGCAAGAGGGGCTTGGGCTAATCAGTTGTCCTTATCGCGCGGTGCCGGGTAAGAGTGTCTGGTCGCGGCTGGAAGCAATTGGAATGAACACTGAGCTGCTGGGTGGCGTGTTGGTGGCGCGCATGCTGGAAGGCATGCGCTTTGCGCTGGGCTGCACGGTGGCCGTTCGACGCAGCGTGCTTGAAGAGATGGGCGGATTCGGCTATTTGCAGGAGTTCTTGGCGGAAGATTTTGTAATCGGCCACCGGGCCGCGGAACTTGGGCACGAAGTCCTGCTTTCTTCCTACATTATTGAACACCGCATCGGAAGCCAGGGCATGATGCGCAATCTTGGCCACCGCCTGCGCTGGGCGCGCAGCACGCGCCGCTCCCGTCCGGCAGGTTATTGGGGACAGATCTTCACCTATCCGCTTGTCTGGGCACTCTTGCTCTCTGCCGTCGATCACAATGCCTGGCCTGTAATTTTTCTTACATTAGCTTTGCGCGTCGGCGCCGCGGTGGCCACAGCCCATTATGTTTTGCGCGATCCCGTGACACAAAAACAATGGTGGCTGTTGCCACTCCAGGACATGATCGGATTTTTCGTGTGGATGGGCGGATTTCTTGGTGACACCATTGTGTGGCGCGACCGAAAATGCACCGTCCTGCGTGATGGACGGCTGCACGTAAATCCCTGATACCCGCTTCTTCGCCAAAAAGAATCCCCCGCGAAAAAGCGCGGGGGCTTTGAAAAACGTGTCTTGTCGACTTTACTTGCTGGTGGAGCAGGTGCTCGAGATCATCTTTACTTTCTTCACTGTGAAAGTTGATCCAGAAGAAGAGCCGGCACCGCTCGTGCTGGAGCCGCTGCCACTTGCAGAGCCGCTTGCGCTGGAACCACTGCTGGGGCTGGATGAGCTACCACCCATGCTGCCCGAAGCTGATCCGCTATTATCACTGCTGCCCGTAACCCGGATCTGATGTCCCACGTGATCGCTCAGCTTTGAGGTGTCGCCGGCGAGCTGCCAGGTTTTCCCTGATTGATCTGTCAGAGTCCAGTTGCCCGAAGAGCCACTCAAGCAGCCTTCAATCGAGTTAGAGCTATCGGTTGAGGTCTGGGTGGTTTGCGTTGTAGTGGTCTGGGTAGTGGTATCAGGAGTGGTGGATTGCTGGCTGGGTGAAGTTGACGATGGAGAAGTTGACGATGGAGATGTTGATTGCGGCGAACTGGGCGAGGTCTGTGCTACGGCCCAAACCGCAGACAACAACAGAATTGCTGTGATCAAATACGTTTTTCTCATTTACGTTCTCCTGGAATTTCTCGGCCTTCTTAACTCCGGCCCGGAGTTTGAAATGGAAGCAGCGCTAAAGACTTAGATATGGAGGTGCGCTGGCGGTTTGCCTTGTTTACCTGACAGGAATGCAGAAATGCAGAGCTGCTGAAAATTATGAGCAATCCAGTGTCTCTGTCAGATGGAAATTTCTGGAAGGAAAACCAAAATCAAGCCTAGTTCGATGGAACTAAGGCTCTGAGCGGAACACGAATGCCCTATGGCAAATTAAGAGTTTGCTAAGCCGCACACAGTTTGGACTCTGCTCCAAAATTCAAAAAATGTTTCAGTTTTTACCCGGGCCAGTGCTGGTGATTGCCGGTTGATTTTCCGCAGATATCGGCGACTCATTTTTTTGCAAGAGCTCATATGCCTGGGAGATGGTTATGTCATCGTTCATTCGATGAAAATCCGTCAAGCGTTCCACTTGTCTTACATTGATAGATTTAAAAATCACAGCATGGCCCACCATTTTCACGTCAAGGGACACATAAACCCAATGGTCATCTCCCACGCGTTTCTGCATGACGGAAAAGGTGCCGCCTTTATTGAGGCGTCCCAGCAGGCCCCATCCAAAAGTGACGTCTTCAAAGAGTGAGCCGTCCATCCGCGCTATCCGGTCCTCGGCGCGATAAATCCACATTTTGCCGCTCATTGAGCGATAAACCTGCAATTCCCGGCTCGGCGGGGTGTAGTGAGGATTAGGGAAGAAAGACAGGACGACCTGGCCATTCTCATCACCTTCATATTTGAAGATGAAGGCGTCAGGAATCGCCTTGAGCATCTGCATGGCCTTATCATCGTCATCTTTTGCGCGCTTGTCACGCTTGGCCCGTTCAGCGGGGTCCTGTACCAACTTCTTCATGCGTGCCTCATCCCCAGTACGCTGCTCTGGCGTCAAGGGCTTTCCATTGATCAGGAGTGTCCGGGCAAGTTGCCCATCTTTGGTATCGATGACATCGCGGTCCTGCGAGCCTTTGTCATCCTCGCGATGGATGCGGTAGCGCCAGTGGGAGTGGTCGGCGGCATCTGCTTCCAATTGGTGCTTAATCGTGTCCCTGACGTACTGGGTGGCATCCTTCGGGAGCGGAGGAAGAGTGTCAGCCGGGGCTGTTTGAATTTGCGCGAACCCTATACCCAGGCTTGCAAACCATACAAATATTGCCGCGCTCCACATGGGCCTGAGAAACTTCATAAATATCAATCAGAGCAGATAATTAACTTAGACGCCGGCAAACCAGCAGCTAGTTGCATTTTACATTTCATGACGCCATCCACTCTCAGGAAGCATAAAAAGAGGCGGCCTGTGACAGCCGCCTCTTCTTGGATCGACCTCTTCGGAAAGGCAGTCCCATTGGCTCGTTAGCCGCGATTTACGAATCGGAACCGCTGTTCCCCTGGTTTTCGGTTCCGCTCGCGCGCCGCGACATTCCGTCCGGTCGATGCTTTACTTAAAAGCAAACCTACGGCCAAACTGGCGCTGTTTAAGGAGATTTCAATAAACCTGTAAGCTGCTGAAAAATTAGCCACTTTTATCGAAGCCAAGCGGAAGTAGCAAAATAGTAAATGTTTACTTTATTGTAAACACGTAAAATTGGGCAGAAAAATGCCGTGTATGAGTATGGGACTGCCTTTCCGGCGCACAACCAGAGTAACTACTTGTTTTAACAGTACGGCAGTAAACTAGCGGACGACTCTTGATCGATCTGCGACAGGCACTCCAATCACGAGCCAAAATTTCACTTCTCTGACGAGAGCAATTACTGAAAGAAAAAGGTGCCGAAATGTGGAAAGCACGTCCTGAGGACAATAAACCCATGAGCATGAATCCAAGCCAGCCTGCGCAGCCCGCATCCCCGTTAGCTGCTGCGCCCGCACCAAGTACACCCGCACCATTCAAAGAAACGCCGAAGGCCAGCGATCCGTATAAAGCGGACGTCGGACACATCGGCAAGTCGGTACAAATCCGAGGCGAACTCACCGGCAGTGAAGACCTTTACCTTGATGGCGCAATTGAAGGCACCATCGATCTGCGCGATCACAGCCTGATTATCGGCCCCAACGGCAAAATCAAGGCGAGCATTACCGCCCGCGACCTGGTAGTGCACGGTAAAGTTGAAGGCAATGTAACCGCCAGCGGTCGAGTGGAATTACGCAAATCCTGCACACTGATGGGTGACGTGAGCACAAAGCGCATTGTGATTGAAGACGGCGCATTCTTTAAGGGCGCTATTGATATCAAAGAAAAAGATGCAAAAGAGGAATCTCGCAAACCGATGGCCGCCGCGGCCAGCGCAGGCTTTAGCGCGGGCAGCAGCCCCGCGTCGGGCACTGGCGCCACCAGTTACGGTGCCAGTTCAAGCCCGCAGGGTTCCTTTTTGGATGGTAAATAAGGTAGAGTTAACGGAGCGTGAGCTCCTCAGGTAACAATTTGATGCGGTGGTTCCGTGGGGCAGATAGCTCTCAACCAAAGTCTCAAGAGAGCGCCCAACCTGCGCCACGGACCAAGCGCACATGCATTGGTCTGGGCGAATTTATGCGCAGCCTGAGCACCACGGGTGAAGAGAAAAAGAAGTGCGTTCTGGATCTTGGGCCTACCTCTCCCACAAATATTGCCCTCCTCACTGAACTTGACGTGCGCGTCTATAACGAAGACATTTTGCACGAATCCCAGGATCCCAGTTATATGGTCAAGCAGGAAGATGGCTCGGTGCAGATAGATTCCACCAGATTTTTTGCTGAGAACCTGGATTATCCCGAAGGCCAGTTCGACGCAATCCTGTTCTGGGATGTCGCGGATTACCTGCCTGAACCTCTGGTAAAGCCGCTGGTGGAGCGCCTGCAAGCCATGCTGAAGCCCAAAGGCCATCTGCTGGCATTCTTTCATACCAAGGATGCCGGCGCAGAATCGCTTTATTCCCGCCATCATATTGTGCAGAAGGACATTCTTGAATTAGAGCCGGTTCAGGGCTTCCAGCTGCAACGGATCTTCAACAACCGTCATATCGAGAATCTGTTCAAAGATTTCGCATCCCGCAAATTTTTTCTTGGCCGCGACAATATACGCGAAGTTCTAATGGTTCGCTGATTCAGCCGGAGCTTGCGTAGTGGAAGGCAGTCGGGATCAAACTGACCTGCTACCGGAGGTTGATGGCCTTTCGATTGTAAAAATTACCCGCGTCGATCCAGAGCAAAAAGCATTATGATGGATAAAAGTGGTATCTGGATACTCATAAACTATATCCAGCTCGGAATTGCTTTCTGGTTTTTTCGTGAGCGCTCAGGCTACCTTCCTTCTTAAATGTTGCATCAGACTTTAGAATCAACAACTTAATTTCCCTTGCAAAAATTGACGGTTAAGCGCGTTCCTTGGGCATCTCGATTGCTCTAGTCAAAGTGTCCGATTCACTGATGGTAATCAAAAAGGGACCTGCAAGCGGCCCAAAAGGGAGTAGTTAAATGTCCAGCAGCGTTAATGTTATCAGTAACCTGGGAATTCTGATTCCTGCAGTCGACAGCCGCACAGCCAATTACGATGAGGTCTACCAACAGCATTGCCATAGAATTTATTCACTGTGTTTCTGGATGACGGACAATGAGCTGACAGCCGAACAGCTCTCGCAAAACACATTCCTCCGCGCCTTCGCGGCTTCTGCATCGCCCAGGACAGAACAGATTGATCAGGCGCTCCTGGCTGAAATTCGCGAGCTTACCACTATCGGTACCCTCACACTGAATGCCACCATTTCGCATGAAACAAAGAGCGTTCATGGAAACGTGAAGCGCGTTCATCTGGAGCGTGCCATTGTGGAATTGCCGGCCACTGAAAAATTGATTTTCCTTCTGCATGATGTGGAAGGTTACTCCCATGAAAAAATTTCGCATCTGCTTGGATTGGAAGTTCAGGAATCGCAATTCGGACTTCATCAGGCGCGTGTGCAGATGCGGGAATTAATTTCGCGTATGTCTTAAAGGCCAACGACTGTATCTCCTCTCTCTCCTTAACTCTCCAAACCCCCCTCGTTAATGAGGGGGTTTTTTATGAGAGTGCAGCAACTTACCGTTATCTATTAACTCTGGTTGTGTTTATTTATGTTAATTCTCAGGGATAACGGAAACTTTTCTAGCGGGCTTGCGTCTATCCTAATAACAAACATACGCAGTACCCCCATGTGGGCGTCGCCCCTATACCGGCGCCCACTTTCTTTTTGCAAATTCTCTTAGTCCCGCTATCTTTACGATACGAAATTCCCACGCAGTCCCTTCACGCTAGTATGAGATCAGCTAATCAATTTTGGGCTGCTCCTTTTGCGCTTCTTTGGCCGGAAAGCTGTTCAGCCAAGTCTCAGGGCAACAGCAGACAGCCTTCCCGGTTCTAATCAATCCGGCAGCGAAAAATTGATCGCTTCCATGTGCCTGTGGAATAAAGTAGAGTTTGAGCCACGCACACCATTCAGGAGGGGTTGAGATGGACTGGAAGAAGACTTTGATGTTTGGGGCCTTTGCAGCGGGAGCGATACTGTTCTTAACTGGAAAGCGGCCAGCCGGTCTGGCGGTTGCTGGGATTGGCATGGCTACCTTTGCTGCCGAAAATCCGGAAAAATTTGAAGAATTGTGGCATCGTATGCCCGAATACATTGAGAAGGGCAGTAAGTTCGTGGATATGGCCTCGACTTTCCTGGAGCGTCTTGGAGAAGAAAAAAGCGGCTATCGCAATATGCCTGTAGCCGGGGGCACGCGCTATTAAACTTTGCTGAGATATTATGGGCCGGGATTTGACCGGCCTTAATTTTTGCGCGATATCATTGGCGATCTGTTGCCCGCCGGCGCGTTTGCTGAATCCTTCAACACTTCCAGTGAAATGCGCTGCCTCTCGGCTTCGTCAATCGCAAGAGAAAACTTGACGAAGGCAGGATATTTTTCCGGCCCAACAACCTGCACTGGAATGCGAAAAGCGCGATGGATGTCCACTTGGCGCGTGGAGCGGCTAAAGCGCAAAGTGTATTCCCCGAATTCCGTCTTGCCTGTAAAGTCGGATGGCACTGAGCGCAGATTGATCTCCACGGGCAGATGCAGATGGAACACCGTGCTCTCAAAAAATAAAGATTCTATATAAAGCGGGAACTTGCGCGTTGGATCCTTGGCGTAGAGCGTGGCCAGGCCGAGCGCCGGAGCGAGTTGATCAATCTCCAAAATCCCGCTTTGCCGGCTAATAAATTGCGGAGCGGTGCATTTCAGAGAAAGCTTTAATGGCTGCTCCGGATTATTCTCATTGATTGCAGTGCCGCTGACCGCGGTGGCGCCGGAAAAAATCCGCATGGCGAGCTGTTCAAAAAATGACTGGCGCTCGCGTTCACTGGCGTTCCGCAGCATGCTGCGAATCTCTTGCGCTCTAACGGCGCCCAACTGCACCTGAATATTCGCTACCAGGTCTCCTTCATGGAATGAAAGATCGCCTTCAGCCACACTCTTGTCATCTGCCGGTCTGGTAATGAGCGCCACGATCTCCGGTTTTCTTACATCCTCTGCCAGCAGAGGCACAAAGAGCGCGTCTTTGGACTCAAGCGATGGCGAGAGATCACCAAAAGCAGAGTTATCTGACTCGGCGTCCACATCCACGGCTTCACCATTCGCCAGCCAAAAGCGCACCAGAGGTTCGGTGTAGCAGGAAAGATCGTGGTCTTTCCCACAGGTTTGATCAACTTTACGCGCCAGCAACAACCCGGCTTTTAGTCCGGCATAACGAGCAAGCGCCAGCAGCGCCATGGTGCGGCTGCCCTGACCGCTTGCCAAAGCATCTTCAGCGGGATTACCGGCCCATGCCTGTCCCGTGGAATCAATCTTGCCCACAAGATACCAATATATCCTTTTCGCTTTTTCCAGTTCGCCAGCGGATTGTGGCAGATTAAGCTCAGCCCAGGCCTCATTTACATGGATTCCAGGGCGTGTTGCCTCAATCAGCTCATCCCTCAGCCGGTCACGTGTGTTTTCCCCCATAACTACAACCACGGTGGGCAACAGATTAGTGCTGGGAAGAAATGGTTCCGCGATCGTCTGGGCAATATTGGCGCGCTCCCAGATTCTTACCGTCGAGCCATTGTTCTCTCCGACCAACGGCTGAGGTGGTCCAGATTGCTCACGGACCTGCATTTTGGGCTTGCTGTCAGAAGGGCTGAGCAGCACAAATCGCGAGTACAGGATTGGAGCTGCAAATGAGCCAAAGGAATGGGAGCCCGTGCTTTCCGGCATCTGGGCCTGTTCCGGGTAGTGCGTGACATATTCTTCCTCAATGGCGTCTCCGGGCTCCAAAGCAGGCATTGAGATGGTGGGTTTCTGCTGGGTCAGCTCCGGTTCAATGATCTCGCCGGAGGCCTTAATGGTCCGCAATTCCAGCAAGTCAGCGCCGCGAGGCAGCATGACTTCGCCGTAACGGGTGATCCCTTCTTTATTGAGCGGACGCGTGATGCGATGTACATAGACTGAGACGGAACCGTCATGGCGTACGAGCATGGTTTTGTCCAAAAGCAGGATCACCGCTGCTCCGCCTGAAAAGCTCCGTTGCGCCGCTCCGCGCACAATTTCCAAACCATCACGGCGATATGGAACATAAAACTCATCGCCGTTCTTGAAGTCTTCAGCCCGCTGGCTCGTACTATCCTGAATGGCCGCTGGATTTTCAGCCAGGCGCGCATAGTTGGAGGCATTGACTGCGATATCTCGCAACTGTTTTGCCTGAAGGCTTGCTGCGCCAATTTGATTATCCAGAAGCAATTGCTCAATCAAAAATCGTCTTGCGGCGCGATGCAGCGGATTGCGAGTGATAAGCTCCTGCAAATACGCGGCGGCGGCACTATGCCGGCCGGATTCGGACAGAAGCCGGGCATACTCCAGCGACTCCGGAGCGCACCGCGCCAATTGCTGCTCGATTTTGCGGGCCTTGTCCTGTTCAGCGGCAGCGTTATAGAACTTTACTGCTTCAGCCAGCCGCGTACAGGAAGGATGCAGTTCCAGAAGCCGTCCGAGGAGCGCCGGCGCGTCAACCTGATTGCCGCGTGAAATCCCAAAGGCCAATTGCAAAGCAGTTTCCGATTGCGGGCGCTCAGCAAGGACCGTCATTATTCCCGGGCGCGCAGCCTCCGTCTGGCCACGCTCAATGGCATTCTCTGCTGACTTCAAGCAGGCCAATAGAGCGGATGACTGTGCCGCAGCAACTGTCTTCCAAGCGGCGTCCGCCCGAGGCGAATGATCGTCCGAGGCGGAATACAGTAACGCCTGCATATAACTGGCATATCCGATATTACGATTCCCATCTTTGGAGAGCAGGTTCTCCATCCGGGTGAGATCGCCACGGAAATACTGGGCCAATATCTTTACATAATCTTCAGCAGATGGGGGCAGGGGAGGTTTTTGCTGGTCGAGCTCACGAAACTGCGGATGAATGGCTACACTCAATGGCGCCGCATCCGCCGTGAACTTGACCAGAACATGATGCCGGCCAGCGGTCAACAACACAATACTGGAGTCCCGGTTTGTGCCAGCCACATAGCGAGAGTCATGCAGCAGACTGGATTTTCCATCAATGAATACTTCGTAAGTGCCGGAGCTAAGCACATCAATTTGGCTGTGCCCTCGAACCGGCACTTCCATATCGGCCGTTGCGTAAAACACGCCTGATGAAGAAAAGTACTTCGGCAATGTAATCATGCCGTCGCGAAACCAGAATTGCTCAGCTGACAGTGCAGATGTAGGGCTGGAATGCGTCAAGGAGGCGTTACGTGGATTTACGGTCGAAACGCCTTCAGCGTCATCTGCATATTGTGCGCGAAGGATCCTGTCACTCTCCGGAGCCCAGTGGCGCTCGAAATCAACATTGTTGTAATGGCCAAACGGCCCTACGATACGCCAGCGCGTTATCAGGCCACCGGAGCGCGCGGCCTGGTCAAGATCAATGCTCGCGCCGTCATTGGCTGCAGCCACCAAAGCGAGTCTCAGGTTGAAGGTACATGTGTTGCCGGCTGTTGCCGCGAGCTTTATCCGGCGGCGAACCGAATTAAAGGCCTGCGTGTTGCCGGCGTGTTGAAGAATGCGGCTGGAAGCCAGTTCTTGCAGTTCCGTTGCCACAGGCAGCCCGCAAAGCCGCAAGGCAGAATCCAATACCACTTCAGGACGCTCCTGCAACTCCGCCACTTCCATTCGGACAAGAAGAGCTACAGCGTCATCGGGTGAGTGATGCAACTGCCTGTCCGCAGCTTCGGCGGAGGCCGGCAAATCGAACTCAGTGAAGAACTTCTGCAGAAGGGGGCTTTTGCTTTTGGCTCCCGCAACAATCTGCGCTGTCTGTGCAAGCCCTGGACCTGCATTCAAGCAGAGGAGCAGCACGAGAAGCGCCCGTCCAGCGAATCTCATTGGGGCAAGCTCACGGTGATTTCGCTGCGAAAAGCGTGTTCCGCCTCGGTGCAGAACTGGCGGAAGGCGGGATAATCTCCAGCGCTGACGCGAGCTTTTTCAAACTGCACATGGCTCTGCATCAGGATTTCATTGGCTGATTTCTTGTAGTGCAGCCGGACAGAGCCGAAACCGCTGTTGATGATCTGGTCATGCGGCAGCGATGTAATCTCTGCCCCGTCTGGCAGCGCGATGTGAATTTCCTCTTCCGTGGTCCAGGGAGAAGGCAAGACCAGGTCCTCCGTGCGCGTGCTGGCCCCGGCAAGCGCCGCAACATAAGAGCGCGGCATCCAGGAAGGACTGAGTGATACGACGTGCCTGCTTTGCAGCGAATTGAGCGCTCCCTGAAAATCCACACTCACGTCCCGGGAAAGTTCCTCCGTACCATGGACAGCTACGCTATCCACCTGCACGGAGGGGAATACCTCTGCCAGCTCGCGCCGGAACATATCAAGCTGCTGCTCGCGGACGGCAAGATCATGACGCAATCCAGGCGCGTCTTCACCGCGCGTGGTGGTTGAACCGCTGAACTGAATTACACCCTGGGCAGAAAGCTCACCATGAATGACATGCCGCGTAAAGTTGTCTGCAGCCCGGCTCATGGGCACGTGCCGAATTTGCGCCGCTCCGTTTAAGCTGACGGTGAGCGCCAGCGCGCCTTGATCTTCCAGTGGAAGTTCGCGCCCGGCATATTCTGCTGTTCCATCGAGCCAGAGTTCATATTTCGGCACATACACAATGGCGTGGTTAAACAATGCGATGGACGCGGGCTCAGCCACCACGTCACCCAATGAGCGTGTGCGCACCAGCGCAATCTCAGCTTCGATTCCCGCTGCCCGCAATAATGCGATCATCAAGCTGGCTTTGTCTTTACAGTCGCCAAACCGGCGAGCGTAGATCTGCGTTACAGGATAGGGCTTGTAACTGTAAATACCGAACTCGAGCGCCACATAATGCGTGCTGCGCAGGACAAATTCCTGTATGGCGGAAATCTTTTCACGGTCATTGCGCAGGCCCCTGGTGACGCGCGCCAGTTCGCTCTCCAATGACTGGTCCAGGGCAAACTGCGGGCGGATGAGATCGGCATACCAGACGCCAAGCTGTTTCCATTCGCCCAGCGTGGAAACATGCACATAAGGAGAAATCTCTGTGATACCCGGGCCGTGCGGCTCGCGCGGCAATGCCGGAACAGAGCGGGCTTCCCAGACAAAGACCTGAGAGCCACCTGTTGCGGAAACGGTGGCCGGAGCGACCTTCTCCGCATGGACAAAGATTTTTTGTGCTGTCGGCGCGATTAAAACGTACCGTTTCAATTGGGCGGGACCCCGGCCGGCAAACAGGACAAGCTCGCCAAAGTATCCGCGATACTGGGCTGCGCGCCGTTTGGGACTGAGCGCATACTCCAGCTCAACCACGTCACCCTTTTCCAGCCCGGTGAAGCGCAATTGGCGCAAGCGCATGTCGTAATACATTGAAACTGGAGTCTCTGCGTATTGGCGGTCCCCAAACTCCTGTGCGTCCAGAACAGCGCCATTTGGCTTCCATGCGCGCGCGTGAATTACATGCAACTCTTCAGTTGCCGGGGAATAGCGGATGGAACTGACGCGATGCGTATCCAGCGCGGCATCCGAGCCAATGAAGTAGAGCTGCTGAACATGAACGCGGTCCAGGCCGCTGGCAAAAAGCTCTTGTATGCGGACATCCACCAGTGATGTGTCGCCTGCCGGGGGCTGCTTGGCAAACGCAGCCTTAACCAGCATTGCGGGATCAGCCAGATATTGGACGTCAGAGTTCAGTACGTCCGGTTTCGTACTGCTAGAGGCTTTGGCAAGTTCTTGCTGGGCTTGCTCCTCAAGTTGCAGTCTTTCATAGACTTGGGCCAGCCGGCGATGGGCATCGGGGCTCTCCTCATCCAGCGCGACCATGCGTAACAGTGACTTTTTTGCGCCTTCGGCATCACCACAATCAAGCTGTACCTGAGCCAGCCGAGACCAAATGTCAGCTTGAGAGGGTTCGAGCCGCGAAAGCGCAATGTAATCTGCCTGCAGGTCATATTTCATGTGCCGGCGCTCGTGGAAGCGGGCCAGCAGCTCCAGTTGTTCTCGATCGTCGGGCTTCTCGGCAACCACAGCCGCTGCCAGGCGCGCCGCGTCATCCAGGAATCCCATTTCCTCATAATCCAGCGCCAGACGTGCCTTAAGCCATAGTGGCGCTGGCCATTGTTTTTCCAGCAGGCGCAACTCAGGCAGGGCGGCTGAACGGAGGCCCAGATTCAGAAACAGGCTGGCTTTGCGTTCACTGACAACAAAATCATTGGGCGCGGAAGCGGCTGCTGCTGTCAGCACGTCACGAGCTTTCTCGAGCTGCTGGCGTCCCACGTAATAGGTGGCCAATTCCACACTCAGGCGGGGATTGGCTGGTTCCAGCGCCAATCCACTGCGCAAAGCGGCAAACTTGAGCAGAGTGTCATCAAGCATTTGCGCAGCTCGCAGCCAGTGTGCAGAAGTCGGCAACTGGCGGGCAGCCTGCAACATGTGCTCCCCTGCCTCAGACATTCCGGCAAGATGTTCCAGTTCAGCCAATGTCGCAAGATCGGAAGCCGCGGCTGTATTTGCCCGAGCTTTTGCAAGCACCTGACGCCTTGGTTCGTCAGCGGCATACCAATGTGGCGCTCGTGGTTGTGAAGGCAATCTGAAGGCGCGCAGATCGTCCAGGCAGGCCGCTGCCTCATTTTTAACCAGATCGTCTTCCTGGGCTGTCTGCCGCACGCTTTCCAGTGCCGTTAAAACCTGGCTGCGGTCGTCTATGTAGTCGCGCAGGCGGTCGATCTGGTCCAGAAGAACAAGTTTTTCCAGATTAGTGGCTGAAGTCCATTGTGAACGAAGGTGTTGCAACTCAAGATCGTAAGGATTGCGAGATTGCGCGAAGAGCGCTAAGGATGGCGCAAGAAGACATACCAGCGGCATGTGACGCAGCAGGTTACGCATGGCGTCTTTCGCGGAACACTTAACTCTGGGGGAGGGAATACGAATGCCCCAGGCGGTTGTTTGTCCGCCCGGGGAAAATCGCAAATCAGTCTGAGTTGCTCCCTCTCTTTCGGCGCCGTTTCCCCCAGGTTTTAATCTGCCGTCGCCGGAGAGGTCTACTCACTCTTCATGATTGAGTTAAGGTGGAACAAGTATCGATCTACTCACGATTTGCAGCCATTCATCGAAAGACCTAGAGGGTCCGTAAATAGACCTTAGGGCACGATGGAAGGCTGACATCTCATGGTTACGCAGGTTCATCTGATTGAACTGACTAAGGTTGGCCTGCTGTCATGACACGTTTCCTGATTATGTTTTGCATTGGCTTTGCGTTCGTTGTTTCAGCGCAAGCAGAAGATCCACATCTACACGAGCCTGGCACAGCCGCCGTGCTGTCTCATTCCTGTTTTGCGCACGGTTACAGGCATGGGTATGAAGAGGGCTTCCATCTGGGAAATACAGATGTCACTCTGGGTACCCAGCCGCGCGTAAAACTCAAAGATGTTCACGGATTAAAGCTTGGATATTCCTCGCAATTCGGTCCACGCCATGTTTTTCAGGAAGGCTTCCACGCTGGGCTTAACGCCGGATACCGCGATGGATATTCCGGACGAGCCTTCCGCGCGGTGGACTCTCTGCGTCTTATAGCTGTTTCGCTCGAATCACCTCCGTCTCATGCCCCGAAATCCCCCTCATTTGATGAAGGATTCACATCTGGCTATCAACAAGGCCTTGATCGCGGGATCTCCGACCATTCATTCACGGCTCAAGTCAATTTTCATTATGTAAGTTGCTCCCATCCCGCCCCCGAGCGCGACTCATCCGGCCAGGAGAGCTATTGCGAGGGTTACCGCAGAGGGTTTGCCCTGGGCCACGCAGATGGTTTTGTCCTGCGCCCGGATGCTGCCCAACTGGAAGCCAGCAAGTAAACCCCACTGGCAGATGGAACCTTGCGCTTCAACATCAGTACATGTACCCTGCTAAGGAATGGGCTTGGGCTGAGGTTCATGATACTTTCAGATCGCGCGCTCAATTTTTTGCTTACAATGCACACATTCACGCCACGGTCTCGGAAGGAGTATTGATGAAAGCAGGCGCATCGAAACGAACGATTCGCATCGCTGTGGTAGAAAGTGATCCGCTGCGGTTTATCGGACTGAAGTCATTGTTCGATACGGAAACGGACCTGGAACTGGTTTCGTGCAGCCTGGCGGAACTGGGACCGCGCAAAGATATCGATCTTGTCTTGTTGGGAACGCGCGCGGGACAGAATCTGTTTGACGTGATGGCAGGACTCAAGGCTGCACGCCCTGATCTGCGCATTATCGTTACCGGCAGCGGCGCTGACGATGAAACAATTTTAAAGGCCCTGGCCGCGGGCGCAAAGGGCTATGTGGATGAAGCCGCTTCACCAGCGGAATTCATTCAGGCCATGCGTATCGTCCATGCTGGTTCTGTCTGGGCCCCGCGCCGCGTACTTTCCATTTTTATCGAGCGCGTTACTTCATCCCCCGGGCGTATTTTTCCGGCCGGGAGGGTCACATTTACCGATCGCGAAAAAGAAGTGCTTGAGCTTCTGGTAGTGGGCCGCTCCAACAAGGAGATCGGTTCGGTGCTGGGCATTGAAGAGCGCACAGTGAAGGCCCACGTGGCCAAGCTCATGCGCAAGGTCGGCGTGCAAAACCGCATTGCGCTTTCCGTACATGCGATCACGCATTCGCTGGTCACTTCATCCAAGTAGTCGCCACAAAGAATTTTTTGAGGCCCGATGGCAAATCTGTCGGGCCTTTTGCTTTTGAAAAATTATGTTGTTATCCAACCAGATTCTCCCCAAGTACATGTCCCGATTGGCGTGGCAGAAGGAACCCCGGTTACCTTGCCGGGAAAATGGGGTAGATGGATACTCTACCCACCTACCACAGAACCTGGGAGACGGGGTTGGACACGGTCACGAGGGTCACCGTATCCAACCCTTTATTCTTTTCCACATCTCTTAGCGGCTTCCAGCAGATAAAATCATTTTGAGGAAAATATGAAGACACTGCTCCGTGTTGTGTTGTTTGCCATAATACTGTCCAACGTTGCTTTCGCTGCGGAAGCAGCATCGAGCCGGCTGCAGGCGGCTGCAACTGTGATGGATGAAATCATGGCCGCGCCTGATAAAGGCATTCCCTCTGACATTCTTAGCTCGGCGAAGTGTGTTGCGGTTATCCCATCACTGCTTAAAGGCGGATTTGTGATAGGTGGCGCGCATGGCCGTGGAATGGCTACCTGCCGCACAGCAACCGGTTGGAGCGCGCCTGCGCCTCTCACCACCACGGGTGGAAGCGTTGGATTGCAGATTGGGGGGCAGGCTGTGGACGTGGTCATGGTCGTGATGAATGATCGCGGCATGCAGGCGCTCCTGACCAACAAATTCAAACTGGGCGCAGATGCATCCGTAGCCGCCGGCCCAGTGGGTCGCCACACAGAAGGCTCAACCGATTGGAAGCTCCGGGCTGAAGTCCTTACGTATTCCCGCGCGCGCGGTCTCTTTGCCGGCATTTCTTTCAATGGCGCAGTGATTAAACAAGATGAAGACGCAACGGGTGAACTCTACGGGCGCATGGTTGATTTCAAGACGATCCTGACCGGTTCGGTGCAGCCGCCACAGTCCGCAGAGGCGTTCCTTGCCGCGATACGCAAAGCTGCTGGCACTGACACGGCCCCTCCACTTCCACCGAGTCCTTCATCTCATCCTGCATCGGCTTCACCAGTGAATCCACCGGCTGCTACGCCATCTCCAACGCCGATTACGGCCCCGCCGCCTCCAGCGGAGCCAACGCCATCGAGCGAGCCTTCAGCAACGCCGTCCCCAACTCCGCCGCCCATGTAAATCCATCGTGAGTTTTCGGAAGAAGAATAAACGGGAGCCCGTTAAGCTCCCGTTTTGTTTTCGAGATTAAGAAGAGCGTCAGTGTTTGTGAGCGGGGGCCTTGGTGTCGTGATGTTCGTGGCCGGCTGCGCCCTGCATGTGCTCGTGCTCCTCGGCTTCCTCTTTAAATATTTCAGGCGCTCCCAAGCTGCCCTTTGCAGGCAGATGGCGGATATAGTGGACGATGTTCCACATTTCCTCGTCTTCCAGAATCCCTTTCCACCCTGGCATTCCAGAAGGCTTGATGCCATTTTCGATAATCCACTTGAGCTGGCCGTCGGTGTAATCCTGGACGTCTTTGGTGGATAGATCGGCAACGGCCGGGTCCATTTTGGTAGCAAAAGGGACACCGGTATTCTGGCCGTCAAGTCCGTGGCAGATCTGGCAGTGATGCTGAAAGTGCCCGCCGCCTTCCTTAACCGCATCCGGCGTATCGGCAATGGGGTTTTTTACATCTTTGCCGCCTATGGTCATCTCATGCTTCACTTCGTTGACTACGGTGTTTTCTGCCTTGCTGGGAGATCCCGCCTTGCAGCCACACAGCGCGATGCCAACTACCAGTACAGCCAGTGCGTGGGAAAATTTCATCATCTTCTCCTTCTGTAATTTCAAAAAATAATCTTAATAGCTGAACGGTTGGATAGGAAATCGGCAAGCCGAGGCCGTTTAAGCAGACAGCAACATCATTAGAGCAGCAAATACCCGGGCGGTTACAATGTTTGAAATATTTTTCCTGCGATGATACCGTCCCAAGTTGTCAACATTCCGCCACAAGATTGAATATTTTCCGGTATGGCTGCTGGCCACCGGCATAGGCGCGCTGCCGCGCCCATTGGCCAGGTTTGTTTGCCAAAGCATCGGGATGCTTATGTATTTTGCCCACCGGCGGCTGCGCAAGGTTGGAGTGCGCAACCTTGATTTGGCGTTTCCGGAAAAAACCCGCACGGAAAAATTGCTCATCCTGCGCAAGCTATTTAAGGGATTGGGACGGCAATTGGCCGAATTTGCCCTGTTTCCGCGATATCGCAAAGAAAATATTTCTGACATCGCAATCTATGACGGTTTTCAGAACTTTGCCGAAGCCCGCGCTCGCGGTAAAGGCGTGCTGTTTTTAACGGCGCATTTCGGCGGATGGGAAATTGGATCGTTCGTCCATTCGCTTAACGGGAACCCAATGAACATTGTGGTGCGGCCGCTGGACAATCCCTACGTCAATGCATTTGTGGACCGTTATCGCACGCTGCACGGAAACCGGACATTCGGCAAGCAGGATTTTGCCCGAGGCTTGCTGACTTCAATGAAGCGCGGAGAAGTGGTGGGAATCCTGATGGACACAAACATGACTCCTCCGCAGGGCGCGTTTGTGGATTTTTTTGGCATTCCAGCTTGTACTGCAACGGGAGTGGCGCGCGTGGCGCTGCATACCGGGGCCGCAGTGCTGCCGGCATTTACCATCTGGGATGAAGCATTGGAAAAATACAAAATTCGCTTCGATCCAGCCCTGCAACTGATCAAAACCGGTGATGACGAAGCCGACGCGGTGGCCAACACTGCGCTCTTCACCAAAGTGATTGAAAGTTACGCCAGTCAATATCCCGAGCAGTGGTTGTGGGTGCATCGGCGCTGGAAGACACGGCCACCCGGCGAGACTTCACTGTATTAACTTAAAATATTCAAGACACAAAAGCGGATGACAAAAAAGCTGGGCACTTCAAGACTGCACACCGCCCCGTCTGTCAGTCGCCGCTTGCGTGGCTTGCTCCCTCAGGTTTGTCTTTTTCAAAAAAATCAGTGAAGTCGCCAACAAACGCAAGAACCGCGACAACCATCGATCCTGCCAGCCCAATAAAGAACAATGATTCCAGAAACAACACGAGATAATGGAGCAACATAATTTGGATTTCTCCTACTACTATCCAAACTACGGCTGAAGGGCATTAAGAATTTGTAAAGAGTCCGGAAAGAAATCATGCTGAGGGCGGAAGCCGCTTAATTGCTCGCAGCAGCGATCACTATGGCTGAAGAGAAAGGCTATTCCGGATCAAAACGGTAGCCGATCCACGGCTCAGTTTTAATGTATTTAGGCGCACGCGGGTCCGGTTCCAGCTTCTTACGGAGATTGGCGATCACCACGCGGAGATACTCCGGTTGCTCCGTGCTGTTGCTTCCCCAGATAGCGGTGAGGATGGCGCGGTGGGTCATTACTTTGCCGCGGTGGGTAAGGAAATACTGAATGAGGTCGTACTCTTTTGGAGTGAGATGCACCTGCTTACCGCTGACTTCCACCAGGCGCTGCTGCGGATCAATCTTGAAATCGCCTGTCTCATAGGCGGCATCAGATTGTGCCGGCGCTGCCGAACGCCGCAGCAGAGCACGAACCCGCGCAGTGAGTTCCGCCATGCCAAAAGGCTTGGCAACATAGTCATCCGCACCCAGGTCGAAGGCCTTTACTTTAGTTGGCTCATCTTCTTTGACAGAGAGGACGAGCAATGGAACTCCTGACAACTGGCGGATGCGCTCACACAGTTCCAGGCCGGTATAGCCGGGCATGTTGAGATCGGTGATGACAAGATCAGGAAGCCAGGTACGGAAAGTCTCCAGTCCGGCGCGGCCATCATTGGCGATGCGTACCTGGTAGCCGGCAGACTCAAGTCCGCGCAACAAAACGCGCGTTATCTGCCCTTCATCATCCACCACCAGAATTTTTTTAGGGTCGTCAGTCATTATCGATCACCGGCAAGTGCTCATCTATGGAAGCTTTATCCAGTGGAATCTGGAATTGCACACTTACTCCTGTTCCGTGCGGGCCATCTTCAATCCATATTTTTCCGCCATGAGCTTGCACAATCCCTCGCGCTATTGCCAGTCCCATGCCAAGACCGGGCTTTGGCCCGGCGCGAAAGAATTTTTCAAATACCTGAGCGCGAAGCTCAGGACTTATTCCGGGACCTTCATCGCTTACAGCAAAGCAGATGTTGTTTTCATCTTGCCGCACAGAGACAGTGATCCGGTCGGCTGCTCTCGAATATTTGGCCGCATTTTCCAGTAGCGTGAAGATTACCTGCGAAATCAACCGGGGATCAACCCGCAGAGCAGGCAGGCCGTTGGCTACAGCAATCTCCACCGCATGGCCAGCCAGCAGCGGCTCAGCGCGAAGGACCGCATCTTCAACGATTTCATCTGCCGCCACATTCCGGCTGGCCAACCTTATCTCGCCGGCTTCCAGCTTGGCCAGATCCATCATGCCCTGGATGAAATGGTTCAGCCGGTCGGATTCCTGCTCAATCACTTCAAAAAGCTCGCGCTGCACCTCTTGTGTGACCGATTCGGCGCGGATGGTGGTGATGGCTGCCTTGATGGAAGTGAGGGGAGTGCGCAGATCGTGCGTGACAGTATCCAGCAGCGCGGTTTTCAGTTGTTCGCTCTTGCGCAACGCATCAGCTTCAGCAGCCTGGGCAGCGGCGCGTTCAAACTCACCGCGGACGCGCACCAATTCCTTCTGCTGTCTTTCGGTCAGCAGCACGCGCTTTTCCAGGCGGGACGAAAGCTGCCCGACCAGAACGGCCGTCGTGACAAAAACAACGAAGGCCACCACGTCCTCCGGCCGGTTGATGCGGAATGAGTAGAACGGGCCAATAAAGAAAAAATTAAATGAGAGCCCTACAAGGATAGAGGCATAGAGCGCGGGCCCCCGGCCTTCAGTTACGGCTACGAGAATCACTGGAAGCACAAGGATCAGAGCGATGCTGGTCTGGTTCAACTCCGGACGCAGTCTCTCCAGCGCGGCAATCGGCAGAGCCGCGGCAATGGTCGCGATGAAATAACGGGCGGGCCAGCGCCCGCTCCAGGAGTTCACGCAAGCCATTGTAGGGCATTGGCGCAGGGACGCGGCGGCTGCTTTCAGCTTTCTAATGGGGGACAAACCTGCGAAAATAAGCTTATGGCAATCGTGGTCATAGGCGGGCATTCGCGCAGCGTGGGCAAGACTAGCGTGGTTGCGGGATTGATCGCGGCGCTTCCGGAGTTCAACTGGACCGCCTTGAAGATCACGCAGTTTGGCCACGGCATTTGCTCAGCCGATGGCAAGCCGTGCGATTGCGACACCGGAGACGACCATTTCCGCGCACTGAGCGACGAAAAAGACCTGAGCGGCGAAAGCGATACCTCACGTTTTCTTGTGGCCGGCGCCAAGCGCTCGCTTTGGGTACGTACGCGGCAGGGCCGGCTGGGTGAGGTAATGCCTGATATTCAGCGCAAGATTGCCGGAGCGGAGAACGTGATTATGGAATCGAACAGCGTGATCCGTTTTCTTCATCCCGATCTGTACCTCACGGTGCTGGACGCAGACACTGAAGATTTCAAGGATTCCGCGCGTGAATTTCTGGACCGCGCTGATGCTGTAGTGCTCCACCAATCTAATGGCCGGGCGAAGTGGCAGACTGTGTCGATGGACGCACTAGCAGGAAAGCCTATTTTTCAAATCCAGCCGCCTCCGTACGTCACGGAAGAAATTGTGGCATTTGTGCGGGAGAAGCTGGAATCGGCGCGTCACCAGAAAAGCCATATGACCGCGCAGCTTCCGAACCGCGTCTAATATCTCAATATTGAAACGGATTTACCTTGGCCCGATAACCGGCGGCATTGGCTGCTCGCGCCTGGGAGATTCTGTGCGCTTCTGCGTGTCCTCAGTATCGGGCTCGCGGACAAAGTTGGCGGCTTTGGGACTAGGCCCGCGGACACCTTTCTTCAGGTTCTTCAAAACATCGTCTTTATCAAGGCTGTAATCGCGGGAAAGCCGGGTAAGCGCCAGGGTAACAATATCGGAGTGGTGAATGTCTTCCGTGCCCTGAAATTTCTTGATATCGAGCCAGATTTTGTGGACCAGATGCACGTCTTCCGTCTTCATGGTGGGCGTGTGCGGCCCAACGCGGTAAGTTTCCACCGTATTGTCAGGGCGGACAACGTTGAAAACGAATTGACGTTTAGGTTCGGGCATGGCCTCCCACGCCTGGCCCAGGCGGAAGGCTTGCTCTTCCCCCGTCATCTTGCTGGAGACTCCGGAGACTACGGCCGAAGATTCAAGAGCGTTTGCAGTCTGCACAATTGCCGACCAGACATCGCGGGCGGGCACAACCAGCAGCGAAATGGTTTTGCCGTAGTTTTCAGCGATAGAGACAGCTTTAGTGAAGAGCGTCTGCTCATAGTCGCTGAAGATCTGTTCCATGGCCAAATCCTGGTAGGCGCTGCCATAGCCCGTAAGACGTGCTTCCATCACCACTACATCGGTTTCAGTGGTGTCCGTGGTTTCCAGGGTCCAGCGCAGATGGTTGAGAGTGTTGTAATCGCGGACCGTTACCAGAACGCTTCCGGGCCGGACCTGCACGCCTTCACGGGCAATGGTTTCCTGATGCAGCAGATGGAAGTGTTCCTTCATCTGCTGTTCCACATGGGCGAACTTGCGCTTATTGATCTTTTCTGAAACTGTGAAAATCGCAAAAAAGACAGCCGAGAATCCCACACCCGCAATCGTGGCATTTTCCTTGGTGAACAGGTTTACCACGGCCACCGAAAACAGGACCAGAAAGACTGAAGCCAGGCCGACGGGGATTTCAATTTTCCTGCCGCGCCACGGAATTTTGATATTAGGCGGCACACGCCATCCGCGCTCGCCCTTGTATTTGAAGCGCAGGACCAGCATGGCCACGCTGTTGAGGGTGAAACTCCAGATCACGCCGAAGGCGTAGGCATCACCCAGCAGGATAACGTCGCCGCCGCTGGCAATGATGGTGAATAACTGCAAGGCGACAATCAAATTAACGATGCGGTAACTGGTGCCGAATCTTTTGTGCGGGCGGCGGAACCAGTCAGTGAGAACGCCATCTTCAGAAATGCGGTTCAGCACGCCGTTAGAGCCGATGATGGATGTATTGATGGCGCCGGAGAGAATGAGGAAGCCCACTACCACCACAAATACCCTGAAGATGAGCTTCAACACATGCGGCCCAACCATGTACATGGCCATGCCGCTGATCAGGTTGTCACGATAGACCGAGACCCGAACTGCATCCGGAATAATCATCACGGCCAGCATGGAACCCAGGCCAGTAAAGACGAAGCTGAAGATGGCAATGATCAGAGCGGCGCGCTTCAGGTTGCGCAGCTTGGGGCTGGCGATTTCGCGATTGACCTGGGCCAGTGATTCTTCGCCGCTCATGGCCAGGACAGAGTGTCCAAACGCTATCAGGATTCCGAACAGCCCAAATGTTTTGCCCAGATCAGTGTTCTTCAGGAAACCCAGAGCATCATCGCTGAACTTGAGGTTCTGGGGAATGGGCAGCGGGGGCAAAGCGGCCCTGGTATGTAAAACCGTGTAGATGGCCCAGACCAGCAGGATGACTACCATCACCGTGGTGATCTGCATTACGCGCAGGGCCTTGTCGCTGGATTCTTCAATGCCTTTAATGTTTTGCCACCAGTAATACAGGGTGACAACAATGGCAAAGGCGGCAGCCGAGTGATTTACGTCAATATGGGGCGTGCCGTGGAACATGGCGTGCATGGCGCGCGGAATCCAGCCGTGGGCATCGGCGGCGGAAAATAATTCATTGATCAGGCCGGCAATGTACTGTCCAGCGGAAACGCCGGAGATGGGGCCGGTGAGAATGTAGTCAAACATCAGCGCGGAAACGCTGAACTTGGCAAAGGCCCCGCCCAGGGCCTCTTTGACGACGCGGTACACGCCTCCACGGGTGAACATGGAGCAGCTTTCCACGTAAACCGAGCGCACGGCAAAGGCAAACAGCATGACGCCCAGGATGAACCAGGGCGCGGATTTGCCGACAGCCTGCTCGGCAATGCCTCCGGCATAAAAGGCGGACGAGCCCAGGTCATTCAGCACGATGGCGGCGGCCCGCCAGTATGAAATGAATGTGAGCATCACCGAGGTCGCGACGACGATGCGGACCCGGTTCGAAAGTGGTGGGACAGCTCCTGAGCCTGCTGACATTTTAGAAAAATTAATAAACGGCCGCTACCAAAAGGCGCAATGTGCCTGTTCGCAGGGCCGCGCTAATTCCTTATGATCCTGATTCGAGTGCCTAAAACTTTAGTCTTCTTCCAGCATGCTCTGGGCCGTTTTAATGGCCGTAATAATTATCACCGGCACAGCACCGATCAGCCCTGCAAGAAAGAGGTACTGAAAGAGCGGCAAAATATGGTGCACCAGAAAATTCACTCCCTGCATTGTATTCCTGTGCGATAGAGGAATCAAAGAAGAAGCGTTGAGGGTTTGTTAAAATCTTTGCTCAGTGCGCAACATTCCCTCCAGAGCCTGGATTCTCTCGCTGCTCTCCGGCGTGTTGCAGATACTTGTCTTCCCGAATATCAATTTCTACTTTCTTTGTTGGATAGCCATGGCCCCCCTGCTGTATGCGCTCCTGCGCGGCCGGGGTGGAGAAGGGGAGTTGTTCGATTCTGAAGGACGATCCCTGCGGCCTTTTACGCTATGGCAGGGTTTCCTGATTGCATGGTTTAACGGGATCATCTGGTATCTGGGAACGTGCTATTGGGTTTATCCGGTAATGCATGGGTATGGAAAGCTTGCGGCTCCGGTGGCCGCTCTCATCACGCTGGGATATGGCCTGATTATGGGCGTGCATCACGGCATTTTTGGAATGCTGGTGGTGCTGATGGCAAGAAGATCGACTATTGGCAATCGGCGGCCGCTGCTGCTGGCCCCGGTTTTCTGGGTAGCGGTTGAACTGTTGCGCGATCGCGGGATCGGCGTTCCATGGGACCCGCTGGGAAACTCCCAGGTGGATAATATTCCCTTTGCCCGCATCGCCCAGACCACCGGAGTTTATGGATTGTCATTTGCCGTGATGCTGGTCAATTGCGCGTTTGTGGCAGCGCTGTTGCTTTACGGTCAACGGCGAAAAAATTTGCTGATCTCCGCGGCTGCGGCTGCTATCGCGTTACAAATTGGTGTTTTCGCCAAGCCTGCCACCGAACCTGCTACCCATCAGGCAGTGCTGGTGCAGGAAAACGTCCCTCTTCTGGACCAGCCAGAGTGGACCCCCAGATACTTTGACCAAACCATGGCCGACCTGGTGAAGGTAAGCATTGAGGCGGCCCCCAGGGCAGAGCCGAATAATCCGGGATTGATCGTGTGGCCGGAGTCGCCTGCGCCATTTTTTATTGCCGATCCCCGGTTGCAGAAATGGCTCATAACCCTGGCACAGGACAGAAATTCATACCTGATTGTAGGCAGTCTCGGGCAGACACAGACAGCAGGCAAGGAGCAGTTGCTCAACTCCGCACTGGTCATGGATCCCAGAGGGAATGTAGTGGGCCAGTATGACAAAATCCATCTGGTGCCTTACGGCGAATATGTCCCGTATCAAAACCTGCTGTTTTTTGCCAGCAAGCTCACGCGAGAGGTCGGCGATTTTGCCCGCGGCACGCAACGCAAAGTCTTTGACCTGAATGGAATCCATGTTGGAATCTTCATTTGTTACGAATCCATTTTCCCGAATGAGGTGCGCGAGTTCACGGAGAATGGCGCACAAGTGCTGATCAATATTTCCGATGACCTCTGGTACGGCGAAACCGGAGCGCCGGCACAACACCTGCAGATGGCCCGGATGCGGGCAGTGGAAAACCATCGCTGGGTGCTGGTGGCCACAAACAATGGGACTACAGCTTCAATAGATCCTTATGGGCGGGTGGTGGCCAAGGCCTCGCGGAACATACGCACCGCGCTGATTGCCCCTTATGCCCTGGAAAATGAAAGCACGTTTTACGTCCGCAATGGCGACCTGTTCGCCTGGGCATGTGTGGTAATCTCATTGCTGGCGGTGTTTGTGCGCTGGCGTTACCGCGCCGGCACCATGATTGAAGCCCGCTCTGCATAATACAAACTATGGTTGAAGAATTAGAACGCGAATACACTGCCGTGCGCGACAAAGTGCGCGACCTGCGGAGCTATCTTTGACGCTCCATCCCTGCGCCAGCAATTAGCTGAAGTTGAAAAAAAAGTAGGCGATCCCAACATCTGGTCAGACCAGGAGAAGTCACAGGTGTTGATGCGTCAACGCCGCCGCCTGGAAGAATCTCTTGCCATGGATGCTGATCTGGCTCGCCGCGTGGACGACATACAGGCATATTTCGACCTGGCGCGCGAAGGCGAAACCGTAACTGAAGAGCTGAAGAAGGAAATCGACCAGCTTCGCGTAGTTGCCGACAAGCTGGAAACGCAAACCCTGATGTCCGGCGAGCATGACATGCGCAACGCCATTGTCACCATCCATCCGGGAGCGGGCGGCACTGAATCTCAAGACTGGGCGGAGATGCTGTTGCGCCTTTATTTGCGCTGGGCGGAGCGGCAGGGGTTCAGCACGGAAGTAAATGAATATCAGCCAGCGGAAGAAGCCGGAATCAAATCGGCGACGTTTACCGTGACCGGCGACTACGCATACGGGCTGTTGCTGAGCGAGATCGGCGTGCACCGGCTGGTGCGTATCTCTCCGTTTGACCAGGCCAAACGCCGTCATACTTCTTTCGCGAGCGTTTTTGTCTCGCCGGAAATCGATGATTCCATTCAGGTGGACATCAAACCAGAAGACCTGAGAATCGACACGTATCGTTCCGGAGGCAAGGGCGGGCAGCACGTAAACACAACCGATTCAGCGGTGCGCATTACGCATATTCCGACCAACCTTGTGGTGGCCTGCCAGAATGAGCGCTCACAACACAAGAACCGCGAGCGCGCCATGAAGATGCTGCGGTCAAAACTTTATGAGTATGAGTTGGAGAAGAAACGCGCAATCTCAAAGAAGCTGGAAGATTCCAAGCTGGACATTGATTTCGGCTCGCAGATACGCTCATATGTTTTACACCCATATAGATTGATCAAGGACCATCGCACCAAAATGGAAGTGGGAGACGTGGACCGCGTGCTGGATGGCGACCTGACGCCGTTTATCCGGGCGTTTCTTGTGGCGCGGCGAGACCAAATTAGTTTCCGCAGTCCCGAGCAAAGCGAGGGAGCCCTATAATCACGGTACTCGTGGCTGATTCGCCAAAACGGCACTTGACAGAAATTTGCCTGAAGAACGCGATAACCTAATATGGTTTTGTAGGAATAGTGATCCCTTATCCGCAAAAAACGCGGATTCGGGATGCGAACTCTATGGCCCCTATTCTTGAACTGATTAAAAAGAATGCCGTACCAGTGAACGTGATGCGTTCTGCCGCCAGGGGCGCATTGCCGCTGTCCGCCGATGAAACTCTGGAAGTGCTGGTATTTCTGGCGCAGAGCCCTCTCTTTGGCCACGACGCGCGCATGACCCTGGCGGGGTGGGATGCGGAGTCAGCGATGGAAGTGCTGGGCAAAAATACGACCGCGCCGGACGTACTTCTTTATTATTGGCAGCCGGAAAACCGGCGTCCCGTGCTGATGCCCACCCTGATTGAGAACCCGGCGATTCCGGACGAATTGTTGATGGAGCTTGCGGAAACAGGCTCAAGAGCGACGGTGAGCATGCTGCTGGCCAGTGCCCGCGCAAGAAATGCGCCAGGTGTAGTGGAAGCGTTGCTCAGCAATGAATATCTCACGCCGCAGGAAGCGCAGGAGCTGAAAAGTGGCGGAACTGAAACCCAAACCGCGCCGCCGCATGCGGAAGAAGCGCTGGAACAGTTTGAAGCCCATCCTGAGGCCGAAGCAGCATTGCAGACATTTCAGCAGGAGCATGCTTCAGAGATTGCGGCGGATGAAGGGAAGCCGTTTGAACTGGCGAAGGAAGAGGCGCCAGCAGCGGAACAGGGCGCTGCGGCAGCAGTAGCGGAAAGCGGCGGGGATCAGCCCGCGGATACTGAGGTAAATAAACCGGCAGAGGCGAATGCGCAAGCGATAGCGGATGCGCTTGAAGATCCGGAAATGCTGGACGAGTTTGGTCTTTCTGAACAGAAGAGACTCACAGTATTGCAACGTGTGGCAAAGTTGAATGTGGGCCAGCGGATCAAGTTGGGATTTGTCGGCGGCAAGGAAGAGCGGGCGCTGCTGATTCGAGACACGGCCCGCCTGGTGCAGAACGCCGTATTGTCCTCACCCAAGTTGACTGACGCGGAAGCCGAATCATTTGCGGGATCGAAAAACCTGCAGGAAAATGTCTTCCGCGAGATTGCGCGGCAGCGCCGCTTTCTTAAACTTTATCCGGTGGTGAGAAACCTGGTGAACAATCCCAGATGTCCGCTGGATGTCTCATTGACACTGGTCAAGACCTTGCAGGTTTATGACCTGAAAAGCCTGCGCCATAACAAGAATGTGCCTGATACTATCCGCAAAGTTGCGGCCAAGCTGTACACGGAGAAGGCATCGCGCGGCGGAGCAAAGAAAGAGTAACCGTAACAGGCGGCACAGTTGCAGTGACAAACCTTTGGCGTTGCTGCACGCTTCTCAATAGAATGCTGTTGAATTCGTTTTGCCGAGATTGCTTTTGGGAAAATTTGGGGAGAACACAGTGAAGACCACTGCCACTGATGAAATTGGCGAACTGCTAAAACGCACCAAGACCATTGCCGTAGTTGGTCTCTCTGACAGCCCGTTGCGTCCCAGTTACGGCGTAAGCGCCTACATGCAAACCCAGGGATACCGCATTATTCCCGTCAATCCGTCGATTAAAGGCTCGCTGGGCGAGAAGGCGGTTGCGACCCTGGCCGATGTGCCGGAAAAGATTGATATGGTAGATGTGTTTCGGCGGTCAGAGTTTGTGCCGGAGATTGTGGATGAGGCGATCCGGCTCAAGGTTCCCGCGATCTGGCTGCAGGAAGGCGTGATCCATGAAGAAGCTGCGGAGAAGGCGCGCAAAGCGGGAATTACCGTGGTGATGGATAAGTGCGTTTTGAAGGAGCATAGGGCGAGGTTTAGATGAATCCGTAAATTGAGCAATTTGGTAATTTGTTAAATGCCGGCGGACGCGCTAATCACTTTCTTTGCTGCCTCTGCGCTTTACAGATTTCGGCGTTTCCTCTGACTTGCTTTCTTCCGATCTTCGCAGTTCCTCTTTTCTTTGCTTGATCTCTTCCATCCGTTGCGCCAGCAGCTTTTCCCGACCTTCGTGCGTGGGATGGTAGTATTCTCGCCCGCGCAGATTGTCGGGCATGCATTCCATGTCGGCAACTTTTTCTACGAGGTCGTGCGCGTACTGGTAGCCCTTGCCGTAACCGACCTGCTTCATCAACTTGGTCACGGCATTGCGGATGTGAAGCGGGACAGGCTCGGCTGCGGTCTTTTCCACGTCTTCAAGAACCGCGTTGTAAGCGGTATAAAGCGCGTTCGATTTCGGGGCCAGGGCGAGATAGACCACGGCCTGGGCCAGAGCGAGGTCGCCTTCGGGTGATCCCAGGAAATCGATTGTGTCTTTGGCGGAGAGGCAGAGATTCAGCGCTTCCGGCGCGGCCAGCCCGATATCTTCCACCGACATGCGCACCACGCGGCGGGCGATATAGAGCGGGTCTTCGCCGGACTGAAGCAGGCGGCCCAGCCAATAGAGAGAGGCGTCAACATCACTGTTGCGGACGGACTTGTGCAACGCGGAAATCAGGTTGTAATGCTCTTCGCCCGACTTGTCATAGAGCAGCACGCGTTTCTGCAGCGTATCTTTGATGATCTGCTCGGTGATCTCGCCGTTCTCTCCGGCGGTGGCCGCGGCAACTTCAAGCACGTTGTATGCGGAGCGGGCATCGCCGCTGGTATAAGCGGCAATCTGTTGCAGAATTTCGTCGGCTGCGCGGAGCTCCATCTTGCCGAGGCCGCGTTCGGTGTCTTCCAGCGCACGGCGCAGCAGCAAGACAATTTGATCTTCAGTGAGCTGGTTCAGGATGTAAACGCGGCAGCGCGATAGCAGCGCGCCATTGATCTCAAACGATGGATTTTCCGTGGTTGCGCCGATCAGGCGTATATTGCCGCGTTCAACGTGCGGAAGAAAGGCGTCCTGCTGGGCGCGGTTGAAGCGGTGAATTTCATCGATGAATAGAATGGTGCGCGTGCCGTAGGCGCGGGCTTTTTCCGCGTCGGCCATGACCTGCTTGATTTCCTTGATCCCGGAAAGCACAGCGGAGAACTCAATGAACTCAGCTTTGGTAACGTGCGCGATGATCTGCGCCAGAGTCGTTTTTCCGGTGCCTGGAGGACCCCAGAAGATGATGGAGCCCGGATCGTCGCGCTCGATTTGCAGGCGCAGCGGCTTGCCCGGCCCGACGATGTGTTCCTGGCCGACAAATTCGTCCAGCGTGCGCGGACGCATGCGGTCGGCGAGAGGGCGCGCGCCTTTGCCTTGCTGGTCGGGAAGGGACTGAAATAAGCTCATAAAATCGGGCGATCGGGCGATCGGGTGATCGCGCGCGATCGGAAACTCATTGACAGCTTAGCTGTTCCGGTCATTTTTGGCAGTCCTTCCGGAAGCCGAGAAAATCAACAACAGCTGATTCGCTTCGGCCATTAAGTTTTCCAGCTTTGTTGCTGGAACAATCTTGCTTTCCCCCAGAAGCTCAAGCCAGAGCACCGTCTCATCTGCTTCTTCGATCACAATTCCCATTTTAGCTATGAATTCGGCTTTAGAACGGGCCCGCCCACAAGCACGATAATTGGCGGCCATACTTGTCGCCGATCTGAGAATTTGATTACTGATCACATTCGCGGCGCGCGTCCGCGGCAGTGCTTCCGCCATTCGGATCACGCGCAGGCGAAGCTCTTTGTACGAATGCTTAATTCATGATGCTTATCCAAGCTCATATCTTCCGATCACCCGATCACCCGATCTCCCGATCACCCGATCTTTGTCTCTGCCTTGCAGCTTCATATAACAGGATTGATGCTGCAATACCGGCGTTGAGCGATTCCACGCGCGGCGAGTGCGGAATGTTTACCAGCTCGTCGGCCAGGGAGAGAATTTCCGGCGGCACGCCGGCCCCTTCATTGCCGACGACGATCATGGCTGCGCCGGTGAAGTCGGCTTCCTGAAGCGGCTTGCCTTTATGGGATGAAGTAGCCAGTACGCGCATGCCTTGTTGCTTCAGCAGCGGGATGGTTTCTGCCATCTTCACGCGCACGATCGGTTGGCGGAACACCGACCCGGCAGAGCCGCGAACGGTTTTGGGATTAAAGTGGCTGGCGGTCTTTTCCCCCAAGAGCACGGCGCGCGCGCCAAATGCCTCGGCGGAGCGGATGATCGTCCCAAGATTTCCCGGGTCTTGAATGCCGGCGACACCGAGCAGAAGCGGCTGCGAGCCACGCTCGAGCAGGTCTTCTTTCAGCAGATCTTCTTTCAGTAGATCTGTAAATTTAAAAGGACGCAGCTTTACCAGGGCCGCGACTCCCTGCGGCGACTCTGTGCTGACCGCGGTGGTAAAGACCTCGTCGGGCAGCAGCAGGACCTCAACGTGGCTGGCAAGCTGCGGCAGCAGGCGGACGGCATGAGCGCTGCCGGCGTCGCTGAAGAATACGGCATGAAAACGCAAGCCGCTGCGGATGGCTTCGTCAATGATGCGGATGCCTTCAATGGCAACGTAGCCGTCGGCGGTCGGCTCACCCTGGGTGAGCGCTTTGCGCAAGTCTTTGACCAGCGCATTTTGGCGGCTGCTCACGCGGCGCAGACGGCCTTCAAGTTCTTTGGGAATATTCATGGGATAGGGCAGCCCTTAGCTATTAGCCATTGGCTCTTAGCTTTGTATTTTAGCTGCATTCATTTCTTTAGTGCCCGAAGGTTTGTCATGCGGTGCATCGCTGGAAGGGCTGAAAACTGCGAAGGCTATGGTATGTCGCCCCGCTGGGGCTCAACGTTCATTCCATGCCTGCTCACGCTCTGGGCTACAGCTCGCTATGCTCGCTTGCCACGCCTCCGGCGCTGGATGGTTAAGGGACACGCGTTTTAGTTTTCTTGCAGAGAATCAATATCATCCGTGGGGCGATTCTACTTGCGGCGCTCGTCGCTGGCGACAACGCCGTCGCGGATGTGGACGACGCGGTAGGCGTGCTCGGCGATATCGGCTTCATGCGTGACCAGCACAATGGTGTTTCCTTTGTTGTGTAGGTCTTCCATCAGCTTCATGATTTCGTTTCCGGTCTGTGAATCGAGGTTGCCGGTAGGCTCATCGGCCAGGATGATGGAAGGATTGTTGACCAGGGCTCGGGCAATGGCGACGCGCTGGCGCTGTCCACCGGAGAGCTCGTTGGGCTTATGGTTCATGCGTTCGCCCAGGTCAACGGCCTCAAGCGCCGCTTTTGCGCGGGCAATCCGTTCGTCAGAGGGCGTGCCGCTATAGATCAGCGGAAGCTCCACGTTGTGCAGCGCAGTGGCTCGGGCCAGCAGGTTGAAGGTCTGAAAGACAAAGCCGATTTCTTTATTGCGAATGCGCGCAAGTTCGTCGTCATCGAGTTCGCTGACAAGGTTGCTATTGAGCCAGTAACGCCCCTTGGTGGGAGTGTCAAGACAGCCAATCAGGTTCATCAGCGTGGATTTGCCGGAGCCGGATGGGCCCATGATGGCAACATATTCGCCGCGATCAATCCGCAAGTTGACGCCGCGCAGCGCATGCACCTGTTCCTGACCCATCTGGTAGGTCTTCCAGAGGTCTTCAGTGCAGATAATGCACTCTGTAGGCGGCGCAATGATCCGATCGGAAATGTCGGCGACTTGTGTTGACATCCTTTTCTCCTGGTCTGGCGGCACAGAACCCCACTGTCTTAATTAGACGTATAGAAAGCGTGAGAGTTTACGATTCACTTTTGTTGGCCAAAGAATTATCCACTTTCACGCCAGCGCCGTTGCGCAGGGTTTTGAGGACTTTATAGCTGCCGGTAATGATTTCGTCGCCGGGCTCAAGTCCGCTCTTGACCTGGATGTCTGTGGTCCCGGTTAGGCCGGTCACCACCGGACGCCATTCCGCTTTCTTGTTCTTGATGACGAAGACGCCCTGAATGTCGGTATTTTCTTTTTTTGCGGTCGTTGCCACCGGAGCAGTTTTGTCGGCGGGCGTGCCGGGATTTTTCTGCGCTTCCAGATCATTCTTGTCCCGCATGGTCAGGGCTTGAATCGGGATGGCGACTGCGTCATGGGCCACGCCGGTTGTGATCTTTGCGGTGGCGGAAAGACCGGGACGGAGATTGGGTGGAGGATCAGTCAGAGTGATGACGACCTTGAAATCCTTGGCTTCCTGGCTGCCAGCCACACTCTGCGATGTGGAAACACCGGTGGAGCGGATGATGGCGTTGTCGCCGATTTCAGTGACGGTACCCTTAAACGTCTGGTTGGGCATGGCATCAATTGTGACTTCCGCCGGCTGCCCGGTGGTGACATTTACGATGTCAGTTTCATCCACCTGAACTTCAGCGGTGATTACGCCCATATCTGCCACGGTCATCAGGGTGCTGCCGGGAGAATTCTGGATGCCCATGACAACGGTTTCACCTTCATGCACGGGAAGGTTGGTTACAGTGCCGGTAAATGGAGCGGTGTAAGTGGTCTTGCTAAGAACGTCATTCACGCGGGTAAGCTGGGCTTTGGACTGGCCAACGCGTCCCTCGGCAGAATCGACCTGAGCTTTGCTTTGCGCGATGCGCGCTGCGTCCTGAGCATGAACAGCGTCGGCCATTTCATAGGCAGCTTTCTTGGTATCGAAGTCAGCCTTAGAAACAAGCTGGTCTTTGAAGAGACCCTGATAGCGTTCATAGTCGAGCTTGGCGCGGGCCAAATCCGCGGCGCTGCTCTTGAACTGTGCCTTAGCTGTATTGAGTGCAGCTTCGGCGGCGACAGCATCGGTCTGGCTGCTCTCCAGGGTTGCGCGCGTCATGGCCACGTCTGCCGCAGATTGCACACTTTCCAGTTGGGCCAGGACCTGGCCCTTTTTAACTTTGTCGCCTTCCTTCACATAGAGGTGGACGATCCGGCCCATGGCGTTGGCGCCAACGTTGACCAGGGTTTTTGGCTTGATCTGGCCGGATGCAGTGACCTGGGAGGAGATATCCTGCTTGACGACCTTGCCGCTCTGGACGGTGACAACGTTCTTTTGACTCTGATTAACCGTGAAGCCGACAATGGCGCCCAACAGGACAATCACACCTAAGATAATGGCGATCTTTTTTGCGTTCATGAATTACCTTCCGGCGCACCACAGCGCTTCATCCACTTATATATACGCCTCGAATGCCGGGAAAGTTCCTTTCCGTCAGGCGGGTGGACAAAAAATCTCTCTGTGATGGCGGGTACCGCTTCTGATTATAACGGCAAGTGAGTTTTCGGTTCTACATGATTTCTTTGGGTAAGTACCGTAATTCGGGAGCAAAATATGCCTTGGTAGGCGTTCTAAGGTTGGAAAGAAAAGGTCAAAATGGGCTTCCATCCTTGATTATAGGGGTGGAAAAGAACTAAAATCCAGCTATTATCGCTCCGAGGAGGACTCTAGTGCTCTCCAGTAATTCCCGTTTTTATTCCCTGTTCTTACTCGTTATCCTGGCTGGTTCAGGTTGTTTTGTTGTCCGGGCCCAGGCCCAGGACAAAGATAAAGACAAAGATAAAAAATCGGCGACTGCCGGGACGCAGGCCGATGACCAGCAGGACCCGCTGAAACGTGATCGTAAGAAAGACGATCAAGCTGCGATCAAAGAAAAATTAGGCGGCGTTTATAAGAAGTGGCTGGATGAGGATGTTCGCTGGATCATCACAGATGAAGAGCTTTCCGCGTTCAAGAAACTATCAAACAACGCGGAGCGCGACACATTTATTGAAAGCTTCTGGCAGCGCCGCGATCCTACCCCGGATACAGCCGAAAATGAATACAAGGAAGAGCACTACCGGCGTATCGCTTATGCCAATGAGCATTTCGCTGCTGGCGTACCTGGGTGGCGCACCGATCGCGGAAGAATTTACATAATGTTTGGAAAGCCAGATTCAATTGACGCCCATCCCATGGGTGGGCCGTACCAGCGCCCAGACGAAGAGGGCGGCGGCCAAACCGAAACTTTCCCCTTTGAGACCTGGCGCTACCGGTATCTGGAAGGCATTGGACAGGAAATCGAAATCGAATTTGTAGATGACTGCAACTGCGGCGCGTATGAAATGACGTTGGACCGCTCCAGGAAAGATGCTCTTCTCCATGTTCCTAACGCCGGCCTGACCACCATGGAGGAAATGGGTATGGCCTCAAAAGCGCAGCGTTTCAATGGCGGCCTTGAGTCCCTGGGCGCAGGTCCTTTCACCCAGAATAATCAGAGCAAGCAGTTTGACCGCCTGGATACATTCGCCAAACTGAATCGCGCGCCCGACATCAAATTCAAAGACCTGCAAAATGAACTGGTCACTCACAAGTTCCGGACCAATCTCCTGCCTTTCGATGTGCAGGTGGACTTTGTCAAACTGACCTCGGACACCGTGCTGGTTCCAATCACCTTGCAGGTTCCGCTCAAAGGATTGACCTTTGCCAACAAAGATGGAATTCAGCGCGCGGTTGTGAACGTTTACGGCCAGTTGACCAAGCTTTCCGGGCAGATCGTTCAGACGTTTGAAGAAACCCTGCATCGCGATATTCCTGCCGAGCTGCTGGAAAAAGAAATTAATAATGTTTCGTTATATTGGAAGGCGCTGCCCATGCGCCCCGGTCTCTACCGCCTTGACGTGGTTATGAAGGACGTAAATGGCGATAAAACTGGTATTTTCAGCCGCAGCTATAACGTCCCAGATTTTGGCGACGAGAAACTTACATCTTCTACTCTGATTTTGGCTGACCAGATGGAACCTGTTCCGGCGCGCGAGGTGGGCACCGGCAATTTCGTGATCGGCACCAACAAGGTCCGTCCTAAGGTAAAACCATCGGATGGAAAACCGGCTTCCTTTACCAAGAAAGAAAAGGTGAATTTCTGGTTGCAGGTTTATAACCTTGGCGTGGACCAGAAGACCAATAAACCCTCTGCCACGGTTGAATATCAGGTAGTTAACACGGCAACCAATCAGCATGTGCTAGACTTCACAGAATCAACGGCCCAGATGGGGAACGTTGGTGAGCAGGTGACCCTTGGAAAGAGCCTGCAATTGAGCCAGCTTGACCCCGGTGTATACCAGGTAACGATAAAAGTGAATGACCAGATCTCCAAGCAGACGATTTCGCCTACAGCGAAATTCGCCGTTCTGCAATAAAGCAAGGGGCTCCACTTTTATTTGAGGTGGTGGATATGACCCGCAAACTCGAATGTCTATTGGTCGTCCTGTTGGGATTGGCGCCACTTAACGCGGCGAGCATTGGCGGTATTGCAGGATACGTCAAAGACAGTTCGGGAGCGCCCCAGATGGGCGCGGTGGTGGAGGTCTTTGTTTCCGCTGCCAGGGTCGGCACCACGGTATTTACTGATTCGCGCGGTTATTACCGGGCGGACAATCTCCCGGCGGGCACCTATCAAGTCAAAGTTACAGCCGCTTCTTTCCTGCCTTCGCTTCGGGAAGATGTTATCCTTCGTTCCGGCGCGCATCTCATCATTAATCTCACGGTCAATACCTTGGCCGATGCGCTCAAGATGATGCCTGCACGGCGTTCTGATGCTGACGAACCCGATGATTGGCATTGGACTCTGCGCTCCGCCACCAATCGTCCCATTCTCCGCGTGCTTGACAAGGACAAGGACAGTGACAGCGGTGATGGCGAGTCGCTGGTTGTGGTTTCACAAAAGAATTCTGAGCGCGGCGGCGGCGATCGTGCGATGAAAGCCAGCGTGGCTTTTATGGCAGGTTCTGAAGCCGGTGGTTTTGGCAGCGCGGGTGATGTTACAACGGCTTTTGCCCTGGAAAAATCGCTTTTTTCTTCCGGAACGCTCTCCGTTGGCGGCAATATCGGGACTTCCTCGGGTGATCCCAATGGAGTGTTGCGGGCTTCCTACGCACATGATTTTGGCGACAGCTCCCGCCCCACGTTTGCCGTAACCTACCGTCATTTTGCCGCACCCGGCTCTGCGGTCCAGAACTCGCCCTATTCCGCCATTGCCATGAGCAGCTCTGACAATGTGACTGTCGCTGGTTTCATTGATCTCAGCTATGGCGCTGACCTGCAATCCATGGAGTTCGGCAACCGTGTCACGGCCCTGCGTCCGCACGGCTCGGTGGATGTGCATCTCTCGCCCAATATGGTGGTTGAATATCGTTATGCCACCTCTGAGCCTGACACGCGCGCGGCCAAGGGTTTTGATACTGCTCCTGCCGACCTCACCGAGTCCGGTCCAAGAATGGCCTTGCTGAATGGCCAGCCCCAGGTGGAAAAAGCGGCCCACCACGAGCTTTCCGTTTCGCGCCATATGGGTAACACCAGCGTGCAGATAGCGGCGTTTCTGGATCATGTAAGCAACGCCATCCTCACCGGGGCTGGCGACCCCTCCAGTTATTCGGATGATGTGCTTCCTGATGTCTATTCCGGCACATTTTCTTACGGCTACGCCCCCGGAGTGAACAGCGCTGGCGCGCGCGTCGTGGTGCAGCGCAAGATTTCTGACGATCTCACAGCCACGGTGGACTATTCTACGGGGCAGGCGATTGTGGCGGATGGCTCCACTGACTGGCAGGGGCTGGCGCAGATGCTGGGTACCAGCCGCCAACATTCCGTAGGCACAAAGTTATACGGACACATACCCGGTACCGGCACGCGCTGGATTGCTTCTTATAAATGGACCAGTGGGAATGCGCTCTCCACGGTTGATGCATTCAATGCCTCGCCCGGGCAGACCGACCCTTACCTCAGCCTCTTTATCCGCCAGCCAATCCCCGGAACTTCATTTATCCCCGCCAAAATGGACGCGCTCCTCGATCTGCGCAACCTGCTGGCCCAGGGCTACCTTCCTGTGATGGGCCAGGACGGACGCACTATCTATATGGTCCAGTCTGCGCGCTCTCTGCGTGGCGGATTGGCGTTTACTTTCTAAGTCTCTGTTTTTCTTCTGTCCCGAGCATAGCGGGGGAACCCCTATAGCCTAATAAAAAAAGATCTCATTTAACATTTGGTTCTGAAGAGATCGCCTGCGCAGCCGAAACTTTTTAATCCTGAGCAACTGGAAGTTGCCCTGATATCTGAGACACCCGCCCAGTACCGCAGTGTTTCGAATTCGTTTTAAGACCATTCATCCCAGCAATTGATGCGGGGCCTGCTTGGGAGAGAATTTATATAGATAACCAGGCAAATATGATGACGCCGCCACTGGTCTTTGATATAGAAAGATGAAAGCGATGAAGTGAAAAGGGTGAGAGAACTGGATGTTGGATCAACGCCAGATATTCGTTCCAGACAATCCAGTGCCTCGTACATCCATCCTTGCATCGTCCGTTTTCACGCATGTTGTTGCCTTGGCTTTGATCCTCCTGTTCCGGCACTCAGCAGGACCTCATATCGTCCCTGAGAAATACATAACAGCACAAAAAGTGCCAGGATCGCCTCATGTGACTTTCAATGCCAACAGCCCGCCACCCGCGCGGGCACAGGCCAACCGCTTCCATATGCCTCGCAGAACAAAGCAGGCGCTCGCGCCGCAGCCTGTCAACCCGGGGGACAGCGCTGGCCTTCAGATTCTCCGTGAGCACGCAAAGGAAGCAACCAAAGGGCTGATGATGAATTTCAAGTTGCGCCATATCTATGGGTTCTCCCCGGGCCCGGAGTATCAACTTGCTGTTCAGACTTCTGGAGTGATTCCCATTATTCCGGCGGCTGACCTTCCGCCGCGTTTTGAGCAATATCTAATTGTGGAAGTTACCATCGATATCGATGGCCGAGTGGCTGATGCGCGGCTGGTGACTGGAATGGCAACTCCAAAAATTGAGCACACGCTTCTCTCAGCGATCCGCGAGTTCAAATATATCCCGGCAAAACGTGATGGCTCTCCCATCCCATGCCAGGTAGACATTGTCATTCACATTCCAAGTTGACGCTCGCTATGGAATGCTCGAGGCCACCGCGTTCTGGGGGAGAAGGATTAGGAGCCTAAGACAATGGAACGGAAGGTTGAGATACGTTTTCTCAATGAAAGTGATCCCGACACGATATCCACGGCATTCAAGGATATTGGGTGGGGCAAGCCGGTCTCGCAATATCAACGGTATTTAGCCGAGCAGGCGGCGGGGAAGCGATTATGTCTTGTTGCTACTGTGAACAGGCAATTCGCTGGCTACGTGACCGTGAACTGGGCTCCCCCATATGCGCCCTTCGCCGAGCAGGAAATTCCAGAGATCCAGGATTTGAATGTGATTCCTCCGTTCCGGAGACAGGGTGTTGCGACGCAGTTGCTGGATCGAGCGGAACAAGAAGTTGCACTCCGTTCGAGCGTCGTCGGCATTGGTGTTGGCTTGCATCCTGGCTACAACGCTGCTCAAAGACTATATGTCAAGCGGGGCTACATACCTGATGGTCGCGGAGTTACGTACCGCAACCGCTTTGTGGAGGAAGGCATGCAGGTTGTGCTTGACGACGATCTGGTGTTACATCTCACCAAGAGAATCCATGGTTCGGTTTACAATCGGAAGCCATGAATATCTCTAATCGATCACGTTTGGTTTTGTTTTTTGTCTCAGCAACAGCCGCTGGCTTTCTGGCTTCTTCTCTTCACGCCGCAACAGCGGAAGAGCAGGCGGTCCTGGCTCCCGTAACGGCAATGTTTGACGGCATGGCGAAACGCGATGCTGCGGCGATTAAGAAGCCGTTGCTGGCCGGCGGCACGCTTGTTCTGATGCGGGACGGCAAGCCGACCCAGATGACGTTTGAAGCTTTTGCTGACATGGTGGGAAAACCTGGGAAGGCCCAAATTGAAGAGCGAATTCACGATCCGCTTGTGCGGATCGATAACAATCTGGCGGTGGTATGGGCTCCGTTCGAGTTTCTGGTGGATGGCAAGGTAGACCACTGCGGGACGGATTTATTCAATCTGGTTCGGACGGATGGCAAATGGCTGATCGCAAGTATCGCAGACACCGGGCGGAAGGATTGTGCGGCCAGATAGAACGATTGTTCTAAAGTGCCGAAGCGCAGCGAGGGCCCCCTATGAGCTCAAGTACTTTTTGGGATCGAAAGAGCTGCGCCGTCGATTTGTATCAGGACGGCACTTAGCCGTGCTGTATCAGTAAAAATAATAATCGGCTTGGGCCTCTGGCTAATGCGTTCCTAAAAGTCTGTTCACCACAGGGATCTCTCGCTGCGCGAGAGAAGATTATTCGTCCCAGAACTTCCGCCACCAACTCTTTTTCTCCTGCGGCGTCTCGTCTTCAAACATCGCTTCGTCGCTCAACCCCAAAAATCCGCCCGCACGGGTATTTGTTTTATTGCTGGCAGTCTGAGGTGGCATTGGGCTACGTTGTAACTGCGCCGCTGCCGTGCGTTGCGCCATGGCAGCCCGCGCCCGCCGGAATACGGCGATTCCCAGCGCGCTGCTTCCGCTTGCAGGCAGTACAGCCACAACCGCGCTTGGCCGCGCCAGCGCGTAATCGATTGGTCCGCGAAGAAGTGTGTCTATCCTGGTGCCCTGCGCCAGAGTTGAGCGCAGAAATGAAGTTGTTTCCTGATCAAATGCAATCCACCGTGCCATGGGATACCGTCCGGGAGCTTGGGCTTAGAATGAAGTGGCTTTTGATTGGATGCAAGTTGCTCGTCTCGCGTTTGACGCTTCTGGATGCATTCATGTACTCTCCCGCATTAGACTTTTGTAATCTGGAGACGACTGGATGCCCAAATTTCTTATGGGGCGGCGCGAGTTCGCCCTCAGCGCCGCCGCTACGGCTGCTACGGTACTTATTTCCCCCGGAGATGCCCTGGGTCAGACAGCCGTGGCCAATGACGAGTCTCTCGACGCAAAAACCCGCGCTGCCATGGCCAAACTCTCGGCGTCTGCCCAGGCGGAAGTCGAGATGAAGGTAGCGTCAATTTTTCGCAAGTACGGTGGCCGCCTCAGTGCTGAAGAAAAGGCTGACATTCGCCGCATTATGGCCGAATCACAGGAAGGCCTGGAAAAGATGCGTACCTTCCATCTTGAAAACAGTGACCAGCCGGCAGATAGTTTCCGCGCCTACCGTGCCGAACCCAAGTCCCGGGACGAAAAAAAATAAATGCTCAGTGAAGACATTCTCTTTCTTTCCGTTACTGATCTCGCAAAACGGATCCGTGCCCGCCAGCTCTCGCCGGTGCAGCTCACAGAAAGTTATCTGGAGCGCAGCCGTGGCATCGGCCCAAAGCTGAATGCATACGCCACGCTTACGCCTGATCTCGCGCTAAGGCAGGCGCATGCCGCCGAAAAAGAAATTGCCGCGGGAAAATATCGCGGCCGGCTGCATGGCATTCCGTATGCCGCCAAGGATTTGTTGGCTGTAAAAGGCTATCCCACTGGCTGGGGAGCGCGGCCATACTCCGATCAGCGTTTTGACAATGACGCTACAGTCATCAAAAAGCTGGAAGCTGCTGGCGCGGTGCTGCTGGGCAAAGCCGCGATGATCGAACTGGCGGGAGGCATGGGATACCGTTATGCTTCGGCCTCAGCTACAGGCGCAGCCAGAAATCCCTGGAACACAGATTACTGGACCTGCGGATCATCAAGCGGGTCTGCTGCGATCACCGGAGCAGGGCTTGCGGCGTTTGCCATTGGCACTGAAACCTGGGGTTCAATTATTTGTCCTTCAGGATTCTGCGGCTTGGCTGGATTACGGCCTACCTATGGACGCGTGAGCCGCGCTGGCGCCATGGCACTCTCTTATACCATGGACAAAATCGGCCCCATTACGCGCAGTGCCGACGATTGCGATTTGGTTCTGAAGATTATTGCCGGTCATGACGCTGAAGATCTGGGCTCGCTGCCGGAAGCCGCTGCAAAATATACCGGCGCAGCCGAGGTGAAAGGCCGTTTGCGCGTCGGCTGGCTGGTGAACCAATGGAAAGAGATTGCGCCGGACGTGAATCAGGCCGTGATGGCCGCACGGCAGGTGCTGGAAAAGAGTCCTTCGCTCGCAATGAGCAATGTGTCGCTTCCTGAAGGTCCATGGGAGATCGCTGCCGGCCTTGTCGTGTCAGTGGAAGGCGCAACCGCGTTCCGCCAGCTTATCCAATCCGGCCGTGTGGCTGAGTTGAATGATCCACTGGGTAAAATCGGCGGCTACATGAATGAAGAGATCAGCGCATCAGATTTCATCCTTGCCCAGCGCATCCGCGCCATTCTTCAGGTCAAAATGGACGAAATTTTTACCAATGTAGACGTGCTGGCCACCGCGTCACTTCCCGTGACCGCCACCAAAGTGGACGCCAACCTTGATCAGGCGTTGACCTTTGCCGACCCCATTGGAGGCATTGGCAATATCTGCGGGCTGCCTGCCATCAGCGTGCCTTGCGGCTTCGGCAAGCATGGCTTGCCTGTGGGTATCCAATTTATTGGCCGAGCATTGGATGACGCCAAGGTCGTACAGGCCGCGCGCATCTTTCAGCGCCAGACAGACTGGCATCTCAAACATCCTAAACTCGCCTGAGACTGCGAGTGCGTCAAATTTGCTCAAGCGCTTCGCGACTACAAGCTAACCGCCTTAATCTCAGGTGTTTCACCTGAGTGTGATTGGCCCTCTCGCTGTGCCATACTAGAGGATAGTTGCCGTTTATTTACGTGTTTTGGCGGCAGGGTGCATCCAAAAGATTCAGAATGTCGGCTGATTTATTAACCGGAACATCGTTTGACCCCGAACCGCTGCGTCAGTCCATTCTGCGGCATATTCATTACACGCTTGCCCGGTCAGAGCGCAATGTTGTTCCACGCGAGCTATTCAAACCTCTCTCGCTTACCATTCGTGATTTTCTGATTGATGGCCTGCTTCGCACCGAGCAGCGCTATCGTGAGCAGGACGTCAAGCGGCTCGGCTATCTCTCCATGGAATTTCTCATGGGTCGCTGGCTCAGCGACAATTTGTGCAACCTCGGCCTGGGCGCTCAATGCAGCGCCGTGCTCGCTGAATTTGGCATCCGGCTGGAAGATGTTTTGGAAGTTGAACCAGACGCAGGTTTAGGCAACGGTGGTCTGGGCCGGCTGGCTGCCTGTTTTCTTGAGTCGCTGGCCACCATGGGCATGCCCGGTTTCGGCTACGGGATTGATTACGAATACGGCATGTTCAAGCAGGAGATTGTTGGCGGCTTTCAGCGGGAAAAGCCCGATCAATGGAAGGTGGAGGGTACGCCTTTTTATATCGACCGTCCGCAGGATTTCTGTGCCGTGCCGCTTTATGGCCGTCTTCAGTCCTCGCGTGATTCTCACGGCAATCGCCGCCAGAGCTGGGTGGATAGCAAGATCGTTGTTGGCGTGCCCAATGACATGCCGGTGGCGGGATTCTGCGGGACCACTGTCAACTATCTGCGCCTTTTTACTGCCCGCGCCTCAGAAGATTTTGATATTGAGATTTTCAATCGCGGCGACTACATCCGCGCTGTGGAACAGAAGATTGCTTCGGAAAACATCTCGCGCGTCCTTTATCCATCCGATTCCGTGTTGTCCGGCAAAGAGCTGCGCCTGACGCAGGAATATTTCCTCGTCGCTTGTGCTCTGCGTGACATCCTGCGCCATTATTGCTCCACACATTCCGGCTTCGACGATCTTCCCGCAAAAGTCGCCGTCCAGATGAATGACACGCATCCCAGCCTCTGCGTGGCCGAGCTCATGCGCCTGCTGGTCGATGAGCATTCCGTAGATTGGGACAAAGCCTGGGAGCTTACCGTGGCTACGCTTGGTTATACCAACCATACGCTGCTGCCGGAAGCTCTGGAAAAATGGACAGTTTCGCTGGCGGAGCGTGTTCTGCCCCGGCACATGGAAATTATTTTCGGTATCAATCATCAGTTTCTGCGCACCGTCGCGCGTAGCTGGCCGGGTGATCTGGACCGGCAGCGCCGAATGTCTGTGATTGAAGAAGGCCCGGAAAAGCACGTGCGGATGGCCAATTTAGCTATTGTCGGCAGCCACGCCATCAACGGCGTTTCGCGGCTGCATTCTGACCTGATCAAAAGTTCGCTGGTCCCGGATTTTGCCCAGCTCTGGCCGGAACGCTTCAGCAACAAGACCAATGGCGTCGCGCCCCGGCGCTGGATTCTGAAAGCTAACCCCGGTCTGGCCTCGCTGCTTTCGCGCACCGTGGGAGAAGAGTGGATCACCGATCTGGAGCGCGTGCGCGCCATTGAAAAAGGAGCCTCAGATCCCGCTTTTCTGGAAGAATTCCGCACCATCAAGCGGCGCAACAAGGAAAAGCTGGCGCGTGAAGTATTCAACACCACGGCTGTAATGGTCGACCCGCATTCCATGTTTGACGTGCACGTAAAGCGCATTCACGAGTACAAGCGCCAACTGCTGAACGTGATGCGCGTGATTCACGAGTATCTGAGCATGGTGGATGACAGCGCAGACCCGCAAATCCATCGCACATATCTCTTTGCCGGCAAAGCAGCGCCCGGATATTGGGCGGCCAAGCAGATCATTAAATTAATCAACAACGTGGCCAAGGTGGTGAACTCAGATCCGCGGGTTAAGGACCGGATTAAGGTTGTTTTTGTTCCTGACTACCGAGTTTCCCTGGCGGAAATCATCATGCCCGCTGCCGATCTCAGCCAGCAGATTTCCACTGCCGGCATGGAAGCCTCTGGTACGGGCAACATGAAGCTGGCGATGAACGGCGCTCTTACGCTTGGCACGCTTGACGGCGCGAATATTGAAATCATGGAAGCTGTAGGCGCGGCAAATATTTACACCTTTGGACTTACCCGTGAAGATGTGAGCTGGTATCAGGAATCCAGGGGATACAATCCCCGCGAGATTTACAATAATGATCCGCTGGTCCGCCGCGTGGTCGATTGCATCGGCTCTAACCGTTTATGCCCGGACGAGCCCGGCCTTTTCCGCTGGATTGTAGACGAGTTGCTTGACCGCGGTGATCGTTACTTTCATCTGGCTGATCTCTCATCGTATGTCGAAGCCAGCCAGCGCGCGGAAAAAGATTACCAGGACCCTGCTGTGTGGGCCGCCAAGTCCGTCCTCAACGTCGCTCGATGCGGATTCTTCTCCAGCGACCGCACTATCGCCGAATATGCCCGCGACATTTGGCACATAAAATCGGCTTTACCCACTTCTGAGCAGGTAACAATGGCGAACGAGCCTGCTCGAGCGGGAGTTTCACCCTAATCCCAAAGAGAAGCCTTTTATTTTCTGCCGTTTACATCAATAAGCATTTAGGCCTAGTATTCCACAGCCTACCCGTCTTTTTAACATGTTCTTAACATTACATTCTCCCCAACAGGCGTTTAATAGTCAGATTGACGTGAAGTGGTATCCCTTCCGTCCCCAGGGAGAGAATACATGCGAATTGTCCAATCGCCGTACCAGGTTCGAATTGTGCCGCAGAGTGCTGGCGCTCCGAATCTTTGGCGTTGCGTGATCAAGCAGGAAAAGTCCGATGAAGTGGTGGTCTTATATGAGACTGCTCGCAAAGAAGATGCCAAGTGCTTTGCTTTATTAGAGCTGGCGCGCCTTAACCCGGCTGGTTCACTCCGTCCGGTTGGCGGCGAATAAAGGATCAGCTTCGGCTCGGGCGGCATAGATCCTGTGCTGGACCTGTTTCACTTTTGCCCATACTCTTGCTGATCAGTTCGGCATAAACCTTAGCGCTAGGACGGGGCTTACGGACTTGCGTGACCGGATCGAGTTCGAACAAGCCAAAGCGCAGGTGCCAGCCCTCATTCCATTCAAAATTGTCCGCCAACGTCCAATGGAAGTACCCCCGCAGGTCCACTCCCGCAGCCAGCAGCCCCTGCATCTGGCTGACAATCGACTCAATTGCCCAGGGACGAATGCGGTCCTCGCGGTCAGGCACTCCGTTTTCCAGAATGTAAATCGGTTTCTTGAAGTCGGCGAAATGTTCAACTGCCCGCTGCAATCCTTCTGGATAAACCTCGCCATAAGGGACTTCAATGCCGGAATCTCCCTGCGGCTTGTGCGGCGGCACTGAGATTTGCAGAAACAGCGTCTTCGCGCTTCGCAGGTTAAAACCAACGCGCAACCGGCTGTAATAGTTGATTCCTACAAAATCGCATGTGCCCTTCACCTCCGGCAGGCTGCGGCCAAATTTGTTTAGAGGGAAGGGCGCTCGTCCGCTGCGGATGCCTTCAGCAAAATTGTCATTAAACCGGCGATGGGTAAACTCGCAAAGCCATCTGTCCACGGCTGACTCAGGCCGGAGCGGTTTGAACACCACATAGTGCTGTGCCCATCCTACGTTGGCATCTGTCTGCAAAGCGTGGATTGTCCGGTAAGCGGCCGCATGGGCCAGACAAAGATTTCTTGTGACGTGCGCTGCCTGCATGAACCGCCCTTTTTTTCCCGGCGGAAATTCCCCCAGAAAGTAGCCCATTGAAACATAGACATTCGGCTCATTGAAAGTGGCCCAGTCACGGCAAAGGTCACCCAATGCGCTGACTACGCGCTGCGTGAACCGTTGAAACAACGCTACTGATTCCGGTGCGGCAAACGCGCCTTTGTCTTCAAACCATTGCGGATTAGTGAAGTGATGGAGCGTGACAAACGGCTTTATCCCGCGCTCATGCAGCGCGCGCAGCATCTGGCGGTAGCGTGCCAGCGCCGACTCATCCCACTGACCCTCTTCAGGCTCTATGCGGCTCCACTCCACTGAGAGCCTGAGCGCATTCACGCCCAGCGATTGCGCCAGATCAAAATCTTGCTCGGCATTGCGCCACCAGTCGCAGGCGCGTCCCACGCAATCTCTTGACTTGATCCGTCCGAGCTTCTCCCATGCGGCCCATTGGTTCTTTGAATTGCCGCCCTCCACCTGGTGCGATGACGTTGCCACGCCCCAGGCAAAATCGGCAGGGAAGGCAGAGGCTTGACTACGGGGTCCTGTATCCATTCTTAAATTGGATTCTAGACCTTCTGCCGCCAATATCCCTGATCATGAAGAAAATAATTGTCGTTCCAGGAGTTCAGCATTGTCTTCAGGAACATGCCCACGATTTTCCGATATCCCATGCTTTTGAAACGCCTGTTGGTGGTATGAATGCAGCCGCCGACGATCCCAAATTTGCGGCTCCGCACCTTTTTGCTGAGCAGATAATCTTCCGCATACAGCGCGCCTTCATGGAAGCCGCCAAGCTGGTCAAACGTCTGCTTTTCAAAGAGCATGAACATACCGGTGCTGAACGGCTTCACCAGAAACGATCCATACTGCGCAACGTTGTTGCCCATATAAAGAATCTGGTCGCCAAGCCTGCCCTGTGCGCACCAGATGTTTGTGGTTACGCAGTGCAGCTTGCGCCGGATGGCGAGGTCCATCGTCCTGCGCAGCAAGGTGGGGTCTTTCAATTCCATATCGGCGTCGATAAAAAGCACATAGGGCGTAATGGCCCGGCTCGCCCCGCGTTGCGGCCGACAGATGGCAAGCCACCGGGAATGACTTCAATATCAAGCCTGCCGGTAAAAGACATGGCTAGTTCCTGTGTGCCGTCGGTCGATCCGGCATCAGCCAGGAAGACCTTCGTAGACCTCATCTGGGAATAATCCTGCCGGCACAGCGACTCCAGGAGTGTCGGCAAAAGCCGCGATTCGTTCTTCGCTGGTATCACGATGGTCAACATATTCATGGATAGAGACTCCTTCCAGGCCGATAGTGATGTAAGTGCATATCTGATCGACCCACCCGCCCGAGTTGTAATACTCCACGCCGTCCCGTTCGCGGGACAGCGGTGCGTGTGTATGACCACAAAAAATGCGCTCAGCCTTGCCAGGTTTTGCGTAACTGAGCGCGCCTTGCGCTACCTGCTCTGACAGTCGTAACCACCTTGTGTTCAGGCGGTCCAGGTAACGGGCAAATCGTTGGTGCTTGGAATCCATTTTCTGCAACTGCAGAAAGATGAGCTGGCCTACTTTGCTCAGGAAGACATTGGCTGCGTCAAACCTGTCAAACTGATGGCCATGTATGGCCAGGTGGCGCTTGCCGCCATAGTTCCACGTATATTCCTGGTACACAGGCACGCCCACCAGGTGGGACATAACTTCCGTAAGCCCATGGTCGTGGTTGCCTTCCACCCACACAACCTCAACCTGATGGCGTGGGTTGGAGAGCTTGCGTATATGCCCCAGAAATTTCCAGTGTTCTTTGGTCAATCGGCGGAAGTTAAGGTCGGCAAAGATGTCGCCCAGCAGAATCAGCCGCTTAAATCGCAAGGATTGCAGCAACGCCAGGGCCGCGCCTGCCTGGCTCATCTCAGAGCCAAGGTGCAGGTCGGACAAGATCACAGTGTCAAAGCAATTTTCCTGCATGCACTATATTTGTAGCAATCGAACATTAAACGGCTGCAACAGTCAGGTGAATATCGCGTGAAAAAGCCCCAGTTACCTTTTGCGGCAACATACAAAACAGGAAATTTTGCGAAGAAAAAGGGCCCAGAGGTCAGTGGACCCTATCAAAAATTTAAATCGGAGAGAGAATCTGTGCTCGAATCTATTTTATGAAGCCGATACCCATCTTTTACGCCAGGCGTTTTAACATTGGATGAATGGACCGTTAAAGCTGTGTTAATCGCGGAGTAAATCGCCCATGCACTACCTCTTACTGCGCTTGGATTCCGGCCCTCGGAGTCTCTTTTCCATCGCTTTCCTGAGATTGCTAAATCGCGCCCAATCGGTTTGCTCCGCCGATTCCAGTGGATTAAGCAGCGCCGTAAAGCTGGCACGCAAATATGAGGGTTTGAAAACCAATAGGCGGATGGTTCATACAGGTGATGATTCGTAGAGGTGAACGCAGCAATCAACCCCCAAGTCCCTAGCCTGTCTTGCGCTGGTGATTGGCCGTTGTTGTTGGTTTTAAAGCGGAGCGTCCATAGTCGATCCGTCGCTCGTTTACACGATCATGCTGATCTGCAGCACGGATGGTAAGCTGGCCAAAATCCGTGCCCTGCAAACGGGAATCTTGACCGGCAATTATGGCCAACATGCGCCACATCGCCCATTTTCCATGAATTCCTAACATCAGAAATTCAAGCGCTTCAAACGTCCCCAGCCCTTGCTTTGAGTCATGTTTCAGCTTCAGCCGGCTCACCTTTTCCGCCAACCATGCGGCCAATTCTTTCGGTTGGCTGGGAGCAGCGCCAATTCGTTCAATCAATCCAACCAGCACATCGCGATCTGCCTCAATTTCGGCCAGCAGTCGCTCGGCAAACTGGCCCAGTGAATCTTTGGCATGATCATCTCGCATTGTTTGGAGAATCTCTGTTGCATGTACTGAACCAGCCAGATGATCTTGAAGATAGGTTGTTAGTGGATCGTTCACGGAATTCCTCGGCACCTTGTAATCTGAATGTATTTTGGGTGTCTAAATATAGGATGCTGGACTGGTCGTCCACAATAACTGAAATCGGGAGATGCTTCCCAAATGCGGCAATCAGCCCTCAGGTCCCTCGCCTGCCTTGCTGCTGGCGATTGGCCGAACCAGATCTGCGGCTGCAAGAATTACCAAGAAACCAGCGGGCACCAACAACGAAAACCAAGCCCAGGATCGATAGAGGATGATTCCGCAAAATCCGCCAGCCAGGAAGCCAATCCACAGCAATGCTGTGATCACGGCATCTTTGAAGCCTTCATGATGAGGGGAGAGCCTTAGGGCCTCACCAAACCGGCGCTCCCGAGGGCCGCGGGTTTCGTCATAAAACCAGAAGAGGTAGCGTGAGCCGGATTCGGCAAATTTGGCCAGAGTGCCGGTCACGTGTGTCGTACGGACGCTCAGAGCGCCTACTCGCGTCAGGGTGGCATTCTGCAGGCCCATCGCGGCACAAGCAAGAGCCAGAAGACAATAGAATTCGCGCACGGATTTTGCTGCCAGTTCCGGCCGTCCCCCATGGACTCCGATCACGACCATGAGAGCAAGAAACAATGCTTCCAGGCCGAACGTGATGGCCGCAGAGGTTTCAATGCCGCGTCGCTTGCAGGACTCATGAATCAATGCGCAGGCAAACAGGCCGACCACGAACAGCAGCACGGCCCAGGCACGCGCCATGGCTTTACCATGGTTGTGATGCAAAAAATTAAAAGCGATCTCAACGGTGTTGCCGCTCATGTTGGCATTGAGAATTCCGTCGAGAACGGTGTAGCCGACAATATCCACAAAGCCCGCGATCCAGGTAAGTCCTATTGCCAGCCAAGCTTTCCGCGTTGAATCGAGAGGTTCGCCGGTGTGGTGCTCCACAAGCTTCTCCTAACCTCTAGATGCGTGGCGCTGTTCAGGATATGTAAAGGCGAACCGGCCTGCTTCAATACAGGCGGGAAGCTTGCCGCCGTTGGTTGACAAGAGTGGGGTGCAACAGCCGTCGTGTTCGCGAAGGTCGCATCAGTTGCTCTCCGCATGATCAACACTGCTGAAATGAAGACCCGTTCAATTTTTCAATGCTGCGGATGAAGCGGGCACGGAAAGGTATGCTCGTATGCTGGCTTCAAGCTGCTGATTGATACTGCGACTCAATTCGCAAACATCCGAGAAAAAGCGGCTGATCTTGATTTCCAGTAAGCGTTCTTGCAGGAGTTCAAAGATCGCAGTTTCTAACATA
>DASXGZ010000026.1:0-12074 GCA_036488825.1 Candidatus Angelobacter sp.
ATCCAATCACTTTATTGACCTCCAAACCACTGCTGGCGCGCTGGCCTGTCAGCAAGCTACTCACGTTCTCGCAAGGTTTGCCATCAACCCAGGCCTTTGCTTCATCCACGCCCGGCTTTGGTGTGTACAAATGCAGGTGATGAGCCATGACTTGCAAGCGCTGTTGGGGCATAAGCCCCAGGGAAGATCGCAATGTTGCCGCCAAAAGAGCAATATTGCCGACACCGCAAAAGACAGGAAGATCCAAGGCCCGCAGCAGCGGATTGACTGCGTCAGGGTAACAGCCATTGATAAAAAGGACTGCCCGTGAATGCCTGGCCACGGCTTTCGCAAACTTGATTGCGAACGCTGACTGCAATGGCAATGTGACACCAAATCCCGAACTGCGAAGCAGTTTGGTCCATACCGAAGGTTGATGAATATCTTCCCAGGGAGAGTAATACGAAGCACAGTTCACTATCACGTCAGGTTGAATCGACGAAAGCAGCCCACCGGCATCATCTGATTCGGCTTCAAATTGGACGGAGTCAAAAATGAGTGGGGATTGTATGCTCGCGGCTTTTGCGCGTGAAACATACATAATGTCATTCAATTGGTCCCTTGATCTGGCGCAAACAATCACGCGATGCGGCATGGAAAGCAGGAGAGCCAAAGAATACGAGATGGCCCGCGCCAAAGATCCACTGCCGACGATTAATATGGTTGCATCCACGCGAGTCTATTCCGACTTACCTTTATTACTCATCCCTAAGGGCGATCATTGGGTCAACCAAAGTGGCGCGCCGAGCAGGAAGGTAACACGCGCAGAGTGAAATAATAATCAATGCCGCAACTACAGCCACCAATGTCATGGGATCGAAAGGCGGGACGTTGAATAGCAAACTGGATACATAGCGGGTCAGGAAGAACGTGGCCACAAGTCCAATCGCTACACCCATCAGTGTTAACCGCACACCATTGGCCAGCACCAGTTTCAAGACCCGGCCCCGTGATGCTCCCAGAGCCATTCGTAGTCCAAGCTCCCGAGTGCGCTGGGCAACTGAGTATGCCATGACACCAAAAATGCCGACTGCCGCAAGCACCAGGGCGATACCAGCAAAGACAGATAACAGAACGGTGCGAAATTTTGGCTCGGAGACAGACTGCGCTACGTTTTCTTGCATGCTACGGATTGCAGTAACCGGCTGATTAGGATCGATATTATGCACCACTGAGCGTATAGCATTGGTTTGCGCCAGAGGGTCCGCAGCGGTGCGTACAACCAGGGACAGTGTCAAGACTGGAAGCACCTGATCCGCCTGGCGAAAAGGGACGTACATTTCTGAAGAAGATTCACTGGCCAGAGATTGCTTAACATCAGCAACGACTCCGACAATCTCCATCCAGGGGACACTGGGATCAGGCACAGCCCCAACTTCTATGTGTTGTCCTATTGGCGACTGGTTGGGAAAATATGTGCGCGCGAAGCTGGAATTGATTACCACTACTGCCGGAGTTCCTTCTCGGTCGCGATCTTCGATCCATCGGCCGGTCATGAGTGGTATTCCCAGCGTTTTCAAGTAGCCTCCGCTCACGGCACGATAGCTGGCAATGGTGTACTCCTGGGGAGAGCGGGGAGGGCGACCCTGAATATTAAAGTGGAGAGCTGACCCAGTGCCGGTTACTGGGAGAAAGGATACAGCCCCAACCGAGCGGACACCGGGCAGGGCTGCCACCTGCTCAAAGAGACGATCAAAGAAACCCAAACGCACATTCCGATCACTGTACGCGGTGGGCGAACGGACTATATTCGCAATCAAGATGTGGTCGGTGGAAAAGCCCGGAGAAACATTGGACAGTCGCTCAAAGCTCTTGAACAGAAGACCAGCCCCAACGAGCAGCAACATAGCCAAAGCGATCTCAGAAACAACCAGTGCCGCGCGTGTACGCAAAACAGCGCTCACAGCCCCGCCGCGGTTGGTTTCACTCAAAGCTTCACGCGTGTCAATGGTCCACGTGTGACGTGCAGGGGCCAGGCCGAACAGAACACCAGGAACAAGAGCAATTAAGGCAGTGAAGCCGAGAACCGACAAATCAATAGAAACGCTATTACTGCGGGGAAGGCTGCTCCCCGCCAGCCGCGTTAAGAGCGGCACTGCGGCCCAAGCCAACGCGAGCCCCAAAATGCCGCCGGCAACGGCCACCAGGATGCTTTCTGCCAATAGCTGGCGAATAATGTCGAAGCGCTGGGCCCCCAAAGCGATACAGACTGCCATCTCACGCCGCCGTCCGGTGGCGCGAACAAGCAGAAGATTGGCGACGTTCGCGCAGGCAATCAGGAGCACAAGCCCCACCGCGCCGATCAAAACCCAAAGCGCAGTATGAACGTTCTGTACAACCTGCTCCAGCATGGGATCGACCAGTGCTGAAACATTGGTATTCGATTCCGGATATTGTTGCTCCAGTTGTTTGGCAATCACGGTCATCTCTGAGCGAGCCTGCTCAAGCGAAACACCCGGCTTCAATCGGGCTATGGGTAAAATTCCGGGATGCCAGCTACGATCATCCGGCAGTGTTCTGGCCCAGGGCTCAAACGGCAGGATGACATCTGCCGCCTGCTGAAGAATCTCAAACCTTGGCGGCATCACGCCGATAATCGAATAGTTCTGATTGTCCAGAGTAATGATCTTGCCAAATACGTCGCGAGAAGACGAAAACTGCCGTTCCCAGAGATTATGGCTGATGATCGCCACAGGGGGCGCCCCCGGCTTATCTTCCGCGTCAGAGAAGGTGCGGCCAAATTCCGGTTTGACTCCTAAGAGATCAAAAAGATTGGCAGTAACATTTTGGGTGGGCAGCCTTTCAGCTTCTGTGACCCCGGTCATGGTCATCACGTTATTACGCACGGCCCCCACTGCTTCAAACGAGTGGCTCTGGTCGCGCCAGTCCTTGTAATTAAGATAGGACATGGACAACCTGGGAAACTGCGGCCAATGCTCAGCAAGCAACACCAATCGTTGCGGATCGCGATATGGAAGAGGACGAAGCAGGACAGCATTCACGATGCTGAACATCGCGCTATTCGCCCCGATTCCCAAAGCCAGTGTAAGCACAGCTACGACGGTAAATCCGGGATTGTTTTTTAACCTGCGAAGCGCAAATTTGAAATTCTGTGCGAGCGTAAACATTACTTGCCTCTGGATTGTGGATCAACGCAAATTCAAAAACGATTCAAATCAGATCAAGCCGTATAGCGAACCATGCAAAAGCTGGCTTCGTTAAAGTAATGGTAGTTCACCTGCGTAGCGGCGTTCAATGCACGGCAAGAGCGGCTTTGAGTTCTTCAGGACTCATCCTGCGGACCCTAAGCCAAATCTTTGCGATTTTTTCCAGTTCCTCCACAGTGCGTCCGGAAATGGAACGTAGCTTCTGGGCAAACTCCCTCAGCACCGAATGTTCGAGAAGGACCGGCACGGAAAGTTCCGTCTGGAAACAGTCATTCACGCGGAACAATACTCGGAGCGCGAGCAATGATTGTCCACCCAACGCGAAGAAGTCGTCATGACGGCCTACTTGCTCCAATTTGAGCACCTCCGCCCAAATGGCCGCCACCACGGTTTCAAGATCTCCCTGCGGCGGTACATACTTATGCACCGCATACGCATCCCCTTGGGGCGATGGCAAACTTTTACGATCCAGTTTGCCATTCGGAGTCAAGGGCAAAGACTCCAATCGCACATACGCTGCCGGAACCATGTACTCCGGCAAACGTTCGAGGAGGAACGAGCGCATGTGGGACTGCAAGGATTCAGGATCGGGGAAAGGATGGAGAGGCGCAGGGCGATAGTAGGCGACCAAACGCTTCTCTCCTGGTGCGTCTTCCCGTGCTATTACTACCGCTTCCTCCACTGCGGGATGCTCCTGCAGGCGGGCTGTAATCTCTTCAAGTTCAATACGGAACCCCCGAATCTTCACCTGATCATCGTTCCGCCCCAGAAATTCCAGGTTCCCATCCGCCAGCCATCTCCCTACATCGCCGGTTTTGTACATGCGCGCACCCGCACGTCCTATATAGGGATCCGGCACGAAACGCTCCGCCGTCAACCCAGGCTGATGCAAATATCCCTGGGTTATACCCATTCCTCCGATGCACAGCTCCCCCGCTACTCCAATTGGAACTGGCTCTCCCCAAGCATCCAGGACGTACACCCGCGTGTTAGCAATCGGCCGCCCAATCGGCACTGATTGCCTGCTCAATGGGTGGGTACAACGATGCACGCTCGCCCACACCGTACCTTCGGTAGGGCCATACTCGTTGAATAGCTCGACTTGAGGTTGTTGTTGCGCTGATTTTGCCACCAAATCCGGCGGACAGACCTCGCCCGCAACGATGACGCGGGAAGGGTGTTTCTTCTGCTCGCCGCCAACCGGGTATTCCAAAAGATATCTATATAAGGATGGAACACAGAGCAGACTTTCCACTCCCAGCCGTTGAACCTCCTGGTTAAGATGCAATGGGTCGCGAGCTAAATCATCAGGGGCGATGATTAACGTACCCCCAAAGAGAAGACTTCCAAAGATACCCGCCACCGAACTATCAAACGAAATGGAAGAAAGCAGCAAAAAACGGCCCAACTTACCGTAAGCCAGCTTTCTGGCAAAGGTTGAGCTCACAAGATTCTGGTGACTCACCATGACGCCTTTGGGTTTGCCAGTGGAACCAGAGGTATAAAGGACGTAGGCCAAATCTCCAGCCATGGGCTTCGGGCCGACAGTCCCCGGATTGCTCTCCTCTTGGCTGTTCCAGGCAGCATCCGTCAAATCCAGAGTGGGCAGGCCGGTAGGCAATGGCCCCATCCGTTCCATAACTTGAGTTTGTGTCAGCAGGGCAACCGGCTCACTATCCTTCAGCATGTACTGCAAACGCTCCTGCGGATAAGTTGGATCCAGTGGCACATAAGCGCCCCCTGCCTTGAATATGGCCATAAGCCCCACGATCATCTCCAGTCCGCGCTCCACACAGATGGCCACCCGAGCCGTCGGTTTCACTCCCAATATCTGAAGATAATGCGCTAATCGATTCGCTTGCCGGTTCAGTTCACCATACGTCAACTGCCGGCCTTCATACTCGACCGCCGCCGCTTGGGGCGTCACTTCCACCTGCTCCGCGAACAACTCGTGAATGAGCTTGTTCGACGGATATTCCACCTCAGTGTTATTCCACTCGTATAGAACTTGGTCTCGCTCCTTTTCACTGAGCAGACCCAGACGATCCACTACTTCCAACTCATCAGCTACCATTCCCTCCAACAGCCTACGGAAATAGCCCGCGTAGCGTTTGATGGTACTGGACTCAAATAACGCTTTGGCATATTGCAACTCGCCAATGACCGTCCCGTTTGCTTCCTTCAAATCAAGTGTCAAATCAAATTTTGCCGGCTGATATGGTATCGACTCCAGCAGCTTCGCTTCCACTCCTGGAAGAATCATGGTCCCCTCTGGCGTGTTCTGCCAGCCGAAGGTCACTTGAAACAGAGGGTGGTGCGCCAGACTGCGCTCTGGCCGCACCAGTTCCACTACCCGCTCAAACGGCAGATTGTGATTCTGCTGCCCTCCCAACGCCACTTCCTTCACCCGCTTCAACAACTCTTTTACTGTCACTGAGCCGCTTATATCCACGCGCAGAGCCAGTGTGTTCACGAAAAATCCAATCAGCCCTTCAATCTCCGCTCGCTCCCGATTCGCTATAGGCGTGCCAATTACCCCCTCCTTCTGCCCTGACAATCGTGACAGCAATGCTGCCCAACCGGCCAGCAGCGTCATATATAAGGTCGTTCCCTGCCGCCAGCTCAGCTTTTTCAATTTCTCCGTCAGTCCCCAATCAAGCACCAACTCCTCACTTCCTCCTCTGTAATCCTGCTGTGCTGGTCGCACGTGGTCTATGGGCAATTCAAGCAGCGCCGGCGCGTCCTGCAAAGTTTTTTTCCAGTACTCGCTCTGCTGGCGCAGTACCTCTCCTTCCAGCCACTGCCGTTCCCAGATCGCATAATCCGCATATTGGACTGCTAACTCCGGCAATGGGTCTTCTTCGCCGCTCCGGAAGGCACTGTACAATTTGCTCACTTCACGAAGAAAAACACCCATTGACCATCCATCGGAAACAATATGATGCATGATGATGAGCAACGTGTGTTCATCATCCGACTGGCGGATTAATCGACCGCGGATCAACGGTCCGATTTGCAGATCAAAAGATGCGTTAGCATCCTCGGCCAGAAGGCGACTCATTTCCGCGTTCGCATCCCGATGCTGCCGGAGGTCGTGCTCCAGCAGATGAAACCGGCTGTCTGCTGCCGAAGTAATGTGCTGCCAGGGTTCTCCTTCGGTCGAAATAAAAGTGGTCCGCAATACTTCGTGTCGTGCCACAATCCGATCCAGCGCTCGACGCAAAGCTCCAACGTCCAACTCGCCCTTCAAGTGCAAACCCATCGGAACGTGATATGCCTGACTTGCTTCCTTTATCTGCGACAAAAACCATAAGCGTTGCTGCGCAAAGGATAACGGTAGCCGATGCCCCGGCTCCGCACGCACAATTGCCGGAAGCTCGGCCTTCGCTGCACCCTTCAGACTACGTGCCAGGTCGGCCAGCGCTGGGTGTGCGAACAGATCGCCTATCGTCATGGCCACACCCAACCCTTGCCGGATGCGCGTCGCCACTCGCGCCGCCAGGAGTGAGTGCCCGCCCAGAGTAAAAAAATTATCGCGACGCCCGACTCGCTTCACCTGGAGTAACTCGGCCCATATCTCTGCCAGCACTCTCTCCGTTTCTCCCTCCGGAGCTTCATACGTTTGAGCGGCATACACATCAGTTCCCGGAGCTGGCAATGATTGGCGATCGAGCTTCCCGTTTGCCGTCAGCGGCATCTGGTCCATCCGCACATACACCGCCGGCACCATATACTCCGGTAGTTTTTCTTCGAGCCAGCGGCGGAGTTCGGGCACCAGACCTTCAGCCAGACGTGGCTTCAAAGGATCGTTGGAGCAAATTTGCAGCCGTCCCAAAATCTCAACCTCTCCTGGGAACCTCACCCTCCCGGCTTGCTTCGAATAATTGCCTTCCTCACATCTGCGGAATAGCACGTCACAGAGTCCGGCGTCACTTTGTGACCAGCGAACTTCTATGCGATAAGGCAAATCTTTTCCCAGTAACCAAATATCTTCCAACTCGATCGCGCATTGCTGTTCACGCTCTAATTGTCGCCGCAGTTCGCCTACGGTAGCCGGGCAATGGCTTGAATGAAGAATTTGGGTGGCTGTGACATCGCGCTGAACGCGAGAGTTTGGAATGCCTGCCACCCCTAGCACTTCAGGCCGGGTCAGGTTCAAGATCTCCCGTAGCCGCTCTAGATTTAAATCCTTCTCGCTCCAATCAATCCAATGACACTCCAAAAACGAAACAGGCCTGCCCACGTAAAGCACGACATCATAGCGGAAACTTGTGAGTTCATTGCCCGCATAACCTCGTTTCAAATTGATTTCCACTCGGCTGATCTGCGGCAAGCGTTGCGGTAAGCTGGTGAAGAATTCCGGGGAAACAGCCAGTTCGCTCTCCTGCTCCAAATTTTTTTGCGCACTCTCCCGCACTTCCTGGCATATGCGGGAATCAGGCGACTGGAAGAATTCAACCGAAGCATGGAAGGTTTCCAGCAATGGAAAACTGCGCACGTCCCCGATAAATATCTTCCCTCCTGGCCGTAAGGATTCCGTCGCGCCGGTCAGCACGGTCATTAAATATTGGACATCGGGAAAATACTGGACTACTGAGTTCAAAACGACCGCATCAAATTTCTCGCGCTCCTGCAGAACATCGAATTCATGCGCTGCTTTGCAATCCAGATCTATTGCAGGCAAATTCAGCTCAGAGTGGTGTATCTGCTGCTCCAGAAAATCCAACACTGTTCGTGACACGTCGGTTCCGCGGTAGTAGACGCAGGTGGGTGCAATGCGAAAGAGCAGCAGTCCTGTGCCGCAGCCAATTTCCCAGACCCGCTTCGGTTCCAGGGAAAGAATCCGCTGCACAGTGGTCTCGACCCAAACCTGCATCTCCTCTGCTGGAATCGGCTGACCCGTGTAGCTGCTATTCCACCCGGCAATGTTGAAGGCCGAGTCTTTAACTGTCTCTGTCTGGCGGTAGGCTTCATCGAAGGTCATTGCCCATTCCGATACGTGATCCGCACTGAAGTCCGCCCGCTTTTTGTTCTGCTCGGGGCCACGATAATCCTTGTCGGGGACAAAGTAGGCCACCAGGCGTTTGTCTCCGGGGGCGTCTTCCCGCGCCATCACCACGGCTTCTGCTACTCCCGCATGCTCGCGCAGCCGTGCCTCAATCTCGCCTAACTCGATGCGGAAGCCGCGGATCTTGACCTGATGATCGTTGCGGCCCAGGAATTCGATGGTGCCATCGGGCAGCCATCGGCCCAGGTCGCCGGTCTTGTACATGCGTGCTTGCGCATCCTGGACGAAGGGATCGCGGAGGAAGCGTTCTGCGGTAAGCTCCGGGCGATTGAGATAGCCGTGAGCCACGCCTGCACCGCCGATGTATAACTCTCCCGTCACCCCCACCGGCACCGGCTCTCTCTGCCCGTCTAATATGTAGATACGCGTGTTCCCGATGGGACGTCCAATGGGAATGCTCTGGCCCTCATTCACCTTCAGAATTTCGTACGTGGCAGCAAAAGTGGTGGTCTCAGTGGGCCCATAGCCATTGAGCAGGTGTTGCGGCGGGTTGTTCCGCAGCACCCGCCCAATAGTCACCGGATCCAGCACATCACCTCCGACCAGCAGATAATGCAAGCTGCCCCAGTCAGCGCTCAATCTTTCCGCGTACTGGTTGAACAGGCCCACGGTTAGCCACAGGATGCTCACCCGATGCTGCCGCAAGGCTTGTGAGAATCGCGCCGGGTCCAGCAGCACGTCCTGAGCAATGATCACGATGCATGCGCCGTTGAGCAGTGGCGCCCATACCTCCAGCGTGGTGGCATCAAAGGCCGGATTGGCGGCCATGGCCACCCGGTCGGCAGCTTCAAAGCGAGCAAAGCCGTTGTTCAGCACAAGCCGCTGGATGGCGCGGTGCGGTACCATCACCCCTTTGGGGGTTCCCGTGGAACCCGAGGTAAACATGATGTAGGCCGTAACCTGGCTGCTTACGTTTATGCCCAAGTCGGCTTCCCAATCAGGACTCTGATTCTGGCCTGTGGCCAGAATGCTTTGCAGCAGATCCAGGTTGATCCTGGCCACCTCCGGCACGTCTGGCACTTCTATGTGCTGGAGGGTGAGCAGGACTTGGGCCTGGCAATCGCTGATGAGCAAGGTCTTTCGTTGGGCGGGGAAGGCCGAATCAATAGGCACATAAGCAGCACCGCACTTGAGGACGGCCAGTTCTGCTATCACTAGTTCCATGGAGCGTTGCAGGAGCAGGGCAACTCTGTGACCGGGCTGGACTCCGATCGTGCGCAGATAGTGGGCCAGCCGGTTGGCCCGCTGGTTCAGTTCGGCATAAGTGAAAGAAGTATCTTCCAACACCACGGCTGTTGCCTGAGGAGTTCTCGCCACCTGCTCTTCAAACAACTGGTGAACACATTTGTCTTTGGCATAGTCGGTTTCTGTCCGGTTCCACTCGTACAAAATCTTCTGTCGCTCTGCGTCCGAGAGTATTGCACCGGATTTATTCATGGCTTCTCCTGGGAAGTCCTCGATGCAAAATGAAGTTCATTGGGCAGAAAGAGCGGCTTTGCGTTCTTCAGGTGACATCCTGCGCACCATCAGCCCAATTCTGGCTATTTTTTCCATTTCCTGGATAGGACGTGTCGAGATGGAACGTACCCTCTGCGCAAATTCCATCAGCACCGGATACTCAAGAAGCGTCCGCACTGAAAGCCCTGTCTGGAAATAGTCATTAATACGGGACACTACGCGGAGCGCGAGCAGGGAGTGTCCGCCCAGATCGTAGAAGTTAGAGCGCATTGAGATGCGGGCAACTCCCAGCACATCTCTCCAAATGTCTGCAAGCAACTCCTCAATAGCATTCATTGCCTCCGGCGCATCTCTCTGCATCTCCTGGGGCGCTTTGTCTTCTACTTCGGGAAGAGCTCTGCGATCTACCTTTCCGTTGGTGTTGAGTGGCAGCTCGGGTAACATCACATAGATACCCGGTACCATGTACTCAGGCAGTTTGGCTTTCAAGTAACTCTTTAACTCATCAGCATTCGTTTCGCCAGAGACGTAGGCCACCAACTGCTTGCCACTGCTACCGGTCTTCATCAGCACGGCACAATTCCTTACCTTGTCATGCTGCAACAGGGCTACTTCAATCTCGCCCAGTTCCACGCGGAAGCCGCGTATCTTAATCTGATTATCCGCGCGGCCAAAGAATTCCAGATTGCCATCTTCCATCCAACGGCCAAGGTCCCCGACGTTATAGAGACGTCCACCCGGTTGGCCATAAGGATCGGGGACAAATCTCTCCGCTGTTAATTCCGGCCTTTTCCAATACCCTCGCGCCAGTCCTTCACCACCTATATACAACTGGCCCATGATTCCTACGGGCTCAAGGTTCATGTTGCGATCCAATACATAGAGCTGGGTGTTTGCAACCGGCTGGCCGATGGGCACACTTGGAGCGTCCCGGGCTACTTCTCTTATGTGATACCAACCGCTGAATGTTGTGCACTCCGCAGGTCCGTAGGCATTCACAAGCCGCTCGGGGCCTCCATGTTCAAGCACTGCAGCCGCCGTGACAGGATAAACAGCTTCCCCGCCAACCAGCAGGTGCTTTACCGAATTAAACATGGCGGGTTTCAGGCGTCCCACTTCATTAAACAATGCGGTTGCCAGAAACATGACCTGCACGCCCTTGTCTTTGATCTCTGCCGCGAATCTTTCTACGTCCAGCAGCACATCGTGGGTGATGATCACCAACCGGCCCCCATTCAACAGTGCTCCCCATATCTCAAATGTGGATGGATCAAAGGACATGTTGACCGTCTGGGCCACTACCTCATCGCCATTAAATTGGATGTAGTTGGTCTCACGCAGCAGTCGGATCAGGCTGCAATGGCTTACCGCCGCGGCTTTAGGCTGTCCTGTTGAGCCGGATGTATAAACGACATAGGCAAGATTTTCCGGCATGACCTGGGTTTGTAAACTCTGGTTGCTTTGCTGCGTGATCTCATCCCAATCACGGTCAAGACAAACAACATGTGCTTTCAACTGTGGGATGCTATGGACCAACCGTCTTTGTGTCAGCAAAACTCCAATTTCTGAATCCTCCGCCATAAATCGGAACCGATCCGGAGGATATGCCGGGTCAATCGGAACGTACGCTCCCCCGGCTTTGAGAATACCCACCATTGCGAGCACCATATCTACGGAGCGCTCGACGCTGATGCCCACCAGCTTTTCCGGACCAACGCCCAAATTCCTTAAATAACGTCCCAGTTGGTTCGAGCGGCGATCCAGTTCGCTATAGCTGATGCGCTCCTGATCGCAGATCACAGCCACTTCTTCCCCACGACGCTGGACCTGCTCTGCGAACAACTCCATCATGATTCTGTTGCGGGGATATTCTGTATATGACTGGTTGAATTCCACCACGATCTGCCGGCGTTCCTGCTCATTGAGCAAATCAATGAAGTTGACAGGTTGATCCGGAGCCGTGGCATATGCCGTAAGAAGACGTACAAAGCGCTGGCTCAGAATCTCTACTAAATTGGCGCTTAAATGGTCCGGGTGATAAGTAAAATACATGCCCAGACGCCTGCCGGGAGCAACCACCATCGTCAAAGGATAGTGTGCGGCATCATTGAGGTCCATTAATGTGAACCGCAGACCGACGGTTGGTCCCGCATCACCTCCCTCTCCTCTGGGAAAGTTCTCAAAGACCACCAGAGTGTCGAATAATTCATTCAGTCTGGTCAGGCGCTGAATTTCCACCAGTCCAAGGTATTGATGAGGGAGCAGGCGAGATTGCTCCTGATTCATTCGGCTGACAAGATCGTTAAATGAGTCGGATGAACGCAGCCTTACTCGCGTGGGCA
>DASXGZ010000031.1:0-129754 GCA_036488825.1 Candidatus Angelobacter sp.
GCTGGATTACGGCATTGTGCGCAAGGCGCGCGAAGCTGCGTTCATTGAAATAAAGATTCACGACCTGCGAGCCTTTACCACGGACCGGCACAAGACGGTGGACGACCGTCCATTTGGTGGCGGTGAAGGCATGGTGTTGAAGCCGGAACCGCTGTTTGAATGCGTGGAGTCACTGCAACTACCGCCGCGCGAGCAGCGGTTGGCCGGCGAGACCAAAGAAACTGTTGTTCTGCTTTCCCCGCAAGGCAGGATGTTCACGCAGGCAGTTGCCGAAGAGATGGCGGCGCTGGAACGGATTGTGCTGATCTGCGGCCGATATGAAGGCGTGGACGAACGCGTCGCCGAAAGCCTGGCCGACCAGGAGATTTCCATTGGCGACTACGTGCTGAGCGGCGGCGAATTGGGCGCAGCGGTGATGATTGATACCATCACGCGGCTGGTTCCGAGAGCGCTGGGAAATGCGGCGTCCGCACGGCAGGAAAGTTTTAGCGCCGTGCAGAAGTTAGACGTGGATGGGCCGGACAGCACGTGTGGATCAGGCGGACTGTTGGACTATCCGCATTACACTCGGCCAGCGGAATTTCGTGGGATGGCGGTCCCGGAAGTACTGATCGGCGGCAACCATGAGCAGATACGCAAGTGGCGTCGCGGCAAAGCGCTGGAAAAGACGTTGCGCAACCGTCCGGACCTGTTGGAACGGCAGCCGCTGAGTGAGGAAGACAGGAAGTTTTTGGCCGGTATCGACAAAGAGAAGATCGGCAAGAAGAATATTGGCCGCGAATAAACGCGAAAGATCGCGAATCAGAAGCAGGGAAGGTAAAATTGTATTGATTCGCGCAATTCACAGCTAAAAGTTTTTGAAATTTCGGACGTAGGAACGTCCTTGAATTAAAGAGGAAAAGATCATGTCACAGCACCCTATTATGGAAAGACTCGCTGCCAAGCTGCAGCGCAAGGACATTCCTGACGTTAAGCCGGGCGATAGCGTCCGCGTTCAGGTAAAGATCAAAGAAGGCGACAAAGAACGCGTGCAGGCCTTTGAAGGAACCGTAATTTCCATGCGCAGCGGTCCGCAGGGCAGCTTTACCGTGCGCAAGGTCAGCTTTGGCCAGGGCGTGGAACGCATTTTCCCCTTCAACTCCAGGGTGCTGGACAAGGTTGAGATTGTGCGCTCAAACCAGGTGCGACGCGCCAAGCTGTTTTATCTGCGCGCCCTCAAAGGCAAGGCCGCCCGCCTGCGTGAAGTGGACCATCGCGCCGTTGCCGCCAAGGCTGCGGCGGCGGAAGCAACTGAAGCTTAAGCCGGTAAGTAGGGGTTGCGGAAAGAACTTTCCGCAACTCATCCTGAGTGGCCAGACTTTTGGCATAAAAGATGCAAAATTTCCTGTGCCCGGCGGCCCAGATTTTTGGGATCAGCAAGGCGCTATTTGCTATTTGCTAGATGCTCTTCCGCTCCCAGCCTGCATCTCTCCAGAGTTTCCTGCATTTGCCGGTGCAGAGCCGCCATTTGCTCGTCCGTGGCATCCGGGGGCACGCTCATCGGACTACTGGCATAGACGAACGCCCGCGAAAATGGCTTGGGAATAATCATTTGGTCCCAGGAATTCAGGATCCATGCCCGCTCCACGGCAATATAAAAACAACTGATTGGCACGCCGGTTTTCTTGGCCAGCAGCACAGGCCCGGGCTTGGCGACGTACCGCGGCCCGCGGGGCCCATCAATGGTAAACACCACGCCGTGTCCCTCTTCCAGTTGCTTGCGCATGCCAATCAGTGCTCCTACGGCCCCGCGTGAACTTGATCCACGCACTGCGGTGAACCCCAGCTTTTGAATAATGCGGGCAATATATTCACCATCAAAGCTGCGGCTGGTCATTACCGCCAAGCCTTGATTGCGGAAACGGTAGGCCGCAGGCAGCACGGAACGATGCCAGAAGCACCAGATGGTGGGCGGCCCTCCACCATGGGAGTCGTGAATACAGCCCGGTTCAAGGAAGAACTCGTAGTGCAATGTTGCGCCGACCGTACGAATGAAAAGATATCCAGCCCATGTGATCAGCCAGAGCTTGATGCGCTCGCTTAAGGAAAACGAGCGGAAGCTTTCCGCATTTGCACTCCTAATTTCGGCCTGAGCAGTGTCACTCACTGTTTAAATTGTATAGGGCTTTTACATTCGGTCAGATTAAGAGCGGACAAAGGTTAGCTAAAGGAGAGCCCAGAAGCATAAAAGGCGCAGCTAATCTGCGCCCTTCTGTTCAAAATCTGCGGCAACGTTTTATGCGTATTTGATCCACTTCACAATTTCCGGCAGGTTCGGCTTTTTGCCATACATCAGGATGCCGACGCGATAAATTCGCCCACACAGCCAGACCATCCCATAGATGGTGGCGACCATCAGGCCAATAGAAAGAGCGATCTCCCACGGCGGAACTGCCGGCTGCTGCATCGCGATACGCGTAAACATCACCAGCGGTGCGGTGAACGGGAATATAGACCCCCAAAAAGCCAATTGCGATTCAGGATGCTGGAATATCTGCATAATGACGACAATTGAGAGGATCATCGGCATCATCACCAGAAATTGCAACTGCTGCGCTTCCTGTTCGGAGTTCACCATTGATCCGACAGCGGCGCATAGAGTGCTGTACAGGACATAGCCAAGCAGGAAAAATACACCGAAAGAGATGAGCAGCTTTGCGGTAATCACTCCTTTGATCAAACCGGCGGAAGCAACAAGCCCACCGGCGGCGTAAATGCTGGCTGCGGCAGCCCATATAGCCACCTGCGTGAGCCCTACCGCTCCCACTCCAAGAATTTTGCCTGCCATCATGTCTTTGGCACTGGCGGTAGACAACATAACTTCCATAATGCGAGAGGTCTTTTCTTCAAGGATGGAGCGCATCACATTGATGCCGTAAAGCAGGACGGTCATATACATGACCATGACCATACCCAGTGTGGCAAAAAACATTGTTTGCGGATTAGGCGCACCTTTTCCCAATGGGCTCTGCGGGTCAACATCCACCGGCATGAGCGCAGCCTCAATGTCGCCTTCATTCATTCCCTTGTTTTTAAGCGCATTGCGGCGCAAGGCATCACTCACCGTCTGTCCCAGGATGCCGTTCTCAATGAAGCTTGAAGTGTCATTCGTAACAAAAGGCAGCTTCCGCGCGGCGATGGCATCCGGAGTGGCCCATAAAAAGCCATCGATTTGCTTGGTCTTGACCTTTTCGGTGAGAGCGGCCCGCTCTGATTCCGAAGTGTTGGTGCTCACCTCCACCGCAAAGTGCGTTTGCGGCAAGCTGCGCTTTTGACTCATTTGGTCTGAGGGATTTTCTTTGTCTTGCTGTTGTTCAATCTGGCTGCGGATCATCTCGGCGGTATCACGGTCCGCGGACACTACTACCATGCGTTTGGTTTCTTTTGTGCCCCGGTTCATCAGCAGAGTGGGCACTACAGTGACGCCGAACATCAGCAACGGAATGAAAAAGGTCATGATGACGAATGACCGCGCGCGCACGCGCTCCAGGTATTCCCGCTTGGCGATAATCAGAATGTTACGCATTAGTTTTTGCCTACTGTATTGATAAAAATTTCTTCCAGAGACGGCTCCATCAGCTCAAACCGGTTGACCCGCGAATGTTCGGCCACCATGCGCAGCAACTGCTGTGCGTCCGCTCCCGGCGCCAGTTTGACTTCCGCGTAATTGCCGTAATTGTTATAGGCGCTCACCAGGGCGTTCTTCTCCAGGAAATTACCATTGCCTTCATATTCAATCTGCACATTGCTCTTGCCATAACCGGCCTTGATGCTCTTGAGATCGCCCTGCAGTACCGCGTTTCCTTTATTGATGAGGCAAATGCTGTCACACAGCTTCTCCACCTGGTCCATGCGATGCGTGGAGAACAGGATGGTCTTGCCCTGCTTCTTCAGGTCCAGCATTACGTCTTTGAGCAGAGTGGCATTTACCGGATCAAGCCCGAAAAAAGGCTCATCCATGATGATGAAGTCCGGATCATGCAGCAGTGCGGCGATAAACTGTATCTTCTGCTGCATGCCCTTGGAGAGCTCTTCCACCTTCTTCTGTACCCAGGCGTCAATCTCAAGGCGTTTGCACCACTCCATTGCTTTTTGCCGGGCAGCAGCTGCTTGCATACCATGCAGCTCGCCCAGAAAAATAAGCTGCTCAATGATCTTCATCTTTTTATAGAGACCGCGTTCTTCCGGCAGATAGCCGACTTTGTGCAGGCTCCTGCGTTCAAACGGTTTGCCGAATAAGTTGATCTGCCCGGAATCCGGCACGGTAATACCAATCATCATGCGGATGGTGCTGGTCTTGCCCGCTCCGTTCGGCCCCAATAGTCCGAAAACGCCGCCCTGTTCTATGTTGAAGGAGAGGTCATTCACGGCCACAAACTGATCATAGGATTTGCGGACGTTTTTTAGTTCAATGGTCTGCATGTAGGGAGAATCCTGCCTCGGTTGTTATACGCTGGGAGTACTTTAAAGTTACACGATTTCCAAATATTGGTCGATCCAGCCGCGGACCTTCAGGCGGCGTTCGTCACTGGAATCAAAGCGCAAGCCGTAAACCTTATCCGTTTCGCGGTACCAGCAGATGAAAGCGCGAACGCTCAATTTTTCTAGTCCTGGCAGGGCCAGCATCAAGCGAACAGGGTCAGACTTGGGCAATGCCGTATTGCAATGCACGGAGATGCCTCCCGAACTGACTTCCACAGTCGTTGCCACGGCGGGCGCCCGGCCACCAAAGTCGATTTCAGTCTGGCTGGCAACAGGTACCCTTACATAACGCCGCAGTTCATGAATTACCAGCAGATGGGTCGCGCGGACCACCTTCAGGACGCCTTGACGGTCTAATGGTTCATCCAGTACCGCATTGATTCCATAAGACGCATAACGGAGGGCCTCCTGCGTATTGCGGGCAATGCCGTATATAACTACCCTGCGATTTGAAGGCGAGTTGCGCGCGGCCTTAAGAATCCGGTCGGCTTCGGGGTCATACAGCCTGAGCACGCAGGCTTCAAATTTCTGCCGGTTAAACAGCGTCGCCAGATCGCCGTCCGCAGGCACAACCATAATGCCAAACTGCCGGAAGCAGTCATTGAGAAAAGCATTGCACGCGGGGTCAATATGGATGCTCGCGATCCTGGCGGTGATCTTGCCCGTGATGGCCGCGACTGTGGTGCTGCTCATATTCCCCTATATTTATCTATCTGGACGCGGAAAATTCCTTCTTGACTGTGGCTGAAGCAACTCTATTTCGTCCCAATTGCTTTGCCTGGTACAGTGCGCCATCCGCCGCAGCCACAACCTCGTCCCGCGTTATGCCGTGCGCAGGATAGTCGGCCACGCCGCAGCTGATAGTAACCGGGCGCGGCACCCCCGGAAAGAAATGCGTTTCCACCTGGCGGCGCAGTTTTTCCGCCACCTTCACGGCGCTCTCGCCAGTGGTTTCCGGCACTACAATAGCAAATTCATCGCCGCCATACCGGCAGACCATGTCCATCTTGCGCAATTGCTGTTTCAGGATGGTGGAAACGGAGCGCAGCATTTCATCGCCCAGCAAGTGTCCAAACTCATCGTTCATCTTCTTGAAATGGTCAATATCCACCATGATCACGGACATGCGGCCCTGGAAGCGCCCTGCGCGTTCCAGTTCTTCCACAATGCGCATTTCAAAATAGCGGCGGTTATGAATGCCAGTCAGGCCGTCCACGTATGCGAGCTGCTTCATGCGGTCAAAATTGTGCGCGTTCTGGATAGCGGCCGCGCAGATGTCTGCCACCGACTCAAGGGGCTGAACGTCGTCCTGGTCAAAAGCATCCTTGTGGGCACTGTCCAGAGCCAATACTCCCAGCTTTTCGCCAAAGATGATCAGAGGCACGCACATTTCAGATTGCGTTTCCGCAAAGCCGGAGATGTAGCCTTCAACATTGTGAACGTCATTCTCAATCACGCTGCGGCCGGACACCAGAGAGCGTGCAGCCAACCCAGTGCCGGGAGAAAGAATTGACCCCATGGGAAGATTCGGGGTTAGCCGGCCTTCATAAGCGCGCACGCGCAGGCCCTCGCCTTCCGCCAGCAGGACTGCTGCATGATCGATTCCAAACAGGTCCATCAGCAACCCGCAAACCACGGTAAGCAACTCGTCAAGGTCAAGGACGCGCGTGGTCTTCTTGGCTACGGCATTGATGGCCTCAAGCTGTTTTGTGCGCCGGCGTTCAGTGGAATACAGGCGCGCATTTTCCAGCGCCATGGAAGCCTGGGTGGAAAACAGCGTGAGCAGGTCAATTTTTTCCGAATCAAAATAGTCGATCTGTTCGCTTTGAAAATCCAGGATGCCCACCACCTCGTTACGTACAAGCAGCGGGATCGCCACCTCAGACTTTGTCTCATCGACTTTGGCGAGATAGCGCGGATCTTTGGCGACATCCGGCGCATAGACCGGGCGCTTAATTTCAGCAGCAGCCCAAGTGAGCCCTGATCCTCTCGGTATCCGATACCCGACATCCAGGTTGCTGCGGCCAAGGTGGGCACGGACCTGGAGTTCCTGGCCGGATTTATCCAGCAGAAGCACTGCGCCATTTTGTAACTGGAAGAAGTCTCGAATAATCGTGAGGATGCGGTTCAGCACCTCATCCAGGTCAAACGTAGACAGGATCGCCTGGCTGGCGTCATACAAAATGGCGATCTTTTGCATCGATTCGAGCAATCGAATCTGTCTCCGTTGAAAATGGACCACGCGACTCCCGGCGGGGTGAATACCTTACGGTCTGCCGGAGGGGGATATGAGCGCGTACCTGGCTTTTCAGTAGATTCTACAGCGGAAAGCCCTTTGGACAAAAGTGATTTTAGTCACTGGGGCCGTTATTCTTTAGTTCTGGGCCGGCAAACTGATGAAAATCGGGTCAATTTTACGCGATGATCTTACAGAAGCTTTACAACCCTGCCTTTCATTCTTAAAGCGCCGAACAAACACCTGTTCAGTCCCTAAGCTGGGTAGCCCTACCTGGTTTTGCCAGATCATCGCTTGAGCAGGTCGGGCGGTTCCTTGACATCAGTTATCCGGAAGTATTTTGCCAATGACGGATGTTTCCTGGCGACTTCTTCATACATGGCATAAGCCACATTGCGGTAAGAAAAATGGCCTGCCGGTCCGCTGCGCAGTTCGGAAATATAGACTGCTTCCGCGAAATCCATTTTGAACAGTGTGCGTTTGCGAAAGGCCATAGGCAACAGGTACAGGTCGGCATGATGCTGTCCTGCGCCCAACTTTTCGCATCCATGGGCCACCTTCTGCATGGCCGATTGATAACGGTTTTCCAGCCCAGCCAGCTTAATGTCTGGCGGCGTATCGTAGCCATGATGGCGCGTGAATCCCTGCTCAATTTGCGTGCAGCGGCGATGGCGATGCATGTCACGAAAGCCGCCTACATCCATGAGAATATCGAATTTGAATTGCTGGCCGGCGTGGAATGAACGCAAAAGCTCGTCATGCGGACCACGATGGCGCATACCAAGATCGATGATCTCGCTGCGTTGCGTCCCGGTAAGCGCCTGCACCCGCTCTTTGACCTGCCGATAGGAATGATGGCAGGCTGAATACAAAAGGGTTGTGGCAATCTCTAATTCCAGCGCCCCATTTTCTACCAGATCAACCAACGGCGCTGTGGCCAGCGGCACGCTTGCCATCAATTCCGCGGCCGCATGCTCCAGTTCTTTGCGCGTCTGGCTTTCATAGGCATTAGCATTCGCGTACTTGACCAGCGTTGGGGCAACGCGTGTGGGACGCAGAAGATGTTGCTCTGCTTTGACTCCCAGTTCAGGATTCACTGCTTTAATCTCTGCTACTAATGCACGTAAGGATTCAGACTGCACGTTATACGCAGCATCACGGGCAGCGTCTTTCAACAACGCACCAAGATGACGCACCTCGGCATACGGGCTGGAAAGCAGGCGGGAGATTTGCGTCTCCAGCGTGCGTGCGTTCACGATCTGGCCAAGAGAAGTATTGGTTGCCAGTGGCAGAAGGTAGCGCGAATTATCGAAAGCGCGTGCACGCAACGTGCGCGTGTACTGGTCCTCTGCCATGCTATCGGGACGTGGCACTTTGCAGGTGTAATAGCGCAGCATTTCCTGGGTAAATGCGTCATACTCGGCAAAGAGAAAATCTATGATGCCGCAATATTCGGCCCGGCTTACCTCGTCGCCGGCAAAGTCAGGAATAAAATATCCACTCTTCTTGAAGTTCTGGTAGCGAGTGGAGCGCTCCTGACCGTCCCAGCGCTGTTCATCCACCAGGACTATCGCCGCCAGGATAGACAACTTCTCAATGGCAAACGCCAAGTGAGCAAGATCGGCAATTGAACGGTGACCGTACTGGAAATAAAACGTGTTGAGAAACTGCTCGGCCTTCTGCTCGCTGATCTCCTTGAGTGATTCCTTCATGGAGAGCGCTGACCGCGAATACTTGGCCATGGCATAGGCCTGTACTTCAGGCTCAACGCCGTGAACGGCAAAGACGTTGACCTGCGGGCCGGAACTGGCGCCGTTCTTCTCGGTTGCTGCCGGCTTGGAGGTGGTGGAATCAGGCATGGGAAGACAGCCCCGATTTTATTCCATTCTGTGCGAGGCGGGAATCAATTCTGCGCGCGGCCGTAACGTTTTTCGTCGCACCGCAAAATATTCAATTGCAGCGCCCTTATCCACAGCCGCGCTCTTTCTATGCAGCCGCTTAAGGTGTAAAATTCTTAAAATCCACTCCTCGGAGTTCCGATGCAGGCTATCCTTGCGCTGGAAGATGGACGAATCTTCAGCGGCATAGGTCACGGCGCGAAAGGCGAATGCTACGGGGAAGTCGTTTTTAATACCTCCATCACTGGTTACCAGGAAATTTTCACCGATCCTTCTTACGCAGGGCAAATTGTTGTCCTGACCAATCCGCAGATCGGCAACTACGGCACCAACCCTGACGACAACGAAGCCACACATCCTTATATCGAAGGTTTGGTTGTCCGTGAGTTTTCTCCCATCAGTTCCAACTGGCGTTCACAGCAGGTGACTGACGAGTATCTGGAAAAATTCAGGATCCCGGTGATTGCCGATATTGATACGCGTGCGCTGGTCCGGCATCTGCGCACCAACGGCGTAATGCGCGGGGTGATTTCGTCGATTGAGACTGACCGCGAAAAGCTGATTGCCAAGGCGCGCTCTATCCCGAAAATGGATGGGACGGATCTTGCTAAGGTCGTGACGACCAAACAGCGCTACCAGTGGGAGACCGGTACGCGTTCGCATGAACCGACGGAAGTTGTCGGCGTAAAAGACCTGCCGCCGAGCAAGCACGTTGTGGCTTACGATTTCGGCATCAAGCAGAACATCTTGCGCATGCTGGTGGACCAGGGCTGCCGGGTGACCGTGGTTCCGGCCATGACGAGCGCGGAAGATGTGATGTCGCTCAATCCTGATGGAGTGTTTCTCTCCAACGGTCCCGGCGATCCCGAACCCTGCACCTACGCCGCAGAGAACATCCGCCGTCTGCTGGGCAAGACGCCGGTCTTTGGCATATGTCTCGGACATCAACTGGTTGGGCTGGCGCTGGGCGGCAAGACGTACAAACTGAAATTCGGACACCATGGTGGCAATCATCCGGTGAAGCAGCTTGAAACCGGAAAGATTGAGATCACGGCGCATAACCACAACTTTGCCGTAGATCCGGATTCGCTGAAGGAATCCGAAATCATTAAGACGCATATTGATCTTAATGACAACACGCTGGAAGGGCTGCGCCATCGCACGCTGCCGCTGTTCACGGTGCAATATCATCCGGAGGCTTCGCCTGGCCCGCATGATTCGCACTATCTGTTCAAGGATTTCATGGGACTGATGGAAGAATGGAAGGCGGGCAAATGAGAATCCACCACAGAGGCACGGAGACACGGAGAAAAAGAAAGGTTCGCCGCAGATCAGCGCGGATAAACGCTGATCTAAACACGCTGACGAGTGAATTTTCTAATCAGCATCCTTCTGCGTTTATCTGCGGCAATATCTTTTTGTTATCTCCCTGGCTCCATGTGAAAACAACCTAAACATGCCACGCCGTAACGACATCGCGAAGATCCTGATCATTGGCTCCGGGCCGATTGTGATTGGCCAGTCTGCCGAATTCGACTACTCCGGCACGCAGGCCTGCAAGGCGCTCAAGGCCGAAGGCTATGAGGTGGTGCTGGCCAACTCCAATCCAGCTACCATCATGACCGATCCGGAGATGGCGGACCGGACTTACATTGAGCCGCTGACGAAAATATATTTGGAAGAAATCATCCGCCAGGAATCAGAGATGTTGAAAGCGGATGGCGGCTCTGCACGCGGCGGAAAATTTGCGCTACTACCGACGGTCGGCGGGCAGACAGCACTCAACCTCGCCGTAGAACTGGCTGATTCCGGCGTTCTGGAAAAATACAACGTTGAGCTGATTGGCGCGCAGCTTCGCGCCATCAAGATGGCGGAAGACCGCCTGCTTTTCAAAGATGCCATGACGCGCATTGGGCTGGACGTGCCCAAGTCTGCGCTGGTCAATAATCTGAAGGATGGACTCGATTTCTCCGGCAAGATTGGCTTTCCCCTCATTATCCGGCCATCATTCACGCTGGGCGGAAGCGGCGGCGGCCTTGCCTACAACCGCGAAGAGCTGCTGGAAATCCTGGCCCGCGGCCTGGATCTTTCTCCGGTGCATGAAGTCCTGATTGAAGAATCCGTGCTGGGCTGGAAGGAATATGAGCTTGAGGTCATGCGTGACCTGGCGGACAACGTCATCATTGTCTGCTCGATTGAAAACTTTGATCCCATGGGCGTGCACACCGGTGACTCTATTACTGTCGCCCCGGCGCAGACGCTTACTGATCGTGAATATCAGCACATGCGCGACGCCTCAATCAAGGTGATCCGCGAAATTGGCGTAGAGACCGGCGGCTCCAACATTCAATATGGCGTGAATCCGACGAACGGGCGCATGGTGGTGATTGAAATGAATCCCCGCGTCTCGCGCTCGTCGGCGCTGGCGTCCAAGGCCACTGGATTTCCTATTGCGAAGATTGCCGCCAAGCTGGCAGTCGGCTATACGCTGGACGAAATTCCCAATGACATTACCAAGATGACTCCAGCCTGTTTTGAGCCGACCATCGATTACGTAGTTGCCAAGATTCCCAAGTGGCAGTTTGAGAAATTCCCTGGCGCCGATGAAGGCCTGGGGCCGCAGATGAAATCAGTCGGCGAAGCGATGGCCATTGGGCGCACCTTCAAAGAAGCGCTAATGAAGGGCATACGGTCACTGGAGACAGGCAAAAAAGTTGGCGCAGAGAAAATTGAGCCGCGCATCCTTACACAGCGGCTGGTCACGCCGCATCCTGAGCGCCTTACTTATTTGCGTTACGCGCTGCACCAGGGCATGACAGTAAAAGAGCTGCACAAAATGACCAGCATTGATCCGTGGTTTCTCTATCAACTCAAGGAAATCACGGCCATGGAGATTGAGATAGCACAGCATTCTGCAGAGACGCTGAGCATGGAAATGCTGCGGCAGGCCAAGCGCGTAGGCATCTCCGACGAGCGGCTGGCGCTGTCTCTAAAAGCTGGCGTACAGACCATCCGGCGCATGCGTGAAGAGCAAGGCGTGCGTCCGGTGTACAAATTGGTGGATACCTGTGCAGCAGAATTTGAAAGCTACACGCCATATCTTTATTCGACCTACGAAGAAGAAGATGAAGCGCCGCCCACCAACAAGAAAAAGATTTTGATCCTGGGCAGCGGCCCAAACCGAATCGGCCAGGGCATTGAGTTTGATTATTGCTGCTGTCACGCGGCGTTTGCGCTGCACGACGACGGCTACGAAACCATCATGGTCAACTGCAATCCTGAAACGGTTTCTACCGACTATGACACCAGCGACCGCCTTTATTTTGAGCCGCTCACGTTTGAAGACGTGCTGGCGGTTTATCAGCATGAGACGCAGGGCGGCGCTCCGGTCGGCGTGATTGTGCAGTTTGGCGGACAGACGCCGCTGAATCTGGCGCTGCCGCTGAAGGGCGCGGGCGTCACGATCATTGGCACGTCGCCTGAGTCGATTGACCTGGCAGAAGACCGCAGGCGTTTCGGCAAGCTGCTGGAAGAGTTGGACATTCCGCAGCCTCCGGGCGCCATTGCCACCAGCGTGGAAGAAGCTGTGTCCGGCGCGCGCAAGGCCGGATATCCGGTGCTGGTGCGCCCATCTTATGTTTTGGGCGGACGCGCCATGGTGATCGCATACGACGATGAGAGCGTTGTTCGTTACATGAAAGAGGCGGTTGAATATTCGCAGCAGCGGCCGGTGCTGGTCGATCATTTCCTGGAAGACGCGGTTGAAGTGGACGTGGATGCGCTTTCTGACGGCGAAGACGTTGTGATCGGCGGAATCATGCAGCATATTGAAGAAGCCGGAATCCACTCCGGCGACTCTTCCTGCGTGCTGCCATCTGTGGGCCTGCGCAAGCCGGTGCTCGATACCATTCGCGAATATACGTTTAGGCTGGCCCGCGCGCTGAAGGTGATTGGGCTGATGAATATTCAGTTCGCCATCCAGAATGAAAAAGTTTTTGTGATTGAGGTGAATCCGCGGGCTTCACGCACTGTGCCGTATGTTTCCAAAGCTACGGGCGTGCCGCTGGCCAAAATTGCCGCGCGGCTTATGACCGGACGCAAGCTGCGCGAGTTCCTGCCATCCAACATTGAACAGGGCGTCGATCTAGCAACCGGCGCAGGATATTTTGTGAAGTCCCCGGTCTTCCCCTGGAACAAATTCCCCGGCGTGGATACCGTGCTGGGCCCGGAAATGAAATCTACCGGCGAGGTGATGGGCTCCGCCGATACATTTGGCGAGGCCTTCGCCAAAGCACAGCTTTCCGCCGGGCAGGCGCTGCCTACGCGGGGCACTGTCTTCATCAGCGTGATTGACCGCTATAAGCAGGAATCCATTGAACTGGCGAAGCGCTTTGTTGAACTTGGCTTCAGCATTGTGGCCACGCATGGCACGGCTGACCGCCTGGAAAAGGCGGGCCTCTCAGTTGACCGCGTCTACAAAGTAAAAGAAGGCCGTCCGAACGTAGTGGACTTAATCAAGGGTGAAAGCGTGCAGCTTGTGGTGAATACGCCCCACGGCGCGGAGCCATGGTTCGACGAAAAAGCCATACGCCGCGCGGCAGTAACCAACCGCATTCCTACCATTACAACTATGGCTGCTGCCTGGGCCGCCGCTGATGGTATTGCCGCGCTGCAGCGCAATGAAGTGAATGTGCGGTCCTTGCAGCAATGGCATGGGGACAAAAGCATTCAGCAGTCGGCCATCGGCAAGTAAACCTGATTGGAGGTTGAGTCTCTGGTAGGATCCCCTTAATCTTTCCTTAACAACATTCGTCTGCGATACTAAGCAGAGCAGGATTAGCATCTTCTCTGGTGTTGCTCAAGCATTTTTCCGCATTATGGCGCGGATAGGTTCGTTGTCGGCAAAGACCTGCCAGACCGCGATCTTTCCATCTTTCACCACGGCACGCCAGGCAGCAGGGGTCTTCCAGAAGTTTTCCTTTTTTTCCGTCGCTTTGTTCCACTCCGCCACCGAATGATCAGCCGGAGCTAATGATCGAGCACTCTGGTCAGCGAGCTCGGCACGCGAGTCGGCCTCGCTCTTCTTGCCGCTGTCTTTAGGATGGACAAACGTTCCCTGAGCTGAGCCGAAAACTGCCACGGTGTTACCATCAGCAAAAATTTCAGAATGGGAGATGGAATAATCAGGGACCATCTTGAAATAACCTTCCCACGCGGCCTGCAGTTTAGCGGTGCCTTCCACGCGATTGCCCAGTGAGTCCACAAATGCTGCATCGGCAGTCATGGCCGCGGAAATTGTTTTAGGATTTCGTGCATTGATGAATTGCTCAAATTGCAAGACCACCTGAATCGGCTCATCCATGGGACCGGTCCTTTCATTTAATAAAATTGCGTGTTGCTGAAAATTGCCCGGCGTAGATTAGAATCCCTTGTCGCATCTACTTCAGGAGATCGTTCATGCATCGTCGCGCAGCTATTTTATCTGCTCTGTTATTGATTTTATCTTCGGTCATTGCGGTACCGCAGGAACGCCCGCTTCGTCCGGTGCACACGTTTTCCATCGTCGCTTTTGATCCGGCAACCGGGGATATGGGCGTCGCGGTGCAGTCGCACTGGTTTGCCGTGGGCGGAGAAGTTCCGTGGGCCGAGGCAGGCGTGGGGGCAGTGGCGACACAGTCATTTATTGATCCCAGCTATGGGCCGCTAGGCTTGAACCTGATGCGGGCAGGCAAGAGCGCGCCGGACGCGCTGCACGGACTTCTGGTCGCTGACGACGCATGCAATGTCCGGCAAGTGGCAATGGTGGATACGCAAGGCCGCGTGGCGACATTTACCGGAGCAAAAGACATACAGCCGGCGGGCGGAATTGCAGGAGCGTCGAATGGAACTGCCGTGCCAATTCAATGCGGCGGGCAGCCCGGAGGCACAATTCAGATCGGCAAAAATTATGCCGTGCAGGCCAATCTGATGAGCAATGACAAGATCTGGCCAGCCATGTCAAAGGCGTATGAATCGACCAAAGGCGATCTGGCGGAACGAATGCTCGCGGCGTTGGATGCCGCGCAGGCCGCGGGAGGCGACGTAAGAGGACGGCAATCGGCGGCAATTGTGATTGTTCCGGCCAAAGGCACGGGCAAGCCGTGGCAGGATTACATTTTCAATCTGCGCGTGGACGACAGCCCTGAACCGCTGAAAGAATTGCGCCGCCTGGTAACGTTGCAACGCGCTTATAACCACATGAACGCCGGTGACAAAGCCGTAGAACTGCATGACAATCCGGGAGCGCTGCGTGAATACGGCGCGGCGGAACAGCTTGTCCCTGACAGCGCTGAGATGATTTACTGGCACGCTATCGCGCTGGCCAATATGGGCCGCGTGGATGAGAGCCTGCCACTGTTCAAGAAAGTTTTCGCCATGGACCATAACTGGGTTGATCTGACTCCGCGTTTGCCTAAAGCCGGCTTGCTGCCGGATGATCCGAAGCTGATTCAGAGGATTGTGGACCAAGCGAAATAAGAAGAGCTTTTCACCGCGGAGGCGCGGAAGCGCGAGAAAAGGAGATGCGGGATATGGGTGTGGCCCAGAATTGACCGGATTGGAACAAGGTGGAAATTAAGGGGGAATCGGAGAGATACAGAATTGCCAGGACTGCCAAAATCGCCGGAATTGCCCAGATTGGAAAGCTGATTTGCCGCAGATTTCGCAGATGGACGCAGATCATAAAGTAGTTGATCTTGTGCAGATTCAATGATTTATCCGGAATTAAAATGGGTTTTGGTTGTCATTTAAGATGCGAACTTTTCTGCATATCGCCAAATCACCGCGAATCGTGATTTTTGGCATTCCTGGCAATTTCGGTGATCTTCACAATCTGCAATTTCCTTAAACTCTCAAACGTGCATGCACTTTTCGCTTGGTACATGTCCTAAATCCATCTTGCGCAGGTACTAAGTAAAAGCTTCTAATCACAACTGCCCTAGTAAAGTCAGTAGGTCAACAGAAAAATTAAAGATCAGTTGGCGAACCCTCACCTTTATCCCCCGAGTCGCCGGTGCTCTAGTTTCTCCAGGAGAGTTTATGCAGATCGGTGTCTACGGTTGTGGATATCTGGGAACTGTAGTGGCTGCGTGTCTTGCCGATTTTGGCGTGCCCGTGACAGCGTATGGCAGTGATTCCGTCAATACCACATTGCTGGCAAGCGGCATTTTGCCCTTCCACGAAAAGAATTTAAGTGACATTGTGCGCCGTGGCGTCCGCTCCGGACGGCTTATGTATTCCACTCACCTGCAATCCATGGTGCAGCGGGCGGAAATCATCTATTTGGCGGAAGACGCCAATCGGGACATGGAAGCGATCTCCGCGGAGATCGCCAATTATTGCGACCACGGCCAGATTCTGGTGCTGGTAACGCCTGTACCAGTGGGCACGGCGCAACGGATTGAAGAACGGCTGAAGGCTTCCGGACGGAATATCACCGTGGTGTCCCACCCGCTGTTCCTCTCTGAAGGCTGCGCGGTGGAAGACTTCAACTGGCCTGACCGAATTGTTCTCGGTACAAATTCCAATGCCGCTGTAACTTCTCTGAAAGCTCTGTATCGTCCGCTGGTGATGCGCGGCGTGCCAGTGATTGTAACCAGCCATCAGACTGCGGAGCTGGTGCGCGAAGCTTCCACGGCTTTCCTGGCGACCAAGGTTTCATTCATCAATGAACTCTCAAGTTTGTGCGAGCGGATTAACGCCGATGCAGTTGATCTTTCATTAGCTCTTGGTTTGGACAAGCGAATTGCTCCGCGTTCATTGCAGCCTGGCTCGCTGGGCGGAAGCTTTACTGAATCCGATATGGACTCATTGGCTAACCTGGCCGCTGGTTCGGGCGTGTCTCTGAAAATTTTAACTGCGGCGCGTGAAGTGAACCACGAATTCTGTGCGCGCATTATGAGGAAAATCTCAGGCGCTATGGGAACGATTGATGGCAAGCAAGTCGGGCTGCTTGGTCTGGCTTTCAAGCCAAATACGAACTCCGTGGTTAGCTCCGGCTCAATTCGCTTAGCCCGCAGTCTGATGGAAAGCGGCGCGCACGTAAAGGCTTATGATCCTATTGCCATGCCCGACGCGCAGCAGGAGCTGACCGGCAACGTTCGCTATTGCGACTCAGCTTATTCCGTGGCGGAAGGCGCAGACGCCCTGGTGCTCGGCACTGGCTGGCCGGAATTCCGCACGCTGGACTTTGACCGCATCCGCCGGATTATCCGCAATCCTGTGGTTGTGGATACCAAGAACCTGCTCGACGGGCCGCGCATGAAAGCGTTGGGATTTGAATACCTGGGCGTAGGACGCGCCTAAGGGCTTCCTTCAGGCCAACATGCTAAAGCCCCTGCTTTTGAGCAGAGGCTTTTTGTTTCACGAATCTTGAGGCAGCAGGAAACTGGCACTCACGCCGTGCGGGCTACCTCATACAAGTAATCCACGTAGGACATAGCCGCGCCATCAATTCCCTGAACTTTCGGGTTGCTGGACTCGATAACGTAATACTCATTCGGCGCATGAGCACCGTTGCCGTGGCCCAGTCCAAAATGCCCTGCCGGCAGGTGCAGCGGATCGCCGGTGAACACGTAACCGGGCCATGAACCGGCCAGCCGAGGCATCACTATTGGATCGATGCCAGCACGCTTGTAAACTGCATGTTCAGCGCGGACGAGTGCCGCATCTGCCGGCGTGCTTGTGGGATCATAGCCTCCGGTCATATTCACTTCAATGTCGGCAAAGCCGTTTTTTGCCAGATGTGCCTTCAACGCCGCCAAAGCGTCTGCGGCAGTCATGTCCGGCACCAATCGTAAGTCCATTTTGGCCACGGCACGATGCGGAAGAATAGTTTTCCCGCCGGGGCCAGTGTAACCGCCCACCAGACCTTCAATATTCACTGTGGGCCGCGAAACCAGAAGCTCCAGCGATTCCTGAAAGCTAATGTCATGCACCCAATGTTCTACGCCCATTTGTTTCATGAGCGTCTTTTCGTCCAAGCGCCGGGCGGCTTCGGCAATCATCGCCTTTTCCTGTGCGGAAATCGGTCTCGCCTTATCAGCAAAACCGGCAATTGCGGGATCATTTCCATCGGCGGAAACCAGTGTGTTGAGCGCTTTTACCAGGTGCCATGCCGGCGAATCCAGGCGCGCTTTGTTGCTGGAATGAATATCGGCCTTGGGGCCGCGACCCCATTTTTCACCGCTGGAAACCAATTCAAGCTCCACCACACCTTTGGCCCCGAGAAATGCTGTTACCTGTCCATCAGAATCTTGCGCGGCAAAGGGCATGAAAATTCCCACGGTACGTTTCAGTGCTGCCAACACCTCCGGACGGTGCACCACCTGCGGAAAGTGGGGCGAGCCAATTTCTTCTTCACCTTCGGCCACCAGAACAAAATTCACGGGCAGTTTTTGTCCAGCGCCGCGAATAGCATGCAGGGCCGCGAGGAACGTTGCTTCCGGCCCCTTCTGGTTTACTGCACCACGGCCCACAATAACTTTGCCGAAACCCGGTTTATCCACCAGGCGGGCTTCAAAAGGCGGCGACGACCATTCCGCCGGATCAACTTGTTTAACGTCATACATGAAGTAGAGGCCAAGAGTTTTTGGCGCGCCAGCGTCCAGAGTGGCAAAGATTCCGGGCTGCCCGTCGGTAGGGACTTTGCTGACTTGTTGGAAGCCGGCCTCACGCAGCATTTGCATGGTCAATTCGCAGCCTTCATTCATGCCGCGATTTTCAGCCGCAATGGAGGGTTGCTGTATCCAGGTTTGCAGACGGCGCACTGATTCGTCATGGCGCTTAACAATCTCAGCGTGGATTGCATTGGTAATATCCCCGAATGAAGCCTGTCCTGAATCCGGACCGGTCTCCAGCGCATTCGCCCAATTTGGAAGCGCAAGCACTGCCCCACTGGCGACAGCGCCTGCCAGAAAGCTGCGGCGATTAAGTGATAAGCGCTTAAGCTGCTCCGCACTCTTATCCTGGTGATTGGCATCATTCGACATGTGTTCGATCTCCTTCTTGGGTGTACTCATTCAATTCCGGCAATTCCTGCACAAAAACTGGCCATGCAAGAATCTCGCGTGGGAATTGTAGCCGAGAGGCGGCAGAGCGGAAAGTTGCGGTTGGCACTGATTGGGTATTCGCGGCTTTCGGCAGGAAGGATGCGCTAAGGGCGATTCGAATGGGTCCGTGGCGTCAAACTATTGCTGAATAGAGAGGCAGTAAGAAGTTAAAAAAAAGAAAAGGGCACTGCTCTTACTCCCAACCAAGGTTCTCAGAATATATCTCACCTCAGGGCAGGTCCACACGCCGTTCTGAAGGCAACCTCGTTTCCCCAGCTGCTCTCTTATTCATAAGTTCCCCTTCTTAACCGAAACATCGACCGAAAAGGTTACAGGAGGTCTAGTGTTACGCAGAGTAAATGCTTTATTGTTTCTTGCCATCATCTTCAGCCTGACGATCTTAGGCTTGTTCATCGGCTGCGGTTCGGTTTCCAGCAACATGCGGCCAACTCCCACTCCAATGCCAACTCCTGGGCCGTCGCCTAACCCGACCCCTTCGCCCAGCCCAACTCCTTCGCCCAGCCCGACCCCCGGTTCGTCTGACGCATTTCTGTCAACTTGGTTCTTCGACGTCGGCAGAAATCCGCAGCCCCAGGGCACTATTACCGTAGATACAACGGCCAATAATGGCGCCGGAAACATCCAGGCATTTTTGCCGGCGAACAACTCTACGTTTACTTTGCAGTTCTGTCCCTATCCGCAGGGCTTTTCCAACTGCACGAACATCACTTCGCTTACCAGCAACTCGATGGGCGCAGTCAATGCAAACTTTACCTTCCCAGTGAAGGGAACGTTTTCCGGCGCGTTTCAGATCGTTGATGCCAGCGGGACCCAGGGCGAATCTACGAGTACCGCTTCCACTGGAATCAATTTCAAATCGGCGCTGCTGCCTGCAGCTACGGTCACCGGCGGCATCAATCAGACCACAGGGAATTCGCCAGGCTTTGGTTCCGTCATCATGAATGGCACCACGGCTCATATCACGCTGACCGGCGCGTTTCCGAATCATACTTTCAACACCGCAGTCTGCAGTTTGTTCCTACAGACGGCATGCGCCACACTGGCCAATATCACCACGGATTCTCAAGGGAACGCCAACTCGGACGTCGGCACAATCCAGCCCGCGGGCTGGAGCGTCTTCCGCGTGAGCGACAACAGCGGGGTGCAGTTCGTTACGGCGTTCCGGGTACAGTAGACTTCAACACAAGCCAGGAACCATGCGTCGCGCCCTTCGGCGCATGGGTTCTTCTTGGGGCAAATACTGCCTTTTAATTGCTTATTTCAAGATCGGACTTCTGAACTGCTGGACTTTGGCTCACCCATTTTGACCTTCTGGCTCAAAAGGATAAGTAAGTTTTGGTGCGCAAGGTATTCCTGAACGTCGCAATGATCTCTGAAACAGATCGCTGGTGCTCGCGTCTGAATTTGTTGCCGATGATCCATGCACACACTCGCAAGCTATGTCCGTTTCACCGGCCTTTCTACCCGCTCAATAACTCTTTTCACGTATCGAGGCTTTTTGCCTTTGAGAATTCTGAATTTCCGGCCGCATGTAGGACAGGCCGGCACAAAGTAAAGCTCTTCATGAGGTCCCAGCATCAGATGGTCACATTTGCACATCCATGCCACATGATTGCCCAGCGCGCGACCATAGCTCATATCGCCATCTTTCCACTGAATGGGCACGTCGTCATAGAACCTGGCCATTTTCAGAATCCTCCGGGAATGAATTCTATTCCAACCCTGCCCTAATCGCCGAAAAGCACACCGCTTGATCATGGCGATAGTAAAGCCTGCTATTGCCGACAGCAACCTCCATATTTCTGATTTGTCCTACCGCCAGTTTCCGAGTCGTCCTTGATCCAACCAACCGTGAATTCAGAAATGAGGGTTCTTCAGAGCGGAGAATTAGGACGCGCATTCGCCGTTTGGCTACATGCGCCAATTTCCAGGTTGCTCCATATCGTAAGTTTTGATCTCGCGCTCGGATGTTAGAATAGAACACTAAGCCCACCCTCATGGATCGCATACACATCCGTAATTTTGCCATTATCGCCCACATTGATCATGGCAAATCCACGCTTTCAGACCGCCTGCTGGAGCTCACCGGAGCACTTACCCTGCGGGAGATGCAGGCGCAGGTGCTAGACGCAATGGACCTGGAGCGGGAGCGCGGCATCACCATCAAGGCCCATGCTGTACGCATGAAGTACACGGCCAAAGATGGCCAGGAGTATCAGCTCAACCTTATTGATACCCCCGGCCACGTAGATTTTTCTTATGAAGTCTCGCGCTCGCTGGCTTCCTGTGAAGGCGCGCTTCTAGTGGTGGATGCTTCGCAGGGCGTCGAAGCGCAGACGCTGGCCAATGCCTATCTGGCCATCAATCATGGTCTGGAAATCATTCCGGTCATTAATAAAATCGATCTTCCCAGTGCGGACATTCCGCGCGCCAAAGAAATGATCGAGCAGACCGTCGGCCTGGACACGAAAGATGCCATGCTGGTAAGCGCCAAGAGCGGGCTCGGCGTGCCGGAGCTGCTTGAAGCGATCGTCAACCGGCTGCCGCCGCCTAAAGGCGATCCTGAAAACCCCTTGCAGGCGCTGATCTTTGATTCATGGTTTGATCCTTATCGCGGCGTCATCGTGCTAGCCCGGCTTTTCCAGGGTACTCTGCGCAAAGGCATGAAGGTTCGCCTATGGTGGAACGGGAAAACGCTTGATGTCGAAACTCTGGGCGTGCTCACGCCCAAGCCCGTAGAAATCGACGAACTGGTTGCCGGCGAAGTCGGCTTCATTGTTGCCAATAACAAAACCGTCTCTGACACCAAAATCGGCGACACGATTACTGACGATGCGCGCCCCGCGATTGAGCCGCTTCCCGGTTTTGAAGAGCTCAAGCCCATGGTGTTTGCAGGTCTCTATACGGTGGACGCGCATGAACATACTGCGTTGCGTGAAGCACTGGAAAAGCTGCGGCTCAATGACTCTTCTTTCTTTTTCGAGCCGGAAAGTTCTGCCGCGCTGGGCTTCGGGTTTCGCTGTGGCTTCCTCGGACTGCTCCACATGGAGATCATCCAGGAGCGGCTTGAACGTGAATTCGGCCTGGAACTGATCACCACGGCGCCCGGCGTGCGCTATGACATTACCAAGACAGACGGCGAAAAAATTCAGGTCGATAATCCTTCACGCTGGCCCAACCAGAGCGAGATTGCCAAGATTGAAGAACCCGTCATTCTGGCCACCATCCTCACCAATGAAGAGTATGTTGGCGGAATTCTGAAACTGGTGGAAGATAAGCGCGGCAAGCAAAAAGCTTTTGAGTATGTGAGCGCCAGCCGCGTCATGCTTACATATGAGCTGCCGTTAAATGAGATCGTCCTGGATTTCTATGACCGTCTCAAAACCATTTCGCGCGGCTACGCTTCGCTTGACTATCATCTTGCCGGCCATTGGGAATCGCCGATGGTAAAGCTTGATATCCTGGTTGCCGGAGATCCGGTGGATGCGCTCTCCATCATCGTGCACCGTGACTTTGCTTATGATCGCGGCCGGGCGCTGGTTTCAAAGATGCGCGAGCTCATTCCGCGGCAAATGTTTGAGGTCGCCATTCAGGCGTCAATCGGCGCCAAAATTATTGCCCGTGAAACCGTGGCCGCCATCCGCAAGAATGTTCTGGCTAAGTGTTACGGCGGTGACATCTCGCGCAAACGCAAGCTGCTGGAGAAACAAAAAGAAGGCAAGAAGCGCATGAAGCGCATCGGCAAAGTTGACATTCCGCAGGAGGCATTCCTCGCCGTCCTTAAAGTTGGCGAAAGTGGCTGATGCAGGTGGATAGGTAAAAGTTGCGATGGAGAAATGTGCAAATCCCCGGTTATTTGCCCTAGTTCATACCATTTCTGGTGCAATCATACTTGCCCAACCACCCCTTTCTATAACTACTTGAATTGAAAGCATTTACAAAAATGCAGCAGTAGTTGGGCAAGTTGCTTAAATCATTGAAAAATCATTGTCTCTGGAAACATCCAGGGAAATATGCACAGAGTTTTCCACAGAGAGCATGACCTTCCTGATGTTGTTAGTGTGCGTCTTTCCTGAAGTTTACGGTGATGAAAGTTTCCACTTCAACGGTTTCACCATTCAAAATATATGGGCGATATCGCCATTGCTGCACCGCATCCAGCGCGGCCCGAACCAATAGCGGGGGACCGCTGATTACATTTAAACTCTGAATGGAACCATCGCGCGCAATGATCGCATGAAGTTTTACCTGTCCTTGAATGCCGCTGATTATGGCAATATGCGGATACATCGGTTCAACGCGGTTCACCAACTGCGCTTCGGTCAATTGCGAAAGAATCCGCTTAGGCCTTTCAACGCTTACTTCTGGACCTTTAGTTCCAGAACCTAAATCTGGGATTCTATCCGTTCCGCCTACGTAGCCCGGAGGCGTCGCTTCTCTTGGATCTGTGGTTGTCGCAGATGCATGCCACCAGTGAATTGCATTTTCATTATTGCTTACTAAAACAACAGCCGCTGATCGTGGCGCTGAAGTTGGATTTGAAGCTGATGTCCGGTCAACGGGAACGCGTTCAATCGGTTGAACGGTCACAGGAGCAACAGGTATGGGGACTGGCGCTCGCGCTGAAATCGGTATCACTCCTGTCGACAAAAGTGGAATGATTACCAATAAACCGGCAATGATCGCTTCCACAGTGAATGCCGTCGCCATTGGCCACCGTTTGCCTTTGCGCGCCGTGGATGAAGATTCAAGCAGGGTATCTCCGAACATTTCTTCTCACCTCCAATGAAGAGATTGGACACCGGAGAGCGAGCGGGATGTTCCGCTATAGTGAAAATAAAAAGGCCGCCTTTACAGGCGGCCAGTATGATTGCAGGAACTATTACGGTTTCTTCGGTGTCGGAGCGGCGCTGGCGGGGCGCGCCGGAGTTGTTGCAGGGCGGGTTGCACCCGCCGGCTTTGCAGCGGGAGCAGCGCCGCTTACCGGATTTTCTTTATTGTAAGCATCTACCAGTTCCTTGGTGATTACATTGCCCTGCATGGCCCAGAGCACAGGTGAGGTTTGTGGATTGGAAACATCCAGCACTACCGCATATCCGTTCTCGTTCGCATACTTCTCCAGCACCGTCACCATTTTCGCGCCAATGCGGTTAACCACATCTTGTTCAGCCTGCTGAAATTCCGCTTGCGCGTCTTCATAATTCCGCTGCAATGATTTCTGCTTGGTATCAATAGCTTTGGCCCTGCTGCTTTTCTCCTCATCGCTGAGTTTGGCGGCTTGCGCCTGATATTGCTTTTTCAGGTTTTCCAGGTCGTCATTCTGGCCTTTCAGTTCAGCCTGCTTGGGAGTGAACTTGCCCTGCAAGGCGTCAAGCTCTTTTTTGCCTTCAGCGCATTCGCTGATGGCCTGCTGTATGTTCACCACGCCAATCTTCGTTGGAACCGGTCCGGTTGTTGCTGCCGGTGCTCCCGCAGGAGTTGCAGCAGGAGCGGCCGCGCCTTGCGCGAACGCAGCCATGGCAAAAGCCATACTTAGACTAATGCCGAGTGCAACAGTTCGGAATTTCGCCATGCTCATGAATTATGTGCTCCTTGGAATTTGTAGTCTCACGTATTCACTCAAAATGCCACACTCATGGTTTCCTGGGGGGTGTGGCGCCGGCCGGAGGGCGCGCAGCAGCAGCTCCCGATGGGCGTGGGGATTTGCTGGTTGCCGGTTTGGCTGCCGGAGGCGTCACGGGCGAGCTGGCGTTATAAGCTTCCACCAAATTCTTGGTAATAAGCGTTCCTGGATGCGCATAAAGGACTGGCGTTTGTGGATTGGATACGTCCATCACCACTGCATATCCATTGTCTCGAGCGTATTTTTCCAGAACATCCAGCATCTTCTTGCCCAGCCGGTTCAGGACCTCCTGCTCCGCCTGCTGCACTTCATTCTGGAAGTCCTCAGCATCCCTCTGCAGGGTCTTCTGTTTTTCAGTCGCGGTCCGAATCCGGTTGTTCCGCTCTTCATCGCTCAGCTTATCGCCCTGCGCCTGAAGCTGTTTCTTCAGGTTCTCCACTTCGTCATTCTGGGCCTGCAACGCGGCCTGCCGGGGGGCAAACTTCTGTTGCAACGCTTCCAGTTCCTTCTTGCCTTCATTGGTATTAGCGATAGCATCTTGAATGCTGACAACCCCTACTTTGCTGCCGGTGGGCCCACTGGCAACGGGCGCCTGTGCACGGGCCGCCGTGGAAATGCCCAGGGCGAGGGCCAGCATGAGGATAAAGGCGCGGGTACTGCTTTGGCTTAACATGAAATATTGGACTCCTTCGTGATTCTTACGTAACTATAATTCGCGCAACGCACGTTCTGGTAATGCCCATGAAAGCGTGATATTTGCGGTGGGAAACTGTACTGAAATTATAGGTTGCGGCCTCCGCCAGCGTCAAACAATGGCTTCTCCTTAGAACGTCGTGCTGATAGTGAATCGAAATGTCTTTTTTGGCTCCTGCAGCCGAAAATCCGGCGCCAGAGTGGAAATCGCTGACTGAAAAGTGAAATCGCCTGCAGAACCTGCCGGGAACATGCTGCGTGTGATCGGACTAGGCGCCCTTACAGTGGTGTCCAGAGTCAGCGGATTGTAAGCGTAATAAACGCGGAACGGCTGCTGCACAATGGGCAGTAACACCTGTAATTCCAGTCCTGTGGACATGCGGGGCACGTAATTGGTGCCGGCTACCGGCTTCAGGTCTCCGCTAAATTGGATTGGAGCTCCGCCTGCGCATTGGAAACCAACAATTGCCGGACATCCAAAAACCGTCGCATTCAACTGCGACAGTGAATCTCCGCTGATTTGCAACTGTGAATCACGCGTCACAAAATCCATGCCAAAATCGGCGAACGGCGCCAGCGTGACCGGTCCCACTACATGAATACGGTATTCCATGTTGGCAATGAACTGGGTATCGCCGCCTGGCAAAGTAATGTTATTGACCGGCAGAGGCACCGTTACGCTTCCACGCCGCGGGTTGGTCGGGTCTATGGGCACCACGCTGCCGTCAGGGTTGGTGACGGGGAAGTTCTGCACCGTGCTTACAAATACGTAAGGAGAGACTGTGCGAACATCAAAGCCGCGCAAGTCGTTCTCGCCGCCCATGTAGAACCGCTGGTAGGGAGGCGCTTCCGAACCGGCAAAGCCATCAATGAAGCTCGCCTGCAAGCGCACACCCAGGGTGTTCTGGTGATACAGCGGTTTCCATTCCGTAAATGCCAACAGTGGCCGGTAAAACTTCACGTTGCCACCCAGACCCGCAATTTCAGTGGAGAAAAACAGGCTCTTGCCGCGATGCGGGCGTATCGGACTATCGATGGTGCTGAAACCAAAGGAGGGCGAAATGGAGCTGGTAATGATTCCCTTCAGGGCGTCAGGACCAGAGATATTGCGGAAATTCAGCGTCTGAAAGAGATTTCTCGAAGCATCGCTGAACGTACTGATATTTGTGGTGTCCAGCGAGTAGGTGAGCCCAAGCCGTTTGAAAGAATGCCCCAGCAGATAGCTGGTTGAGGCGGTAAAACCGGTGCTGGATTGGTTGTAATTCAATAACTGGTTGAGCACGGACTGAGGCAGGTTTAACTGCTGCCCAGCAGCAATGGAAGCCTGTTGCGCCTGGTTGAAATCGAACCGGCGGCTATACACGGTAAAGCCCAGCGTGAGCGGGCGGTCAAACATGTATGGCTCGGTGAAACCAAAAAGCAGCACACGGGACAAGCTGCCCACGTTCGCCTGCACTTGCAGCGTTTCACCCAGGCCAAGGAAGTTATTGGTCTCATAATTCAGACCGATAAACGATCCTTCCAGGCCGCTGACGCCGCCCGTGAGCCCAATGCTGTTCTTGCCCTTTTCCTTGACCTTAACTGTCAGATCGACTGTGCCGTTCTGCGGGTCAAGCTTGCGTTCTGTATCGTCTTCCGGCTTGAGGGCCTCGAAGTAATTCAATTGATTCAGGCGCAAAACGCTGATGTCCCAAAGCCGGCTGTTAAATACCTGGCCTTCCTGCACCAGCAACTCGCGCCGTATTACGCGGTCGCGCGTGGTGGTGTTTCCCTGAAATTCAATGCGCCGCACAAAATATGGCTTGCCTTCTTCCACTTCAATGTTCAGGGTGATCAGCTTATTGTCGTCATCAATGTCAGTGGTTGGAACTGGGCTAAAGTCAATGTATCCAAGCTCACCGTAAGCCTTGCGCAGGTTATCCAAACCCTTGCCGATCAATTGTTTGTTAAACGTATCTCCATCTTTAATCGGGAAAACGCTGCGCAATAGCCGGGTGTTCAGAATCGCTTTATTGCCTTTGAACGTAATGGCCTTGAGCTTGTACTTATCGCCTTCCTCAACAGGAATGGTGATGTCCATCACCTTGCCCTGTCCTTTTTGGATAAAAGGGATGTGAAACTTGCTGGTGGTATCGCGAAGCTGAACTTTGGGATCGTCCACAACGGCCTTAAAGTAGCCGTAGGTCTGCAATGCCTCGCGGACGCGCTCCGCGTCTTCTTCCAGTTTGGAAGCGTCAAAAGTCTTGGCAAAAATGCTTTCCAGGAAAATCGACTTGGGTATGCCGATGGGATGGAGGTTCTTCATCGCCTCCTGAAGCGCGCGGCTCTTGACATGCTTATTGCCGACAAATTTGATCTTGCCGACCTTGATCTTGGGTCCCTCTTTCACGTTAAAGATTACCGAAACAGACGCCGGCGGGACCTGCTGCACCTGCACAGTGATATTGGCAAACTGGCGGCCATGCTCTGACAGCAATTGCTGCAGCACCACCTTTGCCTTAATCACTTTGGTGGGATCGTAAGGGCTATCAACCGTCAGGGGGACTTTGACCTTTTTATAGCGCTCCAGAACGTCGCTCTGCGAAACCGAGTTCAGTCCGTGGTAGTCAATGGTGCGGATCGTGGGCTTTTCCCGGACATATATATGGATGAGCCAGCCCTTGGACGATTGTTCCCGCTCCATGCGGACATCTTCAAAATAACCGCTGTTCCAGACCGAGCGGAGGTCGCGCTGCAGGGCCGCTTCGTCGTATACATCGCCTACACGCGTATAGACGCGAGATAGAACTGTTTCAGTCGGGATGCGGCGATTGCCGATGACATCAATCTCTGAAATGATTTGCGGCGCCTGCGGCGCAGCAATACCTTTGGGAGCCAATCCAAGGAGCAACAGGCAAAGGACGAGCGCCAAGGGCCCGATCCGCGCGCCATGCTTAGGACTGGTTTCCTGAATTAACGACGAAGCTATATGACTACCCTCAGAGCAAGGTGGGAAAAGCCAGATTATACGGGAGTTACCGCTGAAGTGCCACTTGGACATTTTCTTCACCCTGCAAATCTTTCGACCCAACCCAGTTCTTTGTGCCTGATCATGCAATATAGTCTTGGGAAACGAGATTCCATTTTTAGGTTCATTGCATTGACATTTTCGGTGACGTGCTTGACTCCCAATCTCACGCTTGATTGAAAGAACTTCATGCCTTCTCGCCGGGTGAGTTTTGGGCGGTCTACTCCCGTAACAGGAACGCGCCAAATTGGGAAACTTGCATATTATTTTTTAGGCCCCCAAAATTTGGGTGTTTGTCATTTCTGGGTGCGGCTGCTTCTATTTTGTCAGATTACCAGGATTGATCATTAAATGAGGAAGAAAGGGTTATCCTAACATGGGGCGCTATGCGAAGAGCTTCATTCTTTGGAACCATACTGTTGTTGATGACATGGTTTTGTCTGAAAGGCAACTGCCAATCAGGTCAGCAGATTTCAGCGAACAACCATGCCCAGCGCGCGGAAACCCCAACGGCTTCTCCTGCCGGAAACCAGCGAATCTTTAGACCCAAACTCACAATGCAGGCCGCACTTAAGATGGCCGAAAGCTTCATTGATCAGCAACACATCGATATCTCGACCTACTGGTTATATCGGTCCATCTATATAACGTTGGGCGATGAAAAAACACCAGTAGACAAAAAGCTCCCGGGCTGGCACTTTTGGTGGGTTAGCGACACGGGAGCAACGGGGGATTATGTTGAGATATTTGTTGACATGGAGGGCAGAGTGTCGCGAATGACTTCGATGTGAATGCGGGCACCGCGTCAGCATCACCCGGCTGCTGCTGTTCTTTCAGCGTATCGGCTCAACTTCCACCAGGCAGGAGTAAAACGTAGCTCCGCCGCCGATGTCGGTCAGTGTTTCTGAGGTCAAAACATTGATGCTGTTGCCGTCCGGGGTAAATCGCGCGGCGTTCAGCCGTGCCGCCACCACTCCCGGCTGCACTGCCCCATTCACATGAGCCCGCAACCGGACCTCGCCGCGACGGTTGAAGACCCGCACCCAATCGCCTTCCTGAATCTTGCGTGGTTGGGCATCCTCAGCGCTGATCTCGAGCAGTTCCGGGTGCTCCATCTTCTGTATGGAAGGAATATTCGTGAAAGTGCTGTTCAGGAAATTGTCGGCTTTGCGGGCAAGCAGTTCCAGCGGAAAGGCCCTGGCCCCTTCTGAGTGACGGGATTCCGTAGGTGGGACAAACGAGACCACAGGATCCAGTCCCTGGGCTGCTAGCGCTTCACTGTATAACTCAGCCTTGCCGCTTGCTGTGGCGAAGCCCCCTTTGGCGAAAGGTAAGAATGGCCCATCACCCAAGTTCAACCGAATATGGCCTTCTTTCTCCAGACGCTCTCGCGTAATCCCTTCCATCCATTTGTCCCAGCCGTGGGGAATATGCTGGTCTTTTGATTTTGCCAGGGTCGCGTCAATTACCTCATCGGTGGTCTGCTGAAAACAATCATCGGCAAACCCCATTCGTTGCGCCAGTTCGCGGAACATGTCTGTATTTGACCGGCATTCACCCAGCGGGTCTATTGCCTGGTTGGATATTTGAAGATATGTATGCCCATATGCCTTATTCAAGTCCTTGTGTTCCAGAAAAGTGGTGGCCGGCAGCACGATATCGGCATAGCTGGTTGTGTCAGTAAAAAATTGCTCGTGCACCACGGTGAAAACGTCTTTCCGCAGAAAGCCCTTGACCACATCATGGTGGTTAGGCGCTACCACCGCTGGATTTGAGTTGTAAACAAATACTGCCTTCACAGGCGGATCGCTCAGATTGTTAAGCGCTCTGCCTAACTCGGACATATTCACAACACGCGATGGTCTTCCCAATGGGCTTTTTTGCATCAGGTCCGGACGATCCAGTGCATGCATGTTCAGATAAAACGAGCCGCTGGTGGAAAGCTGCAATCCACCGCCGGCCTCCGCCCATGATCCGGTGATGCATGGCAGCATGGCAATCGCGCGCATGGCTGAACCGCCATTCTGCGATCGCTGTACGCCGTAATTTACTCGAATCACTGCCGGCCGCACAGTGGCATATTCCCGCGCCAGCTTGCGAATGTCCTCAGCGCTGATTCCTGTCCATGCAGCCACTCGCTCCGGCGGATACTCCTGCACCCGCTGCCGCAGTTGCTCAAAACCTAATGTGTAATTGCTGACATAAACCGCGTCATAGAGTTTCTCTTCGATGATTACATTCATCATCGCCAGGGCCAGCGCCACGTCCGTTCCGGGATTGATCGGCAGATACCAATCAGCGCTTTTGGCGGTCCTTGTCTTATATGGGTCGATCACCACCAGCTTCGCGCCATTGCGCCGTGCTTCTGCAATAAACGGCCACAGATGAACATTGGTGGCGTGAATATTAGCGCCCCAAGCAATGATGTATTTGGAATCCCGAAACTGCTGTGGCTCCGTGCCCACATTGCGCCCGATTACGGTCAGCATGCCCGCGGCGCCCGCAGAGGCGCAGATCGTGCGATCCAGTTGCGACGCGCCCAGGCGATGGAAGAATCGGTGCGCCATCCCCGAATAGCTAAGGACTCCCATGTTGCCGGCATAGGAATAAGGGAGAATGGCCTCAGGGCCAAATTCGTCAGAAATTTTCTTGAAGCGTGTCCAAATTTCGTTCAGCGCTTCATCCCAGGAAATACGGATGAAGTCGCTCGCGTCTCCTTTGCCCTGGCCTTTGGGAGCGATACGCCGCATGGGATGAAGCACGCGCCCCGGCGAGTACACACGCTCAAGATACTTGGTGACCTTGGCGCAGAGAAACCCTTGCGTTACCGGATGCGCCGGATCACCCTGCACCCGAGTAGCGCGGCCGTCTTCCACCGTTACCAGTATTCCGCACGCATCTGGACAATCATGCGAGCATACGGAATGGACGACCTTCTTCATAAGAGCATTATAGGGTTGGCTACACTCAAAATGTGTATTTTAAGAACGTCGAATCTTCCGCTTAAGGCGTTTGCCGGTTTCTGTGTTGCCTGAAATAACTTTCCGCGCTGGCTTTCTTAGTGCGGGTTGACGTTCCGGCAGTTCATCTCCGGCAATAGGCAACTCGCCCTTACCTGCTCGCTCCAGGATTCTCAGAGTCTCTTTACGATCTGCGCGCTGCCCACGCTCCGCAAAGTATTCGCGAGTACGCAGGGCGGAGATTTTTTCTGCCACGGCAACATTGATGAGCTGGTTCAGGGCTACGCCTTCCGACTCTGCTGCCTTACGAGCTTCCTCCAGAAGTGATGGCTGTAAGCGTAAAGCGAAGTTACTTCGTCTCATGTTGAACTCCTTATCTGCTGAAGCGCCAATCGCGGAAGAAGCACGGCGCAATCAAAACTCTTATTAGCCAGGCTGAAATGACGTAAGTTGAATGTGACGATCGCATCAGCGTCACCATTCAAGGCAGTTTCCAGAACCATATCATCACCAGGATCATGCAGGTGAGGCCGCCAGCGAAATCTGATTTTGACCGGTTTTGCTATTGAGGCAAGGTCATCAAGCACACGCCCTGCTTCCGCTTTGCTGATACCACACGCAGTCAACTGCGCCGGACGAGTAAGAACAGCCTCGTACTCCAGAATGAGCGCCACTGAGAGCAACAACTCAAAACGCTCACTCAATGCTTCTAGCAGCAATTGGCGTGAAGCCCCCTGGCTGCTTCTCATAGCGGCAACCACCACGTCAGTATCGAGTACGTAGCGGAGTTTCACGTTCCGTAAATGATATTGCCTGCAATATCTAAATACAAGAACTTTTTAAATTTCCTTTGCTGGTATATGCCAACTCCGCCGCTTGCGCTTTCAGCGCCCGCAGGTCCAGTTTCCCAGTGCCCAGATACGGAAGCAGATCCACGTGGAAGAACTGATCTTTCTTCGGCTTCCATAATGCCGGCAAATCGGTCTCTGCCAGCTTCGCCAATACTGGCGCCAGTTCTTCGTCGGAAAGGGTGTGCAGCACGATGATGCGCTCGCCTTTCTTCTCATCTGGCACTGCGGAAACCGAAAAGCTCTGCTCCGCAGCGCCGGCCAGTTCGTTAAGTTTTTCTTCAATCTTGATGTGTGGCACCATCTCGCCGCCAATCTTGCTGAAGCGGCTCAGCCGGTCTGTGATGGTCAGGAAACCATCTTCTTCCATGGTGGCAATATCGCCTGTGATGTACCAGCCATCTTTCAGGACTTCCGCCGTCTTCTCCGGCTGGCCCAGATAGCCCTTCATCACATTCGGACCTTTTACCAACAGCATGCCCGGCTTATTAAACGGCAGCAGTTCCTGCGTGTCCGTATCAACAATGCGTACGCTCACTCCCGGCAGCGGCTGCCCGATGGTTCCGCGACGTGCTGCCACTTGGCGGAATCCCGGAGCGCGGAAATCCCGTCCATTCACCGCGACTACCGGCGCACATTCCGTGCAGCCATAGCCTTCGAGCGGACGTATGCCAAAGATATCTTCAAATGCCAGCGCCGTGCGCTCGGGCAACTTCTCCGCGCCCACCAGAACGTATTGCAGGCTCCCAAAATGTTCCGGCGAGCAGCGCCGCATATAGGCTTGGAGAAAAGTCGGCGTCGCAATGAGAAATGTCACGTTGTAACGTGAGACCAGTTCGCTAATTGAGGTTGCATCCAGCGGGTTGGGATGGAACACCACGCCAATGCCGTGCACAGCGGGAAGCCAGAGCCCAACGGTAAATCCAAAGGAGTGGAAGAATGGCAAAATGCCCAATACCTTGTCCGAGCCGCCCAGCATGAAAACCTGAGTCACCTGCCGTATGTTGGCCACGATGTTGCTATGCGTGAGCATCACGCCCTTGGGATCGCCTGTGCTGCCGCTGGAGAAAATAACGGTTGCCAGATCATCTGCCGTCCGCTTCTTTGCGCCCAGCACGGCTTTCAACAATCGGTACGGGTGCATCCAGGCGAAAATAAGCGCCACCACTTTCTCGACTATTCGCGGTTTTTTCAGCACATCCTCCAGCAGCAGCGCGCGTCCGGGAATCTCAATTTTAGGGAAGCGCTCCAGAAACGCTTTTGATGTGATCGTGGTCTGCAAATTGCATTGCCTGGCGCAGGAAGCAATCACTTCATTATTCGCCGTGTAATTCAGGTTGACTGGGACGCACCCCAGCAGGGTTGCGGCATGGTTCACCAGCGCGCCGCCCACCGATGGCGGCAGCAATATCCCAACCATCTCCTGGTCTTTCCATAGCGGCTTCATGCGCCGCGCCACTAAAATGGTTTTGACCAATGCGGCGCCAAATCGCAGTTGGGGAACCCGTCCATCCGCCATGGCAAAGCGCCAGAAGTAGCGTCGCGCGCTGCGGACAAACGCCCGGTCAAGCGTGAGTTTGCGATTGCGGTCGGCTGCAAAAGCCACGCTCTGCAATTCCTGTACTGCCTGGCGTACTTCCACCGGGGCCGTGGTGGATGGCAGGCCATGGCCAAAGCTGACCGTCACGGGATAAGGGATACGCCGCGGCACTTTCCACAGGAAACGATTGCGCTCAAAGCTGAACACGCTTCCCCAGACGCCATGCAGGTTCACCGGCACAATCGGCGCTTCAATACCTTTGATGATTCGTTCCATGCCGCGGCGAAACGGGAGCAGCTGCCCGGTACGCGTGATCTGCCCTTCGGCAAAGATGCAGACAATCTCTCCGTTGCGGATTGCGTCGCTGGCTATGCGCAGTGATTTGATCATGTCACGCGGACGCAGCTCAGATGAAATGGGAATTGCCTTCATCATCCACGCAAACGGCTTCACAATTGGGTTGTCGTAGATTCCCTGGAACATTAAGAACCGAATGGGACGGTCCGTAGAGGCCATCAGCAGCAGCACGTCTACAAATGACATGTGGTTGGAGACAAACAGCGCTCCGCCTTTTTCCGGAATGTTGTCGCGTCCAATCACCTTGATGCGGTAAAGCGTGTGTGTCAGGAAGAAAAGCAACAGTCGCAGGAACCAGTCCGGCAATAGATAGAGGAGGTAAACGGTGCCGCCTAGCGTGATTACCGCTCCGGCGAGAAATACGCCCCGCGGATTCAGGTGTACTACGCTGGTCAGCAGAAAATACATCCCAGAAGCCCCGGCAAAGCCAAGGAATGAAAGCAGGTTTGATGCGGCGATGATGCCGCCCTTGGTGTCCGGAGCAGGCCGGTGCTGGATAAGCGCATTCACCGGCACCGCAAAAAAGCCGCCAAAAAAACCAAGCATGGCAAGAATCGCGGCAGCGCCCCCAAAGGTGTGGGGCGTCAGGCCGAGCAATGTTGCCATGATCGTGAGTCCAAAAGAGCCCAGCGGAATGAGCCCATATTCAATCTTGTTGCCGGAAAGATAGCCCGCTACTGCGCAGCCAATGCCAATGCCGCCAGCTAATGCGGCTTGCAACAGCGCAATCTGCCTAGGCTGCGCCCCAAAGACATGCTTCCCGTAAACAAAAACCGTTTGCAGAAAGAGCAAGCCGATAAACCAGAAGTAAGTGTTTCCCATCACCGCCAGAAAAAGCGGACGGTCCTTGCGCATCAGCCGGACTTGCGCAAGCAGGTCTGCCACCAAGTTGACGCGAAATTTTTTCTTTGGCGCCGCGGCGGCCACTTTGGCAATGCCAAAGCTGGAAATCAATCCCAGACACCCCAGCACAAGCAGGATCGCAAAGGCATACGCCTCATGCCCATGAAACTTTTCTGACATCAGCCCAGCCGCTACTGTTCCGCTGATGATCGCCAGGAAGGTGAGCAGTTCCAGAATCCCATTGCCCCACGAGAGCCACTTTTCCGGCAAGAGCTCAGGCATCAGACCGTATTTAGAAGGCCCAAACAGCGCGGCCTGCGTAGCTACCACGAATAGCACTGCCAGTTGCAAAGGAAAGTAGCCCGTGCTCAGTGCGACAATTCCAGCCGCCATCGCCGCAATTTCTATCAACTTGGTCCAGATAATGACGCGCCGTTTGCTAAATCGATCCGCAAGAAAACCGCCCATCATGCTGAACATTACCAGAGGCACCGAAAAAAACAGCAGCACCAGCGGCACCATTTTGTCTTCCTGCTTTTGCGAGAGGCCCATGCCCAGCACCATGTAAGACAGCAGGTTCTGAAACGCATTGGTGCTGAATGCGCCCTGGAACTGCGTGATGTTCAACGCCCAAAAGCTGCGCCGCCAGCCTTTGTCATCTGGTTGTGAAATATTACTTCCCGTTGCTGATTCTGCGATGTCCAATGAAGAACGTTCTACGGCTTTTTGTGAAGCAGAGGGCATAAACATTAGTAATTTGGAGCAGGTTGCCGGGACATTCTGGCATTAGTTTACTTGTATGTAAATGGCAGCGAGCTAACAGTGCAGAAAAATCTGCAACTCGCCGACCCCACGCTCCATGGCACCACAGACGTAACCCCTTGTTACCAGAGTAACCAGCAACATTTGTACTCATTGAATTAAAGTTAGAACAATTTTGGAGAAGATAAGGGACGTAATTTCTCCACCCAGCTATGCCACGCCCAGGTAAGGCAAGTGGCACAGTGACATATACGAAGGTGAAGGTGTTGTTATGCGAGAAGCAGCAGAATCTTTCGCGCGCGAATCTGCGCGCCCATGGAAAGCCAGCAGATCGCTCCGGAACGGCCACTGTTTAACATGGATGAAACGGCTTTCAATTGCTCTTGTAGCAAGCCTGAGCATGGCGGCTTTTGCCGCGGAGCCGCAAGGCGTTGTCCTGGTGGGAGCAGGATCAAGCGTCCCGCTTCCTCTCTATCGTAAGTGGGCGGAGTTATACAACGAAAACAATAAGACGATCCAACTGCAATACATTGCTATGGGGAACGTAGAAGGCATTTCTCAAATTACTCGCGGCGTCAGCGACTTTGGGGCCGGAGAAGCGCCGCTATCGGCGGAGGAGCGCCGCCAGGGCAATCTGACGGAGCTGCCGACAGTAATCATCGGCATTGTTCCCATTTACAATCTGGCCGGAATCCAGCAATTACGGCTCTCCGGCGAAGTGCTGGCCGGAATCTATCTTGGCCACATCAAGAACTGGAATGATCCAGTGATTGCAAAACTCAATCCGGGCATCAGCCTTCCCAACCTGCCGATCAGGGTGATCTACCGTCCGGGAGGAAAGGGCACCAACTATGTTTTCACGGAGTTTCTTTCGAAAACCAGCGCGAGGTTCCGCGACCAGATCGGCCGGAGCACCTCGCCCAAGTGGCCTGTGGGAGAGCCGGCAGAGCGAAGCTCAGACATGGCCGACAAAGTAAAGGCCACGCCCGGTGCGCTCGGGTATGTTGAACTTCAATATGCTGACGATAATCAGATTACGCATGCAAGCGTCCTGAACCCGGCAGGCAAGTTCGTGAAGGCCACTGCGGAAACTATTACAGCAGCATGCACAGCCATTGAGGCCCCAGGGTGGGACAAGCTTGCCGCATCTTTGACCAACGCTCCCGGAGCGGAATCATTTCCGATCTCGAGTTTTACCTGGTTGTATATACGTCCAAGCCCAAGCGGCCCGCGCCGGACGGCCGCAATGATTGACCTCCTGAATTGGGCCTACTCTGATGGACAAGGCATCGCTATTCAGGAAGGCTACTCTAAGTTACCCCAGGCGCTTGTGGTCAAAATTTTGTCCAAGATCAATACGATCCAATAATGTTCGCCGTTGCGTGGCCGATAAATGCTGCATAGCAGCACAAAAGAAGGAGATTGTTTGTGAATACCCTAGTTGAAGAACAGAAAAACAAAGTGAATGATGCGGCCTCACATAAGGGAAAGAGGCAACAAGCCGCCAAGGTCATCCCGGTCCTGGATTTAACCGGGCCAGAAAGCGCCGCTGTTCAGTCCCAGGATTATTATGAGAGCTGCCTTGAACTTTCAGCTCTTTTTCTTGGCCGTGGATGAATAGCCGCCAAAAATCAAAAGCCTGGACTTCCGGGCAGGCTTTTGATTTTCCGAAATAAATCTTCTAGACGGTCTCAATTAGACGGTCTTCGATTAGACGGTCTTCGATTAGACGGTCATTAATTCCTTTTCCTTGGCTGCCGACATTTCTTCCATCTTCTTGATCTCGGCATCGGTCAGCTTCTGGACTTCATCGAGCGCTTTCTTCTCTTCGTCCTCGCTGATTTTTTTGTCTTTCATCGTCTTTTTGATGGCTTCATTGCCATCGCGGCGCACGTTGCGGATCGCGGTGCGATGGTCTTCCAGAATTTTGTGCAGGTGCTTCACCATCTCTTTGCGGCGCTCTTCCGTGAGCGGCGGCACTGGAATGCGGATCAGCTTGCCGTCATTCTGCGGGTTCAATCCCAGGCCTGCGGAGCGAATGGCCTTTTCGATGTCGGCGATAATTCCGGGATCGTAAGGCTGCACCGTGAGCAACTGCGGTTCTGGCGAATGTACGGTTGCCACCTGATTGAGCGGCATTTCTGATCCGTAATATGGCACGCGAACAGGATCCAGCATGTTCACGGTCGCGCGGCCGGTGCGCGCCGCGGCCAGGTTTGTGCGGAAATCTTCCACCGCTTTGTCCATGCGCGACTTGAGCTGCGTATAAACTTCTTTCAATGCGGGTATGGCCGCAATTCCTGATATAGCCATTGCACAAAGCCTCAAAAACGAGAGTGTCGAACGTTCGATTATACAGTGAAGGCAGGGGAAGAGCAGGGGCAGACCGTGTCGCGAGACAATTCGAAACTGCTTATAGTTTTTCTGATTTGCCGCCTCTGACCTGCCCAAAATTCAGCAGGCTGACAATGGCCACTCCGCCAACAATGTTTCCTAACGTTGCCGGAAGCAGCCATTGAAAATAATTGACGAAGTGCAAGTGACCGGACATGATTGCGGCAATTATTTCAGAGCTGCTGGCGATGCAATGGGAAAAATGACCTGCTCCCACAATAAATGTCAGCAGCCATGTAACGGCTATTTGGCCGATTGTCCAATGACTGGCCGTGACCATCCATGCTACAAGCGCAATCAGCCAGCCGCCAATGACTCCTTTGGCGAAAATAAGCGTAAAGTGTCCGGTAGCCGCCTGCAAGCCCAGACCGGCAAGGGCATCGGCCATGTTCGGCGCCAGCGCGCCTGTCTTCATAACAAGCCAGCCAAAAAAAACGGCGCCGCATACGTTAGAAACAAAGACGGCTGCCCAGAGCCGCAAAGTGTTCCGCACGTGCTTGCGTTCATCTAGAACCAGCACAACCGGAAACAGGGTGTTTTCAGTAAAAAGCTGGGCCCTTCCGATGACCACGACGATAAATCCGATGGGATAGAAAAAGAAAGAAAAGAATTCCTGTACGGGGCCGTTGCCCAGATAGCTTAGCGCCAGTGCAACCGCCAGTCCGGTTAGGCCCATGCTCAAGCCTCCGGCAAAACCTGAAAATAGCAGACCGATGGTGGAACGGGAGAGTTCATCCCTTCCGTTCTCAAGAACAGCTTCCAATATCTGCTCAGCGCTTCTCCTGGTGCTTTCTGCCATGCCAAGGATGAGATGCCTTGAGCTAGCAGGCTGTTCGCAGATGCAGCCGTTTATTTTGAGGAACCAAAATTATCGTGCGGTTGCGTGCACGCTTATCCGGCGCTTGAAAGTTTTATCGAGCACGGTATTTGTCGCTGGGTACTGGCATGGTGGCGCGGGAATGCAAGGCCGGGTTCAGCGGGGTGAATATTGTTTTCGCCCGTTGGTCCGATTGGTCTGGACATACTTTTTCGCGGCGGATTTCTGGACGGACGCGAAGGCGTGCTGGAGCTGATGAATCGCGCCGCACATGTGAGTTGAAGTATGCCAAGGCGTGGGAGAAGTCGCGGAAGCTGGGATAAGATTTGTTTGCGCGCATAATCGTCGGGGCGCGATGTGAGGAGCAGGTACATGAGAGTTGCTGGTTTGAAAATGATGGCGGTTATCGGGCTAATAATGGTTGCTGGCGTAGGACATAGCCGAGGCTGGAACCAACGGGCTGAGAAGAAACAAGCGACTGAACAATCCTCACCGGCTGCTAAACCTGGCGAAGCAGAAATGAAGCGGCTGGGCTTCTATATAGGCGACTGGAGCTATACAGAAACGTATCCAAAGTCAGCCATGTATCCGCACGGCGCTACAAACACGGGAATATATACCAGCAAGCTGGGGCCAGGCGGCAATTCTCTAATCAATGAGTTCCATTCACGCGGGACAGCGGGCGACTTTGAAGGCCTCCTGGTGATGACATGGAACCCGCGAGAGCGGAAATACAAGAGCTATATCTTTGGCAATTCATTCCCCGGCGCGGTCATTGAGACCGGCACATTTGAAGGCCAAAAGCTGGTGTTCCGAGGTGAATTTCCCACCAACGGGGTGGTCCTTAAGCTCCATAACGCTACATGGCTGGGACCATCGGGAAAACTGATCAGCGAAGAGTACATCAGCAGCAACGGCGCACCGGAGACGTTGCTGGTGCGGGTGGAAGCGACCAAGCAGTAGGTATAAAAGCCAAAAATTAAAACCCCCACCACGGAGACACGGAGAAAACCGGGGCTGGGTATCGATCAAGAGACCAGGCGGAGCAGAACGCATCGATCAGACTGCGGTCGGTCGGCGGCGTTGACGATCATCCGGCGGTGGCCTTTATGGTCAATGACTTAGCACTCCTGTAACTGTCGCTGCGGCGCAGGGTGGCCTAAGCTTGCTGGTATGGCGAGACGAAAACTCTATTGCGTTCTATTGGTTTTAAGCGTGTTTATGGTGGTGTTTGCCAGCGGATACCTGGCAGCGCAGGAGTCATTAGGCGACATTGCGCGGCGGATCCGGGAGGCGAAGGTGGAAGATGGGACACCTGCGGACAAAGCCACGGCAAAACCCCGCCAGACATTGGCTAATGCCGACCTGACGGCTACCAGGAATTTGCTATCGGAACGCGATGAAACGGCTTATGCCACCCGCGTGCGGACGCAACTGGAGCAGGAGAATTTCAAGGTGCTGGATGACGTGGCAGCGGCGGAGCGGTCAGGCAAGGCGCGCTTTACCGGGGGAGGCTGGAAGCTACATGCGTTTTATGCGGCAGTGGAGACGCCCAGAGAGAAGCCTCCTGCGACCGAAGCCGAATGGGCAGATACGCTAGACCGCTTGAAACGATGGAAAGCACAGCAGCCTGACTCCGTAACGGCGCAGGTTGCCCTGGGATATGGCTATCTGAAGTATGCATGGCAGGCGCGCGGCGAAGGTGATGCCGCCTCGGTGACTCCGGAAGGAAAAAGGCTTTTTACGGAACGCGTGCAACTGGCCGAAAACGAACTGTTGGGGGCTGACGCCAGATGTCCGGAATGGTATTACGTGATGCTGCAACTGGAACGCGCGAAGGGCATGGAACCTGAAGATCTGACATCGTTCCTGGAGAAAGCAAGCGCGTTTGAGCCGGAGTTTTACTACAGCTACCAGGAAGTAGCGCTGGGATTGATGCCGAAGTGGAGCGGCAAAGATGGCGACGTAGAGAAATTTGCGGAGGAAGCAGCCAATAAGATTGGCGGCAAGCCGGGCGATATTCTCTACTGGCAGATAGTCCAGACGATCATGAGCAACCGCGAAGTGGGAAACATTACGCAGCATCTGTCATGGTCGCGCGCGCTGCTGGGATATCAGGCATTGGTGGCGCAATATGGCGGAAGCACTTTGCGACAGAACCAACTGGCACAGATGGCGGCGAGGTTTGGAGATTACATGGTCACCGATGAGACGATCGCGCAGATCGGCGATCATTGGGACCCGGACACGTGGGGCAGCAAAGAGTATTTTGAAAAGATCAAGGGTTGGGCCAGCGCATCGGCGGTCCCGTTCAGGAAGATCATTGATGCTTACAAGGCCGTGAATGCCAATGTGGCCACGCCAGAAGGCCAGCGGTATGACAATGTGATCGCCAGGGAATTTTCAAGCCGCTATGCGCGCGCAGTGAAAGATTGCGGCGCAGGAGCAAACGGCCCGTCCCCAACATTGCTGATCCTGCAGATGAGCAAAAGCGGAGCAGTGCAGCAGATGATGGTGGTCCCGGAAAATGCCAGCGATACATGCCTGCGGCCTAAACTCGAGAAAGCAGCATTCACGCCTCCGCCGAAACCGGAATATTGGGTCAGGGTGAGTCTTGCGTCGAATCCATAGCGCTTGGGATTGAGCAGAAAAAAGCCCGGAACAAGGAGAGTCCCGGGCACAGGCTAACTGCCGACAGGACTACCAGTAAGTGAGCGAAACTTTATCGAGCCACGCGGAGAAGGCGGTCTGGTGGCTGTCTCCATCCATCTGGAACGCAACATTGATCTCAGAGACATTATGAGCACGGGCCGGGTAAGTCCGATTTACATAGTGCGTTACGCCGTCATAGGTCAACGAGACATAAATCACCTGGGTTGCAGTCCGCTGCAACTGCCATGTGAGGTGGTGCCAGGTAAAGGGCGTGGGCGCTGAACAGGGAATTCCGGTATGGATCCAGTTACCCGCAGCGTTGCCCCATACGTCCCACTGGGCGCCGCTTTTGATGTTGCACTGTGTGCCGAAAATGAATTTGTACGCGTTGTTGGATTGGTTCACGTCAAATTCAAGCGCCTCTGGCGCCTGAGAATTGGTGATATAGAAATTCAGGTCATAGGTGAAATTCTTGATTGCGTTATTGCCGCCCAACTGTTTCCACCAGAGCGCGTCAGAATATGGAGTGCTGCCGGCAAGATTGAATTTGGCGGCTTTACCGTCAAGCGCCGGAGACGCTACGTTCTGGCTCATGGAATAAACAGCGCTGGGACCCGCAGCATTGGCGCCGGCGCAGACAGTGCAGTTCTCCCATCCGGGCATCTGGTCAATGTCAGGCTTTACGATGGCTCCAGAGGGAATCGGCGAAGATACGGGAGTGGGCGTGGGTGAAGCAGAACTACCTACCGTGAGAAGCATGGCGCTTTTAAATATGGCTCCGCTTGAGTCCCAAGCCTGAACAACGGTATTGTGCTGTCCCGGAGCAATGGCGACAGAAGTGTTGAGGCTGGTGCTGTTGGTCAGATAAACGCTGGAACCGTCAACGTAAATGCGTATTGCCGTAATGGGATGGGTGGAACTCGCCGTCGCTACAAAATGGACAGGGGAAGTAACGCTGGTATTCGATGGAGATTGGACGGTTACACCGGCAAATGAACTCCCAGCCAGCAGCAGCATAACAACACACAGGCACGCAGTATTTTTTGGCAAAGTTTGTAATCTCTTTTGAATTTTTGTGAGCAGCGAAAATGAGTGTAGGGACGCATCTACTCTGTCTCCAGAGAAAAACGCTTGTAATACAAAATGGTTGGGCTTAGATGACACGCACGTAACACGAAAGAATCAAGGTATTTCACTGGGTGGGCGATTGGGCGAAAAATGAGCGACCTTGGAACGCTTTCATCGAGCAAAGGCGGTATTTGAAAAATGCGGAAGAACAGTATGGTCAGGAGGTCCGACACAAAAATCTTAGCCGCGCGGGAGCGAGGCAGAAAGGAACAAAAGAAAGACCCGGTAGTGGGGTCGACCGGGCCCCCTCGAATCAGTTCAGAACCTGGGACACTGGATCAGGCTGTTTGCGTTGCTGCTGCTTTGGTAACGCTTTCAGCTTGAGGGCCTTTCTGTCCCTGAACAATTTCGAATTCAACATCATCGCCCTCCTGGAGGCTCTTGTAACCCTCCGATTGGATGGCACTATAGTGGACGAACACATCAGGGCCGTCATCCCGGCCGATAAAGCCGAAGCCCTTTGCGTTATTGAACCATTTCACTTTACCTTTAATTCGAGACACGTTCCTTACTCCGGGGCGGTCCCTGAGAACACGGTCGTACTGTGATCTCAAGAACCAGTTTTTTCTTTACTTGGGTTTGCCACTTTTTTGGGAAGGACGTAAGACACAGGAGATATATACCTTCTCCAAGCATGAAACGCCTTATACCCGTACTTTGGCTTTGGGCTTATTTTGCGCCCATCAGTACATGATGTCAACTTGAAGAATGTGCTCTTAAGCAGGAAAATCGCGGTTACAAGACATATTGCACCTGCATGAGAAATACGCGACTCCTTGTAAAGTGAAATCGCGAAATGAAGGTGTTTCTTTAATTTCGCCGCAATCTTTTTTCCAGCCAAAGCAGAGAAGCAATGGTCTTGGCATCGACGATTTTCCCGGTTGTCGCCATCTGGACTGCCTGTGGCAGCGGGAAAAAGCGCACGGTGATGCGTTCATCTTCTTCTGGCTCGGCAACGCCTTGTTTGAGTCCGTGCGCCAGATAAACCGTCATGCTTTCATCAAGAAAGCCGGGACTCACAAAAAAGAAGAGGGCCTTTTGCCACTTGGAAGCACGGTAGCCGGTCTCTTCAATCAGTTCGCGTTTTGCGGCGGCAAGAGGGTTCTCGCCGGGATCGATTCGGCCTGCCGGCAGTTCCCACATGCGCATTCCCGCAGCGTAGCGGTATTGGCGCTCCAGGAGGACGCGAGGGATGTGGCCGGAATCATCAAGCGGCAAGATGACGATTGAGCCGGAATGGCGGATGACATCACGGCGGGCGCGAACGTTGCCGGGCTCTTCAACTTCGTCTGTCATTACACTGAAAACGGGACCACGGAATGATGTTTTGGAAGAAATCACACGGACAGCGGCGCTGGGCTTCTTGCGGGATGTAGGCATCACTCTCAATATAAAGTTTTGAACGGCGAAAAACCAACTTGACCATAGCCAAGTGCGGTTCAATGTTCTCTCCGTTGGCTTCTGATATGCTCTCGGAGAAATGTCAGGCAAACGCGCGGACAAAGCGACCATCACCTTAATCGGCGCAGGCAATCTGGCGCAGGCGATTGGTCCGGCGCTGAAGGCTGCCGGATACACGATTGACGTTGTAGCTGCGCGAGAGACCGCATCATCACGACGGCGGGCAGCCATGCTGGCTAAGAATCTTGGGGCCAGAGCAATTTCGCTGGACCAAGCCTCGCCAGTTTCAGACATTGTATGGATCTGCCACACGGATGACGCTTTGGCTGCCACAGCCCATGCGCTCGCCCGCAAGCAGGGCAGGCAGGGATGGAAAGACAAGATCGTATTCCATTCCAGCGGAGCATTGACCAGCGATGTACTCGCGCCGCTCAGGCGCTCGGGAGCGCAAGCAGCGTCATTGCACCCGATGATGACCTTTGTCGCGGGAGCGACACCGAGCATGGAAGGGGTTCCATTTGCAATTGAAGGCGATAGCCGCGCTGTGGCCGTGGCGCGCAGAATCGTGCGGGACCTTGGCGCTGAAGCTTTTTTGATCAGGAAAGCAGCCAAGCCCTTGTATCATGCGCTGGGGTCATTCTCTTCGCCGCTGATTGTGGCGGCTCTGGTTACGGCAGAGCGCGTTGGGCGCGGCGCTGGTCTAAACGCCAGCCAAACCAGACGCATAATGGCTCCCATACTGCGGCAAACGCTCAAGAACTATCTTGAACGCGGAGCAGCCGCGGCGTTCAGTGGTCCGATCAAGCGCGGCGACGTCAACACTGTGCTTGGTCATTTGAAAGAACTGAAGCGAGTGCATGGCGCCAGCGAGGTGTACCGTGCGCTGGTGAAATCGGCATTGATGGATCTGCCATCGGCGAAGCGGAAAGAGTTGATAAGAATGGTACGGTAGTTTTCAATCCCGAGCGCATGGAACCCTATCGTAAGCAAGACGTAAACAGCGGTCGCTGATTCCTTAAAGTCGATTAGCTGAGTGCTGATCGCTATTTTTCCGTAAACAGATGCCCCAGCTTTTCTCTTTTTGTATTCAAATATCGTTCCGAAGCAGCATGCGCTTCAACTTCACAGGGCACGCGCTCCACCACCTTGATTCCGGCAGATTCCAGCGCGGCAACTTTCTGGGGATTGTTGGAAAGCAATTTGACCTGCTTAAGCCCAAGCGCTTTTAAGACTTCAGCCGGAAGCTGGAACTCACGATGGTCCGCCTTAAAGCCCAAGTCTTCATTTGCCTCAACCGTATCGCGTCCCTGGTCCTGTAACTCGTACGCCTGTAGCTTTGGCATCAGACCAATGCCGCGGCCTTCTTGTTGTTCATAAAGCAATACGCCCGCCCCGGCCTGCGCAATCATAGACAGCGCCAACTCAAGCTGCTGGCGGCAATCGCACCGCAGGGAACCAAAAACATCACCGGTCAGGCATTGTGAGTGGATACGCACCAGCGGCGGTGCGGAATGGATGTCGCCCATTACCAGAGCAACGGCTTCTTCCTTGCGGTGGTCGCTGTTGGACGAGGTTTTGCCGAAGTGGCCTTCAAATCCCATGATGCGGAAATGGCCCCAGCGGGTGGGAAAATCTGCTTCCGCCATTTTACGAAGAGTAAAATCTGAACTCACACTCCTATTATAGAGTGCAGTTGCTTCAGGACACATTTGTTGCTGCTTGACTGCTACATCTGCTGGTTTGATGAGCCGGTCGTAAGCCGTCCCGTCGCGTGCACGTGGATCTCAACTTTGTCGCTGACGCGCAGAATGAACGTGCTCGGATTCTTCATCCCCCATTGCTGATATTTAACGGTGAAGCTGCCTTCGGCTGTGCCTGCGCCGCCCTGGAGTTGCACATCAAGAGCCATCGTGATGGGGTGAGACTGCCCGTGCATTGCCAGAATTCCGTCAACCTGCACCTGGGACTTTCCATCAGTCGCAACCATGCCTTGGATGTGCTGCGGCGTAAAGACAATATCGGAATACTTTGGGCTCTCCAGAATGTCCTTGTGCATTCTCTTGTCGCGACCGTTGCTGCCGCTTTGTCCGCTGGCGGAATCAACCACTAGTGCGCCGCCAGCCTGGCCAGTAGCACTGTTAAATTGAATGTTTCCGCTCTTAAGCCGGAATTCGCCATGGACAGTGTGCAGGGTGGAGTCCACGGTGAAATTGATGCTGGTCTTTGCCGGGTCAATCTCAAACGTTTTTTGCTGCGCCTGGGCCGATGCCGCAGTGAGCACGCCCATCAGCATCAGCAGGCACATGCTCCGAAAAGCGCGAACGGTCAAAAACAATTTATATACCCTCGTCTTCAAAGTGCTTCTGGATTTCCTGTTCGGGAAACTACAAGCAACTGCCAGCCTAAATTCAACAGCGAGCGGGTGCCAAAATCCTTCAGTCTCAGTTCGCCAACGTGCACGGCAAGCATCTTTGCAAAAATAGCCGGTTGTCTCGAAAATGCCCGCAGACTGCGGCAGCGCAGCCATGGATTCTTGTCCATCAGCAACATGCTGCGAGACATGAACTCAGGCAGACTGCTAATTTTACTGTGGGCTGCGGCATACATGGAGAGGTCCTCGGCCGCCAATGCCGGGCCGAGTGCAAGCGCCTGGCGAAAAGCAAGTGCCAGTCCCTCTCCGGTGATGGCGTCCACTGAGCCGGATGCCTCGCCAATCAAAGCAACATTGCCGCGGCAAACCTGTTTCAACTTTCGTGAAATACTCAACGCTCCGCGCGGCTTGGAGATAGGCTTCGCATCTTTGAGCCGCAGAGCCAGCTCAGGGAACCCTGCCAAACCATCACTAAAAGAATTAAATTTATTACGAGAGATGAGCGCCACGCAGACTTCATTATTTCCCACCGGCGTAACATACGCCTGGCCCTGGCTGCCCCAGTAAATCTCAACATAATCAGTCCAACGCTGCACCTGGAAATGCTGGCGCAGGCCGACGCGCTGTGCAGGCTTGCTGCCGGCGGAAAGGCGGGCCCATTCACGCACCTGAGACATCTGGCCATCGGCGCCGATTATCCATCTTGATTGGATCGCTTTTCCATTGACGGTAACGGTATTGTCCCGAAACTCTGACACACGAGATTTCCAGAGCATCTCCACGCCGCAATCTTGGGCGTGTTCCACGAAGGCCTGATGCAGAAGCACGCGGCGGATGCCGAGTCCCTGGCCGTTGGGGAATTTAGCCGCAACCCAATCTTCCGGCCCCACAAACATAATTCCCTGGAAAGAGCCGGTTTCACATCTTTGCAGTGACACGCCCAGGCGATGGAGAACTTCCAGGCTATCAGGCATCAGGCCTTCACCACACGCTTTATCGATTGGCGGTGAAGCACTGTCTGACACCATCACCCGCAGGCCTTCCTGGCGCGCGGCAATCGCGGCCGCCAATCCGGCGGGGCCTCCGCCAACAATGAACACATCAGTATCGAAAGTCCGTTCCATCGAATTCACCAGCGCAATAAGAGAAGTTCAGAGCAGAATCCCGGTCCCATCGCCGCCAAAACGCTGTAAGTTCCCGGCTTGCCGCGGCGGTGTGCCAACGCATCCTGCAATACCAGCAGCACTGAAGCGGAAGAGAGATTGCCCACCTGGCGCAGACATTCCCATGAAGCCTGAAGAGCGTCAGCAGGGAGGTCGAGGCTGTCTTCCACCGCTTCCAGAACTTTTGGTCCTCCTGTGTGAATGATCCAACTCGCAATATCGCTGCGGCGCAGCCATGACTCCGCCAGGAAACAATCAACATCACTGCCAAGATTTTCGCGTATGACCTTCGGCACGTCCGGCGACAAGACAATGTGAAAGCCAGTTTCAGAGATGTCCCAGCCCATCACATCTTCGGAACCGGGATAGAACACTGACTTGGTCGCAATGATTTCTGGTCCTGCGAAATCCGTGTCGCGTCCGGCAACCACCACGGCAGCAGCGCCGTCGCCAAAAAGGCCAGTGGAAATCATGTTTGCAACGCTGGTGTCATCGCGCTGCCATGTCAGGGAGCAGAGTTCCACGGAAAGCACTACGGCAATCTGGTCAGGGAAGGCGCGGACGTAATCCGCGGCTCGGGCAAGGCCGGCAGCGCCGGCAACACAACCCAGGCCGAACATAGGCACACGCTTGATGTTGGGCGAGAGTCCCATGCGGTTCACCAGTCGCGCGTCAATCGATGGACTGGCTACGCCTGTGACTGAAACAAAAAATAGTGCATCGATATCGCGAGGCGCTATGCCCAGCGGAGTGATGGCCCGGCAAATGGCGTCCCGGCCCAGGCTCTGTGCAGATTCAATCCACAAGTCATTGGCCTGGCCCCATGAGGTCACACGATCATAAGCCTCAAGGGGCAAAGTCAGGTGCCGCCGCTCCACCCCACAGCGAGAATGGAGCCGGTGCAATACCTCCGGGTTATCCAGTTGCGATTGCCATGCCTCTTGCAGAGCTGAAGTGATTGCCTGCTGCTCGTATACATTTCCCGGAAATGCGCTGCCCGCACCAATAATCCGCATAAGCACCTGAAGGATGAAATTAGCCTCTTTCACTCAGCTATCAACGATCAAAAAAATGACGCCCGCTCAAATATTCACGGCACGCCGTGCAAGATGCAGCGCATCCAGCCAGAACGTTGCGGAAGAGTGGACCTCTTCCACCACCTGTTTCACAGCGCGAACAAACTCCGCGATCTGTTGCTCGTTGACCATGAGTGGAGGCGCGGCTTTCAACACCATAAAGTTATTGCCGCACATCTGGGTGAGGACGTTCTGCTCCCGGAAGAGCTTGCTCACAATGATTTGTCCGAACATGCCTTCGTGGATCTTGCGAAACGACTCAAAAGGAAGCCGTAGCTTCAGGCGGTCTGGCCGCCGAAATTCAATGCCATTGAGCAGTCCCACGCCCCGCACTTCAGCCACCATCTCATATCCTGAGAGTGCTTCAGTAAGGCCTTGCCGCAGAAGCTTGCCCATGGCTTCAGATCGTTTACCCAGCTGTTCCTCTTGCAGCGCCTTTAGAGTGGCCAGACCTGCGCGCATAGCGAGGCCGTTTTCGCTATAGGTGGAAGTGTGGATGATGGATCGCCCCAGCGAGCTATAGACAGACTCGTAAATATCATTGGACATCAGCACCGCGCCGCTGGGAATCAGGCCTCCGCTCAGTGCTTTAGCCAGCACCACCATGTCCGGATCAAGGTCCCAATGGTGGGCCGCAAGAAATGGCCCAGTGCGATAGAGCCCGGTCTGTACTTCATCCAGGACGAAAAGGGTGCCGTATTTCTTGCACAGCATTTCTGCTGCGCGAAGATATTCTTGAGGCGGCACTTGCACCCCGGCTTCAGACTGGATGGGCTCCACAATAAATGCCGCAAATTCTCTGCTGGACAGCTTGCTTTGCAGCTCGCTCAAATTGGCGAACGGCACAGATTCGGTCTCCGGCAGCAGCGGCGCAAAACCCTGTGCCCAGGATGAATCTGCCATCAGTGAGAGCGCTCCGCAGGTAAGCCCGTGAAAAGCTCCGCCGCAATAAAGCAGCCCGCTTCGCCGAGTATGCAGGCGCGCAAACTTAATGACCGTCTCAATGCCTTCGCTTCCGGAACTGCAAAAATAAACCTTTTCCAGCCGGCCGCCAGCCAGACGGGAGAGCTCCGCCGCCAGTTCACCGGCCAATTCCGGGACATGGCTTTGCAGCATCGCCGGGCCGCTGCGGTCCAATTCATCGTGCAGCGCGGCAATCACGCCAGGATGGTTATGGCCCAGGTTGTGCACGCAATAGCCGGAGAGAAAATCAAGGATTCGGGCGCCTTCAGCAGTAAACAGTTCTGCGCCCACGCAACGCGTATAGGGCACGTTCATTTCCAAAAGGCTGAGCAGCCTGACCCATTGCGGATTGACATGATCGGAATAATTCGCGTGGTCCGATGCCTTACTCATATCGACTGCCAGCGTGCTTTGTGCCACTTCTCACCGCCAAAAATTCACAATAATCCATCGTAAAACGATCAGATGTCTTAAGACATTAAGAATTGTTTTGAATATACTCTTAAGGTACTAAGAATTCAAATTTGGCACGACAAAGACCAGGGCGACAGGGGTGATCATCTAGTGATCATCCCTGTCATGGTCGCGCCTGCCGTGAATTGTGCCCGCAGCAATTTCGCCTAGCGTAGAGCGCACAACACTGGAGACCGAAGGATGTCGAACAGCCGGCGGTGCTTCTGTCCATGCAGGTGAATCCGTCTCTGCTCGTTCAGAACTCGGCAGTTCGCTCGAACTGCCGCTGCGCATGCTGTAGGCGGTTGTTTCAGGCACGTAGCGTTGCATGCGCAGAGTGGTCAGTGAATCATTACTTTGAGGCTGAGTCGCACTACCGCGGATGGAATGATGAACATTCGAAGATCGTTGTGCCGATGTTTTAAGCGCCGGCGCCACTGAAGCTTGTTCACGGACTGGCTCGGAAAATCCCAGAAGAACGGTGAGAGCTGGAGCAACAATGCCAAGCCCCGCGAGAAGTGCCAAGCCAGCGGTTGCATGCGAGACTCGCCTCCACCACGGTACAGGCGTTGGAGCGGCAAGAATGGTGCGAATACGCAGACCCAGCGCCGCGGAAGCGGCAAAATCAACGCCCAGCGAAAAGCCTTCCTGCAACATCCGCAGCCGGACAAAATACGTTAAGCTGTCGGCATAGTCAGCGCGATCACCCGGCCGCGCTTCCAGCACTGCCAGATCGCAGGCCAGTTCGCCCTGCATGCGTAATGATTTTCTGGCGCCCCAGGCCGCTGGATGGAAAAATAAAAAACAGCAGATCAAATCGCTGAGAGCAGCCCAAAAATAATCCCGCCGCTCAACATGGACCAGTTCATGGCAGAGCACGTCAGCCAACTGGTTGGTCGGGCCCAGTTCCTCGCAAACTTCAGGCAAAAGAATTTGCGGATTCCACCAGCCTGCGGTTGCCGGTGATTTCAGTCCAGGAAGAACTACTAATTTTCCGCGCGGCACTCCCAAATTGCTGCGGACTTCATTGAAAAGTGCGGTAAGCGACTGCGAAGGTGCAACGGCGCGCCTTAAAAATAACCTTAACCGGAGATGTTTGCAGACGGTGATCGCTATAAGCAGGAGCACGGCCGCAATATACGCAAAGCCGGCGCTTTGCATCACAATCAAAACGCTGTGGCTCCACGCCAGAGGCAGAGAGAAAGAATGAATTGCGATGGGTGCCGCGCCAGCGCTGCTGATAGTGGCTGTTGGCGCAGCCATACTTCTAAATTCCTGAAAAACTAACCCCAGCCAGTACACTGCCGAGCCTGCAAGAAAAATCATCCACAGAGCAAAACGCTGTTGCGGCTTGCGGAGCAGTCGATTCAACAGCCAGCAGGCAAAGTATGCTGTGGCAACTCTTAGAAAGAAGTTCAGGAAGATAGCAGCGAAATGTAGGCTCAGCTCTGCACTCATAAATGAATGATCCAGGGCGTAATCACGCCAGATAAATTGTATTGCTGTTACTCTCCTTTTTGGATGCGGTAATTGCGGATCAGGGCTTCCAGTTCTTCAAGTTCCTTCTCTTTTACCGGGCCCGATTCCAGCAGGTTGACCAGCAATTTGGCCGGCGAACCGCCAAAGTTCTGGTCCAATAGAGTGCGTACAGAGAGCCTTTCCACCCACTCACGGGTTACGGCGGCTTTGAATACAAACACGCGTCCGCCATGGGTGTGCCTGGCCAGGCCCTTTTCTTCCATGATCCGCAGGATGGTCTGCGTGGTTTTATAGTTTGGTGGTGAAGGAAAACTGGAGTGATGGATGATCTGCTCAATCGTAGCCGACCCTAAATCCCATAATGCCTGCAGAATGCGCAGCTCGGCCCGGGTTGGGGGAACGGGATTCTTTCGGCTCGGCATTAGATTTAACTCTTAACAGCTTAAGATAGGACTCACCATCGCGATTGTCAACTTAAGCGTTTAATTATATTTGCCAATACGATTCTTCAGCGCATTAGACAATACAAAGTAGATGCTATTCCCGCAGCTCATATCCTGCCGATCTGATTCCTGCAACCACACGGTCTCGAATCCCAGTGACCTCTTCGTTCGTGAGCGTGCGGTCGTCCGCGCCAAAAGTCAGCCGAAAAGAGACGCTCTTTTTGTCCGGCGGCAAAGGAAAGATCAGCAGGAACTGGAGTGAGACCAGATGGTCGCCAGCCAATTGCCGCAGCTTCTCTTCCAGGTTGCCGACCAGTTCATGTGCGCCCGCAACAATTGAAAGATCAAAGCTGCTGGTGGGAAACCGGCGCAGCGGACGATAAGGCTGCTGCGCTGGCGATAGCGCTTGCAGAGCATCCAAATCTATATAGAGAATGGCGGCACGACCGCGGTCAAGCAGCGCAGGGTATAGTTCGAAGAGGTATCCAAAGCGCTGGCCGCCAACTTCAAGATAAGCCGAGCGTTCAGGATGAGCGTTCTTATCACGAGGCTTGGCCGGCACAACCTTGCAATCCGCGGAAAGATACTGCGCCACGCGCTTCATCTCCAGAAGATTTGCGCCATTGGTATCTCGCCCGTAAATCGCCGCAGCCAGATGGTTGCGCTCAAGCGGTCCGCCACTACCAATTTTCGTGTAGGCGCGGCCAATTTCAAAGAGACGGAAATCGGAAAAGAAGCGGCTGTTATCGGCCAGGTTGCGGCGAATCCCGGGCAGCAATGTAGGGCGCATATATTTCTGCTCGGCCACAATCGGGTTGGCCACTTGCAGCAGCTTCTCCGACGGGTAGCCAAAAAGGGCTGCCTCCGCCTCAGAGATAAACGAATAGTTGCTCACCTCGGTGAATCCCTGCCCGGCCATCGCCTCGCGAATGGCGCTCTGCTGCTCATGTTCCTGATTGCGCGGTGTGGGGGCCGCCAGGACCGCGGGCGCTTGGGGAACGATAGAAGCATAGCCCACCATGCGTCCAATCTCTTCCACCAGATCTTCAGGGATGGAAATATCTTTGGTGGCGCGCCAGCTTGGGACTGTCAGCAGAAGCTTTCGCTGCTCGATCTGCTCCACTCCAAAAACCAGCGATTTAAAGATGTTGATGACTTCGCCGGTCGAGAGCTTGCGGCCCAGCTTGCGCTCAGCCCAATCAATATCAAGTTGGATTTTAGGTGGTGTTGACTTGCGTGGGTAAACGTCAATCGGCTGCGCGGCCTGGCAGCCCAAAGAAATCTGTTTCAGCAGCTCAACTGCGCGGGCCAGCGCTCGCACGGTATTTTCCGGGTCTTGGCCTTTTTCAAAGCGCATGGACGCATCTGTGCGCAGCTTAAGCCTTGAGGAAGACTTGCGTACTTGCGCCGCTGGAAAAGATGCGGCTTCCAGAACGATGCGTTTGGTGGTCACGCGAATAGCTGTGTCATTGCCGCCGATAATTCCTGCAATGCCCACAGGCTTGTGCGCATCAGCGATAACTATATCTTCAGGCGTGAGCGAGTATTTTTCGCCGTTCAGGGCCAGAATTGACTCACCCTTGCGCGCCGCGCGGACGACAATCGTGTCGCCCAATAAATCGGCATCATAGGCGTGCATGGGCTGGCCAAGTTCGCACAACACATAATTGGTCACATCCACCAGATTGTTAATCGGATTTACGCCGAGTGAATTGAGCCGGTACTGCATCCACAGCGGAGAAGGCGAGGCTTTTACGTTTTCCACGCGCTGTCCGCTGAAGCGGGCGCAAAGATTCGCATCTTCAATGGTGATCGAAAGATCGCCGTTGCTCGCGGCTTCAGGAAGTTCGCCCACCGGATCGGCCACGCTCAGGCCGGCTATCGCCGCGACCTCACGCGCCATACCCAAATGTCCCCAGAGATCAGGACGGTTGGTCAAAGACTTATTGTCGATTTCAATGATGGAATCAGGCTCAGAGCTTTCAGCTTTTGCTACGTCCGCCACGCTGGCGCCGGCAAATGCGCCGGGATCGTGTACGCCTTCGCACTCAGCGGTCTTCATGGTGATCTGCTGGGCAAGCGTGGTCACGTCCATTTTCAGGCCGGGGACAAGCTCGCGTAGCCAGTTGTAAGAAAATTTCATATCGGCTCAGAACTGATTCAAGAAACGCAAATCACCGCTCTGCAGCAGGCGTATATCGTCAATGCCGTAGCGCATCATGGCCAGCCGCGTAAGGCCCAGGCCAAAGGCAAATCCGTTCCACTCTGCCGGATCAAGTCCACAATTTTTGATCACATTGGGATGCACCAGCCCACAGGGCAGCAGTTCCACCCATCCGCTCTGTTTGCAGACGGCGCAGCCACTGCCGCCGCAGATCAGGCATTGAATGTCGAGTTCAAATCCAGGTTCCACAAAAGGGAAGTAGCCGGGGCGCAAACGCACGGTGACTTTGCGGCCAAAAATCGAGCTGAGCAGCGTTTGCATGAAGTAAATCAGATGGCTCACGGAAACATCACGGTCCACCATCATGCCCTCTACCTGGTAGAAAGTGTGCTCGTGTGATGCATCCACTTCTTCATTGCGGAAGACGCGGCCGGGAGCGATCATGCGCATCGGCGCGCCATACTTCTGCAGCGCCCGCACCTGCACCGGCGACGTATGCGTGCGCAGCAGATGGCCGTCCGTCATCCAGAAAGTGTCCTGCATGTCACGCGCGGGGTGGTCAGGAGGAATATTCAGCGCGTCAAAGTTGTAATAATCGGTTTCCACCTCAGGCCCATCAAGCACGCGGAAGCCCATGGAGGTAAAGAGCTGCTCAATCTCATCCTGCACCTGCGTTACCGGATGAATATGTCCGGGCGCAATTCCCTGCGACGGAATAGTAAGGTCAATCCATTCAGCTTTGAAGCGCTGGCCTGATTCAGATGATTCCAGCGTATGTTTTTTGTCTTCTAACGATTTTTCCAGCGTGGCTTTGGTTTCATTCAGAAGCTGGCCTGCCTTGGCGCGATCTTCTGGCGCCATCGTCCCAAAAGTCTTGCTGATTCCCGCCAGCTCGCCCTTGCGTCCCAGCACCGCGACGCGGACTTTTTCCAGATCGGCCAGCGTGGCTGCGGCGTTGATATCGCCCAGGGCCGATTGCGTGAGGTCTTTGATGGTCTGAATGGGATTAGTCAAGAGTGTCCGCGCTCGCTAGTGAGTAATCCTAAAATATAGAGGGCGCTAGAGATGGGGTCAACCTGGATTGCCACTGGCAGCATTGGTGCCAATGGCAAAAAGCAATATCTCACCACGGAGGCACGGAGAAGACCAAAGCTCAGATGGATTTATTCTAGCCACGGTTGAGTCACGACTTGCGAAAATCCGCAGAGCCTTAGAGGCCGGAGTTTTTTAAATCCCGACTGGGAAGTCGTGTCCTGATACTTGTCTTGTTGCCAAGAATATTGCAGCAGGCGTTGCGCCGCGAAGCCGGCTTGCGCGCTGAGCGGCGCTGCAACAGGCGCGGATTTATGATGGTCGAGAGGATCATGTAGAGCGGGCTCAACCCGCGAAGCATGCTAAAATAAAGACTACGCTGCGGTCCCGCCTCGTAAGCCGGAATCCCCTCGCAGTCCCGAAAAACCAATGATTTCAGTCAGTAACGTTTCCATGCGCTACGGCGCAAAAGTATTGTTTGAAGAGGTCAGCACGGCCTTTACGCCGGGCAAGCGCTATGGACTTACCGGCCCGAACGGCGCCGGCAAAACGACCTTTATGAATCTGCTCTCCGGCGAGCTTGAGCCGCAGAAGGGCGCGGTTGTCCGCCCCAAAAAGCTCAGCGTGCTGCGCCAGGACCAGTTCGCCTTTGACGCTTTTCGAGTGATCGATACCGTGATTATGGGCAACAAGCGTTTGTGGTCGGCGATGGAAGAGCGCGACCGTATTTACGAAAAGCCCGAAATGTCCAATGAAGACGGCATGCGCCTGGGCGAGTTAGAGGGCATCGTTGGCGAGGAAGACGGATATTCGGCTGAAACCGACGCGGCCATTCTGCTGCAGGGGCTTGACATTCCAGACACGCTGCATGAACGCAAGATGAGCGAGATCCAGGGCGGACAGAAAATGCGCGTGCTGCTGGCGCAGGCTCTCTTTGGCAATCCGCAGGCGCTGCTGCTGGATGAACCGACGAACCATCTTGACCTGGACTCCATTCACTGGCTCCAGGATTTTCTCAATCGCTATGACGGCGTGCTGATCACCATCTCGCATGACCGCCATTTTCTGAACAGCATTTGCACGCATATTGCGGACATTGATTACGAAACCATCATCACTTATACCGGCGGTTATGACGATATGGTGATGGCCAAGACGCAGATCCGGTCGCAGATTGAAGCGCAGAACGCACAGCGCGAAAAAAAGATTGCGCAGCTCAACGAATTTATTCAGCGCTTTGCCGCTGGCACGCGCTCCAGCCAGGTACAGTCACGTCGCAAAGAAGTTGAGCGGTTGCAGGTAACCGAACTGGCGCGGTCCAACATTGCGCGTCCGTTTCTAAAATTTGAAATGAAGCGGCCTTCAGGCAAGCACATTCTTGAGCTTGAGAGTGTCAGCAAGTCATACGATCAGGCTGAAGTCATACAGAACTTTACCGCCAGCGTGACGCGTGGAGAAAAAATCGCGCTCATGGGGCGCAACGGCGCAGGCAAAACCACGCTACTCAATGCTCTGCTCTCCAACTCGCCTACTACGCCGGAAAGCGAATTGCGCAAGACCTCCGGATATGCCGGCCCGTTCGTCAGCGGCGGCAAAGTTACCTGGGGACATGAAGCCGCAGTTGGCTATTTCCCGCAGGACCATCGCAGCCTGATTGAGCCCGGCATGAGTATTCTGGATTGGATTTTCCAGTGGGACCCTTCAGTTTCAAATGAAGAGATCCGCGGACTGCTTGGCCAGATGCTTTTTGTCCGCGATGAAGCGGTCAAAAAGACTGACGTGCTCTCCGGCGGCGAGGCCGCGCGCGTCCTCTTCTGCAAGCTCATGCTGCAAAAACCCAACGTGCTGGTGCTGGACGAACCCACCAACCACCTTGATCTTGAGTCCATCAACGCCCTGAACATCGCGCTGCAACGCTATCAAGGCACCGTGTTTTTGGTGACGCATGACCACGATCTCATCGACGAAGTGGCCACACGCATCTGGCACTTTGACGACCATAAGATTGAGGACTTCAAAGGAACCTACGAAGAATATCAGGCGGCCCAGCAGCAGATGGCAGTTAGCAAATAGCGAAAGAGGTTTTCTTACGGAAAAGGGCACGACTGTGAATCCTGCCCTTTGTTTATTGTCGGATCGACAGTTGTTCGACCAGCTTCTAAGCTCGCTTTGATCGCCGAGGGCGACGTTGGCCTGGAGTTTGCAGGCTCTTTTCCGCAAGTCCTCCTGTGCCTCGAACAGCGCGGGCCGTATTAAGCACGCCACGAAGGGCCTGGTTGACCGCTTCATCATTTGGAAAGGCTTCAGCGATGTCGGGCTCCAGCAGTACGATGTTAGTCCCTTCGCGATATCGCTTAGCATGTTTGGCCCTGATGCCACCTTTCATGGAGGCAAAGTCATACTCGGGACGGAGTCCGTTATTCGGGTTCGTTTTCTTCATAAAAGCTTTGTTCTCGCCGGGCAGCTTTCCTGGCGCTAATGATTCGAATCGTATCACCTTCTTCCGTATGCGCGACAACAAGTATGCGCCCACGGATTGATTGTCCGATAGTTAAGAATCTATTTTCGTGTTCCGAATGATCGTTGTCAGGGAATGTTGTTGACAATGGATCGGCAAAGATTGTGGCAGCTTCGCGGAAATCGGTCCCGTGCTTTTTGAGATTTGCTGCTGCTTTTCGAACGTCCCAACTGAATATCACTCCGCTAGTATTCATGCGGAAATAAAATTAGTCCACAACAGAGTTCTAACTTGGGTCTTCTGTGCAGGCGTAACTCTGGGCTCTCGGTGTTTTGGTTGTGGCACGAGTTTCCTCGTGCCACAAAGCTGGAAGTTGTGCTGGAATCCCGGAATCAGATTAGAGCGACGCAATATCAATGACAAAGCGGTACTTCACGTCGCTGCGCAACATGCGCTCATACGCTTCATTGATTTTCTGGATTGGAATTACTTCCACGTCTGAGGTGATGCCGCGCTCGGCGCAGAAATCCAGCATCTCCTGAGTTTCCGGAATGCCGCCAATCAAAGAGCCGGCGAGCTGGCGGCGCTTCATGACAAGGTTGAACACTTCCACGGTGGGAGGTTGTGGCGGCGCGCCGACGAGCGTCATGGTGCCGTCGCGCTTTATGAGATTGAGGTATGTGTTCAGGTCATGCTGCGCGGAAACGGTGTCAAGGATGAAATCAAAGCTGTTTACGTGGCGGTCCATTTCGCTCTGGTTCTTCGAGACGACAACCTCATGCGCGCCCAGCCGCTGCGCGTCTTCTTTCTTGTTTGGCGAAGTCGTGAACAGGACAACGTGCGCGCCCATGGCATTGGCCAGCTTCACGCCCATGTGACCGAGTCCGCCCAAGCCAACAATGCCAACCTTCTGGCCCTTGCCTACTTTCCAATGGCGCAGCGGAGAGTAAGTGGTGATCCCGGCACAAAGCAGCGGAGCAACTCCCGCAAGATTGCTTTTATCCGGAACGTGCAACACAAAATACTGGTCCACCACAATGTTTTTGGAATATCCCCCGTAGGTCATGCCGCCCAGGTATTTGTCCGGCGAGTTATACGTGCCGGTGAAGCCGACGTCGCAATATTGCTCCAACCCGGCTTTGCAGTTAGCGCACGTGTGGCAGGAATCCACCATGCAGCCCACGGCAGCCAGGTCTCCTGGTTTGAAGCGCTTTACTTCGCTGCCCACAGCAGTGACACGGCCTACAATTTCATGGCCCGGAACCACTGGATAAGTAGAGTTCTGCCACTCATTCCGGACGGTATGCAAATCAGAGTGGCAGACGCCGCAATAGAGAACTTCGAGCTGAACGTCCTGCGGCAATGGCTCACGCCGCGCAAATGAAAATGGCGCGAGCGGGGACTTGGCTGACACTGCTCCATAGCCCGAGGTTTTTGTCTTGGCTGGAGTTGCTGCAACAAGAGTGGTGGACATAATTCTTTATCTCCTCTTTATTCCAATGAATGGCTGATCAATTGTAAGGCGCGCAATGAATAAAAAAATTGTTCTCGCCCTATTGCTCTTGCGTGGACGGCCTGCATGAAATGCGCCGCCACCTGGTTACTTATGGATGTGAAAACGAATTCTGAGGATTCACCGATTAAATCTTCTTTCCCATCTCCCCGATTTCCCAATGCCCCATTTCCCGATGACAGATCTTGCGTTGCGTTTGACACATTCAGCAAACTCTTTAAAATAGATTGAGTATTTCCCGTCGCAAGCGCCGATGTTGGTCTGGCGCCTCATTTAAATGCCGAAGTGGCGGAATTGGCAGACGCGCATGGTTCAGGTCCATGTACTCGCAAGGGTGTGGGGGTTCGAGTCCCTTCTTCGGCACCAACTTATTCATTAAAAATTTGGCCGTCCTTTTAGCCTGCTAAGCTCGGATTATCATCTTTATCCTTGGACAAGGACGGGAATTACTTCTCACGTATACGGCGTCGTCCATTGGCGTTTTTTCTCCATTTTAAGATGTGTGGCATTAGATATCTGCATAACAGCAAAGCTCCTGCTGCGCTTCCAATCCATTCTCCTTTGCGTCCGGGTATATATGTGGATGCCACGCCAACTTCAAGCGCAACCAGCAGTGTGAAGCGTGACAAAGTGAGCAACCCCTTCCGCCACACGAAAAGAAAATAAATAGGAATAAAAACAAGAAGTGATATGCCCAGTATTTGCGTAGAGTTTTCCATTTACATCACCGCAAGATTTCCTCCGTCGAGTTTAGGTTCTACTCTGAAGGAAGGTCATGTTGAGAAAAATCGCAAACTGACTACGCCGCCTGTGGAGGCGGCGTATCGTCAAAGCTCAAGCAGGTGTTAAACGATCCTGCGAAGTTCTTTTGCTCCGGGATGGTCATTACAATCGGGTGCCCAAAAACTAATCAGCCAAATCTTACAACGAATTCTTGCCGGCCCTCTTGGCTTTGGCCCAGCGGGCTTTCATGCGCATGGAAATACTTCTTTTGCCCGCTTCGCTCATCTTGCCTCGCTTACGCGGTTGAATGGATGACGATGCCCTGCGGGGAGCACGGCCTCCGGTGAGAGCTTCAATAGCAGCCACAACGCGGTCCCGCTGCTCGGTGAGTTGTTGAATGATGTTGGGGGTGTCCATAGGTTTGCATTATAGAGCAATGTAAAGATGCATGGGAATGATGCAGGGGCAATCGTGGATAGCTGCTAGTGACTCCCGGTAACTTAGAAGGGAATATCCGAGCGGCGTATTACCTCTTATTGCTTGCTGGCTGTATCGTTGATCCCGCGGGAAACAGTGGTGGAGTTGGCAGCGGCGGTGGGAGCGGTCTTAGCTGGGCCGTTGATCAATTCGGCGGAATAATTTGGTCCAAGGCCAAGTTTGATCAGGGCGCGTGAATCGGGAACGACCTTGGTTTGCCATCCGTTGTCGCCCTGGTATTTCACCAGGGCTGCCTGAGTGCGCGCATCCCAGGCACCGGTCGGCTCACCGCTCAGGTAGTTTTCCCGGATCAGCGCCTGCTGGATTTCCATGGCGCGGTCTGAGCTTATGCCCTGCTGGCCCTTCTTTTTCCATGAAGCCTTGCGTTTACCCTTGCTCTTATGATGTCCGTGCTTTACCGGCTTGCTGGCTGCCTTCTGCGTAGCGGCAGGGGCGTATCCGGCGCAGAGCAGCAAAACCGCGCTCATCATCACCAGTTTGTGAAGTCCCAGACGCAAACAACTCACCTCAGGAGAAATGGCTTTCCGCAAGTCTTCAGCTTTTGCAGCTCTTTCGGTTGAGCAAAGCATTAAGACGCCTATATCGCGCCAAAACGTTTGAACATCATCCCATGTTTGGATGCCGGGACGCCAGCAGTTTGTTGTGCAGCTCAGGATTACTGAAGTGCAATGGATTCAAGACCTTCTGGATATTTATGCTTTCTGGCCCAGCCGCCGAACAGCAATACGCTAAACCTGCCTGGCTTTTCAGCGGCCAGAATGCCATTTCGCCGGAGCATTGTAAAGTCACGCTACTCCGGCGAAAGGGCTGCTATTCGTGCTTACGGAAGCGTTCCGGAAATAAAGGCGTTGCCTCCATTGGCTCCGCGGCCTGCGCGCACCAGGAAGACCACGTCTTGGCCACTCTTTAATTGTGACATGATCTTGCGGAAATCTTCTTCACTGTTCACGGTCTGTTTATTCACTTTTAAGATGACCATCCCCGGTTGCAAGCCGAGGTCATCGCCAAAGGAGTCGGGTTTTACATCAGAGATCTGAACGCCCTTGCCTTCCGGCGTGCCAAAGCGCTCGGCTGTTTCCGGAGTAACCGATTTCACGGTGATGCCCAGCTTGGTGGGAGCAGGTTCGCTTTCTTCGGGAGCGTCATCTGATTGTTCAGTACGATCATTAAAGAGCTTGGCGCGGTCCGCCACCACCACAGTTGCCTGTTTCTCCTGCCCATTGCGGAGGTAGGTTACATTCAGCTTGTTCCCCGGTTTGGTTGCGGAAATCAGGTTTACTAATTCATCGCCGCTTTTAATCGGTTTGCCATTTACAGCCGTAATCGTGTCCTCGCCCTGTAAGCCGGCTTTCGCTGCCGGGCTGTCAGGACGCACATTGGTGATGGGCACACCGTTTTTCGCGCCATACACGCGCAATACCACTGGGTTGGGCACAGCGCTGAATTCCACGCCAATGGATCCACGTGCTACTTTATGGTCGCCGGTACGCAGTTGCTCATACACGTCCCGGACAACATTGGATGGCATGGCAAAACCTACCCCCTGATATCCATATGTTTGCGTATAAATCGCGGTGTTGATCCCGATGACTTCACTATTCATGCTCACCAGCGGGCCGCCGGAGTTGCCGGGATTAATGGCTGCGTCTGTCTGGATAAAAGATTGAAATTGGCGGCCTCCGGGAAGATTGCGGCCCTTAGCGGAAACGATGCCCGCTGTTACGGTAGCCTCCAGATCAAACGGGCTTCCGATGGCCAGCACCCAATCGCCTACGGTCATCTTGTCGGAATCGCCCAGCCGGGCTGCGACGAGTTGCTTGTCTTTAGGCGGATCAATCTTGATGAGGGCCAGATCAGTCTCGCGGTCCACGCCTACAATTTTGGCTTCATGCAGCACGCTTGCCGGCTCATCGAAGAGCTTCACGCGGATGCGGTCGGCCTTATCCACCACGTGGAAGTTGGTCATGATATAGCCATTTGTGTTCAGGATAACGCCTGAACCGAGTGACCGCTGGCGTCCACCGCCGCCGCCCGGACCAGAAAATGGACTTGGCCCTTGATCGTCATCATCGCCGTCTGGTGAGTTTTGTCCGCCTTGTCCCTGTTGTCCTCCAAAGAAGCGATCAAAGAAATCCTGAAATGGATCATCGCCGCCATTGTCGCCACGCTGGCCACGATTGGGCCCTCGGGCATTAGGCCGTCGGCGCACTTTGGGGGTGGATTCCGTGCTTACATTTACAACGGCCGGTTCTATGGCGCTGGCCACCTGACCAAAGCTATTGCTGAGTTGTTGCGGCGTCTGCATGGCAGGCAGCAGAGAACCGTCTGGAGCCGAATTGCCTTTCACTCCACCGCGGCTCAACACGGTGCCTATCAGGATCCCCACAGCCAGCGTCATAAGAATGGCCAGCGTGGAGATTGCCCTTTGCGTGCGCACACGCGCTATCAGGGAGCCAAAATGCGATTTCATAACTAAGTCGTCCTCCGGACCAGGTCTTCATTGATTATAAATCCAACAGCTCCGCCGGGCGGGAACCTTTGGGTTATATAGGAGTGCCATGATTTAGACGCTAAATACATCCATCACGTTATCCGGAGCGGGCCGGCAGCCCACCACCGTCCTGGAACTCCTCGTCATCAGCTTTCTCGACGTGCCCTAAAAGCTCAGAGGCAAGCACACCGCCCAGGATCAACAATGCTCCCAGCCCTGCCCGAAGTCCAAGCCGCTCTTTTAGATAGATGTACGAGGTCAGCCACGCAAAGACCGGTTCCGTGGTAAATATCAGCGCCGTGTGGGTTGCAGGGGTAAACTGCTGCGCCCACGATTGCACTGCAAACGCCACTGCCGTGCACAATATTCCAGTAATGAGAACGGCAGCAATTACGGTTCCGTTGGGATGAAAGTACGGATGCTCCAGCAGAGGAGTGCTCAATGTCATCAAAACGGCTGCGGTCCCGACCTGCAAAACGGCGATCTGCTCGAACGGAAAACGCTGGCAGGCGTGTCCCAGAAAAATGATGTGAAAGGCAAAACTGATTGCGCAGCCTATGGTAAGAAGATCACCCAGATTCACCTTGGCAAAGTCGGCCAGGCCTGCTGTGCCTGCGGGAACTGTCATCAGGAATAAGCCGGCAAGTGCAAGCATAATTCCCACCAGCCGCCAGAATTGTATGTGTGCCCGCCAGAATGCCACCAAAACGAGCGGCACCAGCACTGATGATGTTCCGGTAAGAAATGCTGATTTTGAGGGCGTGGTCAGCTTCAGTCCGCTTGTCTGAAATGCGTAACCTAAATAAAGAAAGATGCCCACCACCACGCCTGCCACCAGAGCGGGTTTGGTCAGCACGGCAATTTTTTTGCGATAGAAGATTGCCAGTAAGACCGTCGCCACAATCATGCGAGCGGAGTTCAACACCAGCGGAGAAGAGCTATTGAGCGCCTCTTTGACCAGCACAAAAGTGCTGCCCCAGATCAGGGCGGTCATCACCAGGAGCAAATGCGCTTTCAGCGAGCGGGAAATGTTGATCAGGTGGCGGCTTCCTCTTCTGCTTTGCGGACCTCGGTTTGCGTATGCCGGGGAAACTCAAAGACGCACTCCCGCGGCTTTTTGTCCCGGCGCAAACCCTGGAATATGGGCGCCCTCATTTTAATTCCGCCGCGCTCGCCTTCATGCGTCCATTCGGAAAATTTGATCTCGGCCACCAGTTCCGGTTTGGTCCAGTGCGGCTTGCGCGTGCTCTCAATTTTCTCGCCGAATGGATTCTTGTCCGTTTTCAGGGCGTTCAGCTTTTCCCATAGCGCTGCATGTGTTTTTTCCGTGAAGCCGCTGCCCGCGTTGCCAACGTGGACCAGTTTGCCATTTTCATCGTAGAGGCCCAGCACAATGGAGCCAAAGTTTTCACGCGACCCTTTGGGATCCGTGTATCCGGCGATTACACACTCCTGCCGCCGTGTGATCTTAATCTTCAGCCACTCGCGTGAACGCTTCTGCACATAAGGGCCGGAGCGGAGCTTGGCAACAATGCCTTCCAGCCCTTTGTCTTGCGCCACGGTATAAAGCGAGGTCCCCTGTTCAGCATAATGATCGGAGTAGCGTAGAAAGCCCTTATCGTTGGGGATGATTTGCTCAAGCAGCGCTTTGCGGTCTTCCAGCGGAGAAGCCATCAGGTTATGGCCATTGAGGTAAAGCAGATCAAAGGCGTAATAAACGATCGGCACCGCGCGGTTGCGTAATCTGCCTGCGCCCGGATGGGTCATGCCAGTGCGCTGCTGCATCAGACTGAATGACGGCCGGCCTTCTTCGTCGAGCGCGACTACCTCGCCATCAAGAATTGCATTTTCTACGGCCAGCGATTGTATTGCTCGCGCAATTTCCGGAAATTCCCCGGTCAGGTCATTTTGATTGCGCGAAACCAGGCGTACTCTTCCATCGTCGATAAAAGCAACAGCACGATACCCATCCCACTTGACCTCATAAAGCCATTGCGGATCATCAAATGGCTCCTCCACCAGCGTGGCCAGCATGGGATGTATTTCCCGCGGCATAGGAGCGCGACGGGCGTTAGCGGTCTGCGCCAGAAGTTTGTTCAGGTTTTCTGCGGTTATTTTCCCAGGCTGCGGGCTGCTCACGCCGCCTTGCGGCTCTTTTTTTTTACGCTGCTTTTCTTACTGGCCGTGCTGGAATTGCGCTTTTCACGGACCGCGCCGGATTTGCTTGCGCTGACTTCAGGGTTTTGCTTTTGGATTTTACGATCACCCGATCCCTGAAGCCACTTCGCGCTTTTACGGACAGCGGCTTTCCTATTGCTCTCCCATTCAGCTGAGCCTTTGTCACCGGCGATCTCGCTCAGGCTGCGCTGGGTCAGCACTGAGTAATCAAGCTTGTCGATGTCAAAACCCGTTTTCACCGCGTCATCTTTTTTCTTGATCAGCAGCCACTCCGTGCCTTTTGATCCGGGTCTGCGCGAGCGCATTTTAGCCAGAACAAATTCGCCCTTCAGCTTCTCGCCGTTTAATTGGAACTTGAGGTCGCCTTTATTCAGCATGGCGTGCTCGTCGCCCAGAGGCTCCCAGGTTCCGGTGTCCCACACCATCACCGTGCCGGCTCCATAATTACCTTCTGGGATCTTGCCTTCAAAATGGAAATAGGAAACAGGGTGGTCTTCCACCTGCATCGCCAGGCGCTTGTCACCGGGATCAAGCGAAGGCCCTTTGGGCACGGCCCATGATTTCAGCACGCCGTCCATCTCAAGGCGGAAGTCGTAATGCAGATGCGACGCACGGTGTTTTTGCACTACAAAGCGATGGCGCTCGCCATGCTCCAGCTTGCCTTCTGGCTCAGGCGTATCGCTGAACCGGCGCTTCTTGTTGTATTGCTCCAGTGCCATAGCAGTTTGGATGCAGCTCCCTGGACGCGTTCTGGCTATCTCGGAATTCCTGTGAAACAATTGCCCTCTAATTGTACGGGAGAAAACCATTGGCAAAAACCGCCGCAGAAAAGCCGCTGAGCCAAGCCATTAAGGAACGCCGCGCCACGCCCAGCTTTGAAGATGTGCCCATTCATAATGCAGACCTTGAGAAGATCATTCGGGCCGGACTGGAAGCCCCCAGCGGATACAACATCCAGCCCTGGCGCTTTGTGGTCGTGCGCGATCCTGAGCAGAAGAAAAGACTGCGCCAGGCCGCCTTCGGCCAGCCCAAAGTGGAAGAAGCCAGCGCGGTGATTGTCGCCTGTGGCGATCCCATGGGATGGAAAGATGGCGACCTGGAAGAGATGCTACGCATCAGCGCGCAGCACGGCTTCAACGATCCGGCGGAGCAGGAACGCATCCGCGGCGCGGTGGCAGGATTTTTAGGCAATCCTCCCACTAAGGCAGGAGCGGTGGAGCCTACCTTTGATTTGTGGGCCAACCGCCATACCATGATCGCCTATACCACCATGATGTGGGCCGCGGAAACCATGGGCTATGACACCGCCCCAATGGAAGGCTTTATGGAAGACCAGGTAAAAGCCGTCCTGAAAATTCCTGAGCGGGTTCGCGTTGTGGCCTTGTTGGCGATTGGCCGGCTCAAAGGTAAAGACAAAATGTATGCGGGAAGATTTGAGCCGGCGCGTTCTGTCTTTGCTGACACATGGGGGGAAGGCATTGAGTTCTGATGGCAAAAATTATCAGGGATAGACCTGCATCGGAGGAAAAAAGATGACCGGCAGCAGCAGCCAAGGAGCGAGGCGTGGAACGTCTGGAGGCGCATAGAGCGTTCTTTGCCAACCTGATTACCGCGTCGGCAGGCCTGCCCAGCGGCCGGCTCTCTGAGGCCTTTGCCGCCACGTTGCGCGAGCGCTTTGTTGGGCCGGGGCCGTGGAAGATCTTTACCAGCGTCGGATACATCACCACGCCAACAGACGATCCCGCATTCCTGTACCAGGACGTGACAGTGGCGCTCTCGGAAGCCAGCAAGATCAATAACGGCCAGCCGGTACTGCATGCGGTTTCACTGGCTACGCTGAATCCGCAGGACGGCGAAACCGCTTTGCATATTGGCGCGGGCACGGGATACTACACCGCTGTGCTGGCGAGGCTTACAGGCCCCACGGGAAAAGTCTTTGCCTATGAGATTGAGCCGGCGCTGGCCGAACGGGCCGCTGCTAACCTGGCAGACATGCCGAACGTGGTGGTGAATTTACGCTCAGGCGCGGAAGGGCCCCTGCCCGCCTGCAATCTGATTTACGTAAACGCAGGCGCAACCGCGCCGCTGGATGTCTGGCTAGACGCGCTGCTGCCTGGAGGCCGGCTGCTGTTTCCGCTCACGCCGGATGGTCCGGGCGGAACGCCGGGCGCGGGCGGAATGCTGCTGATTACGCGCGTGCCTCCCGATAGCTACAGCGCGCGCTTCCTGATGCCCGTAATGTTTATCCCATGCGTTGGCGCTCGTGATGATGAGACAGCCAAAAAACTGGCGGACGCCTTCAAGCGCGGCGATCTGCGTAACGTCCGTTCTCTCCGCCGCAATACGCCTCCCGACAATACCTGCTGGTGCGCCGGCAACGGCTGGTGGTTATCGACGGCAGAAAGCGTTTAGCGGCGCCCTCCTTACTTTTCTCGCCCTCGGCGGGTTGGTTTTTGGTTGGGATAGATTGTGGGAATTTTTTTACCACAGAGAACGCAGAGGACGCGAAGAGGGCCATCTTCTCCGAAGCAAAAAAACACATCAGGGTAGCAGGTGAATTAACTAAAGCTATGTCTCGGGAGAGCATTAAAATTACGTCCATGCCAATCGGGAGCTCCGACAGCTTTAAAAAAGGCGTTGTAAAAATCGTCCTTGGTGCGCCAATTGGTTCCATCCAAAAAGAACGTTGTGACATCGGCCATGCCTCCTCCATGACGTTCATTATCGGACTTTTGTAAATGTTGCATAGTGATCGTTAGTGTAATAAACGCTCCCATCGTCAATATGACTCAAAGTGTTCGAAACCTTGTTAAAACAACGGCAACAGCTTGCGGTGCGCAGAAAGGCCAGCAGTTGCCCGGCTGCCGTCGCGGCGCACTCCGTTAGGCCACGCGTACGTGACGGCTCGATTTTGTTTTCTAGCGGATCGAGCAGAGAATCTTGCGCTCATTTTTCGTAGACAAACACACCCTTGTCAGTTGGTTGACCTGGGTTCCACCAAGAATCCGTAATGACCCTTCCATCCCCGCTCAGTTCCAGCGAGCCTTGATGAAGAGCTATGCCATTATGTTTTGACAGAGTGTGAACCTCGCGTCGTCCAGCCAGCCGTACTGAGTAAGTCATTCCCTCTGAAGCGTGAGGCCCCTGCAACGCCGCGTCGACTCCGTCGAACGGCGCGTCAACGTACTGCCCGGCGCTCGGATAGCTGAGATGAAAGGCCTGACTATCGACCCTCAGTATCATATCGGCATATCGCTGAAGGTAGCTCATGTTCCGCCACTGGCCAGCAAAGCCATGAGAACCCGAGACTCGCGAAGCGACATTCTGACTGGTTGTAACAGGACCGCTCGGAGAAAATGCGATTGTGATTGCCGTAAGAACCTTACCGTCAGCCGAAAGGTCCCAATGATACGTATTCGTCTTCGCCCCATTTTCCTTGCGGGTCAGGTCTAACGTAGTCACGCTGCTTTGCACATACACTTGTGTGCGATTTTTCCCTATCGGCCGATCCTTCCCATCGCAGCGAAACGTGAAACCCGAACCTACTCCAGCTCATAACGATACTCACCGTCCGCCGAAATCGAAATAGTAATTACCAGGCGCTGATAGCTGCTTTTTGAAAAACTCAATTTCCAAGTGCCATTCCAGTCTGGGGAAGGCCCCCGACATCCCAATGTGGCTATTAGTGCCCAGAACACGACCCAGTATGCATTTCTCATCGACTTTGCCCTCGACCAGATTAATAATTTTCAATCTCTCCCTTCCACAGACCCAAGAATCTGCCCCCGTGAGCCGCAAGGGAGGCGAGGCCTCCGGTTGGGTTCAGCCCTTTTGGAGCAGCGGAGGTCGCCAGAACCGAAAGCCATCCTGGCGGACCTGCGAATGGTCCTTCAAACTGGAAAATCCGGGCTACCCGCCAATTACACGAATGGGACGGGGAGATCGACTCAGAGCGCAAAGCTTATGACCCTTCCCACAAGTAGGCTCCAAGGAAAAAAAGTGATATGAGATATAACGTTACCACTATCCACCAAAAGGTGCTCGGGTCTTCAGCGCGATAAACCATAGGACCACCGCGTGCCCACGTTTTTCCGGTAAAAGTCGAAACCACGGCGCCAAAAAACGAGATGATCCCAAGTATTAGCAGGCTATACGGCGGCAACTGTGGGTGCCAATCAGGCATAAATAATATCCACCTCATCTTTGCCTTCGACTCAGTTAAATTCCGTAAATCTTATACAAGAAGCATCCGAGGAACCACACACCACCGAGATAAAGCAATGCGACTTGCACCCAAAACGTTCGCGGCTCTTCAGCGCGGTAAACCCAGCCATTAAAACGGACCCACACTTTGCCCATACATGTATAAACCACAGCCGCAAAAGTTGAAACGACGCCGAGTATGAAAAAAATATATGGCGGTCTTAAAAGTGTGTTCAAATCATGCATCAACAACATTTCCTTCTCGAATTCTTGAAAGCTAATTAACCTTGTATAAGAAATATCCAATAATAAAAATACCGCAGGCATACTGTATTCCGATCAAACTCCAAAACCGCTTCGGCTCTTTGGCTCGATAAATTACCCGACCAGCGCGTGCCCATGCTTTGCCGGTGAAGGTCCCAACCACACCAAAAACAAATGACAAAACCCCAAATACTAATAAACCATACGGCTGATTAAAGTCTAAATGCATGAACAACTGTCCTTTTTGTTCCGAAAGGCATCTTTCTGTGGTTGAGCCAAGTATCATTGTTTGTCGTAGACCAACCGCTCATTTTTATTGGGATTGTCGGGTGCCCACGATTCCTGGAAAGTATTCGACCGTCTTCGCTAATGTCAAGAGTACCTTTGCGAATCACCTTTCCCGAAATCATAAATTGAGTCTGCAACTCCTGCGGGCTGAATCTCAATGGCAGAAAACGTAGTCCCATGTCGTACACGGGGTCCATGTATCGGGACAGTGGTTCCGTCAAGTGGTGAATCTTACAAATCGTCTGCATCTCCAGAAGCAAGAAGAAGAATGCTCTCAGAAGCATACCCATCAAGATCCTTGGCGATCCAGCTCTCATTAGGCCGGAGTTCGTGAAACCTGACGGTACACTCGCCTTCTATTATGGAAACTACCACTTGAAACTTTCGATCCTCAAGCCCAGTAAGGACCCGTTGTAGGACGATTGCGTAGCCGAGACAGGAGAGAAGTGATTCCTTTGTACCACTGAACGGAAGATGGAGATGGTTGACGAAGCATTCGAGACCTGTTCGGTCGGAAAAATCTGTCAGTTTCACATCCCTGGCTCGCTCATACTCTTGCTTAAGCAGTACGGAGCCATCCACAACTGCAAAGACCGGAGGCGCGAGAGCCTTTGACCGCACGCTATCGCCGAACGGCACTGGGATGTCCGCCAGCCGGAGCCTCTCGGACATTTTCGTATTCATTTTCATTGTCCTACCCCAAGATATTAGAACCCCTTTGTATGGCCTGTTGCACCTCTGGCCTACTCAGCAGCCAAGCAAAAAGCACATCAGGCTAAAGGCATCCACCGTATGAAGGGCCACCGCTATTTTCGACAATGCAACAATTATCTCCGGGACACAAATACCCCAATGTCTACCAAATCCTTGGTTGCCTGCGCCGCTTCATCCTCAGCAACCTCAATTGTGACCGGCTGATTGTTGAGAACTGTGTCTGTGACTGCTTTGGCTTGAGCAAGGGAGTAGTTGGCTCTCTGTTGTAAAAATTTTGTCAAGCTGATTTTTTTAAATCCGCCAGTCCATCCATTAATTTCGAGTTTTACCATTGTAATCGTAGAAGCTTAGCGAGATCGAGCCCAGTCTCTATGTCCTGTTCCTTGCAACAGATCAATAGTCCATGCCTTTATCTAGGTGGCTGGCAAAAACCCGTAAATCATTCATTGAAACACTCCACTCTGATATTGGGCGCCCATCCTCAGTCACCCTCCTACGCTCATTTAGAAAGTCAACGGCGCATTTAACGTCGAACTCACCTTGGATGTTGTCGTAAAACAAGAGCTGGTTTTGGACCGCGACATTATCTTCTTCTCGATAAAGTGCCCACCACTCTAAGTGGGTAGCAATAGTAGGGCTACTAAAAGTGGTTATAAGAACCGCTTTCTGTTCCCCGGCAAGTAGTCTATGAATAGAGCGACGCCACTGTTCACGATAATCGGCCTGCCTCCACTCACCTAAATTAGAAAGAAATCCTTCCCTAAAATCCCCAAGGACTATTTCTCCTCTAGCTGCGGCCGTATGTCCGTCATCATAGGGGTATTCCAGCGGTACGCGCCTGTAGCTGATAGAAAATGACATTACTTACCAATTTTATTCAAAACACATTTAAAGTTCCAACTCGGTTTCCAAGACGATCAAATTCCTTCCAAACCCCACCGATATGACCATCCACATCTGGCGTGAAATAGCGATTACCAATTCTATAAACCTTCTGCCCGTGAGAATTGAAGGGGAATATTTTACAGGCTCCATACCAGTCCATTTCGTAAAATCGTTCGCTTGAGCATTTGTGAGCCTAGCATTGTCTCCAGGCGGACCTGATGAAATGGATATCGCCGAAGTTGCCGCTCAGATCGCCCAGAGAATTGGTTCACGTTTTGTACCAGGCCAGAGAGATGTCACCCTAAGCTGCGCATTGAAACGGCATTAACGGTACAGCAGTCGGACCATTCCCGACTTCACCGAAGTTCATTGAGTTTGGGTAGTGATGATATTGAGTAGTAAAAGCCCATGTTTACCAGAGCTTGAGGCACACCAAACGTTTAGGCAATTGTCGAGCGGGAGTGGCTCATCATCTGAAAGTTCAGACAATTTTTCGTTTGTAACTTCCCAAGCTGCCAAATCCGGGTCGCTGATCCCAGTGAACCATTTTCTAATTGCTGCTTTGGGAGACTCGGCGACTACTTGTGATATATAGGTGCCACCTTTGTAATTTAAAACCACGGTATAGGTATACAAACTCATTGTCCCTGCTGTCCTTTGTGCTTTCGTGAGTGTGTTTCTGATTGTTCTGCCGCTTTTTTCTGCAGATGCTTCACTTTTTTGTTGAGCTTGTTAAGCTACGCGTTATCTGCTGCCGTTTTCCTTTGCATCTCGTTCTCTTGTTGCAGCCGCTAATTGATCTTGTGCGCTCTGTTGCCGGTCTTGATTGGATTTTTGAGCATTGCGTTCACCCCCTTGCCGCCGTCTGGGGCTGTGGCTCAGTTTTTTGCTGAGGATCGACGACACCATTCTGCGCTGCTCGCTCCTGGGACGCTTGCTGCAATGCGCACGTTCGTCAGAATTGGAATTGGCCAACACTCGGCGCGAACACCGTTGCCGGGACGAGAACGGCAGCCACACCGACCAGGATCGCGCTCACGCTGATCCCTGTTGCACCTGCACCAGCTTCATCGATCAAGTTCCAATCCGCTTCTGTCGGTTCTTCCACGGCACAGGTGGGACAGTCGTGTCCATCTACATCAACATCAACATTGGATGTTGGAATGTTTCGCACATACGCGTATCGATTCAGCGACTGAGGATCCCCGAAATTTGCATACGGCACAGGTATCCGCGTGGCGCTCCAGTCCGCCGATACCCAGCGTCCCAACCCAGCCGAGTAATACCTCGCTCCGAAATGGCTTAGTTAGATCAGCTTGCTGCGGCTCGAAAACTGGTCCAATCCGGACTTCTATTTCTGCCGCGTCAAGTCGAAAAAAAGGGGGTGCGCTCAGTTTTATTTCTTTTGAGCATGTTTCGCTGCATATTTTCGGTATGAGAACCCAACGCGCTTCAATTGACGCTGAACTGCCTCGTTTAGCTTCCACTGCGATACACTCGGATCAACAGTAAAGTATGACTTGGTTGCCCACTGCTGAATGAAGTTACAAACCTTATCATCTGACATATAGACGGTAAGTACACTTCCGCCGGTCGGAGGAAAGCGATTTTGAGGATTTCCCAAAAGAACGACGAGGCCGTCCTTCTGAACCACAAAGAGCCTATACACCTCGCCGTACGGCATTAGTTTGTAAATTGCAACTCCATCCCCGTCCTTGGAGATTTCCTTTAAAATGTAGATGCTAATCTTCGCAGGTTTCGTGTTCCCGACCCCTTGATCATCAATAAGGAAATACTTATTTTGGTAGTTGTAATCGTAAATTTCATCCTCAACGGCTTGGATGACAGTCGGAATGTATTGATCAAAAGGTTTCATCTCGGAAGTTGGTTTCGGCGACTGTCCAAGAGAGGCTGAAGAAAATAAAGCCAGCAAAACGACGATAATATAAAAAGGTATTAGTGCTCTCATTTTTAATCCATCCCCATCAGGCAACAGCGTCCAAACAGTAATATTTTTGAGACCGTGGCCTACGGTCCTTGATCAATAAAAACGTAAATGGTATCACCTTTATGGATATCGGCCTTGCGGTCGCTGGCTCCGGCAGTAAATGGCCCAAGTTTCATCTCATGTCCTTGAGCCCAAGGCCGATCCTGGTACGCTGACGGCAACCGTTCCGGTTTGCCACAGGGCGCATACGTTATCGTGGCATTGCTGGGATATGTGAGCGTCTTCAGTGAGCCATCAAGGTTATAGATGTATGACATGCTTTTCGAAATGCCATTGAGTATGCGTGTTTCGTGAGACAGGCGCTCCATGTGTCATAGCTGTAACTTGCCGATCCGGCCTGGTCCGTCAATGAAGTCAAATGTCCAATAGCATACTGCCCCGCATCATATGCGTAGGTTACAACCGGCGTGGACAGGGGACAGCTCTGCGTTCCGTAACCCTTGCCGAGGACCCTATGCAAAGAGTCATAACAATAACTGACGGTTTGCGTTCCCGCACCCGTTTGATTGGGGGCTAGCGAGGTCTTTTGCAGCATATTGCCGTCGGCATCGTACACGTAATTGATGCTGCCAGATTCCGGGTTTTTCGCCGTGATCAGCCGCGAGAGAGAATCATAGGTAAATCGGCGCACCCGCCAAGGGCTGGTTGCGTCATTGCCCGGCGCGGACCCGCATCCACTGCCGCTGGCAGCATCTCCGTGCTGCTCCACGCACAGCAGATTTCCCAGAACATCATAGCTATATAAAGTGACATAAGGTTGTGAAAGTCCTGTTACACTCCCGAGTGTGGCGCTGCCGCTAATTGTCCTCCAATTCAATAAGTACTTCCCAATGCGTTTGTGTCAACGCGTTGACCAATAAATCGGCTTGATGCGCGTGTAAGGGCCAGAGCCGCCGCAGCTTCACCTGCTCCCATCACTTTATACTGCGTAGGATTAGACGGTTTGAGTTCGTTAAAATGCTAATACTACTATGTGTCTAGGCTCCCGTTCGGGCGGATAGCGTCAGCTTCCTTACGCTTGCCAATGGAATCTAGGAAGCGGGCGAAGACCTCGACGCTTCCTTAATGTCAGGGTGTAGCGTTGTCGCAAATCTGTAGATCCGCTCCGCCTCCTCGTTTCTCCCTTGAATCCCAAGCAGGTTGGCTAAGTACATCTGCGCCCAATAGTCTTTAGGGTCAAGCTCCAAAGCACGGCGCAGGTGATACTCAGCTTCTTCCGGATCGCTCTGTTTTTGGAAAAGAACCCCGATTTGACGAAGCGCTGCTGCGTATTCCGGATCAATCTCAAGCGCTTTTTGTAAGAGTGAGGAAGCCTTTGCAGAATCGCTTTCCGCTTCTAGCGATGCAAAGTTGAAAAGAGCTTCTTCGTATTCAGGGTCCAACGAGATCGCCTCTTCGAACGATTTTCGTGCCGCTGAATCATCTCCCAAGGCGGCATCTACATTCCCCAAGAAAGTGAGAACGCGCGCATTGCGTTCATGTCGCAGAGCCTCTACAAACCAATGCTTTGCTATTCGAAGGCTCTCGTGTCGCTCCTTGTCCGTTCGTGCAAGCCACAGAGCCCCCATGCACTCTTTTGCAGCACTGAGGTTTGGATCGAGTCGTAAGGATTGATTGAATGCAGCTTCAGCCTCATCCCATCGATCTAGTTCCTTGGCGACATTTCCGTAACGACAGAAAAAGCCAGCGTCTTGATTGTGTAACGCGAGCCGCTTCCATAGCTCAACCGCATCTTGCAAATCACCTGATCTCTCTGCCCTTTCAGCCTTCTCTTCAAGAGGGTTGTCCATAAAGTTCCTAGTGCTGTTCTTCCTGCACGTCTGATTCCCGTTGGATATCCCTGAGCGTCTTCTTCAGGTTCTGCTTGCTTTCAAATCAGTTTTTCTATCAAAAATTAAGCTTACCTTGCCATTCCTGATTTATATAGCCGCAGGATCTTGTAAGCGCAGTCACGATCACTACGAAGAAAGCAAGGACCTTGAAGAAGGTTGGTCCCATAATAATGGTTACATAATGGGGGAACAAGAAAGCCAAAACCACCGCAACAATCAGAAGGCCCCAACTCGACCATACCGTGAATCGCAAAATTCTCATAATCGAATTTCTCTGCCGTGACCTGCGACGCGATGAAGTCGTAAATACACAAAGGCATAATAGAGAATCCCTCCGTACCATACGCCAAAGAGCAGCACCAAAAACCAAATACGCCGTGCCATGCGGCTCGATGGGTCATACAGTTTCCAGAAGCGCCACATTCCCGTCCACAAGAAAAACATTCCGAGTGCCGTGGAAATACCCAGTAATGCCCAGAATATACGACTGAAATCGCCGTAAGGTCCTGCGGAAACAAGAAAGCATCCTTAACCGCGTCGATTCCTTCTTTGCTTATCGAAACTTCCGCTTCGGCAACTGCCACTACGCCTTCCTCGTAGCCTAACGACAAACTGCCTTCGCTAGAGCCAGACGCATTTCCAATTCCAGCGAGAACGTTTCCTGTGGCTGGTTGGGGCCCTTCCACTTCACCTGTATTCAGGTTGACCGACCCCTTTACCTGCTCAGCTTCGACTCCAAGGCCGACTTCCTTGCCTTTCACGCTAGCACTAACTTTGGCCTCAACGGACTGTGAGACTGAAAGTTTACCCTTTACGGAAAGAGTCGCGTTCGCTTTGACCGCTATCTCAGCTCCCCCTTTTGCGGGGCCGATCTCGGCTTTTGCCGCTAGACCAAGACCGATGGTAGTTTTGACACTAACTTCTTTCACAGCTTCCTTTATTTTTTCCCACACATGTGCAAAATCATGGCCGTCAAGATCAAATTTTGTCGTCGGTACATTCCGGACGTAGCTGTATAAATTCAGCGATTGCGGATCAGCAAAATCCGAATACGGCACCGCCGTAGCTTTCCCCGCCCAGTCGGGCGTGATAAACCGTCCCAGCCCATTGGAGTAATACCGTGCCCCGAAGTAGTCGAGGCCTGTCTCTGTATCGCGCTTTTTACCCGTGAATTTGTAGTCATTGGAATCGTTGTTAACAAACTGGAGTTCGCCACCCCATGAGTAGTAGTCAGATTCGGCTTTGATGGTTCCAGCAGAATCGGTGACAACCGAGGCGGTCTTTAGATTGTCAGAGAAGTAATAGAACACACCGCCAGTTCCAGTTGCGCCATCGCGGCGGGCCACGCGCTCGCCGTCGAAGAAGATGTATTCAGATTTGGTTGTGCCGGCGAGATCGGTTTCCGCCACCACGCCGGGCGTCATCTCCCAGTAGAGCGTACCGTTGGCTGCCAGGTTGCCGTTGGACTTGCGCACCCGGTTTCCGTCGGCGTCATATGAGTAGGTATAACCGTTGGCTCCCGTCAGCCGGTTTTCCTGATCAAAGCTGTAACTCAACGCAGCCGTGGCGTCATAAGTCATGTTGCCGGCCCACGCCAATCTCTGCCCATCCCGGCGAAAACCGCACGCGTGAACGGGGCCCGTCTGGGATGACCTGGGATCAAACCTACGCCAATTTGGGATGACCAAGGCAATAATATACTTGACTAACCAACGTATGGCGGCGTTGCCGATGGCGCAACCACAGATCGTGTCCTGGAGCGCCTGAAGCGGGAAGTTGCGGAGGATCTCTCCAGTTTGACAGAAGAGCAGATTCCGACCTTCTTGCGAGAGGCACACGTTCATCTTGAAATTATTTCCGGCACAATCACCGACGAGATGCTGGTGGCACTGGCCAGGGCCAGAAACACCAGCAACCAAGTTAAGGAGTTTGCGCTGGAGAACCTCGGTGGCGGCTTTGACTGGCTGAAGGACATGATCGAGGACTCGGAATTCAAAGGCAATGTTCGGTACCGTGAAAATGACCGCGAACCGGTGGACATCCGCACGGTCCTGGCTCTGCTTACGCTGTTTCACCCCAAGGGGAACGCGGATGGGAAAGAGCCAGTCACCGTTTTTAGCTCGAAGGGAATGGTTCTGGACTACTACCGCAAACCGGAATGGAAGCAGGGATATGATCAGCTGAAACCTGTTGTTATGGACATCCTTCGCCTAAGTGAGTTCATTCATACGGAGTTCCCGGCGCAGTACATTAAGTATAAGGACGATGCCGGCAAGTCGGCTCGCCTCGGTGGACGCAAGGAAGTTTGCTACAACAAGGGGAAGGAGTTCACGCTCCCCCTGAGCCAAGCGAAAACCGAATATGTGATTCCAGATGGCTGGCTGTATCCAATCCTTGCCTCTTTCCGGCAGTTGGTGAATTTCCCGAAGAATGGGAAAGACACCACCAAATGGATTACCGATCCGAAAACGTTCTTCACCCAGTCCGGTCACGAACTGGTTGGAGACGTTGCCGACCAGTCTCAGGCACTCGGAAGTAACCCTGGTGCCACCGGTAAAAGTCGCCCACTGTGGAACAGTTTGCGCAATCGCATGGAGCTGTACCGTATGAAGATTAAGCAAAGCGAGCGCAGTGTTTAGTTCAGATATTCTGTCATGAAAAAAGTGGGCGCTCAATGTGCCCACTTTTCTATTTATCCCATAGGATGACTCTTGCGGAGAATCGAGAAGGAAAACACTGTCGCATTTTTACCTACGGCGGGAATTTTCAGGATTTGAGAATCCGCGTATATCATTTAAAATAAATGGTCGGGGAGAGAGGATTTGAACCTCCGATCCCCTGGTCCCGAACCAGATTCCAGAGCATACTGAAGCTTGTTAAAATCTTGGATTTCTAAGTGATTGATATTGAATTTGTTGCACCGCGCCGGTTGAAAGCTGCTGCGATTTATTGAAGTCGGAGGATCTCGCAGTTACAGAATCGTCTACATCTGGTCGATACTTAGAGGTTTGCTCACTACTAACACATTTGAGAAACCGCTGCGACTTAGCTGGCGCGGTAGACGTTCGGGAGCGCCCAATCGGAGTAGGCACGCGGCTACACCTGCAAAGCCTACCATGTAGTCAGGAGTGACGACAGCTGGTGATTCCGAGGGCCACACTAGAAAGCCTTCAGACTCAAGAGCGAAGCTCTGCAGGATGTGCCCAAGAAGACGAGCCTCGTGAAGGTAATGAAGTTCGCCCGTCGTCTGAAATACGTCCAGAAGAAATTCAATGTTTCCCGCCAAGCCGTGACATTGCGTAGGGTTGCTCCAACGGGCTCCTTTAGCCGCAGACATAGCCGCACGTGTAGTGAGTTCTTGCGCGACCGTCATGACACCACTGCGCGCAGCATGCAGAAAGAACTGGCCAACACCTGCAGCACCATGGCACCAGAAGGGTCCGATGGAAGAGCCGCCCGGCACATCAGGCCAATCAAGGCCGGCCGAATCTTCGAGAGTCTCTATTGCATGGCGCGCGATCCATGCTCCGGCATGACGTACAACGGCCAGAAGAGACTCATCACCCGTGATTTCGAACAAGTCGAGTAACGAATCCGCTATTCCAGCTGCGCCGTGGGCGTATCCAACGTAGCTAGATCCACTCAATCCATCATAGCCTGGTGGTATCGTCCACCATATGCCATTTTCTTTATCGCCTCTGGCAGAGTTCAGAAGGTCACGACCTGCTTCTTTTGCGTATTTTAGCTGTTCTGGATCTGATGTCTCATCCCAAAGCCAGAGATGGAACCGTAATCGTCCTGCAGTTCCGTTGAAAATGTCTGGTGAGAGATACGGCTCCCTCGCGATAAGTCGGCCTTTTTCGAGAGCGTTCTCGATAAGATCAGCATCCCTGAGAATCTGACCGGCTCTGAGCAGCGCTGCTCCGACTCCGGCCTCACCCACGTACAGTCCAGGGAGGAAGCCATTCGGGAAATGTTTTGACAAAGTCAGAGAGTGCGCAGCCCTGCGGAGTACGTCAGAATGATCACTTTGGCCAAATTGCGAAACTAAATCCGCAAGTGCCAAGACAGCTCCGGCAGAACCGATGCTGAGATCCCGGGCCTGGACTCCATCTGTATTTTCATGCGCACTACACCAGAAAAGGCGATCATCTGGATCACTTCTAGCCATATGACATAACGTGTCCCCGAGCCGCGCCGCAAGCCGAAGATATTCCAGATCATCGATCTCATTCTCGCCAATGGCTTCATGTGATGCGGACTGTGGGACGCAAGCAGTCTCCCCTTCGTATTGCAACAGAACATCCTCCAACTCTACCGTCGATGGAAAGCGGCCCGAAGGATCAGTATCTAGGCATCCTTCGATGAGATGTACTAAACCAGAGCGTGCTTCGGGATTCAACAGTGCAATCGCGCGATTTAGCAAATTGAACGGATGTGGTGCCAGTGATGGCTCAGCTCCCGTTGCGGCGAAGTACAGAAGCGCGCCAAGACCATAGATGTCGTCACTGGCAGTTGGAGCTTGGCCAGCGTCCTGTTGAGGTGAGGCATAGCCTCGCGTACCCCGACCCGCCGCCGTTGGCGTTTCAATCTGTGCGGCAAGTTCGAAGTCAATAAGCCTAAGGCACCCATCCTCGCCAACAATGACATTGGAGGACTTAAGATCGCGATAGATGATACCTTTCTCGTGAATCTTTCGGAGAATACTAATGAGTTGCCTAGCCCAATTGAAGAGTTGTTCATGAGAGGGGAAGCAACCCTGTGCTACGGCTCCTCTGATGAACTGTTCGAGTGTCACACCTCCAATTTCGGTCATTACGAGAAAGAGCTCGTCATCTTGCTGAACTAGGTCCAAGACTTCCGGAAAACGATCATCGGGGCTTAATCTCCCAAGAATTGCCATTTCGTGGCGGAGTCGGTCCCAAGCATCTCGACCATCTCGTCCGACAACTGCATACCGGCGAGCCTGCTTTAGTATGCATGTTTGAGCTGCTAAGACATCGATGGCCGAGAAAACCTCACCTCTCGCCGATTCGCAGACGTTTGCAATTATTAGATATCGACGACCCAATAGTCGAGTTCTTTGACCAACATTATCGGCTACCCCGGCCGCAAGGAACGGATCGGTCGCCCATTCTGGGGGCGTATATCGGGGTCGTCGCATGTCCGGGACGAGTTCCCCGCTGGGGGTGCGCAAAGCAGGTAGAATCTGTCCCATTCGCGTCTGCAGAAAGAGATCGCCGAACCCACCATATCGATATTGCACAAGGCTGCCCACCCGGAGCGGACGGTCCGACGGAATTAGCGGTCCCTGGAAGTCGTAAGTAGCCCTATCGAGCTTTACCGCCAAAGCAGTAGCCTGGACATCATCTCTCGGATAAACAGTGATGAACTTGCCGACCTGGCTCAGCCCGCCAAACCCTTCATTGAGATCATTTAATTTGGCGATCGAAGCTGCAAGCTTAAAGCTGGCACCTTCTGAGAGTAATAGTGGCAAAACACGTGTAAGAATCTCCAGAGCAGAGCCTTCGTTGGCAGACACGTGGAGCTTCCATCCCTGAATCGGAATGGGCTCCGTGCGCAGAACAGTGATCCACGGGCGATTCGAGTCGGATGCCTCTTCGATACTCCATGCATCAGCGTCGCAGTGCGAACGGACAGCTTGGTGTACGTAAGAAAGAAACGATATCATTCAACAATCGGGAAATGAACATCGCAAAATATATTTGAATCTTAGAGAAACACATTCCTGCAGCTAATATTGCATGTATGGCCGGCGCAGCTGAACGTGCAGCTCCTATAGCCGCACGTAAGTTTGCACTCGTCAGCGACAGGCACGGAAACTGCCTCTAGCTCTTGCACAAAACCGGCCTCAGCCAAGGCACGCTGAGGGTCGCTCAATAGCTGCTCGCGAAAAACCGAGTCACTCACTATCCGGTCCAAAACTTTTTTTCCAATAACGCGATACTGTGGGTTGACGGAACTCATCATCGTCTCCTTTCCGGATTGCAACCATCGCAGATAAGGTCAGCAGCTGGCAGTAAAGACACAAGTAAAGGTCTTGCAGCTGGCATTACAGGTTCCGAGACAACTACTGTCGCACTCTATCGCGGAGATGTTGTCATGCTCATCCAATTCAACCAACTCCTTCTCCAAACCGGCTGAGCGCAACGCTAGCACGGGGTCATCTAGGAGAGCTTCCCGGAAACGCGAGTCGTCACGAATCTTTTCTAGTATCTTCTCGTTGAAGGCGCGATGCCTCTTGACCCAACTCCCTTCGGCCACATGGTGGGACCGAGCCTTTCGGGGCTGGTTGGTTAGTCGCTTTTCTTGACTCACTTGTTGGCCTCCTTCTTGAGTGTCGTTGGCCCGAGTGAGAATTCAAAATCCTGACGATCGTACCGCCGACTAACAAGCAAGTCAAGAGTGCAAACTACAAATTATCTACGTTGAGCAGCCGGGGCTTTCTTACGGGATTCTTCTTCAGGTGCGGCTGTGGGAGATGGGACCACGCCTATTTGGAATGATCGTGATTGCTCTTGATTAGCGGGCACCGGAAGGATTGGTGAAGTATGCCGACAAGACAAAGAAGTTACTTAGAATCTGATGCTCGCGCCGGGCGCAGTTGGCATCGTTCCGGATGGGAGACAACAAAGCCCTGACATATTCTGCTTATGCCAGGGCTGAAGATTACCGAGTCTAACTAAAAGCCCAACGAAAGAAATTCAGATCAACCAAGGGATCGCACCAAACCAGCGCACCTGCCTGTTGGATGTAGATCTTTAATCGAATCTCAAGATCTGCGAAAAGATCCGACTCCGCCAAATCTGACGCCTGAATCTGAACTGCAGGCATGTCGATCATTCCGGGCAAAGGCTGATTTTGCGAATAGCCGGTGTTCGTGAGGCTGAGGCCCGGCCACGCCACCCCAAAGCTCTCCTGGTGACCAAGGACCTTCTGAGTTGACCCGTCTTGCCCTTGCCCGAACCCGGTTTGCCACAATGTCTGAGCCAGGAACAAGCCCACTGCTGCAACGCCATCGTATAGAAATAAGCCTGATTGAGGCGAACTTGCTGTCATCCCGCCCAACAGATTAATGCGGGGCACCGATGTCAGAACCCCGGAGTCCGGTGCGGGAAAAAGATTCGGGGTTAAACGGAAATGGCCGAAAGCTCCAAAATCCTCGTGTCTCTCTTCGTTTACCTTGTCCATCTTCGGGCCGCCCGTGTACCGGAAGCCGTTGATCAGGTTACCTATATTTACCTCTGCGTCCGGAGTGCTGAAAGGAACATAGCCAAACCCCGCCGGCTCCAACGCTGAAAACGTCGGAAGGGGAAACTTTGTTAGCGGCGCATTAAACTGAGGCACAAACTTATCGCGCCTTATAATGAGTAACTCGTGAAGATTGGTTGTAACTTTTTCGTTGTAATCCTGTGTGATTGCTTTCTCCCGCTCCGCAACGGCTCGTAGATCAATATTCAACGGCTGGAGCAATGATGCGAAGAGTTGTAACTTGGCTGCACTATATTCCTGATTGAGTTCGGTAGTATTTCCGAGTTGGTTTGCCAGCGCAAATGATTCCACTCTGGCTTTGTCCCTGTCTTTGATTTCTTGCAAAACATTGGCTGGAACAGGATCAGCAATTGTAGTCAGTCCATTGTTTAGTGTTTCTGAAGGCGCTGCGCTCATTAAATCCTCCTAGTATTTATCCGAGGCGCGGAAACTGTGGCTACGCAAATTTCGGAACAGCGGGAAACCGAGCTTTTGTAGTAAGGTCCTAACCGTCCACTAGTGGTTGTCATACGCCATCGGTAGGAGGGAAGTATTGACAGAACCCTAGATTTTTCATGATAAAATTCTGCCTCCACACGTAATTAAGCATGTATGTCATTGACCCGCAAGAACATCTATGAGTTTGGGAATTGCCGCATTGACGTTGCTGATCAAAGATGCACACGAAATGGAGTGTTGGTCCCCCTCACCCCAAAGGTCTTTGAAACGCTTCTAATCCTGCTGGAAAATACTGGTCGTCTGGTAGAAAAAGATGAATTCATGGCCCGGCTATGGCCAGGAACTTTTGTCGACGAAGTAGCTCTGTCCCAGAACATCTCGCGCCTGCGGAGAGCGCTTGGGGACGGAGACGGTAAAAAAACGATTATTCAGACCGTTCCGAAACGAGGTTATCGACTTGTAGCAGAGGTACGGGTTTACAGCCCACCGTCGATCGAACCTCTTCCGCCCCATAATGACAGGGGCAAAGCAGCCGGAGGCGAAACCACCCCGCCCGTTGCCGGTGAATCACCCAAACCCGGCACGAGGCAGCGTCTTATCTTTGTGTTCGCGTTGCTGCTTGCTTTAGTCCTAACTTCGTTAGCCGTTCAATGGGTTTCTCAGCTGAGGGAACCCAAACTCGTGCGTACAACCCAGATCACTTCCGGCGGAAAGGCAGACACCAGAGTGGGCTTGCTCGTGGAGGTTCCCTGGCTAATCTTTGGCGAGAGACGAGGCCCAAACTGGCAATTACGCCAAACATCTGTCGGCGGAGGACCAGAGACACCGTTCGAGCCCCCTTTCCCCGATACTCGGATATTCGGTCTCTCACCCGACCAGACAACATTTTTGATTGCCACCGCCGCAGATTCGTCCGGCGGTATGCCACTGTGGATCTGGCCTGTTCAGGGCGGCCCTCCGCTTCGCGTGGGTGTGTCGGTGGACGCTGCGAATTGGTTCCCTGAGGCCCGGCGCATCCTGTGCTCTCGGGATGGAGAGGTGTTTTCTATCGAACGCGACGGACGCAACCGGCGCCACCTATTCAACGTGGACGGAACCGCCGTTGATCTCCACTGGCACCCTAACGGGAGCCGATTTCGATTTACGCTTGTGGACCGTAAAGACGAGCTTTCACTTTGGGAGGCTAACGCTGAGGGAGATAACCCGCATTTGCTAGACACTGGCCTTAGCGGTCGACACTTCGACTGTTGCGGTGCATGGATGCCGGATGGAGAGAACTATGTCTTCAGCGCTTTGACCAATGGAGGACAGGATCTGTGGGTGTTGCATGAACCGAAAGGATTAGTTCGATTGTTCCCCAATAAGCCGCTCCAACTTACAAGGGGACCGAATGCTTTCAGGAGCCCTGTGCCATCGTCAGACGGCAACAAAATATTTGCGCTCGGTTCGGATTGGCGGAGTAGTGCGTATTGGTACGACCAGCAAAAAGACGAGTTCTTCCCGCTTTGGGGACCTCTTGCGCGGGAGGTTTATGGCGACGTTACGTACTCGCATGACGGCCAATGGGTCGCCTACATCGGACCGGGATTGATCTTGTGGCGCAGCAGAGCCGATGGCAGCGAAAGACAGCAGCTTACATCTTCTCCAATGTGGGCTCTTAGGCCACGCTGGTCGCATGATGGGAAGAGAATTCTCTTCGTGGGGCAAACACCCGACAAAATCTACAGTGCCTATATCGTTCCTGCGGAAGGAGGTGGCCCCACCCGGGTATTAGAGGGAGACAAAGACTATCGCAGCTTCGCTGATTGGTCACCTGACGAGAAATCGGTGATCATGGATGTACTGCCCGGCTGGAACCCAAGTGCAGGAATTACTGCGGTAAATCTCGATACACATCAGGTATCCGAGCTGCCAGGATCTGCCAGCATGAGAAATATACACTGGTCGCCAAATGGGCATCTTCTAGCCGCCAGTTCGGAGGATGGCAAGAGCCTGTATTTCTTTGACAATTTCTTGCAGCGTTGGACTAAAGTGGCCACGGGGCAGGTGGTTTCCCGCTGTGAATGGTCGGCGGACTCCCGGTATTTTTATTTTCAAGATGTTCGTGACAGCGGACAAGCTGTCTTTCGTCTGTCCGTCGTGACAGGCAAGGTAGAGCGTATCCTCGATTTCACCAAGCCATTGCAAGGGGGCGCTCTGAGGGCATGGTGGATAGGAATTACACCAAATGGACATCATCTCGTGAACTTCCAATCAGGCGAGACGAATGTCTATGCCCTGGACGTAGAACTTCCGTAGCCGACGATCCGGTTGATAGCTTGCAAAATCAGCTACGAAAAGACTGTAGTTTATTTTGAGATCATCGTGACACGGTGCCATAAGCATGAAGTGCAGCATTTATGCGCATCCGGAAGCTAGAGCACCTGGGCCAAGGCCAGCGGGTCGGTGTTGAAGCTTTTACCACTACTGTATGTCGCTGAAAAGAATGGTCGGGGAGAGAGGATTTGAACCTCCGACCCCCTGGTCCTGAACCAGAGTCAGACGATATTGAATTCTATTGAAGTTTCCGGTTCCTAAATGATTGATATTGAACCCTTTGCGAGCTGCCGGCCGCAATTTATTGTTCTTTATTGAACTTGGAGGCTCTCGCCGCCTCAAATTTATCTACAGCTACAGATGTGCGAGTTCTGAAATCGCCTGCTCGAGTAGCGAGGCTTATTCAAACAGAAGCATTAGAAATTATTTATGTTGCCGCTGAGCAAGCAGAGTCACTGCGAACCATTTGTGCGCTTTGTTCTATTCCTCAGCCGTGACGAAAGGATGAGATAAGTTGGTTTAATATTCCATCCACTCACCTGCAAAACGGTGTGGGTTTGCTGGCGACTGGAGGCCTGATACTTCACGGCAATTTCGCGTTCCTCCCCCGGCATTAGCGAAATGTAATTGTCTTGCCAGAAGACCGGGGTTATGTCTTGGCCAGCATTGCCCTCGGTAAGTCTTAAGTGGGCCATGAACGCAAGCTCTTGATTGGGATTTCGCAGCAGGATATTGCTCTTTACCACCAGGCCGTTGCTTTGGGTCGTGGCGTTTACCTTCAGGTTCACGTCGGGCAGTGTGGCCAAGTCCCGTAAATTGGCATATGCCGATTGCGGCGTGTAGGCTGTTCCAATTCTGTTCGTCCAATCCATTACATCAGGATCAATAGAGAGCCAATAGAAATTCTCGCTCACTGCTTCCCCCGAATCGCCTGCTAATTGAAGCTGCAGGAAGTATGTCGTTGTAAGACCCTCAATGTGGCTGGGCAACCCGAAAGCGGTAACGACAGAGCCGCCTGGCACCGTAACGAAAACTTTGCGTTCAAATAGCTGCCTGGAGTGAAGATCAAAGATCCTTGCGGTGAGTTTCAGGGAAGAAAGCGACACTGAGCTATCGTTAATCACAACTATCGTCCGGTCGTCATAAGAATATTGTGCATGCACCGGTTCGCATGCCTTTTTTGCTCCAAAGTAGCCGCCCGCAGGCACGAGGTAATAATCATAAAGATGCCAGATGAGAGATGGCCAAGCATTATTCAGCATCCAATGAATGACCCCGGTCGCGTGGTATTTGTTGCGTGCGTAAGCCTCAAACATGGCGCGCTCTGATTCATAGCTCATTGCCTGTGATTTGCGCAGGAAATCCTCCAGATTTCCTGCCGGTCCATATCTTTGGTTAAGCGATTCAGCGAAATGATTGATGTTGTTGAAGCGCTTGCTGCCGCTGTGATAATTCCATTGTTCATCAATTGGCCATAAATGCCCGTCCGGCAAAAAGTGCCTCAGGCTTTCAATAGAAGGGATCGCTGGTCCAGGACCGGTTTCGGTATTAAAGCCGTAAGCTCCCCCCGCCTCTTTGTCCGTGTACCAGTAATTGGGAGGAACATAGTCATAAGGCCCAAGCATCTTCACACCAGAGTTCCCAGTTAAAGAAGCAGGGTTTTGAGAAGCGGATGAAAGAGAAGGATTGGGCCAATGCTGTTCAGAAAGAAGCCTAAGGTACAATTTTTCTACGTCAGATGGGGGAGGCATATCGCTTCCATAAAACCATGCGAGAATGCTCGGGTGATTGCGCAAGCGCCGAACCTGATCGATCAATGATGCTTCAGCAATTTGATACTGCTCCTGGCGCCATTCTGGCCAGCGTTCCCAGGCGTTGCAACACGACCAGCCTGCAATGACTAAAATACCCATTCGGTCCGTCATATCAAAAAAGTCGTCACGCTCAAGCTGGCCTTCCAGACGAATAGTATTCAGACCAATGTCTTGCGCATACTTGAGTTCCGTCTCCATTCTTTGCAGGGAGAAACGCTGCAACATGTCCGATGTCCAACCTGCTCCACGAATCAAGATGGGCCTTCCATTGATACGGAACAGACGATAACCTTCCGGAGTAATTTCCGACGAAACTTTGCGGATGCCAAATCTGAGCACCGTGGAATCTGACGTGTATTCGGCCATCACAAAAGACAGTTTTGCTTTATATAAGTCAGGTCTGCCTAGTCGCGCCGGCCACCACAGCCGCACATGCGGCACTTCCAATTCGCGATGTTGCCGTGCCGTGAGTTCTATCTCCTTCTGTGACTGCGGTGGAAGGTCTACGATTTTCTTAACCTGCTTACCCTCGAAATCAACCTGAAAAACCCCACGAATAGAGTGCCGGGAGGAATTATGCAACTCTGCCCGGATGGTCAGCTCGGCTGAGGCGAAATTAGAATCCAACCTAGATTCCACGAAAGGATGGCGCAAAGAAACATCGCCAGCAGTTGTCAGATAGACGTCTCGCCACAATCCCATGTTCTTGTCCGGTGGCAGCGGATTCCAGTCCACAAAAGTGATTGCCAAGTCATCCGGTTCGGGCGCAAACACCTCGACGGCGAGACTATTGAGGCCTGTATTGCGGAGTAAAGAGCTTATTTCAAACTCAAATTGGCGGAATGTCCCGGCTATCGCTTTGGAATCGGCAATCTTGCGGCCGTTAAACCAAACAGATGCACGGTAATTGATGCCATCAAAGTGCAGCCAGGTCTTCTTGCCGGCAGGGTGAAAGGAAAACTCGGTGCGAAACCACCATGAGCACTTAAAGGGACTACCGGGCGGCATTGCGAAATTAGCGAACATCTCCCCAATGGGATAGTCAACCCCTGGCAGAGTCCGCAAATTCATTCCTATATAGGGATCCGGATAGCTCTTGTCAGTCACCAGCGCGGCAACCACGGTAGTGGGAATGGTTGCTGCGTGCCAGCTTTGGGCATTAAAACCAGATGTAGAGATCTGTCCGCCATTGGCCTGTGTGAGACATGACGATTGCAAAGCCCAGTTGTTTCGCAGCGGTACCATAGAGTTCCCAATGGGATTCCCACTCCCGGCAAAAGCGGGAGCAGCGGCAAGCATGACTGCCGCCGCAAAGAATAAGGCTATGTTATTTCGCATGAATTAACCCCATCAACGCAGGCCGCCTTTGTTGGACGCAAGTGTCTCATTTTTTATCGAGCTTTATTTGCGGCATCTGTGGTTTGTCGGGCATGGCTACCTTGCAGCCCCCGGTGTAGGCGCAGGAGTAAATATAGGTGTTGGTCTAAGAGGTGAAAGCAGGTCGAACTGCGCGCCACATTCATCGGTCATTTTGCGAAAGCGGTCCCAATCCTTGATCTTCGGCCAAACTTTTTTCTGTTCGTCTGGATCGCGGAGGTCCCAACAGGAAATGAGGCTGAACTGAGTTGCTTTCTCAAGATAACCAAGGGCGTTTTGCAAGTCGTTAGCTCTGTGGTAGAGAATCGCACGGCCATAGTAAGCCGCACCAAATTTTCCATCAGCGCCAATTGCCAAGTCGTAATCTTTTTCTGCTTCGCTTAAATCCTCTTCGTGAGTCGTACGATTGATAGTTCCCAAAAGATAATAGCTTTGGGGCACAAATCTCCTGTTATTAATAGCCAGATTCAGGTAAGTCTTGGCCCGGTCAAAATACTTGTTGGCCTGTTTCTTTGCCTGGTCATCGAGGGGATTGAGATCCTCGCGATAACCCTGCTTAAAATACCAGTAACCAAGAATAAATGAATTAGAATCCGCGAGCCTCGGATTCGCCACCCTTAACAATAGGTCTTCGGTGGATTGATTAAAGGCATAAAGCGCGTCGCTAGTCGCGCGATCCTGCTCTTCACGGGTTAAAACGGCATTGTCGTATTGAAGCGCCTGAGTAACCAATTGGGTACCGATGCTCAAAACCAACAGAGAAATAAATAACCAGCTCTTGCGCTTTTCTCCCTCTGCAGCATAGTAATGATGAAGCGTAGACAATGCGGCCACAATTCCGAGGAGAAAGATTACCAATTCACTGTTACTGCTACTCATAATTCCCCCCCAATCTATCCCGGCCGATTGTTATTGTCCCTGCTTCCCGGGCCAAATAATTTTGGATCTCTAAGGACGCATTTTAGGGAGAATCGCCGGTTTGATCCCTCCAGAAAATCGAAAAGGGGGTGAAGCGATCATTTAACTTCTGGATAAAATCAGTTGACATTTTTTTGCTGAGAGCGTAGCCCTTTCAAACGACCAAAAATTGTAAGAAGCAAAGCCGGAAGTTACTTTCGCAACTCTCCCTGTCTGGGAATATCCGGCTCACTCCATCGAGGGAGTTCCAACTGAGTGGAAGAACGCATTTCAAAGGGGTTTCCCTTCAAAGAAATCTGCTCAGTCCCACGCCCGGATCGTGAGAATTAAGGGGGTGATTTGGCGTGAAACTATGTGCTACGACATATGTTTTGTCAAGCGGAAAGTTTTGAAGCAAAATAAGCAATCTGTTACTTGCGGTTGGAGTAGCAACCGCTCAAAGGGATACACAACCCAGCCTACCGCACACCTTCTCAGCAAAGCGGCCGCTGCGTGTATTGGCAATTACGTTCAGATGATCGCATTCCTTAAAATGCGTTAATTTACAAGTCAAGAACTTTGCTGACACTACCGCGCAGATCGCTATGATGATGATTTTGCAAACTCCTGACGAGTGGCCGATCCGTTTTTGTGGAACGAGCGGTCTCGCTGATCCCCTTTCCTCCGACCGCAAAAAGCAAAGATGCGCTCGTCGCGCCCACAGCATGGTAAGGATGAGAATTGATCAAGCATCTGATGCAAACCCAGAGGGTCGACTATATGGCTCGCGCTCTCATATCCTGATATATCAGCGTTTTCTAAGAACAGAGCTCGCGTCGAAATGCGAACTGTAGCCAATTTTGTAGCAGTAAGGGCCCCAAGATTCAACAAGCTTCAATACCCCCCAATTGGGAATTTCGATTTAATGGCGATAATCTGAAGATTCTTGGCTGGAAGGGGGAGCCGCACTGTGAACACATTTATTCGCACTCCACGAACTATTCAAACGATTTTACGCCTCTTCCCGTTCGGTGATAGCGACGCAGGACTGGCTCTATTTCCTAAAGTTACTCGGATCCTCTGGTGCAAATCCAGCGGGTTGGGCCCACGCGCTCGTTCGGTATAGCGGCAGGATCATTCATTTAGGAGTGGTCACGAAGCTTTAGGACTCGCACTATAGACGATTTTGTGGCTCAAAGGCCTCACTTTGAATAGGCTCGCCGAAACTCAAAAACCTTCGGGCATTTCTAGCCATTCTTTATTAAATTATTCTCATGATAGTTTCTCTTGAAATTCTGTTTGGTGCTGCTAGACTTCATTTCACCCCCTCTGGATACCAATAACAACGGTGTCGTGCTCTCAACGCACACATGCAGGAGGATAGATGGCTACGCTCCCATTCGATCACCTAGTCGTCCTTATGATGGAGAATCGCTCGTTCGATCACATGTTAGGGTTCCTGCATAGTCCTACCTATCCAATCGAGGGTTTCGACCCAAATAATCTACCCAATTGTGACTCCGTGACCGGCACTGCACCTGTATCTGTTACCGCCGACGCCAAGACCGCTGGTGATCTCGAACCCGATCCAGCTCATGATTTCGTTAACGTGAACGTCCAGATCTTCGGCAATAAGGACGGAACGGTATCGGAGCCGCTGATGCGGGGGTTTGTGAAGGATTACGCAGCCGTGAGTGCCAATGTCAACAAAGCTTCTAATATCATGAAGTGTTTCACACCGCAAACGCTGCCCGTGCTTTCGACGCTTGCAAAGCAGTACGCGATATGTGATCACTGGTACTCCTCCGTTCCTGGATCCACGATCCCAAACCGGTTATTCACGCATGCGGCAAATTGTGGAGGGTCGCTTACGCAAGATGCTGTCCTTGCAACTCTTCGGCTCAAGACGATCTTCGAAATAATGGATGATCCAAATAACCCCTTTAGTTATCGCATCTATACTGGGAGCATCGGGGGCACGGTTCTTCTCTCAAATCTCTATTTGATTCACCATCAGGATGGTTTTCACCCGTATTCGCAATTTAGGAGCGATTGTGCGCATGGTGATCTCCCAGCATATACCTTCATCGAGCCCCGCTATGACGATGACCTGAACAACGGGCTGTTCGCAAACAGCCAACATCCGGATTTTCCCGTTGATGAAGGCGAGGCTCTCATTGCAGAAGTCTATTCAGCGCTGAGTAATAGCCCGGTTTGGCCACGATCTTTATTGCTAATCGTTTATGACGAGCACGGTGGAATCTTTGATCACGTTGCGCCTCCAACACTTGCTCCCGATCCGGGGTTCCCTCCGGTGCCAGCATCCACAAATCCAGCATTTACTTTTGATCGACTCGGTCTGCGGGTGCCGGCCGTGTTTATCTCCCCTCTTATAAAACCAGGCACTATTATCACTAATCAGTTCGATCATTGCTCCATAGTCGCTACTGTAAGGAAGCTGTTTTGCCTTGACAAGAATCCCTTCAATTGGAGAGAAGCGACGGCATCCACGTTTGATAATATTCTCAATCTCTCGTCGGCTAACCTCCGCAAGGACAAGGTTATTCTGCCCCCGCCGTTCATCTCTGCCGGAGTCGCGGTCCGCCCGCAAGTGCGCACACCAAGTGACCTCACGATGTTGATGGCAAAATCAATGCAAGCCGCGGCCGATACTTTAGGTATAGGCCTTAAGACACATGCCTCAGAGATCTATTCTGCACAGGACGCAATAAACTTTTTGGCCGACACGGCCGAGCAATTTGAGAGCCGAGGATGAGGATGGAACACAGGAGAACGTGGCTACGTACATGGTTTCATTGTTCAATCGTTCTGTTTTGCTGGGGCTGTGCAACCGCGCAAGACGTTAAGTCGTGCCCGGCTGCTTTCCAGAACACGCATCAGGCACTCGATTGTTTAGAAGCTCTGTTCACGCAAACTGACATTCCTTATCACCTGCCGCACCTTACGCTGTCCAGCATTGCCCCCGGTAACGGTATGCCTATCGGCGTCGTATGGGAGAAACGCATTCACAATGTATCCTCCCCATTTGGCGTGTCTAATGCGGGCAGCGATGCCACTCAAGGAAATAAATCGCTGACAGATCTGAAGGCGGCCATTGTATTCTCGACAAATTCATCGTGGTACGCCACCGGCTCCTTGGTCTGGCTGCCGCCACTGCCTTATCGCCATGAAAATCGACCGAATGGACAGGTCTGCCACAAACTAGGCCTACTCTGCACTGAAAGCGTTTTCGGCATTCATTTGTACGTCACAAACGGGACGTTCCAGAGCATTAACTTTTTCGGTCTTGGTCCGTCGTCGTCAAACTCATCGGCGTCATTTCGCCAGTCTCAAGTGTATGGAGGGGCGGAGGCGCGTATGCCGATCTGGAATTGGCTCGCCGCCGAGGGCCAAATCGAAAACCTTCAACCCGAAATTACAGTCCACGGTGGAATTTCGAGCGGCCCGCTGACGGAACAAACCGCGCCAGGGTTCGGAGCCCAACCTGATTTCATGCATTATGGGGCTGGGTTCAGAACGCACTTCCAAGTGATTTCTGAGCCCTATACTGATGATCCGCCAACAACTCCTCCCGGTGTTCCGCCACCGCTTTTGCAAAAACATAAGTTGATCCTCATTTTTGACAATTCGGCTATGGAGCACTGGTTTACGGATCAAGACACTGGTCATTATTCTTTTCGCCAACTCGCTCTAGAGGGACAGGAGACTATCCAGCTTCATTTCGTCATTCGACGGTTCGTGGCACCTAGTTCAATGACTACTCGGTTGAAGGTGCTCAAGCACTTTTGTAATTCCCGCGCTTCAGGCCTGAAGGTACATGATGAATGCTCTTTTGGGGAATTTCGGATACGCCCTCTCCTGACCTTATCGACATCGGACAGCGGCGTGGTTCCCTTCTACCTGCAGCCGACACTAGGTGGCTCCGATATCCAGTCCCGCCCGACGTTACGTGGCTTTGAGAATTACCGTTTCCGTGCCCCCGATAGCGCTATGGTTGGAATTGACTATGAAATCCCCGTTTATAATCCGTTGGGTGCCCTTGTTTTTTACGATGTAGGACAGGTCGGGAACACAATCAGCGAGCTTTCTTTTGCACATGCGCGGCAGGATGGGGGAATGGGAGTGACGCTGCGCATCCAAAACACCGCGATCGCGCAGATTTATCTGGCTTATGGCGCAGGCCATGGATCGCACTTCGGTTATAACTTTACAAAGTTCTTCTAGCAACAAACCATCAACGGCATTGCCTCGCTAATTGAGACTGGTCAGTCGGTTTTGTGGCAAGTCCCTGCCACCTCGGAAGTTTGAACCCGTTGGCTTGGCTTTTGTCACCGGCTCCATTTCAGCCCCGGGAGCATGGAAATCCTATCAATATCGCTTCCCGAAGGAAGAACGGCTTCGCGCCCTTTTCGTTGGACAAGAACCGCAAGACCATGCCCCCCAGCCTATGATCAACATGCTTCTGCGGCATGGCGTGCGGTCTTGTCTGGAATATATCAAGTCCGGCGACATCAACAAGGCCAGAGAACAATCCAATCCGCAAATGTCTCCCCATCTTTCTTTTGTCGATACGGGCGGGCACGGGTATGCAGTGGTGCGCGTCAGCAACAACGATCTGGAGACTGAATTTGTATGGATCGAGCGTCCCGTCAATCGACATGATCAACCGGACGGCGGTCCGCTAAATTATCGGGTCAAGTTCCGAGCGCCCATGTGGCGTAAGGGCGAGACACCAAAGCTGGATACCAAAGTCATCGAAGGTGATCCGCGGTTTTCCATCTGAGATCGGCCCACGGTAGTCCCTTCTGCTCCAGCTAGTGATTGTCAGTCCGAGCGCGGCAAGGAATCTGGTGCGCCTATGGTGAGCTCGACTCACCGCTTCAAGCACCTGGGGCAAACCCAGAGGGTCTATTACTAAGCGCGGCTTGTGTGCGTGACTCTAACCAAAACGAAGTCCAGCCTTATTGAGCTCACAGCACGAAACTATAACAGAAGCATCGAACCCGCGATTTAATCGGGGTGGATGTTTCTGTCGTTTAGATTTCCTTAGATATCTCTGTCGTTTAGCTTCTCCGCGCTGTTTAGCCGGTCGGGTACCATGGCGAGAGGATGATCCCTCTAGCCCAAGCACTGAGATACTCTCGTCTCATTTTGCTGAAGCCACCGACCATACTCAGTGCTGCGGTTCCATAATGTTCGAAAGTGTGCCTCGAAAGAAGTTTCAGCGTTGGGATGAGTTCTTTGGACTTCGAAGTGCAGCATGTCTCGTGACTTCCTCCCGAGGGAAATAATTGAATGGAATATTGCTGGATCAATTTGAAACATTATTTGAGTTGGGAAAGTGTCATATACGCGCACTTCCCAGCGATCCGGAGCTATTTGGTTTAGCGCAGTATGTGTGCCCTGCATGTGCTCCAGTAGCTGGCGACTGTAAGCAAGAGGTAGTTCTGCCAATTGATCGGCACGGGCTGCGGCAAAATCTGAAAACGGATTCAACGTTAGAATTTGTACAGATAAGTTATCACTTCGCTGTAAAGCTCTAATTAGTGTTGGCACTTGCGACAGAACTGTATCCAGATTCAGCTCAAGAATTCTTATAGTGCTTTTGGCGGTCAAATATTTCACTTCCAAATCACAGGATCTTCTATCGATATAGCAGTTTGCCCGGAACACTGAGGTGTCTGGCCCAGATTCGCGTGCAAAGATCAAGTCTAATGCACGGTGGACCATCTTCATGGCGTCATCCAATTTATGTAACTCGTATTCGACTAAAGTTCGCTGCGCACGGTCCCGGTGTTGTGGCCGGTGCAGTAGTCTGCGGCGTTCGTGACAGCGAAGGGACTTGGTTCGGTTGGGCGGCCTGAGGCCACATTAGCCCAAGGAAAGGACGGGAATGAATAGCGAGACAAAGCCGTGCAACTTGCGCATTTGGCGCTCCTAAAGACTTAATAAGGGGCCGAAGGGGGCATGGCGCGCAGTTTATCAATGCAGCGAATAAAGGCAAGCAAAATCAGGGTGATTGGGATAACAAAGGTAACTTTCTGGGTTTAGTAAGTCTCCCAATGCAACGTCTCACTGAGCAGTCCCAACGGCGAGTTCAATCCACGAAATGAATTAACCCATATCTGGCAACGGTACCTTCCTTCAACCGAATCATTCACGGGCTGCTTCATCGATTAGTTTGCTACTACGATCATACCCAATCGCCATCCAGCTTTCGGGCTGTTGTTCTACGGACAAACGCACGTCCATCAAGCTACATTGATAACCAGGTCCAGCAGTCAATTTCTCGTACCGCAGGAAGGCCCTACCTCATTAGATGTAAGTAGCTGGTTTTTCGCTTCACTTCACGGCAGAACGGCGCGGACATCTCGGAAAAGGGCGGCTTGTGGATCTTTGAGGTTTCCGCAGCCTCAATTTCGCCTACACCTCTGAGGGCGGAGAACCAGAAACTGAATGTAAGGTATTGAAAGAATTGGTCGGGGAGAGAGGATTTGAACCTCCGACCCCCTGGTCCCGAACCAGGTGCTCTACCAGGCTGAGCCACTCCCCGACGCAAACCACCATGAAGATGGTTACTGTAGAGCATCATTATAACACTGCATAGCACTGCAACATCGTCAGAATATAGCACTTGCAGATGGTGATGAAGTATTTAGGCATGAAGCCGCCGGCAAAAACGCAAGAAGAGTCGGGGGACAAGTTAAATTACGTCGCCCTGTGCCGCATATTACGCGCGTCCCAGATTTGTCGCGGTTGGGCGGCGCATCCGAACAATTGTCCCACCAATAACAATGGCAAACCAATCCGCGACGTACCATGGCAGCATCCAGAGCATAGCGGCTCGGCCTGTGGAGACCCACACCAGGACAGCAGCGCCGGTCATCGCGCAAAAGATAAGACTTAGAGTTATTGTGGCAACCATTTCCCGGCCCCGGGCGGCCAATGCGACGGCACATCCAACGAACATTGATGCTATTACGTGACCTATGGCAATCCCATAAGTCGCAAAGAACGCATACACTTCGAAATGATGATCGAAAACCTTATACCGGTTGAGAACTGCAAAGATTGCTTGCTCCGGCAGTCCAGAGACCAGCCGGTTCAATAAAAATCCCCCAACTACGGCCGCAGCCGTTAACCAGGGAGCAACACGGAAGGCGCTTCCGATGAGGTGCGCAATGGTGTTCCGGGTCTGCCGCCAATACCAGCTTCTGGCGAAGGCCACTCCCGATTTTGAGGCGAGGTGGGAGAATTCCTCAAGCAAGTCTCCCTGCAGCGATTCTGCTTCTTCGCCAGCAGCGAATAGATTGATGAGCCAGTTTGCAATGTGCGGCGGCTGAACGAAATCTGCATGAGACGTCATGAATAGCTCCGGATTAAATCCAAACCTTCAGTCATGCTTTGCAGTGCGCGATGTGTGCGGTTCACAGCCGACACTCCTTTGGCAGTGACGCGAAAAAAGCGTTTGGCACGTCCCCCACGCTCCGGCGTAGGATCGCCATGGTGGGACTTGACGTACCCTTTCGTTTCCAGACGATCAAGAGTGGCATAAACGGCGCCAATTGAAACTTCGCGCCTGGTGCGGAATTCAATCTCCTGCCGCACTGTAACACCATACGCTTGATCTTCCAGCCGCAAAAGCGCCAGGACGACAATGTGCTCGAATTCACCCAGGTAATCACGCCCTGACATTATCTATACAATATAGAATAAATATTCTTCCCGTACAATCTTTCTTGTCCATGCCCACTTTCTGTGACGTAGCTTTGCCTGTCCCACTGGACATGGCATTTACCTACAAGATCGCCGAGCACATGCCGGTGGTAGGCGGACGTGTGCTGGTGCCATTCCGCAACCAGCGTATTTCCGGCGTGGTGACTGCTTTGCACGATCGTGCTCCGTCCATGCAGGCCAAGACTGTAATTCAGGTGCTGGATACCGAGCCTGTCCTGGACGAAGGCTTGATGAAGCTGGGGCAATGGATTGCCCGATATTATATGGCGCCAATTGGCGATGTGTTTCGCGGCATGCTGCCACTGGCAGCCGAGATCAAGAAAGCCAAGCTGTATCGCATTACTGAGATTGGTTATGAAGCGCTGCACGCTTCCGCCACTGCTGGGTCTTCGCGGCGATCCAAGCAGGATATCGACACGCAGATGGTTGAGTATGCGGTGCTGGATTATCTTTCCATGTCAGAAGAAGCGCCGGAAGGGACTATTCGTTCGGCCACGGGCGCTGACCGCAAAGTGCTGGACCTGCTGCTGCGAAAGAAATGGATTGTTCGCGAAGATGTTTCTTCTGTCCGTGACGCGCAGCGGACGGTGGATGTGGCTGTGTTGAAAGAGCTTTTTCTTACAAAACCAAGCGGTAAGCTGAATGAAAATCAGCAGAAGATCATTGCTTTTCTTCAGCAGCAGTTGGGGCGGGCGCTGGTAGAGCAAGTTCGCGAGCTCAACGTGCCGCGAACAACGCTGCAAACCCTGGTGAAGCGCGGCATGGTGGAAATTGCGGAACAGCCGGCAGAGTTCAGCGTGAGCAGCATGAAGAAGCGCGGCCCGTCGCATCTGGATTTTATTTTCAACGCGCAACAAAAAGCGGCGCTGGCTGGGATTCAAAAATCGGTAGAAGAAAAGAAATTTTCAGTTTCTCTGCTGCACGGTGTGACTGGATCAGGCAAGACAGCGGTATATTTGGCGGCGATGCAGTCAGTCCTGGAGTCCGGCCGTGCCGCGGTTCTGCTGGTCCCTGAAATTGGACTTACGCCTGCGGCAGCCGCGAATTTGCATCAGGTTTTTGGCGATGAAGTGGCCATTTTGCACTCTGCCCTTTCAGCGGACGAGCGGGCGGAGCAGTGGCACAGGATTCGCCGTGGGGAAGCACGCATTGTGGTGGGGACGCGTTCAGCCGTTTTTGCTCCGGTCATGAATCTGGCGCTGATCGTTGTGGACGAAGAGCATGACAGCTCTTACAAGCAGGAAGAAACGCCGCGATATAACGGAAGAGACGTCGCGGTAATGCGAGGCAAGCTGACTGGCGCTGCCGTGGTGCTGGCTTCCGCGACGCCGGCGGTTGAGTCCTATCACAATGCCGAAACAGGGAAATACCGGTTGATTGAATTGAAGGAGCGGGTGGAACGGCGTCCGCTGCCGGAAGTTGAGCTGGTGGATATGCGGTCTGAGTTTCAGCAGACAGGCGCTGACCAGATCTTCTCCCGGCAGTTGATTCAGGAAGTCACCGACCGGTTGGCGCGGGGCGAACAGGCCATGGTGCTGCTCAATCGTCGCGGATATTCTTCCGTCGTGCTGTGCCGCGCCTGCGGTGAGACGCTGCAATGCAAGAACTGCACAATTGCCATGACGTTCCATAAAGCCGCTCATCGGATGGAATGCCATTACTGCGCCTACCGGCAAGCCGTTCCTAAGCGCTGCACAAAGTGCAACAGTGAACACATCTATTTTCTGGGCACGGGATCAGAAAAAGTGGAAGAGCATCTGCACGCGGCGTTTCCGCAGGCGCGTATCGGACGACTGGACCGTGATACGGTCCGCAATCGCCATGATTTTGAACGCGTGCTCAACCAGTTTCATGCCGGCGAAATCAACCTGCTGGTGGGAACGCAGATGATCGCGAAAGGACACGACGTTCATGGAGTCACATTGGTGGGCGTTGTGGGCGCGGACTACGCACTGGGCTTTCCTGATTTTCGCGCAGCGGAGCGTACGTTCCAATTATTGACCCAGGTCGCTGGACGCGCCGGACGCGGCGAGACTCCAGGCAAAGTAATACTTCAGACTTATCATCCTGACCATTACGCCATCCAATTCGCGCAGCAGCATGATTACGCCGGCTTTTACGAGAAAGAAATACGCTTCCGCAAGTGGATGCACTATCCGCCTTTTTCCGCGCTGGCCAATGTGCTGCTACGGAGTGACAAGCTTGACCAGACGCTGCGCTGGACCGGTCAGATCGGTAAGTGGTTTGAATCCACGCGCAATGAGGGTGTCCGTGTGCTAGGGCCGTCCGTGGCGCCGATCATGCGCCTGAAGCGCGACTATCGTTACCACTTTATTCTGAAGGCCACCAGCCGCGAGAAGCTGAATGCATCGCTCCGCAGAATGCTGGCTTTTGCCGATGGCGAAAAAATTCCCCGTACCAATGTGATTGTGGATGTGGACGCATTGTCACTGCTTTAACCCGGACCATTATTTTGCGGGTTGTGTCTGCTGCTGGGCATGGTAATCGTGGAGCACTTTGTTGAGTCCCTGTGCGCCAAAAGGCGCAGGAATCAGCGTAAGAGCCAGCATTATCAAGGCAAAAAAGGCCAGCAGCTTGCGTTTGAGGTCGAGCGGTGGAAAATGCGGCACGTCAGGATGGCGGCTGCCGGTAAAACGCAGAACAACGGCCCACAGAAGCCATCCGGCCCAGCAGTACCAGCTCAGAGGCAGAAGCGCCAGAATGCTGAGGAAAGAGACTGGCCGGTGCCAGCGCGGATTGAAAGCAAAAATAATATGGCCTCCATCCAATTGGCCGCCAGGCAATAAGTTGAGTGACGTAGCCAGCATTCCCACCCATGCGGCCATCGCCATGGGATGCAGATAAAGCCCGCTGACAGGAACTTGTGCCATGGCAGCATGGCTGCCCACGGCAGCAGCTATCCAATGAGCCAGCTTAAAGATAAGCGGAAAACCTAGAATCATACTGCCATCGGCGGAGTTGGCGGAAGACATGGAAGCGGCCGCGGCCACAGCAGCGTCACCAGTCAGCAGCCTCGATGCCAGCAGACCATAGATCATCACCGGGACGGCCACCACAAATCCTGCAATCGGTCCGGCAATGCCAATGTCAAACAAGTCAGCGCGGCTGCGTATAGGCGACTTGATCCTGATGAAAGCTCCCAATGTTCCAATCAAAGTGGGTGCTGGAATAAAGAATGGCAGCGTGGCAAAAACCTTGCGGCGGACACACAAAATGTAATGCCCTAGCTCATGCGCGGTCAGAATTCCCAGCAGAGAAAGCGAGAATGGCGCGCCCAGCGTAATCAGACGATGCAAGTCTTGCAAGGCCCATCGCCACGGCCAGTAATCCAGGTCCTGGGAAAAGAGGCCAAGGTTGTGATTAAACGTGTCTTGCATGCGGGCGCCAATGCAAAGCGTGGTGAAGACCGTTGCCAGAAAAAGCAGCGCATGCAGCCAATAACGATGCTTCGGCGGATGTATAACAATGACCCTGATCTCCTGGCGTTCAGGGTCAAATATTTGGTATTCCTGCGGAGAAGGCTGGGTGTCCGGCATTAAAACAATAGCCCTGAAAAGCTGACGAGTTGGCCGCGGATGAAAAATCGGTCAACTGCTTAGTCGATGGACTGCAACTCCTTACCCGGCTTAAAGCGTACGGCCTTTCCGGGAGGAATATTAACTTCGGCCCCGGTGCGCGGGTTGCGGCCGATGCCAGTCTTGCGCGGGCGCACGTTAAAAACGCCAAATCCGCGCAGTTCAATGCGCTCGCCCTGGCCCAGGGCCTTCTTCATGCTGTCAAAAACTGTTTCCACAGCCAGCTCAGCCTTGGTTTTAGTAATTCCGGTTTTGGTGACCACTTCGTTAATGATATCGAGCTTAATCACGGGTCAGCTCTCCTCGCAATTCTCAAAAAGGGCGTAACTTGCAGATGCTATTGGACTTCTACAATGTTGTCAATGAGCAGTTTCGCCTATAAGATGACTTCTTTGTCGCTTCTGCAAATCCCCATAAAACCCAAGGAACTCATCTCGAATGGCAATCAAAAGTGACCGCTGGATCCGCCGCATGGCGCAAGAGCATGGAATGATCAACCCTTTCAATGACCGTCAGGTGCGTGAAGGCGTGATTTCTTATGGCGTTTCCTCCTATGGATACGATCTCCGCGTGGCCGATGAATTCAAGATCTTTACCAACGTAAACTCCGCCATTGTCGATCCCAAAAGTTTCGACGAACGCTCTTTTGTCAGCGTGCAGGCCCCGTGGGTGCTGGTGCCGCCAAATTCTTTTGCCCTGGCGCGCTCGGTGGAATACTTCAAGATTCCCCGTGACGTGCTGACCATCTGCGTGGGCAAATCCACCTATGCCCGCTGCGGAATTATCGTTAACGTCACGCCCTTTGAACCGGAATGGGAAGGCTTTGTCACCCTTGAGATTTCCAATAGCACTCCTCTGCCGGCAAAAATTTATTCCAATGAAGGCCTTTGCCAGATCCTTTTCTTCCAGGGCGACGAGCCTTGCGAAACCAGCTACAAAGATAAAGCAGGAAAGTACCAGAAACAAACGGGGATCGTATTGCCGAAGCTGTAACTTTCTCTGAAATTCCGAGCGCAGCGAGGAAACCCTATTGCCAAAGATGCAGCCCATGCCGCCGCATCGAATATATCGAAGCGGAGGAAGCAGTAGACATATTGCCTCCAAGACGCCCCCGGATCTGGTTCTCACCTGCACATGCAGGATTTCACTCCACACATGCTTTGCGCCTACAATCGGCTCCATAAGTTAAGAGCATTTGCCATGAAGAAAATTGCTGAGCTGGCCCTGATCACCTTTTTTATCCTAAGCTGTGCGATATGAAACGAACGACTGCTTCCATTATTTATTCCTGCCTCACGCTGCTAATGCTTTCCGGCGTTCTGCTCTGGGCACGCGGATGGCGACAGAGCGCTTCAGCAGCCGGCACAAAGTCGCCCGCAACTAGCTCCGAACTTCTCAAGCAAGCCGGATCCATAGAATTGCCTGGGCCCAGGGGAAAAAGATTTGATTACCTGACAATTGATCCATCCCGCAATCTGCTTTTCTCTACGCATCTGGGCGCGGGATTGCTCTACGTGATTGATCTAAAGACCAACAAGCTCATCAAGACATTTGCAGATCTGCCGGGGATTGAAGGCGTGGAAATCGCTCCGGATGTTAAAAAGGCTTATACGTCGAATTGGTTGGAAAACAAAATTGGTGTTATTGATCTTGAGCAGATGAAGCTCATCAAGAAAATCCCCACTGGGTCCAAGCCCGATGGGATCGCCTATGCGCCGGAGTTTCACAAGATTTATGTTTCTGACGAACGCGCCCGGGCTGAAGCTGTTGTAGACACCAATAAAGACGCCATCGTTACAAATTTGCATTTTGCAAGCGAGACCGGCAATCCCCGATATGATCCCGTATCTAAAAGGCTCTATGTAAATCTGCAGAACAAGAACGTGATTGCTGAGATTGATCCGGCAACTGACAAAGAGATTGCGGAGTATCCGGTTGGCAAGTGCCGTGGTAATCATGGAATGGCGCTCGATACAGAGCACCGGCTGGCTTTCTTATCTTGCGAAGAAAATGATCTGATGACCGTCTTCCGCCTGGATACCCATGAACCGATTGCGTATTTTCCCCAGGCCAAAGGCGGAGACGTGATCGCTTATGACCCGGGCTTAAAGCGAATCTACGTTGCCTGTTATGAAGGCGCTATCTCCATATTTCAGGAAGATGCCCCCACGCATTTCCGAAAGCTGGGAGATGTGCCGGTGCAGAAGAAGGTGCATAGTCTGGCCATTGACTTGAAAACGCATCGTGTCTACGCCCCAGAGCAGGAACATGATGGAACGCCGACCGCCCGAATCACGATTTTTGAAGTGCCCGCTCCCTGAAATATGGCGACAAGCGCGACGCAAAACCAGCGCTTGACTTAGAACTTATTCATTGGCCAGATGGGCTGATACTTCCTCTCGTCATTTACCCGATGAAATGTGCAAGCTGATGCAAACCGTGTCCTCCAGCAATTGCCTTTCGTTTTAAAGGCTTGGCGCATCTTGGCATTCCGAAGTTTTACTTCATTCATCCAGACTATGTCTTTGCGCATTTTGAGGGACTTGCCTGTTAACCCTCAATCCAATTGTCGATGTCCCCGTGGAAGACAAGAACGAGTTTCCTGAAAAGGAGGGCATTTACTCATCATGTCGATACAGAATCCGGCCCCTGAAACAACATGGAAGCTGCTCACCGAGATTTCGCACAACAGCAGGCTCGGCTTTGCTACTCGCAGCGTAACCAATACCAAGCAGAGCGAGGAAGCCTTGAAGATGTGGGGGATGATCCGACAGGTGGATTTCGGATACAAGATCACGCCTGCCGGTCGCCAGATATTAAAACTAAAAAAGAAATCGAGCCGTTAGGGTGGACGCCATGCTTCATGAATCTCCGTCATACAATTCTTAAAGCTCTCAAAGACTCTCAATGTGCAGGAAATCGCCCGAGCCGCGATTCGAGCATCGTTCTCTTAGCGGAGTGCCGGAACGGATCGCTTCCTACTGTGCTGCATGCAGCCAGTTCATCGGCGAAAGTCAAAAGATGATAATCCTGTGTATAGCAGAGCGGGCACACATCTGTCCCATTACAAGTCCCGAATGATTACGCTTTCTCTGCTCTGTTCTTAGCGAATAGGAGGACCTGATAAACCTAATATAGATGGCACAGAACATACGTGTGCGCTGATTCCACGGCACGGGGGACACATAGGCAACCCGAACCATCTTATGATGTTGAAGAGCACAAGAACGGACTGAGGGACCCGAATTCGAAAGTAGCTGCTGCCTTAAAAGACAAAGTCTTCCTCTCTGATCGCATCGCATATACGTGCTGGGATAAAGGAGCGGAAATGCCGCAAAAGAAAGGATCAATCGCAGATCCAACCAAATTGATGGCGTTTGAAGACAAAAAGAGCCAGATCATCCAGGTCGTTATTGAGACCCCCAGAGGCAGCCGCAACAAATATTCGTTTGATCCTGATCAGCGAGTATTCGCTCTCAAGAAAGTGCTTCCTGAAGGCATGGTTTTTCCATATGACTTTGGTTTTATTCCATCCACGCGGGGCGATGACGGTGATCCAATAGACGTGCTGATTCTAATGGATGAAGCGGCATTTCCCGGCTGCGTAGTGCATGCCCGGTTGATTGGTGTGATTGAAGGCGAGCAGAGCGAGAAGGGAAACACAGAACGAAATGACCGCCTTCTGGCTGTCGCGGAAACCAGCCACACCCATTCAGACCTGAAATCAATCAAGGATTTGAACAGCTCGTTGTTGCGTGAGTTGGAAAAATTCTTTGAGAACTACCATGCGGACGACGGACAGAAATTCAAAGTATTAGCCTGCAAGGGACCGGCGGCGGCAGTTAAGTGCCTTGAACGCGGACGACGAAAAGCAGCATAGCTTCGCGCCTGGGCCACGCTTCCCCGATGAATTATTGGGCGCGAGAGGCCCGGAGCGTCCGGAATGTGATGGAGTAGCGCAGTGATTTCACGGCAGGGATGCTATGTTGATAATTCCATCTTGCAGGGCCGTGCATCGCGTAAATGGACCGAGGCTCAAGGATTGTTGACGTAATTTTTCCTTCTTTTCTGTAAGGTTTAAAGCGCATCCAGCAACTGCTTCCTAGCGAGATTCCCAGGATGGTTTCAAACTGCTGTACGTCGCGATGCCATCCGATGGGCGATCCCTCTTTATATTCCGTAATAATAGCTTCGGCGATGTCGTCAGGTTGCAGATCTGCCCATTCAGCGGCCCGCTGACGAAAGGGTTCTAAGAAATCAGGTATCGGCTGAGTAGCCGAAGTGCTACGGGAGTTGAAATCGTAATCGAATCCGTAAGCAATGATGCGTCGCTTTGCCATGTAGCCCTGAAAATTGAAAGCCTTGAACTGCAATGTTCCGAACAGTTCAAGAAGCTGCAATTCTTCAGCGCTCGTTATAAAACCCGGCCAGTATGAAAAGCCTTCCGGCAGATCCGCAATGCTTGAAGGCTTTCTTACTGGCATAGGCAGGAGGGTCGCTTACGCGGCTTTGCGCCTTTTTTCAAACGGCATACCTTCATCCCAATCGGTGGAAGCGATCACTGCAAGTTCATTCGCAGCCTGACCATAGAAGAACGCTGCTTCAGGTTCTCCTGCAAATCCGTGAAATAGCGGGTCCATGGCAGCCATCGTACCCTGGACAGCGTCAAGAGTGCCGTGCAGCTTGAAGCTGATCGGTTTCTGGCCGTTTCCGGAGTAATCCGTCAATAGTGACATTCCGGCAACCATGCCGGCGTTTACCAAAGCAGCAGTCGTCGCTCCGCGTTTGCCTCTGCTTGCACACCACACGCCGACGCCCAGGAAGTAGGCTGTTACCGCAAAGTCCAGCCAGGCGTGGACTCTGGGCGAAATGAGTTTCGGCACCTTCCTGAACGCATCAGGAATAGTGGCTTCATTCAGGTTATTTTTTTTGAATGCAGTGATTGCCGACTTGACCGGCTCACCCAGCTCATTCAGCTGATCGGTAATGGCTTGCGTCTTGAAATTGCCGGACGTTTGCCTGGAATATTCTTTCTGCTCATCTCTTATTGTCATGTATGTTCTCTCCGCTTTTGAATTTCCTCTTGATGGCCTGCTAAATTTGGATGATAGTGAAACGTGGAATGTTTTCGCGGCGGGTAACTTTCAGCAAGGGCAGAGAGCCGCTTGCATTCGGTGCGTCGGCACAAATTGACGCCTATGTGAAACCCTGAAGGTAATGAGGGCCCGGCATCACAATGATGTTGAGGATTGTATGCGGATACTCTCATTTGGTTATGATCGTCAATTGATGTCTCTGCGTTCCATGGTGTTGCGCACAGCCGGATATGATGTGCTTGAAGTTTATTCCCAAAGCGATGCGATGCGCCTGGCTACATCCAATGCTGTGGATATCCTTCTGATTTGCCATACCGTCCCTAAACAAGATCAGTGTAGCCTGACGGTGTGGACCCGCGAGTGGCGGCCGGATATGCCTATTCTATGCATCATTGCCAATGATTTTGCCATGGCGGCAGACGGTTGTCTGGCAGTTGACAATGCGCCAGTGTTGCTCCTGGATGCTGTGAATAGAGCCGCTGCCGGTTCATCCGGCTTCAGTTCAGATATTGCGGTCTGAGCGCAATTAATTACGTGCAGGCGCTAAAGCTTCAAAAGCAGGGTAGGCAGCCAGAGCATCTTTATGCACTTAGATATGAGCACTTAAGACCGGCATCGGGTTCGCCGGCTGCCTTGGTGATTGCTTCCAGCAGGATCTGTGCACTATGAATTGATGGAACCAGGTGATCGGCCAAGGTGTGGAGTTGCTCCTCTTCACCATTAGAGAAGATGATGATGAGCGGCAAAGCCGGTTTCAATCTTTTTATTTCGCGCGCGAGCTGTACTCTGAGAGGAATTGGAATGGAATTGCATAGGACCCCAGCCGCGAAATCGTGTTTTTCTATCATTTCCAGGACGATTGCGCTTTCTTTGCTGGTAACAACCTCATATCCGGCTTGTTGGATCATCGCATTTCGCCCACGCAAGAGAGCCACATTGTGGCCACTGGAAATAATCTTCTTCGCCATGGCTCAAGCTTCCCGTACCTGTTGCTCCCGCTGGTCCGTGCTCAAATTTCGCGGGTCGCCGAGCAGCGATCGGACCAATTCTAGAAGCTCTTCAGGTTCATGGCTGGAAAGGTTGTGGTCCGCAAACCCGCAGCGGTCACCAATCCGGGCACTAAGCGCGATAATAGGAATTTTCGGTATTTCATTCTTTATCTGTTTACTCAAAGCGTAGCAATCGATTGCCGGATCATTGACCAATATGATGGCATCAATCCGGGGAAATAAATGAAAAAGCTCCAGGGTTTCATTGTTTGAGTGCGCGGTAAGAATGTTGAATTTGCCTGTTTCAAGGACCAACTTTCGCACCGAAAGAGCCTGGCCCGGTTCGGGCTCCGCGACCAAGATTGTGGGTCTGGCCATAATTAGCTGTGATGATTCCTCTATTTATGAGGTTGCTGTAAACGCGCAATGTCTGTAGCGGCGAAGGGTTGCGGTCACTCATGGTAAGTGGCGGGGGGCAGTCTTCTGCGAACCGTCTATGGCCGGAATTCCTGGCAGAGAAATATAGGGAATTTCTCAGATTTGCGTGCCAGGTTTCACCATGCCCGGCGTTCCTCAATATCGCGGGACTTAGGCACGATTGGAAATAAGTCGCTACTTGATCGAGGTGAAAACCGGCAGCTCGTTAGATGCATTCTCCCTGACCCTGCTGCCGAGGTGAACACGTGGGCGCCATCCTGACCGGGACGTGAACAGTGACTCCTCGACATCAAGTTTCTCCGCGATAACATCCACTAGATATCTTGCATTCGCCTGAACCACATTCAGGTGCTCAGGTGTGAATGCGTCGGTGTTCACTCCGTATAATGCCAGGACCCCGATAATGCGTGTTCCTTTAATCAAGGGAATCGCCAACGCTGAACGAAGAGAGAGTTTGCTCTTCAATCCATCCAAGCCGGGCTCAACTGTGGGGTTGCCGTTGATGATGTAATTTCCGTTTTCTGCAACCCAACCTACCAGACCTTGCCCCATGGGAACGCGCAGAGAAGAGAGTTGCCGAGCATTTTCACCCAAGGCAAAGCGCGCAAATATCACGTCACTACGCACGGCATAAACGGCGATAGAGTCAAACGGAACCAGGCTATGGAGACGAAGAGCGGATGTGGACATCACCTCCGTGAGCGTAATAGCTTCCCCGGGAAAACTAAGTACATCCGACAGACTGCTGCCTCCGGGCTGAGCCTGCGATAGAGCCGCGGTACTGGCGGCAAGACCCGCATCGGGAGCGGCGCCGCGCTCTACTTTTATATCGAGCGATAACCGCGGACGTTCTTCTGCCGGCTGAGAGCTGGCCAGGTGCTCGAGCTCAATGTACCGCGCCTGAAGCGCAACCACCACGCGCGGATCAAAAGCTTTTCCGGATTCGCGAACAATGTGTGCCATGGCTTCATCGAGTGGCAGGGCGCGGCGATACTGGCGGTCAGAAGCGAGGGCATCCAGACAATCCACAGCAGACAAGATACGAGCGCCAATGGGAATGGCCTCGCCGGAAATGCCATCGGGGTAGCCGCTGCCGTCCCATTTTTCATGGTGGGCATGAACGATAGGAGCAACCGGATACGGAAACCGGACCTGCTCCACAATTTCAGCCCCGACGATGGGATGGATTTTCATTTTCTCAAATTCTTCCGGCGTGAGCTTGCCCGGCTTGGAAATGATGTGCTCCGGTACGGCGAGCTTGCCGATATCATGAAGAACAGAGGCTGCTTGCAAGGCCTGCAGTTCCGAGGGCGACAAGCCAAGGTCCTTACCTAGCTCCATGGCGTAGACGCGCACGCGCTGAAGATGGTCACCGGTGGTGTGGTCCTTGGCTTCAATGGCAAGTGCCAGTGTCTCAATGGTGCGCATGTTGAGCGAAGCCAGGTCCTCGAGATGGCGTTTCTCGCCTTCCCACCGATCCAGATGCATGCAATAAGAACGATAAATGACGTAGACCGCGGGCAAAACCAAGACGGACATTTCCCAGCCAGCCAGGCGGTTGACGAATTGAATTAGCCCGGCAATGGCGGCGCCGACAAGGTAATAAGGAAAGGTCCAGGAATAGCTGGCGTCCCATTCCTTAATGATGGAGGTATCGTCCGCAAGGGCGACCACGGTGGCCACTGGAACGCTGTTCAAGAGAAAGAAAACAATCGCTGCGAGCAAAAGGGGCAGCGGGGCCTTGGAGTGGAACACATGGGTAAACAATTCCACGTATGTCCAATAGGCAGCGGTGATCGCTAATGAGAGCTGCGACAAATTAAAAGCAAAATGGACGATGCTGGTCCGTTTTTTCGTATGCCAGAAACACTGGACTACAGTACACAGTACCACCAGAGACAAAGTCTCTGAGATGGTCATGTTGCAAATGCCGACGAGAAAGAAAACGAAGCTGACCGAGACTGTTCCTTCAGTGCCGGGCAAAACCGTTTTTAGCGTAGAAGCAACGATCGTTAACAACAAATACGAAGGAAATAGCAGGCTGTAGCTGGCACGCCAGGGAAGAATTCCGGTGAGCAGGCAGATGAACCCGATGGCGCACACCAGGAATACGAACGGTCTGGCCCGAGTTGGAATGCCCGCCATCTTCTTTTTATCCCTTTAAATTCCGCACCACCTGGGGAAATGAGAATCTAACCATCGGCACAAAAATGTTTGCCACATTTTTTACCGAAATCAACGACTGGGCTAGGGCACTTTGGTAACGGGTTGGGCAAGAAATGAAGCAGAGCCTGCCCGGTGCTGCCGCACATGTGACACGGGTGTCACATCTGGTGACAAAGGTTCAATGACCTGGCGGAATTCCATGTGCCGGAAACCTATCAAACCTAAGTATTTCATCACATTACAAAAGTAGCGGGATGGCGTGTGGCGTGCATTAGGGTAAGCGTTAACTTACTTTAGTTTTTTTAAGGCAGAGCCCATGACCAAACGAAACCTTCTGATCCTGATATTGGTGCTGGCGGCGCCACTAGCCATGTTCGCCGACAACAGCAAGATCTCACCTGACTTGCAGAGTTCAACCGCCACCGGCCAAGTGCAGGTGGTCGTCCAATACGCACCGGGCACACAGCTCAGTTGCGGCGGGCTGCTGGGATTAGTGGATTGCCTGCTGAACGATGTCGTCAAACTGGGCGGCGCCATCCTGGGGCAGTTGCCGCTGGTGAACGGATTGGTAGCATCATTGGACCATAACGGCATTCAGGCGCTGTCCAATCAATCGAATGTCGTTTACATCAGCAAAGACCGGCCGCTCACGCCGTTCTTTGACAATGCAGCGCCGGCGGTGAATGCATCCGCGGCATGGAAATCTAACTATACGGGAGTGGGAATTGGCGTCGCGTTGATTGATAGTGGAGTAAACGCGCATCCTGACCTGTTCACCACCAGCCTGTTCCCGAGTTCGCGCGTGGTTTACAACCAGAGTTTTGTGCCGGGCACTTCCAGCGCCGCGGACCAATACGGGCATGGAACGCACGTCGCCGGTTTAATCGCAGGTGACGGAATAGCCTCCACTGGACCGATCTACTCAAATACGTTCAAGGGCATCGCGCCTGGAGCGAAGATAGTGAATCTACGCGTGCTGGATGCCAACGGGAGCGCTACGGATAGCCAGGTAATCGCGGCCATCGATCAGGCTATCAGCTTGAAGTCCAGGTACAACATTCGGGTAATCAACCTTTCTCTGGGCCGCCCCATATTTGAGAGCTACAAGCTGGATCCCCTTTGCCATGCGGTGGAAAAAGCCTGGAAGAGCGGGATAGTGGTTGTGGTGGCAGCAGGCAATAACGGGCGCTTCCTGCCAACTGACGGATATGCGACAGTGAACTCGCCCGCCAACGATCCTTATGTCCTAACGGTAGGTTCAATGAAGCCGATGGGAACTCCAGAACGCACGGACGACCTGATAGCCAGCTACAGTTCCAAAGGACCGACACTGATTGATCATGTGGTAAAACCTGACGTTGTAGCGCCGGGCAATTTATTGGTCTCGACGGAAACCAGCAATACAACGCTCTACAAAACGGAAACGGGCAATCAAGTACCGTACAGCGCCTATATTTATGGTGGATCGTCATCGCCGTCAGCTTTCTATTTCGAACTGAGCGGCACCAGCATGGCCACGGGCGTGGTGAGCGGAGTTGTGGCCGATCTGCTTCAGGCGCACCCGCTGATGACGCCGGACCAGGTGAAGAGCCGGCTGATGAAGACGGCTTCAAAGACATTCCCTTCGACCAGCAGTGTGTATGACGCGACCAGCGGCATCACCTACACCAGCCAATATGACATCTTCACCGTGGGAGCAGGATATGTGGATTTGTCGGCGGCACTGGCCAGCACAGAGCTGTCTAGCGGCACTTCGATGTCGCCGACGGCGATCTATGATTCGAATACAGGCAATGTTTCCCTGACGAGCGACCCGTCATCTGTCTGGGGAACAACGCAGGCATGGTCTGGACCGATTGTCTGGGGACCGAACCAGTTCACTGGAGCAAGTGCAATCACATGGGGCACTACCAATCCTGGAGGCTCAGCGATCACGTGGGGCACCACCAATCCTGGAGGCTCGGCGATCATGTGGGGAACTTCCAACCTTTGGGGCAGCGCAATTACGTGGGGAACGGGAACATCTTCCGGGTTCTCCGGCGTTTGGAGCAATGCCATCACGTGGGGTACCAGCGGCCCGTGGGGTAGCGCCATCACCTGGGGTACAAACGTAGCCAAAGGAGAGTAGCCAGGAATTTTCGCCGTGAAGCATGAATCGTGCTCAGAGCCGGGCATTCGGCAGATGCTCGGCTTCACGGCATTTTGTCAGCATTGAAAGTGGGATTGCCAAATCATCAAGGGACAGAAAATTCGATGTCGGCATATCGAAAATGTGAACTGATCTAGAAAAATCAAACCTCTGAAAAACACTCAAACTTCCGTTTCCTTCGTGTCCTCTGACTGTGTGCCGGCATCCACGCTGTCTCAGCCTGGCCACATTCCAACTTATTCCCTAGCCAAAAGCTTATGGAATCAGGCCCTTACGTCTTGGCGATCAGGCTGCTCTATTTCTGGCGCGTGCAACCGCAGCACAGGAGAGCCGCCATGACAAAGACAGAAGAAGCAGCCAACGGAAACGCGATTCAGCAAGGGCTTGTTCCCATGCTTCGCATTTGGGGCCGCAGTATCGGCTGGACAGTCATTCTCTCAGCAGCAGGCGCAGTGCTGTTTGCGCTCCTGCTAGACGGCTGCTCCAGGATCCGTAGATAGAGACAAGTATCAGGGCCTGCGGTGAGCGCATTCCAACACATGTCCCAGGCAGGAACACTATCGACAGGGAATGCTGACCCCCATAATTCGCAAACGGTTCCTCTTGTCCCTAAGTTCCTTCTTTCTTATCCTGGCAGCCTTTGCTCGCGTTACGCACAAAGTCCGCCAGCTTGCCTTGCTTTTGCTTTTCCAGCAGGGCATCCAGCGACTTGGATTTGGCCTCTGGCTGGCTTTTTACAATAGCGCTATAGGCCTTGAGTGCGCTCTCCACCCCGGCCAGAAACTGTGCGTCCATGTCGCCGGCCTTATCGGGATGTTCAATGATGTAAGCTGCGCTGCCAAATGTGGCCTGGTAAGAAAGCTGCGGCGTGTATCTGTTTTGTTCCGCCACAAAGTCCATGCCAAATAAAAGCGGCGCGCAGATGTTCACGTTGATGTCGGGGATATCCTCTAGCCATTGTTTGGCCCACGTTTTATCCGCGTAAAGCGATTTATCCAGCGGGTCCTGTTCCAGCTTCCTCGTCAGCGCGAGAAACCTCTGGCGTTCTTCTTTGGTTGAAGGCGCCCGCTTGGGCTCATCCTGCTGGGCGAAGCAAGCTGCGCATAGCAGGAATAAAGCAACAGCAATGGGCCATACTCTAGAACGATAACGCATCTTTTTTCTACCCCGTAATCTAACTTTTACGCAGCCGCTGACGCTGGTATCCCTACGACCAAGTCACAATATCTTCTTTCCAAAGGCCGAAAGCGCCAGTTCCACCGCAAGATCGGCCGTGCGGTTATGCTCGTCAATCACCGGATTCACTTCCACAATCTCAAAGCTGGTCATGCGTCCATGGTCGGAAATAATTTCCATGGCCAGATGCCCTTCACGGTAGCTTGCGCCGCCGCGTACCGGAGTTCCCACGCCCGGAGCATCTTCCGGATCGATCCAGTCCATGTCGAGCGATACGTGATAGCCGGCGGTATTGCGTCCGGCAACGCGCAACGCTTCCTCAATCACCGTGCGCATGCCACGCTCATCGATATCGCGCATGGTATAAACCTCAATGCCGGTCTCTTTGATATTTTCTTTTTCGCGGACATCAACATCGCGGATGCCAATGAGCACACAGTTTTCCGGATGCACCTTGGGCGAGAATCCATAGATATCGGCCAGCTCCGGCGGGCCCAGCCCCAGAATGGCCGCAAGCGGCATGCCGTGAACGTTGCCGCTGGGAGACGTTTCCGGCGTGTTGATATCAGCGTGTGCGTCAATCCAGATCAGGCCGATTTTCTGTTCCTGCACTCGCCTCTGGTGGCGAAAGTATTCGGCCACTCCGGCCACCGTGCCAGCCGCCACGGAATGGTCTCCGCCTAATACAAGTGGAAATGTGCCTGCCTCCAGCGTCTTCATTACGGTTTCAGCATGCTTGGTGCAGGTAGCCGTAATTTCTTTCAGGTACTTGGCATGGGGATCGCCGGATTTTTTCTGCTCCGCGATTGCAACCGCTATATTGCCGCCATCTTCCACCACGTGGCCCAATTCTTCCAGCCGCGCTTCCAGGCCGGCCACTCGGACAGCAGATGGACCCATGTCCACCCCGCGGCGGGATGCGCCCAGATCCAGCGGGACGCCAAGAATCCTGATCTTCTTGGAAACAATGTTGTCCGCCACCACGGGCCGGTTGGCGGGCTCGGTTTTAATGGATCCCGGCGTTGCGATCGGTGTTGTTGTAGGGTCTGGAGTCATAGTTCCTGCTATGGATAGAGCCGCGTCAATGTTCGGGCAAACGGAATTGTCTCGCGCACATGTTCCAATCCGCATATCCAGGCCACTGCGCGCTCAATGCCCATGCCAAAACCTGAATGCGGCACGCCGCCAAACTTGCGCAAGTCGAGATACCACTTAAAAGCTTCTTCCGGCAGATTGTGTTCCTGAATGCGCTTCAGTAGCAGTTTGTAATCACCAATGCGCTGCGATCCGCCAATGATTTCGCCATAACCTTCCGGCGCCAGCACATCAACGCAAAGCGCCAGGTCAGGGCGCTGCGGGTCCGGCTCCATATAAAAAGCTTTCACTGCTGCCGGGTAGCGATGTACCATCACCGGCCTGTCAAATTGCGACGAAAGATAAGTCTCGTCCGGAGAGCCAAAATCACCGCCATACTCAAACTTTGCTTCCACCTGCCCTTTGGCGTGGCCCTCCTGCAACATTTTTACAGCTTCGTCATAAGTGATGCGGGGGAAAGGCGGCTTGATGTTGGCCAGCTTGGTTACATCGCGGCCAATCGTGGCTAGGTCAGCGCTGCGGTTGGTCACTGCGCTCTGCACCAGATGGCTGATGAATTCTTCTGCCAGTTGCATGATGTCATCAAGTTGCGCGTAAGCCACTTCAGGTTCCACCATCCAGAACTCAGTCAGGTGGCGGCGGGTTTTGGACTTTTCCGCGCGGAACGTTGGCCCAAAAGAATAAACTTTGCCCAGCGCCATGGCAGTAGCTTCAATGTAGAGCTGGCCAGACTGCGTAAGAAAAGCTTGTTCGTCAAAATAATCCACTTCAAAAAGAGTTGATGTGCCTTCGCACGCGGCAGGCGTAAGAATGGGCGGATCAGTAAGCGTGAAGCCGCGTTCATCAAAGAAATTCCGCGCCGCGCGAACAATTTCCGCGCGCACCCGCAGGATAGCTGTCTGCCGTGGCGTACGCACCCAGAGGTGCCGGTTCTCCATCAGGAAATCAATACCATGTTCTTTTTTGGCGATGGGGAACGGATCGTCTTCCGGCACGCGCTGCATCACCTTCACGTCGTTTACGTCTAGTTCATAGCCGCCGGGAGCGCGCTTGTCAGCCCGGACTTTGCCGGTGACGATCACGCTTGATTCGTCAGTGAGGTTTTTCAGCGTGTCAAAAACTTCCGGCGTCACCTGATTTTTGGGCACCACGCCCTGGATCACGCCCGTACCGTCGCGAAAGATGGGAAAAATCAGCTTGCCGCTCTCGCGCTTGTTGTACAGCCAGCCTCGGATGGTGACGGTCTCTCCATCATGCCGGCCGATCTCGGCAATTGTGGTTATCGGAGCCTCAGTTTTGGTTTCCATTTTTCAATCTCAAATCAGTAAACTCAGGCTTTACCGCCAAGGACGCCAAAGAAAAAGAGCGCCAAAGGAACACAATGATTTTCTTTTCTTCTGCGTCCTTCGCGTCCTTTGCGGTTAAGCTACCTGTCCTATTCCGCCGCCACGCCTGCATTTTCCAGCTTGCCGTAAACTTCGGCCATCTTGCCCGGAACATCCATGTTCTCCGCGCCCTCAATTTCCAGCAGCAATGCCGGGGCCTGGGATGCGCCGCGTAACCCCTGCATGGTCTGGTCCCAGTCAATGGTGCCTTCGCCCGGCCACAAATGCGAGTCTCTATCGCGCTTGTTGTCGTGAACGTGGGTGGAGCGGATGCGGCCTTCAAGCAGGCTGAATGCCTGATGAACGGAACTCATCAGGTGCGCATGGCCCACGTCAAAGCAGACGCCCAGATCTTCATAGCGCAGCAGCCGGATGATCTCTTTCAGCTTCTCCGGCGTGGAAAGATCGTTCGGGATATTTTCCAGCAGCAGGCTTACGCCCAGCGGCCGCGCAAAGGCCCGCAGATGCTCAATGGCGCTCAGGGCACTTTCAAATTTCTGCGGATCGTCATATTCATCGCTTTTGCCGATGTGTTGAATCAGGAAGCGGAAGGGCACGTACTCCGCTACTTCAATGGCGCGCTTGATTTCGTCCATGGCGTCAATGCGATTGCGCTTGTCCGGATCTACGATATTTACCTGCTGCCCGCCCGAGTGGAAATTATTGTCCATGCCTATGGGGGCATGCATGGAATGGAACTCAATCTTCTCTGACTTAAACCAGTTGCCCAGCTCCTTCACGTGCTCTTTTTCGTGATAGTTGAAGTGGCCGCGAGCGGCAAATAGTTCGAGCGCCTGCGCTCCACCGCGGACCATAGTATCCAGCAGGCCCGGATGCAGCCGCTTCTTGATATACACGTAACTCGACATTGCGCGCAGCATCAGTAGCCCACCGCCTTTCCTCCGTTGCGCCCGTCCGGAGCGCCCAGCAGGTCGCCTGTATTGGGGTCAACCGCGATACACTCACCGTCACTCCAGTAACCTTCTACCTTGATTTTGTGGCCGCGTGCCTGGAGCAGCTTGATTGTATCCGGCGAAATTCCGTTGCGCTCGATATCAATTTCATCCGGCTGCCACTGATGATGAAAGCGCGGCGCATTCACGGCCTGTTGAATGTCCAGCCCGTAATCCACCACGCCCATCAAAATATTTGCCACGGTGCTGATAATGCGCGGGCCGCCGGGAGAGCCCAGCACCATGAACAATTTTCCATCTTTCAGAACGATAGTCGGGCTCATGGCGCTTAAAGGACGCTTGCCCGGCGCAATGGCATTGGCTTCGCCCTGAATCAGACCGTAGCCGTTGGGTACGCCCGGCTTGGACGTGAAATCATCCATCTCGTCGTTCAGCAGAAAACCCAGCTTTCCAGCAGTAACGGCGGAGCCAAAACTGTCATTCAGCGTGGTGGTTACGGCAACCGCGTTTCCTTCTGCATCCACAACAGAATAATGCGTGGTGTTATTGGATTCATGGCCTGTATAAGGCTGGTGCAGCATGGCTGAGCGGTCAAGCGCGCCGAAACCTGAAGGCCGGCGCACATCTTTGCTGTCTGTGGCCCGCATCATGTCCAGCGATTGCCGCCAGCCCTCGGCATATTTTTTGTCGATCAACTGCGCTACGGGAATCGGGGTGAAGTCAGAATCGCCCAGCAGCTCCGCTCGATCAAAGAATGCGCGGCGGAAAGCCTCAACTGTCACATGGATGGAGTCGGCCGAGCGGTCCCCCATCGCTCCCAGGTTATAGCCTTCAAGAATGTTCAGCGCTTCAATCATGGTAATGCCGCCGGAACTGGGCGGTGGGGCGCTGATGATTTCATAACCGCGATACGTTCCCCTGACCGGCTGGCGGTCTTTGACTTCATATCCCGCCAGGTCTTCCGCTGTTATCAATCCGCCGCCGCGCTGGATTTCAGCCGCCAATTCGCGGGCCATGGCGCCTTTGTAAAATTCATTTGGATTAGCGGCAATCCGCTCCAGTGTTTGCGCGAGCTCAGGCTGACGGAAGATTTCACCCATCTCATAGAGCTTGCCATTGCGCTGAAAAATTCTTTTGGAGTCGGCAAATTGCGCCAGATCCTCATCATGCATGGACTGGGCTTCTTCATAGGTGAGCCGCACACCGTCGCGAGCCAAATGAATCGCCGGCTGCATCACCGCGCGGAGCGTGAGCCTGCCCCAGTGCAGCTCGGCATAGACAAATCCGGCCACCGATCCCGGCACGCCAACGGCTTTGTAGCCGATCAGGCTTGCTTTAGGAATTACATTTCCTTGCGCGTCCAGGTACATGTCACGGGTGGCAGCCTTAGGAGCTTTTTCTCTGAAATCGAGGAAGTGTACTTCGCCGCTGGCTTTGCGCAGCAGCATGAATCCCCCGCCGCCGATGTTGCCTGCCGCAGGATGGACCACCGCCAGCGCAAACCCAGTTGCTACTGCTGCGTCCACGGCGTTCCCGCCCTGCCGCATGATGTCTGCGCCGACTTTGGAGGCTTCCGGATGGACGCTGACCACCATCGCTTTCCGGGCGTGGACAGGCCTGAGCCCCTGCGCATGGCCCGGCGGGGTGATTGCCACACAGAAGGCAACTACCTGAAGAATCAGAAATTTACGCAGAACTTTCATCTGGTTGCGGCCTCCGGAGCTGGTGCAAGCTGGCCTAGACCTGCTCACCACTTCTCTCGCCGCCAAAGGCAGTGCCTACAAGCTTAACTCAAGCGTACAGGCCAGCTTATGAGGCTAGCTTACCGTTGCAGGACAGTCAAATGGGAGAAGTGGAAAGCGGCCAGTTAGGCTGTTTATGGAAGCTATAAATATGGCTGAAGTTACCGAAATGTCGGTTTTTTGAAGTTTGGGACAATTTGTCCCGTTCAGTCGGATCCAAATGTTTGGACTTGCAACATTCCTAAGGTCACAGGAGCTGAAGCCATGAACAATGTTGGTTGCTGGGAACCGATAACTACTTGTAAACTTAATGGTTTACATGAATAACGGAGCTGCGTAGATTTAAACGGTATAAAGCAATGCATTTTAAAATGCATTTAAAGCATATTTTAAGTGATTTTAAAACGCACAAAAACGCAAATTTTCATTTGACGCTGCGTTCTGTTTTGATAACCTAACGTCAAGCTATATATTCTCATTGCTGAGAATATATAGCTGTGGCGAATTTGCTGGTGTATTACAGAAAAACGATTACTGACGTATTACAGAACGAATTTGTTGACGTATTACAGCAACGAATAATGCAGAGTGAAATAGCAGAATAAGGGCAATCGTTTTGAATTGAAATTTGAATTGGTGACGGAATTGAATCGAGGGGGGAACTTCTCTAAATTTCTTCCCGCGAGCCTCCGCCCAGATAAAAAGAGGGACGACCCGAACGGCAGGAGTCGAACCTGCGACCTCAGCGCTCAGCCACCCCTCCGTGCAAGGATTGACGGCTGTAGTAAGCGACGGTGCTCTATCCTTCTGAGCTACGCCGAATCGTCTTGGCGGACATTATACTCCGACAAGTAATGGGGCAACAATCGACAAATTTGCGCGATTGACTTATGCACGACGCACCTCATGAGTTTTGCCCTCAGAGGTCGAAGCCAAGACATAGCCCTATCTATTGCTTCGGCACGGTCTCCGTCGTCTCCTCTGATTTGCCGCTCTCGTTGCCTCGAAGATCGACAGCGGTAACCGAGTAAAAATACTTCATTCCGGGCTGGATTCCTGGATCAGGGAAGCGCGGCGTCTTAACCAGCTCAGAATTGATCTTGGTGGGCGGCTCATTCGCGCCGTGGCGATATACGTTGTATCCGGCCAGATCAGGTTCTGTGTTCGGTGTCCAGGTCAGGTCAATAAACGGATTCTGGGGTGCTGGGCTGAAGACCGCTTCCAGGCCTGAAGGCGTGGCGGGCGGGAACGAATCATGCGCGAACACGTTAATAATGGGCGAGTCCTCACCCTCGATCTCGCCTTTGCGATTGCCGGCCTGCCACAGCGTGACCGGCACAATCCAATACTGGTAATTCTTTTCCCACTCGATCCCGGTATCTATAAAATCTGTCTCGCCGCTGCCCGCGCTCAATTGCTTGATCAATACTGCGGAATTTACGTTATTTGCGCCTTGCTCCCGGCGCATGATTTTGTAAGCGTACTCCGTTTGGATACGTGAACTTTTTTCCGGCAGGCTCCGCTCTTCCCAACTCAGCTTGACTCCGGTAGGCACAGGATTTGCGGTGATCTTTTGCGGCGGAGCCAGATCAGGTACCAGCGGCACGGATGCGCGGTTCGGCAACCCAAACGACTTTCCGTTGTGGCCCTGCGCCAGCACTGCATATACCGCGAAGTCAGCGGCGCCGGAGCGCATGGCTTCAGCCAGAGAATCTTTGGCAGTGGCCGCGTCATGGCGGTCATCCTTGAGTGAGGGCTCAAGCGGCAGCTCAGAAATTGTCTGAAAATGCGGCACTGCATCCGGGCCGGAGATCAGCGCACGCTGCACCAGCATCTTGCCCGGTTTGCGAATGAGTTCCCCGTCCGTGGTTTCTGTTGGGACAGTCCAGGTCAGACTCACGGTATCACCTTTGCGCACAGCTTTCAGGTCGCCTACAAATTTTGGGACCTCCGCCGAGGGCGGTAGCGGAGCGCCAGGTACACCGCACCCAGTAAGCATAGTGACTGCGAGCAAAAGTGTGAAAAGGCGGACGGACATGGGAACCAGAAGGGTAGCGTTATTGAATCGGCGGCGCAAGCGCATCTTCTAAACGAACATTCTATTGCAAGCTCAATTCGTCTCTGATCAGGGAAACGCCATTGTCTGTGCTGTCATCTATATACGCACATGACTATCTCCTCAGCAGGAACTTGCGTATGAAAACTAATCTGGTTCTTTCGTTGGCACTCTCCGCTTTCACCTTTTTGCCTCTTACCGCCCAGCAAGGCGCTGGTTCATCCACGCCTGACAACCAGAATCCTCCAGCCTCCCAGAGCCAGAGTTCTTCAGATACCAATCCTGCTCCGGATGCCCAAAAGCCAAACTCCCAGTCTGATGCCTCGGATGCTAACGATCAGCAGAACGGGCAGGTCCCTACTTACAGGGTAACGGTGGTCCAGCGCACCACAGAAGCCGTGGACTATCGCGATAGAGGCGGCCAGACTCAAGTGGACTTTAAGGGCACGTCCCTTATGCCCGCCGTGGATGGCAATGCCAAAGTCACGGGCCACACTGGCCGGCTGGCAATTGATGCCAACCTGCACCACCTTGCGCCACCACGCAGCCTGGGACCGGAATATCTGACCTATGTGTTGTGGGCCATCACTCCCGAAGGACGTCCGGTGAATATGGGTGAAGTCAGACCCAATGACGCCGGGAATTCACGCCTGCAAGTAACCAGCGGTTTGCAGGAATTTGGCATGATCGTGACTGCGGAGCCGTATTTCGCGGTAACGCGGCCGAGCAATCTGGTAGTGGCGGAAAATATTGTTCGCCCGGATACTTTGGGCGGCAACCATCCTATTTCAGCCAAATTCGATCTTCTGGAAAAAGGGCAGTACACAGTCAACATGAATCCCGATCAGTTGCCCGCTACGACCGCTGACAGGAAGACGCCTGTGGAATTGCTGGAAGCGGAGAACGCCATTGCCATTGCCGAAGCTGCCGGCGCGGACCACTATGCGGCAGATACTCTGGGTAAGGCCAAGGCTTATCTGGCTCAGGGCCAGGATTACCTGCGGCGCAAGCAGGGCATAACGCCAATCGGGGCCGTGTCACGTGCCGCGACGCAGGCAGCGGAAGACGCGCGTCTGCTGACTCTGCAGAAAAAGCAGGAAGAGCAGACAGCAGCAGAACGGCAGAGAGCGCAGGACCGGATACAACAGGCGCAGTCACAGGCAGAATCTGAGTCAGCCCGCGCAGATGCGGCGCGCGAGGAAGCGCGACTCCAGAAAGAGCAGCGCGATTTGGCCGACCAGGAGCGCCAGGCAGCGGAGCAAGCGCGCTTAGAAGCACAGCAGGCTGCGCAACAGGCCGCCGCAGATAAAGCCGCTGCGGAGCAGCAGTTGCAACAGTCCGAGCAGGCGCGGCAGGCCGCGTTGCAGCAACAGCAGGCACTCTCACAACAGGCAGACCAGGCACGCTTGCAGGCCCAGCAGGCTGACCAGGCTCGAGCTCAGGCCGTGCAACAGGCGGAAGCGCAACGCCAGCGGCTGTTGACGCAACTGAATCAGGTCCTACAGACGCGCGACAGCGCCCGCGGTTTGATCGTGAGCATGTCTGATGTGTTGTTTGACTTCAATCGTGCCACGTTGAAATCCGGCGCACAGCTACGGCTGGCGAAGGTTGCCGGCATCATCCTGGCTTATCCTGACCTCAAGCTGGAAATTGACGGCTTTACTGACAACAAAGGTACGCCCGAATACAACATGGGTCTCTCTGAAAAACGCGCCAAAGTAGTGCGCGATTTTCTGGTCGCTCAAGGCGTAAACTCCGATGCTGTGAAAACGGAGGGCTTCGGGGAGTCGAATCCTGTAGCCAGCAATGCAACCGCAGCCGGAAGGCAGCAGAACCGCAGAGTGGAATTGGTGGTTAGCGGTAGCGCCATCGGGACTAATCTTGCCCCAGGCAACGGCGCGATGGGAACCTCTACCGGGTCAACGGGCGGAATTTCCGGGGCAACGCAAGGGAACCCGCCGCCTCAGGCACAACCAACCACAGCTACACCGGGCAGCGTCGCGGCTCCGCCCAACCCTCCTCCGCAACCCACCAATCCGCCAAGACTATAACAGTTCACTTCCGCAGAGAAGATGCTGATGAAAGCATCTTCTCTGCCATGTGGATCGGTACTGGGGAACGAAAACCTTACCAGGGATAACACTGACCGCGGATTTTTACTGATCAATCTAGTTCGCATGGCGGTCGGCATATTGCGCACTTTCCAGGAGCATCCTCTCAAGGTAGCGGGCGCGAGTTTCTGGAAAGCGGCTGCGGAAGATGGCAATGAGGTATTGCCGACGGTGCGATTGGGGCATGAGTTCCCATCCCTGGCGAGCTTTGGCGTTGCTGGCAAAGGCGGCTTTGATCATGGGCGGCGGGTCGAGTTCGGCTTCCATGGTTTCTGTTAGAAGTTCTATTGTTTGCTGAGCACGGCGCAGGCGGGTTTCTTCTTTTTTGACGCTGCGGATGCGGTGGTCGAAGTGGTTGCGGGTGGATTCGGAAAGGGAGTCGAAGAATTTCTGGAGGCATTTGGAGCGGCGGAGAGAGCGGGCGAGAAGAGGGTGCATTGCAGGATTGTAGGGTGTAAAGCTCCGTTGTGAGAATGCTTTATAGGAACAAATCATGCCTGAGTTATTTGTGGGGAATTTTCGAGCGAAGCATCTCTCTGTTTTCGTCATATTGTCAGGGGATAAAAAAAGAGCGCTCCCCACTGATTGGAGCGCTCTTGCAAAATAGTGCTGAAAAGATAACGCAGTGTAGCTTCAGTTAAGGGACGAGGGCAGTTAAATCTACCGGATGCCAGGTGCCGTTATAAAAGAGCTGATAGACATGTAGATTTCCAGCGCCAACATATTCCATATCTTCTGTTGACGCGATTGGATCAGCGGCTGAAGTTACCTGGCTGCCAGGAGTTGGTGTAAGAGCCCCACTGATGAGGGTTAAATCAGATTCATGCCATGCACCGTTGTACCAAAGCGCGTAGACGTGCTGGTTAGTACCGATATAGTGCACTTCCATTGAATTTGCAATCGTATTGAACAGTGTGTGAATGCCGCCATTATTGTCTGCATTTGGGTCGGCTGAGGTAGCGGTTGTCAGATCATTCGGGTGCCACAAGCCGTTATACCAAAGCTGCTGGACATGGTGGTCCGCGCTGATGAATTCCAGATCCACAGTTCCGGCAAGAGGATCCACAGACGAAGTAATGGGGCTGGGCGAAGCGGCAAGAGGACCGCTGGCCTGAAGCGTTAAATCAGATTCATGCCATACGCCTCCACCATCGAGTTGGAACCAGAGTGAGTAAACATGATGGTCAGTGCCAATATAATGCACTTCCATTGCATTGGCCACAGTGTTCAAAATTGTGTTTATGCCACTAGAGCTATCTGCATTTGCCGCAGCGCCAGAAGCATTAGTGAGATCAGTCGTATGCCAGAGACCGTTATACCAGAGTTGATGGACATGGCTGTCCGTTCCGATGTACTCGACATCCTCCGTATTTCCGATCGGGTCCATTGCCGCAGTAACAGAAGAATTCAAGGCAGCATTGGGGGCGCCAGTCATGAAGCTTAAATCTGCAGTATGCCATGATCCGTCATACCATAAGGTATGAACATGCTGATCGGCACCTATGTAGTGTATTTCCATTGTATTAGCAATCGTATTATTAATTGCTTTGATGCCGCCGGTCAGAGACGCATTGGCCGCCCCTGTAATAGCTGAAAGATCTGACTTGCTCCATGCGCCGTTGTATGAAAATTGATGTACATGCGCATCATTGGCAATGTATTCCACTTCCATAGTATTGGCGACGGGATTTGTGGCTGTGACAATACTCCTTTCCGCACCAAGATTCACAGTCAGGCTCGCAGAGGTATTGCGCACCACGCTCCCATTTACGGCTGTAATAGGAATCGCAAAGGTGCCAGGAGCGGATGCTGTGGTGGTGGATACAGTCATAGCGGAGGTGGTGCTACCTGCGGGCACAACCGCTGGGCTAAAACTGACTCCCGGGAATGTAGAACTGAGAGATACAGCCCCGGCAAACGGCGCGGTTCGACTGATGGTAATTGTATAGTTGGCATTTGTGCCAGGGGACACAGCCTGGGAGCTGGGTGATACAGATGATATGTTAAAGGTCCCACCTGATGCGGCCTGGCTAATTGTAAATGGTGCCGTAGTAGAGTCTTCGGTTTGCGTGGCCTGGATTGTCGCGTTTCTTGCAGCTAGGTCAGGGTTTGAGAACACGGTAAAATTCACAGAAAAGTCGAACGAGGAGCCTCCGCCCCCACCGCCAGGAAGGAGCGAAATAAAGGAAGGCGCTGTTACTGTCCAGTGACAGCTCGTTCCCGCACCATTAGCTCCAGTATTTACGTGAAAGGAGCTGCCTTCAGTTGTCGCCGGAAAAAATAAAATAGTACCAGAAGTATTTAGTGAAATTGCTACAGTGCATGGATTGGCATAGCTTCTGGCCGCTATTAGGAACATAAGTATACACACACTGCTGAGGCGTAAAAGTGATAACTTCAAAGGTTTTGTCTCCACATAAAAGTTTTTTAACGTTTATACATTCAAATGAGCTATAGGGAAGCGGATTGTGATTGGCAATCTTGCGTGAGGTGGAGTCTATGATGGAAAAGATAATGTGTCAAACAGTATTATGTAGAATGTGGTTTATGGGGGTGTGGAGACCAGTCTGCATATTTTAAATAGCACTATGGTCACATCATGTACATACAACTAGAAACAGAGGCAACGATAGACATAGGCATTCATTCCCAAAATGGGACGGTTTTTGAGTGAGTGCCAGAATTTAGTGTTATTCGGAATTAGATTTTCGGGGCTAATACACTAGGCTAAAGCACCATTTAAGCCAGCACTTTACGCGGCCTAAAGAGCCACTTTTTCTTCACTTTTCCTACTAAGCGCCAAGGCCTTACGGAATTATCCATAAACACCAAAATGCCTATTCATTTCTGAATGAAAACCTTTTAGGTTATGCGGCGACGACCTACTCTCCCACACACTTTTGGCGCAGCAGACTTTCGGGCAAGAGGGAAGTCGGATGGGCGTGTTTGGGAAAGTGTATCGTGAGAACTCTCTGAATCGGCATTTAAGACTTAAGGGTTTTGAAGCGCACCGAGGGCGGCTGCGGTTCATACTTCAGAGAGGTGTTGCCCGTGTAAATCTGAACAAGCGCAAGGTCCCTCTAACTTACTCGCGCGCTCGCTTAACGGCGGTCGGGATGACAATCAGTAGTTAGAATCAGCTTATGACAGGGAAATGTGGATATTGCAAGAGTGCCTTTAAGCTAGACCTGCTTCACTGCGGCTTTGGTGATTGCTCATATGCATACTGTAATTCGTGCGGGAAAACTGCCCTTCTCTCCGGGTGGAGCAAGAAGTGGCCAGTAGGAGTGAAATGCACGCAGGCGGAAATCTCCGCAGAAATGGAAGTGCACCTTGAACCCTGTTCCTGCGGCGGCAGCTTCCTGAAAGGAAGCTCTCCCCGTTGCCCAGAATGCAAGCAGCCGCTTTCGGCCAGTGAGGCCACATCGTACATCGAAGATCAAGCGCCGGGAACAAAGAAGGGTAGGCGTTGGCAGCGAAACTGGAGTGGCTTGTACGGTGTCGTGATCAATGGGATCAAGGTTAACGACAATCTTAAGAAGGCATAAAACACAATGGTTGCGGGTGGATTCGGAAAGGGAGTCGAAGAATATCTGCAGGCGTTTGGATCGGACGAGGGAGGGGCGAGAAGAGGGTGGAGGGGCATGGCGGCTACCGTGATCGACATGAAAGTTTACTTGAAACTGTTAAGACAGTCACAGACAATGGTTAACAGCTCATGTCATTTCCTGTCTATTTTCACCTTTTCGGACTGACCATTAATCCACATTTTATCTTTGAGGCGCTGGCTTACAGCTTGGGATTCGCTACATTCCGTTTATTGCAGCGGCATTTTGGAGACCCTGTTCCGCATGACATCCGATGGTCGGTGATTGCTGCGGCCGTTGCAGGCGCAGCTATTGGCAGCAAAATCCTGTATTGGTTGGAAGATCCAGCAAGGGTCCTTCACAACTGGAGTAACTGGCAGGTGGTGTGGGGTGGCAAAACTATTGTTGGTGGATTGATTGGCGGTTTAGCTGCTGTGGAATATGCCAAGAAGAAAATGGCGTTTTCCGGTAGAACAGGTGATTTGTTTGCCCTTCCGTTATGCGTCGGCATTGCTGTAGGACGGATTGGTTGTTTTTTATCCGGGCTAAATGACGACACTTACGGCACCCCCACCAGCTTACCGTGGGGAATCAACTTTGGCGACGGGGTCACGCGGCACCCCACGCAGATTTACGAAATTATTTTTCTTATTTGTCTGAGCTCATTTCTGTTGGGTAAAATGCGCAGACCACGTGTGCATGGAGACATCTTTAAGATATTCATGGTTGGCTATTTCGGGTGGCGGTTCCTTATTGACTTTCTGAAGCCGGATCCGAGGTTTCTGCTATTGAATAGCCTGCAATGGGCATGCGTTGTCACGCTTTTGTATTACTCCGGTGATATCGGACGATGGATTGGCGTAAAGACAAAGAGCGCCGTAGCATCAGCGGCCACATAGTATCCGGAAGGGAGCTACATTGGCAGAGCGCGTTCGACCTTATCTTTTTTACGATATTGCAATCTCCATTTGCTCAACTTGCCTGAATAAAGTGGAAGGCAAGATTATTTTCCAGGACAACAACGTTTTTATGCTGAAGCGCTGCCCCCAGCACGGCAGCGAAAAGGTGCTGATCGCTGACGACGTAGACTATTACAAGCGCTGCCGCGAGGTATTTATCAAGCCTCCGGAGATGCCGGACGTTTACAACACGCCGGTAAAGTGGGGCTGCCCCTATGATTGCGGATTGTGCAGCGACCACGAACAACATTCGTGCCTCTCGTTGATTGAGATCAATGACCATTGCAACTTAGATTGTCCAATCTGCTATGCGGAGAGTGGTACGGCAAGACAACGTTACCGCAGCATGGCAGAGATATCGAAGATGGTAGCAGCCGTAGTGAGGAATGAAGGCCATCCGGACGTGGTGCAGATATCCGGTGGCGAGCCAACATTACACCCGGATTTTTTTGCTGTGCTAGATCTCTGCAAGACGCAGCCCATACGCCACCTTATGGTCAACACCAACGGCATCCGCATTGCGCAAGACCGTGAATTTGTGCGTCGACTGTCCACCTACATGCCGGACTTTGAAATTTATCTGCAATTTGATTCATTTGAAAAAGATACTCTGGTGGAACTGCGTGGCGCCGATCTGCGGAGAATTCGCACACAAGCCCTGGAAAACCTGAACGAATTCGGCATTTCCACAACTCTGGTTGTCACATTAAAAAAGGGGCTCAACGATACCGAGATCGGAAAGATCCTTGATTTTGCCCTGCAGCAGCCCTGTGTACGTGGCGTAACGTTTCAGCCAATCCAGGCCGCAGGACGTTTGGAGGGGTTCGATCCCGCAAAAGACCGGCTGACGTTGACGCAGGTAAGACGCGGCATCCTGGAACAATCGAGCGTGTTCAAGCCTGAAGACATCATACCCGTGCCCTGCCACCCCGACAGCCTGGCCATGGGTTATGCGCTTAAGCTTGAGGGGAAGGTGGTGCCGCTTACAGGGATGATCGACCCTAAAATATTGATCGCAGGAGGGCGTAACACGATTGTGTACGAGCAGGATGACGCAGTCCGCGAAAATATCTTCCGACTGTTTGCCACCAACCACTCGCCGCAATCGAGCGCCGGCAGTCTGCATGATCTGTTGTGCTGCCTTCCTCGCGTCCTGGCCCCGGAACTGGCATATAACAATGTATTTCGCGTACTGATAATGCAATTTATCGACGTTTATGCCTTTGATGTGCGCTCCGTGAAGAAATCGTGCGTCCACATTGTTCATCCTGACGGCCGGCTGATTCCCTTTGATACCTACAATCTTTTTTATCGCGATACCCTGGAAACGACGCGACTGGCGGGGCTGCGCAAATCTCAGGAAAGAACGGTATTCGCATGAGCGATGATGAAGGAAGAATCATCCTAGGCCTGCTGCTTTGTTGGGGCCTCAATGTTGCTGAGATTTTTGTCGGCATTTTGATGCTGAATTCACTGATTGTGGGAGTCGCCATGATCGGGGGAGTTGGAGTCCTTCAGCTGGTGTATGTGCTTCCGTTGTATTTCTGGTTCAAGAAACAAGGCAAAACTGATACCGCCAAAGGGATGGTGATTGCCGCGTCAATTACAGCTCTTTTGAACGCGGCATGCTGGGGGATGTTTTACGGGCATTTGAGTTGAAGCCGTAGTTAGAATCAGCTTATGACAGGGAAATGTGGATGTTGCAAAAGTGCCTTTAGGCTAGACCTGCTTCACTGCGGCTTTGGTGATTGCTCATATGCATATTGTAATTCGTGCGGGAAAACGGCCCTTCTCTCCGGGTGGAGCAAGAAGTGGCCAGTAGGAGTAAAATGCACGCAGGCGGAAATCTCCGCAGAAATGGAAGTGCACCTTGAACCCTGTTCCTGCGGCGGCAGATTCCTGAAAGGGAGCTCTCCCCGTTGCCCAGAATGCAAGCAACCGCTTTCGGCCAGTGAGGCCACATCGTACATCGAAGATCAGGCGCCGGGAACAAAGAAGGGTTGGCGTTGGCAGCAAAACTGGAGCGATATTTACGGCGTGATCATTAACGGCTTGCGCGTGAATGATAATTTCAAGAAGACATAAAACACAAAAGGCTCCATTCATTTCTGAATGAAACCTTTTAAATTTTAATGCGGCGATGGCTTTAGGCCAACATAGGATGCGTTTTGCACTTTTTCATTACTTCTTGAGTTTCCCTTACCCAAAAATCAATTTTGTTTCGAGTATCTTTGCCCATTTGTTTTGCCAGATCCCAAAAACCAGCTCCTGGCATTCCATCCCCACCTTTATGCACGACGAGAACGCTCAACATTCCTCTGCCCGCAGCGTCCTCTTCTTCCGAAATCTGCCCCAACATAAAATGGAAAACTCGATCGTGGGGATCAAAACAAATGCCTGTAACTCTCTGAGCTAAATCGGAGTAAGAAATTGGCAGGCCATACTCTTTTGCTTCACGCACAATGGCGCGAATGGCCTCTAACTTCGCTTTTTCCCATCTTTCAACCGAGTAGCCGTAGGTTTCACCTTTCGTTATTTGACACATGCTCACCCTCCAGGCACAACACAAAAGGCCCCATTCATTTCTGAAGGGGGCCTTTTTGATTTTAATGCGGCGACGACCTACTCTCCCACACACTTTCGCGTACAGTACAATCGGCCCTGCGGGGCTTAACTTCCGTGTTCGGGATGGGAACGGGTGGAACCCCCGCGGTAAGATCACCGCAAAGTCATCCGCGCTTCGCGCGGGCAATTAGCTCTTAGCCTTTGGCCTTTAGCTCGATTCTTCCGAGGGCCAGGATTTATTGCCGGCTCCCGCGATACAAAAGGCTAAGCGCCAACAGGTAATGGCTAATTGCAGATTTTTTCAGTGCGCGGCGAGTCAGGTTCTACATCGTTGGTCCGCGCAAAGGGTCTTTCACAAAAGGAAAGACCAAAGGTTTTTTAGCAATTAGTAATTGGCAATTAGCAATTGGCCAAAATCGAGAGCGGGACGCTCTCCGGCTAAATGCTAAGTGCTATTTGCTAACTGCTGAAATTTCAAAGATCGCGAGGACGATGCCTCACAACTGAATAGATTGATTTTGTGTTTCTAACTACATTGGCGCTTGCCATTGCCGAGAGCGTTCAGCGTGGCCGGAAAATGAATCCGGTTTAGCTGATTGCTAAAGGCTAATTGCCAAGGGCTCAAGCGCCGCGAGGCGCGTTTATGCCCTGAGTAAATTTTATGGTCAAGCCGAACGGGCGATTAGTACACGTAAGCTGAAACCATTGCTGGCCTTACACTCCGTGCCTATCAAACAGATGGTCTTTCTGTGCCCTTCATTACCCTTGAGGGTTGGGAGATCTAATCTTGAGGAGTACTTCACGCTTATATGCATTCAGCGTTTATTACAACCGAACTTCGCTACCCAG
>DASXGZ010000038.1:0-124945 GCA_036488825.1 Candidatus Angelobacter sp.
GTCACATCCGCAGCCATTCGTGACTTCAGCCACAATACTTATCAGATCATTTTCACTACGCCCCTTAAGCGCTTTGATTTCCTGCTGGGCCGCTTTATTGGCGCCACTTTTATCTCAGTGATACCCATGCTGGGCGTTTCTATGGGCATACTTCTGGCCAAGTACATGCCGTGGGTCGATCCTGATCGATGGGAACGGGTGAACTGGGCTGCGCATCTGAGCGGCATCGCCATTTTCGCTTTGCCCAATGCATTTTTCATGGCGGCGATCCTTTTTGCCGTTGCCGTGCTGGCGCGCAATGAGATCGTCTCATTTGTTGCCGCCCTGGTCCTGCTTACAGGCTATGGTGTCGCCGACGCGCTGCTTCAGGATATTCAACATGAACAGATCGCGGCTCTTCTCGATCCGTTTGGCACTCGCGCCTTTGACCTGGTAACACGCTATTGGACTGTCGCGGAGAAAAACGGTGTCTCGGTTGGGCTTCAGGGACTGTTGTTGTGGAACCGGCTTCTTTGGATCGGAATTGGTTGTTTGGTTTTTGCCGTGGCCTATTCTCGTTTCAGCTTTGCTGAAAGAAGTGCCAAACCCCGGCCCATTGAAGCCGATGCTGAGGAAGCGATTCACCCCGTTTCGTTGAGCTTGCCCCATCCGCAGTTGCACGATTCGCCATGGGCCAAATTCGTAGGCTCGTTCAAGATCCACTTCATGGGCATGGCAAAAAGCACATTTTTTGTTGTAATTGCCGTTGCCTCACTCTTGAATTGCATTCCCAGTCTCGCCCTGAGCGCTACGGAAGGCTATGGCAATCAAACCCTCCCGGTAACGTATTGGATTCTGGACCTGATACGGGGCACGCTGTACCTCTTTGTGGTGATTGTCATTACCTATTATGCCGGCGTGCTGGTCTGGAAGGACCGTGACGAACGCATGGACGAGATTGCCGATTCCACGCCTTCTCCTGACTGGATCTCCTATGCCTCGCGCCTGCTCACGTTGATTTTGATGGTGATGCTGATGCAGAGCGCCGCATTGCTGGGCGGCATAATAGTACAGACCTGGTACGGCTACCATCGCTATCAGATTGGCCTCTATGTATATGAGCTTCTGGTTCGGGATGCATCTGGTTTTTTATTTTTAAGCGTACTGGCTTTCCTGATCCATGTATTTTCACCCAACAAATTCATTGGCTTCTTTTTCTATATCGCTTTTATCGCGGCCAACGCCTTTATATGGCGGCCATTGAATGTAGCCACCAGGCTGGTCCAGTTCGGCACTCGGTCAAACGTAACTTATTCAGACATGTTTGGCGAAGCGCCGTATCGCACCGCATGGAACTGGTTCACGCTCTACTGGCTGATTTTCTGTGGCCTGCTCGCGGTACTCACCATTATGTTTTGGCCACGTGGTAAGCAGGACCGCTGGGCTGGCCGGCGTCGCAATGCCGCGCTACGCTTCCACGGCGGCTGGATTTCAGCAACACTTTTGTGCCTTGTGGCATTTGCATGCACGGGTGGCTGGATCTGGTACAACACCGCGGTTCTAAACCGTCTTGTCGGACCCAAAACATTGCAACACCGCCAGGCCGATTACGAAAAAGCTTACAAGCAGTATGAAAAAAAACCACAGCCGCGCGTCCGGGACGTAAAGTACGCCATTGAGGTCTATCCTGAATCGCGCAACATAGTGATGCGGGCCGAGCAGGTCATCCAGAACTCAACCTCAGCCCCCATTGATGAGATACATTTCACCTTAAATACCAATTATGTGTCCGATATTGATATTCCGGGAGCCACCGTCAGCAAAGACGACCAGCAGCTTTACTATCGTATTTACAAACTCAATCCTGCCATGCAGCCCAATGAAAGCCGCACTATGCATTTCACCGTAAAGAGCAAAAATCGCGGCTTTGAAAATGACTTGACCACGGTAGAGCTGGTCCAGAACGGAACTTTCTTCAACAACACAATTGGGCCAACCATTGGTTACGATCCCCAGCGCCAGCTTACTGATCCCAATGATCGCAAAAAGTATGGTCTGAAAGAAATTGATCTGATGCCGCGGCTTGAGGCAAACTGCACCGCCGATTGCATGGACACTTACCTTGGCGGCCATTCTGACTGGGTCAACGTCGAAACCGTGATCAGTACGTCGCCTGATCAGCTCGCCATCGCTCCTGGGTCTCTGCTGCGAGAATGGCAGGAGAATGGGCGCCGCTATTTTGAATACAAGCTCGATCACAAGTCGATGAACTTCTATTCCTTTATGTCTGCCCGCTATGAAGTGGCGCGGGAGGAGTGGAATGGCATTAAGCTTGAGGTCTATTACGACCGGCAGCATCCCTGGAACGTCCCGCGCATGATTAATTCCCTCAAGAAATCATTGGATTATTACACTAAGAATTTCGGTCCGTATTATCACAAGGAAGCTCGCATCATTGAGTTTCCGCGTGTTGCCCGCTTTGCCCAGGCCTTCCCCGGCACCATGCCGTATTCCGAATCGATTGGCTTCATCGCTAACATCAATAAGCCCGACGATATTGACTTTGTTTTTTATGTGGTCGCCCACGAAATGGGCCATCAGTGGTGGGCGCACCAGGTGATCGGTGCGAATATGGAAGGCGCCACGCTGCTTTCTGAAACCATGGCCCAGTATTCCGCGCTGATGGTGATGGAAAAAGAATACGGCCGCGACACGATGCGCAAATTCCTCAAGTACGAGATGGACAATTATCTGCGGTCGCGGGGCGCGGAGCGCTTGAAAGAACGTCCGCTGCTGACGGTGGAGGCGAACCAGGGCTACATACACTATCGCAAAGGAAGCGTAGTGATGTACTACCTTAAAGAGATGATAGGAGAGGAAGCGGTCAATCGGGCGCTCCGCAAAGTGATTCAGCAGTATGCGTACGCGCAACCGCCTTATCCTACTTCGCATGTGCTGGTGGATGCATTGCAGGAGCAAACGCCACCTCAATTGCAATATTTGATTAAGGACCTATTTGAGGACATCACCATATTTTCCAACCGCACACTGGATGCTTCGGCCAGTAAACGCGCAGACGGCAAATACGATGTAACCATTAAAGTGGAGGCGCGCAAATATAAAGCTGACCCCAAGGGAAATGAAACTGATGTCCCGATCAACGACTATATCGACATTGGCGCATTTGCCAAACCCGCCAAGGGCAAGAAGTACGGTGACACGCTCTATCGCGAACGCGAGCACATCACGCAACCGAACTCTACTTTTACATTTGTGACAGCCTCACTGCCGGAGAAAGCCGGCATAGACCCATTCGCATTGCTCATTGATCGTGTTCCCGACGACAACATTAAGACCGTCACATTTGTAAACGCCAAATAGCGGAAATTTGGAAAATGCGGGTACAAAACCACCGGGACTGGCCGAATATCAAGGCATCATGGAAACTGACTAAACTCAGGCATGTCAAGTGCTCCCGACGCCGAGCGCAAAAAACTTCGATCTTACAAACCGCCGCTACCTATCGCGGGATTTGGCATTCGGCAGAATGGAAATGAGTCCAGTCTGGTCACCGCAAAGTCAAAAGCTTTTTACTGCCATCTACAATGGCGGCAAAAGACCAGTGGACACAGGCTGGCTCGGTCGCCTCTTCGGTTCAGGTCCCCGTTCTAGCCTTCGCCGGACTACGCAATGAATGTTCCTAGAAGGTTGCCTAATGGAAGTAAAAATTATCGAGGCCATCTACTTACTTCAGAAACGCGACATGACAATATAAGATGAAGTCCTAGAATGACATTTCGAAATTGGGGTAAGAAGTTATCGGTGGCCATATACTTACTTAAGAAATGCGACATGACTATATAAGATGAAGTTCTAAAATTGCCGTTTCGAATAGTATTCCAAAGTAGAAGCTATCACGTCGTTGTTCCACAATTATCGTCAGCAAAAAACACAGATTAAAAAACACAAATTAAATGCTCAATTGCGCTTGACATGAGTTTGATCCAGCAGTTAAATAAAGGCTGTGATTCAAGCGAATCGTATTGCGATAGAAGTAAGTTCATTGTTACAGGACAATAGCATCTACTTAGGATGTGATGTTCTACATGGTCTTATTTTTCCGGAATCTATAGCCGATCGTGTGTGCCGATTGATCACTGAATGCACACTAAAAGAAAACAATGCATTTCTTTTCGAGCAGGACGAACCTCGCGAAGCCGAGCTCACATCAGTGGCGGTCAGCCCATGAAGTTTCTCACGTATATCTAATTTCTTACGCGCCTAGCGCATAGACGGAAACCGAATTCCAGTCCTTTCCGCGCCAAGCGGCTGGTGATTTCCTAAAACAATATTTTTGACCGGAGCATGATCCACCCAGGATCGGTTGGCGGTCCAACATCGGAAACCGTTATCTTTGCACCAATGGACGACGGCCGGGAGAAATGTCGAGCTGTAACTCTATTTACAGTCGCACAAGGATATTGCACATCATTGCTATCTGCCACCTAAGGCGGGTTGCGGACTGAAAAGAAGGTCGATCTCAGATTGGTTTTGACTTGGGCACCCAAAAATCGCCCAAGGCTGCCGATTGGTTTTCGTTGGGTACCCACTCGTTGCGGAGCCGAAGGTGCGCAGGACGTCTGAGGCTTTCTTGCCCCGCTGAAGCAGGCTGTTTTCTTGAGCGCATGGTTAACCAGTCATGCAGAAAATGATCAACCTATCATGCGGATATGTTGCCAATAAGATTTCGGGATGAGAATCGCTAGCGATTAAACAAGATTACTAAAAGGTTACTAATTACTAAAAGGTTACTAATGGATCAGGAGTTAGGAATGACCTCTACTATATGGGCACAAGAGCAGAAGTTAATCATCGGTGTTACACCGTTCGAGCTGCCAAACGCGAAATTAGCGGCCGCGTTGTGCGGGGCGGGTGCGCTGGGTGTGCTTGATCTAGGGCGAGATGCTAAGACAGCGCAAACAGCGCTTGCGGAGATGAACCGGTGGGCAACGGGATCCTGGGGCGTACGCATGCCCGTTGGCTGTCCGCTTGGTTTTGAGGATATCCCGGCGGAGGCGACGACCATCTTGCTACCGTCCAGATCCGAGTGGAATTCGATTCTTTGTTCCGATCGGCAAGTGCTTATCGAGATCAGTGATTTAGGCGAGGCAAGGAACGCGCTTGACCGGGGCGCCCACGGACTGATTGCTCGTGGCTCGGAAGCTGGCGGAAAAGCGGGTGATCTTACAACCTATGTGCTACTTCAATTGCTGCTCTCCGATTCCAGAATCACGGTTCCAATTTGGGCAGCCGGAGGATTGGGTGAGCACAGCGTCTCTGCTGCGATTGCAGGAGGCGCCGCAGGAGTGGTGCTCGATTCGCAACTCGCCCTATTGCGCGAGTCGATTGTTCCGAAAGAAATTGCTTCGGCCATCTCTGTGATGGACGGAAGCGAAACTTTGGTGATTGGAGGTCATCGCGTTTACCACCGCCCGGACTTGCCGGCACGACGCGCCCACTGGCCGGAACTGGCCAACTCGGACGAACTCTCTGAAAACGAAGTTGCGGCGCGGCTGGGAGGTGAAAGCTTCGACGAGCAATTCATCCCAATTGGTCAGGATGGCGCCTTCGCGAAGGGTTTCGCCAAGGAATACGTGACGGCGGGAGCCCTGGTACAGGGACTACACGCATCAATTAGAAGCCATCTCGCGGATGCGAACACCGCGCGATCGTTGTGTGATGGCTCGTCATTTGCACGCGCTCGGGGCGTGCGTTATCCAATCGCGCAGGGTCCGATGACTCGGGTGAGCGACAAGCCAGCATTTGCGGCCCAGGTGGCGGATGCCGGCGGATTACCCTTTCTTGCCCTAGCGCTGATGGAGGGTCCGGATGTGCGCCGCTTGTTGGAGGAGACCGCTTTCTTGCTGGGCAGTCGTAAGTGGGGTGTTGGCATCCTGGGATTCGCCCCCACGCACATTCGCGAGGCGCAACTTCAAGCAATCCACGAGTTCCGGCCACCATGTGCGCTGATCGCCGGCGGTCGCCCGTCGCAAGCGGCTCCATTGGAGAATGCGGGGATTGACACCTTTATGCACGTCCCTTCTCCCGGTTTGCTCGACCGTTTCTTGCGCGAAGGCACGCGAAAATTTGTTTTCGAAGGACGCGAGTGCGGTGGCCACGTGGGACCGCGCGGAAGCTTCGCCCTCTGGGATATGCAAGTCGCAACTCTGCTTACCTACGGCGCGAGTCTTCCTGGTGAAGACAAGCAAAGTTTCTTTGACAAAGTCCACGTACTCTTTGCCGGCGGCGTCCACGACGAACGTTCGGCCGCGATGGCGGCGGTGCTTGCGGCGCCCCTCGCTGCGCGCGGCAGTAACATAGGCGTGCTCATGGGTACGGCATACCTTTTCACCAATGAGGTAGTGCAAACGCAGGCAATCGTGCCGACGTTTCAGGAGGCGGCGCTGGCTTGCGAAGCAACCGCACTCCTGGAGACTTCGCCAGGACATGCCACGCGCTGCGCGAAAACACCCTACGTCCGCACCTTCGAGGAAACAAAGACTCGGCTGCGCGCGAAAGGGGCGGCGCAGCAGGAAGCCTGGATGGAACTCGAGGATCTTAACCTCGGTCGTCTGCGCCTGGCGAGCAAAGGATTACGCCGTAAAGGCAATCAGATCGTCTCGGTTGACGAAGCGGAGCAGCGGGCCGAGGGAATGGTGATGATCGGCCAGGTAGCTGCGCTGCGTTCAGTGACAACGACAATTCCTGAGCTGCATCACCAGGTTACCACTGGCGCGACTGCATTCATTGACGAGGTCGCCTCTCGTTTTACGCAGTCCGGCAAAAAGCCGGTGCCAACGACAATCGACGTCGCGATAGTAGGCATGGCTTGCATCTTCCCGAAATCTGCCAACCTTAGACAATATTGGGCCAACATCCTTGGAGGCATTGACGCGATCACAGAAGTACCGCCTGAGCGGTGGGATCCGAAGGTGCATTGGGATCCACGGTCCACGGGCCTGCACGCCGGCCGGCGCACGCCATCGAAATGGGGCGCGTTCATTCCGGCCATTCCGTTCGATCCTCTATCGTTTGGAATTCCGCCAACATCGCTAATTGGCATCGAGCCAGTGCAACTGCTCGGGCTGCAAGTGGCGCAACAAGCGCTGCGCGACGCCGGGTATGCCGAGCGCAACCCGCATCGTGAGCACACTTCAGTGATCTTTGGAGCTGAGGCAGGCAGCGACCTAGCCGCCGCTTACAACTTCCGCGCAACCTTCCGCTCCTATTTTGGGGAGCTACCGCCCGAACTCGATGAAGAGCTTCCCGAATTGACAGAGGATTCGTTCCCCGGCGGGCTCTCGAACGTCATCGCCGGAAGGATAGCCAATCGTCTTGACCTCAGAGGCCCAAATTACACAGTCGATGCTGCGTGTGCATCTTCGCTTGCGGCGGTCGATCTCGCATGTAAAGAGCTCATCACGGGAAGCAGCGACATGGTCCTGTGCGGCGGTGCCGACCTGCACAACACGGTACAAGATTATTTTTTGTTTTCGTCGGTGCACGCGCTTTCGCCAACTGGCAAACCACGGCCCTTTGATGCGGAAGCTGACGGAATCGCGCTGGGCGAAGGTGTTGCATGCATCGTCCTGAAGCGCCTTGTCGATGCAGAGCGCGATGGAAATCGGATCTATGCCGTCATCCGCGGCATCGCAGGCTCGAGCGATGGACGTTCACTAGGCCTGACCGCTCCACGACCTGAAGGGCAACGCCTTGCACTGCAACGCGCGTACGAGCGGGCTGGCATCTCTCCGGCACGCGTCGGATTGGTTGAAGCGCACGGAACGGGAACGCGAGTTGGAGATCGCACTGAGCTCGCGTCCATTAGCGAACACTTCGCTGCGGCAGGAGCGCCGACAGGAAATTGCACCATTGGCTCGGTCAAATCCCAGATTGGCCATACAAAGTGCGCGGCCGGCATGGCCGGAATTATTAAAGCCGCTTTTGCGTTATGGACAGGCGTGCGGCCCCCGACTTGCGGGCTTACGCACCCAAATGCAGCGTGGAATCGTTTGACCAGCCCCTTCGTTTTTACCGGCAAGGCGCTACCCTGGGCGACGCCAGCGAGCGAACGCTTTGCCGGAGTTAGCGGTTTCGGCTTTGGCGGAAGCAACTTTCATGCTGTTCTTGGGGCTTACAGCGGCGCGCCAGAGCCCGCACACGCGCTCGACGAGTGGCCGGCGGAATTGTTCCTGTTCGGCGGTCGGACTCGCACCGACGCGCAAACGGCCATCGAACGTTTGCAAGCGCTGGTGGCAGCAAACGAGGAAGCTGGACGGCCCTGGGACCTGCGGGACCTTGCCCGAACCGTGGCGACCAACTCAACGCAGCATGGCAGCATAAGTCGCGCGCAGGTTGCGCTTGTCGCGAATGACCTCGACGATCTCACCGTCAAGCTCAAGGCAGCGCGCAATTTCGAAAAACGCGAGGGTGTCTTTATCTGTGACGAGGCTATAGGCGGCGGGCGGGTTGCATTCCTTTTTCCCGGCCAGGGAAGTCAACGGGCGGGAATGCTCAACGACCTCTTCGTCACGTTCTCGCGCATGCGTGAGTTGCTGATCGAGGAGCCAAGCTACGCCGGGGCGATGTTTCCGCCGGCAGCGTTCGATGCGGATGATAAATCGCGTCAGCATGACACGCTAACTGACACAAGGATCGCTCAGCCGGCGCTTGGAATTGCCGGGCTCGCGGTACATGATTTGCTTGCATCGCTGGGTGTCCGCCCCGACATGGTCGGCGGCCACAGCTATGGTGAACTTGTCGCTCTCTGCGCCGCCGGGTTCATAAACAGGCGTGATCTGCTGCAGTTGAGCGCTGCTCGCGCTGACGCAATCCTTGGCGCAGTACGCGACGATTCGGGCGCGATGGCTGCGGTCCTCGCCACCCCAGAGATCACGCGCGCAACACTCGGTCCATCCTGCGGAGTCGTAATCGCCAATCATAACGGTCCCTCGCAAGTGGTCATATCCGGACCGACGGTAGCGGTCGAATCCGCCCTTGAGACACTCAACAGCCGTGGAATCTCGACCAAACGAATCCCCGTAGCGTGCGCTTTTCATAGTCCTGTCGTGGCGGCCGCAGCAGAAACGTTCGCCAATTTTTTAGAGACGATCACAGTGGGAGAAATGCGATTCCCAGTCTGGTCGAATGTATCGGCGAGCCCTTATCCAACTGGTGATGACAAACAGGCGCGAGACTTGCTCGCCAGGCAGATTGCGCAACCGGTACGTTTCGCGGAGCAGATCGAAAGTATGTACGCAGCGGGCGCACGGATTTTCGTTGAAGCGGGTCCCGGGAGAGTCCTTAGCCAACTGATTGCCAAAATCCTCGGCGACCGGCAGCACATTGCGGTTCCGTGCGAAATACCGGGTGAACCAGGACTTCGCCAGATGCTCATCGCACTGGCAACTCTCGCAGTTGCTGGAGTACCGGTTGACACGTTGGCGCTTTTCGAAGGACGAGACGCCAAACTGATCTCGGCGAACTCTGTCCCGCCCCGCGCCAATTGGATTGTGGATGGACATACGGTCCGCGCAGCAGACGGCGCCTATCTCCCAGGCGCCTTACGCCCGGCACAGAAGCATGGCCTTGGAAGCCCCGCGCCAGCTGTGGCGGGAATCAAGGATGGCGATTCCAAGGAGACGACCGTCCTCGAATTCCTGCGAACCAGCCGTGAGCTGATCGCCAGCCAGCGCGCGGTGGTCCTCGAATATCTCGGAGTTGAATCTTCGAATGGTCGCGCGCTCGTTAACCATGTCAGCAGCACCGAGGGTGCAGTTCTCAGTATTCCAGACCGTCAGCCGAGCATCCATTCGAGCGCGCACAAGAACCTGGCCGTCAGCAATAAACCCGCGTTCCCCAACGCGCCGCTCGGCGCCAACGAGGTGCTCGGTATCGTCGTCTCAGTGGTCAGCGAGCGGACCGGCTATCCGGCGGAAATGCTAGATCACAACTTGGATCTCGAGGCGGACTTGAGCATCGACTCGATCAAGCGTACGGAAATTTTCGGCGAACTAGCCGAACGGCTCGGACTTACCACAGCCGGCACGAGTCTTGACGAACGTACTCTCGCCGAGCTCTCGAAGCGCAAAACTCTGCAGGCGATTGTCGGCTGGGTCACTGCACGCACTACTCACAAAAGCGCGCCGCCAACGCCTGCGCAGATCTCGTCGAAGTCAAAAAATGCTGACGAGGTTTTTGTCACCGTGGTGGAGGTCGTCAGTAAGCGAACGGGCTATCCGGCGGAAATGCTTGATCACAACTTGGATCTCGAGGGGGACTTGAGCATCGACTCGATCAAGCGAACTGAGATCTTCGGTGAGTTGGCCGAGCAGTTGGGGCTTACGCGTCCCGGTGCAAGCCTTGACGAAGCCAGCGTTGCAGAGTTGTCGAAATGTAAGACTCTGCAAGCGATCGTCACATGGGTCATTGAGCGAACGGGCGGGGCTGCGTCAACAAACAGAACGTCGTCGGATGACAGAACGTCGTCGGATGAAAGTGTGACTCCGGTCCCCGTTCAAAGCAACTCGCAGATTCGGCGGTGGCGCGTGATGGCACGGGAGATCAGTTTACCGAGCGCGGTGGTCCCGCTCGACCACCTGCGCAATCACCGGTTTGTTCTTGTCGCTGATCGCGGCGGGATCAGTGCGGAGCTGTCGAGGCTGCTTCGCCAGCATGGCTGCAAGATTGTGGAGTCGGCGGTCGGCGACAGTCCTGCCCCTGCGATCGATGGGCTTATCTATTTGGCTACGACGGATTTGGACCGCCCACCGGTGCTGCCCGAGGCATTTGCCGCCGTAAAGAGCGCGCTTGCCGGAGGAGCTAGTCGCTTGCTGGTTGCAACGGCAGGCGGAGGCCGCTTCGGAATCGGTAGCGACCCAATCAAAAACAATGAGGCTTTGCTCCACGCCGATGCGGGCTGGCGCGGACTGCTGCGAACTATCGCGCGTGAACACCCGGACATTTTCGTGCGCGCAGTCGATCTCGATTCGCACGATGATCCGGCTGCGAATGCAGCGCGATTGCTCCGCGAACTCCTCAATCCTGACGGCCCGGTTGTGGTGGGCTGGAGAGGTGAGACCCGCTATGGGCTTCAGCTTGAGGTCCGGGACCTGCCGCCGGGCAAGCCACTTTCACTCCCACGCGTCCCACACCTCAACGAGCACAGCGTTGTGCTTTTAACAGGCGGTGCGCGGGGTATCACTTCTCACTTTGCTCTTGCGCTGGCCCGCGAGACGCGGTGTCACGTCGCGATTATCGGTCGTAGCTCGCTTTCCACGGAACCGGAGGCGGCCGATATTGTTTCTGCCGAGGGTCAAATCGCGCTTCGGCGCGCACTAACTGCCAGAGGCTTGCGCGTGGCCTCCGAAATCGACGCGGCCATCTCTCGGATACTTGCGGATCGTCAGATGCGGGCAACATTAATGCAATTGAAAAAGGTTGCAGCATCGGTCAGTTACCACGTCGCTGACGTGCGTAACGCTGACTCCGTCAAGGGTGTAATCGAAGACATCACTCATCAGTACGGACGCCTTGATCTGGTTGCGCATGGCGCCGGGCTTATCGAGGATCGACTTATCGCCGGAAAGAGCGTCGCATCGTTTCAACGCGTGTGGTCAACCAAGGTTGACGGTGCCCTTGCGCTCGCCGCTTCCTTACCGAGTATGACTAAGTACTTCGTGCTCTTCAGCAGTATCGCAGGCGTGTTCGGCAGTCGCGGTCAAATCGACTACGCGGCAGGAAACGACGCGCTCGATGCTATGGCTCATACATTGAGCCGGCGCAATCCCGATATGCGCACGATCGCTGTTGACTGGGGGCCCTGGGCAGCATCCGGAGGAGGTATGGTTTCTCCGGAACTCGAAGCGGAGTTCGCTAATCGCAAAATCGGGGTGATCGCTCCCAGCGCAGGAGCCGACGCACTCATTCGCGAGCTGATCTGGGGAGACCGGCTCGATAGCCAGATCGTCTACGCTTGCGCTGACGCGGAGTCTCTGGAAGGCACCGAATACTCTGGCTCACCCAAACGCCTGAGCATGGTGGGAGCACCCTAATGAGCGAGCAATGTAAATTACTCCTTCTTGCGGGACGCAACCTTGAGGAGCTGCGGGTTCAGCTCGCGGTAGATGATCAGGTGCTTCTCAAACGCAACGACAGCGACTGTGCTCCATACGGCGGGCCGTACCGGCTGGCACTCATTGATGCCGATGCCCAGCGGCTTGCGCGCGCGCGACAGATTACCGAAACGCAAGAATGTTGGAAAGGCCGGCACGATATCTGGTTTACTGCGGCTCCGCTGCTGGGCGATAACCGCGGACGCCTGGCATTCGTCTTTCCGGGAGTCGAGCAGCGCTTTGACCCGGCAGTGGACGACGTCGCAATGCATTTCTCCTTACCGCGCCCGGAACTCATGGGCACCGAGCACTCGGTGTTGCGGCGATCGATTTCTGTTCTTGCCGTGGGTCGATTGCTCGACACGGCAGTCCGTCGCATCGGTATAGAACCCGCTGTAGTCGCTGGGCATAGTATCGGGGAATGGAACGCAATGATGTCGGCTGGTCTGTTCTCGACCACAGCGATGGATCAACTGATTGCCGGGGTCGACCCCGCAGTATTCGAATTGCCGGGTTGCCTGTTTGCGGCGCTGGGCTGCGGCGCCGAGCTCGCGCAGCAGGCCATCGCAGGGCTCGAGGACGTGGTGATCTCGCACGACAACTGTCCGCACCAATCGATTATCTGCGGAGCAGAGCACGCCGTGAAGACGGCGACGAAGCGTCTGGCTGAACGGGGGGTGTTGTCACATCTGCTCAATTTCCGCTCGGGCTTTCATTCGCCAATGCTGGCTCCCTATCTTGAACAGGTTTCCGCAGTCGCGAAACTGCCGATCGGCACGGCTAGTGTGCCGGTTTGGTCGGCAACGACTGCAGAACCATATCCGACAGAGCCGAATGCAATTCGCGAACTGGTGATCCGCCACCTTCTTGAACCGGTGCGCTTCCGCGCGCTCATCGAGCGCCTCTACGCTTCGGGAATTCGCGCTTTCGTGCAGGCTGGCGTAGGTAGTCTCACGGGCTTCATTGATGACATATTAGCTGGTCGAGATTACATAGCCGTGGCGGCGAACGTCGCTGGACAGTCTGGTCTTCGCCAATTGTGGCGAACCGCGGCCGCTCTTTGGGTTGAGGGTGCCCGCCTGCGATTTGATCTCCTTGTCACTGGCTTCAGTCCAATCGTTGTGAAAAGCTCCCCTCCGGTAATTGCGGAATTGGTGAAAAGCTCCCATCCGGTAATTGCGGAATTGGAAGCGGTGTTAACGGATGCGGCCGAGGCCTCACGCGCGGTGACGGCAAAGTTTGCGGCAATGGAGAAAATAAAAGATCGACTGGAGGCTCGCGAGATACGCTACAAGTGGACACTGAGTCTCGACGAGTTACCGTTCGTAATCGATCATTGTCTGGTCCGTCAACCCGCAAGCTGGCCGGTCCTTTCCGATCGCCAACCCGTTATACCGCTAACAACTACCTTCGAGCTGATGCGTGATGTTGCTCGTCGACTGGTGCCGGAGCGAACGCCGATTACGCTGAGAAAAGTATCTGCACTGCGCTGGCTCGCGCTGGATACGCCACTTGATCTGGATGTCACTGCAAAGTTCGACGGCCGGGAATCTGTCGAACTCGATCTTGGCGGATACGCACGCGCAACTGTTCTAGTCCGCGAGCAATACCCCGAACCGCCCGCAGCCGACACGGCCTCATTCGCGAACGAGCATCCAGCGCCGGTAGCTGCGGCGCAATTGTACACAGATCACTGGCTCTTCCATGGCCCTCTCTTTCAAGGGATCGAGGAAATAAGTGTCATGGGAGACGATGGTCTGCGGGGAAGAGTTCGCACACCTGCATCCACCGGTGCCTTGATTGATTGCGCCGGGCAACTCATGGTGTTTTGGATTCTGGCAACTCTCGGGATTGACCGCTATACCCTGCCTGCCGGTGTTAATGCCGTCGAGTTCTTCGGACCTCAGCCTTCCCCAGGAACGCTGGTCACAGTAACAGTGCGGATCCGTTCTGTGACGTCACGTATGGTATACGCCGATCTGGAACTGGCAGACGTTAACGATCGTGTGTGGGCGCGACTCACCGGCTTTGAAAACCGTCGCTTCGCAACCGACGATGTCACGTGGCCTGTCCTCCGATACCCAGAGCTAAACACAATCGGCGAGTCCGACCCGGGAGGTTGGGTAAGGTTGACGGACCGCTGGCCCGACGCTGCCAGCCGTGAGCTAATCGCACGTCGTTACCTCAATGCGACGGAACGCCAAGAGTATCACTCCCACGCGCCACGCGGTCTTCGCCACTGGCTGATGGGGCGCATTGCGGCAAAAGATGCGGTGCGCCGCTGGTTGTGGGCACACGGAGCCGGTCCCTTGTTTCCGGTCGAAATAGCAATCAGAACCGGCCCGCAAGGCCGCCCAATCGTGAATGTTCCGGATGGTTCGAAGGTATGCGTTTCCATCGCCCATAGCAGTGATGTCGCAGTTGCCATTGCCGATGAGCAAGAGATCGGGATCGACATCGAGATTGTCGAACAACGCCCTCCCGGGCTCCAGGCTATCGCGCTTTCAGCAGGAGAGCGGCAATTGCTTGAGCGGCTCGCGGGCGATGCAACCGATCCCGAATATACACGGTCCGAATTATTCACTCGCTTTTGGGCCGCGAAGGAAGCCGTATCCAAGGCGGAAGGGACCGGACTGGCGGGTCGCCCGACAGCATTCACAGTGGCTGTGGTCGACGGTGAGCTCTTGACAGTTATCGTTCATGACCGTCCCTGGGACGAGTACGAGGTTAAAACTACCGTCCTTGGTGGTCCGTCCGGAGCCGCTAGTTCGCGAGCGAAATACGTTGTCGCTTGGACGCACATCAAACGCCCTTTGCTGGTGTCGCACCTTGACCGTCGTACTGCCGTGCTCTCGAGCATGCTTTCAGGTCCGCCGCACCAGACAAACAAAAATTGAAGCACGAGGAGGAACCAGACTTGACATACGAACAACGCGTTTTGGAGGAAAGAGTTTTTATTTACATGAAACGTCATCTGGGCGCAGTGATCGGCGATCCAGAATTGAGACACACTGAAGTTGCCATGGATAGCACTTTCGGACGTGACCTCGAGCTTGAGAGTATCGAGTTCGTTGCCCTCGCCGACCGGCTGCGCCTGGAGTTCGGTGACCATGTGAACTTTGTCACGTTTCTCGCGGAGAAAAATGTGGACGACATGGTGTCATTGACGGTCGGTGATGTCGTGCGTTACGTAGCGACACGCCTGCCTGAAGCCAGCAATGTCGCGGGGAAGGAGTCAGTCAATGGCTGAAGTTCTCGCCAATGGAGTGCGTCTCCATGTCCAGCGCCTCGCTCCTCCGCCGGGCGTACCGCAAAGCGGAAAGACGATCGTGTTGCTCCATGGTCTGATCGTCGATGACCTGTCCAGCTACTACTTCACCTTGGCCAATCCGCTCGCGGCGGCGGGACACGACGTTGTCTTGTACGATCTGCGCGGCCATGGACACTCGGAACGTCCGCCGACCGGTTATTCGCTCAACGACGGAATCGCCGATTTGGATGGACTTTTGACCTCGCTTGCCATTGATCACCCGGTCCATTTAGTTGGCAACAGCTACGGCGGAGCGATTGCGATTGGGATGGCTCTTGAACATCCCGAGCGCGTTGCCGACGTGACGATGATCGAAGGGCATTACGCGGACGAAGACTTTGGCGACGAAATGGCTGATACGCTCCAGCTCGTTGTGAAAGGGATTCACGACGAGAAATGGCGCGCATGGATTGCCGAGCGTGGTCGCAAGACGATGAAGCTCGCTGGTCGTGGCGTCACTCTCATCGAGAACACCTCGATCAAGAAAGACCTGCTCGCAACCGTTCCACACTCGCGCACTTTATTACAGGCGCTACGAATTCCGATTCTGGCCGTTTACGGTGGAGCATCGGAGATGCTCGAGCGAGCGCGCGAACTCGCACGCCTGGCTGTGGGGACTCGCCTGATCGTCCTCCCGGACCTGGACCATCGCGTTTTGTTTAACACGGCTCCATATCTTTGCGAGCTGCTGCTATGGTGGTATGCCGGCCACAGCGGCGAGCCGCCAGTTTGGGTGCCGCCCGAAGTTCCATTCGAGCCAGCTCCATTGAGCCGCGCGATGTTGCCGAGGCAGCCATGAGTCGATTTTTGTTTGTTGTTCCACCTCTAACCGGTCACGTGAATCCGACGGTTGCGGTTGGCGCCGAACTCATTTCGAGGGGCCATCCCGTAGCGTGGGCTGGTCACGAATCAGTGCTTGCGCAGTTGCTGCCGCCACAAGCCGAACTGTTCGCAACCGACAAGGCGCTCGCCCCTTCCCAGTTGCGGACCATACATACGCGCGCCCAGGGCCTGCGCGGCGCAGAGGCGTTCCGTTTCCTGTGGAAGGACTTTCTTCTTCCGCTCGCCGATGGAATGCTGCCGGAGGTGGAAATCGCAGTCGAGATCTTCCATCCGGATGTGCTGATCGTCGATCAACAAGCGATAGCGGGCGCGGTGGTCGCCCGTCGGCGCGGTCTCGATTGGGCAACTTCAGCAACGACCTCATCCGAGCTCGGCAACGCCTATACAATCTTTCCCATGTTCGGCGCCTGGATCGCCCAAGAGCTGCATGCCTTCCAGTGTCGTGCGGGGATTTCGGCAACCCATGGAGACCCGCGCTTTTCCGAGCAACTCGTTTTGGCGTTCAGCACCCCGGAACTGGTTGGGGGCGGTCCGTTTCCGCCCGAGTGGGTGTTTGTCGGTCCGGCGATTAGTATGCGCCAGAAATTGGCGGACTTTCCATGGTCGTGGCTCGACCCAGAGCGGCATCACGTGCTGATCACGCTTGGCACAGTCAATCCGGCGAGCGGCGGCCGATTTCTCAGTGCCGCTGTAAGTGCCGCGGCACGCCTGGCAGACCGGTTGCAAGCAATCGTGGTCGCCCCAGACGGCCTCTTGGATGTGACGGCGTCCAATGTGCTCGTGCGTCCCAGCGTACCTCAGTCGGAGCTGCTGCCACACCTCGATACGGTTGTCTGCCATGGCGGACACAATACGGTTTGCGAGACGCTCGCGCACGGGCTTCCGCTCGTCGTTGCTCCCATCCGCGACGACCAGCCAATAATCGCGCAGCAAGTTGTTGATGCCGGCGTGGGTGTCCGCCTCAAATATGGCCGAGTCAACTCTGACAAGATCGTTGAAGCGCTGTTGGCGGTACTTGAAACCGCTTCGTACTCTCAGGCGGCGCTGCGCATCCAGGCGTCGTTCCGTGCCGCGGGCGGCGCTTCCGCCGGAGCCGATCGACTCGAATTACTTGCAACCAACCGGCTGGAAGAAGCAGCGCTGGTCAACCGGGGTCTTCATCTTCATTAGTGACGATGTTCTTCGACATGCTTACCTGGGCGTCATAGCTCTGATTAAGTGGTCACACGGATAGGGGGCAGCGATGATGACGCGCTTGAAAGTCTGTAAAAACTGAGCGTCATGCAACGTTACGCAGAGATTAAATTCATCACGGAGGTGATCGCATGATTGATCGCTTTGGCAACCTGATCGAGCGCTTTATGCGTAGCTGCGTCGCCAACTCTTTCCTTCCGCGCAGCGTTAAGGGATTCTGCATATTCATTGGCGTGTTTCTGATTAAGAGCCGTTTCATGCATTCTTTTCAGCACAGCATTACCACACAATATGGCAACAAGCTCGCCGGCAATCCTGCCGGTTCCGCTTTGAATCAGATTGTTTTTTTTCGTGATGTATTCGAGCCGGTGCTATCGAAGCTGGTCTGGAACATTGTTCAGGAAGGCGACATTTGCGTCGACGCAGGCGCCAACGTGGGCTATTTCACGCTGCTCATGGCGCAAAAGGCGGGTTGCACCGGGAAAGTTATCTCCATCGAAGCAGCGCCCGGTAATACAGCACGTTTAATTGAAAATATCAAACTGAATAATTTCGAGGATCGGGCTCAGGTAATAAGTGCCGCCTGTACTGATTCCCCCGGCGAATTAACTTTTTATCTGAATTCAAAGAGCGACATGGCGTGCCGATTGGAGCGGCCCCAAAAAACCGAGCTTGATTATTGGCTCATGGGCAAGAATTGGAGGTCTATTGTCGTTCGCGCGGATACGCTCTCGATGCTGGTCGGCAGCGACGCGCCGAATGTTAGTTTTATCAAACTGGATGTCGAAGGTGCCGAACACAAAATATGCAAAGACATTCTTGAAAGCTTTACTAATTCACGGCTGTGCGTCGCTGTTGAGGCAAAACAACCGTACATCAGAGAAACTTTTGAACCCTTCGAGAAAGCCGGCTTCTTTGCCTATAACTTACATAACGATTATTTATGGGTTGTTGAGAACAAGATCAAGCCAGCTACTCGCGTAAATTACGCAGAACTCTACAAAAAAAAATACATGGTCGATATTTTGTTGAGCCGCAGGGAAATTCCGCCCACAACGCTCAATTAACGTGCTGCCAATGGTGACCGTGACAGGGCCAGCGGCTGCAGTGCTTGCGTCTAAAGCGAGTATAGGAGTAGTCGGATTGGGATCGATTGTTCCATACGCCAACTGAAGGGCTGAGGCGCTGGCCTTAAATGCCTGCCATGCCTGCAAGTTCTGATAAGATGCTTGATCAAAAATCACTATTGTTGACCCAGGATTGACAGCATTACTCGCACAGACTGAATGAGCGATCGCATACGCAAGCTGATTCACTGATCCATAAGCCAACATCTGGGTCTCGAAAAAGGGACTGCCGCTCTGAGCGTTCGGCGTTTGCCCGGAAGCTTGAGAGTTTGGACTGTTGTCTTTGGGTGCTCCTTTTTGAGCAAACCCAATGGATACGAGGGTAATACACAAGAAACAATGCCAGAGTTGATCTAAGCATGAAGGAGGCTTCCTTTGTGGTTGTCTTGAAAACAACGAGGATAACCTCACCAGATATATGAGCCTAAGAAATACTTTGACCGGCGCTAGTCGGCGCTCTTTATCAGATTCGATACTCGCTGCAGAGACTTCAAAACATTGCTCAAGCAGTCAAAAAGATGAAGAATTGGTTAACACTATGCCCCGCTCGCATTCTCCCTTTTAATTATGTCTTGTTAGGCAGCGCGCAGAGGCTCGGTGTAGTCGCAGGCATGGCAGAAGTAGAGGGGACGGCTCTGAGCTTTCTGATCCGGCGACTTTGCTAAATGTTAAAAAATATTCCTCAATTTATCATTCGCAGGGTTAGGTACGGCCGACTCAGGGGCTGTGGTGATCCACCCCGCTGTTCGGCTGACATTCGATTACACGATGTTTGCGCTGTGCCCAAAAGTGGACTACCGAATGCCCTTGAAGAGAATAGGTCCCAAATTCAGCTCAAACCGCTTTCAGCGAGTATTTCTTGCCTTGACTGAGTCTGGAAAAGGCCCGAAAAGCGGGTGTTCGCGACGAATCAGAGAACAATTCTCTGATCGGCAGACTAGCTGGCGGAGAGAGTGGGATTCAACTTTGCCTGAAACCTCCTCACCCGCATGAAATCAGTGTTTGGTGAGTTTATCCAGCGTTTATACGCCTTACAGCGGATTCTGTATCTTCCGCTCGTGTTTCCACAGTTTCCCTAATTAACCTGATTTCCAATGAAAACGGTATCACTGGTATCACTCCTGCCCTGCCACCGGACGACGGTTAGAATAATAGGTTACTCCGGCTCGAAACGAACCGCATGTTTGCTCTTTGGCAACGCGCCGGAATCAGAGCGGCGTACCCTCACCGAGGCCAACTGAAAATGGAATAACAGACCAGGAGCGCGAGATCATCTTGACGGTCGTGGCCCGATTTCTCAACTTACGGGAATCGACATCACGCAAACAACTGATTCGTAAGTTCAAAGACGTAAATGCTATTAATGAGTTGCTGAGGAGGCCGTTTTTCAACTTCGTTCAGACCGACGTATATTTACCTTTGCCATTGGCCTTCCAAGATTGCGGTGACTCTGATTTCTTGGCACGGGCGCGGCAGGCAACGGAACTCGCGCTGCATATACTCCAGAACCTTGATGAAGCTTACCCTGAACACAAGAATGATTTCACTCTTGCCGAATTCATGAACCATGCGGAGGCATCTTTGATGGAAACCAGATGAAGCCCTGCTTATGCTCGGCCTGCATCTCTCCACTTATTTCGGTGTTTTCACGCATTCGGGCGGTGTTTCTGCTCCGCTCAATACGCCGACCTCATTTGGGTTTCATGAAAACATTGTCGCCGTTGACCCATCTCGGGCTTGGGACCAGTACATCACAAGTCTTAACTCGCCTCCTGACGTAAAGCGCCCATCGCTCAATCTCCCTCCAGGTGACTTCGACTTTGAAATGATGGGCAGCGATTCAATGGCGAGCCGTCGCGCTGCTGTTCGACCTGCCGGCGAATATGAATATCACCCCGGAAATTAGACGGGTAAGTGAAAGATTGTGTTTGGAGGGAAATTTCCGTCAAGCAGTGCTTGATGCCTTCATCCATGTGATTGCGATAGTCAAAGAGCGTACGGGATTGCCTTACGACGGAGATGATCTGATGAACCGGGCGTTCTGCCCTGGTAATCGCGTTCCTCCCGTACAGTTCAATCCTTTCCGTACCGATGCGGACAGAGATGAGCAGCGCGGAATCCGGAACCTCTTTAAGGGGGTTGTCGGCCTTCGGAACTTCAAAGCCCACATTGTGAGCGATTTTGATGATCCGCACCGGGCGCACGAATATCTTGCCCTGGCGAGTTTGCTAATGCGTTTGCTCGATATGGCAAGTTATAAGCCTTCAACATCCCAAGCGCAGCCTCGCGCTTCGATTTCGACCAAAATTGCCAAAGATGTAAAGCTCGTGGAAATTTATGGTCAAGGTGCGGGACCGGGGCCGATATTGATCTCGGGAAGCGAAGCATCGATTCAATCGGGCACAATGGCGTTATCGCGTTTCGTCACAGTCGTGAATAAAGCTCAACAGCCAGTGAGAATTACAGCGAAGCGCCTTCTCATTGATGGTGCTGAGTGGCCTTTGGAATCCCTGTTTTTCCAGAACTTGAAAACACGTGCGAAGGATAAGGCAATCACCATCGCCAGCAACGGCCACGATGACTGCAAGTTCTATTTTCTGATCTCCACGACTAACCTGCCACGTAATCGTGCGGGTGTGTGGCCACGAAACAAGTACCCTCAGCAGTTCCGCTGCCGAACCACCGCTCTGATAACTTTTCCTCATGAACAAGGAATTCCAGGTATTCAGGAAGTTAGCTACCGGTCAGTACAAGCCATTGACACCTAATTCTCAAGGGAGATAGTGTAGACCGAACGGTGAACAGAAAACGAATAACTCTGAAAGGACGGCAAGACAGCAAGGCATGTCAGAATTTCATGTACAGGCACTCAACCCCGCACCTTTTTCGCAGCAAATGTTTTTTTGCGATGCTTGTGAAGCATATTTAGAAAGACGTGCCACAAAGCTGAGACCACGGTCACAGGAGGCGTATCGATATCATTTTAGGACTCTGCAGCGCTTCTTTGACCCCGCCCAGCCACTCGCATTTTTTCACGAAGCACATTTCCGCGACTATCAGAAGTGGCGCATGGGCGAGGGCGCAGGATCTTCATTGATCAACCATGAGCTCGGTGCCCTGGCCCAAGTCCTGGAACTGGCTGATCTCTGGCATCCCATCAGCAAATACTATGAGCGTTTACCGGAGAAAAATTGGGAAGCGCCGAAGGTGATGACGGCGGAAGAGGAAGAGCGGTTTATCCGTTTCGCCAAGCGCAAGCCGGAATGGAGAACAGCGCTTAACTCAGCGCTCATTACCGGGAATACCACGATTGCAGGCTGCGGACTCCGAACCCTCAGGTTGGCGGACCTCCGGCTGAAGCAAGATCCTCCCGTTATCCAGGTGCCATCTACGGTCAAGAACGGGAACCGGGTCCGCGGCGTGCCTCTCAACGAAGCGGCGCTTGCCGCCATACTAGACCTTGTAGCCCAGGCGAAGGAGCGCGGATCTTCCGAGTCCGTGCATTATCTCATTCCCTTTCGCATTAAAAGAGGGGTCTACGATCCCAATCGCCCGGCCAGTTCGTATTTCATCCGAACGGCCTTCCGCGCGATTGCCAGGGCCTGCGGACTGGGTTGGGTCACTCCTTCCACCTTCCGCCATCAAGCAATCACCAAATTACTCGAATGCGGCACGCCGGACGAGACAGTCCGCGCCATCGCCGGCCATGGCACCGAAAAGGCAATGAAGTATTACAGTCATATTCGGATTACCGCAAAAAAAGAAGCTGTAGACCGTTTAGTCGTGGCTTCCCTTGTATTAAATAAAAAGAAATCTGGACAGCGGATAGGGTCTCTGACTTTGTTGAGCCAGATCAAGACCACAGCGGAACGTCTGGGAATTGAGATGGAAAAAGCGTTGGAACTGGTCTTCGATTATGAGCGGGGGAAGCACGCCTGAAAGTTCAGGGATCGGCTGACCGCGCGAAACCGCGCGCCGTCCGTTTTTTGAATCTCGCCCGCCTCAGCCATGCGCCGCAGGACCGTATGGATCGATGAGAGCAGATTGACCTGCTCCCGGCCGATACCGATCTTGAGCAGATTCTCCCGAATTTCCGTGGGATGCAGGGGCGACTTATTCATCTGGAACAGCCGTCGGATGGCATCGGTAAAACCCAGGCGCGAATCGGCAGTGAATCCTTCGCTCAATAGAAGCTTGGCCACTTCGTCGGGTTCGGCTCCGCAGAGCTCGCCCAGCGCCTTCACGCTGTCCCGCAGTTTGCGGATCTCCCCCTCGAGCCGGGCGCGCTTCTTGAGATGCTCCACCAAATCGGTTTTCGCCGTCTCGTAAGCTTGCTTGTACGTCTGTCGTGTCACTGTCGTTTAGGATGTCTAAATTATTGTCGCACAGGACGGTCTGGGATCGCTGCTAAAATGGTGGTTCAGGGAGCCCGTAGCTCAGGTGGATAGAGCATCTGCCTTCTAAGCAGAGGGTCGCAGGTTCGAATCCTGCCGGGCTCGCCATTCTTCTCCTCCCTCTCTAAATGCTTCCGCTGATTGAGGAGCCCTGGGCGCCATGTTGTCCTTATTGGCACAGATTGGGGTAGTGGGCTACTGGGGCGTTTTCGCGAAATATCTCACAACTTGGCGGCATACATGTATGGGTCCCTTCACTACCAACAAGCGAGTGCTGCTGAACACAATCCACATCGCTAAGGCGTCTCGCTCGGCATAGTTTGTACTCGGGACCAAGCGGAGGCTTGGCCCTTAGCCGACATCGCATCTGCGAACAGGACGTGAACACGCAGGTCACGCGTTGCGTCTATTGGTGGCCATTTTACAGCACGTGATCGCTTGGCTGAGTCGGGAAGGAAAGGGCGCAGGCTCTGCAATCGGGAACTGTGCGACCACTAACATTGCTGCACACCTTACCTGAACTAACGAAACAGCCCCGTGCGGATTAGGACCTACGGGGCTCACTGACCAAAGCCCCAGTGAAGGACGGCCAGCCGCTACGTAGCTCGATCGAAAAGTCGGCAACGTAAGCATAACAATGCTACACGAAACTTAAATTGTGGCCAATTTGTGAATTAGCATGCGCGTTACGGCAATGACTTGGCGCAGTTGGACATTCTGTTGCACTGTGAGGAGTTCGCACTTGCAAGTTCCTGCAAGAAAACGCCCGACTCGCACTTGAGCGCGTTATGTTGTGAGAACCCAGGCGTTACTTGGAAACGAGCCATTTTAGCCTGAGAAAAATCGCCCCCGCGTGAACAGCAACGAAAAGATCTCCTCCATTTGCACGACTCATGACTCCGGGCAATTGACAGATCGTCTGTAGGGTCGCTTCCTGTGCACTTAGCCGCGCATAATTTTGGGGTCCTTTTCTCTGCTTGGCGATTGGGCAGTCTTCTTTCAATACCGGCAAATGCCATGAGCCGAATGTCTAGCGAACCGGATAGCTTGTGAATTGCCGACGCACCGAGGAATTATTCAGATTAGTCAACGATTGGCACTTCCGCCATATCTTCGTGGTAATGGTCCTAGAATCAGGGTCTTGGACGCCAGCGCACTTTCCCAGCGAAACCCGTGCAGTAGAATACGGTCTGATTAATGGCCGAGTCGGAAATTACTCCCAAACTGCCCGCAGTGCCAACCAAGTTGCCAACGCAGACAATAGGCAATCAAGGCTGGCCAGAGGTGACTGCGGCAAGAATGTAGACTTGGTGCGTTCTACACTTGACGACGGGAGGGGATATGCGCGTTCTTCTGGCGGGTCCTGACTTCGAGGAAAATCTTTCGATCCGATATTTGGCGTCGTCACTGCAGGCTAACCAGCACGAAGCGTTGCTGGCGGTGTTCAATTCGGCGGATGATGTGGAGGCGGTGGCCGAACGGGCAGCAGAAGCTGACATCGTCGGGCTGTCGCTTTGTTTTCAGTCGCGCGCACGAGAATTTCTGATCCTCGCACGCCGAATCAAGCAACTTCATCCTGGAAAGTTAATCGTTGCCGGCGGACACTACGCTTCGTGCTCGGCCGAGGCGCTGCTGGAAAACCACCCCGAACTCGACATCATCGTGATTCACGAGGGAGAGCAGACGTTGGTGGAGATTGTGGCGGCTGCAGCGAATCTGAAGGATGGCTTGCCGAAGATTACCGGAATCGCATATCGGGAAGATAACCAGATTCGCTTTTCACCTCAACGCCGCACGCTCGACGATTTGGACACCTTACCATTCCCTGAACGGCGTGGGCGGATCCACACCATTGCCGGAGTGCCCACCAGTTTTCTGATGGGCAGCCGCGGATGTTACGAAAACTGCGCATACTGCTGCATCACGACCCTGCACCACATGGCGCCGGGCAAACGGTTCCGCCAGCGCAAAGCGGAATTGATCGCCGACGAGATGGCGGAGCTTTATCGCGAGCGGGGAACGCGGCAGTTCGTTTTTCACGACGACAATTTCTTGGTGCCGTCGGTTGCGATCAATCAGACGAGAATCGAGGCATTCGACAAAGCATTCAAGAGCCGCGGAATGGAGGATATCGCGCTGCTGATCAAGTGCCGTCCGGCGGATGCGAATCGGGATGTGCTGAGCCGGTTGAAGGAGATGGGGCTGGTACGAGTCTTCATGGGGATCGAATCGGCAACGGACATGGGGCTGGCCACACTGGAACGGCGGCAGACCGTGGAGCAATCGATCCGTGCGCTGGATATTTGTGGGGAACTGGATATTTCCGCCCAGTTCACGATCATGACATTCAATCCAGATGCCAACTTGAATACTCTGCGGACCGACCTTGCTTTCATGCGAAGGTTTGCGGGCAATCCGCTGAACTTTTGTCGAACTGAGATTTATGCGGGAACTCCGCTGGAAAAGCGGATGATGGCGCTAGGTCGGGCGCGAGGCGACTATCGTGCACGGGAGTACAACATGTCCGATCCCGTAGCCGATCTTGCCTGCACCATTTCGCTCGATCTCTTTTACGACCGCTGCTGGGGCAACGGTAGTCTGATGCAAAACACCATCGGACTTGACCACATGGTTGCAGTGCGAAAGCGGTTCAACGGCCGCGACGACTTATGCGAGCGCTCCCATGCTTGGGTGCGTGCGGTGAATCTCGACACCCTGGATCTTCTCGAGCAAGTGATTGAATTTAGCGTTGCAGAGGGAGGAAAGGCGGATACCGTCGCACTGCGAAAGATACAAGGGCTGAGGGAGTGGGAGGAGCGCAGGCGTAATGAGTTTGTCTTGCAGGGACTGCGATTGAAGAACGAGCTCGATGAGTTCCTGTTGCCAGGCCGAGCCAATTCCGTGGCGAGTGCGCCACGATATGTATTGGGGCGGCAAGTTGTGGCGGCGGTGCTTGCGATTGGAGTACAGATGAGCGTGCCGATGGGACAGGTGGTGGCCGAACCCGTGTTTGCGCTACCGCTGCAGGCGAGCAGTGAGCAGGGAAATTGCTGCATAGTACATGGGACTGTGACGGATTCCGCGGGGGCAGTTGTGCCTAATGTAAAGATTACAATTACCAACCCTGCCACGGGGCGTTCCATCGAACTGAGGACCGAGCAGACTGGGCAATACACGGCGAAGGACCTGCCCCCGGGAAAATACGACGTGAAGGCAGAGGCAAGCGGATTCAAAACTACAGTCATGAAGAACGTAGAAGTCGCCGCAGGCAGCGAGGGGCGGCTGGATATGCGGCTGGAGGTCGGCAACTGGGGCGGCTGCTGCGAATATGCAGCGCCTCCGATGAGAGCGTCGCAGGACTACATCGATAAGAAGAAACCATTTAGATACACGGTTGGCGAGAGCAACGACAACGGCACTCTGAAGGGGATTGCTAAAGTGGTATATGGGAATCGCAAGAGGTGGGTGCAGATCTTTGAGGCCAATCGCGACGACTTGCAGCTTCCAAATGCGCTTTCCTACGGAATGTCCATCATCATTCCGCCCGTACATCGAATAGTGCCGAAACTGATCACAAAGGTTCTTCCGGTTTATCCTGCCGACGCGGCCAAGCAGCACGAGGAGCACGACATAGTGATGGACGTGAAGCTGAATGAAGACGGTTCGGTGTCAAACGTAAACGTCATCGAGGGCAATCCACTGCTAAATAAGGCGGCAATTGATGCCGTGAAGCAATGGAAATATCGACCCCTTAAGGTTAACGGCAAGCTGGTGAATAACTTCGTGGTTGTCGTTACTTTTCACAAGAACGGAAAAGTGGAATGAGCTCGGGATCCTGTCTCCCATCGCATTATACGACCATCCCACTTAATCCCAGTTCCTTCCCTGTTACCTCATCTGTTATTTCCCTGTTCGTTCCCTGTTACGATTTCAGCCGTTAAACCGGCAAACCCGCTCTGGGCATGCGTTTTGAGCGCTCGGCCCTATTCAGAGGCATAAATTTCCCTGTTAGCGGGAATTTTGCACGAGAGACGGGTTCGCAGCTGACTGCATCCTCCCCAAGCTAGTCTGCGGACCAGAGAACCGTTCTCTAATTTCATGCCAAAAGCTCCGATTCTCCGCGTTTTGGCAATTTTCTTCAGCCCGAAATGGGGGCTGGCATTAAGGAAGATGGCATAAATACTGACATTTTCTCTGCTGCGTAAGTGAGCAGTCCCCTTTCTTGCGAAGCCACAACGGCTAAAAATCGCTTCCTAGAAAAAGGGGTGGTGAAGTTCGAATTCATCCCGATCCGAAAAAGGGTCTGAGAGTTCGAATTCTGCCCCCGCCGCCAATCAGTCTGCTGCTCAGAGAATTGTTCTCCGCATCGCTTAGAAATGCGACGTTTATGCGGGCTTTTCAGTAAAGTCCCAACTTTTAATTCGTGACAAGGCACCGCGGCTCGCCGAATTCTCTGCCTTTTTCTCCAGGGCGCAGTTTGGCAGTCCACTTTCCGCTCGCCCTACATGGACCCAAAAATCGAACGTCCAGCGAAAAGCCTTGTGCCTGTGAAGGGCGACAACTGGCCCGAGCCGTACAGCGTCGCACCATCATCCATGATGATTGGCTTTTGCCTAGATTGGAAACGGGCGGCGGAGCAAGCGAGACAATGCTGAACAAATTGCGCGAGGATTTATGAGGAGGTTTTTTAGTAACTTCTTGTTTGCCCGTGATATACGCTCTGAATCGGGTCGCCAGTCCGTTATGAGTGAAATGGCCCCGATTCCAGCATGGAACAACCGCTAAAACGCATTGGCCCCGGGGTGATACCGCGTTTCATTTTCGCAGGGCTGCTTTCAGCAGCCTACAGTCTCATCGCCCTTAAAAAGAGTGAGTTGCACGAAGGAGTGAATGACATCATTACAGTCCTAGTGGGGGGCGGCTGTCTGGGATTGATATTGGTGACCGCTCTCTGGTTTTATGAACGCCTTGAGTCCTGGAGAACGGCGGCTTTTCTGGTCACGATCATGGCGGTGGCGAACGGAGTTTCCTTGGTTGCCAAATACGTCCCCGAGTCTCTTCGCCAGGACAACGCACTTCCGCTGTTGGGAATCAGCGAGCACTACGATTTCCGGCTTTTCCTTCCTACTTGTCTCGTTGCGTTCATAGGATTTGCTACGGTGCTCCTTGGTTGGCGCAACGCCTTGCGGACGGTGCCTATTGCATTCGCTTTTTCAGTTCTTGGCACGCTTGCATTTAATTACTGTGTAGAGCAGGGACGTGGCGGCTGGATCAATCTGCTCCCTGGAGACGTGCTGGGGATCCTATGGCAGATGACCCTAGTTCTATTCCTTGCCGTTAGTCTTTGTATCGGACAGATCAGCCTCGGTGCGAGGTCTTCCACAGTTCAGGCTTCTCAGGTTTCCTCTTCTCATCCAGTTCGAAACGGTTTCATTACTTTGGGCATTCTATTTGGTTGTTTCATCGGAGTACAGCTTTGGACCAGGGCGCTAATACGCGATGAGAGAAAAAGGGATGCAGAGCACCTGGGAAAGGTACGCACTGTTCTTGCCCATGCTCCATCACGTGAAAATCTCCCTCCTCTGGAGCAGGAATCCGCGGAAAAGGTGCTCCTGCCGGATACCGCAGGCTTCACGCGCTACGGGCCCCGGCTTAAGATCCTGCCTGCGGAAGAGGGCTTGCCCGTACTCGAAAAAACTACCCCGCGCGCCCTTTATCCGGAACGTTACTCGTACACTGCTACTTACGCAGACGTGTTCATGCTAAACAGAATTGACGTGGATATCACAGCTTATCCAACGGTTGATTGGGCCGGCTATTATTTAAAACCAATGCCTGTTCTTTATCCGGGCAGCGTGTGGAAGCTGGAGAAATTTGGGAACACTATCTACCAGGTCGGTACTTCTTTTCTCTGGTCAAGTGGCAATAAAGTTATACTTCTCGATTGCCGACTGGCGCGGCAGCCCGCGATCGATGCATTCTTAGAGGCTTATCTGAAAAAATACCCCAGCTCGCTGTGACAGTGCGCTCGTCCTCCCGTCGCCGGTTTCGAATCTGCAGTGGCGAGACATCGCCACACTTCAAGTTCCGGAGCTTGCGTTTGTTCTTGGATTGTCGGCAACTCGGAAGTCATCCAAAAACGGGCTTGTCAGATGTAACGAACAGAGTCTGGCGGTTCGTAGACCGTACCGAAACGATCATAGCTCAGGTTCCCAAATTGACTCGCTTCAAAAAGTCGACGGAGGGTTCGAATGACTCTCCCCCGGCTATACAGTCTGCAGCTCAGAGAATTGTTCTCCGAATCGCTTAGAAATGCGCCGTTTATGCGGCTTTTTCAGCGAAGTTCCAACTCCAAATTTGTAAACAACGCAGCCCGACTAGCCGAATTTTCGGCGTTTTTCTCCAGTGCGCAGTTTGGCAGTCCACTTTCCCCGGCCCTACAATGGGTCCTAAAATCGAAGGCTCAACGAGAAAAGCCGCATCCTTTAGAACGCTAAATCCCAGAAGAGTACTTGTGGCTCGGAATAACTTCCAGTTAGCCCGTCAGCCGCTCAGGAGGGCCTTGTAGGCGGCATTTACGTGCGAGACGATCACGGATATTGTTGCTTCAGTTATTTAAGAGTGCGTCGAAGAGATCGCTCTCCGAAAAGAACACCCTCTCGCCACCGCTCTCACGCGAATAATTCGAACATGCCTCTGTTCCTTTTGGTCTCCCAATGGTGTACACTACCTGTTGGGAACCCAATAGACAGGACGGCCATGAAAGAAAAGAGTGAAGTTCAGCAGGGCACGTTGGCGTTGATGGTGTTGAAGACGCTCCACGTGCTTGGATCCCTGCACGGGTACGGAATCGCAAAGCGAATCGAACAAATCAGCGGTGATCTGCTCAGCGTTAATCAGGGCACGCTTTATCCCGTCTTGCTGAAGCTTGAACAGGAAGGTTCGATTGCGTCCGAGTGGGGAAGTTCTGAGAACAACCGTCGGGCTCGCTTCTATCGATTGACGCGCAGTGGTCAAAAGCAATTGCGCACCGAAACCGAGAATTGGGAAAAAACGACAAATATTATTGCGCGGTTCTTTGCGGTTAAACGGGAGGATTTGGCGTGAGAGCTCTGAATCGCTGCTTCTCCCGTATTCGGAATTTCGTAACCAGGAGAGAGAGTGACGAGCGTTTGCGTGAAGAACTCGATCAGCATGTGGCACTACAGACCGAAGAAAATGTCCGCTCCGGTATGTTGCCCCAGGAAGCGGGCCGCCAAGCGCTGCTGAAGCTCGGAGCCACGGAGGCAATTCGAGAACGGTACCGTGAAGAAAAAAGTCTGCCTCTACTCGAATGTCTGCAGCAGGATGTTCGCTTTGCCTTGCGTCAATTGCGAAAATCTCCAGGCTTCACGGCTATTGCGGTGTTGACACTCGCGCTAGGGATCGGCGCCAACACCGCCGTATTTTCCATTGTGTATTCCGCACTACTGCAGCCGCTTGCTTATCGCGACGCTTCGCGACTGATGGTATTGAACGAGACCACGCCCAAGGTTGGCGTTGTGAGCGTTTCGTATCCTGATTTTGTCGATTGGCGAGCGCAGAGCCGTACCTTCTCCCAAATGGCAGCGCTGGAGGCGGTCCGCTTCAATCTTTCCGGCATCACTGAACCGGAATCCGTCAGCGGCCTTGCCGTTTCGCCGAACTTTCTTGCGATGATAGGCGTGCGCCCTGTACTTGGCCGCGACTTTGAAGCAGCCGAGGAAAACCACGGCACAGCGCCGGTTGCGATTCTGAGCTACTCGCTTTGGCAGCACCGCTTTGCGGGCGACGCAGCCGTTCTGGGCCGCCCCATCGTGCTCGATGGACGGGACTTCACGATTGTCGGGGTCCTTCCATCAGCCTTTGTAGCGCCCAGCAAGACAGATGTTCTGATTCCGATTGGAGTATGGATTACGGACAATTCGGAAGAAGCTCACAACCGCGGTGCCCGAGGCGACATGCCGGTCATCGGAAGGCTCGCGCCAGGCGTCACCCGCCAGCAAGCGATCTCGGAAATGGAAGGAATTGAGGCTCGGCTGGCCAAAGAATATCCAGCGGCGGACGACCATTATGGAGTCGCGCTGCAACCGATTCGCGACGCTCTCGTCGGCCAGACGCGGACCGCCTTATTGGTGCTGTTTGGCGCAGTAATTTTCGTATTGCTGATCGCGTGTGCAAACGTTGCCAACCTATTTCTTGTGCGCGGCACGGGACGCACCAAGGAGATGGCAGTTCGCATGGCGTTGGGCGCCAGCACCTTGCGGATTTTTGCGCAGATGCTTACGGAAAGTGTGGTTTTATCGGTGCTCGGCGGACTCTTCGGACTGGCGGTTGCTTTTGCTGGTGTTCGCGGCATCGGACGATTGATTCCTCCGGGCTTGCTGCCGGGCGGCGTTGTGGGCCTGAATGTTCCAGTCCTTCTCTTTACTGGCGCAATTGTGCTGCTGGCAGCTTTTGCCTTCAGCATACTGCCGGCTCTGCATTGGAACCGCAGCGACGTGCAATCCGAGTTAAAGGAAGGCAGCCGCACTTCCAGCGCCGGCACAACCCACAACCGTGTTCGTGGAGCTTTGGCGATTGCTGAAGCGGCGCTCGCATTGGTGCTGCTTGTCGGTGCGGGGCTAATGATGAAGAGCCTGTATCGCCTGCTTCAGGTTGACCCAGGATTCCGGACCGATCAAGTGCTGACCATGACCATATCGCTGCGTCCAGACCAATACTCCAAAGACGTGCCCATACGCAATTTCTGGCAACAGGTGCTGCAGCGCGTGCGTGAGTTGCCGGGCATAGAAGGCGCGGCGGTTGCCACCAATACTCCGATGACCGACAATCATGACCGTAGTGACATCACAATCGAAGGGATGGCCCAACCGGGCCCTGGCAATTATCCGCATCCTGATAGTCACATCGTTAGTCCCGGCTATGTGCGGACGCTCGGAATCTCGTTGCTGCGTGGCCGCAACTTCACCGAAACCGACAGGGAAGACGCGCCTCTGGTAGCAATGATCAATCAGAGACTGGCGAACCAATTTTTTCCGAATGAGAATCCAATCGGCAAGCGCTTCATGTTTGGACATCCCAATACAGAACGGCAGGTGAAATGGCTTACTATCGTTGGGGTACTCGGCGATACCAGGCTGTACGGCTTGCAAAATTTATCGCGACTGGAAGTGTATCTGCCGTTCCGCCAGGCCCCGTCCGGAGAGATGGACCTATTGGTGAAATCGCGCGTCGATCCGGCGGCACTCACCTCAGCAATGCGCTCGGCTGTGTACGCGGTCGATAAAGACCAATCCATCACCTCCGTCGCCACAATGAGACAGCTTGTCGATAATTCCCTCGCAACGCGCCGAATGACGCTCGTTCTGCTTGGGCTGTTCAGTGCGCTGGCGCTCACGCTCGGTGCCATCGGGATTTACGGGGTAATTTCATTTTCGGTGGCTCAGCGCACCCGCGAAATCGGCCTTCGCGTGGCACTGGGCGCGTCTCGCGGTGAAGTGTTTCGCATGGTTGTCGGCCAGGGTGTAAAGCTCGCGGGCACAGGCATTGCCATTGGCATTCTTGCCGCGCTCGGGCTCGCACGGCTGATGTCGAGTCTGCTCTATCAGGTAAGCGCTACTGACTTTGAGACCTTCACGTGCGTGGCTGCTTTGCTCCTGCTGGTCGCATTTGCTGCGTCTTATGTTCCCGCACGGCGTGCAATTTCAGTTGAACCGATAGTGGCCTTGCGCTACGAATAACCGCACCTCAACAGAATTCATTGAGGATTTTTTTGCGAAGGCCGACCTGGCGAAACTGAACTTCCCGTTGATAACTTCTGGATTGTCGGCAAACCGGAAGTTATCCAAAAACGCGATTGTGGGAAGTAGCGAACAGAGTCTGGCGGTTCGTCGACCGTACCGAAACGATCATAGCTCAGGTTCCCAAATTGACTCGCTTCAAAAAGTCGACGCAGGGTTCGAATGACTCTCCCCCCGCCATACAGTCTGCAGCTTAGAGAATTTTTCTCTGATCTGTAGCGAATCGCCCACATTCCGGGCCTTCTCTCGCTCCCCTAAAATCACAATAAGCGCTGGAGCAGCAGAGAAACCAGAATTTTGGGAGGATTTTCTCCGCTCGGCGAATAGGCAGTCCACTTTTCAACAGGGAAAAATGACGTCAGAATCGAACTGTTAGCGAACAGCACTCCGACAAGCTGAGCATGAAGGCTGCGCCGCTGCCTGCCTGCGATCTTCCTCGTGATGAGCGCCTCCAACTTCATTTCGGAGCCGTTGCGGACGCAGTACTCAAAAAGTGTAATCAGCGTAGTACCATGAACCGAACTTTGCTCATACGTGAGTGTCTGCCTTCATTGTGAGCACCTTAGCTTTCCATTGCCCATGGGTTTTTGGCTCATGCAGGAAAGGTTTGAGCCTACGCGGCGCTAGCCTTGATACTGTTCAAGACGGTGTTGTCCCAATAAGCTCTGCGCGATCTAGCCAATGAGCTGGAGAAATATCATTGTGAAGGCAGTCCGCAAGACCTGATGAACCCAGAGAGTTCCAGCAGGACTGTTTCCGTGCCCATGCCACGAAAAATGCGACACCCACTTCGGCCTCAACACGGTTTCCAATCAATCTATGACCTCTACATGCAACTCCGAGGTCTCAAGGTCGCGCGCAATGCCCAGATCGACTCTTTTCGCTTGGATAACGCCCTCCCAAAGCTTCTCGGATTTCCTGTGGTGAGGCTTGCGGTTTTTCGTCCAGGAGAGCTTTTGCATGGTTCGACGGGTAATGGGTCCTGTTCCCGCGATTCTCGAATTGCGAGAAGCGGCAATTCAACGATAGTGGAGGGCCCGCACCCCTGTGACGCCGGTCTGATTCCAGTTTCCGGATTACCCGTAACAGGAGTTTCTGAAATCGATTCACACAAGCCGACTTGCAGGGACTTTCGGTGACTAGAGCCGCTGGGGTGCCCTGTCCCAAAGGATGAACGCGACGGTAGCGGCAAGCGCTAACAGGAGAAAGTAGACGAAACGCATACTCTTGCGACTCTGTTCAGAAAAGTTTTCAAGTGGCTGTCGTAATAAACCATCTCCGTCTGGCCGAATCCAACTTCTTGCTCTGCTTTACTGACACCAGCGTATTGTTCATTGCCAACTGGAAACGTGTAGTGACAGTAATTTTCGTTTCCACGGCCGCGCTGTTCGCACTGAACGATAGTCCCGAAGCTCGTTTGTTGTCTGCTCGCCGAATCGTTCTCAACCGCCGCACGATAGCCGAAAAAGACGATGCAGAACAGCAAGAAAGAGACGAGCGGCCACACAGGACGCCGTGACTTACCATCATTTCGATTGCCTGTGTGATCTTCCAGTGTGCTGCTTGCCACCGTGCAATTGCCTATTCTCTGAAATGAGATAATGGGACAGCTTTGCTCAAAATGAAACCCTCGATGTTGCGCAGATGCCAATTGATGACAAGCTGGAAAAGGTTTTAGACGCCTACGAACAGGATGCGGTACCTGTTTCTATTGTTAAAGTTCAGCCGCTACACAGTCGAGGCATGCCGTTTGAGAGACGACGCCAGTATGGTAAGAGCACAGTTTTCCTGGCTCTATGGAATTTCTTCGATAATCACAGCCGGGTGAATCTCCATCCAGCCGTGACCGCCCTCCGTGTCATGCACGTAGCTGCCAGCGACCTTGACGTGCTGCCCGGTGCTTGGCTTCTTCACGCCACCGACAAAGTTCTTACATGCGTCCTTCGCACTGTCCTGACTAACCTTATGTTCACAGATGGGCTCAATTACCAGATCGCCATGCTGACGGCGTATGTTCGTTGGATTGAGCAGACTCTCCTGTCCGGGGTCCAGCTTCAGACGGATGTGGTAATCGCCATCTGGCTCACTGCTTATGGCTTCGATTTTGCCAGTGACGATCCTGCATTGCTCTTTCACATCCAGGCGGTCGGGATTGTATACATGCTGCCATTCTTCCGAAAGGTTCGGCGGACAATTAGCGGCTATGTGGGTCCTGTCAGTGGCAGGCGGCGGAGTGGCAGGTAGATATATTGTCGTGGTTGAGGTCTTGTGAGCGCAACCCCAGATCGCCAGGGCGATTAGGGCCAGAAGGAAGAATATCCATATCTTCTTCAATGGTCTTTCTCCAGGGTGAAACTGGTGGGGACTATATCAAGAACGTAAGCAGCGGGGAATTACCTTCAGAGATGCGCGATCAATCAAAAAGGGAACTTATTCCCCTTTGTTCTTCCAGATGACGGCCTTGACAACTTCAGACTGGAAAAGTCACCAGGCAAGGCCAATCTGATGCCCGTTGGTGAAGAAGGCAGTGCAAAGCCCAAGCCGGTACAAGTACCGGCTTCCTTTGCCTAGCAAATGTTCCGTCATGGCGTTCTATCTATAATGAAGGCGTCAACCAGAGACTTGCTCAGAACCATAAATACGGTTTCGGGTTCTCCGCCGTGGGAATTGTCAATTTCAAGAACCATACTGTGATCGTCCTCATAAAAGACTGTAGCAACCCTGCTGCGCGGGGTGATAAAAGGGTCTGCGACGCGAAATTGCAATTCTGCAATGTTATGAGTACCAGTGATTCTCGCTTCGGCCCAAAAAGCCTCTCCGTCCTTATTGAGAATTAAGCGGCCTTGCAGTGGCCGTCCCCCGCCTGACGCGGCGGGAATGTGCCCATAAATGTTATTGGCGATTGTGTATCCGACGGAAGCTAGAGTTGTACATACGAATAGGCCGACTATTGCGTACATAGCCATCATCTGCCTTCCACTACTCCTTGCCATCCTCTTGATTCTTGCGATCATGATTGCAGAACATGCAATGCCGCTCCAAACCAGCAGAATTACACTGAAGCATGCTCTGTAGAACGATTTGATCTTTGCAATATCGTTCCTCGAAGCATCTCCAGTAAACCACCGTATCAAGCGAATATCATAGCCTAATAGTGAGAACACAAACGGTTCCAGAGCCACCAGAAACGCACAAGCAACTACAAACAAAACACCGGCTGCCACAATCTTATTGCTCCGGGGAAATGATGTGGCCTCCTTCGCAGCCCAGATTGGCAAAACCGCAAGCAAGATCAGCACGATTGTCCAAAGGCCAGTAATGATGTACTTAGGCCTCAATGAAGCAAAATCACTAACTCCGAGCGCCATCAGATATTGATTGGATATCAATACTCCCAGCGCATATGAGACGGCCAGTACCAGCGCCGCAGCCTTGGCGATCTTCTCGGCCAATTCAAACCGAGACTGTATACTTTCGTTAACCATAACGCGCTGGAGTATAACACGCGACCGCGCCCTACCCAGCTAACCCGCATGAATAGCGGCTGAATCAGGTGAACTGCATGGGAAAGACGTGCCCATCGCGGTTTGCCCGGTCTGACGGATATGTGGAAATTCGGCCCAATGTCCGCGCTGCGGATGTTTGTCACGAACGGAAAGAACAGCCCTAACGCGTTTACTTTTCCCCTGATCTGGGCAGTAATCGCCGGAAACTGGCATGTCTGAGTCTGCCATGTGGAGTACGCTCCACAAATTCAATTTCCGCTGGTTGCTCTGGCTTGAGCCATTGCACTTGAGCCATCACTTCTTCGGTAACAGCGTGTTGATGTTCGGATTTCTTTTCCGGCAAATTCACGAAGGGCACATGGTTGGTCTTGAGGTCTTGTAGCTCCTTGTAAATTTCCTTGCGGTTGAATTGGTTCAGGCCGGCAATCAGGCGTTTGACGAAATAAAGGTTGCCGTCGCGGTATTCCCCAATCAGCAGTTCTCCAACGCCTTTTGAGCCTGGGATGTAGCCACCCATAAAAAACTTATCTTCCTGATTGAATCGCTGTTTCAGCCACAAGTCGGATTCGGTGCCCGGAACATAACGACTGCCCAAACGTTTTGCCACCAGCCCTTCAATCTTGGTTTGTTTCACCACTGTGGTTGCGGTTTCCAAATCCACTTCAGGACTAAATTCAAAGATGGGCTGAATCGGCGTGATGAACACTTTGGCGATTTCGGCCAGATATCGTTTCCGCTCTTCTATGGGCTTATCCAGTAGATCGCGGCCTTTGTAATTCAGGCAATCGAAGGCAACATAATAGATAGGCAGTTTGGTTGATTTGCGATTTTGCAGGGCATTGAAATTGGGACGGCCATTGGGTTCCACGGCCACGATCTCACCATCCAGAGCCACTTCGTCGGACAACATCTTGGAAAGCGCACTGTGGATGTCGGGAAACTCGCTGTTGTAAATCTTGGCATCCATCGAATACAGATTGGCTTTGCCCCCGGTCTTAGTGGCGATGACGCGGTAACCGTCCAGCTTGGGTTCCAACAGCCACTTGCTTCGGTCGTCGGGCAGATGGGCAACCATGGTGGGCTTCATCGGTGAAATGAAGCGGGGGACATTCTTGAGCGGCTTGTCCCGTATCCCCTTCTGCATCAGCCATTACGCTTCTGTTTCCGGTCTGTGCAGAACCTTATCATGCGCACGAAAACAGTCCTGTTTGAATTTTTCCGGATTCATCAGGTCTTGCGGACTGCCGTTACAACGATATTTCTCTAACTCCTCGGCAAGATCGCGCAGAGCTGCGGCCAGGGTTGGCCCAAATCCCGCTGGTGCCTGCATTGGGTTGTCGCCATACATTACACCCACTGTATTTTCATTTTCAGCAAAGGCTTTCACGTAGGTAATCGGTCGATCCTCTCGTCTCATAATGAAGTGAGATGTCGATTTCCTGGCGGGTGTGGCTCTCTCTTGCGTTCTTCAGTTCACCCTTCCACTTTTCACATTCAACTCCCACAAAACGTCTTTCGCGGTAGCACCGGCCTTCAGGTGAAACGTCGGATAACGCTGCTGGATCAGTCTGGCCCATTTCTCTTCCATCTCAGCGGCTATGATGATTTGCGCGTCGAGGTGTTCTTCAGCTAATGCGAAAACCTCACTTATCGCGAGACACTCATAAACACTGTGCCCTTGTCGGGCGAGTTCATCTGAAATCGGGTCGGGCAGCTTATGAGCGAGAAAGACGATGGTCATTTCGGCACCCTCGAACGAGTGAGGACTTTGATTCGGGAATACCGATTTTATTCCGAACCCCAGAAACCGTCGAGTATGTTCTTACGCCGGCAGGTCATAGCGACGGACTTTTAGAGTTGAGTTAAATCGGGTCTGCTATGTCCTGCAACTGATCCGAATAATGCTCTACCAGCGGCTTGGGTGCCTTGACTTTCTTCCCGCCGAGCATACTTTTTAGCTCAAGGGCATTTACCGCCGCTTGGCCTTTGTAGTGATTATTTGTCGCGACGAGTGTTTTCTGCGCTTCGTTGCCGACCCTCTCAATCTTCGGTTTGATTTTTTCTAAACTGGATTGCGAATACAGATAGTCATATCTTTCATCTCGGTTCTTTGCTGTGAACCATTTCTTGCTTCGTCCATGTAAACGGAAATACGCCAGAGGCGATGTAACGTATTCCGTGCCCTCCAGCGTCTCTCCCAACCTGGTCACGTCAATATTACAAAAGCAAATCCGTTCCTCCCGAAATGCATTCAAGACCAACGGATCGTTCCAACTCTTGTGGCGCACTTCGACGGCAAGAGGATATTCCTTAAAGATGTGGACCACATCAATCAAGTGGTCCCAATTCCCGTCAGTGTGGCGGAAGGAAACAGGGAACTGAAGCAATAAAGCCGCCAACCTGCCAGCCTCCATAATCGGCTCAAAGCCTCTTTTTGCATCATCCACGTCTTGCTGGGTGTATTTGATCGTTTCTGCGGTTGAAGATTTCTTCTTCTCGCGTCCCGGAGCATGAGTGAATACTTCTGTCAGCTTGCAACTGAATTGAAAATCTGGCTGCTCCGCGACATATCCGCACCACTTCTTTGCAACGTCGGGATTGATTGGGCGATAGAAACTATTATTGATTTCACACAGGTTGATGAACTGCGAGAGGTATTCCAGCTCGTGCATTTTGCGTTTCTTCAAGTCTATTGGGTACACAATCCCGCGCCAATCCGGGTAACTGAAACCTGCCGTGCCGATAAAAACATTCATAAGCTATTCAATAAGATACGCAAAAAAGGCAAAAGGTCGTATTGACAGCGCACAACCTCTTCGCTACTGTAAACGTTGAAGCGAACAGCAAGCGAATCGCGCGATTCCTCCAGCCATGTCATCCATTGCCGTTATCCGTGCTCAGGTCGAAAGTCGTATTCCCGGCGCTCTCACCGTTTATGAACGTCAGACGCCAGAAGTATTCCTGACCGGTATTACGTCCATAGATCACGAAGGTGGCGGCATCCCAAAAGGCGCACTGACTCAGGTGTGCGCTCCGGTTGGCGTCACTTCTGGCCGGACTACTCTGCTCTTGTCGCTTCTGGCCCAGGTCACCGGCAAAGAGCAGTTCTGCGCTGTGGTGGACGCCAGTGATTCTTTCGACCCAGAATCTGCGGATGCCATGGGAGTGTGTCTGTCTCGCGTGCTCTGGGTGCGCTGTATTAAACGCGGAATGAAAGCGGTTGAGCAGGCGTTCAAAGCCGCAGACATTTTGATACAGAACGGCGGCTTTGGAGTGATTGCCATTGACCTGGGCAATGTTGATGAAAAGCTAATCAGGAAAATTCCGCTAACCACCTGGTTCCGATTTGCTCGCGTTATGGAAGCTATGCCAACGGCGCTCGTTGTAATGCTCCCTTACTCTGCTGCTCAAAGTTGTGCCGCGCTGACGCTGAACATGGGCGCATCTGTCGAATGGAGTGGGGCAGGCGCGGCTTCGCATACGCAACTGATCTCAGGCGTGGACTTCAATGTTGAGGTTGGCCGCACACGCACAAAGAAGCCGGTACAAAGTGCAAGGAACCATTTCACCGTAAGACCGCAATGGGCGTGAATCATGTTTGGCTCCATTCACGTTCCCGACTTCGCTGTGCAAGCGGCATTGCTGCGTGAGTCCAAAGCACAGCCTACTGCCCTGCTGGATGGACCAGAATCAATACTGAAAGTTATTGCCTGCAATGCAGGGGCAAGAGCCGTTGGCGTCAATGTAGGCATGACAAAGCTGCAAGCCGAAGTCTGTGGCGTGGCGCTCATACGGCGGGTCCAGGAGCATGAGGAGGCAGCTCAAGCTGAGTTGATTGATTGCAGTTATAACTTCTCGCCGCGAGTAGAGGTTACAAATCCAGGGACAATCATTCTTGATCTCGCGGGTTCCGAACGGCTGATGGGTACGGGCAAGACCATTGCTCAGCTCATTCTGGGTGAAGTAACCAGACGCGGCTTTGAAAGTAATGTTGCCATTGCCAGCAATCCTGATACGGCTCACTATGCCGCCCGTGGATTTAAAGGGATCACGATAGTGGAGCCAGGTGACGAGGCAAAGCGATTAGGAACATTGCCGGTCGAGGTCTTGGGATTGGAATCAGATGCCTTGGACATATTGCATGCTTGGGGTATCAGGATTCTCAAAGCGCTTGCCGCTCTACCTTCAATCGAGCTGACCGAAAGACTTGGACAGTATGGGCTGCATTTGCAGCGATTGGCGAAAGGCGTGATAGTGCGTGAGCTAGTGCCCGCCGCATTGCCTCCAACATTCCAAGAGAGTGCAGAGTTAGAAGAGCCGGTCGAGTTGCTGGAGCCTCTGGCCTTCGTGCTTAATCACTTGTTGGAACAGCTCATGGTGCGGCTGATTGAGAGATCGCTGGCCACAGATCAAATTGATGTCGAGCTGATCTTGGAACTCAATTCTGACCGTGATCTAAGTGCGCCGGTGTGCTGTACCACTCTGACCGCTTATCAGCGCACAATCAAGTTGCCGGTTCCTACTCAGGACGGCAAAGTGTTGCTCAAGTTGGCCCAACTCGACCTTGCCGCCCATCCGCCGAATGCGCCAGTAAAGAAAGTCAAGATTGAAGCGATACCGGCCCGTATTCGATACGCTCAGACTGGTTTGTTTCAACCTCTTGCGCCGGAGCCTGCCAAACTAGAAATCTCCCTGGCCCGCATCCGGGCGGTTGTCGGCGAAGTGGATTTGCTGAATCGGCAGCTTGTTGGATCCCCATGTCTTCTTGATTCTCATCGCCCGGATCATTTCCAGGTAACGACGCCGGCCACGAAGCACGGCGGCGGGCTGCCGTCACTAAAGCTGGCATTGCGCAGATTCCGTCCGGCCATTCCAGCAAGAGTTGAAGTGAGCGCGGAGCAAGCGCCGGTCTGGATTGGATTCGCACGGAAGAAAGGCCGAGTGATAGGTGCGTCTGGGCCATGGCGTGGCTCCGGCGAATGGTGGGACGATGCCGGTGAATGGAAAAGAGACGAATGGGATATAAATCTCACGCTCGATGGCCATACCGCGCTATATCGCATCTTCCGCGATCTGGTAACCCGAACATGGTTTGTCGAAGGGATATACGACTAAGCCATGTATGTGGAATTACATTCCCGGTCGGCATTTTCTTTTCTGGAGGGTGCTTCTGTACCTGAAGCCCTTGCGCTGACCGCTTCTGGGCTGAACATTCCAGCGATGGCGCTGCTTGACCGAGACGGCTTTTATGGTTCCGCTCGATTTCACATGGCCGCGAAGAAAGCTGGCATCCGCGCTCATGTTGGAGCCGAGCTGAGCATCAGCAGCGGGAACGGCACCGCGAACTATCCGCTGCTCTGCGAATCTCAGCTTGGTTACCAGAACCTTTGCCGCTTAATTACCCGCACCAAACTGCGAGTGCCCAAGCACGCAGCCAGTCCTGCACAGCTTAATGAGTTGGAAGAGCACGCGACTGGCCTGATTTGCTTGACGGGCGATGAGCGCGGTCCTCTTGCTCATGCTCTGAGAGTTGGCGGCATGGACGCGGGTCGCGATCTGCTGGCGAAGCTCATCTCGGTGTTTGGTCACAACAACCTGTATGTGGAGTTGCAGCGACATTTCCAGAGAGATCAGGAACATCGCAACCAATGCGCTATTGCATTGGCGCGAGAGCTGAAATTGCCCGTGCTTGCGACCAATGGAGTCAGCTACGCCACCGCCGCTGACCGTGAAGTGCTGGACGTGTTCACCTGTATCAAGCACAAACGCCGACTGGCGACAGGTGGGCGTCTCGGTTGCAGTAATTCTGAGCGGTATATCCGCACAGCCGCTCAGATGCAGCAGATATTCAGGGACGTGCCCGATGCAGTCTCTAATACTTTGGAACTGTCCTCACGCCTGCAATTCTCTTTGGAGAAGCTGGGCTATGAGTTTCCTCGTTATCCAGTGCCCGCTGGCGAAACAATGGATTCATTCTTGTATGCCCGCACATGGGAAGGCGCACGCAATAGATACCAGCCGATTACTGACCCGGTGCGAATCCAGCTTGAGCGTGAACTGAAGCTAATTGAGAAGCTGGGCCTGGCCGGTTACTTTCTAATCGTTTGGGATGTTGTTCGTTACTGCAATCAAAACGGAATTCTGGTGCAAGGGCGAGGCAGCGCGGCCAATAGCGCCGTCTGCTATTCACTTGGAATCACCGCCGTCGATCCTGTGGGCATGGAACTTCTTTTTGAACGCTTCCTAAGTGAAGAACGTGGTGAGTGGCCAGACATCGACCTCGATACTCCTTCAGGTGATGACCGCGAAAAAGCAATTCAATACTTGTACAAGCGATATGGAGAGCTTGGAGCTGCGATGACTGCAAATGTCATCACATATCGCGGACGTTCTGCGGCCAGAGAAGTTGGCAAAGTGTTTGGCTTCGATAAAGAGACTTTGGACCGTCTTTCAGCGACAGTGGGCGGCTTTGAATGGAGAGGCCCGGACGATAGCTTTGATCGCTACTTTACTCACGCGGGATTCGACCTCACACAAAAGCGCATTGCCAAATACCTTGACCTCTGCGTTCGTTTGCAAGACCTGCCGCGTCATCTGGGGCAACACTCTGGCGGAATGGTGATCTGCCAAGGCCATCTCGACTCCGTTGTTCCACTAGAGCCAGCGTCAATGCCAAATCGCAATGTGATTCAGTGGGACAAAGACGATTGCAGCGATCTGGGGATCGTCAAGGTGGACATTCTTGGGCTAGGAATGATGGCTGTCCTGAAGGATTCAATCACTCTCATCCGCGATCATTACGGCGAGGAAGTTGATCTGGCACATTTGCCGCAGGACTGTCCCGATGTTTATGACGTGATTCGTAAAGCTGACACGGTGGGCATGTTCCAAGTTGAATCGCGTGCGCAGATGGCGAGTTTGCCAAGGAACAATCCTGAGAAGTTTTACGATCTGGTCACGCAAGTGGCGCTAATCCGACCAGGCCCAATCACCGGACAAATGACTAGTCCTTACTTGAAGAGGCGGCAAGGTAAAGAGAAGGTGACGTATCCGCATCCGTCGCTTGAGCCTGTCCTGCGGCGCACATTGGGTGTCCCTTTGTTTCAAGAACAATTACTGAAGATGGCGATGATCTGCGCCAATTTTAGTGGCGGCGAAGCTGAGGAATTAAGAAGGGCCTTGGGGCATAAGCGTTCCAAAAAGCGGATGCTGGAGATCGAAGCCAAACTTCGGGCCGGGATGACTCAGAACGGTATCAAGACAAAGGCGCAGGATGAAATCGTCAAGTTCATCAGTTCGTTTGCCCTCTATGGCTTCCCAGAAAGTCATTCCGCCTCGTTTGCCTTGATCGCGTATGCCAGCGCGTTCTTGAAGGTCCGCTATCTCGCCGCGTTTACCTGTGCTCTGCTGAACAATTGGCCGATGGGCTTTTATCATCCGTCCACACTCGTGAAGGACGCACAGCGTCATGGATTGCGAGTGAGGCCGATTGATGTGACGTACTCTGATTGGAACTGCACGTTGGAAAAAGCAGGGAACCAGATCGTTCTGCGTATTGGACTGCGGTACGTGCGCGAACTACAACAGACAGCGGCTGAATCACTGGTCTATGCCCGTGAGCAGCGCCCGTTCAGTTCGATTGCAGATTTGACCTGGCGCGTACCTGAACTGAACAAGAACAGTTTGCGGATGTTGGCAAGAGTAGGAGCTTTGAACAAAATCAGGCCAGATGCTGACCTTCACCGACGCGATGCACTGTGGCACGTAGAGAGGGCCAGTCGCAAGGCTGGACCGCTGCTTGAGGGAATTGTCGAGTTGGATGCAAACTCACCGCTGGCACAGATGGACATTGAGGATCGGCTAGTCTCAGACTTCCATGGAACCGGCATGACTACTGGACCACACCCGATGTTCTACAGAAGAAAAGAGCTGCGCGGGCAGAATATCAAGTCTGCTGCTGAGCTGCGGGCTATGAAGAATGGCCAGAAAGCGACAGTTGCCGGGGCTGTTATCACACGACAAAGACCAGGTACTGCAAAGGGTCTGATCTTTTTGACTCTGGAAGATGAGCACGGCAACGCAAATGTGATCGTCATGCCGGACGTTTATGAGAGATACAGGCAAGCTGTTTTGGAGCCGAAATTCATTCGCGTATCAGGCACGGTGCAGAATCAAGATGGGATCGTTCACATAAAGGCTGAGCATGTTGAGGAGTTGAAAGTCAGTGCGGCACAGGTGGCGTCACATGATTTTCATTGAAGGGTGCGTCTCTGGGCAAAAATTCCCGTTAACAGGGAAGAATACGGGGAATTTTGCCGGTCGAAGGGGCTGGAGTGCAGTCTGCGCCGCAAAAATACTGGGGTGAGTGGCTTTTAGGCTGAAATCGTAACAGGGAGCGAGCAGGGAAATAACAGGAGCGATAACAGGGAAATTTATTAAAAAAACAGGGACGATGGATTGATGCCTAATGTTTGATAACGCTGCTGGATCACTGAGGCCCACTTCTTTTCAATCCCAGCGGCGATGAATTTCGGAAACGGTGCCGCTTCCCAGATTTGCGAGATATGCCTTGGTCTGGTCGCCTTTGAAAAGCAAAGTCACCGGCTGGCTTGTGCGTGTTTTTGCACGGAGATCATATTTTTCTGAGAACAAGGCTGGATACGATAAATGCGGCCAGGAGTACAATCCGCGCCACCATGAAGCATATTGGTATTTTCTCCGCAGCCAACGTGTCGTCAAAAATTATAGGTAAGCCTGTACTGAAGTATAATCGGCGCCAACAAGATCCATGGAAGCAAGTTTTTCAAACGAGTATGTTCAGGATGAAGGTTCGATTTCTAGGCTTCGTTTTTCTTTAGAATTCTCTCTTTCGAATAGTCCAGCCAGTGGTCAAGCGCGTGAGGTTCATTTTTCCCCTCGGTTAGTAACACAGTCGATGGGGGCTGTTCGAGTAGGTTTGCGTCAACCGGATCGGTTACAACCACGACGGAGTTTTCCTCGCTCGCAAAGGAGGATACACTCTTAACAATTCCGTTCAGGTCACACACTCGACGAAGGTCCATACCGGGCAAACGGAGACAACCAATTTTACCGACACAGTTACGCCGAAGTCGCAGCCGACTCCCGGGGGCCTGTGTCGAGCATGGCTGATTTCATAGGCAGCGGCAATCCACAGAAAATGATCGATAGTTTTTCACACGCAATCGACTATGCGACGCAGCCGACCAACGACGACTGGAAAAGAGTCTATGACCGCTCGACGTCGTTCTCGGTTGCAACCTCAAATGGCGTGGCGGATACCAACGCACAAAACCTGGCCAAAGATTTCATCCCCCAAGTCAAGAATTCGACAACCGCCGACAAGAAATTCGATCTGAATGCAGGGTACATCGAGTGTGCGGTCCGGATCACGAATGTCGGCAGCAGTGCCGCGACGCTGCACACCCCCACGTTTGCCCTATATTTCGTGGGCGACAACAAGTCGAGTCAATTCCAAAAGTCCTGCACGATAGTGATTAGCGGCACGACTGACCTGGGCATTATTCGCAACATACTCCCGCGTGTGGAATCGAATAAATGCTCTGGCATCTTTGTGGAAGTATCCGTTCTTTTTGTCAACACTTAAACCACAATTGCTTCAAGCACCTGTCCGGCACCAATGGATCGATTGTCAGAAACTTCTTAGAATTCAATTAACAATTGCAAAGTTGTTGAAAAGGTATTGAGCTGATTTGTTGTCAAATTTTGTCTCATCGCATTGCGTAGCCTACGTCAATACATTTATAGAATTCTCAAAATTGGATTGACGCTCATTCTGACCTTTGCTAATATCCAGCGACTCTGGATCGCTGCCCAGGTAAGTTATTCATACAATTCCTCATTTTTCTGCGGGCCTGGCTTGCGTTCCGGGCACTAAGCTGTATCGCACAACTAGAGATTACTCTTTGGAGCTTCTGTGAGTTTTAAACTGCGTGTCGCTGGGTTCTTTTTCGTCATTTCGCATCTTGCGTTCTCACAAAATCGAATCACGTGTCCGGATGACAACACCTGCAGTCCGGACCCAAGCAATCCTTCTTACGGCTCATTAATAACAGCGCGATCGCAGAAACAAAATGCAAGAGGTAGTCGCAGTCCCATTTTTTCGCATCTCTCCACGCCCGCGCACTCGGATGTACTCCCGGGCAGCCAAAGCTATAGCTATCTCGTTCCTATTTTGAACCTGCCTGGACGCAACGGCCTGGATCTCACCTTAAATCTTTATTACAACAGCCGTATTTGGGAGGTTGATGCCAGCACCCCTGCCCAGCCGTCCATCAGCTTTGACTCTGATCGCGATTTCCCAAGTTATGGATTCCGTCTTGACTTCGGCTATTTGGAGGCAAACACACAGGCGCCATTCATCCTTACAGACGCTGATGGAACTAAGCACGCGTTTTCGGGAACGGGAACCTCGTTCGACTCTACGGACGGAACTTTCATTCACTACGACTCGGCTGGCCACATCGTGACTTATGCCAGTGGAAGTACTGTCCAGTATGAGGTATTTCCGACCGAGACCAATTTGTACCGGCCAATCAAGATTAAGGACACTGACGGCAACTTCATCACGATTACCTACGTGCCGGGCGCAGGAAATAACCAGCATATCTCCACAATAATTGACACGCTAGGCCGGGTACTCACTTTCAATTACAACGCATCGAACCAGTTGGCCAGCATTACGCAAAATGTCGCGGTCTCTAGTGTTGATCCCACTGGCGTGCACACATATGCCACGTTCTCCTGGGCTCCCCTTTATGGCGCGGGATATGTCTGGTACAACTTCTCAGCTTCCGCGGTGGTTCTTGCTCCCGCGCTGACCTCAGCGCTCAATGTCCTTACAAAGTGTACTTACCCAAACCAGACCGCATATCGTTTCACGTACGGCGATTGGGCCGTTATCAGCAAGATTGAGAATCTGAGTGCGAATGGAACAGTCCGCAGCTATATAAGTTACAACTATCCCGCTGCCAGTGCGGGCGCGCTGTCTGACGCCCCGGCATACACCACACAGGTCGTTTCCCCTGACGGGCTCACAACAAATCTGTCGAGTTGGGCATACGGTTTTGCAAAATCAGGAACTGGATCGGTCACCAGTACAGTAATCACAGATCAATTGAATAATGTGTTTACGGCGAACCTGAATGCCGATGGAACGCTTTCTTCCCTGGTTGATGCTGACAGTGCGGGGCACACGCTAAGCAACGTTGCCTTTACCTGGAAGGCGGTCGGTTCGAGCGTTCGTCCTGATGTCGTTACGACGACCAACGATGCCGCACAACAATCTTCAGTCCAATATTTTTATGACTCCAATGGCAACGTCACCGATTTGTATGAAAAGGACTTTTCCGGCACAACAGTGCGCCATACCGTTACCAGCTATAAGCAGGCGCCATTTACCACCCAACATATTTTGAATCTGCCCGCCAGCGTTACAGTCAAGAACGGGTCTGATGTCATCATTGCACGCACTGATTTTGACTACGATACTTCGACGATTAGCCCGACTATTGGTGGCCTGCCTACCCACGACGACAGTACCGGCAGCACACGCGGCAATCTTACCTCGGTAACGCGTTATTCGGATCCGGTCACGCCGTCGGGCGGGATCCCGCGCACGTTCACTTACGATTCTCTCGGTAACCTGCGTATTGCCCAAATGGATTGCTGTAATCAGAAGACATTTAACTTCAGCAGCCTCACACAATATGCATATCCAGACTCAATCGTGCGCGGCTCGTCGCCGCAGTTCACTAGTAGTTTTACTTATAACTTTGATACTGGCGCTCTGAAGACCAGTACCGACGAAAACGGGCAGCAAACACAATACCAATATAATGATTCACTTTATCGATTGACGGCGATGCTCCCACCGCCTTCCAATGGAACAACCGTTCAAAATAATGTTGCTTTTGATGATGCGAGCGCTTTCCCAGTCGTGACACAGTCAAGCACGGTAAACAGCGCAGTCCTCATCCAGACTTTCGATGGGCTAGGACACCTGATTCAACAGGATACGAGCAATGGGAGCGTGATTAGTTCCGTAAAGCGAATCTACGATAAGCTTTGGCGGCAGTCCCAAGTATCAAATCCATATGCGCCTGGTGAAACGCCTGTTTATACAACGTTCGGGTATGACGGGTTAGGGCGTACCACTTCCATTGCGCCATCCAGCGGCGGTTCAACGGTTATCTCGCTTGCCGGCAACACCACCACAATCACCGATCCTGCCGGTAAAACGCGCAAGAATTATTTTGATGCGCTCGGCCGGTTGGCGCAGGTGGACGAGCCGGGAGGATCATCGCCTGGCAGCAATGCACTGGGAAGTCTCACTATCGGAAATACGTTGCGGAGCCAGTCGGGGGTGGGCGCTTACAGCGCGACCTGGTCATCTGGCTACGTGGAGATTGATGGCTCCATAGCCCATATCGATAGCCCTGACGGAGGTTGCCAGCCTTTGCCTCGTGGCTGCCCGCAAATCTATGATCGTGGGTTTATCAGCATCACCATCAACGGAATTACCAGCAGCACTTCTTACAACCAGTTCAGTACCAATACAGGATTGGCCACAAATCTCGCTTCTAACATTAATGGAGGTTCAGCAGCCTCTCTGGTAACGGCAACTGCCAGCGGATCTCGGGTGAACCTTGTTTCAAAAGGAACAGGGGTAGCAGTCAACTATTCTCTCTCATCCAATGCCACCACCAGCGATACGACAGATTTCGCCGATGGAGAGTCATTCATTGGCTACCCTTCTGGTGGGTCAATGACCGGCGGCGTCGATGCATACGCTGGAGTGACGGTTTATGATCAGGGCACTGTAACTGTAACCATCGGATCATTCACGGCCAGCGCACCATATAGCCAAACTGGGAACAGTACTGCCGCCCAAGTTGCAGCGGCCCTTGTCACTACTGGAAGCACTGGGTTGAACCGGAGTGGTTCGCCTGTTTCCGCAACCGTCAACGGTGCTTCAATCACCATCAATTACCTGGCTCTTGGCTCAGCGGGCAATCTTGGGGTGACCGCAAGTTCTACCAGCACGCAGACCCAGGCAAGTTTCCCTGGTGGGTCATTCAGCGGTTCGTCCTCGCTCACTCGCGGAGCCGACCCATACCCTTCAGGTCTGGCGCATCCCTTCAGCACCACTTATACCTATGACGTTCTTGATCATCTCACTGGCGTGTCGCAAGCCGCAGGCATCGTAAATGGCGTCCAGACCTCAGGCCAGCCGCGCAGCTTCTCTTATGACAGCTTGGGCCGTCTCGTCACATCCACCACTCCGGAATCAGGCACTGTCAGCAACTACTACACCACGTCAACTGGAGCAAGCTGCGCGGGCGACCCCGCGCTGGTTTGCCGCATCGTTGACGCGCGTGGGGTGGTGAAGAACCTGAGTTATGACGGTATTAACCGCATCAGCGGCGTCAGTTACACCAATGATCCGGCGGGCACTCCCGGTGTGGTGTATCACTATGATGCAGGCGGTCAGGCGGCCTTCGCGCTTGACCGGCTTACCAGCATCAACGAAGGGACGAACTCGCAGACCTTCACCTATGACAACCTGGGCCGCATGGCGACCGTCACGGACTTGTTTGACGGCGTCTCTTATCCCCTAACATATGCCTATAATCCCGCAAATCAGGTGAGTTCAGTTACTTATCCGAGCGGCCGCATCGTGAGCCAGAATTACGATACAGTGGGCCGCATGCAGTCCATCGCCAGCGCCGGGATCACCTACTTAAGCGTGGTGAATCCCGCCACAGATTACAATGCAGCCGGCCAGCTCAAGGCCGTCACTTACGGCAATGGCGTGCAGGGCGCATTCACCTACAATGACCATCTGCAGCTTGCCACGCTGCGTTATTACAAGCCGGGCGCCGGCTCTGATGTGCTGAACCTGAGTTACGATTACACCATGGGGGTTCCGGGCAACAACGGCCAGATTCAGGCCGTGCACTATTACACCTCGCCGGGCGTGGAAGACACGACCAAGTCTGAGTACTTCACCTATGACAACTGGTCACGCTTGAGCGCGGCGCAGACTGGGACAGTCAATTCCACTCCCGGAACCTGGAGCCTGGTTTGGGGATATGATCGGCTTAGCAACCGGCTCTCGCAGACGCTGACCGGCGGAAATGTCTCCATTGGCCAGCCGCAATTTGTGGTGGATCAGAACACCAACCGGATTACCACCAGCGGCTATACTTATGACGCGGCAGGCAACATGACGCATGACGCCAATACTTCGTATGGCTTCGACGGGGCAAATCGCCTAATTTCCGCCAACAACGGTTCAACTCCGGCAGCCTACACTTACTTTGGCGCGTTGCGTATCAAGAAGGTGGTCGGGAGCGTCACAACCGTTGCCATCTACTCCGGAACCAAACCAATTGCTGAGTACGTCAACGCCGCGTTGAGTAAGGAATATATCTATAGCGGATCAAGCCTGCTGGCGACGATCAGCGGCGGCGTCGCGACGTATCATCATCCTGATCACCTATCGAACCGCGCTGAGACCGATTCCAACGGTAATCTAGTCCGCACCTACGGTCATTTCCCGTTCGGCGAGACCTGGTATGAAACGGGCACAGCCGACAAATGGAAGTTTACCAGCTACGCCCGTGACCTGGGCGAAACCAACCTCGATTATGCCGGGTTCCGGCACTATGGCAGTCTGCTGGGCCGATTTGCCAGTCCGGATCTGTTGGCTGGGAATATATTGAATCCGCAATCGCTGAACAGATATAGCTACACTCTTGCCGATCCGGTTAGTCTTGTTGATCCGCTGGGGCTGGAGGGAGGGGGATCTATTTGTTTCGGAGCGCCAGTTTTCGAGAACGGTAACTTTGCGGGTTGCTTGGATGATCCTTTTCTTAAAGGGAACAAACTCGAACAACCCGGTAACGCTGGGGGAGGAGGGGGCCCAGTCAGAAGCAAAGCAAAAGATAAAATCAACGACAAATGTCTTCAATTCATCCTGGATACTATTACGAGGGCTTTTGGCGCAGGTAATGATGCGGCAGCAAGTCAGGGGCACATAAACGTCGACGCATTGCAAGCGCAGAAAGATGTCACTACCAAGGAAGTATTCATTGACAAAATGATGGGGCGCAATGTAATTCAATCGAACAAGCCGATGAAAGAAGTTCCCGATGCAGTTGCGTCAGCCAGTGGAAACACAGTTACTTTGTATCCATTATTCGCCTCTGAGTCTGAGAGTCAAAAAGAAGTAACAATGATTCACGAGAATTTTCATGGCGACCCCTATGACTTTAGTGACAGCAGATTGGCGGATGCCTTAGGCGTCAAATACACAGTAGTACCTAATGATCCCCAATTGACTGAATCCAATGCATCAGCCGCATGGGATAAAAAACTTCAAGAGAATTGCGGTACAAAAAAATGAGATTGTTCAGGAAACTTTCCCTTAGCGGAATTCTATTGTGCGCGCTTGCTGGGTCTTCCTTGGCTCAAGTCCAATGTGGGCGGGCCGATTGGGCGCACATTCCTTATGATTATTATCCCGGACATAGGCCAGGTGACGTGAAAGCCGCCGCCATAATTCGGAGTTCCGAAGTTGCCGGCCGGATGGATCTTGTCGTTTATAAAGCTGACAAGCAGAAAAGAGCTTTTTATTACACGCCGGAGTATTTTGAAACCAGAAACAATGGCAAATCATGGCAGACGCTCATTGAGGACCAACCACATCATTTGCTTGCTGTGCCGTTTGTTTACTTTCAGACGCCTTCGGATTCGCGGATCCTATATCAACTCATGCCTGATCTTGGAGTCTATCTTCGATCGGAAGATGGAGGGCAGACCTGGGCATTGCCGCGATATGAAATCGAAGAAAAGTCCGCCGACCAATTTGCCCAAAAAATAGGCGGGGGGCGAGGGTTCCATTTGGAAATACGGATCGTCGGGGTACACCCATTGGACCCAAAAACTCTTTATGCCGGCATCCGTGTTACTCCATGGCCGGATTCTGGGGATGAATTGAAAGATCACAAACTTGAAGGAGTTTACCGATCTATTGATGGGGGCGACCATTGGACAATGTTTACCTCGGAGATTCACTCATTTAGTCTCAACTGGACTCAAACCTCGGCTCTCGGAATAAGTCCAGCCAAACCAGATATTCTTTTCGGTGCCGGTCGGCATGGAATCGAAAAATCTGAGGATGGAGGTAAGACATGGAACCCAGTGGGTCAAGCTGATCTCTTAGATTCAAGACCTGTCTATCGCGGCGAAGCCATTTCCAAGCGCACGATGCTGGGAGCACCCAGTTCTATAGAGGTTTATGAGTTCTTGTTTGACTCTCGTGCAGGCAAGACTTTTTACATGCTCACAAACAGAGGGATTTTCAAAACAATTGACCTTGGAGAATCGTGGAGGCTGTTGGACCTTGGATTTGATGAAATTGACGCCATCACAACAGTCGGAATAAATCCGATTCACACCAACCAAATCATTGTCGGATCTCGTTATGGTCTCTATCTATCAGAAGATGGAGGCTGCCATTTCCAACGAATCCCGTCCCCAGGTGAACGGATCGAGAAGCAAGAACGTACTGGCGGTAATTGATCGCAACCAATTAATAGGGATTATCGCCAGCGCCGGGACCACCTCCTTAAGCGTGGTGAATCCCGCCACTGATTACAATGCAGCGGGCCAGATCAAGGCCATAACCTATGGCAATGGAGGACAGGGTGCGTTTACCTACAATGACCATCTCCAGTTGGCCACGCTGCGTTATTACAAGCCCCGCGCAGGCTCTGATGTGTTGAACCTGAGTTACGATTACACCATGGGGGTTCCGGGCAACAACGGCCAGATTCAGGCCGTGCACTATTACACCTCGCGGGGCGTGGAAGACACGACCAGTCCGAGTACTTCACCTATGACAACTGGTCACGCTTGAGCGCGGCGCAGACTGGAACAGTCAATTCCACTCCCGGAACCTGGAGCCTGGTTTGGGGATATGATGGGCTTGGCCCGTTTCATCTCTGATTAATCCGTTGCCCGTATCCATGCACCGCCTGAAAGGATTGTCCGGGGAGAGCTGAGTGGCTTGCGCTCGATAACCCAATTGACAGGTCTCGACGAGCACTATGCTGGCCGAATGTCGCAATCTTCTGAGTCATGCCCCATAACCACGCGCGCGAGGATAACTTTGTTACGCACGAAGGAAAGACCTGGTCAATTGGTACCATAATGGTGACCTGGCGCATCCAGCGCATGTTGAGAGCTTATCCTTTTGAATTCGGCTCAGCTGACGAGTCCGAAGTCCCGCCGGATCAGTTGCAAACCTTCCAACCAACGAGGCTCAGCCCGATCAAGCCAGACCAGGACGCAGGCGCCTACCTGTTGACCCGCTTGTTCGCGTACCATAACGACCGACCAGGTCCATGAACTCGATAGCCGTGATCTCCAGAATGGGCTTGAACAGCGGCAGGTTCCCAGCAACCTCGTCGATTGATCGATTGTGGAAAGCACACGAATTTGCGCTGGGGCAAGCGCCATGCCCGCCAGAGAACTGATGGTGCCCCCATGAACTTTGTATTGGCTGAATATCTCGTATAGCCGGGTCGCGGACTTCCCGTTTTTTCTGCTCATTCCTGCAAAGGATACCGGATGCCATTCTGCTTCAGTCTCTCCGCTTCGCGACGGTCGGGCCCTCGGACGAATGCCTTTGTAAACTCGGGTGAGTCCATCTCGTCATTGCTGAGGAACTCTGCTGTTGATGGGTCTCGAACTAAATGACTGGCCATTCCGAGATATTCGAGTGCACGGCGTACCGCCGCCGCTTCAGCACGACACCGCGGGCCAGCAAGTACATAACCATTCCTATCGACTGAGCTGCTTCAACGATCATCGAGACCACCCACACGTGGTGATTGCGAACGTGCGACTTCCCACCGTCATGTAATGAGTTTTCTATGTCATGCATGTAGTCATGCAGCCAGAGGTACCATTCGCACATTTCTATATACGCCTCGCCACAGGGCAGGGCCATCAAGGGTTCGAAGAACTTGCGATCGGCGGTGAATGTATTTGTAAGATTATCGAGTGCTTGAGATGGCTGATTTATTTTGCCTCCCTTCGTCCGTGATAAACCACCTCTTCCAGAACGCCCCCGGAATGATCATTGCGCTTCAAATTGACAGCTGGACCGATACCGTACACGCTAGTCCCCCGCTCGTCCACGCTCAATTGTTCTGACAATGTAAATGGCACCTGGGATCGGGGAAATGGCATTTCCCCGACTTTCTGATGTCGATTGGTGGACGAATTGAGCTTGGGACGCCCGACATAGTATAGCGATTTCAAGGTGATTCTCACGATTTGAGTCTGAGCGCATACCCCTTTTGGCTTCAAGTTCTTTGTCCGTACGTTCCACAAGCGGTCTCTCAAAGGTCGCTGCCGTTGTCCGTGTACTGGCTGGAAAAGAAGCCAATCGCTTCCTCTGATTGTCGGCATAGGAATGAGCCCTGAAGTCCCTCGCGCGAGGCCAAATAGGTCTCCGGCTAGGAGCTCCTGGTTAATACCGCAGGGATTGGACCCTTGTACAGGTTCGAGCCCACCCCGGGTTAACCAGGCGGCGACCCCGCCAATTCAGAAACAAGGAGACCGCAACAATGATGTTGAAAGTTAAGGTTGATTCCATTGACGTCGGTAAGTTCTTGGAGGAAATTGTCTGCAATTACAACCTCATCGACGATCCGAGAGCCTTCCTCGAATGGATCGCGACTGTCTCAGTTTTCATTCTCGAGCAGATCGAGTTCCCCTGCATTACCGAAACCATCCAGTAGCGCGTCTGGCGCCTATATATCTCGTCGCAGACGTAAACATCAATCCCAAACCTCCAACGTTCGGCTCTGTCCGGCCGAAACTGGAGCCGTGTGAAAGGAGAAAAACATGCACACTTTGCCTGATTTGAATCCCAAACGGATTATCCGTCGCGCAGCCAGAAAACTAGATCGACGACTGCTCGCTAAAACGATCAACGTCTTTTATCAACCCGCGTTATCTCACTTCAGAAACGGGATAACTCCTGGTGCTCGGGTCTACCGACTTCTTTACCGGGAAGCTCTTGCCTCGGCGAGAGCTCACGCCGAGATCTGGGGTGTTTCAGTTCCGGAATTGCACGCCCGGATGCCCGCTCTGGAACACCTCCGTTTCCTTGCCAGAGATGCAGAACCTGTAAGGCCGCTCTGTCCTTACGTCGCTCGTTGGGCAGAAAGCCTAAGCCAATGGTTTCAGGTATCTCCGGCAAATCAATTTCACGATAACAACACACCTCACAAGGAGACTCAGAAATGACGATGCAAATCTCAAGTAAGGAACTTATTGCCGGCCAGCCTGCCACGAAAGTTAGGCTGCTATTAAGGCATATCCAGATGCATGACGCTGTCACAGCGAAGTTCATCGCTGAGGTCATGGATATGGATGATTCACGAGCCAGGAGTTTCACCAGAAACCTGGAAAAACTAGGCTTCATAGAGAAACTCAGTGCAGAGGAAGAACGGAAACTTGCCAAAGCGTACGGAACCAGATATCTCTGGTACCGGCACACCCACCATGGGCTCTCGTTGGCATTCGCGTCGGCGGCCCCTCGTATCAAGCGGAGCACAGCCGAAGCAATAATCGCCGGATTCATGGACCGAGTCCGGCAGGTCAATGAGTCGGAGGAGTACTGCTATCGCATATCGGTAGTCGTTCTCTACGGCAGTGTTCTCACCGGCCGACTGCAGCTCGGAGATGTGGATTTTGGAATTCACGTCACGCCACGCCTCAGCGATGCGCAGGCTTTCCATCAACTGTTGCAAGACAGGATTCACGACGCTCTCGATCGCGGTCGCGTGTTTCGAAACCTGACACACGAATTTATGTGGCCCAAATTGGAGATCCAGATGTTTCTCCGAGCACGGAAGAGAAGCATTAGCATTCACGAATTGGCTGAGCTTGCGGGCCTTGCGCACAAAAACGCCCTGCAATACCGGGTGCTTCTGGGCGATAAGGAAGCCATTCGCGAACTGCTGGGAGAGAATGCGACCGCAGTCTGAGATTCGGTGTCACATTTGTTGGTAGGCTGACATAAATCGGACGCTTGTCCCACCAGTTCCTTCCGGCCCTTTTTCCACGTGTAAAAGATTGAACGACGGCTAGCCTGCTCTATTCGCCGCGTTCGAAAGTTCCCGATTCTATCCCTCAAGTCTCCTGATCGAAGTCGTTGAGAATACAGAGCGCTGGTCGTTTCCAACTTCCCCAGAATTCACCAAACGTCGAGAAATTATATTGATTTGTCCGTCGCTCGCATTTGAGAACCTCGCGCTAGACTTGGTATAGAGCGCACGAGCAAAAAGGGTATTTCACCGACAATGCGTTTATGGTGACAAGCTATTCCCGTTCCAGAGGCCGTTTATGACCGAGGAAAGCAACGGTGGATCAAAAGCTATGCAGGCGGAACCGCCAGCAACATCGTCGGACAACGCCACCGGCTCGATCATTAATCAAGAACTTCATTACAGTTCTTGCGGGCTTTGTTACTTGGATCCTCCGGACGGGTACTTACGGCTACTTACTCCGGGTACCGATCCTGGTTGGGTTTGTGTTCTTCGCGTTTCCGTTTGCCGCGCTTTTACACAAATCTCCGCTCCGATCTCTCTTCCAAAACCTCTTCTTGATGGGGCCGTGGCCAACGTTCTGGTCCACCATCGCCGCCCTGGTCCTTGCCTTGAGCCTATTACTAACTGGTCGAATCGTCTATTGAACTGCAAGGACAGATTCGGAGTCCGGGCTTTCATGAGGGCTGGGAACTTAAGCGGCTTCGCCGTGTTTGGAATCCTCGTTCTGGCCCTGCCCACCATCGCTGGGCAGTTCACGCAAAAGGTCGACTTCGGAACGGAGAATCAGGGTGCACGAGTGGTCGCGGTGCTGGCTGCCATGGTACTTTCGTATTGTTTAGCCTTCGCAGCGTTGTGGGCCGCGGTTTTTTGGCGCCACCGAACACCCAGAGATCAGCTTTGACCTTCCCGTCTCTTCCGTTCATGAGGAACTGGCTGCATTGGGCAGACACGCACCATGTCCTCCGGAGCACCATAAACCCGGGGCTCTGGATCCGCGACAACATCCCAGCCGGTCTGTGGAGAGGTTATCTCGCGTACGACGGGTTCATGTGGAGTGGTCACTGGCTGGCGTTGCTGTTTGGCACAGCTACATTCCTCCTTTACCTGTTTGTTGGCTGGTGGCACTGGAGAGCGCTTGGAGGAACTTCCGGAGTGACGGCCTCACTTTGGAAGTTGGAGGTCGGTCCCTCCGGCGGTGCTGTCGTTACTCCACGGCGAAAGAGCTTCTAAGAGACATATCCCGGCGGTGATTTGAGCGTCGTCAGCGCGGTGCGACTGGCAGCTACCTTTTCCTTATGCCACGCCCGCGGCGCGGCCGGACACTGCCGCGCCAAATGACTTCCACATGATCGACGGGGGTTACTACGACAATTACGGTATCTCCGCTCTCATCGCATGATTGGAACAAGGCCTGCCGGAACTGCAGGCCGACTGTGAAGCGAAGTCGGTGGCACGTACCCAAATAGACTGCAAGAGTGAAGTTCTGCCAAGAATACTTATCCTGCAGATACGTTCGTTTCCGCCGGACGAACAATCCAAGGTTACCAAGAAAGGATGGGCCTCTCAGCTCTGTGCGCCGCTCAAGGGCATCCTTTCAGTGCGAAGCACGCTCAGCTCGTTCGTGGATCGTGAGGAGTTAAGCATGTTTGCTCGACGTTGGGAACCGGATGTGGCGGAAACGGCAGCAGCGAAGATCCAGTTTGCCACTTTGGAGTTTGGCGGTTTTAAAGGATAAGGCGATCAGTCCACCATTGTCGTGGGCTATGAATCCGGCGCAGATCCGTGCGGTTGTGGATGACTGGGTGAGTCGGTTCAACCAGAACGATCCGGCCCAGAATGATCCTAATATCGACAAGAGTCACTGCTTCTTTGAACCCCAGTTCAGCCGTTGTAAGGCGCTGTCGCACAAGCCTGACTAGCAGTCTTCCTGCGCGTGCTCGGCGAAAGCGGTGGGTAAGATTGAAGGCGGACCCGTGCCTTCAACCGAAACCGAGGACAGTGTGGGAGAGAGTAAAGACTGCCATTACCCATCTGACCACCGATGTCGGCAACTGGTGTCCATTCCGCATCCCGATCTTCTGGATCGGGTCTTACCTGCGGTACGTCCAACATCGATACATCCTCGGCTAGCTGTGAGGCCAGGTAATAACCTGGCAGAAAGCCAGTTGGCTTGAAGTGTCCGGCGACCTCAGAACCTTTATATTCCTGCCCGGGTCTTGGCAGAGGCAACCATGGTCGGTCGGTTAAACGCACATCTCAAGCTGGTGCGCCCTGAAGCTACGCTTCTTCAGGTCACATGGCCTCCGTTTCGGTACCGGCTGCCAGCGGTGCAGGGGTGGGGTTCGCCCGGTGTTGAGAGGCTTATTCCCACGTACCAGTCTTTTCGCAGCACCCTGGTTGGCGCCGCCGGGAGAAGACAGGATCTGAGGACCCGATTAGAACGAACACCTAAGCCAGAGACTGACGGGTCTGTGGCCGATGTAAGCAGATTGCCATTGGAACCCCCGTGTGCCAAAGGCAAGTGATACATCAAGGATAAGTACGGCGAGAGCGGGCCAGCGCCGGCTGGCCCCTATTGGGTTCAAGAGCTCATGGCTTCTGTCCCGCGCGAGCGAGCGACGAAACTTATGAGGCAGAGAAAGCTGCTTTCTCGGACGGAGGTCCCAATGCTGGCTGAACCGAACGGAGAGTGCTTTGTTGGTGCGGCGCTGCTTGAGGAGCGCTGAGTGCGCAATCAAGTGCTGTATGTGCAGTTGAGTACGCCAGAGAGCTACTCATACAGGACTGTGTTGCACTTGCGCTCTCCAGATCACTCATCAGGGTGCGTCTCGAGATCCTGATCTTGTGTTCCTGCTCGACCAGCGCGCGGATCTGCTCCAGTCTGGCATCAGGATGCTGCCGGCGAAGTTGCCCGGCGATCAGTTCCGTTCCTTGTTCCCGCGCCGCGCGAGAAGGCTTGCAGTTACTGTGACTTTCACGAAGTATGTGGGCCGTATGAAGAGATCCGAATTGCCCGGAAGAATGCGGGGCCGCTCGCTCAACTCAATGCGATGAGGGAATTACCGTGATGACTCTGGTGGACCAGGCCGCGAGGGACGTTATTCGCGCCGCTCTCGATAAGACCCTGGTAGTCGAAGCGGTAGCAGGGACCGGCAAGACGAGTATAGACTGCATCGCCGGAGTCACCTTTACCGAGAAGGCAGCCGGTGAACTCAAGCTTCGCTTACGTTCCGGGCTTGAGAATGCGCGCCGCGATGAAAAAGACGAGAAAGCTCGGCAGAATCTCGAGCATGCATTGTCCCACCTCGAAGAAGCGCGCTTCAGCACTATTCATTCATTCTGCAGCGACCTTCTGCGTGAGCGCCCCGTTGAAGCCAAGATCGATCTTCAATTTGAGGTTATGGCGGAACTGAGCCGGCAACTATATGGCGATGCTTTTCGATCCTGGTTCAACGGAAACTGGAGGATCTCCCTGAAGGTACGCGACGCTTCTTGCGTCGCAAGAACCGGAACGCTCCAACAGAGAGCCTGATCGGTGCTGGGTGGTAACTGGCTGACTGGCGAGATTTTCCAACTCGTTGGAAGCGTCCACAATACGACCGTAAGCAGGCAATTGACTCGATCGTTCAAAAGTTCCATAAACTTGCGGAGCTTACGAGCGACCCTTCGGACAGGGCCAACAATCTGTTCCATGACACAGAGCCTATACGGGCGCTGAGCGAAAATCTGCGTGCAGTGGAAAAAGCAGCGCCACGGGATTACGACGGATTGGAAGCGATCTTTATTGTTTGGACGTGCGACGGCTGGTACGATCGCCTGCGTGATCCGCGCAAGGGCAAAGCCAAGTTTAGTGAGACGGTGAAGCGCGACGAGATCCTCGCTCTGAACGCCGAACTGATGGACGCGATCGCGTCGTTAGAAAGAGATGGCAATTCTGATCTGGCCTTCCTCTTGCAAGGCGAGCTTGCTGAAACCGTTACCGAGTATGAGAAGCTGAAGCTCCGTGCCGGGGTTCTCGATTATCTTGATCTCCTTATTCTGACGCGTGATTTGCTTCTCCAGTCCCGTAGCGTGGGAGAGCACTTTCAGCGTCGGTTTACACATCTTTTCATTGACGAGTTTCAGGACACAGATCCTCTGCAGGCAGAGATCCTCATCCTGCTTTCGGCCGATAACGCCGACGTGAGTGCCTGGAGGGCAGTAAAGCCATCTGCAGGGAAGCTGTTCATTGTTGGCGATCCAAAACAGGCGATTTATCGCTTCCGGCGCGCTGATGTCGGCACATATGAGCAAGTGAAGAGGCTGCTGCTAGCAAACGGAGCTGAATTGCTACAGTTGACCCCAAGCTTTCGCTCTCTACGTTCGATCCAGAACATGATTAACAGAGCTTTTAAGCCGTTGATGACGGGCGATACAGAAAAGCTCCAGGCCGATTATGTTCCCCTCTCGCCCTTCCACGAAGAGTATTCACTTCAGCCATCAATCGTCGCCTTGCCGGTACCGCGGCCGTACAAAACTCGGTTTTCGATGATGGCGGTGGAAGAATCGCTTCCTGACGCGATCGCGGCCTTCATCTCATGGCTGGTTAAGGAAAGCGGTTGGACGGTTCCGAATCCGGGAAATCCTGCAGAGCGGATACCACTTGGGCCCAATCACGTTTGCTTACTCTTTCGCAGGTTCACAAGTTTTGATGAGGACGTGGCACGACCGTACGTACGGGTGCTCGAAGCCCGCAATCTCCCGCATTTGCTGGTCGGCGGCAGGTCCTTTCACGATCCTGAAGAAGTCTAGACGATAAGAGTGGCCCTAACCGCAATTGAGTGGCCGGATGACGAGTTGTCGGTCTTCGCCACGCTAAAAGGGTCTCTCTTCTCAATCAGGGACGACGTCCTTTTGGAGTACCGCCATCTGGTTGGAAGGTTCCATCCGTTCCGAGTGCCGTCTGAGCCGATGACTGGCGAGCTCCAAGAGGTTGTCGAGAGCCTCCTTGTTTTGCAGAAGCTGCACCGCAACCGTAACTACCGGCCCGTTGCCAAAACGCTCGAGACCTTGCTCAAGGAAATTCGTGCGCATCTGGCATTTGCGCTTCGACCCTCAGGCGAGCAGGTGTTGGCCAACGTGCTTCATATTGCGGATCTTGCGAGAAAATACGAGACTGCTGGTGGGCTTTCGTTCCGAGGATTTGTTGAGGAACTTCGTGCTGGAGAGGATGCAGCCGAGACCGCCGAAGCGCCGACCTTCGAAGGAGGCAGCGAAGGAATCCGGATGATGTCGGTGCACAAGGCCAAAGGGTTGGAATTCCCGGTCATTATTAATTATGGCCGACATAACGGGAAAGCTTTGCCGCCAGACTGCCGACCGGCACATTGATGCAGGCCGAAACCTCTGCGCCGTTCCGCTTGCCGGCAACGAACCGCTGGATTTACGTGAAGCAAGCGACCTTGAATTAGGCCGGGACCGAGCGGAGGGAATTCGGGTGGTTTACGTTGCAGCCACTCGCGCGCGTGGTCTGCTGGTTGTCCCTACGATTGGCGACGATCCACGCACGTCGTTGGATTCGGTGGAGAATTGGTGGGTGTGGCCTCTCTATGATGCCATCAATCCTGAAGCCGGAGATCGGCAGATGTCAGAAGAGGCAGGGGGTGTCTCCAGTTTGGCAGGAACCGCGTTCTGATGCGGCCGGTAGACCTCACTGTGGATGAGAAGGACACCGTCTGGCCAGGACTGCACTCATTTAGGCAGGATGGGGCGCCTGGCTCGGACTATAGCGTCGTGTGGTGGGATCCGCGAGCCCGACGCTTGGTGCTCCTCAGTCTTTCGGTGTTCGCTAGAAGGAACTGTTGAAAGAGCTTAACGATCCCAAGATACTTGAGGCCGACCTTCGGAAGTATGAGTCCTGGCGAACCCGCTGGGACAATGTGAGGCAGCAAGCAGCAATTCCGAGCTTCCGTTTTTATACTGCTACGGCGCAATCACGGCAGCAGTGGGGTGAAGCGACCGTGCCGGATGTGGAGGTCCTTGATCTCTCGCGTGATCCCGCGCGCCCGACGGGAGCCCACTTCGGAGCGCTGGTGCACGCAACGGTCGCGGCTGTACCCTTGGACAGCTCGGATGATCAGGTCCGGCAGATCGTCTCACTGTATGCGCGAGTTCTTGGGGCAGGTGAAAATGAGGTTTTCGCAGCCATAGTAGTGGTGCGAACCACACTGGATCATCCTCTTCTACAGCGCGCTCTCAAAGCAGACGCTCATGGGTTCTGCCGACGCGAAACACCGATGACGCTAACTTTGTCGGACTGGATGTGTGATCGAAGGTGTACTGGATCTCGCTTTTTTCGAAGAAAATCTCTGAACCGTGGTTGACTTCAAAACGGATCAGGAGTTGGAGAAGGGAAGTTGAAAATTACAAACGTCAGGTCGGTTTGTACGTGACAGCCGTTGAGCGCGCCAGGGCTCAGAAGAGTCGCGGCATTTTGTTGGCCGTTTGAGTTACTCGGAAAGGTCTGATTAAGCAGAACTGGCCCCAGGCAGATTGACTACCAACTTCTAAGAACACCTTCGCCGTGACAAAATGGGCCGGTCAAACTCCCATGCAATCCCTTTGAAATCAGGGCCTAAATCGCCGGAAATCTAATGTGTGAAAACCTGTGGGTTTACACACAGACAGCAGGAAGACTACCTGTCTCGTCTCGGCAGCCCTATAACATGAATTGGCGATTGCTGTGTTCTAATGTGGGCAAAGGCGTTGGTTTGGTGTTTAGCTGCGGAGCAGGCATGCCTGCCTTGCAGGCCATCTTACACCAGCAACAGTTCAGTTTTGTACCATTCAACCGTGAGGCGTAGGCCCTCATTAAACTCTACAGAAGGTTCGTAGCCCATTGATTCATGAGCGGAGCTTATTTGTGCAAGGGAATCCTTTACGTCTCCGGCTCGCGAAGGAGCAAAGAGCGGCGGCTTTTCGAATCCCGTTAAGTTTTGGAGCAACCCGTAAACCTCTGTGAGAGGCAAACTGTTCCCGCAAGCAATATTGAAACTCTTGCCAGAAACTTTGTCCGGAGGAGCTGCCACTGCCAATAGATTCCCGGAGATCACATTATCAATATAGGTAAAATCCCGGCTCTGCTTACCGTCTCCGAATATCGTGGGCTGTTCTTCGCTCAGCATCGCAAGTATAAATTTGGGAATAACAGCTGCGTACTGGGAAGTTGGGTGCTGGCGTGGTCCGAAAACATTGAAATAACGCAGTCCAACGGTTTCCAATCCCAATAATGCAGAATAGCTTTGAGCATACAGTTCGCACGCGTATTTTGATACCGCATAGGGCGAGATTGGACGCGCGATCATGTCTTCCCGCTTTGGCAATGTGGGGCTGTTGCCGTAAACGGACGACGAACTTGCATACACGACACGTTTTACTCCTGCTTCTCGTGATGCCTCGAAGACGCGCATTGTTCCAACCACGTTGGCATGGTTGCTCCCAAGTGGATCCGCAAGAGACCGGGGAACCGACGCGAGCGCTGCTTGATGCAGAACATAATCCATGCCCTCGCATGCGGAACCGATTGCACGTGCGTCCGTTATATCCGCATCACGCAAATCGATTTTGGCTTCTATACCTTGCAAATTCTCCTGTCTGCCATGGCTGAAGTTGTCGATGCCACGAACTTCATCTCCGCGCGCAATCAGGAAGTGGGCAAGGTTGGATCCAATGAAACCTGCAATGCCGGTAATCAAATACTTCGCCATTAGCAGTGCACTACCTTCTGTGACTGAATCCCCTTAGTGGCATTGCGACTGTCAACGACAAGCTGTGCGTCCGCCACTATCTTCTTGTAGTCGTAGTCGGAGTGGTCGGTCACGATCAATACGCAGTCATACTGATCCAAGCCCGTGAGGGGAGTGCAACTCATCTCCAGATTGTACTTGCGGCCATGGCCAACTTTGGGGAAGTAAGGATCGTTATAAAAAACAATGGCACCTTGCTTCTGCAACTCTTCGATAATCGTCAGCGCAGGTGATTCGCGCAAATCGTCAATGTCTTTCTTGTAGGCGACACCGAGGACGAGAACCGAGGATCCATTTAGCGCTTTCTTACGTTTATTCAAGGCAGCCGCTGCCGAACTGACGACGTGATGGGGCATTGCAGTGTTGATTTCGCCGGCCAGTTCAATGAACCGAGTATGGAAATCAAACTCCTTTGCCTTCCATGAAAGATAGAAGGGATCGACCGGAATGCAGTGCCCTCCCAGACCTGGGCCAGGATAAAAGGGATGAAACCCGAATGGCTTAGTCGACGCCGCGTTGATGACCTCCCAAATATCAATCCCCATCCGAAGACACAGAAGTTTTAACTCGTTCACAAGCGCTATGTTCACACAGCGGTAAATATTCTCAAGAAGCTTGGTCATTTCAGCCGCGGCAGGGCTCGAAACGGGCACCACGCGATTAAAGATGGTGTTGTAGAGACTACCTGCCATGTGGGAGGCTTCAGGACTCAGCCCGCCTATGACTTTTGGAATGTCCTTGCGCGCGATCGTATCGTTCCCTGGATCTTCTCTTTCCGGGGAGAACGCCACAAAAAAAGACTTAGTCGGGTCATCTTCGTCACTGCGTGATGCTTTCAGTCCCGCCTTATTCCCTGCTTCCAGGATTGGTACCAGAATCTCTTCGGTAGTTCCTGGATATGTAGTGCTCTCAAGTACAATCAACTGTCCTGGGCACAGATGCGGCGCAATCGCTCGCGCAGTATTTTCGATGAAGCTTAGGTCTGGCTCGCGATACTCGTTTAAAGGCGTCGGAACGCAGATAATCATAGCGTCCATATCGGCAACGTGGGCGTAATCTGATGTGGCGGAAAAGCCCTTTTCGCGGGCAGCCACGATCTCCGTTTCCGGAATGCGATAAATGTAGGATCGTCCATTATTGAGCGCTTGGACCTTGCTCGTATCAACATCGAACCCTGTAACAGGAAATCTTTCCTCGCTAAACAAGAGTGCAAGCGGGAGCCCGACGTAGCCTAGGCCTACGATGCCCACCTTCATGGCTCGCTTCTGATTTGTATCTTTTTCATATTTGGCACTTTGTTCTTTGGTCTCCAATAGCATGATGTGTTTATTCCTCGCTTAAATTCCTATACCATTCTCTTCGTAAAAGTATTTGTGTGCGAATGTGCGTCGTCTCATCAGAACTGCGTTGGTTCAGTTTGTCCATTCGGACGTCCTTCGATGGGCTGGTGTTTCGGCGTCGAGCGCAGCCCAGCCAGCTTGTCGTAAAGCTTACGTATGTTGGCTATCAAGCGATCAGCAGGAAATCGCGTCTTAACAAATGCACTCCCGGCCTCGCCCATTTTTCTTGAACCATCTCGGTCATTAACCAACTCTTCAACACAATGAAATAGCGCTTCCGGAGTTCGGCTTGCCAAAAATCCATTGTTTGCCCTGTGGCCCATATCGTTGGCAAGAGCGTGTAAAGCTCCTGCGGCCAGATCCTGAATACCTCCGACGTTGGTTGCCACGAACGGAAGCCCAGCAGCCATAGCCTCTATCAAACACGACGGTGTGCCTTCATTGCGGGATGTCAGAATTGCCGCATCGGCAGTTCGCCAGATCTGATCCATATCGCGCCACCAACCTAGAAGCTTCACGTTGTTGCAGCCCTGAATTTGAGATTCAAGTCGAGGCTTTTCCTCACCGTCGCCTACAACCAGGAAAAAAGCTTTGCTCGCGGTTGAGACCGCCTTACGAATCACGTGGCCAAGCAGTTCCACATCCTTCACCGGAGCCATCCTACCCGCCCAGACGAAAACGAAAGCATCTTTATCGATACCAAACTGTTTTCGGGCTGCTTCTCGCTCTTGAGAAGAAAACTGCGCAAAGTGGAATCCATTCGAAATCACAGTGGTTTTCTCTGCCGCAATCACACGATATTTGCCGCAAAGCTCCCTTTTTTGCGAGTCAGAGATTGCTACTACTTGCGTGGTAATTAATCCAAGAGCCCTCTCAATAGCTAAACATAGACGAGTCTTCGCGCGACCGAAATAGCTGTGAAAAACGTGTCCATGGTATGTATGGACGATCACGGGAACGCCGGCGAGGCGCGCCGCTAAGCGCCCTACCGCCCCGGCTTTTGCGGTATGGGTGTGAACAATTTCGGGACGTTCACGCCGCAGGAAACGATAAACCTTCCAAAAGGCACGAAAATCTGAAAGAAATGAAATGCGTCTCCCCATTTCTTCTACTCGCACGACATTTTCGCCAGATGATAAGAGATAGCTCATATCATGTTCGCCGGGTGAGAGGCCGCCGAGAATAAGATTGGTTTCAAACCACGGGCCGAGGCATTCATGCAGTAGGCCAACTTGGCCTGCTGGTCCCCCAGTAAACCGTCCTAGAATTTGCACTAGCTTGGGTTTTTTGGAGGCAAAATTGGTTGCTGGAATGCTTAGGCTGTCTGATTTCATTGATGCGCTACGCGTTTTTCTCACGGCTCCCCTTGAGATAGAATCTGAGTAGTTGCACGCGAGCTGAAAACTGCGGGTCGGCTTTGGTACGTTGAAAGCCTTCCAGAAGAAAGGCGATCATAACTGCAAGAGAAAATGCCACAAAGAACGCAGTCAGTACCAGAGTGGTGCGATGCGGCCAAGACCTCATCTCTGGAGGCTCGGCCTTATCCAGAACCTGCACAATAGCCGCATCTTTTGCCTCGTCAATTCGGGCAACCTCGTATTGTTTGGTCAGAAGCTCGAGCAGCGTCTCACGGTATTTAACCTCGCGCAAACTTCTGACGTACTCCAGTGCGGCTTCCGGTACCTTGCGGACCGCAACATCAGAAAGGGAAGTGCCGGCTTGTCCAGCCTCAATGCGAGATAGCTCGCCGCGCATGGCAGCCAATTCGTTTTGGGTTCGAACTAAATCCGGGTTTTCCGGAGCGGCATATGAGCGCATCGCCTGCAATTCCGCTTCCTTAGCGGCGACTTGAGCGTGCAGCGTCGTCAATGACTCGATCATGGCCTTCGACTGGTTATCGAGCTGAATGATCCCGGTGGTCTCTTGCGTTTTCTTCAAGCCCTCTTCGGCATTGGACAACTCATCGCTTGCTGTCTGTACTTCGTGTTCAAAAAACAAGCGCCGCTGTCCAGCCTCTGTGACCGCCAGAGTGCGAGTGAGTTTCAGCAATTCCTCCACATAAGCATTCGCAATCTCCGCTGCCCGGTACTTGTCGCGATCAGTCACTGAGATGGAGATCACATTCTCCTTGCTGATGGTGATCATAGTGTCACTGTCAAGGCGCATTCGTGCATCGATGTGTCGCTTGGCCTTATAAAGGTTCATCAAGGAAAAGCGTTGGATCAAGGCATCAGCGACAGTCCGGCTATGCAGCATTGCCACGTACATATCACTGGGGCCGTGCAGGCTCAGATCTTTCCCACTTGCCGCTGCGGTGGCCAAAGGGCCTAGCTGATTCAAGATTCCGCTTGCACTGGGAGCGTTTTGAGGAGGAACAATCTTTACATCGGCGGTGTATGCGGCCGGCAGAATCAAGGAGATAAGTGCCGCAATCACTCCAGTGATAATCGGCAGCACCACGACAATGCCTCTGTGTTTTGCCAACGTCACTAGCGGATCGAGAAAATGAGATTTTCCGTTTTCCTCATCCTCACCAGTGAATTGGCTGCCTAGTGAATTCTCATGCTTGAGGCGGAGTTCCGTTATTTCCTGTCGCGTCATCAATAACTTGTCTTTAAATAGGGCTGATAGAAGTCTACCGCAAGTAAGGAGGTGCGGGCCTCAACAATAAAGCTTAGTAGAACCTTCTGTTTGACTGAAGTCAGAACTAAGCAAAGGGTTCCAGGGACTATGTGCCCAGCCAAACAGGAATTATCGACCGCACCGACTCTTCGCAAAGAATTGTAAAGCGGGCACGCTATTAAGACAATTAAAGTCTTTAATTTAGTTCCATGCGGCAATAAAAATGATATAAAAGTGCCAATCCTCCAAGAAAACTCAAGAGCTGATTTTTAATTACGTGAATTGCCAGCGCAACAGGTGCGAAAAGATACTTGTGACGCAGCAAAGTTAGATCGAAGAACGTTGTGTGGCGGGTCGCGTCACACTCCTCTGAGGAAAGCCACGGATGAGACATACCGCTTTTATCGCAATCGTATTCTTGTTTTCGAACGTACTGCTCTGCCAGGAGTTCAGGAGCACCACCACCGTGACCAGCGCCCAACAGCCGGTGACAGTAGACCTGACGAACGTGCCGGACGTGCACGGCGCGTCGATCAGCATCCGTAATTCGTCTTCGAATACAGTTTCTTTGCCGCAGATTTCGACGCCGAACAACCTAATGCCGATCAGCGCCGCGGCCATCCTGAAGCAGTTGAACAGTCTGCCAGCCGTTAGCACAGACCAGGACCGCGCGATGCAGGCGTGGCACTATGTGACAAGTCACACATCGCATTTTTGTGCGGCTGGGGGCAACACGCCGATTTACGACGCGATATCGATTTTGAATGGTTTTGGCTTTGGTTGCTGTGACCAACTCGCTACAACGTTAGCTTGGATCTGGGAGCAAGAGGGCTACACCGCTAGAGTGGCCTTTCTTTTGGATTTCCACGATATCCCGGAGATTTTTTATGGCGGCAGCTGGCACATGCTCGATCCGGATCATAATGTGTATTACCTGAAAGATGACGGCAGCATAGCCAGCGTTGCCGACATCCTCGCGGATCCGTCCTTGGTAGCTCGAACGGAAGATGCTAACGGCAATGACCCGGCAGGCTACAAGGCGAGTGATATGGCTAGCTTATATGTTAAATCCGGACCTAGCCTCCAGTATGCGCCGCCACTGACTCCGAGCCAACTTTCGACCATATTGCTCAGACCGTTTGAAACTATGATTGTGCACTCCGAGAATTTGCAGGATAATCTGCAGTTTTTCTCCGAAGGTACTTATTTGGCGCCTTCTCGCGTCAATTCTGCTGAATTGAAGTGGGACTTGAGTTTCGGTAATGGTTACGCATTAAAGTACGCATATGCCGGTTCGGGCATTCAAGTGGCGACTGATTCAACCGGCGCGAGGGTGCTGGTAAATGCCTCCGCCAGCCCAGGATACGTGGTGTATCAGGAATTTAGTCCTTTTCCGGTGCTTGGTGCGTCTGTGGATGCACAGTTTGGTGCGGACAACGACGGTACCCTGAGAGCGTACATCTCTACTGACGGAATTCATTGGCCCAGCCTGATTCCGTTTCAGTCGGCTTTGGGTCAGTCCTCGTTTGATCAGAGGGCCGACCTCACAGCGGCGGTCGCTGGGGTTTACTCCTATTTTGTGAAAATAGAGCTCGACGGAGGCTCCCAGGTTCATAGATTGCGCATCATCTCAAGGATGCAGACTGCCTCTTTCTTTTTCCCGAGCTTGAAATCCGGAAACCCGAACCAGCTTACATACTCAGATTCTTCACCGCTCACGCAGGCAAGAACGCTTCGCGTGACAACAGCGATCCCGGCTGGGAACCATGAGATTACTGGTATGAGGGCGCAGTCACTGGTTCCTGAGAATACTGTTTACAGCATCACCCAAGATCATGGAGCAGCTAACCTTGTCGACGGAGATCCAGACAGTTTGGCGTACCCGGGCGGCTCGCATCTTGATTACCTGATTCCATTGAATGCGTCTTATCACGTCACAGCTGCTTCCATTGATTGGGATTACTTTGGTACGGATACTCGCTACGTCAAGAGTTGGCAGATTCTCGCTAGCAATGGGGGCCAGTCATGGCAGGTTGTAGCCAGCGGCGGCTTCCCAGGAATAGCAACGCTCGATATAAAGCTTGATACCGTCGCAACGGCTCTGCGTATTATTGTTGACGGCAGTAACTGGATTGGGATTTATGACCTGCGGCTATTTGGCACAGTTACAGCTCCCAGTTTTCCTGTGACTCCCTTAACGGCCGTATCCAATGTGCCCGAAAGCCCCGCATATTCTCTCGCTTTAAATTATGGGGCGGCAAATTTAGTGGACGGCAACCCTAAAACCCTTGCCTATCCAGGATTCCCCAAGGTTGATTATTCAATTTCGCTCCCACGATCTACACACGTCACCTCGGCTGTCATCAACTGGGATTACTTCGGAACCGTTCCTGGATATATTGACAGCTGGGAACTTTTTGGTAGAAATGGGGCGGACCAGCCATGGATTCCTCTTTCTCAAGGCAGTTTCCCAAATACAAGTTCCTCGACTATTAGTCTAGACGTCACCGTCGCTCAGATCCGAATCGTGGCGAGCTCGGCCAATAATTGGATAGGCATTTATGAGGTCGGTTTGTACGGTCCCGCTCCTGGACCATTGGGTGGTCTCTTAGCTAAATCCAACGTTGTCACGGTGGATGGCACGCCCACTTCGAATTTAGTGGACGGAGATATCCTTTCTGCGGCCGAGCCGGGGAATACCTCTGCTGATTACACAGTCGATCCGGGGCAAACCACCTTCGTCGATTCAGCCAGGGTGGTGTGGGGTTCCTTCGGAACCGACCCCGCTGGCATCACTTCATGGCGGTTACTGGGGCTGCCACCTGACAGCTCAACATGGCAGGTTATCGCTCGTGGTGCCGCACCAAATTCTACAGAGACAGTTGTTTCCGTTGGGAACCGCTATCGCAAATTGCGTGTGGCCGCCGATGGCGCAAGTCACGTGGGTGTAGATGAAGTGGAGTTGGTTGGTGACAGGATGGCGACAAATAGTACCTTCAGTGTACGATCCAACGTTCCCGAATCCGCTGCCTCGCTCGCCAGTCATTATGATGCTCTTAGTTTGATAGACGGCGATGTGGGGACGCTTGCTTATCCTGGCGGGCCTCATCTGGATTATCAGGTATCTTTGGGAGCGCTGACACACGTCTCTCATGCGGTGTTGGATTGGGGGGTGTTCGGCATTCAGCCGGTTTACGTACAGAGCTGGTCCCTCTTGGGCCGGACTGGGCCGGGACAACCTTGGTTTAGTTTGGCGCAAGGCGGATTTCCAAATAGCGGCGTTACCAATCTTACCTTGGACGCATCCGTAACGGACGTGCGTATAGTTGCCGATGGGCCAAGCTGGATCGGGATCTATGAGTTGCAATTAAAATAACACCAGCTTTGCGACGATTCAGAGTGGCTAACCGAAATTCCGCAGAATCGTGTGACCCACTGCTATTAATATCAATGCCGCATAGGTAAAACGGATCGTTCTGGCAAAATTATGGCGCATGGGCCATGCTAAGGCGGCACATAGTATAAAGACAGCATCGGTCATCATTCGCTGACGTGGTGCGCCCTGGAAAACGTAAATCTCAATCAATCCATGCAGTACGAAACAAGAGATCAAAAAAATCTTCATTGGCTCCAGATTTCTAACGGTACTCCAGAACCCGACCGCGAAAAAGGGAAAGAGCGCGAAGATCACATACATTCCAGGATAGAAAATGAAATTGACTGGTTCATCGATGCCCCAAAAAACCCAAGGAAACGGACCGAAGATATACACGAAGACTGCCCGCGCAAACGATGCAGCGAAGCCTAAGCTAAGGGCGAATGACAACGGCCTAGCGTCTCCGCCCTCTCCAAGGCCCAGAACCTGAAGGGCCAGTGACTTCACAAAGTCGAACTGCTGGACCAGCCACAGCAGTGAGAGATTTAATGTGACCGCTCCGGCTGCCGTTAGGCTGAAGAAACCAATCCACGCTCTCTTCAAGTCTTGCCGGCCGATTCTGCTGCGGGCGAGTTCGGCTATCGCGGCCAGAACTATGGCGCCTGTCCAGACAAAGACGGCATAGAAACGGAAATAATTCATTACATAGAGAGTCACCAGGACCACTCCACAGAACCGATAGGACCTTCTTCTCACTGTTGCGACCGTGGCGGCCAGAAGAAAGGTAAAGAGAAATTCCAAGATCGTGTCGCGCAACAATAGACCCGACCATGCAATGTCAAATGGAAAGAGCGCAGCCATCCAGGCCGCCCTTCTCGGCAGTCCGAGATCATCACTGCCGAGTTCCGACGCCAGCCAATAAATTACCGGAGACAGTAAGGCGCCAAAGAAAGCGTTCAGCAACTTTGCGGAAAGAATTGAATGCCCGCCGATGAAGTACACAAAGCCCACTATCACCGGGTAAGCTACGTGTTTGGTTCCAAGCTGGTCGGCAAGGTTGGTTGTACTCAGCCAGGGAAAAAGGTGGGCCAAATAGTGCCCCTGCTCATCGTATCCGCGATCATCCAACATCAGGGTGCCATCATGTGAGAACGCATGCAGCAGAAGGATGGTGGCGGTCCGAGCGAGATATGCCGCAATGTAAGCCCAGGCAATCGTTGCCGTTTCACTTTGGCGTCGCGGGCGAAAGATCTTGATCATTCCAAGACCGAGAAAAAACAGCACGAAATGCAGTACGATGTGGATCAAAGTGGCAACATTTCCCTGTGAGTTGCTCCCGATAGTATCAGTTTTGCTGGGCGCCTTGACATGACCACCTGACGGCAGCCGTGCAAGAGCGTGCGGCGTTTGACATGAATCGTCTTCCCCTATTGCGGGGGGCGCGTTGAACGTGAATCGCTGTGCTGATCTCTTTGGCTGGACATTTACCAGACAATTTCTGAACTTTTCATCGCCCAAGACTGAGCGACGTGGTGCGGGCACAAACAAATCCTAAGAGGTAATCTTTACTCCGACATAGGTCGCCATTCCGTAGCAACGCTTCCAAATCTGATATCTCTCAAAGACCCGACGGAATAGCCTATCAAAGATAATGTGTGGATTTGCCGCAAAGAATTTTAGGCTGTTGGTCAGATTGGGCGCTAGACCATGATCCTGCAAATAGGTAGCGCGAGAAAACTGAGAGTCTTTGAAAGTGAAATGTTTGCCCTTGCGCTTGAATTTCCAGAGGTAGTGAAGCCAATTGTAAGGCTGAATAATGTAGACCGTGTCATCACAGGCGAAATCGCGCAGTTCCATGCCATTCTGAGCGAGATAGCGACTGACGTTGCTCTGAGTGAAGAAATGAAGATGCCTTGGGACGTCCTCCCGGTACAGAACGCGGCAGGTCATGCTGTCAAAGTTTGGGATATTAAAGATGAAAAGGCCCCCTGGCTTCAGAACCTCTGCGGCCTTTTTGAAGTAAGCCGCCGGATCGTGAAGATGCTCAAGGACAGCCCACGCAGTGACAACGTCATAACGTGGCTCATGAACGGGAATTTCTGGAAAAAGTTGCCTGTAAACAGTGAAGTCGTAAATCGGACTGCTTTCAGTGGCTATTTCGACCCCTTCCACCTCCCAGCCTTGACTTTTCATAAAACGTGGGAAATCTCCGTTGGCACAGCCTACGTCAAGCAACAAGCGCTTTCCCGAAGCGTTAGAGAACTTATTCAAAAATTCGCCCTCCACCCGATAGCGGTTCGTATTGAAGGCTTCCTCTTTTTGGAACCACTGATAGTACGCCGCGGGATAGAAACGTCCGATCCCTGTCTGCGTTGGGCGAGGGTTCACAAACCCAAGGCCGCAATCCTGACATTCAACAACCGTGAACCACTCGTCCTTCCAGAAAAACGTGTCTGGCATGCGGAATATTTCGCGATAATTAGAGGAACCGCAGAGGTTACAGGAAACGGTCTCGAGGCGTTCTACTGCGGGGACATTGTTGGAAGCTGGGGCGGAAGGCATTCACAAAGTGTAACAGGGCTGGATGGAGCCCCCAATAGTGGTTCTCTCTTAGTTGTCGACCAGCAAAGCACGAAATATAGCGAAAATGCCGCACAGGCGTGGCTTTGCGGGCAGGTCTGCCCGCTGTCAGCGCCTGGCTAAGACAACGGCAGCGGTCATTGGCGGCAGCTCAAGCTCTGGTGACGCGGATCCTTTGATGGGCACACCACCCAATAGGATGGTAGCGCCCGCATGAACTCGGATATGCTCCGTCGTTGTACCGGAGTTAGCAAATATCTCACCATTGGTGAAGCTCCGATGCAGCAAAGGGCTGCTCCTGTCAGGAAGAGACCCTAGCGCCGCACCAAGATCAGCCGGCAAATCATTTGTGAATATCCCAAAATGCCCACCTTTTTCATCTTTCCCTTGCTGCTTCTCACCAAGGTTTGCCGAGCAAGGAAATCCGAAAATTCTGGCCACGGCAAACGCAAACCGGGCTTCCGCGATGCTTCGCGGGTAGGAAAGGGCCAGAATTCTGCGCGCCTTATCGGGTTGTGCAGCGTAAATGAAGCTCTGTTCGATCGTTTGCTTCCACCGGTCATGGTTTGGCCCAGCCTCGGAGCTGTATCCGTAGCTCTCCCATAGGACATAATCAGAAACATCCCAGAGTGACGGCGACCCAGCAGCAAGCTTGTCGCTCCATCCTGGAGCCCCCGGGTTAGTGATCAGTATCGCGGAGGGGTTCTGCTGCTTCATCTTCTGGTGCACGGCAGCAATGAGATCCAAATACGCGCGGCCTCCCAGAGCTCCGGATTTGATATGTGGATGGGCAGCGCCGCATGCCAGATGGGCTGGCGGATCGAGGAACGTATTATCAACGAAATAGCCGTCAAACCCTTGTTTCAGCGAGCCCTCCAGATATCGCAACACTCTTGCCTTCAGTTCTACGCTGTTGGGACACAGAACGTAATTATCCTGACCTCCAAACACGCTCTTTTCGACCTGGCCGTTTACCTGGAATCCGACGTCCGCCAGATCAGAGCTATCCTTCAAAAAAGCGGATTTATAGTGGCTTTGGTAGTAGGTGACGTACTGGAGAGCGTGTTTCCCGTTTTTATGAATTTCGGGTACGGCGCTGGACGGAGCTCCAATGATGACGTTCGCTGCCTGTAATTTGCTGATTGTTACTCCGGACTGCCATTCTTCATACCAAAAAGAAAAGCTCGTGGAGGTTCCCGGACTCTGCGCAAAAAACTCGGCCGGGCATAAGCAAAGAACAACTCCAGCCACCAGTTGCAACATGATAGTTATGAGGTTTTTCGACCAAATGGGAGGCATAGAGGGTATTTTAACGCATGCATCTGGCGAAATCCTGTGCAACATGCGTAGAAGGGGCTTAAGCTGGTGTTAGGAGCTTTCACCTGTATGTCTCGTCGGGAGAGACAACTATACTAGGAATTTACGGATGCTGCATGACCTCATATCCAAGCGAATTGCCTGGCCGATCCTTCGGTTTCAGCAGCGGCTCCGTCCGTCTCGGCGGGCCGTGGCTGCCGCCGGTGCTCATGCGATCGCCTTTAGATCTGAGGCTTTCTCTTGGCCAGACGACCACAAGAAGGAATGGCTGCTGGAGCGATTAAAGTTAGTGTTGCAAGATGCGGGCGAAAATTCCCCCTATTATCGAGACCTGTTTAGTCATCACGGTTTCGATCCTACTTCAAATTTTGACTTCAGCGACTTTAATAAATTGCCAGTGCTCGAACGCCATGACGTTCTTGAGGCAAAGGATGCAATGATTTCGACAGCAATTGACAAACAGATCCTGCGGCCCGATTCCAGCGGCGGAAGCACCGGCGAGCCGACAAAGATCTGGGTCGGTCCAGAAGAAGAGATCTGGCACTCGACCGCTCGTGAATACTTCATGCGCCAACTTGGTATCGTACCTGGATCAAGAATCGCCTATCTTTGGGGTCACCACCTCGATCCGGTGAAGAAGATGTCATCGAAGCAGGTCCTTTATTCTTTTCTCAATAATGAAAGATGGTTTGACTGCTTCCGTCTCGGTCCCGATGTGCTTGCCAGATACCACAGCGAAATGGAGCGATACAAACCTGATTGCATCGTCGCTTACGCCAGCGCGCTTGCTGCCTTTGCAGAGTATCTTAACGAACACAAGCTGAAGCCAAGCTATCCGCGCACATGCATTGTGACAGGTGCGGAGAAGCTGTATGACGTTCAGCGTGAAGTTGCTGAAAAAGTCTTCCGAAAGCCCATCCATGAGAGATACGGAAGCCGTGATGCCGGAATGATGGGATTTCAACTCGATATCCCGCATTCCAAAGACTTCACAGTAGACTGGCCGAACCTTCTGATCGAACCGGAAACATCGGACTTAGAATCTTCGATTTTGGTCACCAAGCTACACGCGGACGGGATGCCCATGATCCGTTATCGAATTGGCGATGTAGGATTATTTCCGGGGGGTGCCAAGCCGGGACATCCGGTATTCCGCCTGCGGTCAGTTGTGGGAAGAACAGCGGAAAGAATATGGCTTCCGAATGGAAGCTTTATTCATGGCATTCAGTTTCCTCATCTGTTTAAAGACTTTCCCGTTCGCGATTTCATGGTTGTCCAAGATCGGGATTTTGGAGTTGAAGTGAAAATCGTTCCGAGCTCGGAATTTTCAAAAGAGTGCCATAAGTCCATTTTGAATACAATCGAGAAAAACCTGCCTGGCTTGCGCGTGACAATTAAGCTATCCGATTCGATTCCCAGGACAAAAGCCAACAAGTGGCGGCCAGTTCTCAGCCACGCTTCGCCGATCATTCAGGGACAAACCCGATGACGTCTGACTTTCTGATCAAGAACATGGCGGCTGTCCACAAAGCTCAAAACTCAGCCTATGACAATGTGCCAGAGATGATTTCGGCCTTGCGATCTTTGGCCGAACAACTGGGCTGGGGAACCGCGGGTACGGGAACGTTTGCAAAAATCATTCCTGCGGGTGCGCGGGTACTCGTTAAGCCAAATCTGGTGCTGCACCAGAACAACGGACCCTGGGCATTTAACGCGGTAATTACCCACCCCTCGCTCGTGCGCGCTGTGATTTCAGAACTACTGTTGACAAACCTTTCCGAAGTTCACGTGGGAGACGCACCCATTCAGAGCTGCAATTTCGAACACTTGCTTCATCGAACTGGGTTGGAATCATGGGGAAACAGCTTGGCTGCGGAAGAGCCACGTTTCACTGGAATTCGCGATTTCCGTCGTACCACCGCCACTTTTGAGCGCGGAATCAGGGTTGCAACTGAGCATAAAGTGGACGTGCAACAGTATGCCCTCTTCGACCTCGGGAGTGATAGCCTGTTGGAATCGGTGACGACCGACGAGCCCAGGTTTCGAGTGACGTGTTATGACCCCAAGTTGCTGGCCAGCACACACTCGCCGGGTAAGCATCAATATCTCATCACCAAAGACGTTCTAGAGGCAGATGTGGTGGTCAACCTGCCCAAGCTCAAGATGCACAAAAAAGCAGGAATTACAAACGCGCTGAAAAATTTAGTGGGGATCAACGGTAATAAAGAGTATCTGCCGCATCATCGCATTGGCGGCTCGGAAGGATCGGGTGATTGCTATCCGGGGAAGAGTCGCGTAAAGGAGTTCATTGAGCGGCTTTATGATTTTCAGAACGCTTCACCTGACGGCTCAAGGGCCAGGTTGGTTGCTCCACTATTACGGCCGCTGACAAAATGGCTTTCTATTGCAGGCGACGAGACGGGCATAGAGGGATCTTGGTCTGGTAATGACACGGTTTGGCGCATGAGTCTGGATTTGAACCGCATACTTATTTATGGAAGAACCGATGGAACCATGTCCGATTCTCCTCAGCGGATGGTGCTGCACATTTGCGACGGAATCATTGCAGGACAGGGGAACGGACCGCTTGCTCCTGAGCCATTCGACCTGAACTTGCTTCTTGCTGGCGAAAACCCGGCCACACTGGACTTCGTTGGCTCAGCTTTTCTTGGCTTGGTTCCGATGAGGATTCCTATCGTCAGGGGGGCTTTTGCAAAATTCCGCTGGCCTCTGGCAGCGTTCTCCCCGGACGGCATTCTAGTACAGCTCAGCCGTGATGTCCTTTCTGTCGAAAGTGCTTGCCAGAGCTTGCATCTGCCGCTTCCGGAACATGTGCCGACCGGATGGTCTGCTGTGGTACAGGAAATTGCTGCCGCGAAATAGCATTTGTCTAAGGCGCGAAGGGCTTAGGAACCCACCTGTCCTTAGGTTTTTTCCCAATTGTGGGACAATGACTTGCAGCTTACATTCAATGTGGATGTTTAGTGCCTGAAAGACATAGCAATAATGATTCGTAGCAACGTAGCAACGGGAAAGCGGATAGAGGTAGCAACCACAAGGCCAAGCACACTGAACTCGTCGTTGAGGTTCGGGACGTTCTCCTTCTTGGCGTATGGCTTCTCGTTCGGTAAGTCTCTCGTCGTGGCGCATTACTTTGGCACCAGCGGGGAAATGGATGCTTTTGCACTAGCCGTTCTGCTACCTAATTTACTTGCATCTTTGCTGACGGGAGGATTTGCGATCTCGCTTGTGCCGGCGCTGGCAACCGCGGAGTTGAAAAGCAAGGACGAACGCTCAAACACGTTCCGGGCTGGACTCCTGCTATTTACGGCCATAACCACCATTGCGGCAGTGCTTCTAGCGATGTTCTCCCAAGCGACAATGGCAGTAGTAGCACCTGGATTCAATGCCGGCAAGCAGATGCTAGCGGCCGGGCTGCTGCGCTGGTGCGCGGCGTTGCTGCCGTTGAATGCTGTTTATGCTTACTGTTCAGCGGAGCTGCTGTCGCGTAGAAGATATGCAATGGTGGCAGGCGCTCCGGCTATTTCAACCTTCATATCGGTCGCTGCCCTTTTGTTATTTCCCAGCGCTGGAGTGAAGATCTTGGCGATTGGGCTGATTGCCGGAACGTTTGTTCAGGCAAGTGGCGTGGCGGTTCCTGCTCTGAGCGCGAACCGGCTGGGCAGGCAAATCCGCTGGTGGACACCGGAAGTAAAGCGACTGCTACGAGAACAAGCACCGCTGCTGGTCATCTCCAGCTTTGGCGTAGTGAACCTTTCCGTAGACCAGTTTATGGCCGGTCTACTGCAATCAGGTAGCGCGGCAGCATTGAACTTTGCTGCGAATCTGAATACCGTAGTAAACCAAGTCGTAGTAATGTCGGCTTCGTGGGTACTGCTGCCCGAGCTATCAAGGCTTGCTGCAGAAGGCGACCACGAAGCGTTGAAGACAAGCGTACGCGACAGCATTCGTGGCATTGCCATATTGGCGGTTCCAGTGGCAACAGTAATCTTTGTGCTAGGGGGAACGGCAGTGCGCGTGCTCTTCCAGCATGGACGATTTAATAGTAACTCGACTCAGCAAGTATCAAGGATCTGGGTTGGATATACGTTGGGTCTGTTGCCCTTTGCGGTGGGAATAGTTCCGGTCAGAATGTTGAATGCGATGCGGCAGAACCATTTCATGGTCAAAGTGGGCGCTGTGGCCCTTATTATAAATGGAGCTCTTGATTATTTATTTATGCAATGGCTAGGGCCGGTCGGAATAAGCTTGAGTACATCACTGGTTTACGTTTGTACAGCGATATTGGTGTGCCGATTTGCGAATAAGCTTATACCCGGACTGCTAGTCGGGAGGCTTTTGGCGGATATGGTGTGGCCGCTGCTGATCTGCATTCCGGCAGGGGCTGCGCTATGGGCTTTTCGACAGATTTTTGACGGACTTGCGGCGCTGTTGGCTGGCGGTATGCTCTTTACAGTTGCCGTTTCTGCGATTTACCTCAGACTGGGTCTAGTTCCTATGCCATTGAAAAAAGTGCGGACGGTACCGGCGCAATGAAGATCAAAGTTTGCTACATAATTGGATCGCTGGCCTATGGGGGCGCTGAAGGTCAGGTGCTGGAACTGATTCACAGAATCGACCGCGAACAGTTTGAGCCCTGGCTGGTGCTGGAAACTGAAAAAGGCATCGAGCGCTTGAATGGGTTTCGCAAGTACGTGCGGAATCTAGGTGTGGTTCCTATCGGAGGCAGAGGCATGGTGCCACGTGGATATCATGCGGCACGCGCCTTAGGCCGCTTGAGTTCGCACCTTCATGAAATCCGTCCTGACGTGGTGCACGCCTATTTACCAGCCTGTGTGATTTACGCGGGAGTGGGACGAGCGTTGAAGATATTTCCTCCTGTGATCGCCAGCCGGAGGTCGTTAGTTGATTGCTACCGTCCGAACAGCCGATTGGGAGCGGTCGCGGACAAGATGGCGACGCGTGCATCCGACTTCGTCTTAGGAAACAGCCGAGCGATCATAGAGGAGGTTGTGAAACTGGATGGGGTGCCAGAGTCTCGCACGCAGGTAATCTACAACGGAGTGGATGCGCAGAGGTTTTCACCGGCACGCCGGCCGGAGGTGCGGGCGCAATTTGGGTGGAACCAGGATCATTTAGTTTTCGGCATCGTGGCAAACTTCACTGCGTACAAGCGGCACCTGGATTTCGTGCGGGCGGCGTCTCTCATCCATGGCTCCATGCCACAAGCCCGTTTTCTATTGGTAGGAGAAGACCGGGGCCAGATGTCTGCAGTCCGCGGGGCAATTGCAGAGGCGGGATTGGGGCCGTTCACAACGATTGTGCCGGGAACAACAACGCCGGAGTTGGCTTTTGCTGCGATGGACATTTACCTCTGCACGTCAGAGACGGAGGGATTTTCCAATGTGTTGTTGGAGGCGATGGCCACTGGCCTTCCAGTGATTTCGACCCACGTGGGGGGGAACCCGGAGGCAGTAGAAGAAGGCGTGAATGGAATTCTCGTGCCTGCGCACGCACCGGAGACGATGGCGCGTGCCGCACTGGAATTGGCCAGAAATCCCGAGCGCCTGCGGCGGTGGTCACAAAATTCACGGCGCAAAGTGGAAGAGGCATTTTCATTGGAAAAGATGGTACAGGCGCACGAAGATCTTTATAGGCGGGTGGTGCAGCAGAAACCTACACCGACATGGAAGAGACTGGTAGGAAGAGCGTGATTCATAATTCGAAGTCTAGGATTAAGAGCTGATGTGTGGAATTGCCGGGTTCTGGCGCAGGACAAAACGAGACCAAGATCCGCGGGATGTGCTACAGCGGATGGGACATTCCATTGCCCACCGCGGACCCGATGATTCAGGATACTTTTTAAACTCGGCAATGGGTGTAGGACTCGTGCATCGCCGTCTGGCCATTCTTGATCTCTCGGCTGCGGGACACCAGCCGATGACGTCAGCCTCGGGCCGTTTTGTCATGGTCTTCAATGGCGAAGTCTACAACTTTCACGAAATCAGAGCTGAACTGGGAAAGAGGGTTTGGCATGGGCATTCCGATACAGAAGTAATGTTAGAAGCGATTGAACGTTGGGGCCTTGACGCGGCAGTAAACCGCTTTATTGGAATGTTCGCCTTTGCATTGTGGGACTGTCGAGAGCAAAAGCTTTCGCTTGTGCGGGATCGTGTAGGTATTAAGCCCCTATATTACGGACACGCAAGTGGCGATTTTGTCTTTGCATCCGAGCTAAAGGCGATTTGCGAATTCCCCAATTTTTCCCGTGCTATTGATCGTGACGTTTTGGCAATGTATATGCGTCATGGCTACATCCCAGCCCCACACTGCATATATGAAGGCCTCAACAAATTAGCGCCTGGCTGCATACTTACGATCGATTCTGTAGGGTTGGCCCCGCAGATAAAGCGCTATTGGTCACCAGCGGCCGTGGCTGCACTCGGAATAAAAACCCCTGCAACGGGGAGTGATGTTGAGACCGTCGAAGAATTGCATCGCACTCTGATTTCGGCAGTTAAACTGCGCATGATTGCCGACGTGCCTCTAGGCGCATTTCTTTCCGGCGGCATCGACTCCAGCGCCGTCGTGGCGTTAATGCAGGCGCAGAGCAACCGTCCGGTGAAGACCTTTACGATTGGCTTCAATGAAGCCGATTTTAACGAGGCTATCTACGCAAAAAAGCTGGCGCATCATCTGGGAACCGATCACACGGAATTGTATATAACTCCGCAGCAAGCGATGGAAGTAGTGCCGCTGCTGCCGACGATCTATGACGAGCCTTTTGCGGATTCATCACAAATACCAACGTACTTGGTATCAAAGCTGGCCCGCCGCAGCGTGACAGTAAGCCTCTCCGGTGACGGTGGGGATGAGCTGTTTGGAGGCTACAATCGCTATCTGTTTGCTAAGAGGATATACCGGGTTCCGAAGAGCGCGCGTCGTGTGGCTGCAGCAACAATCCGGACGTTATCGCCGGCTGTCTTCGATGCAATGTACAGCTGCATCCGACCTGTGCTTCCCGAAAAGAAGCGCTGGGCAGGGATAGGCGATAAAGCGTACAAGCTTGCGGGATATCTTAATGCGGAGGGGGCAGGTTCAATTTACTTGAGGGCTCTGTCGCAATGTGAGGACCCGGCCCACTTCGTGCCCGGCTCCCTAGAGCACGACACGGTGAAACAAGTCATAGCCGGAGCAGCAGGCTTAGCTGCATTTGAAGACCAGATGATGCTTGCAGACCTGCAGACTTACTTGCCCGATGATATCTTGACAAAATTGGATCGGGCCAGCATGGCGGTGAGCCTGGAAGCGCGTGTGCCCATATTGGATCATAGAGTGATAGAGTTGGCGTGGCGCATCCCTCTAGGCATGAAGATCCGGGGCGGCATTAGCAAGTGGATTCTCCGTCAGGTCCTCTACAGGTATGTTCCGCAAGAACTTGTCGAGCGTCCCAAGATGGGATTTGGCGTGCCGATTGAGCACTGGCTTCGGGGACCGCTGCGGCATTGGGCGGAAGATCTGCTATCACAAGAGACTCTGAAGCAACACGACCTTCTAAATGTTGAAGCCATTCGGCAAAAGTGGAAGGAACACCTTTCGGGTCGGCGCAATTGGCAGTATCTGCTCTGGAACGTAATTGTGTTTCAGGATTGGTATCGTCACGTCACCTCAAAAGCTGGCGTAGCAATCCCTTGCAGTGCAGGGATTCGAGAAAGATAGGTCGACGGTAACATCTCGGTGAGTTTGCGCGCTGATGCGCGAACAGTGAGTTTCAAAGCATGCCAAGTGAGGCTCTGAAATTCCCAATGTCCGCCCACCTTGGAGCCTCTTTGAATGTGCACATCGAGGTCCTTTTGCTCAAAATAGAACAATCGCCGCCACTCTGGGCTGGAGGTCTAGGGTAGTGGGAGCCGCCACCGTCTGGGGGTTGGTTTCTCCGAAGTAGAGAGTTCCGGCTGGAACGCTTACGGATTGCGTTGTGTCACTTATATTCACGAAGACCTCACCATGTTCGAACGCACGATGGAGCACAGGTGCCTGAGCCGGCAATGCTTCGATTGGCTCGCCCAGTCCGAAGGGAATGCTGTTGAGATAATTGCCAAAGCTGTTATTGATGTTGCCTGTCCAATGGAGCCCAAAAAAACGCGCGGCGGCAAAGGCAAAACGGGCTTCGGTCACGCTCTTGACGTAAGAGAGAGCAACCAACTGAGGAACTCTGTCGGGATGTGAACTAATCATCGTATAACTTGCCGAGACATAGTCGTTCCATTGGTCATGCTGGGCGCTGGCTGTGTAACCCCAGCCTTCCCACAAGACATAATCTGAGAGATCCCATAATGTCGGACTGCCAGTAGCGATACGATCGAGCCATGCGGGATTGCCGGGGTTCACCATAAGAATGGCTTTTGGGTTGTGCGACTTGATCATCTGGCGGACTTCAGACATTAATGTGAGATACGCCCGCCCCCCTTCGGCTGTAGGATCGAGGTGCGCATGCGTTCCATCGCAGACGAGGTGTGCTGGCGGGTCAAAAAAAGTATTGTCTACAAACACGCCGTCATATCCCGAGTTAAAGGACTGCTGAACGTATTGATGTACCCGTTGATGGAGCAGAACACTATTAGGACACAACACATAGCTATTTATCGGGTTATTGAAAATATTGACCACAAACTGCTGGTTGATTTCGAACCCGACATTAGCCAGATCTCCTGTGCTATTCAACAACAATGTGCCTGGCTGCGATTGGTAATACGTCTGGTATTGCAATACTCGTTTGCCGAGCGCGTGGGCAGTAGCCACTTTAGAAGGATCCAGTCCGATGACGACGTTCGCCGGTTTGATCGCACCAGGTGTGATCTGCGGATTCCAAAGCGAATACCAAAATGCAAATACTGGTGCCGAAGCGCCAGCCGGCCCGGTCACAGCAGGTGTGGGCGTGGGAGTAGAATTTGCGGCGGAAGTTGAAGGCGCGCCGATTCCTCCACAACCAGCCGCGCCGGCCAGCATGACAGAAAATAGTAAAAAGCTTAGCGAACGCGAATAAGCCATAGAGCACCTGTGCGCAAAAGCGCTTATTCCGCAGGTAGGGATGCGGGATGTGATAATTACGTGCGTCGGCTTTTATTTACCGGTAACCCTTGACCGTTGCTATTATTTCGCCCGTAAATTCCGAAACTGCGCAAATTCAGGTAAAGGACTCATGCCAGTAGATAATCCACCGCCTTCAATTAGAGGAACACTGGGCCGAATTGGTTGGATATGCTCTCGAAGGCGCAAGTCGGCGCATTCTGCGGAATATATCGGGGTTCTTAATTGCCTCGAGCATCGAACAACGCGCAGAATGAGCGTCTAAGCCCTTCGATAGTTAAAGAACCCGGGCTTGGCCGAGCATATTGCAAAGTGGAAGTATCCTGAAGATAAGAAGCTAGATCTGAGTTTTTCGCTACATCAAATTGCAATGTATTCTGAGCAGAATACAAACAGATGCGCGTCCGTTTTTCAGTAGCAGGCTGTGCCAGGCCTTTGCGTGCATTGTAATAAGGAGATCATGGAGTTGAAATCCAAGGCAGGAGCAGGAATCGCGGACTCAAGGAATTGCATCCAGAATCTTCCTGCTGTCTGTGTGTAAACCCACAGGTTTTCGCACCATTAGGAACGCCGTTTTTGGATCCCCTCTTTCAACAACTTAGGGGAATGCAATGAAGCGACCTTTTCACACTGGACTGCTACGAGATCGAAAGAAGGGAACGATCTCTAACATCAAGGCCGACCGCAGTTTAAATGCCTTTACTTCGCGGGTTGTGGTACCACCGGCCGAAGTGACAAAAGGGTTTAGCGACCCGCCCCTTGTGCAAATGCCTTTCCAGCCAGCGGGCACTAAGCCTTCCAAAGCTACGGCAGGGATCCAGCCCCGTCAGAACGTGACAAGCATGCCGCTTTCGAAGCAATGCACCGGTTGCGAAGTCGCCGATGCTCGAGCGAACCCTAGCCGCTTAGCAATTCCCGCATTCCAGTGCTCAGGCGGGAGGAAGATAGCAGACCCGGCAGATTCAGTGAGCAGCGGCTGGGCTTTGGCTCGGCCCCCATTTTGAGTCACACTGGAAACAGTTGCGAGGTCCGGTATTCATATACTCCTGGCTATCCCAGAATATTCTGCTTTCATCGTGGATAAACGCCTTTATCGTTCTTTCATACCTTAGAAGGCGTACGGAAATAGGTGGATCGATGAAGGGCCAAGCATTCAGTCAGGCAGGCAAACTCAAACCAATAACCCCAGTCGGGAAGGAAACACGCTCAATGCATCTGTTATGCCAACGTTCACTTCACTCGCGGACCAGATCGAGAACACCGGTCACGCGCTTAACGCTAACGAGCTCGCAGAGCTCTTGTCAGTCAGCCGTATCACCATCTTCAAACACGCCGCAGCGGGCCGCATCCCTTCATTCAAGGTCGGTACGTGCGTTCGCTTTGACCCTCACTCCATTGCCGCCTGGCTGCGCGAGCAGTAGCTGACAACGAGAGCTCACCCTACGCGAAGATCTCATTGACTTTGTCGCGGACATGCTGAGACCGCGATGGCTTCAAATAGCGCATGGTGCTCTCCATGTCAGAATGACCAAGCCACTGCTGAACTGTCCTGAGATCGACGCCCGCCCATAACGACCACGTTGCAAACGTCGCGCGGAACTTGTGCAGGTAGAAATCCTCCCGGTTCCTGAAGCCGGCCCTCTTTGCTACCGTCTTTAGGCGATCCAGAAAGTCGAGTTTCGGGTTGCAGCCTGCAGTTGGGAAAACAAGTGGGCAGTCACCGACATTCTTCTTTGCCTTCCTGAGAGCAGCCGAGAGTCTGGCCGGGATAGGGACCTCGCGTTCCTTGTAGGCCTTCGGAGTCCAGCCGTACTCAGGCTTGTGTCGAACGGTGACGGTCGAGCGATCGAATCGAATGTCAGTCCACGTGCAGTACATCACTTCCTGCTCTCTGAAGCCGGTCATCAAAAAGAACTCATACCAGAGACGCTCTTCAGCGTCACAAACCTTGAACAGCTTATCCAGCTCCTCTTTCTCATATATCTCCGGCTCGGTTTCAACGAAGCGGGGCCAGTCGTTTTTCTTCATGAGTCCGCGCACGCCCTGAGCTTTCAAGAACGACATTACGTTGGCGAACTTGTTCCAGCAGCTTCTCGGTGACTGCTCTTTCTCATCCCGCAGGAAGGCGGCGAACATCAGCATGTCTTTACGCGTCACGTCCTGCACGCGCATTCTGTGGCAGGATTCACGGAAGTATTCGAGAGCCACGCTGTAAGCCGCCAGCGTCTTTGGTTTCTTCGTCAGCTTGATTTCGTGCAGGTATTCGTCAATCGCCCCGGTGAGCGGTGTGCCTTCAACTGCCTTGTGCGAGGTCGCGACAGTTAGACCATTGTTCCGAGCGTTGAGCTCGGCTTCTTTGCGAAGCCTTTTGGTCGCTGCGTCCTGAGCATCCCTCCCGACAGAGATGCGCACCCGCTTTCCAGCGTCGCGCCATTCCAGGTAGTAGGAGCCCTCAGCGTGCCGCTCTTCTTTGCCGTCAACAAGAACCAAGTCGGGTTTAACCCGCCCATTTGCGGAGAGAACGACCGGGCAATACCTCATCCCTTTGGCAGTTCGCACCCTCTTAGTGAGGTTGCAATCCTTGTTCAATGTGATACCCCTGCTCTTTAATTGTGGTATCACTTACGGTATCACATGCTCGTAACTATATGCAAATAAAGGTGCTGGCGGAGAGAGTGGGATTCGAACCCACGTTAGAGTTTCCCCTAAACACGCTTTCCAAGCGTGCGCCTTCAGCCACTCGGCCATCTCTCCGGCACAGGTTGGGACGCACTCATTATACAGGCATAGGCAGATTAAAGTTGCGTGGAAGGTCCGAAGTCCGAATGGCGTTGGCAGCCGTCAACAGCAAGGCTTTCGGCAGCCATTCTATCCAAAAGAAAAGGCGGCCCAGTAAGCCGCGCAATCACTTTAAATTAAGATCAGGAAATCCCAGCGAGCGCAGTTCCACCCGTTGCGCCTGCCTGTTGTTGTTCTCACTAGCAGCTTGTTGCCAGGGTGCCGCAGAGGATCCGCTCAAAGCAGTACTCATCGATAACCGCAGCCACTGCTTTTTTACCCTTTTCCTCAAGTGAACGTACCACTCGTCCCGTGCAATTGACCTGTACGTCAGTGTCTGTGCCCAGCACGGATGCTGGAAGCACGATGCGAAAATGGATTACTGTGCCCACGTCGAAAACGCTCTTGGTATGGAACAGCACGCCGCCGGCGGAGATATCAGCGGTTTCTGCGAAGTATTCATGCGCGTCCGCTGTACGGACGGTGATAGGCAGTCTGAGTGGGAAACGGACTGAGCTTCTTGTATCTGCGGGCCCTAAACCAGCCACGGGAGCCTTGGCTTCATTCACTCCTGCACCTCTTTGGGGAGAGTACACCGCCCCTGAAAACACCCCAAGATTACTTTGGTATTCGCGGCGCACCAAAGGACATACGCCAGAAGAGATGGCCGAATACCAACCTTAAAATTTTGTTACCTCAGTGAAATTAAAGCCGCAAATTTTCATCGCCGGGACCACCATATCGAACGATTCTTCCCCGCTTGCGCGCACAGCTTTGCCCATTGCTTCTACGTTATTCAGGAGCTCAATCAGACTCTGATTGAACCGGAAATTCAGCAATCCGTGTTTTACTTTGCCATTCTCGACCAGGAATGTGCCGTCGCGCGTCATGCCGGTGAGGATTTTTTCATAGGGATCCACTTCGCGGATGTACCACAGCCGCGTGATTAAAATTCCACGTTCGGTCCCGGCAATCATTTGCTCAACGGTTTGTTCCCCACCGGGAGTGATGAAGACGATATTTGTGGGCGCTTCACCCATTTCATTGGGCAGCGGAAAACCGTGTCCAGTAACCTGAATTTCGCCGACCTTATTTTTGTACTCCGATTTGCGCATCTTCTCCGCTGTGCCGCGTGCATACACAATATTGCGGATCACACCCTTCTCAACCAGATTCACCCGGCGGCGCGCCACGCCTTCGCCGTCAAAGGGAGCATTGGACTGAAGCGGATGTGCGGCATCATCCATGATGGTGATATTTTCGCCAAAAAGTTTTGTGCCAATCCGATTATTTAAGAATGACCGCTGGTCCAGAATTGCCATGCCCCCAAAGTCCCAGAACATGAAGCCAACCAGATCAAGGACTGCTGCCGGCTCCAGAATTACTGTATATTTCCCAGACGGTAGTTCTTCCGGGCTGCGTGAATCACGCGCCTTCTGTGCGGCAATTTCACCCAGCCGCAAGGGATCAATATTCCTTACATCCGGCGAATTGGATTTTTGCCATCCTGAGGAACTATCGGCCAGCATGGTGATGGAAACCTCTGCCGATGTCTGGCGATGGAAAACGCTCAAGCCATTTGAGTTGATAACTGCATCCGCTGTCTGCGAACTGGAATAAATGCCTGCAGTAACCAGTTTGTTCTTCTTGGCTGCCGCCACAATTTTGCCAACGCCCTCAGCGCGGTCAGTTGGCGTGATGGCGGCGGTCTGATCAAACCAGCGGGACGGGCCTTCAGCGCTTTTACTTTCACTTGCTTTTGCCATGGGCAGGAAGTCCGGGTCGGGCTCTTGCACTTTGGCGATGCTCTCAGCCGACTGAACAGCGCGCTTCAGGCTATCATCATCAAATCGGTTTGTGGTTGCGCGAGCAGTTTTGCCATCAAATGCAACACGGATGGAAGCTGACTCGTTCACCTCGGCCACGTTCTGATGGATGGTATTGTTGGCAAAGCGCGTCAGGGAAAAGTCAGTGGAGGAAAATATGACTTCAACTTCTTCGACCGAAGAGAACTTCTTTATCTTCTCGAAGATGTGTTCGGCATGGTTCTTATCAAGCATTTGAACTCCAGCAATTAGCAAATAGCAATTGGCAATTAGCCAAAACCTATTTCGGCTTACGTTCCGATCCGACTTTTCGGGTCAGCGCAACCAGCATCCGCTTCACTTCAAGAAGCTGTTTGTCAGCGTTCAAGTGGTCCGCATGTGAGAGGTAGCCCAAATCTCGAGCAAGCAGGAAGTGATATTCCAACTCGCTGGCAGATCCACAAGCGATTTGCAGAAAGCGGTGCAATTCAGAATTGCCTAAACGGCCACAGCCTTCGGCGATGTTGGCGGGAATTGAAGAACAGCATCGCCGTATCTGACTGGCCAACCCAAATAACTCATGCTTTGGGAAAGCCTCCGTAATCCGATAGGCTTGCAAGGTCAACTGATGTGCCTTTTCCCAAACTTTCAACTCACGGAAATCTTTCATGGTCTCTCGATTGTGCGGTTTGGCTAATTGCCATTTGCCAATTGCTAATTGCTGCCACTAATTCCCCTTGTACGCTGTGCCAATCTTCACATTCCTGAATCGTGCTGGAGACGCGCCATGCCCCGTTCCCATGGTTTGCATGGGCTGGCCTTTGCCGCAGTTGGGTGTACCCCAGAGCGTCCATTGGTCGCGTGAGCAGATGGCGTCCATTGAGTTCCAGAACTCTGTTGTTATCCCTGAATATGATGGGTTTTTAAACATCCGGCCCAACTTGCCGCCTTTGATTTCCCATCCAATCTCACAGCCAAATTGAAAGTTGTATCGTTTGTCATCGATGGACCAGGAGCGATTCGTCTGCATATAAATGCCGTCATCCGTCCCGGCAATCAGTTGATCAAAAGTCAGCGGCTTTTCGCCGGGTAGAATGCTGATGTTGGTCATACGCACCAACGGAATTCGGTTCCAGCCTTCGGCCCGCATGGTGCCATTGGACCGGTTTTCTGCGATGGTGTGCGCGGTCTCGCGCGAAGAGATATATCCGGTAAATAGGCCGTTAGTGATGATTGGCGTGCACTGCGCCTGGACACCCTCATCGTCATAAGCAAACGTGCCCAGGCCGGGCCCATGCTGTTCTGTCGCGTCGGCAACCACATTTACCAAGTCGCTGCCGTATCGAAGTGTGCGCAGCTTTTCCAGCGTAAGAAATGATGTGCCGGCAAAATTGGCTTCCATGCCCAGCACGCGGTCAAGTTCAATGGGATGACCAACCGATTCATGTATCTGCAAACCGAGCTGCGATGAATCCAGCACCAGATTCATTCTGCCTTCCGGACAACGCTCCGCTTTGTGCAAGGCGACCGCTTCTTCTCCAATGCGCCGCGCATTCTCCAGCAAGTTCAATTCGTCGATAAGCTCATAACCTCTATTCTGGTGCTGACCGCCAAAAGAATTGGGATAAGAACGCTTCATGATTTCCGTACCTTGAAAAGCCAGCGCACAAAAACCAGCGCCGGTAATCACGCGCGTCTGGTGAATATCAGAGCCGTCGGTGTTGTAAAACCATTGCTCATAGCGGCCCACATGCATGCTGCTTTCGGCAAGGGTCACGCCTTTTACGGCCAGCAACTCGGCATCAATCCGTGTGAGCAGATCAAAATTCTGCTCAATAGAAGTGGTAAACGGATCGATCTTGTAGGGGCTCGACCATTCAATCTTGACCGCCGGCTCCGGCGCCAGCCGCACCGGCTCTTCTTTTACCCGCGCAGACGCTTTGGCAATTTCTACAGCATGGGCAGCAGTTCTTTCCACAGCTTCACGGTGAAGATCGTCAGTGGAGGCAAAGCCCCATGCATCATTGACCAGCACACGAATGCCAATGCCCAGAGTTTCCGCGCTCGCGGCGTGGCCGACCTTGCCATTTTTGGTGGCCAACGAACGTTGGCGATGGTCCACAATACGAACATCGGCGTAGCCTGCGCCTCGCTGCGTGACAGTATTCAAAGCCCAATCAGCAATCTGTTTCATGCTCATAATCAGTTCGATCCCATTTGAATATTCATATTAAATGATCTGGGCAGATCCATCGCTGTGTTGGTGATGGCAAAGTTGGGCTGCTCTGTGCGATTGCCGTAAGTTGTAGGTTCCTCCGCCCGTTTCACCTTAAACTTATTCCATGTCGCGAAAACCCATGCCGATTAAGATCATCGACCTGGAAGATGGCATGCCCACAGTTGAAGAAGCACGGCTGCAAATGCAGCATGAACTTCATGCAGCCTGCAATCAGGGTTACGTGGCAGTAAAGCTGATCCATGGATACGGCTCCAGCGGCGTAGGTGGTGCACTGAGAATTGAGTTGCAAAAGGAGCTTCAGCGCCTTGCCGGATCAGGTAGCATTCGTTCGTTTCTGCCCGGAGAAAACTGGCGCATCTCTGACGAAAAGACCTGGGAGTTACTGAAACGCTATCCTGAGTGGAAGCGCGATCATGACCTGGGCAAAAACAATAAAGGGATCAGCATTGTGCTGCTCTAGTATCGGCATCAAGGGCTGTTCCGTGTTCGCAGTCGCCTTGCTTTGTGCTTCTTGCGTTAGGCTTTCTCTTTACGGCTTCAATGCGGCCCGGATCGCCAGCAGTTCCGTTAACACTGCTTCCAGGCTGCTCAGCGGAAGCGCGTTTGCACCATCAGATTTGGCTTCGGCCGGATTGTCATGTACTTCCATAAAGATTCCATCCACGCCGGCTGCCACAGCCGCGCGAGAGAGCAAAGGAATAAATTCCGGCTGTCCGCCGGAAATCGCTTTTCCTCCTGCGCCTGCTGAAGGCAGTTGGACGGAGTGCGTGGCGTCAAACACTACCGGAGCGAACTGGCGCATAATGGCCAGCGACCGCATATCCACCACGAGATTGTTGTAGCCAAACGAGCTGCCGCGCTCAGTAAGAAAAATATTGTTATTGCCGGATTCGCGCACCTTTTCCACCGCATGCTTCATATCCCAGGGGGAGACGAACTGACCTTTCTTGATGTTAATGGCCTTGGCATGTTTGGCCGCAGCTACCAGCAGGTCTGTCTGGCGACACAGAAAAGCGGGGATCTGGACTACATCTACCGCACTCGATACGGCAGGCATGTCCACGGCTTCATGCACGTCAGTAAGGACAGGAACGCCTGTCTCCGCTTTTACTTTTTCCAGGATGCGCAGGCCCTCTTCCAGTCCCGGCCCGCGAAAGCTCTGCAATGAGGTTCGGTTCGCCTTGTCATAGGAAGCTTTGAACACATAAGGAATGTTCAGCTTTTGCGCGACAGCGCTGATAGCTCCAGCCATCTTCAGCGCATGGCCTTCACTTTCAATCACGCATGGCCCGGCGATCAGAAAGAGCGCAGAACCCAGGTGAAGACCATTAATAGTAAATTGGTTTTGAGGCGACATTCAGTACGGCCAAGGAAATCCATTTTACGCTATAAAAGTGACACCCGAACCAACTTGGAAGATTTGCCCTCGGGTATGGTCACATCTGTCCCGGAGGCGGGAAATTAAATCATGACAAACACGGTTGAACTCTGCCGCTCAGTGCAACGTTTCCCCCTATAATCGCTCACCCCAAACCGCTGAATTTACGTTGATGAATAACATTCTAAGTTTTGCGTCATCATCCGCCTTCAATCTCTGTTAGACTGCGCTCAATTCCTTCTGAGGTTTTCGCCGGTGCTGCTGGAGTTGCGCGTCGAAAATTACGCCGTAATTGATAGCCTGGCAGTCGATTTTGCGCCGGGGTTGAATTTGCTTACGGGCGAAACGGGCGCAGGCAAATCCATTCTGATCGGTGCGCTTTCATTGCTGTTGGGCGACAAAGCTTCTACAGACATGATTCGTCACGGCGCGGAAAAAGCAGTGGTCAGCGGAGTATTTGAGGCTGATGAAAAGCGGGTATCGCTTCTGCTGGAAGAAAATGGGATTGAGCCCGAAGGCAATCAGATCATCGTGAAACGCGAAATTGCCGCTGCGGGCAAAGGGCGTGTCTTTGTCAATAACCAACCGGCAACTGTGGCGCTGCTGCGGGCCCTGGCGCCGGCGCTCGCATCGATCCACGCACAAAACGAGACGATCCTGGCATTTGATGAAACGGCGCGTCTGGGACTGCTTGATGTTTACGCCGGCCACGATTTGAGCGATCTGGCGGAAAAGCATTCTAAGTGGGCCGAAGTACGTGAGCGGCTGGCGCAGTTTGATCGCGACGAGCAGGACCGCCTGCGTATGGCTGACTTATGGAGCTTCCAAAAGAAAGAAATTGAAGCGGCCAAACTCCAACCCGGAGAAGACCAGAAACTGGAAGCTGAAAAGCGCGTATTAGCCAACTCAGAAAAGCTATATGGCGCCGCAACCGCCGCTTACCAGGTTTTGTATGAGGATGACGCCTCCGCGTTGACGAATATATCTGCGGCACGGAAACAACTGGAAGAGCTGGCGCGCTTTGACGAAAAGTTTCTGGAGGCGCTGGCATCATTGGAGTCAGCCAAAGCTGCAATTGAAGATGTAGGCGCAACAGCTCGCGACTATGCCGATGGAATTGATGCATCTCCGGAACGGCTGGGTGAAGTGGAAGACCGGCTGGCATTGCTGGACCGTCTGAAGCGCAAGTATGGCAGCAATGTAGATGAAGTGATTGCGTATGGCGAAGAGGTTGCGCGGAAGCTTGACGAACTTGAGAATCGCGAAGATGTGGTGCGTGAGTTGAAGAAGCAGCTTACAGCAGCCGCAGCCACATATCTGACCGCCGCTCAGGCGGTTTCCAAACGGCGTTACAGCGCGGCCCGCGAATTACAGAAACTGGTTGAGGCAGAAATTAACCAGCTTGCCATGAAAGCGCAGTTCAGAATTGAGGTTTCTGGTTCTGACGAACCGGTGAATTGGTCGGCCTCGGGTTTTGACGGCGTGACTTATATGATTTCCCCGAATCCCGGAGAGCCTCTGAAGCCAGTGGAGCAGATTGCCTCCGGCGGCGAGCTTTCACGCGTGATGCTGGCATTGAAGGCGACCATCGACGCGGGAAACAAGAGCAAGAGTGGAGCGCAACGCACGCTGGTGTTTGATGAGATCGACACCGGTATCGGTGGGCGTGCAGCGGAGGCCGTAGGTAAGAAGCTGAAATCGCTCGCACGGGCAAACCAGGTGCTGTGCATAACGCATCTGCCGCAGATCGCGTCATTTGCCGACCATCATTATCTGATCGAGAAGCGCGAGACATCTGGGCGGACCAAAACTCTGGTCCGGGCGCTAAATGCTACCGAGCAGATGGAAGAGATTGCGCGTATGTTAAGCGGAGAAAAACTGACGGAAACATCGCGCCAGCACGCAGAGCAGTTGCTGAAGGCGAATGGATAAAGCCTTGCCGCAGATGATCGCAGATCATTGAATGGCCAGTCCAATGATTGTGCGGTTTGCCCGTCAGTAGGTGGCCTCAAAAGACCAAAAATGGAGCTTCGCTTTCATGTTTTCAGCTTCCGCATCCTCCTCTAACGCAGTCCTTGCCATCTTTTGGGGCGGACTGGCTTGCGGCGTGTTCGACATCACACAGGCGATGATCGCTTTCCATCTTCAGTCCGGGCTCAAGCCAGCTCAGGTATTGCAGTCGGTTGCATCTGGGCTGCTGGGGCGGGTCTCATTTCAGGGTGGAACAAAGACCGCAGTGCTGGGAGCATTTCTTCACTTCTTCATCGCGTTTAGTTGGGCGGCGATTTATTACTTGGCGAGCAGAAGGTTTACTTTTATGGTTAAGGAGCCAGTCATCGCCGGGCTGATCTTTGGTGAATTTGTCTGGCTTGTTATGAACTTCGTGGTACTTCCATTGTCGGCTATCCACCGATGGCCAACCTGGAACAAAGCTTCGATTATCACCGGCCCCATTGGCCACCTTTTCCTCGTAGGATTGCCAATAGGGCTTGCAATCCGAAAGTGGGCTCCTCTTAAGTAGCGTTCACTCAGGCACAGGCTCTCATACCAAAACTGGGTGTTCCCGGCAGTCTCCGTTCACCCCTAGATACTCCCTGATTACTGCTAAATATTGATATTTCAATGAGTTGGCTTGGCCTAAGGCCTTTTTGTGAGGTAACCTCTGAGCAGGGAAAAGTGTCTAAAAGGGTATAATCAACAGATCACAATGACATCAGAAGCCAAGACTTTACTATTGCTGAAGCCCCGGGGATTTTGCGCCGGAGTTGTCAGGGCCATCGATATTGTCCGCATTGCCCTGGATGCTTTTGGGCCTCCGATTTATGTGCGTAAAGAGATTGTTCATAACCGGTACGTCGTGGAAGAGCTAAAAGCCAAAGGCGCGATTTTTGTTGATGAAGTTTACGAGGTCCCTGACGGCCAGCGCTTGATTTATAGCGCCCACGGCGTTTCTCCCAGTGTGCGCGAAGCCAGCAAACTTCGTGACTTGCGCGTAATTGACGCCACATGCCCGCTGGTGACCAAGGTCCATGTGGAAGCGGTGAAATACGCCCGAGGCGGCTATAGCATTATCCTGATTGGCCATCACGACCATGATGAGGTAATTGGCACCCTTGGCGAAGCTCCAGAGGTGACGCAGGTTGTGGGCAGCGCCAGTGAGGTGGATGTTCTTGAGGTCCCCGATCCAACGCGCATTGCCTATATCACCCAGACAACGCTCAGTCTGGATGAAACCAAAGACGTAATCGACGCCTTGCGAAAGAAATTCCCATTGATTGAAGGGCCGCACGCTCAGGATATCTGCTATGCCACGCAGAACCGCCAGACCGCGGTGAAAGATGTCGCCCACCAGGCCGACCTGCTGCTCGTGGTCGGTTCTGAGAACAGTTCCAATTCCAATCGATTAGTGGAGGTTTCCACCAATCTGGGGACGCCTTCTTATCTGATTGACACCGCCGATGACATTAGGCCCGAGTGGCTTACAGGAATCAAAACAGTTGCACTCACCGCTGGCGCATCCGCGCCGGAGATACTGGTGGAGCAGGTCATCGACTTTTTAAAGGGCAAAGGCTTTAACACGATTCGCGAAGTGGAGGTCATGCCGGAAAATGTCCGCTTTGGCCTGCCGCCGGAAATCGTGGAGGCCATTGCCGCAGCCCCCGCTGTCGCGGAGTAAGAGATGAGCAAGAATTACAGCGCGCAAGCCGCGCAAATGCTTTTCGGGAAAATTGACGACATGCTGGGCCGTGTCGGCTTTGGCATCGAAAAGGCGCGCGCCCATCTCTTTTCACAGCAGCATAAGGATGGCTACTGGTGTGGTGAATTGGAAGCCGACACCACGCTTGAATCGGACTATATCGCTATCCACACGCTGCTCGGAACCGGGAACCAGTACGGCACGTTCCATGCGGTTCTGGTTCACGTTCCATGCGGTTCTGGTTCACGCTGCTCGGAACCGGGAACCAGAACCGCATGGAACGTGCCGTACCGGAAATTATCCGTCACCAGAATACTGATGGGGGATGGCCAATCTATGCGGGCGGCCCTTCCAACGTTAGCGCGTCTGTTAAAGCCTACTTCGCCTTGAAGTTGATGGGTTATAAAACAGACGATGCTGTGCTTGAGCGTGCCCGTAAGAGGATTCTTGAACTGGGCGGCGCTACTGAGTGCAACACGTTTACCAAGATTTATCTGTGCTTCCTTGGCCAGTATGACTGGGAAGCCGTGCCGGCTGTGCCACCGGAGATTACTCTTTTCCCAAACTGGTTCTGGTTCAACCTGTATGAGATTTCGTCCTGGTCACGCGCGATTCTGGTGCCGCTTTCAATTGCGTATGCCAAAAAGCCGCTGAAGAAAATTCCAGCGGAGCAGTGCATTGATGAGTTGTTCGTCGGCGGACGGCATGGCAAACACCTGCATTTGAAGTGGGCCTCCAAAAAGGTTTCCTGGAGAAACTTTTTCCTGGTATTGAACCGCGTGGTGCATTTCTGCGAACGGTTTCACATCCGGCCATTGCGTTATCTGGCTCTGAAGAAAGCGGAGCGCTGGATGCTGGAGCGGTTTGAAAAATCCGATGGCCTAGGCGCGATTTATCCCGGCGTGCTGAACTCAATTGTTGCGTTGCGCTGCCTGGGATATTCAACTGACGATCCGCAGGTAATTCGCGCTCTGGCTGAGTTTGAAAAGCTTGGCATTGAAGAACCTGCAATATCCGATCACTCTGAGCCGACATTCCGCATGCAGCCTTGCATGTCCCCGGTGTGGGACACTGCGTATGCCATGTTTGCGCTGGGTGAAAGCGGCGTAACCAAAGATGATCCGCGTATGCTGAAAGCGGCAGACTGGATATTGAGCAAAGAAGTCCGCACCAAAGGTGACTGGGCGGTGAAGGTCCCTAACGTTCTGCCGGGTGGCTGGTATTTTGAGTTCAATAATGAGTTTTATCCTGACGTGGATGATTCAGCCATGGTGTTGCTGGGCCTGGACAAGGTAGAGAACCCGCGAGAACGCTATCAGCACGATGTTTGCAGGCGCGCCATTGATTGGATATTCGCCATGCAGTGCAGGAACGGCGGATGGGCCTCTTTCGATAAAGACAACACACGCATGGTGTTCCAGCACATTCCTTTCGCCGATCATAATGCCATGCTCGACCCTCCAACTGTTGATATTACAGGCCGTGTTCTGGAGATGCTGGCTGCCTATGGTGTGACCAACGATGACAAAAGGGTCAAGAAGGCGATCAAATTTATCCTGAATGAGCAGGAAGCAGACGGATCATGGTTCGGCCGCTGGGGCGTCAACTATATCTATGGGACCATGCTGGTGCTGCGTGGCTTGCAGGCGATGGGCATCGATAACCATGAGCCTTATGTGCAACAGGGCGCAGAGTGGCTGCGCATGGTGCAGAACTCTGATGGCGGGTGGGGTGAAACCTGCGGATCTTACGATGATGCTACGACCCGAGGCATCGGCCCGAGCACCCCTTCACAAACTGCCTGGGCTGTTATGGGATTACTTGCGGCAGGAGATACGCGTAGCGAATCGGTACAGCGTGGAATTCTTTATTTGCTGGAGACCCAGCGACCCGATGGGCATTGGGACGAAGAACAATACACAGGAACAGGTTTTCCGAGAGTTTTTTATCTGGCGTACCACCTGTATCGCGATTATTTCCCGTTGATTGCTCTGTCAGCCTATTCGCGAGAGTTCTCTGCGCTTTATGAAGAGGGAAGCGTGGGATACGCAAGAGGGTAGAACAATCGTGAGTCGGTGATCGGGGCATCGGTAATCGGGGACCGAAACTACGGTTGACTCGTAGTTTTTGTCATTAACAAAAACTGACGAGCTAAACGAGACAAAGCCAAGAGCTAAAGGCTAATTACTAAGAGCTGATTTTCAGGAGACAAGATTTGCCGGTACCAATTTCACAGATGTGGACTGTAGCAAGTTATGTGGTTAAGCAAAAACTTGCAGGACGAAAGCGCTATCCGCTGGTGCTGATGCTGGAACCGTTGTTTCGTTGCAACCTGGCTTGCGCCGGCTGCGGCAAGATCCAGTATCCGGCGCACATCCTTAAGAAAGAGCTCACGCCGGAACAGTGCTTCCGCGCCGTGGATGAGTGCGGCGCTCCCATGGTTTCAATCCCTGGCGGCGAGCCGCTGATGCATTCGCAGATCGGCAAAATTGTGGAAGGCCTGGTGGCACGCCGGAAATATATCTATCTCTGCACCAACGCGCTTCTTCTAAAAGAAAAGCTTGATCTCTTCAAGCCGAGCAAATACCTGACCTTCTCTGTTCACGTGGATGGCGAACGCGAGCACCATGATTTTTCGGTCTGCCGGGAAGGCGGATACGACCAAGCCATTGAAGGCATGAAGGAGGCTTTGAAGCGGGGCTTCCGGGTGACCACGAACACAACATTGTTTGACGGAGCCGATCCGAATAGCGTTCGTGAGCATTTTGATCAAATGATGGAACTAGGTGTTGAAGGCATGATGCTTTCACCGGGCTACTCCTATGACAAAGCGCCGGACCAGAAACATTTTCTCGGCCGCGCCCGCACCCGCAAGCTGTTTCGCGCCATTCTTTCGAACCGGAAGAAAAGCTGGCAGTTTAACCAGTCGCCTCTGTTTCTGGAATTTCTGATGGGTGAGCGCCAATATGCCTGCACTCCGTGGGGCATGCCGACTTACAATATTTTCGGCTGGCAGAAGCCCTGCTATCTGCTGCAAGACGGATATGCAGATACCTTCCAGGAACTTATGGAAAGCACCGCATGGGAAGAGTACGGAACCGAATCCGGCAATCCTAAGTGCGCCAACTGCATGGTCCACAGCGGTTATGAGGCTTCTGCCGTGAACGATACCTTCAGCTCCCTTGGCGGACTGTTGGCTACTGCTAAAGCAACGCTTTTCACCCGGCACAAAGATGAACATGCAATGAAGCTGTTGAATGAGCATGTGCGGCCGGTGCATAGCTACAACCCGCTGGTGCAAATTGAAGAACCGTCCAGCCAACTTGAGGAGACCAGCGCATGACAGGCCCCGCAAACGGTAATGCAATAAAAGACGCTGATTCGCTGGAAGTTGCTCCCGGCTTTAAGCATGAAAAACTGGAAGGCTGGGTGCCGGAACTCGCGGGTGATGAAGAGGTTCGCCAGGCTCTGGAGAAAGCTTTCGACTATCGCGGCGACGTAACCATCACTCGCAAAGACGGAAGCAAGGTCGAAGGCTACATTTTTGACCGGCGCACGGGCAAGACTCTGGCAGATTCTGCGGTGCGGCTTTTCCCCAAAGACGCAGACCAGAAAGTATCCATCCCATATTCAGAAATCGCCGCACTGGTCTTCAGCGGTCGCGATACAGCCGCGGGAAAGAGCTTTGAAGCCTGGGTGCGCAAGTACTGGGAAAAGAAAGCTGCGGGCGAGAAAAACATTGGAATACAGGCGGAAGCGCTGGAATAAGGTTTCTGAATCCTTCGCACAGCGAGGGAGCCCTTTTGTTACTAGGCTGTTTGCCCCCAGAGCCAAGAAATCGGGTGATCGCGCGTGACCGGATGATCGGGGGAAGGCTGAGAGGTAGTGAGATATTTTGATGGTAGTCCTGAAGCTAACATCATTCGGTGATTCGACGGTCATTGTAATCCCGCCAGAAATGCTCGAGCGGTTGAAGGTTTGCGAGCGAGACGAACTTTTCGCCATTGAAGTCCCCGAAGGCTACCTGCTTACTACTCATGATCTGGAAACGCATCGCCAAGTGAAACTGGCGCAGGAAACTATGGATAAGTATCAAGAAACGCTGCGTCAGTTGGCAAAATAGGGAGGCAGGGTTCCCTCGCTGCGCTCTGGATAGAGAATTAATGAAAGCCTTCATCACAGGAGCGACCGGATTTGTGGGCTGCCACGTTGCGCGGGCCTTAGCGGCGCAGGGAGCAGACCTTCGCTTGCTGGTGCGTCCAACCAGCCGCCTCGACAATATCTCCGATTTGCGGGCTGAAACAGTCACGGGAGATTTGCGTCAACCGGAATCGCTGAAGAAAGCAATGGCAGGCTGTGAGTTTGTGTTTCATGTTGCTGCAGACTACCGCCTCTGGGTTCGCGACCCTGAGCAGATGTATCGCGCCAATGTAGAAGGAACTCGCGCCATCATTCATGCGGCGCAGGAAAGCGGCGTGCGTCGGGTGATTTACACGAGTTCAGTGGCCACAATGGGGTTTACGCGCGACGGGCACATCGCTCAGGAGAACTCGCCGGTTTCGATCAGAGACATGGTTGGACACTACAAACGGTCAAAGTTCATGGCAGAGCAGATTGCTTTAGAGGCCGGACAGAAAGGCGCGAATGTGGTAGTGGTGAATCCCACGACACCAATTGGTGAATGCGACATCAAACCCACGCCGACCGGCAGAATCGTGGTTGATTTTCTGAAGCGCAAATTTCCTGCTTATGTGGATACAGGATTAAACCTGGCCGACGTGAAAGAGGTAGCGAAGGGGCACTTATTAGCGATGGAAAAAGCGCGCCTGGGCGAACGCTATATTTTAGGCGGCGAGAACCTGACGTTGAAGCAGATTCTGGACAAGCTGGCTGGGCTCACCGGGCTGCCTTCACCCACCATGAGAGTTCCCCACACCGTTGCCATGGGCTTCGCCGCGTTTGACCAGTTCTTTACCGGCAAGCTTATGGGCAAAGAGCCGCGCGCAACCATTGATGCAGTAAAAATGGGCCGCAAAAAGATGTTTGCTTCGTCAGCCAAAGCCGAGCGTGAACTAGGGTATAAAGCCAGTCCGGTGGAAAATGCTTTGCGTCGTGCTATTGATTGGTTCCAAGGGCACGGCTACGTTGAGGCATCCGCACGGGTTGCTACGGTGAATGCATGAGCGGAATTGCAATCATTGCCGCCATGGAACGCGAACTTGGCCCACTTGTGCGGAGGTGGAAGAGGAGCAACCTCGCTTCCGGTGATAAGCACTTCACTCTCTTTGAAAGAGGTGGTGCGCGGGCAATAGTTTGCGGAATAGGCTGTGACAATGCCGAACTCGCGGCCCGGGCGGCAGTGGAAAAATTTCATCCAACAGCGCTCATATCTGCAGGACTTGCTGGAGCACTGATTCGGAGTCTTAAAGTCGGAAGTATTTTCACGCCGAGCGTGGTTGTGGACGCAGCAACTGGCGCGGAATATCGTTGTGCACCGGAGAATGGCCGAGTAAGCGGTGGTGTCCTAGTCAGTGCAGGGAAGATTGCAGGGATCGAACAGAAACAGGAATTAGTGAATCAGTTCCATGCGCTCGTCGTAGATATGGAAGCGGCAGGAGTAGCCAGGGCGGCACAGCACGCAGGTATTGATTTTCGCTGCGTGAAAGCCATTTCCGACGAAGCTGATTTTGTGATGCCTCCAATGGCAAGATTTATTGCTGGCAGCGGGGAATTTCAAACTGGCAAATTTGCTTTTTGGGCGGCATTACGGCCCTGGCAATGGATACAGGTTGCGGCGCTTGCGCGCAACAGCCGGCGGGCCATTTTGACGTTGTGTGGGTGGCTGGAGAAAGACGTGACTTCCGGATTGCAATCTGCCGAAGTTGTTACACTGAATAGAGCAGAGCTGTCGGAAGTTAAGCGCTAATTTATGCACACGGCCACAAAATCCGGACCGGCGGGCAAGTTGAATGTTGCTGCCCGAACAATGCAGGCTGCGGTCTATCGCGGCAGGGAGGATGTCCGGCTGGAGAGTGTTCCAGTGCCTGAAATCGGCGCCGGAGAACTGCTGGTACGTATCCACACTTGTGGCATCTGTGGCACCGACCTAAAGAAAATATCAACGGGCTCCCATTCCGCGCCCAGAATCTTTGGCCATGAGATGGCCGGAGAGGTGGTGGCGACTGGATCAGGTGTAAACCGAGTTGCCGTCGGTGACCGCGTGATGGTTTTTCATCACATTCCCTGCGGTGAATGCTATTACTGCCGGAAGAAAGTCTTCGCACAATGTCCGGTTTACAAAAAGGTAGGCGCAACGGCAGGTTTTGAGCCCAGTGGTGGCGGGTTTGCAGAGTACATCCGCGTTATGGATTGGATCGTAAGTAAAGGTGTGGTGAAGATCCCAACGGGCGTGTCTTATGAGCAGGCTTCTTTTATCGAACCGGTGAACACCTGCCTGAAGGCCATTGAACTGCTCCAATTGCAGGCTGACGAAACCGTTCTGGTGATTGGCCAGGGGCCAATTGGAGTCGTTCTGGCAGCATTGGCCAAACGGACAGGTGCGACTGTGGTAACTTCCGATTTATACCCCCAGCGCCTTAAAATAAGTGAGAGCTTTGGGTTACGCCACAATGTGAATGCCGGGTCGGAAAATCCTGCTGCGAGAGTGCGGGAGCTAACAGAGGGCCGGGGCGCCGATGCCGTAATCCTGGCGACGGCAGGGAACAATTTGATCAAGCCGGCGATGGATGCAACCCGCGCCGGTGGAAAGATCATGCTTTTTGCGCAGACACAGCGGACCGAGGCGGCGATTGATCCAGCGGCCATCTGCATGGATGAAAAGACGCTGATGGGTTCATACAGTGCATCAGTGGATTTGCAGGACGAAAATGTGCAACTGGTGTTTAGTGGAGAAATTGATTTTACCCGGTTGATTTCACATCGCTTTCCGCTGGCAAATGCTGTGGAAGCAATCCGTATGGCATCACACCCAGCGCCGGACACGATGAAGATCGTGGTCCAGCCCGGGTTGGAATGGGAGAAAAGTATTTGAAAGGACAAATGACAGCCGCCGTCCTCTATGGCAAGGAGGACATCAAAATCGAGAAGGTGCCGATTCCTACACTTGATGCCGGCGAGGTGTTGGTGAAGGTAAATGTGGCGCTTACCTGCGGTACTGACCTCAAAGTCTATCAACGCGGTTATCATGCGCGAATGATTGTGCCTCCGGCGCTTTTTGGCCATGAACTATCCGGTGTAATAGAAGAAGTTGGGCCTGGCGTGCGTGACTTCCGCCGGGGCATGAAGGTGGTCGCGCTCAATTCGGCCCCCTGCGGCGCGTGCTTCTATTGCCTGAAGCATCAGGAAAATATCTGCGAAGACCTGCTGTTCAACAATGGCGCTTATGCCGAATACATCAAGATTCCCCGGCGCATTGTTGAAACCAATATGCTGGCGCTGCCGGATGACGTGAGTTTTGAATCGGCGGCCATGACAGAGCCTCTGGCGTGCGCGCTCCGTGGACTACAGGAAACAGGCGCGGACATCGGCGATACCGTCACAGTTATTGGTGCAGGGCCGCTGGGACTCATGCTTATGCAGGTGGCGAAGCTGACAGGATGTAAAGTGATCTCTGTGGTCAAGCGCGGTGAGCAAGTTGCCGCGGCAAAAAGATTTGGCGCGGACGAAGTGGTCCAGATAGGCAAAACGCACGATCCAATCGATCGAGTCATTGCAGTTACCGAGGGCCGAGGTTCCGACATTGTAATTGAGGCCGTGGGCCGGCCGCAAACATGGCAGTGGGCAGTGGAAATGGTTCGCCGCGGCGGCGTAGTGAATTTCTTCGGTGGCTGCGCCAGCGGCACTAAAGTAGAACTGGACACGAACCGACTGCACTATTCCGAGATCACGCTGAAAGCCACGTTCCATCACACGCCACAAACGGTGCGCAAGGCTTTTTCTCTGATCGCGGAAAAGAACGTAAAGAGCACCGATTACGTTACCGGCGAGGCGCCTCTTTCTAAACTGAAACAGGTCCTGCAACAGATGCTGGATCGTGGGAGCCAGATTAAAACGGCCATCATACCCGGCCACTGATCATCATGTCAGTATCGCGCACAAGCACTTCGTCCATGCCGCTGGGATGGAACGCGCTGCCGGAATCGTATCGCATCCCGGCTTCAGCCCCTTCGCTGGCTGAAGCACAGGAGTATTGCGAGCGGTTGGCAAAATCACATTATGAAAACTTTTCCGTGGCCACGTGGTTCCTGCCCAAGGGACTACGGCAGCATTTTTACAATGTTTATGCATACTGCCGCATCTCTGATGATCTGGGGGACGAAGTAGGCAACGCTCAGCAATCTCTGGAACTGCTGGACCAATGGGAAGAAGAGCTAAACGCGTGCTACGCCGGTGCGCCGAAGCATCCGGTATTCGTTGCCCTTTCAGAGACCATCCAGAAGTGCGGCATACCCAGGCATGAATTTTCCGATCTGCTGGTTGCTTTTCGCCAAGACCAGACCGTAACACGCTTTGAAACATTTGATGACGTGCTTGCCTATTGCCGCTATTCGGCCAATCCGGTGGGGCACCTGGTGCTTTATCTGTGTGGTTATAGTGACGCGGAAAAGCAGCAACTTTCTGACCATACCTGTACCGCTCTTCAGTTGGCCAATTTTTGGCAGGATGTTTTCGTCGATTATGGCAAAGGCCGCATCTATCTGCCACTGGAAGACCTGCGCCGCTTTGGTGTGACCGGAGAAGACATAGGACAACGCCGCGCGACGAGAGAATTTATTGCCATGATGAAGTTTGAAGTGGAACGCGCGCATGAGTGGTTTGTCCGCGGCCTTCCTCTCGTTAAAATGGTAAACCGTGAACTGGCGATTGATCTTGAGCTATTCAGCCGGGGAGGCCAGGAGATACTGCGAGCGATCGAGCGGCAGGGCTTTGATGTGCTCCGTTCGCGTCCTGTGATCACGAAATACCGCAAACTTTTGTTGGTCCTGCGCGCGGCGGCAGGCAAGCTGCTCCTACCCCATCACACGCAACACCGGCGCGTGCCGGGGGCCCGTTGAACCATCAGCTCAGCCATGCATACGCAGTCTGCCGGGGCATCTCACGTCGAGCAGCAAAAAATTTTTATTATGGTTTTATGGTGCTTCCTGCGGAAAAGCGCAATGCGCTGAGCGCTGTTTACGCCTTTATGCGCCATGCCGATGATATCTCCGACCAGCCAGGTGTTGACCATCAGCTAAAGCGACAAAAGTTGGAAGAATGGCTGCAAGCCGCAAAGGCGGTCTTTACCGGCGGGCCGACGGATGATCCTGTCCTGATGGCCCTGGGCGATGCACAAAAAAAGTTTAAGATCCCGCCTGAGCTTTTTGAAAAGCTGGTGTATGGAACCAGCCTGGATCTGGAAATACCACCGGCATCAGCCGATTCGCCGGCAATTTTATGCGACACTTTTGAGGACCTCAGGCAGTACTGTTATCACGTGGCTTCCGTCGTGGGGCTAGTGTGCATCCGGATTTTCGGATATGAAGACAGCAAGGCCGAGTTTCTGGCAGAAGACTGCGGACTCGCTTTTCAGTTGACGAACATCATTCGCGACGTGAAAGAAGATGCTTCTCTGGGGCGCATCTATATCCCGGCGGAAGATCTTGCCCGGGCCAATCTTTCTGCGGCAAATTTTGTCTCTACAGTCTTGCAGGACCCGGCACAAGCCAGACTTTTGCGTCCGGCGCTGGAGTTTGAGGCCGAACGGGCACGGAAATACTATGAATCGGCAAAATGGCTGATGGAATTGATTGAAGAAGACAGCCGTGCCGCACTCTGGGTACTGGTTGAAATTTACAGCCGCCTGCTTCAGAAAATCACCGACCGCAATTATGATGTGCTGACCGAACGCGTGCGCCTTACGGTTTGGGAAAAGCTGAAAGTGCTTGGTCGCGGGTTCCTGCTCCGCATAGCATGACGGCGGCACGCCAATAAATGTTCTGAGTTACGCGCTCGGGGGCGATCAATCCAAACAGATTCAAAAGTTATGAGCAGCTCGCAACGCGGCGACAGTCCGAAGACAGTGGCTATTGTGGGCGGCGGTCTTGCGGGATTGGCGGCAGGCTGCGCCCTGGCCGATGCTGGATTGTGGGTGACGCTCTTTGAACGGCGGCCTTACGTCGGCGGCCGGGCTTCATCTTATGAGCATCCGGGAACAGGCGAGGTGGTGGACAACTGCCAGCACGTTCTTCTTGGCTGTTGCACAAACCTCATTCAATTTTATGAACAACTGGGAGTAAGCGACAAAATACGCTGGTTTGACGAACTGACGTTTATTGAGCCTGGAGGAAGGGCTAGCCGCATGGCTCCATCTTTTCTTCCCGCGCCGCTGCACAATATTCCGGCTTTTCTGCGGGCGCGGATGCTCAGCACAAAAGACAAAATTGCTATCGCGCGCGCCATGGCCGAGATGAGCCGAAGACTGCCTGAAGATTCTCCTGAAGACTTTTTGTCATGGCTGCACCGCCACAAGCAGACGGAGCAGGCGATTGAGCGTTTCTGGAAAACCGTGCTCGTAAGCGCACTGAATGAAGATCTGGACCGCATTTCCGTGCGTTACGCCGCACAAGTTTTTCGCGAGTCGTTCATGAAATCCGTTCCAGCAGGAAGAATGGGACTGCCCAGCATTCCATTATCGGATTTATATGGAACTGCCATTGATTACATTCGTAAACGGGGGGGGCAGGTACTGATGCGGTCATCCGTGAATGGAATCACCGCTTGTCAGGAGAGTGTGGGAGTATTGGGCGGCTCGGGTGAGCAGCAGTTTGATTATGTTGTGCTGGCGGCGCCCTTTCAGAGTGTGGCAGCCCTGCTGCCGGCGGATGCTGACGCCACATCTATCAAACAACAATTGGCGCATTTTGATTCCTCATCCATTACCGGAATTCATCTCTGGTTTGACCGCGAGATTACCCCGCTTCCACATGCGGTGCTCCTGGATCGCACTATCCAGTGGATGTTCCACAAATCAAAATTTCATGATGCGCGGGAAAATGCCGATACGGGAAGCTATATTGAACTGGTGGTGAGCGCCTCAAAGTCACTGGTGCAGAAGTCTCGCGAAGAAATTCTTGCGCTGGCTACGCGCGAGTTGGCTGAGTTCTTTCCTGTAGTACGAAAAGCGAAGCTGGTTAAGGCCACTGTGATTAAAGAAATCCACGCAACGTACTCGATTCTTCCCGGCTTGGATAAGTACCGACCATGGGCTAAGACACCATGGCCGCGTATTTTTTTGGCTGGCGATTGGACTAACACAGGCTGGCCAGCAACCATGGAAGGGGCCGTCCGTAGCGGCTATTTGGCGGCAGAGGCACTCACTGAAGCCTTGGGCCGGAAGCAGCAAATACTTGTTCCCGATGCAGCTCCAGCAGGTCTTATGAAACTTTTTTGATAGAGAATTAAAGACTTTAATTCCCCTTTAATTTCTTCCCGAATGCAGAGCAAGCAATATCTTCTTGTCAGAGATTGGAAGTAATGTTCCGGCATTGGCCCAGCCAAAATCTTTGTTTTGGTATGCCAATCCACAAGGTATGCAGATCAGTCATGCAGCTTGTTGGGTCCTCCCCCATCCAAACTTTGGGATGAAAGGACAAGACGAGATGAGCAAAGCAGAGGAATATACGAATTTCCGGATATGGGCGGCAGTAGTAACCGTGGTGGTTTATTTGTTTTTAGCGGCCACCGGAAACTCCTAGAACAGCCGGTTTATTCCGATAAAAAGATTTCAGAAGCGCACCGACCCCTCCTTGCGCTTCCCGTGGAGATCAGCACCGTCCAACCAGGCGTGCTGATCTTTTTTATTTTCAGCCTAAAAACCCTGTCGGATCAAATCTGCCACCCTGAGCGCTCCGGAAATTTTTCCATGGGCCATCTTCTCTGCATATTTTGCCAGAACGTCCACTTCAAGGTTTACCGGGTCGCCTTTCCGTAGTACTCGCAGGTTCGTAGCCTGCCAGGTGTGTGGAATTATGGCAATCTCAACCCGGGTACCCTCAATGGTAGCGATTGTCAAACTGATGCCTTCTACCGTAACGGATCCCTGAGGGACAATGTAACGCGTTAGTTCCCTGGGAACATCGATGATAAGGCGCCAATCATCGCGAAATTTAATTTTTTGCAGGCTGAAAATCGATCCCACTCCGTCTACATGGCCTTGCACCACGTGGCCACCCATGCGGTCTTGTGCTCGCGCCGGGAGCTCCAGGTTCACCAGCGATCCCGCCTTGAGACGCTGTAAAGAAGTGCGTTGCAAAGTTTCCTCTGCCAGATCAGCAGAGAATTGCTGGGCATCAATGTCCAGCGCTGTCAGACAAACTCCACTTACGGCAACACTGTCACCCATTTTCAATTCAGAGGGAATGCTTTCCGCTTTAATAGTAATTCGGGTGACGGAGCCGCCATTCTGGCCTGCTACGTTTTCAATCCCGGCAACTTCGCCGGTTTCCTGAATGAGCCCTGTGAACATTAGCTGTGTACCTCAGGCGGTCTGTATGGATCGTGAATATATCCTTCAACTGCGAAGTCTTCCTCAAACCGATGCAGAACGATATTTTTAACCTGGGCTGCCTCGCTGATACGAGGGAACCCCTCACCGCCTGCCAATGGAATTGAGCCTCCGCCGGCAAGAATTTTTGGTGCGTAATACAGAAAAACCTTGTCGACCATATCGCCTGCCAAAGCCGCCCAATTTACCAGCGCACCGCCTTCGATCAGCAGACTGATAATCTCAAGTTCGCCCAGGCGCGCGATGATCTTATCAAGATCAGGACGGCCATCGTTGGACCCGAGCGGCACCTGTTCCACGCGGATGCCTCGATCTTCCAGTACGCGGCGCTTCTTCTCTTCCGCAAATGAGCAGAAGATGAGCACATCATTCTGAGCAGTCTTAACCAGGCGCGATTCCAGAGGGCAACGCAGGCCGGAATCGAGTACCACACGCAACAGCGGACGGCGGCGCGGAAGGCCAGTGCGGTCCGTGAGCAGCGGATCGTCAGCTACGATGGTCCCGGCACCCACTAGAATCGCATCTGATTCGTGCCGTAAGCCCTGAGCATGGGTGCGTGCTTCCTCGCTGGTAATCCAGCGATCGGGTGCTAACGGCGTGTTGACGGATTCTCCCTGAGGTCCAGCGATCTTGCCATCGAGCGTCATACCGGATTTCAAAGTGACCAGCGGTCTTCCCGTAAGGATGTGGCGGGCAAAGGCTTCATTGAGACGGCGCGCTTCAGTTTCAAGTAATCCGGTTTCAACGGTGATTCCCGCCGCACGGAGCTGTTCAAACCCTTTGCCTGCTACTTTGGGATTGGGATCTTCCATTGCGGCGACAACCCGCGTGATACCCGCGGCGATAATCGCATCGGTGCAGGGAGCCGTGCGGCTCTGATGGCAATGTGGTTCCAAATTGATGTAGATGGTGCCGCCGCGGGCGCGTGTACCCGCCTGTGCCAGAGCAAGGACTTCAGCATGTTTAACGCCGTTAAAAGTGTAAAATCCCGATCCTGCGAGAGCGCCCTCCATATCCGCTACTAACGCCCCAACACGCGCGCCTGGGGATGTGAGTGCCGTTCCCTGGCGCGCCAGGTCGAGAACGCGGCGCATGTACTGTTCGTCTTGTTCTGAAAATGCCATGGTTTAGCGACAAATGGATGCCACAACCCTAGGCTGAAAACAATGAGTCGGCAAAATTTTCAGCGTTGAAAGGCAGAAGATCACCAGCCTTCTCGCCAACGCCCACATACCGCACGGGCAGGCCGAGTTCACGCGAGATGGCGATCACCACTCCGCCTTTGGCGGTACCATCGAGCTTTGTAAGCACGATTCCGGTCACGCCGGCGGATTCGGTGAACAGGCGTGCCTGCTGGAGGCCGTTCTGGCCCGTGGTGGCATCCATGACCAGCAGCACCTCATGCGGAGCGCCAGGCAGGATCCGCTGGGCTGTGCGCTTCATCTTTTCCAGTTCAGCCATCAGACTGGTCTTGGTATGAAGGCGTCCAGCCGTATCGACGATCACACTGTCAGTATGGCGCGCTTTTGCTGCGCTTAATGTGTCAAATAGGACGGCGGAAGGATCACCGCCGGGCTTGGTCTTAATTACCTCTACGCCGGTCCGGGAGCCCCAGATTTCAAGCTGCTCAATAGCTGCGGCGCGAAAAGTGTCAGCGGCACAGAGCAGGACAGATTTGCCTTCGCCGCGTAACGCATAAGCCAGCTTGCCAATGGTTGTGGTTTTTCCAGTACCGTTCACGCCCACAACCATCACTACTTCCGGCTCGCCTCTGGCTGGTTTGCCGGCACGTACAGGAGTGGCATTCAGGATGGCGAGAACCTGTTCCTTGATCAGCCGCTTCAACTCAGCGACGTCTTTGATCTGCTTGCGGTCCGCCTTTTCACGTAATTTTGACAGGATTTCCTGTGTGGTTTTGGTACCTAGATCGGCGCCAATCAGGATTGCTTCCAGATCGTCCAGCGTGCCCTGGTCAATCTCCTTGGTAAATGCCATCACTCCGTCAATGCGCTCGCTAAGGTTCTCGCGCGTGCGTGTGACCGCCTGCTTCATCTTGTCAAGGAACGATGGTTCTTGTTTTCCGAATAGGGTCTGAATCATTGAATTTGAATATCCTGCTGAAACCTAGATTATAGCGGGAGCAAGAACCGCCATTCATCGCCAAGGCACCTCCCTGGATTATTGCGAGACATTATCGACAGCTTAGACTAAAGTCGAGAGAAAAGATCGGAAGTAACCAGGTTCTGGTTAAATCCGTCTGACGAAAAGAGCTGCTTGGCATCTAAATTCAGGTAATATAAGCGAGCTTGGGGAGTGACGGCACAATGAGAAAATCAGAGAATGAACGCGGGCTTAACATTGAAGAGGTGAGACTCATTTCAGACCTGCGAATCATGCATGCCAAAGTGTATGAATTATATGAAATAGTCTCAGTGCTTAAGCGCCGCCATGACGAGAGTGCCATTCGTCGCTTTGCTGACCACGCAATGCTGAACCAGGACATTGAGCGCGTGGATCAGACATATCTTTGGTTCCTTCGTTTGAAGGAAGAAGGCATTCGGTTAAGAAAAAAATAGGGTGCTTTCGAGCGAAACGCTTTGGCAAGCCGGATCGAAAGCCTATGCTTCGGTTGCCGTGCTTACGGCGGCCGCTGTTGCCTCTTCTCCGCTGACTGCAGCCGCGCGATGGATGCGCAACTTGCCGGTCTCAAATACCTTGGTCATGGCCGCTACAACGGTTGGATCAAATTTGGTTGCCGCCAACGAATTAATGATGCGAATCACATACTCAGGATCCATGGCGGCCTGATAGGGACGGTTGGTCGTCATGGCGTCAAAGGTGTCCGCCACCATGATAATTCTCGGCATGAGTGGAATCTGATCGCCCTTTAGGCCATAAGGATAGCCGCGTCCGTCCAGCGATTCATGGTGCAGTTCAATGCCAGGAAGCATGTCGCGCAACGCTTCCACCGGGCGCAGAATCGCCGCTCCCTTGGTGGTATGCGTTTTCATGATTTCGAATTCTTCCGGTGTCAATGCGCCCGGTTTTTTCAGGATCCGGTCTTCAATACCTATCTTACCTACATCATGCAATTGGGCGGAAATGCGGATATTGTCAACGTCCTCTTCTTTCAGGCCCATTTCAGTGGCAATGAGGACAGAGTAGCGAGTGACCCGGTCGGAGTGACCTCGGGTATATGGGTCTTTTTCGTCAACCGCGCCGGCCAGCATCTGGATCGAATTCAGGAAGAGTGTACGATTTTCCTGCGCCGCCTTCTTCAGATCGTCGACGAAACGCTCCAGATCGTCGGACATGGTATTGAACGTCTGCGCCAGTTCGCCAAATTCCGTGCGGCTCTTCAGACGGACACGGTGAGAGAAGTCCCCGCCGGCAATTGTCCGGCTGGATTGGGTAAGCACGTGCAGCGGTGTTGTAAGCCGTCGCGCAGCCCAAATACCGACAAAGATGCTGAAGGCAATCGCAATCAAGGCGGCCCGTATAGCGTCACGGCGCATGTCAGTGATATCGATATAAGCTTCTTCCTGAGTCTTCTGCGCCACCACTGCCCAGCCCAGCCCGGACACTGGATAATAGGTTCCCAGCATTGGAATGCGGCTCTTGCCTTCCTGTATTGTGTAATCCATGGTCACGGCAAGCGGCACAAAGCTTTTTTGCTCGACGAAGTTCTTGACCAGATCATTTGAATTCATGTCCTGGCCCGTGGCATATCGCGAACTGGGCGAGGCCACCAGGCGACCAGAACGGTCAACAACGAAAGTATCCAGATTCTGCTGGTTTTTGGCCTCCTGCAATTGTTTCACCAGATATTGCAGGTCGATCACCAATTCGAGCGATCCCAGATACACATGCTGATCGTTCAGTACTGGTTTGCCCACCACCATGACTGTGCGGGTCTGCTTGCCAGAGCCTACTGAAAGTGGTTCTCCGCTGTACTCACGGCCCGCGTGAGCTGCAGCCAGGCCACGATCCAGCTCTTTCTCCAGAAAAGTGTCAACCTCAATCGTTCCAACGGCCATCATGTACTGATTTTCAGTGTTGACCAGGCGGGCGTAAGGGACAATGGAATCAGGGTCACTGATGTAATTCTGGAGGAGCGCTTTTACATCCGAGGCTTCTACGTTTTTACCGCTTAGATTGCCGCCACTGGTGACTTTTATAGCGTAAGTAAGGCTGGAAAGCGTGGAACTGATGTCTTTTTCGCGCTGCGCAATCGATTGCGCCAGTGTCGTGGTCACATTATTCTGCAGCAGCTTCTCATTGCTTCCCAGCGTTTCACGATTGTGCTCTACCATCTTGGTTGCATAGAAGTAGAGCGGTACCACGCCCACCGCAATCAACACGGCGAGAATTAGGTACAGAATCGGTATTCGGGACGGCAGCGGCAGTTTCATATGACCAGAGGCGTAATAATGAAATTGTATGACGAAAGTAGCGCAAATCTAACCAAAAAAGCAGCTTGCCCCACGATTACGGAAGTACTCACCTCACGGCAGGGTATCGCTTCAGTTAAGAGCAAAAGGAAGAAGTGGCAGACTCTTCACGAACCAGCTGTTTATGAATAATCCTGGAGGGCGGTGATGTGTTGAACCGATCTTTTAAAACTTGTCTTCGACCTTGCCCGGGCGGGTCATTAATTCGCGAATGGCGTCGAGCGGTGACTTGCCGCCATGCAGAATGGCATACATCTGCTCGGTAATCGGCATCTCGACCGCATGTTTTTTTGCCAGACCGAGCGCAGCATTGGTGGTCAGCACGCCTTCTGCGACCATGCCACGCATCCCGGCGATGATCTGCTCCAGTGGCTGGCCCTGTCCCAGAGCCTCACCTACACTGCGGTTTCGCGAGAGACCTCCTGTGCAGGTGAGTACCAGGTCTCCCATTCCAGCCAGGCCAAACATAGTCTGTGGTTTAGCACCGCATGCCACCGCCAGACGGGTAATTTCCGCCAGCCCGCGGGTGATGAGCGCGGCAACAGAGTTGTGTCCCAGCCCCAGGCCGGTACAAACTCCGGCAGCAATCGCAATAACGTTCTTAAGCGAACCGCCTAGTTCCACCCCCGTAAAATCGTCGTTCATGTAAACGCGAAAGCTGGGGTCGCTGAAGTCTTTTTGCACCCGGGCTGCAAGGGCAGCGTCAGCCGAGGCCACGGTTACAGCCGTAGGGTGCCGCTCTGCGACTTCTTTGGCGAATGAAGGGCCGCTGATGGCGCCAAGCTTCGGCTCAAAACCGCAGAAGCGCCCCACAACCTCTTGGATGACCTCAGTCATCCGGAGCAGTGTGTCATTTTCAATGCCCTTGGTAGCGCTCACAAAGAGCATATGCGGCTGAAGCCACTGCGCCATGTGCTCGAACGTCCTGCGGCAATGGTGTGAGGGCATCACGCTCACAATGATCTCCACACCGGAAAGGGCATCCTTGAAATCATTGGTGATGATAATGGAATCAGGCAAAAGAAATCCGGGAAGAAACAGATCATTCGTGCGCGAGTATGCAACACTTTGTAAGACTTCCTTTTCCAATGCCCAAAGCCTGATTTCATGGTCTCCACGACGCCCAGCAACCATGGCCAGAGCGGTGCCCCATGCGCCTGCGCCAATGACGGCGATCCGGCTCAAAGCTGTTTCTCCGCGATGGAGGATTTACTGCCGCCGAAACGGTTCTCAGTTCCCATAAGCAGCCGCCGGATATTCTGATAGTGCTTGAGCACTACGATCAGCGAGACCGCCGAAGCAAGCAGTAATGACAAAGTATCTGCATGCTGCGTGAAGTATGCAGCGACCGGAAAAGCAACTGCGCCAAGAATTGATCCCAGGGAAACAAAGCGCGTGATCACGACAGCCAGGATGAAGATTGCCAATGCCAAAAGAATTGCCTTGGGAAATAACACGCAGAACACTCCCAGGGCCGTGGCCACTCCCTTGCCGCCTTTAAAGCGCAGCCAGAGAGGGAATACATGGCCGAGTACGGCAGCCAGCGCGGCAGTAGCCATCAAGCGCAACGCTGCCGTGCAGAATTCTTCACTGTCGCAAAGTTTCCCCCTGTTTGCTAAGAGCCCGGCTAAAAATACCGCCAGCGCCCCTTTCAGCGCATCAAGTATCAGCGTAGTGATGCCCAACCCTTTAGCTCCGGAGCGTGCAACATTCGTCGCTCCGATATTGCCGCTTCCGGTTTGGCGTATGTCTTCCCCGCGGAAAATCCGCACCAGCAAATATCCAAACGGGATAGAGCCCAGGAAATATGCAATCACCGCGACGACAATGTAGAGAGAAGTCATAGATCTCAACGTCAGACGCGCGCCGGCCAGAGAATCCCGCGCGGGTTATTGCAACTCAAATCGCTCAAGCTTCGTGTACTTTGATCCGCCTTTTTGTGGCTGGCTGCGATACAGAAAGAACTCGCGCGCAGTCATTGTACCGAACTGCGGTGGGTTGTCCTGAAGCAACGGCTGCAACTCCCGCAGCGGACGCACACTTGTCCTCGCTAGTGTCAGATGTGGATGATAGGTTTTTTGTTCACGTGCAAAGCCCACCTTTTCAAGCGCCGCATCAATACTGGCGGCAAGCCGTGGCAGCTCTTCGCTGCCATCCACGCCGGCCCAGAAAACTCGCGCTGCCTTCGCGTTGGGGAAAAAACCAATCCCTCCAAAGCGTACGCCAAACGGTGCGGCTTTAATGGAAACAAGGGCGTTTTTTATTTCTTCTACACTCTGTTCGCTGGTCTCGCCAATGAACTTCAAAGTTATGTGTAAACCTTCCACTCGTGCCCATCGGGCTTCGGGCGCCAGCGCGCGGGCACGCTCCATATACTTGGTTAAGCGTGTGCGAATATCCTCAGGGATGTCCAAAGCAATAAAGACACGCATGTCACATCAGCTTGCGGCGGACCATGTCCAGGGCCTGCTGCGTGGCCCAGGTGCGTATCCGGTCACGGTCGCCCGGGAAAGTGCGTTCCACAACTTCTGTATGGTGGCCGTCCGCCAAAGCATGGAAGACTAAGCCGACCGGTTTTTCGTCTGACCCGCCACCAGGGCCTGCCACCCCGGTAATGCCAATCCCGAAGGTCGCTTTGCATCGGCTGCGAATGCCTTCCGCCAGCGCTGCCGCAACCTGGCTGCTTACAGCTCCGTGCTCTGCGATCAGCAGCGGCGGCACGCCGGCCAGCGCTGTTTTAACGGAGTTGTCATATACCACAGCGCCGCCAAGAAAATAGCGCGAGCTTCCGGAAACGGAAGTAATTCTTTCCGCCAGCATTCCTCCGGTGCAAGACTCAGCCACGGCCAACGTTTTTTCCCGCATTCCCAAGTAATAGCCCACAATCTGTTCAAGGCTCTCCCCCTTTGTGGAGAAAATGGCGTCTTCGAACTCGTCTTCCAGTTGTGACGCCAGAGCATCAACTCGCTTCTGTGCTTCTTCCAATGAGTCTGCCTGGGCGCGCAGATGAAGCTGCACTTCGCCGGGAGTACCGGCAAGGATAGTTGTTTCAACTCCCTTGGCTGCCTTGTAAATAGGCGCTGCTCGTTTATCCACCATTGATTCGCCGATCATTCCGATCTTTATCTCATGAGTGACGATGTGTTTTGCCGGGACCAGCTTTTTCAGGCGCTCAACGCAATTTTCCTCGAACATCGCCCGTAGCTCGTGCGGAGGCCCCGGCAAAAGAATGATAATTGCATGGCCATTCTGATCGTTTATGTGCAAAAACTGTCCTGGGGCAGAGCCGCGCTTATTGTCCATAACGTCAGCGCCGTCGATGACGTCGCCCTGGCGTTCGTTATTCTCCGCCATCTTCCAGCCACGTGAGGCAAAACGCGCACGCAAATCCTCCACAATGCGGGCATGTCTTTTTAAAGGGCGGCCAAGGGTTTCTGCCACGCATTCACGTGTAAGGTCGTCTTCGGTAGGTCCCAGACCGCCCATAAAAATCACTACATCAGCGCGGGAAAGAGCAATACGCGCGGCGCCGACCAGATCGGTGCGACGATCGCCCACAATAGTCTTGAAGCTTACTTCCACGCCAAGACGGTTGAGCTGTGCGGTGAGGAAAAGCGAGTTCGTGTCCTGGCGGAAGGGAGTCAGCAGCTCCGAGCCGATGGCAATGATCTCAGCGTTCACTTGAGCAGTTTAAATGAGCGGGAGGCCTTGTACGCCCCAGGTGAGATGGAAAACGGAATTGGTAGTGACCAGCACCGCCCCGCCTGTGCGGGTAAAAGCCAGGCCAATCAGGCCGTGTCCGGCGATTACCAGGCTGGCGCGTTTCTCCGGCGTAATCTTCACTATCCCGCGCCTGCCGCTCGCTGAGGCCGCGACGTACAGATTTCCTGCAGCATCAAAAGCCAGGCCCTGCGGCCGTCCCAGGCCGCGATAAAACACTGAAACAGTCCCGTGCGGATCAACGGCGTAAACGGCGTCAAAGCTTGAAGTGGTCGGCCCGGTTACATAGAGCGTTCCGTCGGGTGCAAAAGCCAGGTGATAAGCAGCGACGCTCGGTTCCAGCGTGGCAAATACAAATATTTGGCGATCCGGGGCAATCCGCCAGATGGTTCCGCCGCGGTCCCCGACGTAAAGATTGCCCTGCTTGTCGAAGGCGATCCCGGTTGCCACTCCCATGCCTTCAGCATAAGTGCTGAGAGCGCCGTTTGGCGTCACCTGATAGACCGTGCCGTCATAACGCGACGAGACATAAAGCTGTCCTTGCGGATCGAATGCCAGCCCAGTGGCATTCATCAGCTCAGGCAAAAACGGCTTGATGTTGTAACTGGTATCAATTTTATAAATTGCCACAGGAACTTTTTGTCCCCGTCCGCCGGAATAGGTCACATAGACATTGCCATCGCGATCAATCGCCGGATTGGCTACGGGATGCAGGCTCTCCGCAATGGGCTGCGCAATCTTGAGTTCACGCCCATTGCTCTCATGTCCGTTGCTTTGGACTATGACTTGCCCTGAATGCGCGCCAAAAGGGACGCGGGCAATCACAAAATCCTCAGAACTTACCACGATGGGACCGCGCATACCGCTGAACGTGACATCCGGGCGTGCAAGCTGAGGAGGTTTTAGCGACCGTCCCAGAATCTTAACCTCGCCTCCGGGAAGCGCAGCTGGCGGATCGATGGCTTCAATATAAGGATTGCCATCCACATTCTTTTTGCCCAGCAAGCTTTCAGTAATACCCATGGAGGTGTGGCCCTAGCGCGCTATAAAGTGGAGCCATATCTGGATCAAGGCAAGCGCGTACAGCCCTGCACCCACATCGTCCATCATGATCCCGGTCCCTCCCGGCAGCGATTCCAGACGGCGCAGAGGGAAAGGTTTCACGATGTCGAAGCTACGAAAGAGTATAAAACCCGCCACCAGGTATTTCCAATGCACCGAAACGCCGATCAGCGCAATCATTTGTCCGGCAACTTCATCGATTACCACGAATCCTGGGTCTTCGATTCCGCTTTCACGCGCCACGACGGTGGAAGGTGGAATTCCGGCGAATGTGACCACCGCTGAAATCGCCACTGCAACAGGAATAACCCAAGAGGACGCAAGGTAATGACAGAGCGCCCACCAGCAAATTACGGTAATCGCCGAAGCCCATGTTCCCGACCCTGGCTGCAAATGACCGACGCCAAAAAAAGTGGCGATCAGCCAGGAGATGCGGGATTTGGGCACGGCGTGATGCGATGTCATGGTCTGAGAATAAAAGCCAGCTTACACGATTTTTTATCTACTCGCCCTTCCTGAGGGCAATTTCCTGCAAGCAATCGCCCTGTCATATTGACATTCGATACAAAGCCGGACATACTCCATATTATCGACAATCGATATGAGAGTGTCATGAGCAAAACTGAATTATTACAGGGAACGCTGGATATGCTAATCCTGAATGCCTTGAAGCTGGAAGCAAACCATGGGCTTGGCATTTCACGGCGGATCCACCAGATAACGCGCGGCACTTTTGACGTGCGGCCCGGATCGCTTTACACCGCACTGCATCGGCTGGAAGAAAAAGAGTGGCTGGCTTCGCGCTGGGATGATTCTGACAAGAACCGTCGCGCAAAGTTTTACCAGCTTACTGCTGCCGGCAAAAAGCAACTGGCTGCTGAAACCGAAAACTGGGAACGCATTTCGCTGGCAATCACGCGCGCCCTTCGCGCCACGTAAACCTTCCGGCACAGGAGTTTCATATGGCCAACCGCCTCTTTGCTTCAATGCGCAACCTGTTCAGCAGAAAAAAAGCTGATGGCGACCTCAAGGCAGAAATTGAAGCACATGTGCAGATTCTAACCGACGAGTACGTCGCGGGCGGAATGTCTTCCGACGCAGCGCGCCGGGCCGCACTGGTTGAGCTTGGTGGAGCGGAGCAGGTGCGCGCAGAAGTCCGCGAAGCACGTAGCGGTGTTTTGCTGGAACAGCTATGCCAAGATATTCGCTACGGGATACGCATGCTGCGCAAGGCTCCCAGCTTTGCCGTTCTTGCAGTATTAACCTTGGCCCTGGGTATTGGAGCCAATACAGCCATGTTCAGCGTGATTGATGGCGTACTGCTGCAAAAGCCGCCATTCGCAGATCCATCACGCGTGGCTGTGGCATGGCAAAAACAGCCGAACGGCAACATTAATATTTTCTCTACGCCTGCATATCTGGAGTGGAAACGCCAAAGAGGGCCCCTTTCGTCGATGGCCGCTCTGGTAAGTGATGGACATGCACTCGGGACCGGAGAATCATTGGAACGAATTGTTGGTTGGAAAGCTTCAGCCGAAATTTTCTCGGTTCTGGGAGTTATGCCAGCAATTGGTCGCGCGTTTACGTCAGAAGAAGATAGGCCTGGAGCTGGGAAAATCGTTCTATTGAGCAATGCCTTGTGGAAGACACGCTTCCAGTCCGACAGAAACATACTTGGCGAGAAGATCGATCTTGATGGCGTACCCTATAGCGTGATCGGAGTTATGCCGCCTGGTTTTCACATTTTCAATAACACCGAACAATTTTATGAACCTCTCCAGTTGCAGACGCAGGATACAGCCGCACAGTCGCGCGCTGTACATTGGATATTAGCGTTATTTCACAGAGATGCGAACCAGACTCTCAAGCAATCGCAGAGCGCGGTAGATGCAACAGTGGCACGCCTGCACCACGATGATCCCAATTCAGATGCAGGGTTCGGAGTTCAACTTCAGACCTATCAGGATGTAATCACGTCCGAGGTCCGGACACCATTGCTCCTGCTGATGGGATCGGTGGGCTTTGTCCTGCTGATTGCCTGTTCGAATGTGGCCAATCTTCTTCTGGCTCGCGGTACAGCAAGACGCCTTGAGATGTCCATTCGTATTGCTGTGGGTGCACGTCGCTCACGTGTGGTGCGGCAGTTGCTAACTGAAAGTCTGGTGCTGGCTCTAATGGGTGGCGGCTTGGGGCTGGGGATCGCAGTGGGAGCCTTGCGTATGCTGGTGGCGCTTAATCCATCGAGCATTCCAAACATTGAATCTATCGCAATGGATACATCAGTACTGCTATTTACGCTGATGATCTGCCTTGGAGTGGGAATTTTGTTTGGAATCGCGCCTGCACTTTCCACGTCTCGAGTAGATTTGAGCAATGCCTTGCGGGAGGCAACGCGCACGGCCAGCCATTCAGGTGGGCGACACAGGACAGTATTGGTTGTAAGCGAGACCGCATTGGCTTCCATTCTGCTTATCGGCGCCGGCCTGTCACTGAAAAGTTTATGGAAGGTGGGGCAGGTAGAACCAGGATTCAATCCGCATGGACTGCTTACATTCCGCATTTCAGCCTCTGCCCGGTTTAAAAATGAGCCTTATGACTTTTATCAGCAGGTGGCAGAAAAAGTAGGCTCCTTGCCCGGAGTTCAGGCTGCAGTGTTGGCCCGTGACGTCCCCATGAGTGGTACAGACCCTTCCATGCCAATTGCCGTGGATGGAAAGACCCCTCAAGTAATCGACGGCCAAATTGTAACGCGGCTTCGTATTATTGGTCCGGGCTACTTCCATGCCTTCCAGACCCCTCTGGTGCGCGGTCGTGAATTTACCATGGATGATGTCGCTAATTCCCACCCGGTAGTAATTGTGAGCCAAAGCCTAGCGGAACGATACTGGCCCAAACTAGATCCAATTGGCAGGAGCTTGCGACCTAACATAGCGGATGCACCCTGGTACACAGTGGTGGGAGTGGCAGCCGATGTACGCCACCAGGCTTTGGATACGGACATTGAGCCGAGCGCTTACTACAACTACACACAGGTTCCAAAGAGCATGATCGGCCTGCTTGAAGGATTTATGACGGTCACAGTACGGACTGCTGGAAATCCAACGGCTCTTTCCGAGCCAATCCGAAGAGCCGTTGCTCAAATAGATAAAACAGTACCGGTGGATCGGATGAAGACGGTGGAAGAGATGCTTTCGGATGCAGGGTCACTCCGACGCTTTGACATGTGGCTATTTGGAGCTTTTGCCGTGCTGGCTCTTACCCTTGCGGCGGTGGGAGTTTACGGAGTGATGGCCTACCTGGTGGCGCAGCGAACACGTGAGATTGGCATCCGTATGGCCCTTGGCGCCAGACGCGTGGATGTGATGCGAATGATTGTGGCCCGTGGCGCGAAGATGGCATTGGCAGGAGTTCTGGTTGGCATTATCGGCGCCTTCGCCCTGACGCGAATCATGGCCTCATTGCTCTATCAGGTCAGCCCTACAGATTTGTGGACTTTCGTCCTGGTTGCGGTTTCTGTGCTCACATTCATTTTAATAGCTTGTTACGTGCCTTCATTGCGGGCGACGCGGGTTGACCCCAATGTAGCTCTGCGCTGTGAATGAAGCAGCTATTGCTCTGAAGAATGGCCGTCTGATTTTTGACGCGCTTGCTCTTCCGCTATGTTCTCCAGTTCTTCAGGATCGTTAATGGCGGTAGAGATTACATATTTGCCGCTGGCCCATTTGCCTAAATCAATCAAGCGGCATCGGTCGCTGCAAAAAGGGAAGTCTTCATTCGTCTTAAGCACGATCGTCCGGCAGATAGGACAGCGAAGCGAAATTATTGCTTTCTTCGGCATACTCATTAGATGTTTGGCGATTACCCGACGATGCGCGCCACCAGGTCGTAGTCGTGGGCCTCAGTAATCTCGCAGCGGTAAAATGTGCCCGGAACGAGCTCTTCATCATCGCCAAAATCGTTGATAAACAATTTGCCGTCGATCTCTGGGGCGTGCATTGCGGTGCGGCCTTCCCACAGCAACTCAGTTTCTTCCGAGGGGCCGAGTGCCAGCACGTCGAATTCCCGGCCAATCAGCTTACGTTTGCTCTTTTTGCTGATCTGGCGCTGGATTTGCATCAGCTTCTTGCGGCGGCGCTCAATTTCCCGAGGTGGAACTTTGTCGCCCAGATGGTAGGCTGCGGCGCCGTCTTCGTCGGAGTAACTGAACACGCCGAGCCAGTCAAACTGAGCAGCCTGTACAAACTGGCAGAGTTCGGCAAAATCAGCTTCTGTTTCGCCGGGAAATCCGACAATAAACGACGTGCGCAGCGTGAGATTGGAAATGGTGCGGCGCATCCTCTCCACGGATTTCAAAAATATTTCTGCTCCAGCGCCACGCTTCATTCGCTTGAGCACTGAGGCCGACGCATGCTGCAATGGGACATCAATGTAAGAACAGATCTTATCGTGCTGCGCGATCGTTTCCAGAAGCTTGCCTGTGATCTTGTTGGGATATGCGTAGAGGAAGCGCACCCAACGCAGATCTTCAATTTGTGCCAGCCGCTCCAGTAATAGAGCAAGGCCATCTTTCAAGCCCAGGTCTTCGCCATAGCAGGTAGTGTCCTGGCCGATCAGCGTGATTTCGCGCACACCATTGGCGGCCAGCCGCTCTGCTTCAGCAATTACGGATTCAAAATGACGCGACCGGAACTTGCCGCGAAGCTGGGGAATAATGCAGAAGCCACAAGGATGGTCACAGCCCTCCGCGATCTTGATATAAGCCGAAGCTTTTGGCGTGGCCAGCACACGAGGCGTGGTCTCGTCATAAAGATAGTTGGGCAGGTCTGCGATGGCGCCGTCCCATTCCGCGCGCGAGAAGCGTCCACTCTGCTCGCGAGCCAGTCCTTCAGCCCGCGCCGGTATGCCTGACTTCAGTACCTGGCCGTTCGAAGAATGATTCAGAATCACGAATGGAGATTTATCCGCGGGTGCTCCCCCTGCTACGATTCCAGCCGCGGCGAGGATAGCATCCAGTTCTCCGGTACCAACCACAGCGTCCACTTCAGGAATGTTTTTCTGTATTTCCGTGCGATAGCGCTCCACCAGGCAGCCGGCAACCACAAGCTTCTGCGCCTTACCGCTGATCTTGTGTTGCGCCATCTCGAGAATGGTGTTGACCGACTCCTGTTTGGCAGAGTCAATAAATGAGCAGGTATTCACCACAATCACATCGGCATCCTCAGCCCTGGACGTGATTTGCGCGCCGCCGTTTTGCAGCATGCCCATCATTACCTCGCTATCCACAAGGTTCTTGGGACAGCCCAGGCTTACAAAACCCACCTTCAAAGGGGCTGGTTTGGGCGCAGTTTCTTCGTGCGAAGGCGCAATTGTGGGAGTCTCTACTGGCATGCGGTCTCTCTATTGTAGCATCGAAAAAACTGTGTTCTTGGTGCTCTAAACATCTGAAATGGCGCCGCCCCAACGGCTTCTACTGCTCTACTACAATCCTGCCTTCAGGCGTTTTCTGCAATCCTGGGGCATACGCCCCAATCATCTGTCGTCGCCACCATGCGCCTGTCAAGCGTTTTGTGGCGCGGTCCGTAAACCAGTATTGCCAAATGACAACGCGTATCTTGTTCGGCGGCTTGCTCGCAAAGGGATTGCCAGCGAAAAGCGCCAGCACATCAGGATCGTTGCGCAGCAGATGCTCTTCGGTCTGCAGAACGAATGGGTAGTTGCGCCAGTTGCTGAGTGAGGCGAACCACAAGTCCCAGTCGAAGCGCGGCTGGTAAGGCGCGTAAATGCCCGGAGCCTTGTAGATATCCTGCGGTTTGTAGCGGAAAGGGTAGGCGGTCCAGGTTTGCCCGTCAAACGATCCTTGATACTCAATTTCATAGCGTTCGTGCGTCATTACGGCAAACAGCCCGTATTGATTCGCAATGCGGAACGGCTCAAGCGCCCTGGCCGGGCCAAGTGGAAGAGGCGGCGCGTACGGAATGATGGCGAAGAGAAGAGCCGTGGTGGCATAGAGAATCCAGATTAAATAAACGGCGGTGACTCGTCGCCACAGAGGACCCAGCCAGACGGCAGATCGCACTTGCGAGGCTTGTGGCTCTTCGACGGAATTGCGAACTCCCCACTTCTTCCAGCGTAGCGGTAGAACAGCGCGCACAAAGCCATCATCAAGCAGAAGAAATCCAAGCGAGAGTACAAGGTAGTTGAGAAATGTATAGTTCGCCGTAAGAATGATGCCAATCTGAAAGGGGGTCACGATCAGGAAGCAGATAATCCGAAAGCGGCGAGGGAGAAATAGCATCCAAACCAGGCCAAGTTCGGCAGCGAAAGTCATGAAGACTGTAGCCGCATGAAATCTATGTGGAAGTTGCTGCACGTACCAGCCGATCCACGTGGGCAGCGGGCCATTCTGGTAGTAATCGTCCATGGCGGTGAAGTGCCGCCACGAATAATCACCGCTTGTCAGCTTGACCACGCCAGATTCAAAGTAAATGCGGAACCCCTCCCACTGCAGCAGAAACAGGCTGAAGCGCGATGGCGCATTTGACGCTCCCAGACCCGGGCGCAATCCTGCGGGAGCAAAAAAGAGAGAGATAAAGCCAGCCTCCAGC
>DASXGZ010000004.1:0-224354 GCA_036488825.1 Candidatus Angelobacter sp.
TGCCAGACACCTCACATCGCTTTCCACAATCGCGTTGAACTGCGCCGCCGTCAACCACAGCGTATTCACTCCCGCCTTCTGCACATACTTCCGGATTTCTTCTGCACTCAACACCCGCTGGTACGCCAGTACGCTCCGTCCCCCCCTCAACAGCGCCGGCCACAACTCCAGCATCATGGCATCCCAACTTACCGATGAATGCTGCAACAACACTGTCTCTTCATCGAAGCGGACATAATCGGTTCCAAAAATAAATCCGGGAATACTGCGATGCGGAATCTCACTGCCCTTCGGTTCGCCGGTTGATCCTGATGTATAAATCACACTGGCCACGCATTCAGGATCAACACCCGTCTCAGCCCGATCCAGGTTCGTCTCCGGCAGATTCGTGAACACATCCTCATTCGCTAAATCGATAACCTGGATCCCGGCGTCGATTCCACCCCGCCAACCTAGCCCATCACTCCGCGCCAGCAGCGCCACCGGAGCACTGTCTTCCAAAATAAAGCTCAAGCGTTCCTCAGGGTATGAGAGGTCCAGTGGCACATAAGCTCCGCCCGCCTTCAAGACAGCTACTATCCCCACCACCATCTCCAAGCCACGCTCCATGCCAATCGCCACCCGTGTGTCCGGCCTGACCCCAACGCTTCGCAGGTAACGCGCCAACTGGTTCGCTCGCCGGTTTAAATCTCTATACGTCAAAGAGATATCTTCGAACACGAGCGCTGTTGCTTGCGGTGTTCTTCTCACCTGTTCTTCGAATAACTCATGCACGCACTTCTGCTCGCACTGAGTCTCCGCCGGGTTCCACTCCACCAAGAGCTGCCGCGTTTCGTCCTGAGTCAACATTGGCAGGTCCCCAACTCGAAGCTCGGGTTCGGCCAGGCCGGCAGCCAGCAAAAGCCCAAAATGTTGAAGCATTCGCCGAATTGTGTCTGCCTCAAACAATTCAGTGTCATAGTTAAACGCGAGTTTGGGAATTTCACCATCTACCACAAATAGCACCAGATCGTACTTGGAGGTGGTGACTTCTGACGCCATCGGACGCATCTCCACGCCGGGGAGTTCAGGCGGTACAGCCTCGCCGCTCATGAACGTAAACGTCACTTGAAACAGGGGCGAGCCACTGATTTGCCGCTCCGGCGACAACTCCTCAACCAGTTTCTCCAAGGGCAAATCCTGATGATCGAATGCTTCCAGCGTCGCTTTTCTTGTCCGCGCGAGTACTTCCCTGAAAGTCGGTTCGCGCCTCAGATCAGCCCGCATGATCAAAGTATTCACGCAGAATCCAATCATTCCTTCCGTCCGCAGGTGACTGCGGTTTGTGATCGGCGTTCCCACTCCAAAGTCCGTCTGTCCGCTATACCGCATCAGCAGTATCTGGTAGATCGTCAGCACTGTCATAAAAACGCTGGCGGACTCCTGCCGGCTGAACCACTTCATTTTTTCCCAGTAGTCTCCGTCAATCCGCACCAACTCTGTGCTGCCACGATGTTGGGGTATGGCAGGCCTCGGCTTGTCTGTGGGCAAATCCAAAAGCTCCGGCATTCCCGCTAACTGTTTCGTCCAGTACTCCCTCTGACGAGCGAAAACTTCTCCCTTAAACCATTGGGCCTGCCACAGCGTGTACTCCGCGTATTGGAGCGGCATCTCCTTGAGCGGTGACTCTTGTCCGCGCACATAAGCAGCGTAGAGCAATACCATTTCCTGCTGTAACACTCCCATTGACCACTCATCCACCACGATGTGGTGAATGCTCAAGGCCAGAAAATGTTCCCGCTTCCCTGAACGGACCAGCACCCCACGCAATAAAGGTGCAACTCCCAGATCAAACGGCTTTGCTGTCTCCTGCGCCACGAGCTCCTGCACCTGTTTTTTTCTGTTTTCTGTGCTCTCCTGATCACTCAAATTCACAAGTTGCAGCCGGAACTCTACTAATTCTTCAACCTTCTGCACCGGCTCGCCGTCCTCTACCACAAACCGTGTCCGCAGAGCTCCATGCCGCCGAACGATCTCTGCGAAACTTCGCTCCAGAGCCGGCACGTTCAAATCTCCCAGCAGCTCGCACGCCAGCACGACGTTGTAGAAGTTGCCGCCCGGTTGGAGACGGTCGAGAAACCAGAGGCGCTTTTGCGCCCAGGAAAGCGGTAGCCGCTCGTGAGTTTCTCCTGAGGCAATTTCCCAGTCCTGTAAGCCAAGACCTTCTTTCTGCAGCAGAAGACGCAATAATTCCCGCTCTTCTTCCACTTGGTCTTTTTTCAGTACAGTTTTTTCAGGAGACATTGTTATGAAGGCCTTAAAAGTTTTTCATGGAAACTCTTTTATGAAGACTTCTTTTTTATGGAGACTCTAATTTTTTGTTTATTCGATGAAACTCAGTAGATCCCTGATCTCAGTAGTTCCCTGATTAGGAGATGAAATATCCTGGTCATGATGGAGGCGGACCAACGTGGAAGTCTGAACCCCTGATTGATGACCTGCGAACTGGGCATCACCACCCGTTTTATGAATCCCTATTCTAAATTCTTTCGCGCTGGTTTTTACAATAATCCAGCATTTGATTTAGAAAAGAACTTGTTAAATTCATGTTACTACCTCTATGTTTCGCATTCAGGTACTTTGATTTTGCTTAATGCGGCAGGCGTGATGGCGTGAGTTATTAGACCATTTTGAAAAAGCTACGGTGTTTGTAAAGGCGAGCAAGAAATTTATAGCCATCTGAAATTCCTTTTTGAAGTTTCGGGGATGCGCCATTTCTGTGCTCGTTCTCTTGGAAGCTTTTTAACTCACTTGCGGATTGATTAAGCTTTTAAACTCAGTACCTGCAACCACATTCTCCAGAGCGGCATTCACTTCGCTCAGGCCATAAAATTTTAAAGGAATTGCCGACCAGGCAGCGGAACGTGAAGGATCAGTCATGATTCGCACCGATTTATAAAAATGCGAAAAATCGGCGCCCCAACAACCACGCACATCGAGGTGTTTTTTATTCAAATCCAGGTGCGGATTAAAACATACGTCGCCCACATTTGTATATTGACCAACAATCACCACTCGTCCCGCATCGCGCGTGTACCGCATTGCATCAACTACAGCGTTTGGATTGCCCGTGGCTTCAATCGTCACGTCCGCCCCTCTTCCATCGGTAAGATCGCGGATCCACTCTAATCTTTCGGCTTCTGTACAGGTTGAGAAATTCCTGATCTCATGTGCGCCAACCTGCCTGGCAACCTGCAGACGAACCTGCGGGGCGCCTAGGCAAAAAACGCGATGTGCGCCACGCAGCAATGCACAAATGATGATGGATATACCCACTGGACCGCTCCCGAGTACCAGCACTATGTCTCCGAGTGATATTTCCGCGCGCTCTACCGCGTGTACAGCCGTGGGCAATGAGCAACCGCCGGCCATGAATCTTTGCGAATCCACACCAGTCAAGCTCAAGCAGCGCGTATTCGGCTTGAGATAAATTGATTGGGCCCATCCGCCCGATAAGCCATCCCTTACTCCATATGTAACACCATAAACTTTTCTCTTGGGGCAGCGTGTGCTTGCTTTTGCCACCGAGCAATACCAACACACACCGCAGGTTCCATGAACATCAAGGAACGTAACTTCATCGCCCTCGCGAAACTTGCGTTCCTCTGAGTCAACCAGATTGCCGCGTATTTTGCTCAGAAATCCCACTGAGACGTGCCCTGGAATGATTGGATAGGGCACATCGGCCAGATGTCCTGCATGCAAGTGGATATCGGTGCCACAAACCTCGCTTAGGCGAACATTCAAAACCGCTGAGTTCATTTCCAGTTCGGGCTCTTCAAATTCGCATACCTGTATGGGGAGAAACGGCTTTTGCATGACCGCTGCTAAGATTTTTGGCAAGGTTACCTCAGCTTTCTGCGAATTTGATTAAAGGGACTAGAAGAATTTGTTTGGTCTTGCAAACGCCCGGATTTCGAATTTATGGACTCTGAGCTGGAATCCCACGGGCAAATCTGTTCGAAGCTGCGGAAAAGTTCTGGGAGCAGTGGCTCAATGTACTTTTCCTTGTCAAGAATTGCCCAGAAAAAATCAGATACCACGGGAAATGGCTCGATACTCAATATAGTAGGTTTCAAAATGCTCGCAAAATCTCAATGAATTGGCAAATGAGGTTTATGCTAAATATGAAAACTTGATTCGCGCGGGACGCAGGCGATTAGCTATCTTCTAGGCACTATATACTAGTGCCACATCATTATGCTCTTAACTTTGGCCCTCGCCAACACCGGGCGAAAAGTGTGGGCCACCCGCCGGAGATTATATTCCGGGCGAATTCTTCACGCGTGCTGGGATATGGCTTTCCTCAGATAACTGACTCGGACGATGAACTCTTGGAGCAAAGCAAACAGGGCACGAATGTTACTCTCGACGTCACTCAATCTCTGTTTGATCTTTACAGTCGGACTTGGTCTATGAAGCGACCGCAGCAGGACGATGGTGTTGTCAATTCCTCCCCGACATTCGTGGCGAAGCTTCGCCAGGAGGTCGAACTGCTCATCCGAGAGCTCACCCTTCACTCTCGCCCACTTATCAAGGAACACAGAAGCTTGCTCTGAGCAATCAATTCGTAACCACAAATCCGTAACCGTTCGCTCTCAGTCTCGAGCTCCTTATTAAATTGGCGGAAGCATCGGCACGGTCGAGACGGGCTTTGAATCGCAACACTTCTAAGCTCGTTTTTCTGGATGCACGAGCGATATACAAATTTGCAACCACGCTGACCACGAATACCCCTACCGTCAAAATAGAGATTGCAGTTGCCGGCTGCATTGATGCCTCCTTCTTATTCCCTGGGAAGGTTGCGACCGAAGCTATTGTAACCGTTTCGTTACTAGCCAGACTGCCTTCGCCGCGCCTGGTGGCTCTTTCGCTCGTTAGCGAAGGATACAGCATCAGAGTTAGAGAGAGCAGGAGCAATTCTAAATATGCGCTTGATCTTGGGCAGATTCCGTTCTCTCTCTTGCGCGCTGTTCCATTCCGACTCAATCTCGACGCTAGTGTCACACTTGAACTTACAGCTTACCTCTGTTGGTAAGCGAATCTTGAACTACCCTGAGCTTTGCGAAGGGAAGCGAGGCCAAGTCGAACCAATCCCGACCATCTGCCCTTATTCTGCTGCATCAGGAAGTTCTACCTAAGGCACCGTACTATTTTGCTGCCAGCAAGTAGCTTAAGATTGCAAATGAAGTAGAAGAGAACGCCTTACATGGATACGAAATGAATTCCCGGGATCCTTCGACTTGCACTCACTCCGGCTTCGCCGGAAGCTCGCGCGGTACTCAGGATGACAGATATGAAACATTTTCCATTAAACTGAGACACTGCAGTACTCTCATGCGTGGCGCATGCAAATTTGGCTCCCGCGTTTGCGGCAGCGGAGCCGTTCCCTCACGCTTCGCACCAGTGCGCGTCAAAGCCGCTGGCGGGTGGCGGTGCTTCGGTTCGGGATGGCACGTCAGAGGGGGAGGGTTGGAGAGATCTCAGCCAGGGACCTCTTTTCCGAACAAAAAAGCGGCGCCCTGAAGGCGCCGCCGAGTGAATCGCTACATGCAAGAAGTTACTGAACAACAACAAGGGTAATAACCGTGCTGCGAACCAGACCGTTTCCGGTACCGGTCACCGTGAAGTTGTAGGTCCCACGCGGAGTTTTGATTCCGCCCGAAAGTTGCGTGCTAACGGTGAGAGTGGATGAAGCGCTGGTTGTTCCGGGTGCCACGGAAGAGGGAGAAAACGAGCAACTTCCTCCTGTCGGTAGACCCGAGCAACTCAGCGCAACCGGGCCCAGACTGCCGCCCAGGGCCGACACCGTGATCACGCTCTGCCCCTGATGTCCGGATTTGCTAGTGATAGTGGAGGGTGAGGCCGTCATCTTGTAGTCGATTCCCACTCCATTCAGGCTGCTTGATACCGCGCCACCATTGCTGGAGACTACCAGCGTTCCGCTCCTCACCCCCGTGGTCGCCGGTATGAACCTTACGCTGATGGAACAACTCGCACCTGGCGCCAGCGAAGCAGGGCAGTTGTTAGCTTGGGCAAAGTCGCCGGCAATGTTGATTCCGCCAATCTGCAACGGGAGCGTGCCGGAACTGGTAAGCGTTAAAATCTGCGCGGCGCTGGTTGTGCCCACCGGCTGGTTGGCAAAAACCAGGTTTGTCGGCGCAAGCGACGCCACCGCTGATCCTGCCTGCCCACTTAAGTTGGAAGAAAGATTGATACTGCCTGATGTTGCCGTAAGCGTTCCGGTCCGCGCACCGGCCGCGATCGGTGAAAACGTGACCTGAATACTGCAGCTTGCCCCTGTTGCCAGCACCGAAGCACAATTGTCGGTCTCATGGAAATCGCCTGATGCCGCGACCGTGGGTTTAGCTACGCAGCCTTGTGTGGCCGTGAACGTGACCGCTTGCGGGTTACTCGCCGAACCAACGGCGATTGTGCCGAAATCAAGCACCCCAGGTGAGAGAGTAGCCGAAGATGTAGTGGTCAGGACAAACTCGTACGCGCCCATGTCCACGGTGTTGCTGCATGTTGCCGCACTGCCAAAAGCAATGCGGGGATGGCCGTCAAAGTCCTGCGTTGGAAGATTGGAAGCGCTGTTATCGCCGGCATCAATCGCTGGGGAACCGGTCTGCAGGTGATAGTCTCCGTTGACTGCATCTACAAACTGTGGGTCTCCGGGGATGTTCCCATTGTTCAGAGCGTTACCGGCGCAGTTGCTCGACCATGGCTGCCCACCGCTTCCTGGCGATACTACATCGTTGTGCGAAAAGATAGGGAAAGTTGTCCTGAAGGAATTGCAAACCATAGCGGTTTGTCCCGCCGCCGCCACCACGATGTTGTTGCTGATCACAATCGGTGCAATCACGTTAACAAAGATTCCCGAGCTTCCATCGAACGCGGTATTGCCCGCGATCGTGTTATTGGCCACTACGTCAGCCGCAGATGATGCTGCCAGAATGGCGATGCCGGCGCCGCTGCCGCCCCCTCGCGTCGAGTTATTTACGATGATATTTTGCACCACCACCGGCGAAGCGCTGCTCTCAAGATCGATTCCTCCGCCTGAATTAAATACCGTGTTCCCGGCAATGAAATTATTCCGGATTATGGGCGATGCCGAGAAGCTCACCTCGATACCCCCGCCAAACCCTCCGGCAAGGAGGCTGTTATTGGTGATGGTATTGCCTATGATCTGAGGCGCAGCCGGAGGATGGGAAAAATCGCCTGTGATCTCAATGCCGCCACCACCACAGCCGCCCGAACCGCCGGCCTGAGCATTCCCGGTGATCGTGTTGCCACGGACAACTGCCGAGCCACCACGAATCTCCATGCCAATACCGCAGATGGCGTGGTTACCCGTGATCACATTGTTAGTAATGGTGGGGGAAGATAAGAAAATCAAGACGCCTCCTCCGGTCGTCCCGGTAAAGGGAAACGCCTGTGTAGGTACTCCGTTCCGCAACGTGAGACCGTTCAGCACAGAGCTGGCGCCCTCGTTCGTCTGGAAGGTGGCTACTGGGCCTTTACTGCTGCCGTCCACGATGGTCACCGCTGGTCCATCGCTACTAGTCACGGTAATCGCCATACCATGAAAGTCAAGGTTTTCGAAATATGTCCCGGGAGCTACCAGCACCGTGTCTCCGGTTTGCGCGGCGGTAATGGCCGCCTGAATGGTTGGCTGGTCGGCAGGAACGTGGATGGTGTTCTGCGCCTTCGCCACTTGCATGCTTACAACACAAAAAAACATAAGCGCCAGGGCGAACCTAGTCGCCAGAAGAAAATGATTTCTAGTCATTATTTCTCCGATAGATGGAATGGACAGCAGTTTTGGAATAACCGGTTCTGGGAGTGTAGCAACCTATAGCGCTTTTGCAGTAGTGACTAATGAGTGTCAGAAGATAGCGACTTCAGTAACTAAATACTTTTTCCTGGTGGTGGATGGATTCTATGGCTCACCTGCAACTGCTGGCGTTAACGGCTATAAGCGTTTGCGGTAATGCACGCAGCGATCAACCACTTGGAATCCAAGCGCTTCGTGGGCCTGTTGGGAATCGAGATGGTCGATCCACGTATCAGACGCCATTTCATGGCAGCCGTGATCGCGGGCCCACTGCTCTGCTGCAGCGAGAAGTTGCGCGCCGATTCGGTTGCGCCGATGCTCCGGCGCGACAAACCAGCCCTCGACAAAGCCGACAGGATGTGTGGGATCGCAACCGTCAGCATGAGAGCGCAAACCAGCATCGATGAATCCCACGATGTGACCTTCGGGGTTCTGGGCCACGAAGATAACAGTGGGCAGGGTCCCGCGGGGCTTGCCGGTGAGAAAAGGCTTAAGTTCCAGTGCGTGCTCTTCGGCGGTGGAATCAGGCCAAAGGAGATGACACATAGCTCCCAGCTCAAGGCAATCCTGAAGTTCCGCGCGCCGAAGGATGAGCTGCTCCATTGCAACATCATAAAAGTCTTTTCGTTTTTTCAAGCAGATTATTGAGTCCATCGCCACTGGCATGGCTCGCTAATGTGGGACGGATTGATTAATCTCGAGGGCAGTCACTCTGCACTCCGCTGAATAGACCTAACCTGTGGCATCTCCCCGGCGAACCATTTAAGATGTCCTGCGTCTGAAAGTTGCCATGCTGCTGGACATCAGGCTGCTGAACACCATGCCGCTGAAACGCGAGTATGCAAACCATGAGGTGCCGCAAATGAAGAAAGCAATCAACATTACCGTGAATGGCGTGACGCACCAGCACGATATTGAGCCGCGTCTCCTGCTGGTGCAGTATCTGCGCGACGTGCTGAACCTGACGGGAACACACGTGGGCTGCGAAACCTCTTTGTGCGGCGCGTGCACTGTAATGGTGGACGGACAGGCAGTGAAATCTTGCACCATGCTGGCGGCGCAGGCGGACGGCTCAACGGTGACCACGATTGAAGGGCTGGCGCAGGGTGGCGAACTGCATCCGGTGCAGAAGGGTTTTTGGGAGCACCACGGATTGCAATGCGGATACTGCACGCCCGGCATGATTATGGCGGCAGCGCAGATTCTTCAGCGCAATCCTGACCCGACGGACGAAGAAATCCGCCACGGGCTGGAGGGAAATCTATGTCGTTGCACCGGATACCAGAACATTGTCCAGGCAGTACAGTGCGCCGCGAAGAAGATGAAGTCAAAGAGCGTGGCGCGATAGGCGAGAACTTTTTACCACAAAGGACACGAAGGAGCACAAAGGTAGATCGGGTGATCGCGCGTGATCTGAAAGGTAGATCAGGGCCTGTGTAGCGGATGGCCTTCATGTCCACGAGATGTAAAGGATCGAAGAGGCATTTTTAGATTTGCGAATGAGGCGCAAAGGTATGGCCGGTTTTGGTTCGATTGAAATTATTTGATTTTCCTTTGCGTACCTTCGTGTCCTTTGTGGTTGAGTTTTGTTTTTGATGAGCGGGAGGCGATATGGAAAAGACAGTTGGCAAACCAATCAAGCGCACGGAAGATCCCCGGCTGATCCAGGGGCTGGCGCATTACGTGGATGACATTCGCCTGCCGGACACGCTACATGCCGCGTTTCTGCGCTCCATCTATGCCCACGCTCGCATTAAGAGCATTGATACCACGGCGGCGGAGAAGCTGCCCGGCGTGGTAGCGGTTTATACCGGCAAGGACACGGCCAAAATCGGCCCGGTGCCGTGCGCCGCAGCGCTACCCGATCTGAAAGTTCCGGACCATCGTCCGCTGGCCGGCAACAAAGTTTATTTTGTGGGGCATCCCGTGGCAGTGGTGGTGGCGGAAACCAAATCTGCCGCACGTGATGCCGTGGACCTGATTGAAGTGGACTATGAAGAACTCCCCGTCGCGCTGGATGAAGAGAAGGCCGCTGACGCGAAGAGTCCCGTGATCCATGAGCAGTTTGGAACAAACGTCGCGTACAAGCTGACGGCCGGTGAAGGCGATATTGAAGCGGCGCTGAAGTCGGCGGACAAAGTTATTAAGCAGAGAATCCTGCACAAGCGCCTGGCGCCGATTGCCATGGAGCCGCGCGGCGTGCTGGCGCGTTACTATCCCGGCGAGCAGGAGTTGACGCTGTGGACCTCAACGCAGATTCCCCACCTGTGCCGGACGCAGGTTGCAATCATGATTGGCATGCCGGAAAACAAGCTGCGCCTGATCACGCCGGAAGTGGGCGGAGGCTTTGGCTCAAAGCTCAACGTCTATGCCGAAGAAGCGCTGATGGGCTGGATCTCCATGCAGCTCAACCGTCCGGTGAAATGGATTGAAGGGCGCCGCGAGAACATGCAGGCCACCATCCACGGGCGCGGACAGACCGGATACATTGAAATTGGTTTCAAAAAAGATGGCACGCTTACTGGCTTGCGCTACAACGTCTTTGCGGATATGGGCTCGTATTTCCAACTGCTGACCCCGGCGATTCCCACGTTGACTGGCTTGATGCTTTCTGGCTGCTACAAAATTCCGGCGATCCAGATCAACGTGACCGGCGTGTTCACGAACAAGATGTCCACCGATGCGTATCGCGGCGCGGGACGGCCCGAAGCGACGTATGTGGTGGAGCGCGCGCTGGACCTGGTTGCAGCGGAGCTGGGCAAAGATCCGGTTGAGGTGCGGCGGAAAAATTTCCCGCAGCCTGATGAGTTTCCTTTCAAGACCGCGACCGGACTGTTTTACGACAGCGGCAACTATCAGGGCGCGCTGGATAAAGCCATGAAGATGGCCGACTACACCCGGCTTCGTGACGAACAGAAGACGGCGCGCAAAGAAGGCAGGCTGATGGGGATCGGCGTATCAACGTATGTGGAGATCTGCGCGCTTGGGCCTTCTTCTGCCATGCCGGCCGGCGGCTGGGAAAGCGCTACTGTCCGCGTGGAGCCCACAGGGAAAGTTACGGTGCTGACTGGCGCTTCTCCGCATGGACAGGGTGAAGAAACTTCTTTTGCGCAGATCGCCGCGGACGAACTGGGCGTGGGCGTAAATGATGTCACGGTTATTCACGGCGATACGGCCATCGTGCAGTATGGCATTGGCACTTTTGGCAGCCGAGGGCTGGCCGTTGGCGGCGTCGCCGTATATATGGCGATCCAGAAGCTAAAAGATAAAGCGGCGAAAATCGCAGCGCATGTGCTGCAATGCGAGAAGGCGTCATTTGTCGATGGGAAATTCTGCGCGGATGGCAAAGGCGGCGGTAAAGCTCCCGAACCGGTCGTGCCTGTGGGGCAAGCGCCAGCGGGCGCGTTGCCAGAGCCGCACACCGGCGGAAAAACTTTGACCATGCAGGATATCGCGCTGGAAGCGCACGTCGCCAAAAACTTGCCAGCAGACATGGAGCCCGGACTTTCTGCCACGGCGTTCTATGAGCCAAAGAACTTTACGTTCCCTTTCGGCACACACATAGCTGTTGTGGATATTGATCCTGATACCGGCGAAATTCAGTTCCAGCGCTACGTCGCTGTTGACGACTGCGGCAAGCAGATTAATCCCATGCTGGTTGAAGGTCAGGTGCACGGCGGTATAGTTCAGAGCATGGGACAAGCCCTCTATGAAGAAGTTGTTTACGATGAAACCGGCCAGCTCGTAACAGGAACGCTCATAGATTACGCTCTGCCCAAAGCTGTGATGATTCCGCATCTGGAACTCGGCAGCACAGAAACGCCATCGCCGGTGAATCCGCTAGGGGCCAAGGGTGTAGGAGAAGCTGGAACCATCGGATCTACTCCCGCCATCGTCGCCGCCGTGGTTGATGCGCTTGCACCCTACGGCATTCGCCATCTCGATATGCCCATCAAGCCGGAAGTCGTCTGGCAGATCATCAAGAACGGTCCTAAAAAGAATTCAGCAGGCGCTGCGTAAACAGGAGACATTATGATCCCAGCAAGTTTTGATTACATCGCCGCCAAAAGCCTGGACGAAGCCATCTCCCTCCTGGCCACGCACAAAGATGACGCCAAGATTCTGGCCGGCGGCCACAGCCTGCTTCCCGCCATGAAGCTCCGTCTGATGCAGCCCAAAGTGCTCATCGATCTCGGCCGCATCAAAGACCTCTCTTATATTAAGGAAGAAGGCGGACAGCTTCGCATCGGTGCCATGACCACGCACTTTCAGATTGAGACCTCTGACATTCTGCGCCGCGCCTGTCCTCTGCTGCCGGAAACCGCAACCCATCTTGGCGATATGCAGGTGCGCAATAAAGGGACCATCGGCGGAAGCGTTGCCCATGCCGATCCCGCCGCTGACTGGCCTGCCGCCATCCTCGCCCTCGATGCAGAAATTGTCGCCACCAGCGCCAAAGGCGACCGCATCATTAAAGCCGCCGACTTTTTCGTTGAAATGCTGACCACCGCGTTGCAGCCCGGTGAGATTCTGCGCGAAATCCGTGTTCCCAGCAGTAAAGGCAAGGCCGCGCATGCCTACGTAAAAGTTCGTCATCCAGCTTCGGGCTTTGCCGTGGTTGGCATAGCCGTAAATCTCTCTCTCGATGGCGGCAAGTGTCAATCGGCTGGGATTGGAATCACCGGCGTTTCGCCCAAAGCTTACCGCGCCGCAAACGTCGAAAGCGCGCTAAAAGGCAATGCGCTCGATGCCAAAACTCTAACCGCCGCATGCGCCCACGCCGCTGACGGCGTTGACGTAAATTCTGATCTTTACGCCTCTGCGGAATACCGCAAGCAACTGGCAACGGTCTACACGCGACGCGCGCTGGAATTGGCAGCTTCACGCGTTAAATAAGATTCGCCACAAAGGAACACAAGGGCAAAAATAATAGCCAATTCTCTGTTGTGATTCTCCGTGATCCTTAGTGTCCTCTGTGGTAAAGATTTTTTTATGGAAATTAAAAGCACACATGTCAAACATAATGCCCAATTCCCTTTGTGGTACTTCGTGTCCTTTGTGGTTAAAGGTTTCCCATGAAGATTGAAGGCACTCACAAAATCGCCGCTCCCCGTGAACGCATCTTCACCGCTTTGACTGATCCTGCTGTCCTGCAACGCTGCATTCCAGGCTGTGAGCAGATGGAAAAAACTGGAGAGAATAAGTACAGCGCCAAGCTTACTGCCGGCGTTGGCCCGGTGAAGGGCGTTTTCACTGCAACCGTTTCCCTTCAGGATATTGTTGCGCCTGAGCATTACAAACTTGTGGTTGAAGGCAAAGGCCAGCCCGGATTCGTGAAAGGCTTCGGCGACCTGAATTTAAAAGACGCAGACGGCGCAACTGAAATTCAATACACCGGCGAAGTAAACGTCGGTGGACTCATTGCCAGCGTCGGCCAACGCATGATTCAGTCGGCCGCCAACTTGCTTGCCAGCCGCTTCTTCAAATCCTTGGAAGCTGAGACCGCCAGCGGCAGTCCCATTTCGTCCACCGGAACCTAGATACATTGGAACTTAGGCTTTCAAACTTTACCCATACCCAATGTAGACTCTCACCTGAGAACCAGCCTCCATATATATGACAGAACGTAGATTCTCACGGGGTGGAACAAGCCTCTGGCCGGACGAAGATAAACTGTGGGCCATCACGGGGTGGAGCAGGCCTTTAGGCCTGCGGTCAGCAGCTATAAGGAGAAGGGGCTTCAGCCCCTGAGGTTTTCTCAAGCCGTCTTCCCTGCCTCATTCTCATCCAGCTTCGCCCGCCTGCGCACTTCCGGCACGCTCTGCTCCACCAGCAATTCACCATCGCGAAACACCGGCTTCAGCCGGTCTTCGGGATCGTCAATTCCCCGCCGCTGCCTCACCGTTTTCCAATGACCATCTTTAAAGTGCAACGCCAGCCTGCCTCTTTTTGAAGCTTTGTCATGGCCCTCCACCGGATCTTTAAAAACATCGCGGTCTTCCCCATTCACTGTGACGCTGGAAGATTTAAACGCAAACTGCTGGGTATCCCGATTCAACTGTTGCAGCAGCGCTCCTCCCATACCAAACGTGATATTGTCCGCAGACCATCCTGCCCGATTCATCGCCGTAAGCGTGTCCTGAATCGTCCAGTAATTCACGCCGTCACCCTGGATCACCCGGATTTTCGGGTTCAGCACGCGATAGCCCTTCGCATTCGTCTCATATCCAAACTTTGCGCCCAGAATATCCAGAACTTTCAGCACCACTTCGCGCGGCTTGCCTGAATCAGGCCGCACCACCAGGGTTCCCTGCCTGCTCTCCACTTTTTCGCGCAGCACTTCGCCCCAGAGCTTTTCGCATGCTTCATAGACGTTATAAGAATCGCTCACCACCGCCACTAGTCCTTCAGGAAATTGCCTGAGTATATTTTCATACGCCTGCGCTTCATTCTCCCGTCCCCACGCAGTAATCGTGGAATGCTCCGCCGCCGGGATGCTGAAGCCTTCCATCTCGCGCGACTGGTAAAACTGTTGCAGCACGCGGATACCGGCCACGGTATCAGTTCCTTTAAAGTTAATCAGGTGTGCAGCCGCGCCGATTCCGGCAGTCTCTTCGCTGGAAACGCCGCGATAGCCAAAATCATGCAATTTGAAATCGATCAGCGCAGGATCGCCCGACCGCCGTAGCGCCCCCAGCATCACCTTGCGGATCGCATGTGAAAGCGTCGCTACCGTAATCGGATACCACACCTTCAGCAGCAGCGTTTCCAGATAATTCGTGAGCCAATAGCATTTAGGATCAGTGTTCTCAATCGTCATCAGCACATTCTGCACGCTCACTGAACTGCCTTCGGGAACGGCCTTGATCACCACTGGCAGCTTGCCCCCAAGATTGCGGACAATATGCATCCAGCCATCAAAGTTGAACAAGCCCGGCCCAAGGTGGCGATCAACAAACGCCTGCGCTTCTCTTACGTCTTCTTCATTCACCACCGCGCCTTGCAAATACCGGACCAGGTAATACTGCAGTCCAAAGAACATCGTCTGCGGAAACATGCCGCCGCGCGACTCCAGGTAGCTGTAAACGTACTCGGTCCCCGGCGGATACTGCTTCCAGTGCGTGAATTTGTAGCTGTCGGTTTGTAAAACCAGGTTTCTCGACTCCGTTTTGAGCATGAGAGTGCATGGTCTCATGCAAGGCGAGGCTGAGGCAATGCCGGCCACAGCCGAGAACTGCGCATGGCGCTTCCCATCAGCCGTTTAATGGATAACTTCCAGGTGGCCGACCGCCCGGGAGCTACTGCGGCGATAGGAATCTGATCATGACCGGTGACACAGAGGCCATTCGGCCATGAAACAGAAATCAAGTGCCCGCAAGCGGCATGCTCATACCAAGACCGTTCAATGCCGATTCGATCATTCACGGCGGAGCCACGCTTTGCGTCAGCAGAGTTCATCTGTTGAACACCGCCGGCTTAGCATGCTTCGAATCCGCAAGCTGTGGTCACAGGAAGGGATGACTACCCACCCAGCCGGAACCCTGTCAATGGGTGCATCACCCTGAAGTGACTCCCGTACAGGGCACCCGCGTTCTGGTGAATGGAACGCCTTATTCATATCGGAGAGCTTCGGTAGGCGAGACGGCGGTGGCGTGCCGGGCCGGCGCCAGGCAGGCGAGGAGGGCGCTGAGAGCCAGTAGCGCGGCGGCGGCGAACAGACTGCCTGCAGCAAAAGTGTTTTGCATCCAGTGGGAGAGAACGGCGCCGAGAAAGCTGTTCACGGCGAGGCCGATGACAATTCCCGCGGCTGCGCTGACGAGGGCGATCCGTGCGGCGACCCACAGGACGTGCTTGCGCGGGGCTCCGAGCGCCAGGCGGACGCCGAATTCCGTAGTGCGTTGTGCAACGCTGTACGCGACGAGGCTGAAGATGCCGACCAGAGCCAGCGCGAGCGCCATCGCAGAGAAGACGCCAAACAATATGGAAAAGAGCCGCTGGCTGCGGTACTGTGCGTCGCGCTGGATGGCTTCATTGAGAGTAAGGGTCCCGTTGAAGCCACCTGTGGCAATCTGCTGGTCGGGAGCGACGGATGCGATAGCGGTGCGGATGGAGTACAGGTAGGTGAGTGGATCGCTCTCGGTGCGGACGAAAAACTCCGCGTAGGGCTTCACCAGGGCGGTGTATGAAAGGTAGATGGTGGGGACGACGGGATGATCGAGGCCGTCGTTGCGCGCATCGCCGACCACGCCGATGATCTGACGCCAAGCGGTGCTTTGCGCAGAGGCCACCTGGTAACGATTCTGAGGTTTGAGATCGGGAATGCGTAGCTGCCGGGCATTGGACGAACCCAGGGCAGTGGACGAAGAGAGATAGCGCGTGGCGAAAGCTTGATTGACGACCGCAATGAAGTCTCCACGGGTATTTTCATCCGCATTCCAAATCCGACCCTGAAGCAGAGGGATGCGAAGCGCAGCGAAATATCGCTGGTCAACCAGCATCACACCCGCCTGCGGCTGCTCGAGATTGCCGCTTCCGTCGATCTGGAAGGAGCTCTCAGCGCCAGCATTGGGCGGCGTGGCATCGGCGCCCACAGCGACGATGGAAACGCCCGGTACGGATGCGATCTTCTCCCGTATCTGCTCGATGTAAGCGATTCTCTCTTCGCGCGACTGACTGCGGTCCCACCCCTCCGGATTCTTGGTGTGCGGGTGAATGCCCACCTTCATGACATTTGCGGGATCGTAACCAAGCGGCGTCCGCATGAGCCCAAGAAAGCTGCGAATGGCGGTGCCAGCAGTGGCCATGAGAAGTAGCGTGAGCGCGACTTGCGCAGCGATGAGAATGCTCCAGCGATGCTTTACGGGAGCAGCCACAACGCCAGTCTGCCTGCCGGGGAGCATAGGCGCGGAATCGCGCCGTGAGAGACGCAATGCCGGGACAAGACCGAAAAGGATGCCACAGAACAGCGCCAGCGCGACGGAAAACGCGAGGATGGGAACGTTGATGCGAATGAAGGATTCTGCCGGAAAAGAATCCGGAGAAAGCACCATGGGAAGCTTTGCCAGCCAATAAGACGCCGCAACGCCAAGCCCAGCGCCGGTGCAGGAGATTACGATGGCTTCTACCAGCAACTGGCGGATGATGCGCCAGCGGCTGGCGCCGATGGCACTCCGGATGGCAAGCTCATGCCGGCGCGTGCGGCCACGGGCCAGCAGAAGGATGGAGCAATTGGCGCAGCCGATGATCAGCAGGAGAGCAACGCCGGCAAGCAGGAGCTTCAGGGTGGTGCCAATATTCTTCTGGAAAGCCCAGATGATGGGCTTCAGCGCGGTATGCACATCATCGGGAATGCGCTGGGAATTTTGTTTCGCAATCTGGCGCACAATGGCCTCGAGCGCACTGTCCGCGGCGGCAAGCGCTACGTGGGGCCGGAGCTTGATCCACGGTATGTAGGGAAGGTGAGGAACATTGGTAATTAAACTGATCGGCAGATAGACATCGCCCACCTCGACCATGTCATTGAATGCGAAGCTGCGCGGCAGCACGCCAATGATGGTGTAGGGCACGTGATCCATTTCCAGCGTTCGCCCGATGATATGAGAATCGCCTCCAAAGCGCCTCTGCCAGAATCGGTAGTTGAGAACAACCACGCGGTTGCCGCCGTTCTCTGCATCCGATGGTTCGATGTTGCGGCCTAGAAGCGGGCGCACACCCAAGAAAGTCCCGGCATTCTCTGTGAGGTAGATGCCTGAGATGTCTTCCGGCAGCGCGCCGCCGGTGATCTCCATGTGCGAGAAGTTGAAACCAAGCGCCGAATCAACCGGGGCGGCACGGCCCATGTCATCAAGCTGTGCCTTGCTGAGGGTAATCCAGGTATACCCGTCAGGATGTTTCTCGTCGAAGCCGAAAACGTTCATGACGCGGTCTGCATCGGCATAAGGAAACGGGTGCAGCAGGACGGCGTAAATAAGCGAGAACATTGCCGTGGTGGCGCCGATGCCGAGCGAGAGGGAGAGCACAGCGACAGCAGCAAAGCCAGGGTTGCGGCGCAGGCCGCGCAGGCCGTAGCGGATGTCTCCGCCTAACTCATCGAAAAGGCGCAGTCCGATGGCCTGACGGTAAGTTTCGTTTTGCGCGGCTGGTTGGCCAAGGTCGATGCGGACTTTGCGGCGCGCTTCTTCTTCAGAAAGCCCCTGACTCATTAAATCTTCCTGGTAGGCATCGAGTGTAGAACGAAACTCTTCTTCCACGTCGCTGCGGGTTCGTGGCGCGATGGAGCGCCAGAGCTTGCGAATTGCAGCAAGGAGACTCATATCTCGTCCGCCTTCTTGCCGAGGATGCCAGCGACCACAGCGGCCATGTCCGTCCATTTGGCAGTCTCGGCCTTGAGCTGACGCGCACCGGAAGTGGTGAGCGAGTAAAAGCGGGCACGGCGATTGTTCTCTGACTCACCCCACGCGCCTTTGATCCAGCCCCGGCGCTCAACACGATAAATGGCGGTGTAGAAGGAACCCTGAAGGATTTCCAGGCGCTCGCCGGAGATCTGCTGGATGCGCAGCAGGATGCCGTAGCCATGCAGCGGACCAAGCGAGACCGCCTTGAGGATGAGCATCTCGAGTGTGCCCTGCGGGAGTTCAACTGGTTTCGTCAAAGGCTCTCTCCTATCTGGGAAAGGAGTGTACACGCTCTCTCCTTTCCCGTCAAGGAGAGCCCAGTTACGCTCAAGCAGGCGCCGCCAGCAACCTTGGGGCCCCCTGATAGTGATTACTCACGGTCCCAAGGTTGGTCTGGAAAAAATTCAGAGATGCGGAAAGAAAATGCATGGCTACAGTGGCAAAACAATCTTGCTCATCTTTCATCCAATTCCAGCCTTATCGTGGTTCAGGGTGGGCCATGAGATCCAGACCGACAAACCGGAAGTTGTGGTGAACGCCATCAAGCATTTGGTCACGCAATGGCGTGATGAAGTCCGTAGGTAACCCACTTATTCACCGGGCCATAAGCGAAACGGCTCTAACGGTGCTGCACATACAGATTTGTTTGACCAAACCAGAAATCAGAAATCTTTCCGATATCTTCCATCCATTCCAAAGCCACCGTTCTGGTTGCGCGTGCCGCTCACAGACCATTTTGGATTGAATTTGTATTCCACCTGTATGGCTTCCCGCTGCGTGGAAGTCACATCGGTTGCGAATGTAACCAGCAGGTTGCTTGTAACACGTTGCTGGATGGCGATGCGCGCCCCAGGGTTCTGCCCGTTGTCAGTACCCAACCCCGGATCAATTTGCAGTTGCGACACTCCCGCCAGTTTGGCGATCTTGCCGCTCACCTGGCTGCTGATGCCGGACGCCAGCAGCGATTGCGCTCCCATAGCACTGGTCGGGCTTGGACTTGGATTTGCCGCCGCTGACTCCACCGTTTTTCCGCTGGCAATCAGGTTAATGATATCCACTGGCGGCAACGCTGGATCAGAGGTGTAGGTCGTCTGCAGCCGGTCGATTGGGCCGTTCAGTCCCAGCGTGATGTTGTATTCATTAATCACCGTCTTCACCTGCAGGTTCAAGACCGGCTCTGTTCGCACTGGGTTCAGAAAATCTATAGTCCCGTGCTGTACTTCGTAGCGATTACCGGCCAGGAAAAATTCTCCGGAAGTAAGGTTTGAACGTCCCAGTATCACCGGATCCGCCGCGGTTCCCACCACGCGCAGGTTAGCATCGCCCCGCAAGCTCACCTGGCTGCTGGAAAGGTTCATCTGGCTGGTAGATTGCACCGCAATATTGAGCTTCATGCCCTGCGTAAATGATCCGGGCGTGCCGGTGTCGCCAGAGCTGCCGCTGAACTGGCCCGTAAAGGTGCTGAGGTCAAAGTCAGGCGTGAATGAAACGCGCTCAATCTTCACTTGTCCTGTAAGCTGTGATGCCTGCGGATTTCCCGTAAGCGCAAGGTTTGACGCCAGAATCGCACGCACGCCTTCAGGATAGCGCAAGCGGATATTGTTCGCTGTTAATCCCAGGTGGAATTGCATGGCTGGCCGATAGGCCACAGCGCCCGTTGCATTGATTGTGCCGCCCCCCATCTCGCCCTGGAAGCTGGCAATTTCCAGCCGTGTCTGCGTCACATTGATCACACCATTGGCATTGTCCAGGCCAACCGGCGAATCAACGGTGTGCAGGTTGGCTTTCACAATCTTGATCTGGCCATTCAGGTTGTTGCCTTGCCCATAGCGTCTTGAATCAACGTCAAACTGGAGCTGCCCTGAGCTGGTAAGATCAGGTACCAGCATTTGTGCGATTCCCAGATCAACATTGCCTTGCACCAGGAATGACGCTGCTTTAGGAGTGGTGAGGGGCACCACCGCCTGCGCGTCAATCGTGGTGCCGGTGCCCCGAATTGAAGTGGGCTGGAGCGTTGCCGTGCCGTTCTGGTAATCCACGCGGATCGGCTTGGCCGCGCCAAGCTGAAATTGTTTGTAGTGGAGATCCAGATTGGGTATTTCAAGGTGCGCTTCCACACGTGCCTTGTCCGCCAGCGGGCCTTTCACATTAGCATGCAACTCCGTCTGTCCAGATAAATCTGCGGCCTGCGCTGGAGCATATATTGCGGCAATCGGCTGGAAGTCAACGCGTCCGGTATCCAGATGCACATCCGCCATATAGGGCGATTCAATTCCCACTGTTCCGCGTGCTTTTATAAATGTCTTGGCGACATCCGTATCAAGCGCAATCGTGGCCACATGGTTCTGCACCGTGGTTTGCAGCTTGATGCCCTGGATGGTTTGCTTATTCATCTGTAATTGCGGCAGCTCAAGCGTCGCCTGCAATTGCGGATCTTTGACAGTTCCCTTCCCTGTAACGTTCAAATTCAGCCCGCCGACAATCTGCATGTTGCGTGCCTGAACCGTCTGCAACTTCTCCAGCCGGAAATTCTGTGCCTGCATGCGCGCGTCATAGCCTTGCGTCTTTGGGAAGTAATCAACGTCGGCGCGCGTAGTGCCCGCCGGCATCTGCACTGTCAGGTTGGCATTTACTTTGTTGCCATCGCCCTGGAATTTTACGTTCAGGTTCTGAATGGATTCGCTTGAAACTTTGGCCTTGCTGATCGTCAGAGTTCCCTGCCCTATCGGGTTTAGCTGTGATCCATGTACCGCGACATTTAACGCCAGAGTTCCACTCACCGGATAGCTCTGGTTTGCCAGCCGCTCCAGGTCAGCTATGGAAATCTGCGAGCCGGAGAGATTCACTGTAATCGGGCTGGACGGCGTATAGGCCCACTTCTTTAATTTGGCTTCGGCGCTGAAGTTGATGCGGCCCTGCGGAACTGCCTCCAGATCGCCATTATTCACCTTCACCTGTGACGGATTCGCGCTGAAACCCGCGCTCAATACTTTCCATGAGCTTCCCTTCACCCGGAAGTTGCTGGCATTCATTTGTCCGTTGATTTGCGGCGCTGCAAGTGAACCACTGACCGTTGCATTCATGTTTGCGGTGCCGTAGAGTCCCAGCGGTTGTGCTGGCGGCTGGCCGGGAGCTGGTTTCTGCAAAGCCGTAGCCAAAGTCTCAATCTCGTGGAGATCGTTGGATCGCAGTGCCACCTGCAATTGCGAACGGTCACTGATCTTTCCGTTCAGGTTGATGTTGGTCTTTGGCGTGCGAATATAACTGTTTGCCAGCGCAAGCTCTTTGTGTGCGGCTGCATAATCCGCGTGGATCACTCCATCCAGCGGCGTTGCCGGCCCCTGGCCCAGGCTGGCCTTGATGGTGGCGTCGCTGTGCGCCACCAAATTGTCCATTGTCTTGGCCCAATGGGCATTGGCGTCAGCGCTGATCCTGCCGCTCAGATGCGCCTGCCGCAATGATGTATTGTGCGTGGCCGTCTGCGCCTGGTCGAGCGACAAATCTTTTAATGACGCCTGCAACTGCGCCACGGAAGCGCCTGCTACATCTTTAATAGTTAGCTTCCCGCTGAGCGTGCCACCCATGATTTGGGCGCGAATATCATTCACCTCAGCATTGCCGCCGGAAAGCTGGTAGCGGGCAAAAAGATCGTGCACTTCAGTCTGCAAGCTGGGCGTTTTCACATCCAGTCCAGAGCTGCTGACATTCCCGGCCACTGAAACCGTCTCCAGCATTGGCCGGTTGGGGTCCGCCTGATATTTCATCTGTCCAGTCAGCTTAATGGTTCCGGTGGGAAGCGACGAATCTTTCAAAATTTTCCGGAAGTCGCCCGCCACCAAAGACGCTTCATAGCTGCCTTCACCCTGCATGTTCGGCGAACTGTAGTCGTTCACCGTGGCGCTCAACCCTATGCTCGATTTGCCCGTCGCCAGTTCAAGCTTGTCCAACGTAAACGTCTGCGGTGTAACGCCGAATTTCACCTGCAAATTGTGTTCGACCGGAGCATAGGTTCCGTACACAATTTTTCCGGCCTGGTAGCCCAGGTCTCCAGCGTATTTTTTTTGCCCGGGATCATAATTTGCATTCACTATAAAGTTGTGCAGGTCCGCTTCCAGCGGTGTCTTCTGGTCGTTGTAATAAATTTCACCGTTGTTGAGCCGCAACTCGCGGATCGCCAGATCAAACACATTGGTGTTGCTGCTGCTCGTGCTCTTCTTCTGTGGCTTCGGCAGGTTGTTCTCCCCTGCTTTATTCACCGCCATCCGCGCCACCGGATGGTCAACGATAATGTCTCTCACGTGCCATGTGCGGTTCACTACCGAATCAATGGTCAGGCCAACTTGCAGGTGGTCCACGCGCAACAATGGGTGATTGGGATCACGTTCTGTCCCGCGTACCACCACGTTGTAAAGATCAAGGCTCAGGTTGGAGAGCCGGAGTTTGAAGTCGCCCACCGCAAGCCGTGCCCCAGTCGATTCAAACAGGCTGTTCTCTACTTTCCCCAGCAGGTCCCGGCGAAAACCTTCGCTGTGCTGGAGCATCAGGATCAACGTCCCAACAGCGGCCACAATCAGGACAAAAATCGTGGCTAATGTCCATAAGATAATTTTTTTCCACTTCTTCACTTTGTTCACCATTTCAAAATGCCTGTCCCAGCGTTACAAAGAACTGCAATGACTTCACGCCCGGTGGAGCATTCAGCAGATGTCCGATATCCACGCGCACTGGGCCTACCGGCGTTTTATAGCGCAATCCAGCGCCCACCGTGTGTGTAATATCAGAAAACAAATTGTTGAATTTCACATTGGTATAAACGTTGCCGGCGTCATAAAACACGGCGCCGCCAAGGGTCCCGCCCACCAGCGGTGCAGAAATCCCCAGTGGGAAGCGCAGCTCAGAATTAAAAATGACTAACTGTTTTCCGCCGACCGGGACGCTGATCTGTTCACCGCAGTTTGGAGTGCTGGAAGGACAAACCAGAACTTCGCGCTGGGGTCCCGCGCCGTTCAGGCTGAATCCGCGCAGCGTGCTGCCGCCGCCGGAGAAAAAGCTCTCACTAATAGGAATGTGATTGTTGCCAAAAGCACGCTCCAGCCCCAGGCGCAGGCTGTTTGCCCAGACCAGTGAAGAGTCGCTGGTTAGCGAGCGGTAGTATGCGGTCTGTCCCAGAAAACGCCCAAAACTCGTGCTCGAGCCAAGAAAGCTCGGGTTCACATCTACCTGAAAGCTTTCGTAAATTCCTTTGTGCGCATCCAGCGGGTTATCGCGCGAATCACGGCTGTACGATGCTGAAAGCGATGACAGGCGGACGTTCTGATCTTCCGGCAACACCAGATCAGGTATGGCGATGTTCGATAGGTTCGTGCGCCGAAAATCGTATCTGAAGATCACGGATTTTTGCCGGTCTTTATCCAAATAACGCTGGAACTGCCAGCCCGCGCCGCCAAGCCTGGCGGTAAAAATTGGGTTCTCACTGGTACGCTCGCCGGATAACGTCACGGTTGAACTCCAGCCCGTGTTCCAGAAAGTTGGGTTGGCCCAGCTTGCTGACGCGCGCTGGTCAAGCCTGCCACCAAATGCAGAAAGCGTTAGCGTTTCCGCCCGGCCGCGGAAGTTTCTCCGTGTGTATTCAATTGATCCTTCCGGCCCCCAGAAAGTCTGCTGGCTGGTGGAAAATTTTGATGGCAGACCAACCGGCGGAAGCCCCGGAAGTGCAATGGTCCCACTGGGAATGCTTCCGCCACGATTGATTACCTGAAAGCCAAATCCGTAAGCAATGCTGTTTCTTTTTGCTTCGTGCAGCTTTACCAGTACCTCAGCGTTTGGATCGTCCGTAATCGGGCGGCGCGTATCCACGCTGGCCCAGTCGAATATCCCCAGCGTGTATAACTGGCTTTCTCCGCGTAACAGCGCCGTCTCGCTTAGCGGTTTTCCGACTTTGATGTTCGCATTGCGCTGCACAATTTCCGGCCGCGTATGCTGCGACCCAATTGGAGCTACGCTGGCTGTCTGTACTCTTGGTCCTTCATCGATTTCATAAACCACCTGCACGTGATGTGGATCATTCTTCGCGTGTTTTACCGTGGACTTAAACGTCATCGTCAGGTAACCGTGGTCCAGATAGGAAGCCATGATCTGGTCGCGATCTTTGGTCAGCAACTGCGTGGAATAAGGCTTTCCCGGTTCCAAGTTCATCCCCTTGGGCGAGATTTCCTGCTGGCTCATTGACTTGTTGCCTTCCACCTGAAGAGACTCAACCAGGTCGCGCGGGCCTTCATCTACCTGAAACGTAAGTTGGAGTTCATTTTCCTTGTTCACCACGCTTGGCGTAACTTTCACCTGGCTATATCCAGCACCCTGATAGAGGCCCTCAATGGTTTTCACGCTTTTGCGTACAAGCTGCTCGCTGTATTTGCCATGGGAGAAAGGCAGCAACGGTGTCCGCTTGGTCACTGGCACATGTGCCTTGAGGTCTTTATCGGAAAAATGGTCGTTGCCGTGGAATTGAATCGATTCCACCTTGCCCCGCTTGCCTTTGTCGACCTGGTACAGAACAGTTACCCCCCCGGAAGGCTGCTTTTGATAGTGGCTTGTCACCTTTACGTCGAAAAAGCCTTTGGCTTGAAAATATGAAGTAATGTCCTGCGACCCTTCATTGACCAGGTCACGGTCAACGGCATTCTCCTGATACATGGGAATAAGTTTTTTCTGTGTGCGGCTCCAGATGTGCGCGCCCGCCAGCTTAATCTCGATCTTGGGTCCTTGAACCACATTGAACGTAATGTCTGCCCGATTTGTTTCCGGGTTGTAAATTGTGGAGATCACCCCTACCCGCGCTGCCAGGTAGTGCTGCTTCCCAAGCTTCTGCTGCATGTAAGTGGTTGCGGCGCCGAGCTTCTTAAATGAATACGGTTTTCCCGGCTTCAGGTAAGCGCCTTTAATCCGCGCCATGATAGACCGCAAACTGGCAGCCATCCGTTTTGTTTGCGCTTCCGGAACGCCTTGAATCACGATCTTGCCAAATTTGGCATGGCGCTTCAGATTGATGTCATAGGTTACGTCCACCACGCCGTGTGTCGTATCGGTCTGCAATTTTGGTTCGACTGTGGCCATGAAATAACCAACACGGTGAAAATATTCCAGCAAGCTCGATTCAGCTTCTTCCACTCTTTCCTGGGTATAGGGTTCCTGCTTGGAGTAGTTCGCCGTCTGCAAAAGGCGCGTGTAAGGAAAAACTTTTTCTGCCTTTGAGAAGTTAAATACGCCAAAGTAGTACGCAGGCTGGAGCACAAAGAGCACGCGCAGCCCCTCCGCTGCCGGCACTACCTGCACTTCAACATCTTTCACCTGACCGGCTGATTTGAGCGCCTCAACACTTTGGTCAATCTGGGCCTGGGAATAAGGCGCGTTAACCGGCTGCGCGATCGCGGCGCGAAGAGCCCGAATATTGCCATCCGGCTGCCCCGCCACTTGCACAGAGGTCACCTTTTGCCCTTCATAGGAAACCGTCGGCGTTGAAGCCTCAATCTCTTGCGATTGGAGCATCAACGGCACGGAAGTAAGCCCCGCTACTGCCGCCACCATGATCGAAGTGCCGAACCACCTACGAAAATTTTTCATTGCGCCTAAGAGAGTCTCTCGACATTCCGCGGCCTGGGAGCCGCCGCACCCTATAAAAACAACTACATTGCTTAGAGTGACCAGAGAGATTTCTCGTTGCTCCCCAGAGAGGAACTGCGTCCAGACAGGCATTTGATGCGATCAGCAGAGCTGCTCATGCGACCAGCAGAGTTGTTGATGTTTGCTGCTGCTTCAGCAGAGCTGCTGAAGCAGCATCCATGAGCTGATTTTGGTCGGCCCGACAATGGCCCATTGCTTTTTCTGCTGATTGCCATGCGCCAAAATATGTGGCGATATTTTCCGCGACCCAGGATAAAAAGCTGGGTTTGCTGCCCACGTTTCCAAAAAAGAGCGCAACAGTGGGCACGAGCAGCCTTATTTTATATAGGTATCAATGATGACACCATAAATCTCAGCCAGCTGAGGGTTGGCCCCAACGGCGGCACGATGATACCATCGCACCGCGCCGAATGGGCCGGAAACACCTGGATCAGGGGCCCATCCACCGGAGATACCGGCATCCATTCTAGATCGCATGTCTGTGCCATCATTCCCGTAATACTGAGCATAGACACCGAGATATGACCCATAACTCAACGCTCGATTATGGGCATACGCACTCACGGCGGCATCGGTGATGGGAGTAGGGAATCGAAGCTTCGACATTAACATGAGCACTATGAGGTTGAGATCATCGCCAGTATCATCTTTATCTCTAGCTGCTGCTGCGATACGTACCCCCGCGTTAATTGCCAGTTCACTTTCACCAAGGATACCGGTGCCAATGTTCACAGGAGGCAAACCCAATGCCTTCGAGATTGGTTCTAACGGGTTTTCATTCATCGCTCGACGAAACAAGTTTACGGCCGAAGGTCCAATCAAATCTCCTGAGTGAACATTTGAAACCATGCACACGACCTGATCGGCTGCTTTTTGTGCTTCGCACGCATACTTTCCCCCTGTCTTTCCTGCTTCACAGGCGGCCTTCTGGCTTGCATAGAGCGCATTTTGGGTCGTCTTTCCAGTCTCGCAAGTAGCCTTTTGACTCGCGTATAAAGCATTCTGTGTTCCCTTCGCACCCTCGCATGCATTTTTCGCTGCAATATAGGCTCCATTTTGGCCAGCCTTTGCAGCCTCACAAGTTGCTTTCTGCGTCGCATACAATCCGTTTTGAGTAGCCTTTGCTGTTTCGCAAAAAGGATCATTTATATGAACACCAACTACATCATGTCCACAACTTCTTGTATCGACTTGTAACGAGCAGTCCCTAGTATCAACCTGAAGTGAACAATCCCTGTTATCGACCCTAAGTGAACAGTCGGCAGTTGCGTCACAGCCGCGTTTCTTAATAGCCATGCAGTCTTGCCCATCTTGGCCAAGAAAGTTGCGGTAATTGCCGTTGAAGGCGTGCTTCCCCAATAGGTCCTCAGGTAAGGCATCCCACAAGCGAGTGATCTCTGCTTTCATGCCCCACACACCCATTGCCGCTACCAACGGAATCATTTGGTCGCGCGAAAACCCGTATTCCTTCGAACGGGGATCGTTCCAGGGAGCAAGTTTAGGATGCCGATAAAACACACCATCCTTTCCAGGCTCTAGGAGAGCGATGACTTGAGGGAAAGTTAATTTTCGTGATGCGGTCCAAGGCTGATGGAGTTTTTTTTGGCGGATCCATACGCCGAGCCAGTACCACCCTTCTCTCTGTGCAGTATCGCCGCCATCGTCCTTACCGTTGGCGCGGTGAACGATGAGGCCATCTTGATCGTAGTAGATGTCACGACCTTCCAGCAGTTTGTTGACTTCCTGGGCAGTCAAGGACGGGCTGGCACTCTGAGCAACCAAAGGTTGCTTCGCAAGTAGCGCGCAAAAAAGAATGGCGGCTCCCAGACAAACGGTAAAACGATTTTCGTAGCTCATTTCTGCTCGCCTCCTAGATCATCACATCGAAAACATGTGATACGTTAAGTCGCAGATTTGCTCCGCTCTCAATTACAAACGTGATTCTGCTCGGCATCCCTTTCAATGCTTTGAAACTTCTTTTGAAGTAAAATCCTTTATGCCAACCTGCCCCATTCGCGCCGTAGCTGTCGACATTGACGGCACTCTGACTGATCCAAATTTTCAGGTATCAGCGCGTAACATCGCTGCGCTACGCGCGGCCCATGAAGCCGGGATTGAAATCATTCTGGCCACCGGTCGCCGCCATGATTACGCGATGCCGATTGCGAAGGAAATCGGCGTGCCCATGCTGCTGATCAGCTCCAATGGTGCTTTGGTGCGTTCCCATGAAGGTGACACTCTTTATACAGACCGGCTGGCGCCTGAAACCGCGCGTCAATTAATCGGCCACATGCATGAATTCCGCGGTCACGCCGTTCTAACCTTTGATCGCCAAGGCAATACATCAGGAGGATCGCTGGTCCTGGAGCAGGCGGACGAACTGAACAAGTCGGTTTCCCGGTGGATGGAGATGAACCGGCCTGACATCAAGTTTGTGTCTCCTTTGGAGGATGCCTTGAACGGAGAAGCCCCCCTTCAGGCAATGTATTGTGGCCGGGTGACACGGATGCAGGAAGCCCAGCAACGACTTAGGCAGGGTGATTTTCAGGACAAGATTACCGTGATGAAAACGCAATATGATCACCGCGACCTGTGCATTCTGGATATTTTGACCCACCAGTGTTCCAAAGGGCATGCCTTGCGGCGCTGGGCAGAAGAAAATGGAGTGGCGCGGGATGAAATCATGGCCATCGGCGATAACTACAATGATCTGGAAATGCTTGAATTTGCGGGGCTTCCCGTGATTATGGGAAATGCATCTTATGACTTGAAGCAGAACGGCTGGAAACTGACCGGCAGTAATGCGGAAAACGGCGTCGCCCAGGCCGTAGAAGAGATTTTGGGGCTGGCTTTCAGCAGTTAAATAGGCGAAAATAGTTGTCTTGCGCTTGTATGAGAATTCTCAGGCCATTAACGATTGGAGCGGTGCTGGTTCTGGCCCAACTTTCTGTTTTTGGAGCTGAGATCGCCAACCTGCGCAACGGCTTCACCATTCGATTTGAGCGCAAAGAGCAGAACGGAAAGTCCACCCGGCTTTATACCGATACCGGCTATCTGGATATCGCCAGCGACCAGATTCAATCATTTGAGACGGAAGAAACTCCTGTCGCTCCACAACCTCCGGCAGTGGCTCCGCCAGTCCTGGTAAGCAAGCCTTTGCCGACGGTGGCCAGCCAGACCACTTTGGCAGCCGCAGCTTCGACTTCCCCGCTTCCAAAGCCGGCTGTGCATAATCCAGCAGCGCAGAATATCGATCTGGACGAAGTGGTGCGGGAAGCCAGCAGCAAAAACCGTCTCGATCCGGACTTTGTCAGCAGCGTGATCAAGGCGGAGAGCAATTTCAAGACCCGAGCGGTATCCAAGAAAGGCGCGCTGGGGCTGATGCAGCTTATGCCATCTACTGCCGCGCAGCTTGGCTTGGCTGATCCGTTTGATCCCAGGGCGAATGTGGAGGCAGGTACCGCACATCTGAGCGCACTGCTGGACCGCTACAATAATGATCCTATCAAGGCGCTGGCTGCCTACAATGCCGGAGCGCATCGGGTAAAGCAGTACAACGGAGTGCCACCTTATCGCGAGACACGCGCTTACATCAATAAGATTGTCAAGGACTTTAACGCCAAGAAACGCGCCCAGAAGAAGGCTGCAGCCGCAGCGAAGACCGCGACACCTGCAAAGAATGTAAATACAAAGCACGTGAAGAAAGTTTCGCCACAGACGGCGAGCGTACCGAAAGCGGCCAACCCGGCATAGCTTTCAGACAAGTGAAACATCCGCGTCCTGCCAGCAGGGCGCTTTTTTTGTATGATCTGAATCGGCCTACTTCATGAGCAAAAAACGATTTTTAATCACTGCCCTGGTGCTGGTTGTGTTGAGCGGGTTGGTCTATCTCCAGGTAAGGGCCTGGAAAAAATTTGACTGGCACCGTTTCTGGGCAGCGACCCACAATACCAATAAGTTTTATCTGGTATCGGGCGTGGCGCTGGTTTATGCCGACTACATTCTGCGCGCCCTACGATGGAAAATCCTGCTGCGGCCCGTATGTGACGCCAAAACCGCTGACCTGGTCGCGCCCACCATGATCGGCTTTGCCGGATTGGCGCTTCTGGGAAGGCCGGGAGAGTTTATCCGCCCTTACCTGATTTCGCGCAAAGTGAATTTGAGCATGGCATCGCAACTGGCGGTGTGGACCGTGGAGAGGATCTTCGACTCAGGCGCCTTCGCCTTGATTATGGCTATAAATGTTCTTTGGTCTAGAAACAGCCTTAGCAAGCTGCCAGGGTTCGCCAATTCCGCCAAAAAACATATTTTTGGCCTGGAGGTTTCCTCATTCACATTCTTTGAGGCTTTTGCTTTCGCATTGCTGGGAGGCGTGGCGCTTGTGGCGCTGCTGGCTTTTCGAGTGAGAAAAAATCCGGCTACGGCGTCACGGTTCTTTGTACGGCTGTTCGGACGAATGTCGCCTAAATTCGGCCACGCCATAGGCAAACGTGTACTGGCTTTTGGTGAAGGGTTGAACACAGTGAAAGACTTAAAGGCTTTTTTTCAGTTGAGCGGATTATCTATTGTGGTCTGGCTGGTTATCGGTTTTGCATATATGGCGGTGACGCATGCCTATTCCGTCCACCGGCTCTCGCAGATGACGCTTTCCAGCGTGTTCCTGCTGACTGCGGCCAGCGTAGTGGGCGGCGTGTTGCAACTGCCGATGGTGGGCGGCGGCTCACAACTGGCGACGATCGGAATGCTGCGCGGAGTATTCAACGTCTCGCCTGAACTGGCTACCAGTTGCGGCATCATGCTGTGGCTTGTGACTTTTATGTCCGTGGCTCCGGTAGGGCTGGCAATGGCCCGCTCAGAGCATGTGTCACTGACGCAAATGGAAGCGGCCAGCATGGAGGAAGAAGAGAGAGCTCTGGAAGAATCGCGTGATAATCGAGACATCCGCTGATCTGATAACCGGACAAGCCATGCGCGCGGGCAGTCCCTGCATCTATCCTGATACAATCTAGCTATCTCACCCTTTAGGATCATTCGGTTAAGACACGATGAAATGTCCGTTTTGCGGGTTCGAAAATGACAAAGTAGTGGACTCGCGCGAGAGCAAAGAAGGGGAATCCATTCGCCGTCGGCGCGAATGCCTGAAGTGCGAAAAGCGCTTTACCACCTACGAGCGCATCGACGAAATCCCATACATGGTTGTGAAGAAAGACGGCCGCCGGGAGAAGTTTGAGCGGCAAAAGGTGCTGGCAGGATTGCTAAGGGCCTGTGAGAAGCGTCCGATATCCATGGGAAAGATGGAACAGATCGTGAACGAAGTGGAGCAGTATGTGATCGATTCGCCGGAGCGCGAGCGCACCACCAGCGAACTGGGCGAACAGATCATGAACAGCCTGAAGCAGATTGATAAGGTGGCTTATATACGGTTCGCTTCGGTATATCGCGATTTCAAGGATGTAGGCGAGTTCCATTCTGAGCTGGAGTCATTGCTCAACACCAAAGAAGACAAGTCCAAGCCAGTAAAGGCGAAAACCACTACGAAGTAAGCGGGAGCTATGGGACACAAGGTCACACTAATTCCGGGCGATGGCATTGGCCCGGAAGTTACGAATGCCGCGGTGCGCATTGTGGATGCGTCCGGGGTAAAGATTGATTGGGAGACGTTTGCCGCTGGTTCAGAGGCGTTCGCGAAGTACGGCGAATACATTCCCAAAGAACTTACGCAATCCATTGAACGTACGGGAATTGGCCTGAAAGGGCCGGTCACAACGCCGATTGGCGGCGGTTTTTCCAGCATCAACGTGGCGTTGCGCAAGCAATTTGAGCTTTTTGCCAACTTCCGGCCCATAAAAAACCTGCCTTCACTGCCTACGCGTTATCCCAGCGTGGACCTGGCGATATGCCGTGAGAATACGGAAGGCCAGTATTCAGGAATCGAGCATGAAGTTGTGCCGGGCGTGGTGGAGTCACTGAAGATCATCACGGAAAAGGCCTCTACGCGGATTGCGCGGTTTGCCTTTGAATATGCGCGACGGGAAAAACGCAAGCGCGTCCACGCCATCCATAAAGCCAACATCATGAAGTTGAGCGATGGCCTATTTTTGCGCTGCAGCCGTGAAGTGGCCAAGGAATATCCCGAGATCACTTATGGCGAACACATCATCGATAACACATGCATGCAACTGGTGATGAACCCGTATCAGTATGACGTTCTGGTAATGGAAAACCTTTACGGTGACATCATCTCTGACCTATGCGCGGCATTTGTCGGCGGCTTGGGGCTGGTTCCGGGCGCGAACATCGGAACAAAGTGCGCTATTTTTGAAGCCGTTCACGGCTCAGCCCCCGACATTGCAGGCAAAGACCTCGCTAATCCAACGGCGGTGCTTCAGTCGGCCGTGCTGATGCTGCGGCACATGCGCGAAGTAGAGGCCGCGGACAAAGTCCATGCGGCGCTGGAAAAAACCTACAAAGAAAAGCTGCACCTCACTCGCGATGTGGGCGGCACAGCCGGAACCAGTGAGTTTGCGGATGCAGTGATTGCCAACATGGAAAACATGGCGGTAGCCACCGGCAGGTAAAATCGCCTAGCTGCTAAAGCAGGTATTATTTTGTAAATGAGATTGATTTGGACTCTTCCTCTACTTGTACTTGTGCTCGGCATATCCGGGTGCAGTAAATCCCAACCGGCTTCTGACCAGCCTCCATCTTCACCCCGGGCGGCGACCATCAATGTGGACCCTGCAACGGCGGGGACGATCAGCGGAGTAATAAGTTTTAAAGGCGCAACTCCGAAGATGAAGCTGCTGGATATGACGGCCGATCCGGGCTGTCCGAGATCACCGCAACCCGCAGAAGCTGTGGTGGTGAATAATGGCAAGCTGGCAAATGTATTTATTTATGTGAAAGAAGGCTTGCCGCAGGGCAGTTTTGCTGTTCCTTCCGAGCCGCTAGTGCTGGACCAGAAGGGCTGCCGCTACAATCCGCACATGATGGGCATCATGGCCGGGCAGCCGCTGAAGATTACGAATACCGACACGGCAGACCATAACATCCATGACATGCCGAGCAAGAACCAGGCGTTCAACGAATCCCAGATGCCGACCGACAAACCAATCACCAAGACATTTTCCACGCCGGAGATGATGATCCCGGTGCAGTGCAACCAGCATCCATGGATGCGCGCATATATCAACGTAATGACGAACCCATATTTTGCCGTGAGCGGGCCAGATGGCAGATTTGAAATCAAAAATTTGCCTCCCGGGGAATACACGCTGGCGGCGGTGCATGAAAAATTCGGCGAGCAGACGATGAAAGTGAAAGTTGGAGCAAAGGAAACAGCCAAGGCGGCGTTTAGCTTTAAACAGCAATAGGCGAATATGCTCAGTTAGTTAAGCAACAGGTAATGTATCAGTTTGAAATTGCAGTGATGAACAGCCAAGCAAAAAAGCCGTACTCAAATGCGAGCACAAGCCAATAGTCTATTGGATTCTTGGCACGCTCTACCCTTGAGCTTTTCATCACCGCAGTTCCAGTGACCGTCCCGTATATGGCGAGAGACAACGGAATCAGCGAAAGGGCCAAGCACAAAAGCGGATGGTTTCGTATGTTGTCATGTACCACGCTACATACTCTCACGCCTCTAGAAAGCCTACAAGTGGGTGATGTATCAGTTTGAATTTCAAATCGATGCATTACCAGCGATAGGGATATCGCCACGCTCAAAATTTTGGAATAAAATAGCTTGTACTCTCAGGGAGCAGTTCTGACCTCTTCTACCTATAACGCCGCTCAACATCGGTTTACGGTGTTTGTTGCTGCTTTGGCCTTTCTGCTGATTGTTGCAGGCGGGCTGGTCACCAGCAACAACGCCGGCCTGGCTGTCCCGGATTGGCCGACAAGTTTTGGCCATTTATTCAAAATTCCCAAGATGATTGGCGGAGTGAAGTTTGAGCACGGGCATCGGATGCTGGCCGAATTAATCGGGCTGTTGACGATCATTGTGGCAATATGGACCTGGCGCGTGGACAAGCGTCGCTGGATGCGTGGACTGACGCTGGGCGCGGTAGCCGGGGTGATATTTCAAGGAGTGCTGGGCGGACTGACGGTGCTGAATTTTTTGCCGCCTGCAATCTCAACAGCCCACGCCACGGTTGGGCAGACAATGTTCTGCATGCTGGCGGCAATTGCAGTTTTTACCAGTCGAAGCTGGCTGGAAGAGCCGGCACAAAAGATCACTCGCAAGGACGCGCGGCCGCTGCTTCGGCATTGCTGGATGCTGATCGGATTTTTATACCTTCAACTGATTCTGGGTGCGGCCTTCCGCCATGTGTGGACCAAGTGGGGCCCTTCCGGTTCAAACCATTGGCCAGTACATAAAATAGTTCATGTTTTACTTTATCCTCACATCCTGAATGCGTTGATGGTGACACTGTTGCTACTATACGTGAGCCTTCGGGCAATTACGAAGCATTCCAATATTCCGCACTTGCGTCGGCCAGCGCTGGGATTGTTGCTGCTATTGATTGCACAGTTGCTGTTGGGCCTGAGCGCTTACGTGGTGCGAGTGGTGCAAGGAATCAATGAAGCGCAGCCCACAATGTCACTTGTCACAGTTACAGTAGCGCATCTGGCGGTTGGGGCGCTGATTCTGGCATTGAGCATGATCTTGACGATCCAGGTATATCGGCATACGGGAGATCCAGCTTCGGTGATTCCTTTTGACCGGACGCGTGAGGTGGCTACGGCATGAGCAGCCTTCCGCGCAGCCTGGAGCAAAAGACAGCAGAGACACCCGCAATTCCAGTGGTGCTCAAGAAAAATTCCCTGCTGGGCGATTATCTGCAGCTTTTCAAAGTCCGTGTGACGGCGCTGATTGTAATGACGGCTTGGGCCGGCTTTTACATGGGCGCAGCCAAAAGCGGCATTGCATCGCTCACATGGACGCTGCTGAATGCGCTGGTAGGAATCGGCATGACGTGCGCTGGATCGGCGGCGCTGAATGAAGTTGTGGAGTGCAAGATTGACGCATTGATGCGGCGTACGCGTAATCGTCCGCTGCCCGCGGGAAGAATGAGCCTGGCCACCGGACTGACTGCCGGAATTCTAGCCACCGTCTTGGGACCGGTGTATCTGGCATTGACGACCAACGTGCTGACAGGCGTGCTGGCATTCTCGACTGCCGCGATTTATCTGGCTTTTTACACGCCGCTGAAGCGCGTTTCACCGATCTCAACTTTTGTGGGCGCCTTTCCCGGCGCCATGCCGCCGCTGCTGGGCTGGACTGCTGTCCGGGGCAAGCTGGAGATTGAAGCGGTTTTTCTTTTCCTGATCGTATTCTTCTGGCAGTTCCCGCACTTTCAGGCCATCGCCTGGATGTACCGCGAGGACTATGAAGCTGCCGGCATCAAGATGCTTCCGGTGGTGGACAAGGCCGGGCATAGCGTGATCCGGCAGATGTTTACTTATTGTTCCACGCTAATTTCGGTAAGCCTGGTTCCTACGCTCCTGAGGATGACCGGCAAGATCTATCTGTTCGGCGCGCTTGCCCTGGGACTGGGATTTCTATGGTTCGTTTTCCGGCTGGCACAAGCCAAATTGCCAACCACCTCACCCGATTCCAGATTGTTTGCCCGGCAGCTTCTGCAGGCCAGCGTGATTTATCTTCCGCTGCTTTTTGCCTTGATGATGCTGAATGTAGTTCATTCATAAATGATCGTAACTGCTTTATAAAATAGAACTTTTCATTGACTGATTACAGCCTCTTCCCCGCCCTGAACGCCACACTGAATGGCGCGAGCGCCATTTTAATTACAACGGGACGGGCCCTGATTGCCCGCCGGCAGGTTAGGCTTCATCGTGCATGCATGATTGCCGCGTTTGCCACTTCCAGCGTCTTCCTGGTCAGTTATCTCTATTACCACGCGCATGTAGGCTCTGTGCATTTTCCCGGACAGGGATGGGTGCGCTCGGTGTATTTCACGATCCTAATTTCCCACACGATATTGGCGGCTACGGTAGTCCCGCTGGTGGTGCTTTCACTCACATATGGATTGAAGTCACGCTTTGACCGGCATCGCAGAATTTCACGGTGGACATTTCCGGTATGGCTTTATGTTTCAGTGACCGGCGTTGTGGTGTATGTAATGCTGTATCAGGTTTATGGGGCGCATGCGTAAGGGCTCTACATGGATTGCAGAGCACGAATTTTTAAGGCAGCCTGAAAGACTTTATAGAATTCCCGCTCGCTGATATATTACGGAACGTTGGAATAAGGAAAATTCTTTATGGCGAAGAGCGTAAACAAAGTCATTCTGGTCGGAAACCTGGGCAAAGATCCCGAGGTGAAATACACACCCAGCGGGGTCCCCGTGGCTAAATTCAGCCTGGCCACGAATGAGCGGTTTAAAGACAAGGCCGGTGAATGGCAGGACCGGACGGAATGGCACAACATTGTTGCCTGGCAGCGCCTGGCGGAAATCGTCGGCGAGTACGTGAAAAAAGGATCAAAGATTTATATTGAAGGCCGGCTGCAGACCTCGAGCTGGGAAGATAAGCAGAGCGGAGAAAAGAAGTACCGCACGGAGGTTGTCGCAAGCGATCTGGTGCTGTTGGGAGGCCGCGGAGAAGGCGGCGGCGGTGGAGATCATGAAGGCCGTTCCTCGCGGGGAGCATCCGCGTCGTTCGATCAGCGGACGCCCCACTCTGACGAACACGTTCCTGCATCAGCCGAGATCACGGACGAAGACATACCGTTTTAAGCTGAAGAAATATGTTTCCATAACTGAAAAACGGTGGAAGCGGACGTGGAGCTTCCAGAAACCTTAACAGGTGCACTTCAGCGACTTTACGGATATCTCCTCGTTAAAATCTGATCCCCATTCGGAACAAAATGAATCACTCCAAAACCCAACCATCAATCAAAATGGAGTGGTTCACTTTATTCCGCATAAGATTACCCCACCTGACGTTCTTTGTTAGTCAATAATGACATTTTTTGTCATTTTCGTGATAAAATTAGAATTACAATCGTACTTTACAATTATTTACATTTTTGGACTAACTCTCATAAATGTCAGCCAGTTAAGGAGATGTTTGCCCAACCCCCAGAGAAGTTGGCAGACAACCTGCACAATGAGAAGTCAAATTCACTGGTTCGATTTGCTAGGTTAAGAAACTCGCAAATTGACCAATGAACAAGAATTTCCAGAGGAAGAGAGAATTTACAAATGCGCAAACAAAAAGGCTTTTCACTGATTGAGCTGCTGATTGTAGTAGCTATTATTCTTATCATCGCGGCCATCGCGATCCCGAACCTGCTCCGTTCACGTATGTCGGCCAATGAATCGGCCGCAGCCAGCACGATCCGTACACTCAACACCACAGAGGTCACCTATCAGACCTCGTTTCCGGCAGTCGGTTACGCCTCGAGCTTGAAAATACTGGGCCCCAACACCGTGGATTGCTCGGTGCCTGCCAATGTCGATTCAACCCATGCTTGCTTGATCGACAGCATTCTGGGTTGCGCCAGCGCGACAGCTTGCCCCAAGGGCCAGTACAACTACGCAATCGTTTCAACGGCAGCGGTCCCGGTTCCGGACTATGCTGCCAGTGCGTGGCCTTTAACTGCTCAATCGGGCACCAAATCATACTGCTCATTGTCGGATGCAGTGGTCAGGTTCGAACAAAAAGTGGAAACGGCGTTGGTACCGCTCGCCACCTGCAACACTCCGGCGACCTTCGCTCCATTAGCCAACTAACATCTGTTGTTTCGGTAAGTATCCGGGGGAGGGTATAAGCCAGAAAAAGGGGCGTAGCATGAGCTGCGCCCCTTTTTCGTTCGATGCCTGGTGTGCTCGAAAATGTCAGGTAAAATGACAAATAATGTCAAGCAACTTGGTGCCGGGAGACTTTAGATACGCGATTATCTCTAATTCAATGTTGATCTAATGCCATTATTTTCAATTGGTTGCACGGTATTTAACTGCTTGCGATTCAAAACTCGATTTGATGGCCGAGCACTTGCACAATCAATTAGTGGGAGAGGGCTAGGAATTAGCTCTCGCGATTTTGGAATTCATTTGGATTTTTGAAGAAGGAGACTTATCCACAATGCGCAAACAAAAAGGCTTTTCACTGATTGAGCTGCTGATCGTAGTAGCTATTATTCTTATCATCGCGGCCATCGCGATCCCGAACCTGCTCCGTTCACGTATGTCGGCCAATGAATCGGCCGCAGCCAGCACGATCCGTACACTCAATACCACAGAGGTCACATATCAGACCTCCTTTCCGGCAGTCGGTTACGCCTCGAGCTTACAGATACTGGGTCCCAACACGGTGGATTGCTCGGTGCCTGCCAATGTCGATTCAACCCATGCTTGCCTGATAGACAGCATTCTGGGTTGCGCCAGCGCGACAGCTTGCCCCAAGGGCCAGTACAACTACGCTATCGTTTCAACGGCAGCGGTCCCGGTTCCGGACTATGCTGCCAGTGCGTGGCCGTTAACTGCTCAATCGGGCACCAAATCATACTGCTCATTGTCGGATGCAGTGGTCAGGTTCGAACAAAAAGTGGAAACGGCGTTGGTACCGCTCGCCACCTGCAACACTCCTGCGACCTTCGCTCCGTTAGCCAACTAACATCTGTTGTTTCGGCAAGTACCTGGGGGAGGGTATAAGCCAGAAAAGAAAGGGACATGGTTGACATGTCCCTTTTTTTCTTTCAGGTAAGGGGCTGATGACAATGATCGGCCACATCATGACAAATATTGTCAGCATCAATGGCTGGCAATTGTCTGCGAGCATCTTGCAAAAGAATGCAAGAGCGTGGTTGGCGGCAGATATATGATATAACTCATTTAGTATTAATAGGTTATATTGATATTGGTAAACAGGAAGAACCTAAGCGCACTGTTTGGTCGCTAATGTGCATGCTAATAGGCAGATCTCTCAATTAGTCGCATTTTAGCTTAGGGCGGGGTTCCAAGAATGCAGATGGTTAAGAAAAGACGGGGCTTTTCGCTGATCGAACTGCTGATCGTGGTGGCAATAATCCTGATCATTGCGGCGATTGCTATACCTAATCTCCTCCGGTCTCGAATGCAAGCCAGCCAAGCGGCTGCGGTTTCGACCCTGCGTAATATCAACAACTCCCAGGCCGCATATCTGGCTCAATTTGGTGGCACTGTGGGCTATGCCAATTCCATGGCTAAGTTAGGCCAAAGCGCCGCATGCGACCAAAACGCGGCTTGCTTGGTGGATGAAGTTCTCGGCTGTGCAGCTGCGCCTTGCGTGAAGGGTGGCTACGAGTATTTTCTTAGTTCTTCTGTTGCGGCACCTCCCTTTACTGACTACACTTCCACGGCAACTCCAATAGCTTTGGGGAGGAGCGGGCAGATAAACTATTGCAGTATTGAAGATGCAGTACTTCGCCAGGAAATCAGTTCGACTACTGCGGGATCGGCGATACCAAGGGCCGGATGTGTGGATACGACGAGGTTTCTGCCGCTTAATCATTGATCATTCATTTTGCCTTTGGGAACAGCAGTACAATAAATTATTAGCATTTGAATCTTTGCATGCACGCAATTGAAATTGAAGATCTCTCCAAGGATTACGCAGTTGGCTTCTGGAAGAAGCGATTGCGCCCTGCGCTGAAGCCGCTCAATCTGAACGTGGAAGCCGGCGAGACATTCGGCTTTCTCGGCCCCAATGGCGCGGGCAAGACCACCACTCTCAAGTTATTGATGGGGATCATCTTTCCCACTTCCGGGTCGGCCAAGATACTGGGCAAGGACTGCCTAGACCCGGAAGTTAAGCAAAAAATCGGGTTTTTGCCGGAACAGCCTTATTTTTATGATTATCTGAGCGCGCCAGAGCTGCTGGACTACTACGGGCGGCTTTCCGGGATGTCTGCCACGGAGCGGAAAGAGCGCATCGTGAAGCTGCTGGACCGCGTGGGATTGAGCGATGTCGGCAGCAAGCATCTACGCAAGTTTTCCAAAGGCATGTTGCAGCGAGTGGGCATTGCCCAAGCCATTATTCACGATCCACAAGTGGTTTTTCTGGATGAGCCAATGTCTGGGCTCGATCCCGTGGGCCGGTACGAAGTTCGTGAACTGATTCAGGCTTTGAAGGATGAAGGCAAAACCATTTTTTTCTCGACGCATATTCTTTCTGACGCTGAAGCCCTTTGCGATCGCGTGGCCGTTATTCACAAAGGCGAATTGCGGGGCGTTGGCGTGGTAAATGATTTCCGGTCAAGCATCGCGGAGCAAACCGAGGTGATCTGGCTGAGTGCAGGGGCGCTTGCCGCTGTTACCAATCTTTTAACCGATACGCACGTTACCGGCGACACCGTACGAGGGACTGTAAAAAGCGCGGATCTCGATCGATTACTGGAAAAGCTCCGGCAGCAAGGCGCGCGGCTGATATCGGTGACTCCGATTCATCGCACCCTCGAAGACTATTTCATGTCCAAGACCCGCGAGGAAACGAAGGAGACGGTTTCCTTATGACAGCGCGCTTATCAGCCATCACATTAAACACATTCCGCGAAGCCATACGCGACCGCATCCTCTATAACCTTGTCCTTTTTGTTTTATTTCTTCTCGCGTCAGCCCCGCTGTTCAGCCAGATTTCCATTGGGCTTGAAAAGCAGATGCTGGTGAACGTAGGCCTGAGTTCCATTTCATTGTTCGGTGTGATTATCGCCATTTTTATAGGCATCGGGCTGGTATCCAAAGAGATTGAGAAGAAGACTTTGTACACGATCCTTTCGCGGCCGGTGCGGCGCTGGGAATTTATCGCCGGCAAATATTTTGGCCTGCTGCTCACACTAGCGGTCAATGCTGCGCTTATGACTGTAGGTTTCTATGGCGCGCTGCTGATTTTCATCCACGGATTGAAACGTGCCGACGCCATGTTGCTTGTGGCTGTATATTTCATTTTGCTTCAATTCATGATGATGGTGGCCCTGACACTTTTGTTTTCAACTTTTTCATCGCCGATTTTTTCCGCCATCTTCGCGTTTGCCCTTTTCGTGATCGGAACATTTGGCGAGGACCTGAAAAATTTTGCCGCCATCTCACAAGGCGCAATGAAATGGCTGGCGATGGCTACGGCCTACATTGTTCCTAATTTTGCTTCGCTCAACGTGATTTCCCGGGTGGTGCATGAACAAAATGTGGGCGGGAATCTTATTATTTTTAATACCCTGTATGCACTGCTGTATTCGGTTGCGATAACCGCTGCCGCCGTGCTGATTTTTGAGCGGCGCAACCTCAAATGAACACCCGCGGAAAAGTTACGGTGATTTGCAGCGTGCTTCTGGCGGTTCTTTTTGCCGGATCAATTATGCTTCGCCAGCAGGTGGAAAAAGTCCGCGGCACACAAGCAACGCTGGAAGACACCTTGTATCTGCCATCCAGCAAAACTTTGAGGCGGATGAGCCTTGGTTACTCCAGCTTGTTGGGAGACATTTATTGGACGCGCGCCGTGCAATATTTTGGCGACCGCCACCTGCGCGGCGCCAGGAACTACGAACTTCTGTATCCTCTTCTGGATATCACAACCGACCTTGATCCTCACTTGATTGTGAGCTATGAAACCGGCTCGATCTTTTTGTCACAGCGCTCCCCTGAGGGGGCGGGGCAGCCAGATAAAGCAGTAACACTGGTAGAGAAAGGCATACGGGAAAACCCGGAATATTGGCGGCTTTACTTCACTTTGGGGTTTATCCACTACATGGACCGGCATGATTTTAAGGCGGCCCAACAAGCATTTGAAAAGGGCTCAGAAATCCACGGCGCATTACCCTGGATGAAAGTTATGGCCGCTCGCATGGCGGAAAAGGGCGACGATCCTGGAACGGCCACGTACCTCTGGAAAACGATTTATGATACGACTGCCGACAAAAGTATTAAAGAATCGGCGGCAAAGCACTTAATTTCACTGCGCGCGGATTTAGATATGGATGAATTAGAAAAGCGTGCTCAGGCTTACCATGAGAGGTTCAAGGCTTTTCCTGAAACATGGCAGGACCTGGTACGGGCCGGCTTGTTGCGGGGCATTCCCATTGACCCAAATGGAACCCCATACAAATTAGGGCCGGCTGGAACCGTGCAAGCTGAAGATCCCAAGCAGTTCCCTTACCTCGAGCGTCATGTCGCAAAATAACAAAACTGCTATGCTGAAGTGATGGGAAACGGGTCCAACAAGTGGCTCTCTGCGATTGTTGTGACCGTAGCGTGGCTTTTATCGGGCACGCCATTCCGGGCCCAGACCACCAATGTATCCGCTATTGCCCGTGCTGTGGACGAGCATTACAACCATCTGAAGACGTTTAAAGCGTCTTTTACCGAGATATTCCAGGGCGACGGCATCTCACGCACGGAAAGCGGCACGTTGTGGCTGAAAAAGCCAGGCCGGATGCGGTGGGAATATCGTGTGCCTCGAGATAAATTGTTTCTCATCGATTCGCAGAATGCGTATTTTTATGTAACCGGCGACCGTCAGGCGAGAAAGACCCCGCTCAAAAATCTGGATGATATCCGGTCGCCTATGCGCTACCTGCTGGGCAAGACGAAACTGGAAAAAGAATTCGATGGACTTTCACTGGCGCCGGACCTTGCCCCGATTGAGACAGGTAATGTGGTACTGCGTGGAGTTCCCAAGACCATGAAGGACCGTGTATCGGAGGTGGTTCTTGAGGTCTCGCCTTCGCACCAGATTCGCCGGATCGTGATTCATGGCCTGGACGGCACGACCACGGATTTCCGCTTCTCTCAGATAGAAGAGAATGTTCCCGTTCAGGACAGCTTGTTCCGCTTTAGTCCTCCCCCGGGAGTGGACGTTTTTGAGGACAGCCAGGTAACCCAGTAATCACCCCTGAGTACCCGAAATAGCCGAAGAATTAGTAAATTTAATGGCTGAAATGCGCAATAATGAGGGTTCCCCCCATTCTATGAATAGGGTTTTCATAACCCTTTGAATGCTAGACTTATAGGGGAGTCTTGCTTCTCCTGTACTCTGAATTTCATGGCTGAATATCTAGTAAAAATGGCAGATGAGCGCGGTCACGTTCTCCAGCAAGTGGAGAGCGGCGTCTCTGAACAGGAGATCAAAGATCGCTTTGCCCAGCAGGGCTTTATGGTGTATTCGGTCAAGAGCCGCCGGGGGCTGCTACCCATGGGCGGCAAGGGGCGCAAGAAGCTCCTCAGGGCCGATCAATTTGTCGTCTTTAACCAGCAATTCCTTACCCTGATTAAAGCCGGATTGCCGATCATCAAGTCGTTGCACATTCTCAGCAAACGCCAGAAAAACGCAAATTTTAAGGCAATTCTGGAAGATGTCCAGGAGCGGGTAAAAAGCGGTTCGTTGCTGTCAGAAGCTTTCGAAGCGCAGGGAGCAACATCAAAAATTTACACAACTACCCTGTTGGCGGGTGAACGCAGCGGCAATCTGGAAGAAGTATTGGGTCGATATATAACCTTCCAACGGATTACAGTGTCATTCCGCAAAAAGCTGATTGCTTCCCTCTGGTATCCAGCGCTGCTGGTGTGCGCATTGACGGTGATGCTGACTTTTCTTATGGCCTATGTTGTGCCACAGTTTGCTGATCTTTACACCAGCCTGAATGCAAAGCTGCCGGCCATGACGATCTTTATGCTCGGCATTGGCAGAGGAATTCAGAATTACTATTACATCATCTTGGCTGCAATCCTGGCTCTGGGATTGATGATCACCCTTTGGGTCCGTTCCGATAAAGGCTCCAGAATGCTGGATGCAATCCGTTATAAACTGCCCCTTTTTGGCGACATATGGATGAAGTATCAGATCGCCATGTTCTCCAGAACGCTCTCTACGCTACTCTCAGGCGGACTGCCGCTGGTACCATCATTGGAGACAGCCAGCCATTCCATCAACAGCTTTAAGATTTCCAGCAACGTGGAATATGCCTCCAGGCGCGTGCGGGAAGGCCGTGCGCTTTCGTTCAGCTTGGAGGAAACAGGATTTTTTCCAGATATGGCCGTCGAGATGGTTGAGGTCGGCGAGTCAACCGGCGCGCTGCCGGCTATGCTGAATTCCGTGGCTGAGTTCTATGAAGAAGACGTACAGAATTCTCTCGCCACAGCGATGCAATTAATTGAACCTATTATCTTGATTTTTATGGGCATTACAGTTGCGTTCGTGCTCCTCTCACTGTATATGCCAATTTTTTCTCTGGGAGCACAGGTACAGCAGTAGGACGGTATGGATCGAAAAACAACAACCATGGAAGTGAATACGGCGATTAGCGGACTCATGGAAGGGAGTGACCAGAAAGCCCGCGACATGGCGGCCCGCTACCGCTGCGAGTTTGTTGACTTGCGCGATTATCGCCTGGACGCGGAGCTGTTCAAGACTGTGCCAGTGGACCTGATGTTCCGTTACAACTTTGTCCCGCTGGAACAGAATGACAGCACGCTGGCCATTGCGATTGCCGATCCCAGCAAGCTGATGATGATTGATGAAATCGGACTGCTGCTCAACCGGCGCATCAAGACCAAAGTAGCCACGCTGAACCAGATCAACGACATTCTAAAGAAGACCGAGCAATCACAGCGCGTGCTGGAAGAAGCCAGCGAAGGCTTTGTGCTGGACGTGGTGCGTGAGGATGAGGGCGGCGATGAAAATATCACCATTGACCGCATTACCGGCACGTCCGAAGCCGACGTCAGCCCAATTATCCGCCTGGTGGACACCACAATTTTTACGGCGCTGCAAAAGCGCGCCAGTGACATCCATATTGAAACCGAAAGCGATTCGGTGGTGGTGAAATACCGCATTGACGGCGTGCTCCAGCCGGCCATGCAGCCGATGGCGAAGGAACACCATTCCACCATCATCACGCGTATCAAGGTGATGAGCGAGCTGGATATCGCCGAACGTCGCGTGCCGCAGGATGGCCGTTTCCGCGTGAAGTACAGCGGGAGATTGATCGATTTCCGCGTTTCCATCATGCCGACCATTCACGGCGAAAATGCCGTGCTCCGCGTGCTGGATAAAGAATCAATGAGTGAAAAGTTCCGCAACCTGGTTCTGGACGTTGTAGGCTTTGACGAAGAAGATTTGCGCAAGTTCCGGCGCTACATTCTTGAGCCTTACGGGATGGTGCTGGTCACGGGGCCCACGGGTAGCGGCAAGACCACTACGCTCTATGCCGCGTTGAATGAAATCAAGACAGACGAAGATAAGATCATCACGATTGAAGATCCGGTGGAATACCAGATTCACGGCATTACGCAGATTCCTGTGAATGAGAAAAAGGGCCTCACCTTTGCCCGCGGCCTGCGCTCCATTCTGCGCCATGATCCGGACAAAATCATGGTGGGGGAAATACGCGATACGGAAACCGCGCAGATCGCGATTCAGTCCGCGCTCACCGGCCACCTGGTGTTTACCACTGTCCATGCCAATAACGTGGTTGACGTGCTGGGACGCTTTCTGAACATGGGCGTGGAGCCGTATAACTTTGTTTCAGCATTGAATTGCGTGCTGGCACAGCGGCTGGTCAGGATGATTTGCAGCCACTGCAAAGCGCGCGTCCACTATTCTGAGCAGGAGCTTGATAGTTTTGGGTTAAACGCAAAGGAATGGCGCGATGTTCCGTTCTACGACGGTCCCGGTTGCATTGAATGCGGCGGCACGGGATTTCATGGCCGGACTGCGATTCACGAACTTCTGGACCTCTCCGATCGCATACGCGAATTGATCCTGGAGAAGCGGCCTTCTTCAGAAATCCGGAAAGCAGCGCACGAAGAAGGAATGAAGTTTCTCCGCGATTCCGCCCTGGCCAGAGTCAGGGCTGGCCTCACTACGATGAAAGAAATTAACAAAGTTACTTTCATCGAGTCCACGAGATAAGGATGGCAGGCTTGAACCAGAAAACGACGCGCCCCAGGCTTGCTTGCGAGATCACGCTGGACGGCGTGATTGCAGCACGGGCATCTGAGAAAACATCGCGCTTGGAGGTTTTTACTTCACGACGGCTGAACCCCGGCGTGATTGCTCCCGGACTGAACATTCCCAATGTGCTGGATGCCGAGGGCTTGCGCCTTTCCCTTAGCAGCGCGTTGAGCGCCGTGGTTGGCAAGTCGCGCGACGTGATTGTTGTGCTGCCTGATGTGGCCATCCGCATGATGCTGCTGGATTTTGAAGCTCTGCCGACAAAAGCAGATGAGATTGCGCCGGTCATTCGTTTCAGGCTGAAGAAATCTCTGCCCTTTGACGTGGACCAGGCGGCGCTTTCCTATGACGTGATCCGCACCAACGGCGTCATCCGCGCAGTTGCAGCCGTTTCACCGCGAGAGATCATTGCAGAATATGAAAAGGCATTCCGCGATGCCGGATATGAGCCGGGCGTGGTGCTGCCCTCGTCATTGGCGGCGCTTGGCCTGGTGGATGGCGAGCGGCCAACGCTGGTGCTGAAAGTTGATCCTTTGAACATTACCATCACAGTCGTCGAACGGCAGGAATTGCGGTTGGTCCGCACATTAGAAAACCCCCACGGGGCCAATGTGTCCGCGACTGATTTGCTGGAAGCAGTGCTGCCTTCGATTGTTTTCTTTGAAGATACCTTCGCTGCCCGCATTGAGAAAATTTACGTTGGCGGTGTCGCGCCTATGGAGGAGCTAGGCCCAATGCTCCATCAGCAAACCGGTGCGCAGGTGCAGGAACTGGCCCCTGAACTTACGCCGGAACAGAACCTGAGTGGTGAAAGCGTTCCGTCTTCTACCATGGCGGGAATTGTGGGGGCATTGCTGGGATAATGCGCCTCAATATCAATCTCGCTTCGCAGAAATATGAAGATGTCCGGCGGTTCTATGTACGCTGGGGGACCGCAATTGCCGCGACGGCGGTGCTGGCGCTCTTATTAACAGGGCTGGTTTTGATGAATCATTCCACGTCATCCAGGACGGGCGATCAAATCAGGGGGCTTCAGGCAAAAATTGCATCGTTGCAAAGTGAACGCGCCGCCGCGGAGAGGGTCTCCAATCTGCCGGAAAACCACGACGTTACCGCACAGAAGAATTACTGGAATAAACAAATCGCCCGGCGGCAGCTTTCCTGGACCCAGCTCTTCAATGACCTGCAAAAAATCATGCCGGCGCGCGCTTATCTGAGTTCTGTACATCCGGAGATCACGCCGGAAAAGCGGTTGAAGCTGACGGTGGTGATTGTGGGCGACACTCACAGCAACGGGCTTGAACTGGTGCAAAAAATGGAGAAGTCAGACCGTTTTCGGGGCCCACAGATCAATGCAGAGGCCGTGCAAAAAGACCAGCGTTCCGGCGAGCAGCTCTACAAATTCGATATCGTGACCTATTACAGTCCCGCAGCCCCGGCGCAAGGGCGCACAGCGAATAGAGAGGGCTTGTGATGAACAATCTGGAAAAAACCCGGCAGAAGTTTACCTGGATTGTGGGCATTCTGGGTGCAGTGGATCTGCTCTTGATTGTTTATTTGCTGTTGCCGGGATCCAGCCCTTCCGCCATGGCGGCCCAGAAAAAGAGCTTACAGGAGCAGGCAAGTACCCTGGAGCATGAAGTGTCGCCGTTGCGCGGCATTGACAAGAAGCTGGCTGTAACGCGGGTTGACGTGAAGAAATTCTATGCACAGAACGTCCCCAGCGAGTACTCTCAGATTTCGCAGCATCTGGAAAAGCTGATGCAGGAAACGGGCGTTACCGCAGCGCAGGGGATCCATTATTCGGAAGTGAAGAGCACGGAACATAATGATAAGGATGACCTGCCGGATGTGCAGCGCATTGCAATTGACACCACGGTGACTGGTGAATATTCCAAGGTAGCGCGGTTTATCAATGCGATGGAGCAGGACAAGTTTGTATTCATCATCGATGAGATCTCACTTGCCAGCCATGAAGGCGGGGTGGTTTCACTGCAGATAAAATGTGAAACATTTTTGCGGCAAAGCTAACAGGTTGGGCTGTGCTGGTTGTTCATTATCCGAGGAGAAGAATTTTAAAGTGAAATTAGGCGCGGAAAACAAGAAAAAAGTGCAATGGATGGCCGCACTGCTGGCGGTCGCCATTTTGGTGGTCGTCTATGATTTCGCTAATTTCGGCACCAGCTCAGCCGCCTCTCCCGCAACTACCGTTCCGCCGCAACAGCAAAAAACGGGTGCGCCGTCTCAACAAACGATCGACAACACGCTTGACCCAAGACTGCGCCTCGACATCCTGGCAGCGAGCCAGAACAAGAAGTATGAAGCGGGCAGAAACATTTTTAAGATGGAAGAAAAGCCAATAGAATCAGCCGTCGCGGACGTGAGAGGGCCACGGCAGCCTTTTGGGCCAGACCCGGCTCCCACGCCAACGCCGCCGCCTCCGCCGCCGCCGATTCCACTCAAGTTTTATGGCTTTGCCAGTAAATCAAATGAGCCCAAAAGGATCTTTCTGGCCGATGAAGGTGAAGTATTTGTCAGCCGGCAGGGCGACATCGTGGAACGGAAATACAAAGTTATCCAGATCAACAACACCAACGTGATTATTGAAGACGTGCTCAACAATAACCGCCAGACAATCCAGCTAACGGCCAAATAGCTGTTGGATGAATGCGCTGCATGAAACAAAATCGTTCTTATTCCGCCGAGTCGGGCTACGTGCTGCTGGCCGTGATGCTTACGCTCACGCTGTTGCTGGCCGCAATGGCCATTGAAGCGCCGCGGATCGCACAGCAGATCAAGCGCGAAAGAGAAGAGGAGCTGATTCATCGCGGCAAAGACTACGCCACGGCGGTAAAACGGTTTGTTCACAAAAATGGCGGCAGGTATCCGCTTTCCATTGAACAACTGGAAAACACGAACCACATCCGCTTCCTGCGCAAACGCTATAAAGATCCCATCACAGGCGAATCTGACTGGAAACTGATTCACACCGGCGAAGCGCAAATCGTGATTCCCACACCGAAAGGCCAAGCAGGCACATTACCGACTTCTTCTCCGACGCAAAACTCGCTGTCAAGCAATCAAGGCGGAACAACTGGCACAGGTATCGGAACAACGGGCACAGGTAGCGGAACAACGGATGGTAGCACAGTCAGCGGAAATACCGGCGTGACACCGAATCAGAATGGTTCCGGATTGACTGGATCTCTTCAGACTTCAAATATCGGTAACGGACAGACGGTCGGCGGCGGCCAGATGATTGGCGTCGCCAGTATCAGCAAAAAAGAAGGCATTAAGGAATTCAACGACAAAGACCATTACGATGAATGGCTCTTCGTCTATGACTTGCGCCTTGAACAAAGCGGAGGTACCGGTGTGACTGTGGCTGCGCCGGCAAACCCCGCGGGCAGCGCAGGGACCGCCGGAGCCACTGGAAATAATCCAGCCGCCTCGCCCACGCCTGTCCAGCCTCTGCCCACGCAAACGCCGACGCCGCAGAGTCCTAATTAAATTTCGCTAAATCAAAAAGGCCCCGTCTTTTCGACGAGGCCCATATTCTTTTCTAAACTTTTGGACTTTGATCTGCGCTTCAGCTTTATACGCTAAACGACGAGCCGCACCCGCAGGTGCTCTTCACATTCGGATTCTCAAATTTAAATCCGGAGGCTTCCAGCGTTTCCACAAAATCCACGATGCAACCATTCAGATACATGGCCGAGGTGGCATCGACATAAACTTTCAAGTCGTCAAAGGTATAAATCTTGTCCATCACGCCGGGCGCGTTTTCAAACGACATGTTGTAGGAAAAGCCTGAGCAACCGCCGCCCACCACGCCGATCCGGAGACCAGCCGGCACGGGGTTCTGCTGGCCCATAATCTCCTTCACCTTGGTGACGGCCGTAGGGGTCAGATTCACCGGCAATTTAGGAGTAGTCTCTACATTTGGAGTTGTAGTTGTGGCCATGGCTTTGTTCTCCTTTAAAAGTGCCTTTGTACGCTGAAAGGCTAATTATACACAATCTGGCGCTGATTCTAATGGGCTTTCTCTTCGGTTAGATGAAGCCCCAGGGCTTCAGGTCGCAAGATTTTCCCTGTTTTTCGATTCACTCTCTTTTCAGGTTTATGCGCGCGCAAATGTGGCGCTTCTTCAACCCGGGTTAAGGCTTTTTACATTTCAGGGAACTTTCAAAATGCTGGATTTTGCTATTCCCTGCCGGTCTATAATAGCCGGTAAGGTTCCACTTACCCCCTCGCCGCGACCCATCTGTTTGCGGCCTCTGAGTAGCGGAACCGGCCGAAAATTCAAGGTGGTGTTTTATGCTAACGCCTCTCCTCATTCTTTGGGCCGGTTTGACAGTCGTACTTGTCGTTTTGCTGATCTACCGCAGCACTCTATCCATGCATGAAGATGACCAGCTTTTCCTGGACACCGCTCAAGCCCACATGGCGAAAGAGCAGGAAGACCTGATCGGGAGAATGAACCGGCTCCAGCCGTGGGTCAGAATCTGCGGCGCCGGCTCTGCGGTGCTGTTCTTCCTGATCGCAGGCATGATGCTCTGGACTCGCTTCAACATCTAGCGGTGCGCCGTCAAGAGTGGGTTTAGCGAACACGCGTTATAACAGGACGCGCAGGTCGCCTCATGCGTACGATTTCTGCGCCGTCGTGCGGCCAGGGCGGACTCAATAAATTCAGCCCCGCAGGAGCGGGGCTATGCTTTTGAATTACTGGAATTTCGCGTGGGCGAATATCTCAATGGAGCACGCCCCGCGTTCTGCTATTTTATTCAATCCAGATTTCGCGTTTTACAATCAGGGCTTCACACAGAAACATCCGAATTGGTTGCACCTATAAACAAACCCTGGCATGCAGAGGATCACTGAGTTGCCGGATGAAATAGTCGAATTTCTGACGTGTTCCGCCTGAGCGTTAGACGCCATGATTGGGGTACACAGCAGGGCGGCTGCGATGAAGAGCTTACTGAGGTTTAGCATTTTCATAAAATCCTCCTCGTTTTTTGGATCGCGGACTCCGCGCGAAGTTGGCGGTAGCCCACTTTCCATCTTTATCGTGGGTTCTATAAAAATGAATGTCAACAGAATGTTTTCCGTGGAGCGGGTTGTGAGTACACTATCAAAATGGAATTCATTTTAGATTCCCGTTTCGGGTTTTGGGCTTCACCGCGCTCAAGCCCGTTCGACTCGTGTTGCTCGGGGGCACCCACCATTTTTTCAGCCGCAAAAGCTTACGGTACTGTCACAAATATAGGAGTAGGCATGAAAGAGTCATCCTGATCGATTGCCTGCACGATGATCTGATGCCGCCCTCGCGTTAGCGATATGGTGGCGAACAGTTGATCGTTCCACTCCTCAAAGCGTTTTTTGCCATCAACCCACAACTCCATTCTTTTAACCCCGGCAGGAGAGTTTCCAGACCCAGTTACGGTCAACGTGGCTCCCACGGTGGCATTGGCCGCCGGAGAGCAGATCCTGGCCCGCAACCGCGATGAGTCCGGTGGAGGGCAGTTAGTACGCGCATTGTCATTGGTCACAATTTGCCAGCCGGCTTCCTCGGTACCGATGTCAAGACTACTCTCACCTATGTCATGCCGTGAATCAAAATTCACATCGCGTGCAATAAGACCGGTCGGCTGTACAAAGCCACCACTGGGATTGGGATCGAACGGGCGAAAAGGCAGCCTGAAGACAGTCACCGGTGGATCGAATTTTCCGTCTCCATGGTTCAGAGAGTACTGCACAAAAGCATTGCTATGATCCTGGCTGAGGGTCACGAAATCCTGGATGTTGTCGCCGTCTACGTCGGTCACGGCAATCAAGCTGGCGCCTGCGCCCTGATGCACGCCGATACGGTCGCGCAGCACAAAAGCGCCGCTACCTGTATTGAGAAAAACATAAGCGGAATTTGCGAAAGAACAAGAGCTCCCACAGATGTCAACCACCCGGAAAACGAGGTCCGGCAGTATATCGTGATTAAACGAACCCCATGCCATGCTTCCGGCAACGCTACCGTTAGGCAGCGTGAATTGTGAGCGCAATTGCAGTTTGCCAGAAGCATTATCAGTAAATATCATTGCCCGGGTATTTCCAGCTACCAGAGCGAGGTCAGGACGGCCATCAATGTTGAAATCGGCGGTGACCATTAATCCCTTGGCCATATTAGGCGCACCGGGTAAGCCAATCTGCTGCCATATCGTGAGATTGCCGCTGGCGTTGCCGCGATAAATTAACAAGTTGCATTTAACGTTCGGGATACAGTCGATTACAGCCAGGTCAGCAAAACCGTCGCGAGTGAAATCGGCTGCCGCTATCGCCTTGGGATGACCTCCAATAATAATGTCGTTCGCCGGACGGAATGTTCCATCTCCATTGCCGAGCAAAATGCTGACCGTATTGGTACCGGCATTGGCGACCGCCAGATCGAGATTGCCATCGTGGTTGAAATCCGCAGTCAGTATTTCGTCCGCACCCAGACCAACCGTATAGCTGGCACTGGGTTCCTGGGTGGGCACACCCAGGTTGATAAGCACGGTTGCCGGCACAGTGGCAAACTCCGTTATGTCCGAGGATTCCAGGGCTGCCACATCCAACCGGCCATCGCGATTGAAATCTCCAACAACAAGTGAAGATGCCGAAAGATCAAAATCCCCGCCCGCAAATTCCGTGGAAAAGGTGATTGGAGCTTTGGCAGTCGCCGCATCAGCGGACATCTCTTGCGCTGATAGCAGCGTGCCACCGAACAACAGCATTGTTAATAATGTCCGCTGAGAGAAAGAGAGAGCGCGTAAATTCATGGATAGCCTCCGAGGGAATTAGAAAGAACGTGGTACGGAGGGAACTGCATGGTCTTCCGTGGATGGTGGGATGCTCGCACCACTCCTGCACGATGTGAGCGGCTACGCACTAATTAGCCTTAGGTCAGGCTAAGCTAAGGGAATAACACTTCAGTGCTTATCGATCTTAAGAGAATAGTTATGGTTAGAAGGTTCTTAAGTTTGCGAAAAATATCTAAGCAAGCGTCAGGGACTGGTTGCGGTGCTTTGTGGCGACGTGGACCATAGGACGAGCACCATGCGGTTGGGGGTTGTTAGTTGCGCTCCGCTGCGCGCTAGCCCGTGGCGCAATGAAGGAGCTCTATCTGCGCTTTGTGGCACGGCTGAAGCCGCGCCCTGACACTTGTTAAACAGATGGATGCGAGATCGCGGGTAATTGGACCACGTGCCCGTCCTGATTGATAGCCCTTGAGAGCAGCGGAGCCGATTCCTCGGGCCTCACACGAACTATGCGCGGAGATTTAAAGCAGCGGTGATGTTCGGCTCTCGGAACAGTGTGTCGTTGTGTTGGCGTTGTGGTCGGCGCGAGCAGTTTGCTAGCGCGAGATGGTGCGGAGATACAACGTTGCAGCGCTGGAGGCGCGTCAAGAAGTTAGCCCACTGTGAAGCGGTGGGTAACAATCAAAAACAGGGAGCGCTGGTGGGGGCGGGTGGCCCATCCTTTCCGCTCCTGATCTATTCATTACGATGAAGCTGGTGCAATCCGGTTGGCGTGGAGGGTTATTGTAATCCCACCCTTTGCTCCGAGCGCAAAAACAAAGGCGACGCTCTGCGCAAAGGATGGGGCACCCGGCTATCCGAACTTGTAAAAACCTTAGGAAAATTCTATAGTGCCCCAAAATAAGAACTTCGCCGTACTGGAGGCGGTGGCCCATCCTTTCCGCTTTTGATCTGTTCAGCACGATGAAGCGGGTGCCCCACTCCTTTGCGAACGGGGTCCCCGGAATGTGCGGTTTTTGCGCGTTCGGGGGCAGGGAGCAAAGGGTGGGAGAGTTAAACCCATAGCTTCACGGCCCCGGGTTCACCCAAGCGGTAGGTGCGAAAGCTGCTCCATCGCCATAGCTCTGGTGATTCCACTAGTCCGCGTTTTACAGGATTGCGGTGCATGTAACGTAATTTCTCCACGTGCTTGCGTTCGCTAAAAACATTGAAATCGTAGGAACGCTTCTGCCAGAAGGGGCACGGCGGGTCCGCTTGTTTCAATCTAGTGGAATCGCTGTTCGTGTTCTTATGGGAGGCAAGCGAGACGCGCTGTTTGAGAACTTGCATAACTATCGCGACGCTTCTCTTCTTAGGCTCGCTGATCAGCATATGGAAGTGCTCGGGCATTATCACGTAACCCCAAACAACGAACTGGTATTTCTCCCTTACTTCTTCGAAAATGTTGAGAAACAGATCGCGGCGGCGGCCCGAAGCCAGAAAGGGCTGGCGATGGTAGCAGCTGCAGGTTATAAAGTGCTCCTGGCCGCTAGAATGAAAGCGGCGCAATCCGGTTGGCATGGAGGGTTATTGTAATCCCACCCTTTGCTCCGAGCGCAACGACAAAGGCGACGCTCTGCCTGCCCCCGAACGCGCAAACCCGGCACGTTCCGGGGACCCCGTCCGCAAAGGATGGGGCACCCGCGGCTTCGTGAGGGATAGCGAAGGAGCAAGCATTGTGGCCGCCGGTTAAATGTTTCTTGAGTGACCTAGTGCATCACTTAGAAATTATGTGCTTTACATGGCTGATAACTATTTAAATTTTTCAGCACCTATTGACTTCTATTCACCTTCGGTTAACATGCGCTGTAGGTTCTCGCCGGGAGCGGCGCCGTCGAACCTATCCTTAAACTGGCAGCAGGAGCGAAGCCGGGTTGAGTGATCTGGGAATCCCCAAGGTGGAGGCGGGAGACCCAAAAAGGCCTGCAACCACGCGATCATAGTTGGCCCATCGTTAGGGTCACAGATAGCGTCGAGACAGAAAGACCAGCCATGCGTACTTAACCATTGGCCATTAGCCAGAGCGGGGATATCTCGTCGGCGGTAATGGGCACTTGGTACTTAGTATTTGGCTCGGACCGAAAAACTCCGAAAAATCTAAACAGAAGCTTTTAGCCATTGGCAAGTGCGCACAACCATGCTCTTTGGATTGGCATTTGGTACTTGGCATTGGCCAAGAGCGAAGATCAAAAACAAATCTCACAGGCAAGAGTGCCTCTACCCATGCAAACCAAAGTCGGGCTTGCAGGTGGCGCTGCCTGTATCCCACGCAGCCGAGGGCGGCTACGCTCCACGAATCTGTCAAAAAAGCAATTTCAACCGGGCGCGCCGGGGATGAAGGGTCGCCCTTACGGAGAAAACCGTGACTAAAGAAGAAGTGATTGCTGCAATTAACGAATGCGCGGCCAGGTTGGGACATGCACCTACCAGCACCGAGCTGCGGAAGTCTGCCAATGTGGGCAAATACGATATACGGAAGCTTTTTGGGACCCATGCCAAGGCGCTGGACGCCTGCGGCATGGAGGCGGGTGGCGCCGGGTATGAAGTAAACCTGAAAACGCTGTTTCTGGGTTGGGCGCAGGTGGCCCGCGAGCTGGGAAAGGCCCCCACGATGGAGGAGTACGACAAGCGGAGCAAAAACAGCGTGCGTCCGCTGATACGGCGTGCAGGGAGCTGGAGCCGCGTGCCACTGCTCATGCTGGAATTTGCCAAACGCGAAGGGCTGGAAGGGGAGTTTAAAGATGTACTGGACATCATAGCGACGCATTACCAGCTTGCGAGGGCAAAAAACCGGACATCTGGGCCAACGAAAGACATGCTACTGCGACCCAAAATTATGGTGGGCGAACCCATGTATGGAGAGCCTCTGCTGGATTCTCCACTGACGTGCGCTCCCATTAATGAAATGGGAGTGGTTTTTCTGTTTGGCGGCGTGGCGCGCCAGTTGGGTTTTTCCGTAACGCGCATTCAAACGGAGTTTCCTGATTGCGAGGCGCTGCGGCGGGTAGAACGCGACCGATGCCAACGGGTGAGGATTGAATTTGAATATGAGAGCCGGAATTTTCTGTTCCACGGCCATTCGCTGACGGGGTGCGATTTGATTGTGTGCTGGAGCCACAACTGGCTGGATTGTCCGCTGGAAGTAATTGAGCTGAAGAGCCTGGTGGGAAAGCTTGAGCTGGGCCTGGAACGGAAAGTGATTTTGCCGGAATAAAATCCACCACGGAGGCACAGAGACACGGAGAAAAGCAAGAACATTTAGCCGCAAATTTGCGCAGATAAACGCAGATGGGAACCAAATTCCGCCACTGAGGCGCGGAGACACGGAGAAGAAAAACCACGGATGAGACTGACCGGAATGGGTTTTTAACGATGTGAAGACTGATGAAGTTTGAGGCGGAAACCAATTACAATAGAGGATTCCGCCTCATGCCAAGGGCCCTGCTGCTGTGCCGTCGAAGGGCAGGGACCGTTTCATTGCTGAGACACGGAGAAGATGCGATTTTGCCGCAGATGGGCGCAGAAGAACGCAGATCAGAAGCGGAAAGCTTTGAGTATTAAAGAAAGGCGTTTGTTCTGGCTAACGCCTAACAGCAGCGGAGCAGGTCCCTCACGCCTGGAGTTCTCACGAAGGCTCGAACTCGGGTTCGGGATTGATGTGTCGTGGGGGAAAGCGTGTAGTGAATCGGAGTTTTAGGTTCGGGATGATGAGTGGAATTGGATACAGATGGCAGTAACTGAAAAAATATCGGAGCAGGCGGTAACAGAGAGCGAAAGCATTGTTGTGCGCGGCGCGCGGGTACACAATCTCAAAAACATTGACTTTGATATTCCGCACAATGCGTTGACGGTGGTGACGGGCGTCTCCGGGAGCGGCAAGAGTTCCCTGGCTTTTGACACGATTTATGCCGAAGGGCAGCGGCGCTATGTGGAGTCGCTTTCAGCTTATGCGCGGCAGTTTCTGGAGCGCATTGAAAAGCCTGACGTTGACCTGATTGATGGCATTGCGCCGGCGATTGCCATCCGGCAGAAAAATTCTACGCGCAATCCGCGTTCAACTGTGGCCACGGCCACGGAGATCTACGATTATCTGCGCCTGCTCTATGCTCGCGTGGGCCGGACGTTTTGCCGCAACTGCGGACAGGAAGTAAAGAAAGACACTGTGGATGAAGTGGCGCAAACAATTCTTGCGCTGGACGAAGGCACGCGGCTGAATGTGCTTTTCCCTGTACAGGCGGTGGCATCGGCCGCTACGACCGAGAAAAAAACGCGTGGGCGCAAGGCTGCAAAAGCGGCGGCCGTCTCAGAATCGGCCACAGCGGCGCTGAAAGAGCGGTTGTTTGATCTGCGCAAAAAAGGTTTTGGCCGGCTCTTCCAGAATGGACAGATCTTTGAATTCTCAACGCCGGAATCTCTGCTGGATATCGATTTCAGCCAGCCACTGTATGTGCTGATTGACAGAATCGTGGTTGCGCCGGACCAGCGGTCACGCATTGTGGATGCGCTGGAGATGGGCTATCGAGAAGCAGGAGAAACCGTGTTTGAGCTGGCACCGCGCGATGGCGAGAAGGCGCGGCAGTGGAGGTTCAGCCATCGTTTTGAATGCAAAAACTGCCACATTAAATATGAGGAGCCGGAGCCGCCGCTGTTTTCATTTAACAATCCTTTTGGCGCGTGCCCGCGATGCCAGGGATTTGGCAACACCATTGATTTTGATTTGAATCTGGTGATTCCGGACGTGACCAAGACGCTGAGTGAAGGCGCGATTGAGCCGTTTACCAAGCCGAAGTATCGTCCGTGGCAGGCGGAGCTGCGGAAGTTTGCCAGGCAGAGCGGCGTGCCGTTTGACGTGCCGTGGCAGGACCTGACGGCGGACCAGCAGCAATTCGTAATTGAAGGTGCAGGAAAGTATCCGGGCATACAGGGATTTTTTGCGGCGCTGGAGCGCAAGAAATATAAGCTGCATGTACGCGTGTTTTTGAGCAGGTATCGGGGGTATGCACAGTGTCCGGAGTGCGGCGGCGGCAGGCTGCGCGCGGACGCGCTGCAAGTAAAGATAGAAGACAAAAATATTCGCGAGCTCACGCAGTTGACGGTGGAAGCGGCAGCGGAGTTTTTTAATGGGCTGAAGTTGTCGCCAGAAAAGGCGGAGATTGCGGGAAAAATCCTGGAGCAGATTCAGGAGCGTTTGAAATTTTTAAACGATGTTGGCCTTGAGTATTTAACATTGGACCGGCTGGCTTCAACGCTAAGCGGCGGCGAAGCGCAGAGGATTCAACTGGCAACGTCGCTGGGATCGCGGCTGGTGGGCGCGTTGTACGTGCTGGATGAACCTTCCATTGGTCTGCACAGTAGAGACACCGCGCGGCTGGTGTCGATCCTGCATGAGCTGAGAGATTTGGGCAACACGATTCTGGTGGTGGAGCACGATCCGGAAGTGATGCGGGCGGCAGATTTAATTTTGGACCTTGGCCCCGGCGCGGGCGAGAATGGCGGGCGCGTGATGGCGTCGGCGACGTATGAAGAGATTAAGAAGATGCCGCAGTCGCTGACGGGAAGATACCTGAACCAGGAGCTGCGGATACAGATTCCGCAGAATCGTCGAACCGCGGGCGTGCCTATGATAAAGATTGAGGGAGCGCGCGCGCACAACCTGAAGAACATCAATCTGGAAATTCCGCTGGGCATGCTGGTGGCAATTACAGGAGTGTCCGGGTCGGGGAAATCGACGCTGGTGCATGACGTGCTGTATCAGGCGCTGGCGGCGGAAAAGGGTATTACGTCTGGTGTGGGGCCGGCGGCAAGCGGATTTAAACGCGTCACCGGCGGACAGTACATTGCTGACGTAATTTTAGTGAATCAGGACGCCATTGGCCGGACTCCCCGCAGTAATCCCGTGACTTATATCAAGGCATTTGACGCCATCCGCGAAGTCTTTGCCTCGGTAGCGGAATCTCACAAGCATGGATATGGTGCGGGATTCTTTTCATTTAATATTCCGGGCGGACGCTGTGAGACCTGCCAGGGTGATGGCACCGTCACCGTCGAGATGCAGTTTCTCGCCGACGTGGAACTGGTTTGTGAAGATTGCAAGGGCACTCGCTATAAGCCTGCCATTCTCGATGTCCGCTATAAAGGCAAAAATATTAGTGAGGTTCTCAGCCTTACGGTGCGCGAGGCGCTGCAGTTCTTTTCTGGACATCCCAAGATCACAGACAAGATGCGAGTGCTGGAAGAAGTTGGCCTCGGCTATCTCCGGCTGGGACAATCCGCCACAACGCTAAGCGGCGGCGAAGCGCAGCGCATGAAGCTGGCCGCGCATCTTGTCCCCAGCGGTCGAGCTCAGGGCTTTGATCCTTCCACGCCGGAAGAAAAAGAGCAGCGCAAGCGTGCCCGCGCCGGCAAAGGAGCGCTCTATATCTTTGACGAGCCCACTACCGGCCTTCACTTTGACGATGTCAGCAAGCTGCTTACAGCATTCCGTAAGCTCATTGACGCTGGTGGCTCAGTGCTTGTGATTGAACATAATCTGGAAGTCATAAAAGTTTCAGACTGGGTAATCGACCTCGGCCCGGAAGGCGGCGGGCGTGGCGGGCAGATTGTTGTGGCAGGGACTCCGGAAATCGTGGCAAAATCGCCGAAATCCTATACTGGAAAATGGCTGGCGCGCATCTTAAAGAGCGAGAACTCTGGATCCAATGGGCATAAATAATGCCATCGCGATTGCGTTGCTGACGGTCGCCAGCATGCCCGCCGTTCCGCAAAAGCCTCCCGCACACAAAAGCCAAGCGGCAGCGGCCGCAGAAGACCACTCAGCCAACGACCTCAAAGATGCTGAATCTCTTTTGCAAAAGCAGCAATACCCGGAAGCGGAAGAAAAGCTGCAATCGCTCGTAAGCCAGCAAGCTGAAAATCCCCAAGCATGGTTCGATCTCGGATTTGCGCAAAGCCATCAAGACAAATTTGCAGATGCCATTGCGGCATACAAGAAAGCTGTCGCGCTTGATCCTAAGTGGTTTGAAGCGCAAAAAAATCTCGGCCTTGCGCTTGCGAAGTCAGGTGATCTCACCAGCGCAGCAGCGGCGTTCAGGATCGCCGTCACTCTCAAGCCCATTGCAGGCGGAAAGCAAGCCCTTACCGACGCATGGCTCTCGCTTGCGCAGGCCACGGAAGAGAGCCAGCCTCAGGAAGCGCTTACCGCGTATCAGAAAGCCTCTGAGCTTGATCCTGCAAACTCTGAAGCTCAAGTCGGCGTCGCTCGCATGACTGAGCGCTCTGGCAACGCACCAGCAGCCGAACAACAATATCTGAAGCTTGCGCAAACAGGAAACAATGACAGCATCGAGCGTCTAATCGGCCTCTATCTAAAACAAAAACGTTACGCCGACGCCGAAACCTGGCTGCGTAAATACATGGCGGCCAACCCACAAAACTCTGCTGCTCAACTCCAGTTGGGCAAGTTGCTGGCAGCAGAAGGAAAGTCGCAGGAAGCCATCACCACACTTGAGCCCGTTTACAAAGTTTCTCCCGATCCTAAAATCGCGCGTGAGCTGGCTGCCCTCTATCTGGAAACCAAGCAGTACCCCGCCGCCGCTGATCTTCTTCGTCCACTCATCGCGCAGGCCCCCGCAGACCCGCAGCTTCTTCTCGACTATGGCACAGCCCTTATGCATCAACTCAAGTACGCTGAAGCACAACCCGTCCTCATGAAAGCAGTCCAGCTCAAACCGGATTTAGTGGAAGCCTATCTCGATCTGGGTTATGCCGCGCAGCAAAACAAGAACTATGAACTGACCATCCGTGCGCTTGACGCACGGGCAAAGCTTCAGCCGGAAACCCCGGCAACCTACTTTCTTCGCGCCACGGCGTACGATAGTTTAAGGATGTACAAACCTGCGGCGGAAAACTATAAACTTTTCCTGGCGGCCGCCGCCGGTAAATTTCCCGATCAGGAGTTTCAGGCTCGGCATCGTCTCAAGGCAATTTTACCCAAATGATGTCACCGGACTTAAAGATGCGAAAACTGTTTTCCATCACCGTTATCCTTCTACTGGCAATTGCAACATGGGCGGCAGACAAAACTATCGATCAGTTGAAGGCGGAAGCCGAACATGCGGAAAGCGGCCAGCAGAACCGGCTCTATGCTGAAATCGCCAATCGTCTCGTCTCCGTCGCAGACCAGGAATTTACTGACGCTGAATCCGTTAAAGGCCACGCCACAGTGGACGAGGTCCTGCAATATGCCATCAAGGCCCACGATCTTGCTATCCAGACCCGCAAGAAAATGAAGGAAACGGAGAAAGAGCTGCGCCAGTGCCATCGCCGCCTGGAAAATATGCGCCGCACTCTGGCCGCTGTAGACCGTCCTCAAGTCGAGGCCGTGGAAAAGCAAGTCGCTAAGCTCACTGAAGAGGTGCTTGAATCCATGTTCGCGCCACCAAAGAAGGACCAAAAATGAAGATTATCACTAAGATCATTTTGCTGTTGTTGCTGCTGAGCATGGCTGCCAGCGCAAAGCGGCGCGACCCTCTGACTGAAGCTGAGACAGACCAACTCCGTGAAGTGGCAATGGAGCCGTACCAGCGCATTAAGCTCATGATCAAGTTTTGTGAGGCGCGGCTGGATTCCATTGACAAGGTTCGTGTTGACCCCAAGGCCGCTCCCGACCGTGGAAAGCAGATTCATGACCTGCTTGAGGATTTCACCAGCCTGCTGGATGAGATCAATGACAATCTTGATCAGTATGAGGCCCGCACGCTGGACAAAGACCAGGTCAAGCAATACCACAAAGGCCTGAAAGAGCTCGTTGAAGCCAGCGACCGCTTTGACCTCAGGCTGAAAACGCTGCAGTCATCTGCAGAAACTGATCCTCTAACCAAAAAAGATTTGCCCGATTTCCGATTTGTGCTGCAGGACGCGCAAGGGGCCGTAAAATCTACCGCTGACATGGCCCGTGAATACATGGAAACCACCCACGAGCAAAAAGGCTCCGCTCCGGAAAAGAAAAAATAATTTTTTCTTTATCTAAAGCCATGCGAAGGCCCTATTTGTTACAAGACCTTGGAGGTACTCCAAATCTAAACGAGCCTCCAATCATAGCCTGGCAGCAATAAGCCTCCCTCGCTATGCTTGGGTTGCGAATAACGACTGCAAATAACGACTGCAAATAATGACCTCCAATCTCTCCCAACTTTTTGAGCAGGCATACCGTGAACTCCGCCCCCGCTCGCCTATGCCGGAATTTGAGGTCCGTTTTTATCGCTTTGCCAACATCAACCACACCATTCGCCTTCGTCAGGGACGCATTTTCGTCCGCCTCTCTGACCTGCTGGAAGGCGCGCCTGAGCCGGTGCTTTACGCCATTCTGCATATTCTCATCGCCAAGCTTCATCGCAAGCCGATTGAGCCTGCTCACGCGGCGCGTTATCGCAAGTTTGCCGGCAGCCAGGCCATGGCACAGAAATCCCATCTCATCCGCCAGATGCGCGGACGCAAAAGGATTGAAGGCCCCAGGGGCCAACACTATGATCTTGATCATATTTTTGAAGAGCTGAACCTGCGCTTCTTTCACGGTCTCATGGCGCGGCCGCAAATGACATGGAGCGGCAGCAAGTCACTGCGCAGCCTGGGCCATTATGACCCTGCGCACAATACTATTGTCGTAAGCCGCGTTTTTGATGGCGCCCGTGTGCCTCGATATGCAATTGACTATTTGGTTTACCACGAAATGCTGCACCTCCGGCATCCGGTAAAGATGCGTGGCAGCCGTCGCCAGGTGCATCCAGCGGCCTTTCGCGAAGAAGAAAAACTCTTTCCGCAACTGAAAGAAGCACAGGAATTCTTAAAACATCTGGGCACGCTGGATTAGTGTTGTTGTCCGCAGTGCCTATCTTTTCTGGCCTACACGGCGGGTTTTTGCGTCTTTAGTAGTCAGCTTCATTGTGTCTTTTGTAAATCATGAATCTTCCAACGTTGGGATCATACTCTTGGCAGAAAGTCAGCCAGTGGTGCTCCTCGAAAATGTCTTTGTACGTGATTTTACCGTGGAACATTACACGCATCCCACCTTTCATGATATTGGCGTGAGTAGCATCTGTCAGCAGTTCGCCAGCGAGAGGAAATGTAAGAGGAGAATCTGGAGGAACAACCGGGCTCGCGGGAACATTCTTGTCTTTCTCGTAAAACAGGTCAGGGTCGGCATTTCTCGGAACGGTTTCAAGGAACATCCATGCATGAAAATCTCTAGCAGGGGTGCGTCCAACGTTAGTGAAGGAGATGAGCAGGTTGATGTAGTGTTGCGGCGTAATCGTGAAATCAACTTTCCAGAATTTCATCCATGCCCGATGCTCCAATTTAATCAGTCGATCCTGCTGGGCTCTCTCGTCTTGCATGGCTTTGAGTTGTTCGCGCATCGCATCGCGTTGATGTCGAATCGTAACCAACATTCCAAAGTTGAGTGCGGCAATAACGAGAGTCGCTATTACATAACCCTTAAACCACCAGTCAGATTGTGGCACCAACTCGATTCGCTGAACACCGTCGTTAGGGGTACTCTGATCCTGGTCGGAATTGGATCGGGTTTTTGGCTCATCGTTTGGGGTGTTGGAGGGGACGGATGGGGCAGGTTTGCTTTGGGTGTTGGCTTTGAACGGGTGCGTTTCGTTTTTGGTGGCAATGTTTTTGTTGATTGGTTCCTGCGGTGGAGCGGTAAGTAGGGACAAGAGAAGAATCAAGACGTACATGGCCGCGCAATTTTAGCAAGGGAGGATTAGAATGCAAGGTATAACTGCAATGAAAGTACCGGAAAAACAAGAGCCGAAAAACGCTGATGAATTCGGCACGTTTGACCACCCCAAGAGTTGCGCAATGGCGAACTGGAAACGGTCGCCATCTCCAATGAATTGCTTTTGGGGCCCCTACGCCAGCCCAGACACATAAGATTCCTTCAAATTCCTCCCAACTTTAGATAGACTCGTTCATTCATAAAATTGACTTGAAGGCGGTATTCATGAGGAATCGTGCGCGTTATACAACTGTTTTATTGCTGATGGTGTGTGCGTTTCTACCATTGCAAATCATTCACGCTCAACAAGCGCCGCAGACGGAACAAACGGTCCTGCGCGGTTACCAGAAAGCGCCGCAGCCGATCTCTGACATCCTGAATGCACGCCCTACGCCTCTGGTTCAGGTAAGTCCGGATGGCAAATGGCTGCTGGCGGCAGACCGCCTTGCTAATCCGCCAATCGCAGATCTCGCCCAGCCCATGCTGCGGCTGGCCGGCCTGCGTATCAATCCCGCAACCAATGGCAGGCATCATCCTCCGCGGATAATCCGCTTGCGTCTTTATCACACGCTCGGCAGTGAACACGCTGAAGTCGCTGTTCCTCGCAACGCTTACCTGAGCTTGCCGGAATGGTCACAGGACAGCCAGCATTTCGCCTTCACCAACACCACTCCTAACGGCATTGAATTGTGGATTGGACAGATCGGCACTTACTCCGCGAACGCGGTCCCCAAAATTCGAATCAACGCGGTGCTGGGCGAGCCGCTGCAGTGGATGCCCGATGGCAAAACGTTACTGGTGCAAACTGTGCCTGCCAATCGTGGCAATGCGCCCGCCGAACCCAAGTCGCCAGATGGTCCGATTATTCAGGAAAGCGACGGCAAGCGCGCGCCTGTACGCACTTATGAAGACCTGTTGCAAGACCCGCACGATGAAGACCTTTTCGATTATTACGCCACCACGCAACTGGCTCTGGTCAAAAACGGCGTCGTCACACCAGTAGGCAAACCGGGAATCTTTTCCCGCGTGGAGCCTTCGCCGGATGGCAAGCACCTGCTGGTCAGCCGCCTCCAGCATCCTTATTCATACATCCTGCCGGAAAGCGAATTTCCCCGCGAAGTAGAAGTCTGGAACCTGGCCGGCAAGCTGGAATACAAAGTCGCTAGCCTGCCTTTGGAAGATCATGTCCCCATTGAAGGTGTGCCGCTTGGACCGCGTGACTATCAATGGGTGCCCTCGCAACCAGCCACGCTGGTCTGGGCGGATGCTCTGGATGGAGGCGATCCCAAGGCCAAAGCTCCTTTTCGCGATGAACTAATGATGTTGAGCGCGCCATTCACAGATGATCCACGCGAACTGGTCAAGCTGGAACAGCGTTTTGTTCCCGCCGGTGGGGGCGGGTTCCGCTCTGGCCCGGCCATCGAGTGGACTGAAAATGGCATTGGGCTGGCGCATGATTACAATCGTGATCGTCGCTGGCTGCGCACTTTCAAGATTGACATTGCCCGGCCCGGCGAAGAGCCCAAGCTAATTTCGGAACGCTCCATTCGTGACCGGTACCGCGATCCGGGCTCACCATTAATGCGTACTCTCGCAAATGGCAAGCGGGTCATGCGGCAACAAGGCAATTCCATCTTCCTGGCTGGAAACGGCGCTTCACAAAAAGGCGAGTTTCCTTTCCTGGACCGTTTTGATCTGGAAACGCTGAAATCAGAACGCATTTTCCAGTGCCAGGACGGCCAGTATGAATCGGTAGTGGCCCTGGTTTCCGATGATGGCACTCGCTTCATCACGCGCCATGAAAGCCCAGCCGATCCGCCAAATTATTTTGTCCGCACATCCAACGGCGCCGACAAAAAAGCTGTCACTGACTTCCCTGACCCGGCGCCGCAGTTACATGGTATTACCAAGCAGCTTGTGACTTACAAGCGGGCTGACGGCATTCAGCTCTCATTCACGCTCTATCTCCCGGCAAACCATAAGGAAGGAGAGCGCCTGCCGACAATCGTCTGGGCGTATCCGCTGGAATTTAATGACGCGGACACTGCCGGGCAGGTCTCCGGCTCGCAGTATCGCTTCACCACTATCAGTGGAATCTCTCATCTGTTCCTGCTCACCCAGGGCTATGCCGTGCTCGATAACGCCACCATGCCCGTGGTAGGCGATCCTGAAACCATGAACAATACCTATGTAGAGCAGGTGGTCGCCAGCGCCAAAGCTGCGATTGATAAAGCGGTGGAACTGGGCGTAACTGATCCGGCAAGAGTGGGCGTTGGCGGACATAGCTATGGCGCGTTTATGACCGCCAACTTGCTGGCGCACTCTGATCTATTCCGGGCCGGTGTGGCACGCAGCGGCGCTTACAATCGGACACTTACACCTTTCGGCTTCCAGAGCGAACGCCGCACCATCTGGGAAGCTCCGGATATGTACATGAAGGTTTCACCATTCATGTTTGCCGATAAGATCAAGCATCCTATCCTGCTGATTCACGGCATGGCAGATGATAATTCCGGGACCTTCCCCATCCAGAGCGAGCGCATGTATCAGGCCATTAAAGGCAATGGAGGCATTGTCCGCTATGTACAGCTTCCTTATGAAGCCCACGGCTATCTGGCCCGTGAATCCACCGAACATACGCTTTGGGAGATGGTCACATGGTTTGATAAATGGGTGAAAAATGCGCAGCCGCCCACGCAAACCGCAGCCACGAACGGTGGTAGCAATAAGTAAATCAGACAAAAAGACAAACCATGAAAGATGAATTGCTTGTTCCGCCAATAGCAGAATCAGATCCGAATGCGATTGAGGTCGTGCGTGTATGGGTCGCCAAAGGTGGCCAACATGTCAGCATTAATCCTCTGGTATGGAAAGATCCTCAGGCTTGGGGCATCGTACTGGCTGATCTGGCAGGACATGTTGCTAACGCATATGAGCAGGCATTAGGATTTGACCGCGAACAGACCATGAAGAAGATTACCGATCTTCTTGTGGCGGAGCTTACAAGGCCAACGGATAAGGCACGCGGCAAGATACAGAATACGCGGCCGCCACATCGCGGAAGATGAAGAATAATAAGCACTTAACGGCACAAGATGCGTTATTTTAAAAGGTGCTTTGCGCCGTTTTGAAATCTGCCAGTCCGGACCAGCAAAAATAAATTTAAAAAATTTCATTAGTGATGAAACGCTTCCGTCATTTTCGACACTAGTCAACAGGATGAACGGAAAAAGCACCAACTAGGTCGGCGGTGGTTACCAAGGGGGTGTCACCGCTGGGCCTGGTAAGTGTCTTTACTCCTTTTTTGCCTCTTCAGAGAAACGAGAGCGCGGCTCACCTGGCCGTGCTCTTGTTTTTTAATGCGGCCACTTCCTGAGGCGTTCCGTTTTTGTAAATTCATCTTGAACTTAGACACAATGACAGAAAAAAAATGTGAAATTTTTAACGCTTTTCATAACAATGTAAGTTCCTGAAAGATAAGCGTTATTCAGCTTTACAGAACTTCTCAACTCATTTCTCGTTTCAAAAGTGTAAAGATCGTAGCTTCTGCTTCATGATTCAGCTACATTCCTTATATATCTTTCCGCGACATGTAATTGCTTTCGCTGCTAGCGCGAAAGGATTTGTCGCAAGCCTCCCAATCCTTTGTTACTCAACGTGTAGAAGTTCTCACCATTCATACAATCCCAGGGCGGACCGGGCCCTCTGTGCGTTGGTGTGAAAATGAAAGGATAGCCCTGTGAGGAAGAAACTCCTGATGAGTTTCCTTTTGTCTTTGTTGTCAATCAAAACACTGTCTGCCCAGGTCAACCAAAGCCCCACACCATCCGTGTGTCAGATACCTATCACATCGCCACTCGCTGCAGGGGGACAGCTTACTAATCCGTGCAACCCACCTCCGAATCCAACACCCACACCTACTCCGATACCAACTCCTACGCCGGTGACCGGCCGGGTAGGGCCGAAATATGTTGTTCTCACGGTCACATATGCGCCGCCTGGCTCAGGAAGCTCCGTTACCTACAGCAACAGTACAATGCTTGGTACGAGTCTTTCCTTCAACAATTCTTTCATGAATACTGTAAGCACTACGACAACCGTGAATACGGGATTCAAGATTTTTGGAATCGGGTTTGGCGGCTCGTCCAGCACTACAACACAATTCACACAAGAAGAAGATACTTCTTCATCTGTGGCGGTGAATCAAACGACCACGCTGAGCACAACAATTCCCGGACCTTCCAGTTCTGCAGTGGGTCTGAACCACGACGTGGACCTTATCTGGCTATGGCTCAATCCAGTGCTGGATTTCACTGCCAATTCTTCCAATTCCATTACCTGGACCGGGTTTGAGTATGATTTAAGAGATCCTGCCGGCGATATGGATGTGATTGCTGTGCCTGTGGAGTTTCTAAATGGCCATCAAGCCATGCCGGCCAACATTGCGGATGTTCTGGCGCGCCGTTGGGCCTCCAGGATCGTATGCACAATCGGAACGGCCGGTTGCGATGCAAATGGAACAGCGGATCCCGGCCTGAATGCAAGTGATTTCGCGGCCATTTTGACAGCTGATCCATTTGCAAATCCGTCCTATGTCATCAACATACCAGCCGGCTCAACGTGTACCGCGGATGGCCGGTTCTGTCGCACTACAAACCAAGACCTGCTATATTCGCCTCCTCCTGCTGGCGGCCAACCTACCACAGAGACGTTTTCCGTTATCCACCAGACAACTGCGACGCAAGGCCAGGGTGCTTCTGATACACGTCAAGTTGGGTTCAGTGGCGACTTGAATGGGTCTTTAGGTATTACGATCACAAAAGATTTCTCCCTTTCATTTGGGGCTGATTTGAAAAATGGCAGCACGCTTGTTTCTACCAACAAGTGGAATGCAATGAGTAGCCAACAGGTCGGGCAAACTGCATCCGTAACAGTTAAAGGACCATCAACAGCCGATAACTACACAGGCCCGGTAGAGTTTGAGGTTTACCAGGACAATATCTACGGGACCTTCATGTTCGGGTTTATTCCCGCTCCAACCTACAATGTATTCGCCTCGCCCACTTCCCAGAGCGTAATTCAAGGATCGTGCACAAGTTACACTGCCTCGATCTCTGCGCTGGTAAGCGGCTTCAACAGTACCGTGTCATTCAGCCTCGGCAGCGGCTTGCCTGCGAATGCGACTGCAAGTTTCAGCCCGACTTCCGTCAGCGGAGCTGGTTCTTCTGTCATGACCGTTTGTACCAACTCCTCAACACCGGTTGGGACCAACACTTTGACGATAAATGCGACCAGCGGAATCGAGGTCCACAGCACCAGTGTTTCCCTGACAGTGAATGCGCCACCACCTCCTCCTCAACCGGCAGACTTCAGCATATCTGCTAGTCCGTCGTCTCAAACGGTTACAGCAGGCAATTCCGGCTTTGCTACGGTGACGATCTCACCCTTAAACGGCTTCACTGGAAACGTAACCTTAAGTACGAGTGCAGATGCGGGGCTGATCGCAAGCCTTTCAAAAACTTCGATCGCCGGCTCAGGATCTGCAACGTTAACTGTGAATACACAGTCATTCTTGTCAACTGGAACCTATGTGGTTCAGGTTACAGGAGTGAGTGGAAATCTAACACACACAACAAACGTGTTCATCAATGTAAACTCCAGCACCAACTGTGGCTCCCGGATCATTTGTCAGATCCCGTAAAAACCATTGCTTTGTCTAAAAGACGGCAAATTGCTGTCCTGAGATGACAAGCCCCACCGCTTTGGTGGGGCTTGTTTTTTAAGATGAACTTGTTGTTGGGTTTTGCCCAGCTATGTTTAGGAAGTAAGCGCTTTATTTTCGCGTCGGCTGCCAGTCTGGAAGATAAGTGCTTTCTGAGCCGGCAGTTGGGGAGCGCGGCTCACTTGGCCTTGCTCTTGTTTTTTCCGAAGCTCTCCCATCTCTCTGGCACATAGCACTGTTCGGCTTCGTCCACTGATTTACGGAAATGAACACTGGCGAACACCTTCTGCTCACTCGGCCCTCCATAACCCCTTCACTATTCAGCGTTTATGAATTCCTAAAAATGGCCCTAGAGATGCCAAAATCTAAAAAATGCAAGAGGCAAGCCACACTAAGGCCACTTATTGAGAGGAAATCTATGCGTAATTCCATTACCGTAATCGCGTTGCTCGCTTTCACATCAGCCATGCTGGCAGAGGCTGGAAACCTCCCTACGGCCCCAAATACTACCATCACAACTGTTGCCCGGAATTACATGGACGCTTATTACACGGCTGATGTCCCGCGTATGCAGCGGGTGCTCCATCCGGAATTCCACAAGCGGTCTCTGCGGACCGTGAATGGTCAACTTGAGATTACTGAAGATTCCGTTCAGTCAATGCTGGACGGGGTTCGAGCAGGCACGGGGAAAGACATTCCTCCATCTGAACGCGTGCGAAAGATTGAAGTACTTGACGTTTACAAAAATGCCGCCAGTGTAAAAGTTGTGACTGACCGCTGGATCGACTATATGCACCTTACCAAATTGAATGGCGACTGGCGCGTGTTGGACGTGGTGCTGCAATACACAAAGCAGTAAACAATTTGCCTGTCCCACATTCTGGTCCCGATAGCTTTAGCTTTGCGGGGCCATTTTGTTGGATTCCCAACCTCTCCCGGTCTTTCTTTCCTTGAATCTCAGTTCCTTGAATCTCAACCGATTGCGCCGTCATCTTTCAACATAGAGCTCGCGCGCCCCCAGAAGTTCACAATTTAGCGTAGGCTTAATGGAAGCGTATGAAGATCACCATCGGGTCTGACCATGCCGGGTATGCACTGAAAAAGGTGCTGCTTGAGCATCTTAGAAAAAATGGCTACCAGTTGATCGACGTCGGGACTGACAGCACTGCGCCGGTAGATTATCCTGATTATGCGGAGGCTGTGGCGCAGCGTGTGCTTCAGGGTGATTCAGAGCGCGGCATACTCATCTGCGGAAGCGGCGTTGGCGCGTCAGTGGCCGCCAACAAAATTCCCGGTATCCGCGCCGGCCTTTGCCATGACTCGTATTCCGCCCATCAGGGCGTGGAGCATGATGACATGAATGTGCTGGTCCTGGGATCTCGCATTGTCGCGGAAGAACTGGCCAAAGATCTGTGTACGATTTTCTTGAACGCACGTTTTACTGGCGAGGAAAGGCATCGCCGCCGTCTGGCAAAGATTCACAGTATTGAGAAGCGCTATTCGATCGACCCGGTCACTAAGGAGATTTCATGAATCCGGTTACTTCCCCCGAAAAACAAGCAAAGAGCAGTTCTGGCGTTCAAAATCCTCTGTTGGCATTGCAGAAATTTGGCCAGTCTGTCTGGCTGGATTACATCCGGCGCGACCTGATCACCAGCGGAGAGCTTAAGCGCCTGATCGATGAGGACGGCTTGCGCGGCATCACCTCAAATCCTTCTATCTTTGAAAAGGCCATTGCCGGCAGCACGGACTACGCTGATTTTCTTGATCAACTTCGCGCCCAGGGCCTGAGCAGCGGAGACATATATGAGCGCATCGCCATCCGTGACATACAAGACTCGGCTGATATGTTGCTTCCTGTTTATAAATCCACCAACAAGCGTGATGGCTATGTAAGCCTGGAAGTCTCGCCGACGCTGGCTCGGGACACGCAAGGTACCATCGCAGAGGCACGCCGCCTCTGGAAAGCCGTCGCCCGTCCTAACATCATGATCAAAGTTCCCGGCACTCCGGAAGGTGCTCCGGCTGTGCGCCAATTGATCAGTGAAGGCATTAATGTCAACATCACGCTGCTTTTTGCCCAGGAAGCTTACGTGAAAGTGGCCGAAGCACATATTGAAGGCCTGGAGGCCGCGCAGAAAGCCGGCAAAGACATCAGCGGAATTGCCAGCGTTGCCAGCTTCTTCGTCTCCCGCATTGATACCCTGGTTGATTCCATCATTGATGAACGGCTGAAGACCGCCACCCCACCTTCCCAGGATCAGGAACTGCTGCGCTCCTTGCACGGCAAAGTGGCTATTGCCAATGCCAAGCAGGCATATCGCCGCTATCAGCATATGATTGCCGGCGAGCGATGGAAATCCCTTGCCGCCCATGGCGCGCAAATGCAGCGTCTCCTTTGGGCCAGCACCAGCACCAAGAATCCCAAATATCGTGACGTTCTGTACATTGAAGAGTTGATTGGCCCGGACACGGTCAACACGATTCCCCCCGCGACCATGGATGCGTTCCGCGACCACGGAACAGTCCGCCGCACACTGGATGCCGACGTTGCCGCAGCAGACAAGACGATGGCCGATCTGGAACGTGCCGGCATCTCCATGCAAAAAGTTACAGACCAGCTATTGGAAGATGCCATTAAACTCTTCGCGGACGCGTTTCAAAAGCTGCTCTCAGTCGTGGAGCAAAAGAAAAGGAACCAGTGAGCACACAATCGATACTCAGACCTCCGCGCTGGGAATTTTCCGCCTCTCTCTCTCAGGCTGTACAGGCGACGCTCAAAGATTGGCAGGCCAACAACAAAATGGCCCGCCTATGGCAAGGCGATGCTTCACTGTGGACAAGCGATGACGAAAACAAATGGACCGGCTGGCTCCATGTTGTTGAAGACCAGATCGCTCATTCGCAGCAACTTGCTGAGATTGCCGCTGACGCCGCAAAAGCCGGCTTTAGTGATGCTCTGTTGCTCGGCATGGGAGGATCCAGCCTGTGTCCTGAAGTTCTAAAGATTACTTTCGGCAAGCAGCCAGGCCACCCCAAGATGCATGTGCTCGATTCAACCGATCCAGCGCAGATCAAGACTATAGAAAATCAGGTTGATCTTGCCCGGACACTTTGCATCGTTGCCAGCAAATCCGGCAGCACTCTGGAACCCAACATCTTTAAGCAATACTTCTTTAACCGCGTACAGCAGGTTATCAGCAAGGAAAAAGCTGGTCAGCACTTCATCGCTATTACCGATCCCGGTTCCAAAATGCAGCAGGTCGCTGAACGTGACGGGTTCCGTAAAATCTTCTTCGGCGTCCCCAGCATCGGCGGACGCTACTCTGCTCTTTCCAACTTTGGCATGGTTCCGGCCTCTGTCATGGGCCTCGACGTCCGCAAGTTCCTTCAACGGACACAGGAAATGGTAGAGGCATGCGGACCAGAAGTTCCCGCAGAACAGAACCCCGGCGCTGTTCTGGGCGCGATTCTGGGCACGCTCGGGAACCTTGGCAGAAATAAGGTCACCATTATTACTTCCTCCGGAATTCATGATTTGGGCGCATGGCTGGAACAGTTGATTGCTGAAAGCACCGGCAAGATTGGCAAGGGCCTTATTCCTGTAGATCGCGAGACTTTGGGTGCTCCTCAGGTTTATGGCGATGATCGCGTTTTTATCCATCTGCGGCTTGCCAACGAACCCGATACTGCCCAGAAGCAAAGGCTTGATGCGCTTAGAAATGCCGGCCAGCCTGTCGTCGAAATCGAATTGTCAGATGTTTATGATCTCGGACAGGAATTCTTTCGCTGGGAAATCGCCACAGCCGTTGCAGGTTCTATTCTTCAAATCAACCCATTCAACCAGCCGGATGTAGAAGCCAGCAAGATTGTGACGCGTCAACTCACTGAAGCTTATGAGAAGAGCGGAAAGCTTCCGGAAGAAGCGCCGATTTTCACTCAGGACGGAATCAAGCTCTTCACTGATGCACGCAATGCGGAGAACCTGAACAAGCTTGCAGCCAACGATCGGTCTCTCACGGGATTTCTGCGCGCCCATCTCAACCAGCTCGGATCGGGTGACTACATGGCGGTCTTGGCATACATCGAAATGAATGACGACCATGAAAATCAACTTCAGGCAATGCGCCATGCCGTTCGCGATCGCAAGCGCGTGGCAACTTGCTTAGGCTTTGGTCCGCGATTTCTGCACTCAACCGGACAAGCATACAAAGGCGGACCAAACACTGGCGTGTTCCTGCAAATCACCTGCGACGATGCTAATGACCTGCCCGTGCCGGAGCAGAAGTATACTTTTGGCACAGTAAAGGCTGCACAGGCGCGTGGAGATTTCCAGGTTCTGGCTGACCGCAAACGCCGTGCCTTGCGCGTGCATCTGCCAAAAGACGTAAATACTGAACTGAATAAGTTGAAACAGGTTGTGATGGATGCTTTAAGTTAAATCTGAATCACGATGAGATTTCTCCGGTGTTCGCTAAAAGGACATAAGCACTAAGCCTGGACATGAGCGTTAAGCCTCAAATGAAAATGGGCGGCATCGAGCCAGCTCAATATGCCGCCGCCAAAGCTGCGGGCTTTCTTTACCTGTTCCTGATGGCTTCAGCGCTATTTGCAGAATTTTACGTCCGGCGCCGGTTGATTGTACCCAACGATGCTTTGCACACCGCAACCAATGTTGCCGCACACGAACAGCTTTTCCGGCTAGGGATCGGCGCCGATCTGATTACGTTTGCCGGGGACATTGCTTTGATTTGGGCGTTATATGTGATACTCAAGCCTGTCCAAAGAAACATTGCCCTGCTCGCGGCATTCTGGCGGCTGGCTGAGTGCAGCATCCTTGCAACGGTTATTCTGAACGATCTTGCTGCCTTACGGCTTTTGAGCGGCGCAGGTTACTTGGAAGCATTTAGTCAAACGCAGTTGCAGGCGCTAACAAGCTTATTCCTTGATATGGAGATCTCCGGATATAGAATCGGGGCAGTATTCTTCGCCCTGGGATCGTTGCTCTTCAGCTATTTGTGGTTCAAATCACGTTACATCCCCCGTGCACTCGCGGTTTGGGGAATCCTTTCATCATTGTTGCCGCTTTTCGTTGCTTCAAGTGTTCTGGTGTTCCCTTTCGAGGAATTCTATGGGCAGATTCGCAGAGGGCGAACAGGCATACCGATGGTGATCTTCGAAATCATTCTAGGTTTCTGGCTGCTCACGAAGGGAATAAAAGCGCCAATAACCGATAAGAGGGAAGAATAACAAATGCAACTCGGCATGGTAGGTCTTGGCCGTATGGGCGGCAACATGGTGCGCCGCCTAATGCGGGGTGGACATGAATGTGTAGTCTCCGACTTGAGTCCGCAAAACGTAAAAGCACTGGCAGGCGAAGGCGCGACGGGTTCAACGTCACTCGATGACTTTGTTTCTAAACTGAAAAAGCCGCGCGCAGCGTGGGTGATGGTTCCGGCAGGCAACCCGACCGAGCAAACGGTTGATGCTCTGGCCCAGCGCTTTGAAACTGGCGACGTTATTATTGATGGCGGCAACTCTTACTATAAAGATGACGTGCGACGGTCACAGAAGCTCAAAGATCGTGGCATTCACTATATTGACGTAGGGACCAGCGGCGGCGTCTGGGGTCTTGAGCGCGGCTATTGCATGATGTTGGGCGGCCCCAAAGAGGCGGTTGAGCGCCTTGATCCCATCTTCAAGACGCTGGCGCCCGGTAAGGGTGACATTCCCGCCACGCCGGGACGTGAGAAACTCAGAAGCACTGCTGAACAAGGCTACCTTTACTGTGGGCCTTCCGGCGCAGGGCACTTCGTAAAAATGGTGCATAACGGAATCGAATACGGGCTGATGCAAGCCTACGCTGAAGGCTTTGATATTTTCCGTAACGCATCTTCTGACCAACTGCCGGAAGGCTACCGTTACAATCTAAACTTAGCGGACATCGCGGAAGTCTGGCGGCGAGGCAGCGTGGTTTCTTCCTGGCTGTTGGACCTAACGTCTATGGCGCTGGCTGAAAATCCCACGCTCTCTGAATACACAGGATTTGTGCAGGATTCAGGCGAGGGCCGCTGGACCGTGACCGCCGCGCTGGAAGAAGCTGTCCCGGCGGACGTATTGACAGCCGCCCTTTATACGCGTTTCCGCTCGCGGCAGGAACACACATTCGCGGAAAAGCTTCTGAGCGCGATGCGGCAGAAATTTGGCGGCCATATAGAACTGACCCAGAAAAAGACAGAAAGCTCTTCCTGAGCAGGAGATCCCTCAAACGATGCCACAGCTTGAACGCGAATTACCCGCCATGGAAAAGATGCCCTCTGGAAGTCCTTCACCAACCGGGCCCTGCGCCATGGTTATTTTTGGCGGCACAGGTGATCTCACCGCCCGCAAGCTGTTCCCTGCCCTCTATAACCTGGTCAAGAGCAAACTGCTTTCTTCTGATTTCGCAATTGTGGGGGTTGGCCGTAATGACTACACCAGGGACCAATACCGCCAAGTGATGGGCGATAATCTGGACAAATTCGCCACCGGCACGGTTGATCCCAAGCTGCGCGACTGGATGCTGGAGCGCGTTTATTACGTTGGCGGCGACTTTCATGACCCGGAATTGTATAGCAACATTGCCAAGTCGCTCGCGGAAGTGGATAAGACCTGCAACACGCAAGGAAATTACTTTTTTTATCTGGCGACGAGTCCGGTGTTCTTTGGGAAAATTGTCGAACGGCTGGGGGCTTCTGAGCTGGCTTGTGAGAAAGATGGACACTGGCGGCGTGTCGTTTTTGAAAAGCCTTTCGGCAACGATCTGCCGTCGGCTAAAGAACTCAACCGCAACGTGAGCAAGGTGCTGCGGGAAGATCAGATTTTCCGTATCGACCACTATCTGGGCAAGGAAACGGTGCAGAACATCCTCGTCTTCCGCTTCAGCAACGGCATCTTTGAGCCTATTTGGAATCGGCGCTACATAGACCATATCCAGATCACCGTGGCGGAGACTGTTGGCGTGGAAAAGCGCGGCGGCTACTTTGACATGGCTGGCACCCTGCGCGACATGGTTCCCAACCACCTGTTTCAATTGGTATCGCTCACCACCATGGAGCCGCCCATTTCATTTAGTTCCACTGCGGTCCATGACGAGCAGGCAAAAATTCTTCATGCCTTGCAGCCTTTTACCGAAGAAGATGTGCTGCACTGCGCGGTGCGCGGCCAGTATGGCCCAGGCACAATCAGGGGTGAGCGTGTTCCCGGCTACCGAAATGAAGAAGGCGTTCCGCCGGATTCAAAGACTGAAACATTCGTTGCATTGCGGCTGATGATTGATAACTGGCGCTGGGCGGGAGTGCCATTTTATCTCCGCACGGGTAAGCGGCTGGCCGTCCGGCATACAGAAGTAGCGGTGCAATTCAAGCGTGCGCCATTGGTCCTGTTCCGAGACACGCCGGTGAACAGCCTTGATGCTAACCAGCTCATCATCCACATTGCTCCGGATGAAGGAGTTTCTTTGCGCTTTGGGGCCAAAATTCCGGGCGCGCAGATGAAGGTGGGCGGAGTGGAAATGGACTTCAATTATGGCGACTACTTCGGCACCACCGCCAACACGGGATACGAGGTTCTTCTTTATGACGGGATCATGGGCGACCAGACGCTGTATCAACGCGCAGATATGGTGGAGGCGGGTTGGACGGTGGTGGATCCCATCCTGGACGTGTGGAAGGCGCTTGCGGCGCGCAACTTTCCAAATTACGCTGCCGGTTCATGGGGTCCTTCAGAGGCTACCGATATTATCGCCAGAGATGGACGCTCCTGGCGGAAAATAAAATCCAGCGATCAAAGCACAGCGTAAGCAATGGCAGTTGAAATCAAAATTGTTCCCGATAATGCGGCGCTTTGCCGTGCCGCGGCGCAGGAGTTCCACGTCGTTGCGGAAGATTCGATCCGAGAGCGAGGAAGGTTTGCAGTTGCGCTTTCTGGTGGCAATACTCCTCGCGGCGTCTATTCCGTATTGGCTGCAGAGCACAAAGATCTGGCATGGGACAAAATCCACATTTTTTTTGGCGACGAACGCCACGTTCCTCCGGATCACCCTGATAGCAACTTCCGTATGGCCAATGAGTCTCTTTTATCGAAGGTGCCAATTCCCCAGCAAAATGTTCACCGTATCAAAGCAGAACTGGAACCTGAGTCTGCGGCGCGGGATTATGGAGAAGAATTGCGTACATTCTTCAATCTGGCGGACCATGAATGGCCCTGCTTTGATTTGATACTGCTCGGGCTGGGCGAAGACGGCCACACAGCCTCACTCTTCCCGGATACAGCAGCGCTGGAGGAGATCTCGCGCATGGTCGTGGCAAACTGGGTGGAGAAGCTCAAAACCTTCCGCTTCACCCTTACCTACCCTGTGTTGAATCACGCGGCTGAGGTGAACTTTCTGGTTTCAGGCGACAGTAAAGCAGAAATCCTTAAGGACGTATTGAAACCCGATACCCGGAAATACCCGGCGCAGGGCGTGCAGCCGCTCAACGGCCGTTTGCTCTGGCTGCTGGATCAGGATGCCGCAAAGATGCTGCGATTGCCGGTTCCTTCTCTGCAGTAACCTCCAAATCTTTCCCACTTACAAAATATTCGATCAGCAGCATTGCTTTCGCAGATGTGATCCTGTATTCTAGAAAAGCGAATAAATAACGAAAGTATTAGTTTATGCTAAATCTTTTCCAAGAATCGGCTCCTGATGTGCAGTTGGTGGGCATCGCCCGTTTGGCTGCCGCAGGAGAAGCGCTATCTCAAGGCCATCAAGTGGAATACAGAACGCTCGAAAACCGCAGCATACTCACACGCTGCAACTCGCCCCGAGTGCCATTCTCCTGGCAGATCAATCCTTATAGAGGATGTGAGTTCGCCTGCAAATACTGCTACGCGCGATACACGCATGAGTTTATGGAAATGCGAGACGGCCTGGATTTTGAACGCAAGATATATGTGAAAAAACACAGCGCCTGGTTGCTGCGGCAGGAGTTAAAGCAGGTCCGTCGTGGGCAAAGTATCGCCATCGGCACAGCGACAGATCCTTACCAGCCTGCGGAGAGAAAGTTCGGGATCACGCATGCGCTCATGGAAGAGTTTTCGCGCCATGAAGGCTTCTCGCTTGGTTTAGTCACCAAATCCGATTTGATCCTGCGTGATCTTGATCTATTAATTTCAATCGCCGCTAAAAACAGGCTGTGGATTCACATGACCATCACAACCACAGATGCATCTCTGGCGCGTATCCTGGAGCCCAGGGCGCCACGGCCTGATCTCCGCTTTAAGGCGGTGGAAAAACTTACTGCGGCCGGCATTCACGCCAGCGTAAATTGCGCGCCGGTTCTCCCTCTCATCACAGATTCACCCAAGCAGCTTGAAAGCGTGGTTGAGGCGGCAGCGGCGGCAAATGCCCGGTCCGTAGCACCCATACCGTTGTTTTTAAAGCCGTGTTCCGAAAAAATCTTCATTCCTTTCCTGAAACAGCATTTTCCGCATCTTGTTACCTACTATAAAACGCGCTATGCTGATCGCGCCTTTCTCCCAGCAGAATATAGAAGACGGATTTCAGCTCTGGTAAGAAAATTCTGCCGCAAACACGGTATCGATGTCAGGGATGATGAATCCCCGCAAGTCGTGAATCTTGGAAATTTCTCACCGCAGCTCAATCTGTTCGGAAAATAGAAATACGGGTTTATATCGCATGATGATGAATGTAGCTGGAATTACCGGGATTGGTTTTCCACAGGCTGGCCAAAGGCGAAGATACAAATTCAAAGCCTCCGCAAAAGGAGTGAATATCACTAACCTGCTTAAAGCAAACATTTTAGCGAATATTAACGCATTAAATATGATTGGTACATTGTCCTTAAGTACGTGCTTGTATATGTCCTAAAGGACATGCTATATTAGTACCGTGGAACAGAAAATCATGTCTGGATTCTTGGTATTTCCAAATCTCGAAGACGGCACAAAAAGAAAATTTACGAACATGAGTGATTTTTGTTCCATTTCCACAAAATATGTGTACGATGGTACAGCTTTAACACTGTACTAATGGCCCGGGCCTTTAGGTGCACTCAAGCGGGCCAGATGGACAGGTCGTAGCGCAAGAAAAGTACAACAAGAATTCAGCAGAAGTGAAACGGTTTTCGGGCTGGCAGCACTAGATAAGCGGGAAACCGAACTCCGGGCAAGACAGCAAGCGCCATGCAAGTGCGGTTTTTTGAGGGGAAAACAGCGGATGGGCTTTGCACGTCATTAAACAAAGTGACGGCAATTCTTCCACCGAAGCGGGAGGTGGACTTTGCGTTTATTAGTTATTGAGGATGAGCCTAAGGTAGCACGTACACTGGTGAAGGGTCTGGAAGCCGACCACTTTGCTGTCGATCTGGCTGGGGACGGAGAAGAGGGTCTCCAGCTGGCAACCGAGATTGATTATGATGGAATCATTCTCGATTGGAACCTTCCTAAACTTGACGGTCTAACTGTCCTTCGCAAACTTCGTAAATCCGGGTCGAATATGCGAATCCTGCTGCTGAGCGCGCGGAAAGATGTTTCCGATCGTGTCTGCGGGCTGCAGGCCGGGGCCGACGATTATCTGGTAAAACCATTTTCCTTTGAAGAGCTGTTGGCCCGGGTCCATGCTCTGCTGCGGCGTCCGCAGGAACTGCTGGACAAACTCAGTGTTGAAGACCTGGAGCTCGACCGGATGCGTCACATGGTTACGCGCGCAGGCAAGCCGATAAATCTTACGCAGCGTGAATACGCCGTGCTGGAATATCTTATGCGCAATGCCGGCCGCACCGTGACCCGCACCATGGTGGTAGAGCACGTCTGGAACCTTGGCTTTGAAGGCCTGACCAACATTGTGGATGTTTACATTAATTATCTCCGCGCCAAGATTGACCACGGATATGAAAAGCAGTTGATTCATACTGCGCGTGGCGTGGGGTACATGTTGTCGTCAGCCACCCAATGAAGTTCGTGCTTTTGCGTCGGCTGAGTTCACGGCTCGCGTTCAAGCAAACAGTGACATTCGCGCTCCTGGTGGTCATGCTGGCCTGGAGCGCGTATGCTTTGCTGGCGCGGCGCATCTACGGCCAGGTCGACGATGAATTGCAGGACCGCGGTATTGCTGTGCGCAGCATGCTCCAGATTCGCGCCGGCAATGTCAAATGGCTCAACGCGGAAGCTGACCCTGAAGTTCGGGCACAGTTCGAGCGTTCCATGCGCTATTACGAACTGCTGGATGACGAAGGCCATACGCTGGATGCATCGCGCGCCATGTCAGCTCTGCATCTGCCTTCCACTCCTGATCTGGCTTTATCCCAGCCTGACCATACTACCTGGCGGACCCTGACCGCAGGCACTACTAAAATCCGCATTTTGGATGAGCCTGTCCTGGGGCTGGCTGGGCGCCATTATCTTTTGCGCATCGGTGTCTCACTCGATGAGGCGGATGAGGACTGTCACAGGCTTCAGGTTTTTCTTTTGGCCCTGATTCCCTTCATTATTCTGGCGCATGCAGCCAATGCGTGGATCATGGCCTCTCATGCGCTTCGTCCACTGGAACAGATCGCCTCTGCCGCCAAGCAGATCACGCCTTTTGATCTCAGCACCCGCCTTCCTGTTTCCGGCAGGGGAGACGAAATTGACGAGCTCAGCGTCTCCATGAATGCGATGATTTCCCGTATGCAGAGTTCGTTTCAGCGCATGACGGAATTTCTGCGAAATCTCTCGCACGAAATCCGTCAGCCGCTTACGGTCCTGCGGGCGGAAACCGAGCAGGCCCTGCGCCTGGGCAGCAACGAAACAAATTATCGAGACATGCTCTCCAAACAACTGGAACACGTGGAACTGCTTGCCCGGACCGTTTCCGATTTAATGGAGCTCGCGCAATCCGAGAGTGAAGAAATTAAGCTGCACCGCGAAAAGGAAGATCTTTCTGAGTTGGTGCAGACTGCCATTGATGGAATGCGGCCGCAGGCAGCCGACCGGGGAATCAAGATTTCCGGTACCGTGCAGCAGAATGTGATCGGGGCCTTTGATGCCGGACAGATCTGGCGTCTTCTTCTGAATATGCTGGACAATGCAATCAAATTCAACCATTCTGGCGGACGCGTTGACGTTATTCTGGCAGTGCATAACGAGACTGCCATTGTTTCCATCAGTGACACGGGAAGCGGCATTATTCCGGAAGAGCAGACACATGTTTTCGAGCGCGGTTACCGCTCCGCGTCAGCCCGCAAATCAAAGGTCCCCGGGACCGGCTTAGGCCTTCACTTTGCGCGCAGCATCGCAGAAGCCCATGGTGGCAGGATTGAAGTGGGAAGCGTTCCTGGGGAAGGCTCTTGTTTCCGTGTCTCCCTGCCATTGCTGCCTGCCACAACATCGGTTGAACCTCTAACGCCGACAGTCCATCGGGATGCCCCGATCAACTGATCGCATCATCCCGGAATGTGTTTCAGCGCACTAGAGACATTTGGAACAGATTAGAATTTTTAATGATTCTCCAATGCAAAGTAACGTCTGTGAATTTCAAAATCGAAATGGCAAAGTAATGCGCCTAAGGTCGGCCGCAGCAGATTATCGGAATAATGTGGTGAGTAGGATGAGGAAGGTTGGTATGTTGAATTTCGCAAAGGCAGCTAGACTGATTCTTGTGGCAACAACACCCATTCTGGCTGCAGCCCAGGGCGCCCCGATATCGCAATCGCCAAGCGCATATTCTCAGCCATCCACCATACCTCAGGCCGCCAATGCCCTTCCGGCTGTGAGTCCCTCAGCGGCTGTTGATTACGCGCATGGACAGCTTACCGTTGTTTCACAAAATGCAACACTAGATACTGTGCTTAAACTGGTGGCCGCAAAGACCGGCGCTGTTATTGATTTGTCGCCCGAACTGCAAAATGAGCCCGTAATCGCCAAACTCGGGCCCAGTTCAGTGCGAGAAGTGCTGACCGGTTTGCTCGATAGTCCTCGCATTGATTACATCATTATGGGTACAGGTGAAAATCCAGGTAGTTTGAAACGTATCGTCGTGCGTACCCGGAAAACTTTCGGCAAATTGGCAATCGCACCGGTTCGTTCCCAGGCACCGCCGACCCCAACGGAAGCACAGACAGAAGAGAATGACCACCCTGCTGCCGGAGCTTCACAGGCTGAAGCAAAGCTGACGCAAGAGCAGCTAATGGAAAACTGGAAGAAAGTGCGCGAAGAAAAGCGGTTGGCCGAGATTGAACAGCAACGGCAAGAGCGCGAAGATCCAAGCACGCAGCCGGAGGTTCAGCCCCAGTCCCAGTCTCAGCCGGAAACGACGCAGCAGGATAACCCACCGCAAGAATAGTTCTGCGAATTTAACGCCCCTCGGAGTAAGTTAGCTTGAGATCCCTTTTCTTCTTCTCCCGTTCTGGGAAATTCTCGTTTAATCCTTCTTGACAGATTGCAAACAGGAGAAGTTTGGAAAATAAAAGATTTTAATGCCTTCTTGATAGGCGCTTAATCATCCTGAGCGAAACTGCATATCGGTACAGGTTGCAGCCTTCCCGCTCCGTCCTGTGCCAAACACAATTGTCGGGCTTTATTTTTGGTTGATTCTTGAAACCCGTTCGCGTTCCCTCAAACCGATCTGGGGTTCTGGAGTATTTGGAAGCAATGGAAAGCTTTCAGTCCCGGTAACTGACAAGCTTTCCCATTCTGGTAAGTTTCCTGGCCGCGCGGCCAGGATTGTCAAGCAAGGCCTTGCTTGTGACTTGGGGCTGGACAATGATGGATTGCCCAGCCTCGCTTTTCCATTCGCCAACAGAAAAACCCGCTTATTGCAGTACGATGCCTACTGCAGGAACTTGCTTGTCACTAAAGTGAATTGTAATGCAGTCTACTTTTATAGCTCTCTTCTGCCTTCCATTGCCTTCAACATGGTCACTTCATCGGCGTATTCAATGTCGCTTCCGGCGGGAATGCCGGTGGCAATTCTTGTGACCTTTACGCCTGGCCGCTTCAATAACCCAGTGAGATGAACTGCCGTCGCCTCGCCTTCAATAGTGGGATTTGTGGCGATGATGACTTCGTCGAGACTGCCGGCATCAATCCGCTTCAGCAATGACGGGATGCGCAACTGCTCCGGACCAATGCCATGCAGCGGAGAAAGTGCGCCATGCAGAACGTGGTAAACGCCATTGTAAAATCGGGCTTTTTCAATGGAAGCGATATTGGTGGGCTCTTCCACAACGCAGACCAGCCGCTGATTGCGCGTAGCGCTGGCGCAATAGCTGCACGGATCAACATCAGTAATATTGCTACATACGGAGCAAAGATGAAGCTTTTCTTTAAGGTTGCGAATGGCTGCCGCAAGGTCTTCGGCATCTTCTGAGCTCGATCGCAAAATATGGAACGCCAGACGCTGGGCGCTTTTGCCCCCTACGCCTGGAAGCTTTTTCAGCTCATCGATGAGTCGCGCCATGGGCTCGGCAAACTTTGACACAGAATCCTCTAGATTCCCGGCAATCCCATGCCGCCCAGCATACCGCCCACGGTGGATTGCATCGCCTCATCCACCTTTTGCGCTGCAGCGTTAAAAGCCGCCGTCACCAGGTCCTGCAGCATTTCCACGTCGCCGGATTTGACGGCTTCAGAATCAATCCGCGTTTCCAGTACCTGCTTCTGGCCGTTCATCTTGACGGTAACCGTGCCGCCGCCGGAAGAAGCCTCAACCACAGTCTGCTTCATCTTGTGCTGCAGGTCCTGGGCTTGCTTCTGCGCGTTCTCCAACATCTCTTGAAACTGGCGTGAATTGAATCCGCCCATGGCTTCTCCTAATTTTTCTCTCGATGATCTTTTTCCCGGTGATCAATGACTGTGCGAATTTCCGCGCCAAACTTTTCCCTCATGCGCTGCACGATAGGGTCTTCCGCCGCGCGACTGCGAGCGCTTGCGCCATTGCGCGGCCTGACAACCGCTGCCGCAGTTCCGTTGGCTGGGGGTGTCGCAACTCCGCTAACGACATTTACCTTTATTGCGCGACCCAGGGCTGCGCTTGCAGCAGCATTGGCTATCCGCTTGGGCTCGTTTCCCATCATCATGTTTATAACGGATACCGGCTGCGCAATTGTGACTAGCAGTTCCGTGCCCTGAAGGACCACGCTTCCGCTTTCCAGTGTAGACGCAAGCATCTTGTGGCCAGCCTTTTCCAGCTCGGCAAGCACATGGCCCAGGAGCGCGCCCGCATCCTCAGTGAGTTGCGGCGGCGGTTCCTCGACGGCAACAGCCGTGGCAGTAGCAGACGTTTGCGCGTTAGCGTTCGATACGGCCGGAGCTGACATTTCCGGGTCAAAGCTACGGCCCTTGCGGGCGCGATCTGCTTCAAACGGCGAGACTACACTTGGCTGCTTTGGAGCCGCGCCTCCGCTATAGGCCGGAGAGCTCGGCACGGCTACCGCAGAAGCAGGTGCGGGACGCGATGCAGCCGTCCGCTGTGCTTCCGGCAATTTCTGCCCCTCACCCGCAGCCTGGCTCAATATCTGCTCCAGCGGCAGAATGCGCTGCGCATGGACGAGTTTCAGCACGCCTAGCTCGAGATGAAATCTCTGCTCCTGGCGGTAGCCAAGCTCGTCGAAAGTACGCAGCATGATCTGCAGAAAGCGTGCAAGGTCTTCTTCAGAGAACTGGCTGGCTACACGTCCAACGCGCGAGCGCTCGTCGCTGGAAATTTGCAGCAGCGGAGAATTTTCCGTCGCGACCTTTGCTACAACCGCGTTGCGCAGAAAGCGTACCAGCTGTCGCGCGAAGTGGGCCGGATTATGGCCTTCCGTCATCAGACGGTCGAGCAGCCGCAACGCTTCTTCACTTGAGCTGCGAGCAACCGTCTCCATCAGGTCTTCCAGAACTTCAGATCCGACGTTTCCCACCAGCCCACGCACCAGCTCACCGCTGAGCCGCGTCCCGCAACACGCAATCGCCTGGTCCATAATAGAGAGAGCGTCCCGCATGGAGCCGTCGCCGGCTTCAGCCAGTACGGCCAGAGCTTCACTATCGGTTTCAATGCTCTCTTTTGCGGCGATAGAGCCAAGCTGGCTGACAATTTCATCGAACTTGACCGCATGAAAGCTGAAGTGCTGGCAGCGCGAGCGGATGGTTTGTGGGATATCTTCCGCCTGCGTGGTAGCCATCATGAAAATGATATGTGGTGGAGGTTCTTCCAGAGTTTTCAATAGCGCGTTGAATGCCGCGTCTGTTATTTGGTGAGCTTCGTCCAGGATATAAATCTTGAAGCGGTCCCGCGCTGGCCGATAGCGGGCAGCGTCGCGCAGCTCGCGAATTTCATCAATGCCACGGTTGGTCGCTGCGTCGATCTCAATTACGTCAACTGAACTTCCCGCACGCACTTCCACGCATGATTCGCAAACGCCACACGGCTCAGGAGTGGGCTTGTCTGAGGCGCGGCAGTTCAGCGCCATGGCCAGAATGCGCGCAATGGTAGTTTTGCCAATACCACGGTGTCCGCTGAAGATATAGCCGTGCGCGATCCGTTGCTGCTCAATGGCATTCTTCAGGGTACGGGTTACGTGCTCCTGCCCAATCACCTCAGAGAAACGCTGCGGACGGTATTTACGCGCTAGAACCTGATAACTCATGCTGGAAATTTGATTATACCCTTGCGGCGAGAGAAGTTTTTCAACAACGGGGCAAGCTATATTAGAAGCAAGACTTATAATTATCTCTTTGCTGCGATTGAATGCGTCCTTTTTACAGGCGTCCCATTCTGCTTTGCTGGCGGCTTCACTTGCGTATCCAACGATGCACGCACGCCTGACCACACCATCTGATGATAGGTTTCATCCATCTCCGCGGGCGAGCCCGGCATGCCGTGATCTGTCCACCATTGCAGCAGGGAGAATAACGCTCCCGCAAAGCCATGCGCTAATGCCTGCCGTCGAATAGGCGCGATTGCTCCTGCCGCGGCGTGCTGCGCTAGCCGCTGTTCAATGCCTCGGGCAAAATGCCCTTGCCCCAACTCCAGAACATCGTGAACCTTGCCAGATGAGATCAACGCAGCACGAAATTCTTTCACGTCCGCAATGTGCTCAAACAATTCACGCACGGGCGCCACTCGATCTGACGCTTCTTTGCGCCGCATCAGATACGTGGCCATCATTTCGCAGAACTCATCCACATCGCTGAGGAACAAATCATTTTTATCTGAGTAATGCGCGTAAAAAGTTGACCGTCCCACCCCAGCGCGGTCCAGCACATGCTGCACGGTAATTTCTTCAAACGGTTTTTCCTGCATAAGCGCAACCAGCGCGTCGCCCAAAGCATTGCGCGTACGTTGCGCACGACGGTCTGTCTTCTTCTTAGATTTTGTCTTCGGTTTTATCTTCGTCGCTGGAAACTTTCCGGACATTCAATGCCTCTTTGTTCGGTATCGGGGTGTTTTACCAAATTCCGGGTTGACGGCTTCCCTGCTTCAATCCTACAGTGCAACCATGACAGACAATCGCATGAGCGGAGCAGCGCTGATTACAGGAGTAATCGGCTCTATTATAACGATGGCTTTTCACCCCACAGCGCACAACTTGATGCCGCCAGATCAATTCGCGCACGGAGCGCGCATCTCTATCGCCACCCATGCATTGGCCCTTCTTGTCATGCCGGTTTTCTTTTTAGGCGCGCTCGGTCTCTCTCGCCGGCTTATGTCTCCCAATCGACTTGCTCTTGCTGCTCTGGTGTTTTACGGTTTTGGCGTAACCGCCGTTCTCAGCGCCGCCGTTTTCGGCGGAATAGTCTCCCCTGACCTTATCCATCAGATGATTACCGCCCCGGCAAGCATGCGTGATATCTGGAATGCGGCCATACACTTTGACGGTGCTCTGAACCAGGCTTTTGCGATGATGTTTGTGGTGGCGACCTCCATTGCTATCCTGCTCTGGTCCACTGCCATTCTCAGGAGCAACAGCTTTGCCCGCGCGCTTGGAATCTACGGCTGCATCTTTGCACCACTCACCATTCTTGCAGTTCTCTCCGGACACATCAGGCTCAACGTACACGGCTTCGGTGCAATCATATTAGGTCAGGCAATCTGGTTCTTCTCCGCCGGCGTGCAACTCTGGCGCGACAAGAACATCACTCTTCCAATAGCAGCCTGATCCCCATTCCGCATCAATTTCCACAACGAGCTTTAATCGTTTTACTCAAATTCTGAGCTCCGCGAAAAACTCTTTCTCAAGTGCACCCATCATTTCCGCATCGCATCTCACCCAAATATCCCAACGAAAGGTCGTATTTATTATGAGCGAAGCTGCACGCATTCACTTAGAGAATGCTGAAAGCCGCCAACATCGATTGTCCACTGCTTTCCGGTGGAGCGCTTTGATTACCGGTGGCGCGCTTGCCTTAACTGGTTTATCCCGCCGTTCCAAGTCTGGTCTTGCTCTTGCGGCCGGCGGCGGACTGCTTTCATGGCTCGGCGCACAAGCCGGCACACAGCAGCGGGAGCTGATTGCCCGCAGCAGCATTCTATTGAACTGCTCTCCGGAACAGGCGTATGAGTTCTGGAGCCAAATTGAAAACCTGCCTTTATTCATGCGTCATCTGGAGTCGGTAACACAGATTGGTGAAAACCAGTCCCATTGGGTCGCCATTGGCCCGTTGGGGAAACAGCTCCACTGGACTGCGGAGATTGCTTTTGACCGCCAAGGTGATGTGATTGCATGGCGCTCGCTGCCTGATTCCGAAATCTATGTGGATGGCGTGGTCAAATTCCGGAAAGCTGTCGGAGATCGCGGCACAGTCGTAAGCGTCTTTGTAGTTTATCAACCTCCTGCCGGCTCCATTGGAAACGCATTCGCCAAAATGCTGGGCAAGGATCCGAATTTCATGATGCGCCAGGACCTGCACCGCCTGAAGGCATTGATCGAAACGGGCGAGATTCCAACGGTTGAAGGCCAAACGCATGGTCCGCGTTCTGGAGCAACCGCAGTAGCGCGCGTCTTGAATCCAGATGATCCCATCAAGGGCCAGGGAAAAATAACTGAAATCGCAGATGCCAGAAGGAGGGCCTCATGAAAGCAGTTTGCTGGATGGGTACAGAGAAGATGAGCGTGGAAAATGTGCCCGATCCCACAATTCTTAATCCTCGAGACGCAATCGTGCGTATTACCAGCACCTGTATTTGTGGCTCTGACCTGCACTTATATGACGGCCTGATGCCGACATTGGAGCAGGGTGACATTCTGGGCCATGAATTCATGGGCGAAGTAGTGGAAGTAGGCGCAGGCGTGAACCGCGAAAAACTGAAGGTTGGCGACCGCGTGGTTGTGCCTTTTACCATTGCATGCGGTAACTGCTTTTTCTGCCAGCAACAATTATGGTCCTGTTGCGATAACTCCAATCCAAATTACTGGATGGCGGAAAAGCTGATGGGCTATTCGCCTTCAGGCTTGTTTGGCTATACACATATGCTTGGTGGATATGCAGGTGGCCAGGCGCAATACGCGCGCGTGCCGTATGCGGATGTCGGCCCGCTGAAAATCCCTGACGGCATCCCTGACGAGCAAGTGGTCTTTTTGTCAGATATTTTTCCCACCGGCTACATGGGCGCGGAAAACTGCAATATCAAACCCGGCGACACCATTGCTATCTGGGGCTGCGGACCAGTTGGCCTGTTCGCCATTCGAAGCGCGTTTCTGCTGGGTGCGGAACGCGTGATTGCCATTGATAGATTCGACTACCGTCTGAAGCGCGCTGAAGACGCTGGAGCCGAAATCATAAACTATGAAGAAGTCGATGACGTGGTGCAGCTTCTGAAAGACATGACCGGCAACATTGGACCGGATGCCTGCCTGGATGCAGTGGGAATGGAAGCTCACTACACCGGACCAATGTGGGCCCTTGACCGAACCAAACAGGTCCTGAGAATGCAGCCGGACCGGCCGGGAGTTTTGCGCGAAGCGATTATTGCCTGCCGAAAAGGCGGTACCGTTTCTGTACCAGGCGTGTACGGCGGATTTATAGACAAGATGCCAATGGGCGCTTACATGAACAAAGGCATCACAATGAAAACCGGCCAGACGCACATGATGCGCTACATGAAACCTTTGCTGGAACTTATACAGGGCGGCAAGATTGATCCCAGCTTTGTTGTCAGCCACCGGGTGCCTATCGACAAGGCCCCTGAAATGTACAAGATTTTCCGCGATAAGCAGGACCATTGCACCAAGGTTGTTCTTGATCCGTGGGCCAATGGAGCAAGCATCGCGGCATAAACCTCATTGCAGGATGTCCCGCGCTGGTTTATTCCAGCGCGGGCTGTTCCAATCATCTTTAACTCAAGAACTTATAAATTTGAAAGGGGCTTTTGATGGCAAATGAGAATCTGAAAGGCAAGAAAGTTGCAATCCTGGTAACAGATGGCTTTGAGCAGGTGGAGCTGCTGCAACCACGCGAAGCGCTGGACAAAGCTGGCGCTGAAACCAAAGTAGTATCGCCCAAAGATGGCCAGGTAAAGGGCTGGGACATGACGAAGTGGGGCAAGGAAGTTCCGGCAGACATCACGTTAGATAATGCCCGCGCAGAAGATTTTGACGCATTATTGCTTCCTGGCGGAGTCATAAATCCTGACAAGCTGCGTATAGAACCGAAAGCAGTGGCATTCGTAAAATCATTTTTCGATGCCAATAAGCCCGTGGCGGCGATTTGCCACGGTCCCTGGACCATCATTGAGGCAGGCGTGGCACGCGGCCGCAAGATCGCCTCGTGGCCTTCACTCAAAACCGACCTGCGCAATGCCGGGGCAGAGTGGGTGGATAAAGAAGCAGTCACTGACGGAAATTTGGTCAGCGCCCGCAAACCTGACGATATACCTGCGTTCAATCGCGCGATGATTGAACTTTTCAGTAGTGGCACAACGCAACAAAAGCGGCCAGCGGCCTGAGCACGAGGCCAAACAAAAGAACAATCTTCATATGTTTTTGGAAGTAAAGACAAAGGGCGTCCGTAGACGCCCTTTTTGTATTTAAAAACACATCTTGAAATTACGGCGCTTCTATCAGCTCCATTTTGCCGTCGCGTTTACGATGCAACACTTTAACTTTTCCTTGTAAATCACGGAAAACGAACACCTCGCGATCGCGAAACTCCGCTTCCTTCACAGCTTCTTCCAAGGTAAGAGGCTTGTATGAGACGGAGTCAGAACTCCTGACCACATGCGTTTCGGTGACCTTCACCACGCTGGGAAAAGCATGGACTTTGACCGGTACAGCCGTTGTAAGATCTCCGCCTACTGCTACCGCGATAGTGGTTTCCTGCTGCTGGTCTCCCGTTAATTCCAGCTTCTTGCGCGCCTGGCGCTTCTTACTCTTCCATCGCGTTTTATATTTCACGGCCTGCCGCTCAATTTTGTCGAACGCTCCTCCGATGGCCACACTCATCTCCTGGGCTTCAGCCAGCCCAACGATCGGCCCCTGATTACGCACCGTAAGCGTGATCTCGGCGATATGACGCCGCTTGGACATGGACAAGATTACGTGGGTATCAAAATTGCTGCCTAAGATTTTTTGGATTTTTTCAAGCCCGCCTTCGACCTGCTTGCGGGTGATAGGAGTGATTTCAAACTACCGGCCAGTGTATTCAACGTTCATTGACTCCCTCCTAATTTTGGATGGAACTGAGAGTCGTCTGACGGGTGCCTGGAAGATACAGCACGGGTATCAGGCGGCTTTGTAACGAAAAGCGCCGGCTCTGGTGTGGCAGCGCTGACTCGTTCTAGCTCTTGGTCCTCCTTTGATGGGTGCTGGGAATCTTCATATCTTCGCGATATTTGGCCACTGTGCGCCGTGTTACCTGGATACCTTGGGACTGAAGAACTCGCGTGATTTGATCGTCCGTCAGAGGATGCGCCGGGTCTTCCTCTTCAATCAGTTTTTTCACCCGTCGTTTGAGTATCAGCAGCGAGGTTCCTGCGCCTTCCGGCCCCTGGACGCTCTCTGAGAAAAAGTAGCGCAACTCAAACACGCCTTGCGAAGTGTGGACATATTTGCTGGCAACGGCACGGCTGACGGTGGATGGGTGGACGCCGATTTCTTCAGCCACTTCCTTGATCATCATCGGCTTAAGCATGTCGATGCCTTGATCTAAAAATTCCCGCTGACGGCCAATAATGGCATAGCAAACCTTCAAAATCGTCTGCCTTCTTTGCTCAATGTTTTTAATCAGTTGCACGGCAGACTTGTAGCGCTCCTTCACGTAAGACTTTACGTCTTTTTCCACGCCGCCATTCTGATTGTTCAACATCTTGCGGTAGGTGGGGCTCACGCGAAGCTGTGGCAAGTCTTCATCATTCATCAGAACCAGATATTCATCGCCATGCTTTACAAATGCGACGTCCGGTTCAATCAGCTTGGGCTCAACCTTGTTATAGCGGAGGCCAGGCTTGGGATCGAGGGTGCGAATAAACTCATGCGCCTGAATTACTATTTCCATAGGACGCCCAATAGCCTTGGCGATTTCCTTGTATTGCTTGTTTTGCAGAAAATGGAGTTGCTTGTCCACGATCTTTAGAGCATCTTCAACTACCTGGTCATTCTCCGGATCGTCGGAGCCTTCCATGTCACGCGTTTTGATGAGGTGCTCAAGCTGTGCCATCAGGCATTCGCGCAGGTCGCGCGCAGCGACGCCGACGGGATCAAAATGCTGGATCAGGCTGATGGCTTCCCGCAGGTCATCACGGGTGAATTGCATGACCGGAGCAAAGCCGGTGCTCTTTCCCGCGGCTATAGCTTCAGGCGTGGGCTCATGGGAGACCACCAGTTCAAGATGGGAAGGTTCAGCAACGGCTTCGTTTTCCGCCGAGCTACTCTGCGATACGGCTTCGGAAACTTGTCCTGATTCCTGTGCCTGCGCTACCCCCATTAACTCATCATCTGAAGCTGTGAGGTAGCCTTCTTCATTGAGATTTCCGATGACCAACTCCGCCGCGGCAAAAACCGCAGGACGTACGGTAATGGAACCCAACTGCCAACTTAGATGGTCGCTAAGAGTGCCGGGCTTGGAAAGAAAATTTTCAAACGAAGGCCGGTCAATTTCTTCAAGATCGGCGGAATTGCGATAGCCCGGATCAAGGTAGTCGCGGAAAAATGATCCGAAATCGATCTCATCAAAAGGATCTTTCTTCTCGGCTTCGGGGCCGGTTTCGTCTTTTTCTTTGATGTCTTTCGCGTCCTGGCGTTCGTGGGCCTCTTCGCGTCCTGCAACCTCATCCAGCAATGGAACGGTGGAATCCAACTCCTCCAACACGGGGTTTTCCACCATCTCAGTGTTGATCATCTCCTTCAGTTCCAGCTTGTTGAGCGCGAGCACGCTCACCATCTGCACCAGGCCCGGAGTGAGGATCTGCTTCTGAGAAACCCTGAGATTCAGTTTGTTTTGGAGTAATACCATCCAATTATCTTTTTAAATTCTACTATCCCACGAATGTGCCGTGCCCAAAAGAGTACCGTCGTAATTTAACGTCTTTTTCTTCAAGAATTTGCCGTTTCTTCAAGAGTTCGGCAACGCTCGCTGCTTCGCCCGCGCGTCTAAACAAACGAAAAACTTTCTCCCAAATACACCCTTTTTACCTCTGGATCGTTGCCCAGTTGTTCCGGCGTGCCGGTACGGAAAATGCGGCCTTCATTGATGATGTAAGCACGATCTGTTACAGAGAGCGTTTCACGCACGTTATGGTCAGTAATCAGAACGCCAATGCCGCTTCCCTTTAAGTCAAAAATTATCTTTTGCAGATCGAGAACGGCAATTGGGTCAATGCCTGAAAACGGCTCGTCGAGCAGGATGAACTTGGGCGCGATGCAGAGTGCCCGCGCGATCTCCACGCGGCGACGCTCGCCGCCGGAAAGCGCATACCCCATATTATTGCGGATATGCCCTAATCCAAGCTCGTCAATCAGTTGGTCGCGCTTCCTCCGCCGCTCCTGCCAGGAGATGGGCTGCACTTCCAGCACAGCCATAATGTTCTCTTCCACGCTCAGCTTGCGAAAGACCGAGGGCTCCTGCGGAAGATAGCTGATGCCATAGTTCCGGGCACGCAAATACATAGGCACATCAGAAATGTCCTCGCCATCCACCAGCACACGTCCGCTGTCTGGGGGGATCAGCCCCACGGTCATGTAAAAAGTTGTTGTTTTTCCGGCGCCATTGGGGCCCAGCAGCCCTACCACTTCAGCCTGGTTTACGTGGATACTTACGCCGTTGACTACCCTGCGCCCGCGGTACGATTTCGCGATGTCGTCCGTGGCCAAGGTCTGCATTACTTCTTGCTCGCGTCTGGAATCCTATTTGGAATTTGGGTTTGGGAAGTTTCTCCACTACCTACGAGCACCCTACCATCGTGGGTAAAGAAAGTCAACGAATCACCCGAAAGTTGGCCTCGTTCGGCATCAAAAATGCTAGGGGGATGCTCTTTGGTACCAGTCAACACCATTTTTTCGTTTGCCGCTGTATAAACAAGCTTGCTCCCGGCGGCCTTTCTTCCGCCTTGATCAATCTTGATATCTCCTTGTGCTTCAATACGATCCAACTGGCTGGCGCTTTGATTTTCAGTTTGAGTCTTGCGCGGAAGAAGGACCACATGAACGGCGTCGGAGGCGATGGTCGTTTCCTGGGCGCGCACGACCACATTGCCGGAAAAGATGGCTCTGCGCTCAGAATCGACGTAAGAAAGCCTGTCTGAGGTCACATTTACGGGCGTCAGCTTGCCATTCTTGTCCTTCTGCACAAAAACTGATGCAACACGGCCAGATGGGTCACTCTGGGCCTGAAGGCTCCGCCGGATGCGGTCAAAGCTGATCGCAGGAGCTTCTACAATGTTGGCACCCTGCCAGAGACGGGATTTTGTGTATCGTGCTACTCCGGTGGCTGCATTCAGAGTCACAGTTGTTCCTGTGACATGGATAGGATCAGAAGACGCCAGCATGGCTCCGCCGGGCTGCGCGGCCAGATTTGAATATGTAGTCTTGACGTTGGCCTGGGCAAAAGCATTGCGGGTTTTGCGATTCAACTGAATGCTGTCTGCGGTAAGTGTGATTCCAGAATCAACCACGCGCGGCGATCCGGAAAGCAGAATTGTTTCTTCTGGCGCAGCATACCTGGCCCGATCAGCAGTTGCCGTCTGCGTACCTTCCTGATAGCGAAAATCACTGCTTTGGTCGGCGGAAACGATCTCGCCTTTTTCATTGAACCTGGCAGTAAGTTCGCGCGATGTCAAAACCCGGTCTGGCTTGCCGGGAACCGAGTCAACAATTTTTGCGTCCGGTGTGCCATAGAGAGTGGTTGGCCGGTTCTGGTCATTGAACGTGGTTTCAAAATGGCCGGCGCTGATGATCGTCTTTGCTGCGTCTTGCTCACGCACAATTTCCGATGGCCCGCCCGAAGTGATGGCCTTCTCCAGCTTCCTGCCATCCTTTACATATAGATCCACGGCCGGGGCGTGCAGCTCCTGCGCTTTCCCAGGCGGCCCTTGCTTAAGCTGAACGGAATCCTCTGCTCTGGCTTTTGTCACGCGATTGGCAGCCCCAAAAGCAAGAAGGATTTTTCCCGCTTTGCCTTCGGCTGGCGAATCACCCTGGCTGGCAAAAGATACGCCGCCGGAAAGTACGCCGGAACGCGCCTGATTGGCGTCTGTCATCTGCAAGTCGCCTTCGGACGCGCTGACTTCAAATCCCTTGGGCCCTGTCCTTGACGCATGCAGATTGCCGGAAGCCGCGATGTGATCGATATTGTTGTCGTCGCGCATGAATGCCGTCACTCTGTCCGCGGAGATGGTGCGGCCCGGGTCTTCAACTTTTGCCGACTGCAAAACGATTTTGCTGGGGTTCTTGGTGATGACTGCGCTCTGGCCCGTGACCGTGGCTTTTCGAGGGCCTGTGCTGATGAGCCGAACGGCAGATTTCAGCGTGAGCACTCCGCCATGAGAGTCATAAACCGCGCCAACCGCAGAGCCGCTGCCTTCAGGCACGCGGAATTCGATTGCTGCTTTGGTCTGTGCGATCCCGGTATTCTCATTGAATGTGAGACCGCTGGTCTTAACATGAATCAGATTGCGGGTTTCTTCCGCGGGCAACTGGCCGGGAGAAGATGCTGCGTCGGAATTGGCCTCAAGGTCAATGCGCACTTCGCCTTCGGCAGTGACTACTTTCGCGATCGGGTCATAAGAAAAGTCAGAACCATAAATCTGGTCAGAGCGGTCCTGGTTGCGGCCATAGACAACAATGCTTACGTCGTGCAGCGCGGCGCGTCCGCCATCTTTATATTGCTGCACGCTATCTGCATGGATGGTGAAAAGTTTCTTTCCGCCTTCTGACTTGGAAAGATTGAAGCCGGTGGCGCTGGTCGCCACATTGGATGGGATTTTTTTCGGAGTTTCAGGAAGAACTCCGCGGCCCTTGAATATCCCATGAATATAAAATCCGACAGCAATCAGGAAAACCAGCACCGCACTGGCGGCGAACAGCTTTCTCAGCCGTTTGGGATCAAAGGGCATGCCTTAATGGTAAATGACAAAGAACGTAACTGCGGCTGCAGCTAGCACAACGCCGCAATTAGTAACGCAGCACCATAGTCCCGGCAATCAAGTCATGCAGGCCAGTCTTGCGCTCGGTAAAGCCAATCATGATGAATCCGATGCAGAAAAACATGGAGGACAGAATCTTGGCGAAAAACCTTCCAGTGGCGCGTCCAAAACTAATTCGTTGACCAGCCTGGTCCACCACTTTGAGCCGAAGAATATGCTTGCCGATGGTCCCCTGCCATGAGGAACTCGTCAGTAAGGCTTCATAGAGCCACTGTCCCACAAACGCCAGGGCGACATACATGAAGACTGAACCCACAACCGTTAAAAGCAGTTCGGGAGAAGGGTCATTGTTCAACTCCGCCTGGCGCGCCACGCGAAGAGCAGCGGGTAAGATCATGATGAAAACGAAAGGAGCAGCAACCGCTCCCAGAATAACGTGGTCTATCAAGTGCGCCAGTAGGCGAATCCAGAATCCGCCATACGGAAGTACAGGAGCGGGCACATAGGCACCTGCTGATGCTGATGCATAGGCGCGGGCCGGCGCTGCCGCCTGGGCCGGGGTAATACCAGAAGAAAGCGCTAAGCCACAATTCTGGCAAAACTGGGCCGTTCCGGAATTTTGGCTTCCACATTTCGAACAGTAGATAGATTTTTCTTCCATAATACGGCGACTATAACGCTCTTTGCGCTTCACCCGCAATAGAAACTGCGGCCGGAACAGGTTTTCTATAGTCTTCCAGGGTCAACTCCAGTCCCCCGAAATCAGGATGCGAGTTCATGCCAACTTTAAAGACCACATCCAGGGTGTCTCCGGGCTGAAGAGCGTCAACTTGCAGGCGCTCAGCCATCCGCCAGCCCATAGCTTCATAGTTGAAGCTGGGCTTGGACTCGGGCAGGCGCTGGTTGATGCGCAGCTTGATGTGCTTGTCTTTAAGGATTTTCGGCGGCAACAGTACGCTGACTCCGCAACTGGAAAATACCGGCTCAGGATTGCCATGGCCAAAGGGTTCCAGGCGGCCCAGATTTTCAAAGAGCTCAGGCGTTACAGAGCTGAGTGGAATCTTCGCGTCAATACGGACTTCCGGCAACAGATCTTCCGGCGTAAGCCGGGCTTGCGCATAGGTGTTCAGCCGGTGCTTGAGTTCAGCAACATCTTTGCCGGGCATGGCAAATCCAACTGCATGCGCGTGGCCTCCAAAACGGGTGAATAAGTCATGGCAGGATTCAAGTGCGTCCAGCAGATGAAATGCTGAGATCGAGCGGCCTGATCCGTGCGCTTCTCCGCCTTCAGTGGCAATCACCAGCGCGGGGCGTCCGGTCTTTTCTACTACGCGCGAAGCCACAATGCCCACCACGCCTCGATGCCAGCCTTCGCCATCAAACACCATGCAGAACTTCTCCGTCAGGTCAGGCTCGGCGGCAAGCTGCGCGTCAATTTCAGTCACAATGCGCGCCTCTTCCGCCTGACGCTCCAGGTTAAGCTGGTTCAGCTTTTCCGCAATCTCCTTGCATCGTGCCTGGTCTTTGCAGGTAAAAAGCTCAATCACATCGCGGGCAATATCCATGCGTCCGGCGGCATTGATGCGCGGCCCAAGTCGGAAGCCGACATCGCCCGCAGCAATTGGACGTTCACCGGTAAGACCGGAAACTTCCATCAACGCCTTCAGCCCGCCATTTACCGGACGCCGCAAACCTTCCAGCCCCAGCCGCGCAATGGTGCGATTCTCGCCGACAAGCGGAACCGCGTCGGCAATCGTCGCGATGGCGACCATCTTCAGAAATGACGGAACAAGCCGCGCCTGATCGACCTGGTCTTTAAACTTCGCAAACAGCGCCTGAGCAATCTTGAACGCCACACCTGCGCCGCAAAGCTCTTTGCAGGGATAGTCACAGCCCCGCTGATTAGGATTTAGCACCGCCAACGCGTTTGGTACGCCTTCATTCGTTTCCGGCAAATGATGATCGGTAACAATCAGATCAATGCCGACGCGCAGTGCCGTCTCCGCTGCCTGAAATGCACGGATGCCTGTATCCACGCTGATGACTACTTTTATGCCGGCAGCCGCAGAGCGCTCAATCACGTCATCCTTGATGCCATAACCTTCCTTGATCCGATGCGGCACATGAAAGTCAGCCGCGCCGCCACACAGTTCAATCGCCGTTTTCAGGATGACGACTGCTGTGGTTCCATCCACGTCGTAATCGCCATAAATCAGGATGCCTTCTTTGTTGGCAATGGCAGCGCTCAGGCGCTCAACTGCCGCAGTCATGCCTCGCATCAGGTAAGGCGAGTGCAGATGGTCAAGCGTAGGAGAAAGGAATTTTGCTGCGCCTTCAGCCCTTACGCCACGCAATGCCAGCAGCCGCGCAATGATGGGAGAAACTTTGGCTTCGGCGCGCAAAGCTTCAACCTGGGCCGCATCGGGTGTGGGGAAAGACCAACGCGTCTTCATCTACTCGTCGTCAGCATCGGTATCGTCAATAAGGATGCCATCGTAATCGTCGGCTGCGTTTTCAAGACGCTGATAGGTCTCATACCATGGCGTGGAAACTTCATACAAAAACATCACGCCCTGGCAGGGAAACCCAAGCTGAACATAACCGACTTTGCCCACAAAGCTGCGCAGCCAGCCCGCTTCTTCCAGGTCTTCCTCATTCATGTACTCAATTTCCTGCAAACGGTTCACCAGCAGGTCCACGTCTTCTTTATCGAGCGACACGTGGTTCATGGTGACAAAGCTTACGTTGGAAGCCTTGGCCAATTCGACAAAATCCTTCCAGCCGTCCGGATGGTCCTCGTCGGTAGACCAGGGCACGTTGGCCACTTCCTCACTCACGTAAGCGCTGAACCGGCGCAGGCCATGGCCTTCAATAAAAGCGACCATATCGTCTTTGAGAATTGTCAGGTCTTGTTCCATGCAGGGCTAAGAAACATGATAACGCTTTAGGGCGGAAAAACTAAGGTGCGGCGTCCCTAAGAATTAAGATGTAGAAATTTTTCAGCATGTTCCGGAGCCGTGCTCGCATCTGTCGCGGGTTTTCTGCATCTATTTAATAAAGGTTCAACTTAGGTCGAATTCGGGTTGTTTTTCGACCTCCGGGAGTTCCAGGTGACCCATCGCACGTTCTTCTCAGTAATATTTGTAGCTCCTTTATTTATAGCCGTTTGCGGATTCGCCCAAAGCCTGCCTGACGTTTCTTCCATCAAAGATCTGCCGTCCAGCACGCCACCAAGACCCATATTTCAGCGGCTCAGCCCGATATCGCTTCACTCGAAGTCTGATTCCCATGCAACCTCTTCGGCGCTCGCGACCAACTCCGCAGCCACCCCTTTCAGTGTGGCCAATGTAATTTCAGCCCCGAACTTTGACGCATCGTTTATCACGCGTGGCAAAACCTGGCAATTAAGGATGATGGGGAATGCGCCCTGGAACGGAGGCTCGACCAGCATTCCGGTCCATATTCTGGCTGTGTCGCTCAGGCTACAGAATGCAAACCTGGTCACTTACACCACTGTTCCGGTCGCGGCTTTTGAAACGCCGACTCTCAATTCGCCCAATTTTCAGACCGCCAATTATTCCACTGGGGCAGGCCTTCAATTTGCCGACGCCGTTCAGCGCGCCGAGTTCTTCCACAATATGAAAACCAGCTGGCATACGCTTTTGCGGCCTGCAACTATCGTCCATTCTGTTACTTTGACAGTCCCGCGGTTTACCTCAGTCAGCCTGGAAGGCGCAAGCACTCAGGTGCAGACATATTCCACCAGCAAATCGAGTGACGGACACACCGTGATCTTTCTGCTGGACCAGTTCTTTAACCAGGCACTTTTCAATCTCGTCACCAATGAAATCAATGCGGGACGCTTCAGCAAAACCGCACTAAACATCGCGCTCCTGCCCAACACGTATCTGTACTCGCTCAACATCAACGGCGGCATGGGCGATTGCTGCGTTCTGGGGTTCCATACTTTCTTTTCTGATGGCGCACTGCCAACGGAATCACGCTATATATTTGCCTTTGCCAGTTGGGTATCGCCCGGCATGTTCAGCGGATTTCAGGACGTAACCGCGCTCAGCCATGAAATTTCCGAATCGCTCAACGATCCCTTCATCAACAATACGGTCCCCGCATGGCAGTTCCCCGGCGAACCCGGAACATGCCAGGACAATCTTGAAACCGGCGACCCGGTTGAGGTATTAGGAAGCCCAATGTTCACGGTAAAGACTGCTGGCGTCACCTACCATCCACAGACCGAAGCGCTCTTGCAGTGGTTTGAACAGAAGACGACCTCAACCGCCATCAACAGTGCATTCAGCTATCCGAACACCAAAGCGCTTACCCATGGAGCAACGCCGTTCGGGCCGTTGAGCTGCCCCTGACAAGGCCGGCGATTCTGTCAGGCATGTGGCTGGGCTTTACCGCAGTGCTGTCTTTTCCGATCACCCATGTTCCGATCGCCCAATGTCCCGATAACGGCGATCACCCGATCTAATAGAGCTGCTGAACAGCCCCTCCCCCCTCCCCGGGTCATCCCAGATTGGCGTAGCTTTCAGAGGGGTCATCCCAAGGTCATCCCAGATTGGCATGGACTTCAGAGATTAGGCCTCATTTGGCATGGAGTTCAGCGGCTTTGGTCTTCCCGATGATGCCGATCACCCAACCTCCCAATCACCAAGACCACCCGAGATCCTCCGTGGTCCTCCCGTGCCAACCCTCGTAAAGTTTTTGATTTTTTCAATTTGGATTTTTTGGCAATTGTCTTCGTGTTTCTTCGTGTCCTTTGCGGGTAAAGGGGTTTTAGGATTGGGTTTGGCTAAATGGCTAAGTGCTAATGGCCAATGGCTAAGTGCTATTTTTCAAAGATCAAACAGCTTCCATCCCTGGAGCGGATGCCAGAAGATAGAGCATTTCCGCTCCCAAATCAATTGCGAATCGGTACATCTTGACAAGGGCCTCAGGACGAACACATCACTTTTTTCTGTGACCCTCTGCCTGCTCCGGCTGAGTGCCACGTCTCCTCAATCGCTCACGCGCCTTAGGCTTAAACTATTCCGCTCTTTCGGGCTGCTTTATGGCAAGTCTCGCTTCGCACTTCTTATCTGCGTTCCTCTGCGCCAATCTGCGGCAAACCATTCTCCACAGCTTGTTTGGGTAATCCCGCCCGGTTGGCTACACTGATAGCATTGAATGAAAGCTCTCATCGCCAAGTTTCTTACCTCCGCGGCAGATCCCAAATTTTTCCCGCCTGAGGGGCCGCCGGAATTCGCCTTTCTGGGCCGCTCCAACGTGGGAAAGTCCAGCCTGATCAACTCGCTTCTTGGGCAGAAGCTGGCGCACGTCAGCTCCACGCCGGGCCGCACGCGCACTATCAATTTCATTGGTATTTACGCCAGGGCCGGCCAGCCGCATCCGGAAAGCGTCCTGGTTGATCTGCCCGGTTATGGCTATGCCAAAATTTCCAAAGAAATTTCGGCAGAATGGCCAAAGTTCATTGAGCCCTACCTGCAAGAGCGTGAGACGCTTGCCCTTTCCATTGTGCTGATTGACTCCAACGTTCCCGTACAGCCGCCAGACCGGCAGCTAATTGATTTTCTGCGCAGTGCCGGACGCGACTTTATCGTCGTCGCCACCAAAGCGGACAAGCTCTCCGGCAACAAACTACGCAGCGCGCTGGCCACGCTGGCCCGCGACCATGGCGTTGAAACCCTTTTACCTTACTCCGCACGCACGGGCGATGGACGCGCAGAACTATGGCGCGAAATCAGGGCCCGGGTGGAACAGTAGCGCATGGACCCCTTTGCCCGCAAAATGGTGCACGGATCGTTCGTCTTTGGCGGCGTGCTGTTGATTATGTTCGCGGTCCTTAGCGTGGTTTATCTCCATACACGTCCCCGATGCTCTGACCGCGTGGTGGCGCAGTCTACCGGTCCCGGCAATGCATTCACCGCCACGGTAATGGAGCGCCGCTGCGGAGAGGACAAGCCCTTTTTTACGCATGTGAACCTCCGCCCTGCCGCTCAGGATTTAAGTGTAGGCTTTTTCTCCGGTTCATCGACGGAAGGCGAGGTTTTGCTGATTGAGCAGGACGCAGCCAGTTCCAGTATCACTTTGAACTGGAGTGCGCCCTCCACGCTTAATATTCAGTGTGCTGGATGCAACGCCGCCCTGGTGCGAAAGCGTGAAGAACATTGGCGCAATGTTTCCATCAACTACGATTTGCCGAAATAACTGCGAATGCGCAACGTCATAGATCTCACCCAACACGATGACCATTTACCGAAATACCTAAATTACCCACTTATCAAATTCCTCTACTGTGCCGCTTTGCTCGTGGCCCCATGTTGCAGCCATTCCGCCAGCTCAGACTGCAAGCGCGGACGCTTCCTGATGCAACTGTTAATATCCTCTTCTGACTGCTTCAACGCCCGTTCCGCTGACGGCACCTTGTGCTCGGTGAAAAAGTTTTGGACATCGTCACGCATTTCGGCGCTGCAAAAATTACGGGTCGCGCCAACAATGCTAAGCCCGCTGGACATGGTAATTTTCTTTTCCACCGCCGGCCAATGCGCCTTCACCCATTCCCATGCCTGTTTCTGGTCGTCAGTATTGGAAATCACGGCGGCAATCAGGTGCGGCGCATCCTGGTTGCGTACTTCGTCGGAAACGCTGAATTCCAGTACGCGCTCAACAATTTTCGGATCGCGAAATTCCGTCAGCGCTCCGCCCACGTTGTAATACTGCTCCGGCGAACTCATCTTCCGCATGGCGTCCACGTATTTCTCAAACAGCGCTTCATTCCCATATCGTGCAGCTACAACCAGCGCGTCTTTGGCCGCGCTGGCGTCTACTGAGTTCGGATCTTTCAAATACTGTTCCGCCAGCGCCGTAGCTCTGCGGATTGTCTCAGGGTCTTCACCTACCAGGCCGAGCACGTGGATCAAATCCCCGCGCAAGGTGTGGTTCTCAGCGCTTTCATTTGCCGCCGCCGTCCAACCAATCTTGGTCATCATGGGCTCAAACGTGGACCGGACCCAGGCGCGAAATGCATTGGCGTCGGTCCCCTGCAACACGTAGCTGTTGATGTAATCCAGGGCCGGTGAATAACTTTCCACCACGGCGCGCTCCCCATCCTGGCTGACGGCTGAAATCAGGTCCAGATACGTAGCCATGCTTTCCTGGCCTGATCCCACCAGGGCAGCCTCATCGCGCAGCAGCATCATTCGCTCTGCCGTGCTCAATTCCGAGCCGGTCACGCCAATCAATTTTTGCAGATCTGCTTTGTCATATTGTGTGCGGAAATAGCCCGCGGCATTTCCGTTCACATAGACCCATGCTGAACATCCTGCCACGGGCAGCGTTTGTTCTTTCTGGCTCAATATCTGGCAGAAAGGTTTGGCGCCGCCGGACTTCACGCACACGGGCACCATCCATAACTGCTCTTTCTTCGGTGCTGTTTCCGGATCGGCCCAGAAGCGCTGTTGGGAGAGCGTGACCTGCATTTTGGGATGAGGCTGCACGGCTTTCCGCCGCAATCTTCTTCCCTTCCGTACCTGCTCCTTCACGGCAGGTGGAGTCATACACGCTGACTTCACCGTCACCAGCGGCTCGCCCGCCTGGTCCACAAAAGTTGGCATGATCTTATCGACAGGCCGCCCGGATGCCGCGGTCACTGAATTCCAGAAATCTTCCGCGGTCGCATTGCCGTAGGAGAACTTGCGCAGATATACGTTCACTCCACGACGAAAGACTTCCGGGCTTACGTAGGTTTCCACCATGCGCAGCACCGCTGCGGCCTTCTCGTATGAAATGGCATCAAACAGCTCGTTGATCTCTTCCGGCGTTTCCGCTTTGGCGTGGATAGGATGAGTATTCACCAGCGCGTCCGCCGTCAGCGCCATATCAGTGGCTTGGACTGCATCCAGTGCAGCGCCCCACTCAGGATGCAGCGCCTGTGAAGGTTTAAGCGCCATCCACGTGGCAAATCCTTCATTCAGCCATATGTTGTCCCACCACTTCATGGTCACAAGGTCGCCAAACCACTGGTGCGCCATCTCATGCGCAAGCACTTCAAACACTGCCTGGTGAGAGTCCACGGAAGAATTATTGTCGTCAATAAAGAGCAGTGATTCGCGATAGAAAATCGCGGCCGTATTTTCCATGGCGCCGGCTTCAAAGTCCGGCACGCCCACAATGTCGAGCTTTCCGAACGGATACGGGATCCCGTAATACTGGTTATAAAACTTCAGGATTTCGGAGGCATATCGCAGCGCGGCCGTGCCCAAGGGTTTCTTGTCCGGTGTTCCGCACACGCGTATAGGTACGTTGTCTGCCGATCCTTCATTGCACGTAAAATTCCCCACCGCCAGCGCCACCAGGTAGGTGGACATCTGCGGCGTGGTAGAAAATTGGATCGTATGCTTTCCTTCCGATGGTCCTGGAGTGTCGGAGATAATGCGCCCATTTGAAATCGCGGTGTCTCCCTTATCCACGATCAGAGTGATATCAAACTTTGCCTTGTAGGCCGGCTCATCCAGTGAGGGGAAAGCGCGCCGCGCATCCGTCGATTCAAACTGCGACGCGGCATAGTTCCGCTCCTTCGTTTTGGCCAGATAGAATCCGCGCAGCTTGTCATTCAGAATGCCCGTGTACTTAATGTGGATACTCGCCGGTCCCGGCTCCAGCGGATCAGCAACCGTTAACTCCACCTGTTCTTTCTCCGGAACAAAATTCCACTTTGCCGTCTGCGTTTTGCTTTCCTGCGTAATCGTCGCTTCCTGAAATTCCAGCTCGATTGCATTCAGCGTTAAAACATTGCCGGCCTGGTTTACCTCTACTTCCAGTGTTTCGTCGCCGCTGAAAACAGCTTTCTGCAAATCCGGCGCAAAAGTCAGGGTATAGTGTTTCGCCGTCAGACCATAAGGTAGCCGCTGCGCGCTTGCCAGCAGCGGCAGAAGAATAAGAACAATGAAAGCAGATTTTTTTAATAAGGCCATTTTTCCTCAAGAACTGCAACTGCATTCGCCAGGACGCGTTCAGCGCTATTGCCCAGGTGCCTTGCAGGGATGACGTGTGATCGAGGGCACGCGTTTTCCCTTGATCACAGTGGCGCACAGACTAGGCTTATAGGTCTTACCGTCCCAGTCATACACCGTAGTTTCCATCTTCAATGAGTTCACTTCAAATTGCCCCGTGAGAGAAGGCATACCCAATTTGACGATCTTCATGGGATGAAGCGAGGTATATTTCTCATGTAGCGCAAGCCTGTAATCGTGGCCGTCACGCAGATAGACCAGGGCATCACAGTTCGTGGTCTGGCAGTGGCACGGGCCCTGCACCTGCACGATTGTCCCCAATTCTTTTCCACCTGTACGGATGGGAAGCGCGGTGAGTGAAGGTTCAGCGGATGCGATCTCAGCAGATTTTGTACAGGCAGAGTCTTTGAGTGCGGCCGCCTTCAGGTCGGGCGCAAGCTCCTCCTGCTGCGCGCCACAAATAATTACTCCGGCTAATAAAAGAAAAAACAATGTAATGAATTTTGTCATAAATTCTGCAAAGAGCGCCGTTATTGGTGCTATTAAGGGAAGATACCACACGCAGCAGCGCCGGGCCGTTGTTCAAGCAGGTCCGGAGCGTTCAGGCATGGCGGCGTTTGGCTTCCCGGCAGCCACAGTTCACCGTGCGGCCCCACCACAATGGCGCTCTGGGGGAAGTCCGCGCTGGATAGATTGCGCAGCACCGGCAGAATTTTCATCTCCGGATCCATCTTTGGACCGCCGGGCTTTTCCTGCTTTACTGGATAAGCCTGGCCGCGCAGAAATGTTCCGTCAGTAGCCAGATGAACTTCCAGCACCAACGATAGCCCATTTTCGTCCTTGAGGTTGAACGGCCCATAGGTGGCAAAGTTTCCCAATGAATATGCGATCAGCTTGCCTTGATAGATTTCCATGGCCCGCACCACGTGCGGCCCGGAACCCAGTACCAGGTCGGCGCCCGCGTCGATTGCAGCATGTGTAAATTTTCGTAAATCGCCGCGATCTTCGCCCAGAAATGTTTCGTCGCCTTCCAGCACGTGCTGGTGTGTCGCCCCTTCCGCGCCGCCGTGAAAGCCCACAATCACCAGGTCTGATTCCGTTTTCAACTGGCGGATCGTCTGCAAAGACTCATCCAGATCAAGAAAGTTGTACGCTCCCGGATATGTGGCAAAAGCGATGATCGCCACCTTTCTGCCCTTTACCGTCAGCCGCGCAATATCTCCGATTTCACCCGTATGCGCAATCTGCTCCGCATCCAGCACCTGACGGGAACTGGCACGGCCTTCGAGCCCGAAATCCATAGCATGGTTATTGGCCAACCCCATTGCCGTAAATCCCGCATCTTTCAAATATTTTCCATAGCGGGTAGGCACGCGGAAGGCAAAGCACGTACCTTCTTTCTTGCCGCGACATTTGGCTGAAACGCCGTCATCGATAATCGGCCCTTCCAGGTTTCCGTACACCACATCTCCGCGCTTCAGAAATGGTGTGACCTCTTTCAGCAGATCGGCGCCATCATTCGGCGGCAGCGTGGATTCATCCGGAAACGTGGTCCCAAGCATTACGTCTCCGACAGCGGTGACCACAATCTCGTCATAGAGATTCGGGACTGCTATGGGAGTTGGTAAAGAAACTGTCTGGCTGGGAAACGGAGATGCCGACGGAGTTGGTTGAGCAACCGGCTGTGTTCCCTGATGTTCCTGAATAGAGGGCGCTGAAGGTGCTAAAAATACATGGTTCGCTGAAAAATGCTGTTCACTCGCGACCGCTTGTCCAAAGACAGGCGAAGAAAGCGCAGATAACACAGTCCAGAAAACAGCGATGACGAAGCCGTTTATCCCTGTCATCCTGAGCGGCACGACGCGACAAAGGAGCGACGTAAAGTCAAAAGATCGCGACGCCGCGTGCTCTTCCAAGCCGATACAGGAAATTCTCACGAGAAGCTCAATCTGCCTTTCCGCTTATCAACATTCATGCCGCCACCTGCCCGCCCACTACCATTCCAACACACCTGTTCCAGGCAAACCAATAAGCGATTTCCCTGTAATCCTTCACATCAAACACCGCCATATCCGCATCTTTTCCGGACTCAATGCTTCCCTTCCGCTCCTGCATCTGTAACGCGCATGCCGCATTGATCGTGGCCGCGGCAATCGCTTCCGCTGGTGTCATCTTCATATGTGTGCATGCCAGTGAAATCACAAATGGCATGCTTGGCGTAGGCGAGGTTCCCGGATTGTAGTCTGTAGCCAGCGCCACAGGCACGCCGGCATCTATCAACCGACGCGCATCCGGAAATTCTTTGTGCCCCAAAAAATAATTTGCTCCCGGCAGAAGCACAGCAACCGTCTCTCCGCGCGCGAGCAGAGAGATATCTTCTGGCTGCACGCAATCCATGTGATCGAACGATGCCGGTTGATGCTGCAACAACGGGCCCAGTTTTGCAGCCGTGAACTGGCACACATGCGCGCGAGCGCCCAGACCATTCTTGCGCGCCGACGCTAAGACTCTTTCCGATTGTTCCTGCGTGAATGCTCCGCGATCGCAAAACACATCCACGTATTTTGCCAGTTTCTTTTTGGCAACCAGCGGGATCATCTCGTCGCAAATTTTCCGTACATATTCATCCGCCTTGCCGGCAAATTCCTGGGGTACAACATGCGCCGCCAGCAGCGTTGGGACAACTTCACCCGGCCAATATCTTGCCGCTTCGCGAATTGCCTCCAGCGACTTGATCTCATCTTCCAGCGTCAAGCCGTATCCAGACTTGGCTTCTACCACGCTGGCCCCCTGCTGGAGCATGGCGTTGAGCGCGACAAGCACTTTCTTACTCAGCTCTCCCCGGCTCGCCTGTCGCAACGATGCAACACTTGACCGAATCCCGCCGCCCGCAGCCGCAATTTCCTCATAGCCAGCACCGCCGATGCGCTTCTCAAAATCGACGAGACGCGGTTCGGCAAATACCGGGTGCGTGTGGCAATCAATCAGTCCCGGCAGAACCACACCGCCTTTGCAGTCGAATTCCTTCACTTTTTTGCGATTGGTTCTGAGCCAGGGATCGCGCAGCAATTTGCGCTGTGGTCCCGCTGCCAGAATTTTTCCGCCACCGCAGAGCACCGCTGCATCTTCTATTAAGCTTATCTCTTGCAGATCGCGGCTTCGGCGCGGAGCGGCGTCACCCCGCAGCGTAAGTAGCTGGCCGATGTTGGACAGAAGAAGGTAAGAGGATTTGTGAGTTGTTGGCAAGCTTCAGATTACACTCTCAAAATGAATTGCCAAAACCGTCAGGCGATTTTGGCAATTTTTGTGTTCCTTTGCGCCCTTCGCGTTCTTTGCAATTAAAGGGTCCCCTCGCTCAGCATGGGATTAAGAAGGAGCCATCGGCACTTTCACGCCCTTCTGCTCCGCGAACCGTGCCGCCTCGTCATAGCCCGCGTCCACGTGCCGCGCTACGCCAATTCCGGGATCATTTGTCAGCACGCGCTCAATGCGCTTGGCCATCATCTCTGTGCCATCGGCGACGGTTACTTGTCCGGCATGCAATGAATAGCCAATTCCCACGCCGCCACCGTTATGGATTGACACCCAGCTTGCACCGCTGGCGGTGTTGAGCATGGCATTCAGGAGAGGCCAGTCAGCCACGGCATCGCTGCCATCTTTCATGCTCTCGGTTTCGCGATACGGTGATGCAACAGAGCCGCAGTCCAGATGGTCGCGCCCAATCACAATCGGCGCCTTGATCTTGCCTCGTTTTACCAGATCATTCATGGCCAGCCCAAACTGCGCGCGCTCGCCATATCCCAGCCAGCAGATCCTCGCGGGCAAGCCCTGAAATTTAATACGTTTGCGCGCCAGCTCAATCCAGCGGCTCAGGATGCGGTTCTGCGGGAACATTTGCAGCACCAGATCGTCTGTCACGGCAATATCGGCAGGATCGCCGGAGAGCGCCACCCAGCGGAACGGCCCGCGCCCTTCACAGAACAGCGGACGAATATAGGCCGGCACAAAGCCGGGAAAATCGTAAGCGTCTTTTACTCCCTGCTGAAAAGCGAATGTACGGATATTGTTGCCGTAATCAAACGTCACGCTGCCCATTTTCTGCAAACGCAGCATGCTCTCAACGTGCCGCGCCATCGCGTTCATTGATTTTTCCAGATATGCCTTGGGGTCACTCTTGCGCAGCTCCAGCGCCTGCTCCAGCGTCATACCGTTGGGCACGTAGCCATTCAGCGGATCGTGCGCCGATGTCTGGTCGGTAAGAATGTCCGGCAGCACGCCGCGTTCGGCAAGTTCAGGAATCACGTCCGCGCAATTCCCTATCAGTCCCACGGAAATTGCTTCTTTCTTGCGCACAGCGTTCTTCAAAATACGCAGCGCTTCATCCAGATTGTTGACCATGAAGTCGCAATAGCCGGTCTTCAGGCGCTTCTTGATGCGCTCTGCATCCACGTCGATCCCCAGAAAACATGCGCCAGCCATGGTCGCGGCCAAAGGCTGAGCGCCGCCCATGCCTCCCATGCCGCCGCTCACCACCAATTTGCCGGCCAGCTCGCCGCCAAAATGTTTTTCCGCGGCTGCGGCAAAGGTCTCAAATGTTCCCTGGATAATTCCCTGCGAACCGATGTAGATCCACGAACCCGCCGTCATCTGCCCGTACATCATCAGCCCGGCGCGTTCCAATTCATTGAACTTTTCCCAATTGGACCAGTGGCCAACAAGGTTTGAGTTGGCAATCAGCACCCGCGGCGCGTAGTCGTGCGTCTTGAAAATTCCCACCGGCTTGCCAGACTGCACCAGCAGAGTCTCGTCGCTCTCGAGCGACTTCAGAGAAGCCAGAATCGCCTCCAGGCATTGCTGATTGCGCGCGGCCTTGCCCGTACCGCCATAGACCACAAGATCGCGCGGACGCTCGCCCACTTCATCATCAAGATTGTTCATAAGCATGCGCATGGCAGCTTCCTGCGGCCATGCCTTACACGTTAGCTCGGTTCCACGCGGAGCTTTAAGCGGAGGAAGATGGGCGGCCTGAATTTCTGTATCTACCGGCATACGGAAATGGTAGCAAATCGCGGGATGATTTTCTCCGGATCAATGTTCAGCATCTAAGGAGAAAACCTACTTTGGAGGTAGCAAATTGGACTCAACTGAAATGAGACAGGACATTGTGGACCGCGGTATTGAAAAAGGTGAAAACGGGATGAGGCCGGTGCTTGAATCTCTATACACCCGGCAGTCCGGAGAAGCCACGGCAGAGGATCCGTCTGTTGGCCGCGCAGGCGCGCATAATTCCGGCCAGATGGCGTCAGATACCCCAAACCAGACTGGCACCACGCCTTTTAATCCTGCCCAGGGCGAGGACTTGCCGGAGCGCGCCGGCATCAGCCGAGGTGAAGATGCTGCCCGGGAACGTAAGGTGGATCCGGAAGCTGTGCGGGAGTCTTTTAAAGAAGCAGAGCTGGATCCTGTAGCCGAGACTGAACCAGAAGAAGGGGAGACGGCTGCCTGATTGCGGCCAGGCACCGTGGACGCTGGCCGCATGCAAAGGCATTTGCGGCTCATCTATCTTAAATATCGAGAGCTGTCGGCTCACCAGGTGTTATACGGCGTTCCGTCAGAGCCTACCAGGCTTGATCCGCTCTTTACATCGGTGATGCCGGGCTGCGTCTGGTCAATGCTGGTGAGCACGTCCTCCTGCACGGCCTGCCAGGTATCGGCTGCATGAGTGAAGGGATCTTTTGGGATGGCATGGAGATAGCCTGCTGTCACAATGTCATTCAAGTCCTGCGGCGCCTTGCTCTTGTCCTGCGTATATTGATCGATTGCCTGGCGCATGTTGTACAGGTCTTCTTTCAACACGGCTTCATGAGCATGCAAAATGTGTATCCGGTAAACCGGTATCATGACGCCCAGCAGAATAGAGATCATCGCAATCACGATGATCAGCTCAATCAGCGTGAATCCGCGCTGATGCCGTCTGCTTCTGTAAGGACAATCCATAGACTTACCAATCCTTATATTTCGTGTCGTTCAACGCCGTACCGGTTGATTTTGAGTACACATCAAAAACATTCTGTCCGCCCCATGAATCGGACTGCGGATCGTCTTGCATGGAGCGCAGCCCCCAGTCGGTGTTGCCCGTCATGGGATCAATGGGTATATGCCGCAGAAACCGCAGCTTTTTTCCCCCTGTGATCTCCACGCCGTTGACCAGCGTATCCAAGTCCGGAGGATATCCTTCCGACCCCAGCTTGATCTGAAAAGCATTCTTGTCTGCTGCGTCCTTGTAGCGATCGATGGCAGTCCGCATCTCCCACAGCGCGCGCCGCAGATCCACTTCCCGCTCTCGCTTTACGCTGACTTTCAAGATCGGGACGGCCGCGCCCATCAGCAACAGAAGGATCGTGACTACCACGATCAATTCCACCAGGGTCACACCCCGCTGCCGCGCCAGGATGCCACGGTTCGCCAGATCGGCTTGTTTCAACTTCATCTTCAAGACCTTCTGACCTCTAGTTTACCGTGACCGTGGCCTGTGAGCCCAGCACGTCCAACGGCTGGTTCTGGCTGTTGCGGGCGCCGGGAACAGCAATAGAAATTGTTCCAGTGCCTTTGGCCTTCGCGGTAAACGTCAGGTTAAAGACTGTCCCATCGCCTGAAACTCCAGCCATGCCCGGAGTGCGCTGCGCCGTTATCTGCAGCCTGCCGGTTGAGGGATCATCGCGATGCACAATGGCGACGTTCTGCCCGTCCTTGCCCAGGAATTCACCATTACTGACGCTGGCAAACTGCATCACCTTGGGGTCGTAACTGAGCTGGATCGGGACTGACGCAATGTCCTGCCCATGCGAGAGCATGATACTTACCTGGAAAGTGCTTCCCTGCTGCGGTGACATGGTGCTCGGTTCCAGCAGCAACCCTACCTGACCTGGCTTTAACGTTTGCTGGGCCGCCGCTGGTGGAGTTGTCTGTGCAGGCTGCTGCTGTGGCACCTGCTGTAGTGCCGGACCTCTCTGAGGTGTTTGCGCCGGAGCAGTTTGGCGGGTCGGAGCTACAGGCGCGCTTGGCTGTTGCTGCGTTGGTGTTGCCGCCGCAGGAGTTGCATTGGCCGGAGTCGCCGGCTTGGGCGCCATTCTCAACTCGATGCTGCTGCCCGTACCTACGTCAAACGTGCGGCGGTTCAGGTCAGAAAGCTCTTGTGTGCGGACAATGTGCGGCACCAGCAGGAAAACCAACTCGTTTGTAATGCGTTCTTTGTTTGTTGAAGAAAATAAGTATCTAAGCAGAGGAATCTGGCCCAAAAACGGCGTGCCGCTCGTGGTACTAGTGTCCTGTACTTCCAGGATTCCGCCCAGCAGGTTCGTCTCGCCATCCATCAAACGGATGGTATGTTCCACCTTGCGGGTGCTGATCACGGGTTGGGTAATGCCGCCAATAGTTGATGAACTGCTCACGTTTGACACTTCCATGGACGTCTTCAACGTGATCTGCCCGTCAGGATGAACGCGCGGTGTGATTTCCAGCTTTACACCTACATCTGTATAGGTAAACTGAGTGTTCACGCCTACTGCGCCTACTGCGGTGCCCACACCGAGCGGCGTACCGAATGAACCTGTCGCAATCGGAATCTTGTCGGCGATGGTAAGCGTCGCTTTTTCATTGTCCGTGGAGCGGACGCGCGGGGTCTGCATGATCTTTGTATCGGCATCAGAGAACAGCGCCACCGCTTTCACTGAATCCACCGTCACGGCGTAATTGGTGGAATTCAGGTGTTGCAGATCATTAAAATTCAGGCCGGATGTTGTATTGGTATTAGTGCCGCCAGTGCTGCTTGAAGTTGTGTTTGTGCCTTGCAGTGTAGCGCTAAAATTTTGCGGCGGGGTAATTCCCAGGTTACGCAGCTTATCTCGCCTGACCTGCGCCACTATTACATCAACAATCACTTCCGGCTTTGACTTATCGATATCGTCAATCATCTTCTCGGCCAGCGCCAGTTGGTCCGGAGTGCCTTTGATGACAATGGCGCTCTGTGACGGTATCTGCTGAATGCGCTGCACCTCAAGCACCGTGCGGATGGAGTTCACAATGTCCTGCAGATCGGTGGGCGTGGAAACGTTCCCCAGATAAAAAGTCTTAACGACGTTTTGCTCCAGCTCGCGGCGTTTCGCCTGCGTGTCCTGCGCCACAAAAATTGTATTTGGCGTTACCGGCCGCCAAAAAGTGCGCGATGCCAGCGCGATGATGTCCAGCGCTTCCTGAAGACTCACATTGTGCAGCCGCAATGGAATCTGGCGCGGAGTGTAATCAGGATCAAACAGCACGTTGATGCCGGCCAGCTTGCCTACGGTCTCATAGGCCACCTTGGAATCGTTGGTCATTTCCAGGGCATTGATTGGCGCATCGGGAAACTGGTTCAGGGATATCGGTGAGCCTGCCTCCTCCAGCCGTTTGCGTAAGGGATCGTCTTCATCAGATCGGGGAGCCGGGCTTGCTTGCGCCTGTCCTCCGCCACCAGCGCCCTTCTGCATCATCTGTTGGGTGCGGCGCATTTCCTGCGCCGCCAGATCATTGCTGGGATCAACTTCAATCGCCTTCTCGAACTGGGCCAGAGCGCCGGCCAAATCGCCCTGCTCGCGCAGCTTCTGCCCCCGTTTGACCTTGGCTCCGGCAGCCAGCATACGCGTCCGCTCATAAGGCACGCGATAATTCAGTTCTTCCGGCTTCAGTTGATAGGCGGCTTTGTAAGCTTCAAACGCGGCTTCATAATCCTGCCGTGCCTCTGCCTTCACCCCTTTTTGAAAAAGAGACTTGGCAGACTCCGCGGCGGACAAAATGGCCGCACAAAGAAACATCACTGTGAGGGCTGCTGTAACCTTCCTCATACGCTCCTGCTTACTTCTAGGCTTTGCCTAAGTCCTTCTTTTTCAGGGAAATGGTTGGGGGCTCTTACCCGTTGTCCCGGCCGGAATTAGACTTTTCGGAAGCCAGATTATACACCTGTTCCGGTGCATTACCTAGAACGTCTTTAATAACCGAATTTGCACTGTGGTAGCATAAAAAGTTTGCCGTGAGCGAAAAAAGCTGTCTATGGCCCGCCAGACCACCCATCTTACTGAGCCCAATAAGCCCAGAAACGTCAAGCGCGATCCCGTCGCTTCAGGCGAGCGTGATGCCACGTTCAACCGGGCTGCCAGCCACAACTATTTTCTTGAAGATAAACTTGAAGCCGGCGTCGTCCTCACCGGCTCTGAAGTCAAGTCAGTCCGCGCTGGCCGCGCCAATCTTAAGGATGGTTACGCCTTGTTAAAAGATGGTGAATTGTGGCTCCTGAATGCCCACATTGGCGCCTATGAAAATGCCGGATATGCCGGCCATACACCCCTGCGCACTCGTAAACTTCTAGTCCATGCGGACGAACTCCGCAAATTACAGGCTAAAACCCAGCAAAAAGGCTACACACTCGTCCCAACCCGCATGTACTTCAAAAATGGCAAAATCAAGTGTGAGATTGCCCTGGCCAAAGGCAAACAAAGCTGGGACAAACGTGAAACCGAACGTCGTCGCACTGCGGACAAAGAAGCCCGCGACGCCATTGCCCGCTCGCGCAGACAGTAATCTTTATATTAATAGGAGCAAGCCGCCGTTATGGATACTCAACTGATCACCACTAATCCCGCACAAGTTGAAACTGAATGCCTGGTCGTAATTGCCCTGGACCATGGGACTAAGGAAAAAGGAACAAAGGAAAAACCCGAGCCACGACTCACTTCGAAAGACTCCGATCTGGAAAGGGCCGTGTCTGAGCTTTTTTCCAGCGGTGAAATCACCGGCAAGCCTTTTGAAACTGTCATGCTGCATCGTCCTCAGGGATTGAAAGCAAAAAGATTATTGGTGGTTGGCGCGGGCAAGGCAAAATCCTTTAGTCATGCGGAAACGCGCAAAGCGGCCGGCAGCGCCATCCGGGCACTCAAGCCAAAAATGATCAAGAGCTGCGCCTTTGTCTTGCCGGAACTCTCTACTGGAGCCGAAGATGCTGTGCGCTCCCTGGTGGAGGGCGCGCTGGTGGCGGACTTTGATCCTGATACCTACCGCAGTGATCGCAAAGATCTCAGCATGAAAGAAATCACAGTAATTACACCTTCAGGCTCCGATCAGGGCAAATTGCAAAATGCGCTGACTCAGGGACGCGTGATCGGTGAATCGCAGAACTTTACCCGCGAACTGGTAAACGAACCGAGCAATCGCATGACCCCTACCATACTCGCCGATCGCGCAAAGAAAATGTGCGATACCGTGGGATTGAAATGCGAGTTGATGGGCCCCGCAAAAATCAAAGAAATGAAGATGGGCGCTTTCTGGAGCGTCGCCCAGGGATCGGAAGAAGAGCCTCGCCTCATTGTTATGCGTTATGAACCAGACGGCGCGCCGGAAAAGCCCGTACTTGGTCTGGTAGGTAAGGGCGTTACCTTTGACACTGGCGGCATCTCCATTAAACCGGCAGATGGCATGGAAAAAATGAAATATGACATGGCCGGCGGAGCAGCCATGATCGGTGCCATGCGTGCCATCGCCATGCTCAAGCCCAAAGTCAAAGTCATCGGCATTGTCTGCGCCACGGAAAACATGCCCAGCGGTACGGCACAGAAACCCGGCGACGTGCAGATTGCCATGTCTGGCAAATCGATTGAGATCATTAATACAGACGCCGAAGGCCGTCTGGTGCTGGCGGACGGTCTTTATTACGCGCGAACTTTAGGCTGCACCCACCTCATTGACGCAGCCACCCTTACCGGTGCATGCGTTGTCGCGCTTGGCTATGCAAATGCCGGCGTCTTCGCTAACGATGAAGACGCATACCAGCACTTCACCCGCGCTTTGCAACGGTCAGGCGAAAAATTCTGGCGCTTGCCGCTCGACCAGGAGTATCTCGACCAGATCCGCTCTAACATCGCTGACATTATGAACACCGGCGGACGCTGGGGCGGCGCCAGCACAGCGGCCGTTTTCCTGAAAGAATTTGTCGACGACACTCCATGGCTGCACCTCGATATCGCCGGCACTGCCTGGATGGACGAAAGCAAAAGCTGGATCGCCAAAGGCCCGTCAGGAATCGGTGTTCGCAGCCTGGTTGAGTTCGTCAGGAGCTTTGAAGGAAGCGCAAAATAAATCGCATTTGTGATTTAAAAGCAATGCTTCAAAATCTCTTCTCGGGATTTGCATATCCGTAATTTCGTTCACCCCGAACCCCGCGGCGCGCGCTCTCCTCAGCGCGCGAGTAGCGGTGAGACGATTCGGCAGCCCCGGATAGGGGCGACCCTAGGACGGCAATCTGCCATCCCTGCATTTGTTTCTTTCATCACACTCTTGTGACACCACTGATAGGAGTCTTACCCGATGAAACACTGCTTACTCGCCCTGCTGGTACTCGGTCTGATAACTGTGGGCTGCAGCTCTGACAAAGCTGCCACGCCCGATACCGCCGCAAACCCGAATTCCTCATCCAGTTCAGCTAATTCTGCCAGTCCGGCTAACAGCAACCCTGATCAGGAGTTCGTCACCAAGGCAGCTCAGGGCAACAATGCTGAAATTGAGCTGGGTAAAATGGTTGCTGCCAAGACTAAAGATCCCAACGTGAAGCAATTTGCCCAGATGATGGTGAAAGACCACACCACTGCGCTAAACCAATTGCAGGAACTCGCGCAATCCAAAAACCTCAATCTGAGCAATGATCTTCCCGATGATGCTAAATCGCTCGAGACAAAACTTTCCAGCGATACTGGAAAGCAGCTTGACAAAGATTACATGGACAACATGGTCGAGGATCATCAGAAAGACGTTCAGGAATTTAAAGATGAGTCACAGGCCGCGAAGGATCCTGATGTGAAACAGTGGGCTTCCAAGACCCTTCCTACATTGGAAAAGCACCTTGATAAAGCCCAGCAGATTGACGCTAAGCTGAACAAAGGCAAAATGTCAGACGCTTCTTCCAAAGGAGACAGCCAGTAGAAGCCAAGAAAGTCAACTCCAGAAGACCCGATTGAAATAGTTCGAAAGAGGCTGCTCTGTGCAGCCTCTTTTAGCTTTATCTGTTTAGTTTTATTTTTAGCTTATCTGTTTTTAAATTAAATGACTGCGCCCTGTTTTGGATGGAGGGGATGAGAGTTGCGCTGCAGGAAAACGCCAGCGTTAGATCTTAGTGATGCGCTTCTTTTCTTCTGGCTTATTATTAGCCGCGATGACCAGGGGTGCGTTCGTCTATGGAACTTAGCCGGCTGATGCTCCTCGCTATACGTGATATTTATGCGGCACAGTTCATCGACCGAAGACTTCACGTGCTTATCTCCGCATAGGTTCACCCTGTGTAAATCCCGCATAGGAAAAGCAGTCGGCGAGAGAAATAGTGATTCGTATGCGCGGAGGGCTGCGCCGTATCGCATTGGAGCATGAATTGAAAATTTTCCGGCAGAATCGCCCTCTACCCTCGTTACACATGTTACTTTCCACCCTCTAACCAGACTTTCGTCAGATGATGATGCAATGCAGGCTTGCACTACTCCAATCAGACCTTCGTCAGATGATGATGCAATGGAGGCTTTGGCGGCTAAGGCTGTTCGCGCCCATGCCGCTGTCCCAACCAGATTGTTAACCAACTATGCATGGCTAAAAGGGATCAGCGTCCGTCGCGCAGTCGGCCTGTGCTGCCATCACCAACCAACCCCTTTTTGTCGCCTAATGCGGAGAGTACCAGCATGCGTCAGTGCTCCGATTCCCAGCTCCGAGGCACATAAACTCAAAACTCAGCATTCTCTCGTGTGCTCTTCAGGATTTCCGCCATTGCGGAAGAAGTTCTGGGGACAGCACTTCTGGGACTGGCCTACTTAGCAATTAGTTTGCAACTCACTTGCGGCCTCATTAACCCTGATCTTACTCCTGATCTTTACCCCTGATCTTTGTTCGCAACTTGCTTTCTGGTCGGCAGTCCAGCAATTTATAAATCCGATAGCGCCTCAAACTTAAAAGCTTATATGCCGATTAGTGAGCACGATGATTGAAAGGCACTCGTTAGACAAACCCTGTCTTTATAACCCTCTGCTTAGAAGGCAGATGCTCTATCCACCTGAGCTACGGGCTCGTCCTTTTTGGTGATTCTACCAGTGTTCCGGCCAAAATTTCGTAATGGCCACTACCAGTGTACTGAGTCTAATGTTCTCTTACAAAACCGTGCGACAGATTCGAGGATTTGGTCAGCAGTTTTCGTCCAAACGAATGGCTTGGGATTCTGGTTGTGATGTTCGCTGAAGAGACGAATCGCATTTTCCAGCTCGACTGTACTGCGGTGGACGCCTCGTCGTATTTGTCTTTCAGTTTACTTTGCAGCTTTATAAACGATGTTTTCCGAAAGTGGCGAGGCCAGCCATTGCGCCAGGGTCTGGGCATTGCGGTCTTTCTCTGAGGTCTCTGCCGACGCAATGTCAATCGGCCATTTTACGCCTATCTCCGGATCGGCAAAGTGAATTCCACTTTCGCCATTTTGGCTGTAAACGCCCGTGGTCTTGTATTGTACCTCGCAATCGTCTGTGAGCGAACAAAAGCCTCTGGCGAATCCGTAGGGCGCCCAGACCTGTTTCTTGTTCTCCTCCGAGACTTCAATACCAAACCATTTCCCCAGGGTCGGCGAGCCTTTGCGGATATCTACTGCCACCAGGAATGCCGCTCCTCGCGTTACCCGCATCAGCTTACCCATGGGCGGGTCCCACTGAAAGTGCAGGCCGCGCAATACGCCTTTTTTAGATTTTGAGTGATTGTCCTGAACAAAGTCCGTCGGCAGGCCCAGTTCGCGGAACTGGTCTGCACGATAGGTTTCCATAAAAAACCCGCGCGAGTCTCCGCGGACCTCGGGAAGTACAACTTTTACATCGTTCAGGTGGACCGACTCGATCTTGAAAGCCATTCAGCGGCAGCTCCTTAAAAAAATTGGCGCGAGCGTCAGGGAATGGTTTCTCGTACCTGCGCCGACTCCACTTTGAGTGTAACAGCGGCGGCGTCAGTACCGGAAAGCGCCTGCCACCCACGGCGAGAGAGGTCCCAGAAAATCAGGTAACCTGCTACGCCGGCGACCGCAAGCAGGAGAATGCCAAGGGCCGTCTCACCAAAAATGATCTTGCCCAGCCCGAACAGCGTTGCATAAACCAGCACGCAGCCCATGAGCCAGTCAAAGGCATTGCTGCCCACATCGCGCACCTGCGGAATTTCAGGCGCAAGCGCTGCAATACGCTTCCATCCATAAACGGTCGGGCGGACGCGCCGGTAAAATGCCAGCAGCTTTGCTTCAGATTCAGGCGGCGTGAGAAATGTGGCAGCGATCCATGCCACCGTAGTAATGCCTGCCGTAATTAATGAAGTCTTGGCGAATGTGACCGGGTCGTCACCGGGCAAATGTTTGTGCAGGTAGATCGCCACCGCTGCGGCGACAAGCATGGCGGAAATCTCGCTCCAGGCATTAATACGCCACCAATACCAACGCAGAATGTACACTGCTCCGGTGCCGACGCCCAGCCCCAGCACAATTTGCCATCCCTGTCCTACCGAGCCCAGTTGCCCTGCAACATAGCCGCTGATCAATACCAGCAGAATGGTAAATAGGCGGCCGATTGCCACGTAATGCCGCTCGCTTTTCTCCCGCGCAAGAAAGCGCCGGTACAGATCATTCACAAGGTAGGAAACGCCCCAGTTCAACTGCGTCCCCAGCGTTGACATGAACGCGGCAAGAAATGCCGCTACCATTACGCCACGTAGCGCCGGCGGAAGGAAATCCCGCAGCACCATCACATAGCCCTGCTGTGGATTCGCACCGAAAGCTGCGTCAGGTCGCAAACCGCCGTGCGGTGAGTACACCGCCAGCGCCACCAGCCCGGTAATAATCCATGGCCAGGGCCGTACCGCATAATGCGCGATGTTGAACCATAATGTAGCGCCCAGAGAATTCTTTTCGTCGCGGGCGCAGAACATGCGCTGCGCCACGTAGCCGCCGCCTCCGGGCTCCGCTCCCGGATACCATGCTGACCACCACTGCACACCCAGATACATCAGAAACGTAAGCACCGGCAGGGTCCATATTGCGCTTGATGTCAGCCCATGATGAAAGTCAGGAAAGAAAGCCAGCGGATTTGAAGTCTGCGCTCCGGTTTTGTGCGCTGCCTCGCCTACGACTTGCAGTTGGAGTTTCAGCGCCTGCATGCCGCCGATCTTCACCACGGCAACCCAGGCCAGCACCACCACCATCGTCATCTTCAGTATGAACTGAAACAGGTCCGTTACCAGCACGCCCCATAATCCACCAATGGACGTGTATATGCCGGTAAAAGGAATCAGCACAAAAATACATATCAGTAAGGCAGTATGGCTGGGCGCACCCAGAGTGTAATGCAGCAGCGTATGACTCCCCAGCGCAAGCTGCACAACCTTTCCCTGCGCAATCAGCGGCCCGAGCAATACGGCAATGATGCTGACCATGGCATTGGTCACCCAACCCAGTATCAGGCAATTCATCACCAGCCCGAGATAAATGGACTTGAATCCACGCAGGAACGCTGCCGGTTTCCCGCCATAGCGTATCTCTGTTAATTCCACGTCGGTCAGCACCTCTGCACGACGCCAGTATCGGGCAAAGAAAAAGACGGTCAGCATGCCGCCCAGGCATGAGGTCCACCATATCCAGTTGCCGGAAATTCCCTGCGTCGCAATCACGCCACTCACAAACAAAGGAGTATCAGCGGCAAATGTGGTCGCCACCATGGACGTGCCGGCAAGCCACCACGAGACGTCTCGTCCTGAAATAAAAAATTCTTCCGTATTGCCACTGGCGCGCCGACGATAGTAGATGCCAATCGCCAGGTTGATCAGCAGGTAGCCGGCAATCACAATCCAATCAATCAAGGTCAATGGCATAAGGTCTCCGGTCTTCTATTTTGCCGCCTCGCCCAGGCGAGAGGTTCTGAACTTAGGTCCAACTTGCTTATACATACTTGTCATCTACTGCAGCCCGTAGGCAGAGCGGACAGTCTACGGCCTTCCGCTTCAGGGCAGCATGATATTAAATCCTTTCAATACCCGATTTAAAGAGGAATTTGACCAATTGTCTCCTGAAAGACACTCTGTAAATTTGGACTGTGGCTGCCTTAGACCATAGTAACCATCAATTCATTTGTCGTGGATTTTGCCAACAGGATCGCATTCCATTCTGGTATTGTTGCCTTCATGATGCGAAGGCTGTTCCTGCACCTTATTTTCTTTCTGGCACTCTTTTATCCTTCCTTTGCCAATCACTTCCAAAAGACCGCGCCGATCCATCATGATCACGATGGCGAAAAGTGGGCGCACAAAACTCTCAAAAAACTATCTCTGGAAGAAAAAATAGGGCAGATGTTCATGATTCGAGTGGCCATGCCGCAATTTGTGAACATCAAAGATCCTGATTATCTGAAATGGCTTGACCAGATTGCGCGTTATCACCTTGGCTCGATTTTGCTTACCGTGCCTGCGGAAGGGCCTTCCCTTTCAAAGAGCGAGCCGTATGAAGCTGCAGCACTCATCAATGAGCTTCAGCATTCCTCAAAAATACCGTTGCTGGTTGCCGCCGACTACGAACGCGGCGTCTCCATGCGCCTGAACGGCACAACCGTTTTCCCACACAGTATGGCTTTCGGCGCTGCCGGCAAACCTGAGATGGCAGAACAGTTTGGAGGAATTGTGGCGCAGGAGTCTCGCGCCATCGGCGTGCAATGGAACCTGATGCCGATAGCGGACGTGAATTCCAATCCAGCCAACCCGGTGATCAATACCCGTTCTTTTGGTGAAGATCCTGCGCAAGTAAGCGCGCTGGTGGCTTCTTACATACGCGGCGCACACAGCGAAGGTCTTTTAACTGCCGCAAAACATTTTCCCGGACACGGAGATACCTCCACAGATTCACATCTGGGAGTGGCGGCGGTGAACCGCAGCCGCGACCAGATCAATCATATTGATCTTCCGCCTTTTCGCGCCGCTATCGATGCTGGCACGGACGCCGTAATGGTCGCTCATCTCACGGCTCCATCGCTTGAGCCAGATACTTCCCGCGTCGCCACAAACTCCATCGCCGTCATTACGGGAATCCTGAAGCAGCAACTCGGCTTCAAGGGTCTGGTTATTACCGATGCAATGGACATGGGCGGATTGACCAGCGTCTATCCTGAAGGCGGTTCAGCAGCCGCGCGGCATGCTGCCATTGATACAGTGAAAGCCGGCAATGACATGCTGCTTCTTTTCTCGGACCTTGATGGCGCCTACAACGGCCTGCTGGATGCCGTGCGCAAAGGCGAGATTCCAGAGAAACGCATTGACGAATCTGTTTTGAAAATCCTGCTGGCCAAGGCAAGCGCTGGCCTGAACCACGCCAGCCAGGTGGATCTCAGTAAACTTTCGACCGTTATTTCCAGGCCGGAAAATCTGGCTATCGCGCAGCAGATCGCTGATTCTGCCATTACTCTTGTACGGGAAAATGGCCGCATGCTGCCACTCAATCGGCAAGGCAAGTCGGCCGCTCCTGCTTATGGCGAAATACAGAAGGAAAGCGGCAAGCTGCTGTGCATCATCTTTACTGACGATGTCAGGAGTGACAATGGCCGTCAGTTGCAGCGCGAGTTGCGGACCCGCGTGCCGGACGCCCGCATCATCTTTGTAGATCCGCGCATTGCCGCAGGTAGCATGCCGGAAATACAAAGTGCCGTGAGCGGAGCGGAAAGCGTTATAGCAGCCATTTATCTGGTACCCGTCCCCGGGCGCGCTGTGCGCACGGAAGGCGCTACCAGCGTCAACACCATCTCCATGCCGGACGCCACGTCCACTTTGCTCCAATCAATACTTCAAGCCAAGGGCGACAAGACAGTAGTCGTCAGCTTTGGCTCACCGTATTTTCTTGGAGATTTTCCCCAGATTGAAAATTACGTATGCGCTTACTCAAATGCCTTTACTTCTGAAATCGGCGCGGTCAAAGCGCTATTTGGAGATATACCTTATCACGGACGCTTGCCCGTGACCATTCCCGGAGTGGCTCAACGTGGAGCAGGAATGGACCAGCCGGCGCGGGCTGTCCCACGGGCTGTCCAAAGATAGCGAATTAGGCAAATCGTTCGGACGGCTAGTCTGCTTCCTGTAAGGTTTTTACGTGCGCCTCAAGCGCTCTCGAGTACTCGCGCTCTGCCTGCAATTCCGACTGGAGCTTCTTGACCAGGCCCTCCAGACGCATAACTTCAATTTTCGATTTAGCCCCATCATTGAGACTGGTCGATTTGGTAGCCCCAGTCGAAGCTGGCGATGCTTGCGGCGCGGTCGCTACAGACGCAGGTGCAATAGCAATTGGTACAGGAGCCGACACTGTTTGTGGGATTGGAACGACTGCTGTAGCTGTTAGTGGTAGAGGTGTGGCTGGAACAGGAGTTGCCGCAGCTACGGCCCGTTGCTGTGCAGGAGCCGAAGCGGGAACTGAACGCGGCGGGATCGGCGTTGCTGCCGCTGCCGAGAAAATGCTGCTGAGGGCTACAGCGGCATTTGCAGCCGCTGCCGGGCTGGGAGCTGGCGCGCCATTTGGTTTGAGCAGATGCTTTACCCGCGCGATCAGGTCTTGTGGCTGAAAAGGCTTGCGCAGCAATTCGTCGGCCTTCACCGCAAAGGCCCTCTCGGCCACAGCGCGGTTCACTACGCCCGACATCAGAATCACCGGTGTCTTCGTCAGGTCTGGGTGCGACTTGATATGCTGACAAACATCATAGCCATCTTTGTCCGGCATGATCACGTCCGTGATTACAATATCCGGTTTGGCCGCTTCAATTTCCTTGAGCGCCGTCGCTGCATCCTGGCAGGCCACCACATTGATGTTTTCCCTGCGGAAGGCGATCTTGATCACTTCGCGCATGGTCGCACTGTCATCAATGAAGTAGACAGTGGGAATCGTGCTCATCGAAAACCTCCATCGCCGCTGTCCTGCGTGCCTTCATCCAGTTCGCGCAAGGCTTCCAGCATCAGCTCCGTGGCGGAACGGAGCACGGTCCGGGTGGACGCGCTTTCTCCCGGCAAAAATTTGTACGATCCGGTCTCCACCCCATTGCAGTGCTTCACAATGTGGACAACCGCGTCATCACCAATGCGGTCACCGCTTTCAGCGTGCGTAACATTGCCGTTCTCAAAAAACAGAATCCCATCGATGGCCCCCGCATTCACGGAAAGCGAACCGGTCTGCCGCGAATGGACAAGCATCTGCACCACGCCGGGTAAGTCAAGGTGCGAAAGACTGCCGCTCAGCCCTTCCTCGGACGAGCCCAGCATCTGCACCGGATGGAACCCTTCAGCGCTGCTGCGCAGGAACGTCTTGATCTGTGCCGCGATCAGCTCCGGGCCCAGCCGCTTGTCCACATAATCCGCGCAACCGGAACGGAAAGCCTCCATCAGCGCCTGATCACCGCCATCGCCCAACGCGATCACCGGAATATGCGCGGTCTTGGGATCGGCATGGATGATCGGAGGCAGGTCGTGTGCGTTGATCTCGCGCAAACTGGTCGAGCAAAGAATCGCAGACGGCGTGTCATACTCCAGCATGGTCAGCGCATATCCGGATTGCGTGCTATGCACCACCTCAAAACCTTCCAGTTTCAGTGCATCTGTGATCCTTCGCGCCAAAAATACATTGGCATCAATCAGCAAAATCTTGGCCGGGGTGGAGACGGTGGGGTTCACCTTGTCGCCTCCACGGAGATCAGCTTTTCCAGCGCCACAATCGAAATTTTCTCGTCGCCAATGGTCAGCAGGCCGCTGATGTAAGGCGGCTCTGTCCCTGTGAGCGGCGCGCGAGCGGCGCTGGCCAGTTCGCATTCCCCAGTGACGGGCACAGCCGTCAGCTCCTGGCGTGATTCGATTTTGCAATTTGCGATCAAATAAAACTTTCTAGGCGGCGCTGCCGACCCAACCAATACCTGGGCAACATCGCATACCGGAACAATTTTCCCTCTTCGAACCAGCACGCCCGTGAGTAAAGGCGTGCGATGAGGGAATACCTGCACACTGTCAGGCCTTGCCAATTCAGTCACCGTTTCCGCAGGTAGAGCAAAGCGCCGCTTTCCCAAAGGAAAGAGCACGTACGATTTGTCAGATCCCGCGATCATACGGTTACAACTCCGCGCACGCGCTCCAAACCGGCCCTGAGAATTTCAATCTCCGCTCGATTCAGGAAAGCGTTGTGGTTCACCACCGGAATCACAATCCCATTCACCACCGCCAACCCGCGATACCAGCCGCGCTCCTCATGCGTAAACGCCGGAGGCAACGCGTGCAGTGCTGAAATTTCCATAATGCGGTCTGTTGAATCCACCAGGACACCTGTCGGGGTGTGACGGAGCACCATCACGCGTGATCCATGCGATGCCGGCAACTGAAAGTGCTGTGCCGCATCAATCACAAAATATGTGGCGCCGTTCCGCTCCAGTGTGTACTTTAGCTTGGCAATCTGAGCCGAAATGCCGCCCAGCGTAAACGCGTGCAAATCCTCCATACCGCGAATTTCTTTCACTGCACCTGCTGCAATGGCCAGCTTGAATCCGCCCACTGCGAACACAATCACATCTTCGCGGGCCGCCTGCGGCGTTTGCAATCGCAGCTTTTTCAGTGATTTCAAACTGCCCCCGCCTTTACTGCGCCGAAGATATGCAGAACGCGTTTTTCGATCCCCTGATAGATCGCTTCCATCGGCAATACCTGGTCCACTGCGCCGGTTTTAATCGCTTCCTGTGGCATGCCGAAGATCACAGCCGTCGATTCATCCTGTGCAATCACATGCCCACCGACCGACCGTATCGTCTGCACGCCCTTGGATCCATCATTCCCCATGCCTGTGAGGATTACCGCAATGGTCATGGGACCGGCGTATTCCGCGGCGCTTTCGAATGTGAGATCAGCGCATGGACGATATCCACCAACCCGTGGACCATCATCAAGTGAAATTCTGCCTGTAGGCGAGACGCGCAGGTGATGCGATCCCGGACAAACATACAACTGCCCCGGCACAATAATTTCACCGGCTTCGGCCTCTTTCACCTTCATCTGCGACGCTTCCGCCAATTGTGTGCTGAACTGCGACGTAAAATTTCCTGGCATGTGCTGGACCAGAATCACCGCTCCGGGGAAATCCTTGGGAAAACATGGAATGAACTTCATCAGCGTGGCCGGCCCTCCGGTGGAAGACGCCAGCACTACGATAGGAAATTTCCCTGCTCCCCTCGCCGCAGCGTTTACTGCTGCTTTCACTTCCTGCAATGCGTTGTCGCCATTCTTTGAAGCCGGTTCCACTCGCGGCGAGGATGACGCCACTTCATGCTGCAACTTGGAACGGGTCGCCGTGCGAACTACGCGCACCTTCGCCGCCATCTTCAACTTGCGGCACAGCTCTTCTTTTACTGAACTCATGTCCAGATCAATGCCGCCGCTCGGCTTGGCCACGAAATCGATTGCTCCCAGTTCCAGTGATTTCAACGTAACATCCGCGCCTTCGCGTGATTCTGAGCTCACAATCAGAATCGGCCGTGGATTGCTGGACATAATAATTTCCGTGGCCTGAAGTCCGTCCATGTGCGGCATGTTGATGTCCATGCTGATCACGTCCGGCTTTAACTGCTCGGTCTGGGTGACTGCGTCGCGGCCATCGCGCGCTTCTCCGCACACCTCAAGCTGCGGATCGGTCGAGATGATGCTTTGCAGCACCTTGCGCATGAACGCTGAATCGTCCACGATCAATACCCGAGTTTTCTTCACCAATGTCATCGTTAACTTTATTGCCCCGCTGCTGCGGCCTGTTCTAGCTGCATTCCTGCGGGTGATCCAATCAATTTACCGACTGCCGAGATAAACTGGTCTTCCTGCACCGGCTTGGTCAGGAATGCCATGGCCCCTTCCTTCATGGCGCGGTCGCGATGCTTGGCGCCGGCCCGCGACGTTACCACCATCACCGGAATGGTCCGGGTCTGGGGATCTTGCCGCAAGTGCGACAGAAGTTCGTATCCGTTTGTGCGTGGCATTTCGAGGTCCGTCACCACAAGATCACACCGTGTCTGAGTAACGATTTCCAGCGCTTCCAAGCCGTCAGCCGCCAATTTCACGCGATAGCCGGCTTTCTCCAGCATGCGTCCGACAAACTTGCGCACGCTGATGGAGTCATCCACTAGCACTACGAGCTTTTCTTCCACAACAAAATCAATTGCTTCCTGCGGGATAGCGCCGTGGGCCACGGCCGCTGCGCCGGGCGCAAAAACCCGGGCCGCGTTTGCGCTGGTCATCAGCGGACGGTGTTCAATCGCTTCCCCAGCCACGAGGCGATTTACGTCTATCAGCAGGATCAGGCTGCCATCCGGCGCGATGGTAGCGCCTGGAAACATTTTCAGGTTGCGCAGGAACTCGCCCAGACTCTTGATTACAATTTCATCTTTGCGGATAACATCTTCAACCACAATTCCAACCTGCCGTCCCGCGACATTCACAATCACCATACGGAAATAGCCATTGATCGGTTGAATCGGTTCGAGTCCGAGCGCGCTATCAAGACGCACAATTTCCGTCACCACATCGCGAACTTTGGTCAGCAGTTTGCCGCCGACTTCTTCTACATCGCTACTGCGGAGCCGCCTGATCTCTTCCACAAACGCCAGTGGTAAAGCAAACATTGACGTGCCGCAGCGGACAAACAATGCTTGTGAAATGATGAGCGTAAGCGGAACTTTCAGGGTAAAGCGCGTGCCCAGTCCCTTTTGTGTTTCAACTTCAATTTCACCGTTCAGCAGCGCGAGATTGGACTTGACCACGTCCAGGCCAACGCCGCGACCGGCCAACTCTGTCTTGCGTGGAGCCGTAGAGAATCCTGGCTGGAAGAGAAGGTCAAGCAGGTCGCGTTCGCCAAGTTCAGCGGCGCTGTCTGGCGAAACCAGCCCATGCTCGACGGCAGTCTTGCGAACTTTTTCGAAATCAATGCCGCGGCCGTCATCTTCTACTTCAATGTAAATATGGTTGCCGCGATGATAAGCCCGCACGGCCACGTTGCCGGAGTCGCTCTTGCCCTGCTCATATCTTTCTTCGTCGCGTTCCAGGCCGTGGGCCACCGCATTGCGCACCAGATGAATGAGCGGATCGGAAATCTGCTGAATGATGTTGTTGTCCAGTTCGGTCTCTGCGCCTGCCAGCGTGAGTTCCACTTTCTTATTCACTGCCTTGGCGGCATCACGCACGGTGCGCGAGAGGCGCGTATACAGATTGCCGATCGGCACCATGCGCGCCTGCGTGATTTCATCCTGTAGGCGATGCGCCAGCTTGGTAAACTCGTCAATATCGCCGTCCACACGGCGGACGAAGCCATCTAGTTGAGTGAGGACTTCGGTAATGTCAGCAGAAATTTCGGTCAGCGAGCGCGAGAGGATATTGAAGTCGTCATAGCGGTCCATCTCCAACTCGCTGAACTCGGCCAGAGAATGATCAAAACTGTGTGAATAATTGGAGTAGCCGCTGCGAAGCTGAAGGTTATCGGACGGCTTGGGTGCAGGAACGGAGTGTATGCGGCTGAACTCGTGCTTCTCCTGAAATTCAGAAACCTTGTCCTGCATCCGGCCTTTGGAGAAATTCAGCACGTCAGCAAGGCGCTCCAACTCTGCCACGCGGCCCAACATGCGTGTGCGATTGATCACCAGTTCGCCGACAGCGTTCATCATGCGGTCCAGGCGCTCTAACGCAATACGCACCGACTTGGACTGCGGCATGGATGCCGGCTCTTTGCGCAGGATATCTTCGTCCGCAAATTTTTCAATGCCTTCCGGCTTCTTGAATTCCACAGCAGCAACTTGCGGCTGAGCAGTCACGGAAGGCGCAATTTCCTGTTGCATTGCTGCAACCGGAGCGGCGGCCAGGCCCCTTTCTTCTGCCAGATGTATCTGTTGCAAATAGCTGGCGGGCGCGGCTTCAGCCGGTTGAGACACGGCGGCAGCGCTGATCTCTTTCGCCTGAGCGGCCGGCGCTTCGGCTCTCTTTTCCTCTTCTTTTTCCGGGGGCGCCAGGCGCGAGATACGTGCAAACAGTCCCTGGACAGAAGATTGCATGGCTGCTTCGTCAGTCCACTGATGGTATAGAAACTTCTTCAGGGTATCGACCGCATCAAGGCAGATGTCGATGATTTCGGCGCTGGGCCGCAGTTCGCCTTCGCGCAATCGTCCGATTAAATCCTCAGCGCGATGCGCTACATGCGATATCCTGTGCAACCCGACCTGCGCCGCCGAACCCTTCACCGTATGCATGGCCCGTAAAAGGCGGTGAATCTGTTCAGAGCTGGGATTGGTTTCGAGCGACAACAGGCAGTGCGTAACCACCTGCAAATGCTCTTCTACTTCAGGAATAAAAAATTCAAGTACCTCAGCCGGAACTTCGCCGTCCGGTGGCAAAGGCTGATATGGGACTTCGGCAGCGGCAGTAATCGGTGTAGCAGATTTCACTCCGGCAGCAGGCTTTTCTTTAAAAACCGGAGAAGCCTCAGCAGTGGCAGGTTTATGGTGTTCTTCCTGCGGCGGAGCCGCGGAAGCCTGGAAGGCGAACGGATAACGCTGCTTAAAGACCCCTATGTCCTCTTCTGCCTCCAGGGCGTTGGTGCTGATCATGATGAGGTCAGATTCAAGCAGCGCCACAGCCTCAGAAATGAATTCCACCAGTGGGCCTGCGGCATCGGCGGCGATGGTTGCGTTCATCGCATATTGGAAGATATGAGCGAGTTTGCCAGAAATCTCAGAAAATAGCGGAAATCCATAAGAAGCCGACGTGCCGGCCAGCGTGTGGGCGGCAATATGCAACCGCTCCACATCTTCAGGGCGAGGATATGCATCCTGAAGGATGCCCGAGTACTCCCGCAACAATTGCAGGCGCTCGGACGCTTCCTGTAGGAAGACCTCTACGAATTCTGATTCTTGCCCGTTCAAGCTTTCTCCTGCGCGGTGGCCGCCCGCGCCAGATTGGCCGATTTCTGGTAAATCCGTGCGTCGCGGTAAACGTGTGTGTCAAACTTCACGTCTGCCCGGTTGATCGATTCCGCATGGCCAAGAAACAGGTAGCCGCCCGGCTCCAGATACTCATAAAACCGTTGGATCAACTGTGCCTGCCGTTCCTCAGAGAAATAAATCAACACGTTCATGCAGAAAATACAGTCAAATTTGCCCATATAGACGACCTGAGCAAGGTTCATGGGCGCAAAGGTGACCAGGTTGCGAATGCGCGGACGAACCAGATAATGGTCGTTCATACGGGAAAAATATTGTTCCCGCTGTCGCGGTGTTACCGTTTCCAGATCGCGCGGTTCATATACGCCATGCTCGGCGTGGTCCAGCGCTTCGCGGCTCACGTCAGTCGCCAGAATGTGGATGTTCCAGGCATCGGCGAACTCAATGGTATCGGCCACCGTTATGGCTATGCTGTAGGCTTCTTCGCCCGTGGCGCAGCCGGCGCTCCATACGCGCAGCGAACGCGGGCTCTCCCAGAACTTCTTCATGTGCAGATCAGGCAGGACTTTCTTTTCCAGTGCCTCAAAGATGGCGGGATAGCGGAAGAATGAGGTCTCCTGCGTCAGCAAACGTTGGAGCAGCGAATCATATTCAACATTGGAATTTTTGATCAGGCGAAGCAGGTCAGTGCCGTGGGTCAGCTTTCTGGATTCCGCGTGTTCAAGCACACGAGTAGAGAAAAAGCGCTCTCGAGAAACGTCAAACAGTATCCCTGAACGCGTTTCAATCAGGCCGCGAATTTCGCTCAACTCATGTTCGCTGACTGTCACTACTCCCCCTGCCATGTCTCTCCTCTACTTCGCTCGTTACTGTGGACTGCTGCCACGTTTCCTGCCGATTAACGTCTCGACATTGCAGTTGCCGCGCTTACAAGTTCCGGACGCGGTTCAGGAGGCAATGCATTTTGATTGCCGCCGGAAACGCGGAATTGTGAAAGCGCTTCATTGAGTTGCTCTGACATGTGGACCAGTTGTTCTACCGTGCGCGAGGTCTGCCGCGCGCCCTGTGAAGTCTGGCGGGTGATGTTGGAGATAATCTGCATTGCGTTGGCCACGCCTTCAGTACCGCGCACCTGCTGTTTGGAAGCCAGAGAGATTTCCTGCACCAATTCAGCCGACTGGCGTACCACGCTGGAGATGGCATCCAGCGCGCGTCCGGCCTGGTCAGCCAGCTTGGCGCCAATTTCCACTTCCTTGGTTCCTTCTTCCATCACGATCACCGCATCATTCGTCTCCGCCTGGATGGCTTTGATTAATGCAGCAATGTCTTTTGTCGCTGCGCGTGAGTGTTCAGCCAGCTTGCGGACTTCATCGGCTACCACGGCAAATCCGCGGCCCGCTTCGCCCGCGCGCGCGGCTTCAATGGCTGCGTTGAGCGCCAGCAGGTTGGTCTGTTCGGTAATGTCATTGATTACGTTGACGATTTCAGAAATTTCCAGTGACCGATCACCAAGCGCCTTAATACGTTTGGCAGTCGCCTGGACGGAAGAACGGATGCGCTGCATGCCTTCCAGCGTGTCACGTACAGAACGGTTGCCCTGTTCAGCGGCATCCAAGGCGCGCCGCGCTGCTTCAGCGCTGGCTTCCGCGTTGTTCGAAACCTGTTTCATCGAGACCGTAAGCTGCTCCACGGCGGACGACGTATTGGTAATTTCCTGGTCCTGCTGGATGGCGCCAGTGGACATCTCTTCCGAGGCGATCAGAATTTCGTTCGCGCTCGACTGCACGTCGATGGCGGCCTTGCGCACGCGCTCCAGCACCTTGGCAAAGTTATCGAGCATGTAATTGACGGAGTCCACCACGTTGCCCAGAGCGTCATTGCTTACGCGGCCGCGTAATGTCAGGTCGCCGCGGGCAATCTGGCTGACAATCGTCAGGAACTCGGTCACGCTCTTTTGCAGGTTTTCCTGCGCTTCCTGGTTGAAGATGGCGCGAGACGAACTCTCAGCGGCGCGGTTCAGTTGCTCCGCGATAAAACCGAAGTCGTCCGCCGAATCAACCGTGGCGCGGGTGCGGAAATCCCCCTGGGCAAAACGCTCGGAAAATTCCGAGAGGCGTTTCACCGGGATCAGCACGCGGTTGCCAATGGTGATAAACGTCCACAAGCCAGCCCCCGCCGCGACGATGAAAGCAAACAAAAGCTTCAGCCCAGATCCCTGCGGAAGCCCGCCAAAGTCGGTGATCGGGAGTTTGCCCTGCTCGCCGGCGCTGTATGCCAGCCATAAAACCACAAAGAGAGCGACGACATCGATCGTCACCATCGTCCACAGGGTCGAGTTCAAACGACCTTTCATAACTTCCTCCAGCCAAATCTGTTAATTACTGTCGCTTCGCTCCACACCGCTCGGGATCTTCTACCCGTGGAGCATGTCAGCGCTTGTTGCAGCGGGCTCGGCGTCTAATCGGCCTCGCACTCATTTCTTCCACCGCTTTTTGGCGGCAACCATGTTTAAATCACCGGGACGGGAAACGTCTCGGTCAGCTTCTTCAAATTCAGTGCCAAAGCCATGCGATCTTCATGCCGCAACATGCCGCAGCAATGCGGCATCTCGCGCGGCGCTTCATCCATCAGCAACGGCTCTGAGGTGCTGCATGTGCCGATAACTTCGTCCGCCGCAATGCCAATCCGTAAATCATCGTGATCACCCTCACCCTTCAGACTGGCCACCACCACATGCTTAGGGTGCAGGTCAGGCCGGCGGCCTTCTGTCAACGCAATGTCCACCACTGGAACAATCGAACCTCGTAAATTGAATATGCCCATCAGAAATGCCGGCGCCAGCGGCACCCGCGTCAGGTTGGGCCATTCCACCACTTCTTCCACATCAAGCACTGAAAAACAAAAACGCTCGCGTCCAGCGCGAAACAGGCAATACTGGCGCTGAAGTTCCGCTTGTGGCAGCAGTTCAAGCTGCTCCGCTTCCGGAGAGAGTGGTTCGAGTTGTTGTTGTTCTTCTGCCATTTGGTCTTTTTGAATCCCGAACCTGCGCACTTGCAGGTAAGGGATCACTACTGCGTACAACCTGCTTAGTTCACCAGTGCTTTGCTTCAGCTCTGTGTTCCCTCTTGTCGATAGGGCTCCCTCGCTTCGCGAGGGATTTCAAAAACATTATTTCCCCACCAGACCACTCACGGTCCCCAGAAGTTCTTCGTTCGTAAAAGGCTTCACCACATATCCGTCAGCGCCCTGCTGCTTGGCCCAGAATTTATCGCTCTCGGTGTTTTTGGAACTTACCATCACTACCGGGATGCGGGCATAGTCCGCGTTGCCCTTGAGCTCGCGACAGGCCTGGAAGCCGTTGCGTTGCGGCATCACTACGTCCATCAAAATCAGGTTGGGGCGTTCCATATCGATCATCTGCTCCAGGCGCATGGGATCATGCACCGGAACTGACATGTACCCGGCCCGGTCCAGAACGGATTGCATCAGCCTTACTTCTGCCGGCGAATCATCGACAATCAGAATCTTGGTCAAGCGGACAAACCCTTACCTTTTGATATCCACAGAAGTACTGCAATTGCGCAGCCAAGTTTTCGCAACCGCCAGATAATTCCTTATAGCGCAAAAGCCTTTTGATATCTTTAGCTTAGGGTAGATATAAGTGGAACTTCACCGGATTTGGAGAGTTGGGGCGGGGTCGATTTTAGTCTCATCCTGAGACAAATTGTTAGCTGTACCCAGATAAAGTTCAATCGGCGATCAATCTGCGAGAATCGCGCACCAGGTCTTCGTCACCCAACGATCTTTTCCCCTTCTGCGATCAAGGACGAAAGGCGTTTGGTGGTGGCAGCAAGATTTACCGCCGAATCAATATTTTTGGCTTCTTTGGCGGCTTCAACATGGACCTTCATCTCGTCTATTTGTCCACGGGCAATGTCCATGGCTGCGCCAATATCTGTGGGTTCATTTTTTTTATGGCGCTCCATGCAGACATGCAGAATGGTGCGCGCTGCCACGGTGCGTTGCAGCGCCTTGGAGGTTTCATCACTCTGCCCAAACGCCTGAGCCTCCCAGGTTGCGATCAAGAGTTTGCACCCGCCCAGGAGAATCGCCGACACAGAAGGAAAGTTCCTTGCCGGTACGGACTGTAGTTGTTCCGCGATATCTCGTACGCATCGGACAAGATAACTTTCTTCTTCTGCTTGCAGATCAGTGTCGGGCTCAGACGATCCGGCGCTGCTGGCGGGCCTCGAAATCAGATCGGACGGGTCAGAAGCAGCCGGATTGTCGGACACTACAGTCTCTGCAGCCGAAACCAATATTGCTTCTTCGCCAGCCAAGGTATTTGTGGTTGCGTCTTCCTGCTGCTCCGGTGAGATTAAAGTAGCGCTTGCATCTTTACTCTCAATCGGTTCTGCTGAGGAAACTTGATGCGCCTGCACGGTAGCATTGGCTCTGGCGCTTTCAAGAGTGTGCTGTAATGCATGGCGCAAAAGAATTAATTGCAGAAATGAAGAACCTCCGGAATAGGGCGCGCGGAAAGGGGTTTTCCACTGGTGGACAACGTGCCGCACCTGCTCCAATGATTCGTTTTCCGTCAAACCGGCGTCACGGCAATCCACTGAGGCATATCCCAGCCGCTCCAACTCATTCACAGCCTCGCGAATGGCATGCAGGTCAAGATGCATAGCCTGAAAAAAAGCGCGCCGCGCCAGGAAATTAAAGCGTGTAAAAACCACAAGAAATCCCGGCTCAAAATACTCATCTCCCAGCGCGAGCTTCAACTCGCGCACTTCCTGAAGCGCGCCGGAGTTCTGTAATTCTTCCAGACTGCGGGATTGATTCAGTTTATGCAGCTTGTCATCGAGACTTTTGGCCCAGTCCGGAAAGCTCTCAGGGATTTTCTTCATGGCCGGTTCAAGCACGCGGGCCACTTCCGCCAACGCGGTCTCCGATGGTCCATGTGGGGCACAATGGGCGAAGTATTGCACCAGCAGAAAATCGATCTTGTCTTTATCAGCTTCGCTCTTCTGCGGCTTTTCCAGATGGCGGGCAATCAGGTAGCGCAGGTTTTCTTCATTTTGCAGGTTGGTGCTTTGCAGCAATTGCCGCAACTGCCAGACCTGCACATGGCCATCAATCTGGTCGAACCACTGGAGCACACGTTCCCGGGCTTCTATTTCCGGATGGTCAACGGTATCGTCCAATTCACGGCAGGAAGGCATATCAAGCTCAAACGTGCGATCCAACTCGACGTAAACGGTGTAGAGCCGCCGCGCGACGCGCCAGAATTCCGCAACCTCACCTAAGTTGAGCGTAGCAGTTGTCATTTTTAAGACCGCCTTGCAAAGGCCTTTCTTCCAGGAGATTTCCCGCGACCGCGTTTGAGAAAACTTAGCTAAACCACTTAGAGCAAGAGCCCAGCCAAACTTTTGAGCTTACTAAATCATTGATTCAGAAGATGCAAACTGTTTCATAACATTGGGGAAGCTTTGAGGTGTCTCAGGATGACACATTCGTCTCACTACCGTTTCAGTCTCACGAAGCGGCAGATGCTCCCTTACCCAGACCGATGTTGTATCGCTTGAGCTTCCGGTACAAGGTTGCGCGGCTGATTCCCAGCATTTTTCTGGCGCGTGCTTTGTCGCCTTCCACCTGCGCGAAGACCCGCTGAATCGTCTCCCGTTCTAATTCTTCCAGATCGTTATTGGAAGCCAAAAGCGCTTCATTCGCAGGCGGAGATTCAGCAAATACCGTCGTCAATTCCTGCTGCTGCTGCAGAGCCGGAGGAAGGTCGGCAACATCGATCATCTTCTGGCTGCCTAGCGCAATTGCGCGTTCGACACAATTTTCCAATTCGCGAACGTTTCCCGGCCAGTCATACTGCAACATGATTTTCATTGCCGCGGAAGAAACTGCGATTGCTTTATCCGGAGCAAAACGATCAAGGAAATAGTGGACCAGCGGAGGAATGTCTGACCTTCTTTCCCTGAGCGGCGGCAAATGCAGCGTGACCACGTTCAGGCGGAAGTAAAGGTCTTTGCGGAACTTGCCCTCTTTTTGCGCTGCGTCCAGGTCTCGATTGGTAGCTGCGATTACGCGCACATCTACTTTGAACTTCTGGTTGCTGCCAACCGGACGCACTTCTTTTTCCTGTAACACGCGCAGCAATTTGGCTTGCAATTCCATTGAGAGTTCACCAATTTCATCCAGAAAAATAGTGCCGCCGTTAGCTGACTGAAACAACCCTTCCTTGGAGCGAATAGCGCCCGTGAACGCGCCTTTTTCATAGCCAAACAATTCGCTTTCAATCAATGTGGGAACAAGAGAGCCGCAATCCACCGCGACAAAAGGCCGTTTGGACAACAAACCTCGATAGTGAATGGCCCGCGCGACCAGCTCTTTGCCGGTACCGCTTTCACCTGTCACCAATACGGGTGTACGCGTATCTTTCAGGCGGGCGACCATCCGCAACACATCCTGTATCTTGTGCGACGAACCGACGATGCCGCTTAATTCCATTTCCGCGCTGAAGCGTTCACGCAGGAATTGGTTTTCGGCAACCAGATTCACCTTTTCCGCCATGCGCTGCAGGAGCAGCTTGAGTTCTTCGATACGGAACGGTTTGGTGATGTAGTCGTATGCGCCCAGCTTCATGGCCTGCACGGCTGTCTCAATGGAAGCGTGACCGGTCATGATGGCAATCTCCGTTCGAGGCAGCAACTGCTTTACGCGCGGCAAAAATTCCAGCCCTGACATGTTGGGCATCATCAGGTCGGTAAGAATGATGTCCGGGGAATGGCTTTCCAGTTGAGCCAGCGCAGCTTCACCACTTTCGGCTTCTGCGCAGATGAATCCCAAGGACGCGCCCACCGTCATGCAGAGCTTGCGAATGCTCTGATGGTCATCCACGATCATGAACCGGACTTTAGCGTCGTGCGTCATTCAGCTTTCCCAAAAATCTTTTCCACTATGTTGATCAGTTCCTGTACGCGGAAAGGTTTTTCTATATATGGCACGCCGGTGCTCTGGAGCGCTTTCATCGTGTGCTCATTCACGGTATCGCCGGTGATGAACAACATGCGTTCTTTTAACTCAGGCCGATGGGCAATAATCCATGCATGCACGTCAGCGCCGCTGGCGCCGCCTGGCGTGCGCATATCGGAAATGACGCCGCCAAAATGGCCTGTTTCCAGCACCCGGATGCCTTCAGCTGCGGAGTTGGCGGTACTGCAGGCATAACCGCTGCGTTCCAGCGCCGTCCGAATGAAGTCCATGACAGACTGTTCGTCTTCAATCAGCAGAAGCGGCAAGTGTGCGACCGTGGCTGCGCCGGCATTCATTGTTTCGCTCCTACCGCGACAACCAACTTTAAATCGGTCCTGGTCCGGACAGGCAGACGCACGCTGAAGGTGGCTCCATGTGTCTCTTGATTATTGGCGCATAGGATTTCGCCTTCATGTTCACGCACAATGCCGTAACAGATACTCAAACCGAGTCCGGTTCCCTGCCCTACTTCTTTGGTGGTGAAGAACGGATCGAAGATCCGCTCCGGATGCTGTATACCTTCCCCATTGTCGCGGAAGAGGACTTCCACCCAACCGCCATCGTGAATGGTTTCAATCTCAATCAGTCCCGGACGTCCGGCCGATTGCACCGCGTCATAAGCATTGTTCAGGATATTAAGGAAAACCTGCTGCAACTGGTGCGAATCGCCAATCAACTCGGGCAGGCGCTCGTCAAATTTCTCCACGATCTGCACACCATGGTTGGCAAAGTCATAGGACCGCAACGCGATGGTTTTGCGCAAAATGTTGTTGAGTTGGAGCGGCTGGCGCTGCGGAGGCCGCTGGCGGGCGAAACTGAGCAGGTTCTGCACGATCTCTTTGGTTCGCTGTGCTTCTTCCAGAATTACCTGAAGGTCTTTGCGGGCGCTGCCCGGCACTTCCGGGTTTTCCATCAGGAGATCGGAAAAACCCATAATCGCCGTAAGAGGATTATTGACTTCATGTGCCACGCCGGAGACAAGCTGTCCAACAGCAGCCATCTTTTCCGTGTGCATCAGCTTGGCCTGAATCATGGAGGTATCGGTGATATCGGTCATCAGGACAACCACACTGCTTACCTCGCCACGGTCGTCGCGCATAGGGCTCAGGTTCACGGAAAATTTGCCCTGTGTGCCGTTGCCGCGCGTGATCATGAGCTCAAGATTGTCTGATTGCAAGCCATGCAGGCTGGCGTCAAAGGCTTCCGCAAAGGCTTTCTTGTGCGAGAAAGAGACGATCCTGTCCAGACGGTTGCCGACCAGTTCATGCTGATCAAAGCCGCCACCTTCATAGACGCGCTGATTAGCGTAGCTGATCAAGCCGGCGGTATCTGCCACTACGATCATGGTTTGCGTGTTGTTGAGGATCTTGCTGGTGAAGTCGCGCTCCCGCTGCAATTGCGCCTGAAAATTTTTAACCTCTGTGATGTCAAGAAACACGCCGCGATATTGCATGATCTTGCCCTGGCCATCCTTGACCACAAAGGCATTTTCCAATGCATGAATCATGGTGCGGTCACGGCGACTAAGTGTGACTTCAAAGTTGCGAATCGCGCCCTTGCCACTTAATTGGCGAGTGATTTCATCGCGCTGCTCGGCGGAAACATACACCTGTGTCTGGAGATCGAGCTTCAATACCTCTTCGCGCGTCTGGTAACCCAGCATACGTACCAAAGCATCATTGACCTCAATGAAATGGCCTTCAGGCGAAGCAAAGAAAACGCCTTCCTGCACGTTATCGAACAGCTCGCGGTAGCGCTGCTCGGCTTCGCGGCGATCGGTAATGTCCTTCAGCACATGGACCGTCTGCAGCCCTTCATCCAACGCGCCGTGGATACGGGAACTGGAAACCAGGTATGTACGCTCCAGTACAGGATGCAGATATTCGTCGGACTCGTTTTCAGCACGGCAGAAAGGACAGGGCTGGGGAGAATCGGATGCAATCGAGACCAGGGCGCGCATGCTCAAGCCAATCAATTCTGCCGGGCGCACACCAATGAATTCCGCCAGCGACCTATTGACGCGCAGCACTTCAAACTGTTCGTCGTGCACCACAATGAAATCAGAAATGGAATCAAAAATTTCCGCCCATTGGCGGCTGGACTGCGTGATTCTTGTGAAAAGCCGCGAGTTCTCCAGCGCCACCGAAGCATGCACAATTAACGCCTGAAGCAGATTGAGATCGTTAGGCATCAGTTCACGAGTAATGTCTGCAAGCGCCAGAATGCCGAGCAGATCATTTTCTGTGCCTTCGAGCCGTACCAGAGTCAGGTTTTGCCAGCCGCAAGCTGCCACCAGGTCCGCTCCCAATGCTTGTACACCGCTGCCAGTGATTTTTAGATCAGGATGACGTTCGGCATACTCAGAAAAAGCAGCGTTCAGCTTGCGTTGCAGGTCGCGGTCAGGCCGTGGTCCAAAAAATCCCACACTCTCAACCTTGTTGCCCTGGGCCAGCGACAGGATGGCAGATCGCGCGCCGATCATGGCAGCCACACGCTCAGTGAAATTCTTCACAAAATCCGGCAGGCGCAAGGCCGATCCCAGGTCCAGCGCCATCTCCATCAGATCTTCTGTGCGTTTGCGGTGCTGATCGGAAAGCTGGAGATTGTGGGCTGCTTCCAGAGCCAACGTAATTTCAGCGCCTAAAACGCGGGCCCGGTGCACGTCTTCAGGCGCAATGCGTGCTTTGTTCTTTTTGTCCAGCAATCCTAGCACGCCAAGCGGACGGCCATCGGCAGTTATCAACGGTATTCCAAGATACTGCTGCAGATCAGATTCCCAGCGCCGCAATTGCATCTTCTCATTCTGTGGAAGCTGATTTATGTCATCACAGAGATGCGGGCTGCGAGAATCAATTGCGCGTTTAGCTACAGCTGAAATATCAATCTCCAGCCGGTTCGGCGTTCCCTTGTTTGCGCCCCAGCGCAGACGGCATTCGCTGTGATCTACCAGCGCCACAAAAGCACGAGAGAAGCAAAGAAAGTCGGCGGCGCGCACCACAAAACGGGGAAGAAAGCTTTCCAACTGCGAGCTAGCGCCAAGTTCGGCAGAGATTTCCAGCAGTTGATCAAGTTCCTGTTTCTGCCCTGAGTAAAGGCCACGCAACTCGGAATTTTCCAGCGCCTGGTGGGCCATATTTCCCAAAACGCTAAACGCGGAAACGTCTGCATCAGAGAAAGCATTGTTACGCACTGCAAGCAGCACAGCCGCAGTCTCCGTTGTGGCCATAGGTTGCGCCAATCCATGAGTAACAGACTCGCCGCCTGCAGATCGATAGGAAAAACGGAAGCTGAGCAAACGTTTTTGTTCCATCGCCTGGGCAGCGAATGAGCGTACATGCTCCAGCAGGGCCTTCTCATCGGCGGGTTCATCCACATCACTGCAAATTGCTTCAGGCAGGAAGCTTTCACCTTCCCGCACCATAATTCCAGTCATCACTGCTTGAAAAATGTCTCTGGCTGATTCGGTAATGTGCTGCCGCAGGGCTGACGCTTGTCCAAACGACTTCAATTGAGCACAAGCCTCAAGCACGCCATCCATACATGACGCAGTCCGCGCAGATGGCCGGGGACGATTTCGTCTCGTTTTGGGGATCGGTCTCATTTTTTCTGAAGTTATGCCTGAAGGTACTCTGGAATCTCATTTTGAGTCAATAAGGAATTAACCCGCCAGAATCACCAGGACAACACTGATAACAGCCCTTAGAGGTCATCTCACTATGAGATCAAGAGCCGTCAAGTAGCGGTCGCATGAGACGTAACTCAGAGAAATTGCTGGATTTATTGGCTCCCCCTACCACATGCGGTAAGTGTAAGTGATTGATTCCTATCGTTTTTTAATATCCTCAGGTACCGAAGGTGCTAGTCCTACCCGTTGGTGGCCATGACATTGCTTTTATCTAGCCGCTTGCATTCCCTGCCGGGGGAGCTGTGTCTTGAAAACGCAGCCCAGAAATTTCAGGGGTTTGGGATTGCGAGCAGAGTTCGACATGGATGGAAAGAGAACACGAGCCGTGTCATGCAGAAACGGCCGTTGAGGTTCGAAACATGCGTATGAACAAAACTATTGCCGGCAAGCTCTATATGGGCTTTGGCCTGATCATGGTCATCGTGGTGGTGGCCTTTCTTGTGAACTGGGCGGCCGTCCGGCATGAGCAGACTACCCGATTGCTCTACAAGAGGTCGATCACGATGGTGGAAAGCCTGTCCAAGCTGGACAAGGCGAGAAACCAGAACCGTCTCTTTCTTAGAAATTTTCTCCTCAATGGCGACCGGCGAGAAGCTGATTCCCTTGCACGCGGCCAGAGTGAAGTCGAGAGCTTGATCAATGAAATCAAGGACAATGGCACAGCGATGGGTGACAACCCGAAGGCGCGCCAACTGCTGGAGCAATTGGGCGATTCGGAACACGAATGGAGCCGGACCTTCGCCGCACCGCTGATGGAAAAACGCCGGCAGGTAGATACCGGCAGCGCCACAGTCGCGGAGCTGCAAATTGCCTATCTTCAGGCCACACCGACTCCGGAACAAAAGCAAAGAGAAGAACAGCCGCTGCAACAGCTTGACGCAATCATGAAAAATGCCAATGCCACTGCGGAAGAATCCGATAGCGATGCCGCTATGCTCATTACGCTGGTTACCCTGGGCGGATTGGTCATGGTCATCCTGCTGGCCGGCTCCATCGCATGGCGCGTGGCGAAAAGTATCACTGCTCCTCTTTCTCAACTGATCAACGTTGCCAGACAAATTGGCGATACTGGGGACCTGGAGCAGAAAGTGGAAATCTCAGGCGAGGACGAAATAGCGCAGTTGGCAAAGACTTTCAACAACATGGTCCTTTACCTGCGCGAGATGGCGGGCATTTCTGAAGCGATTGCCGGCGGCGACTTGTCAGTGGAGATCAACCCACGTTCTTCGCGGGACACGCTGGGCAAGGCCTTCCGTGAAATGACCCTGGGGCTGCGTAACCTGGTGAAGAATGTGCGCGACAGCGCCGCCCAAGTGGCCAGCGGCTCGAACCAGGTGGCATCTGCCTCTGACGAATCCGCCAAAATCAGCGTGCAGGCAGCTTCTGCAATCGATGAAGTCACCAGCACCATGCATGAGATGAGCATCAACGTGCAGAACATGGTCAAGAGCACGCAGATGCAGGCTTCCAACGTGAGCGAGACTTCCGCTTCCATTGATGAAATGGTTGCTTCAATCCAGCGCGTAGCGGACACAGCCAAGGTGCTGCTCGATATTTCACAGCGTTCGCGAGATGAAGTCCACAACGGCATCAACACAATGGAAAAGGCCACAGACGGCCTGAGCCGTATCAATGCTTCCATTGGTTCTTCCGCAGAAATCATTTCAGCACTGGGACAGCGGGCTGATGACATTGGCAAGATCATTGAAGTTATAGATGACTTGGCTGAACAGACCAACCTGCTGGCGCTGAACGCAGCGATTGAAGCTGCCCGCGCCGGTGAACATGGCCTGGGATTTGCCGTTGTCGCTGATGAAGTCCGCAAGCTGGCGGAAAAGTCGGCCCAATCCACCCGTGAGATTTCCGAGTTGATCCAGAGTATTCAGAAGGAAGCCCGCAAGGCCGTGGACAACATGGAAAAGAGCACCAGCATTGTGAATGAGGGCATCTCGCTGGGTGGCGACCTGAGCGGCGCGTTGAAGAAGATTTCCAGCGTGGTTTCAGAAGTTTATAAATTCGCGCAGGAGATTGGCGCAGCCACCAATGAGCAGTCTCACGGTTCCTCACAGATCGCGAAGGCCACAACACGTCTGAACGAAATCACGCATGAGATCAACTCTTCCGTTGAAGAGCAGGCGTCAGGAGCGCAGGCAGTGGTAAGGGCGATGGAAAAGATGCGCGAACTGGTGCAGCGTTCATCGTCAGGCTCAACTGAGCTGGCTGCTTCAGCAGAGCAGATGTCAAAGATGTCGCGCTCCATGCTGGAGGCGATGGACCGCTTTGTGCTGGAAAACATGACGGCCCGTGAAAACAGCGCTCCGCAACGCCGAGGTGAGGACCGCGGCCGCACGGCCCAGGCGCAATACGCCACGGCGGGCGCAAATTACAACTAGGCGCGGAAGGAGACCCAAGTGTCAAAGGAACTACACATTGTCGGCTTCCGCGTAGGGCGCGAGGTATTTGGCGTCCCGATCTCACTGGTGCATGAGATCGTGCGCGTGCCTGAGATTACCTCCGTTCCGGATTCGCCCGGCTTTGTCCAGGGAGTGATTAATTTGCGCGGCAAGATCGTTTCTGTCGTGGATCTGAGGCGGCGTTTTGGAGAGAAAGAGACTAAGCCCACCCAAAAAAACCGAATACTGGTGACCGAGGTACACGGAAAGATGGTGGGGCTGATCGTGGACAGCGCGTCTGAAGTTCTCAAGATTGCGGAAAGCGATGTTGAGCTGCCGCCCGTTTTTGAGCAGGGCGAGCTGAACTATGTAACCGGCGTTGGCAAATTAAACGGCCGGCTGATCATACTGATAGACCTGAACCGGATCCTGCAAAAAGGCGAGTTGCGGCGGATGGGTGAAGTGGTGGAACCCCGTGCTGCAGCGGCCTCAGCGGGATTATAAGCAGCAAGGACCAGAGCGGAAACCAATGGCCACACCGAGTGTTGCAATCCAGATCAGTGAACCAGAGTACAAGCTGCTGCAAACCCTGGTGTACCAGGAATGCGGCATGTATTTCGACGAACGGCGGGCGCACTTTCTACAGGACCGTTTACAGCGCCGGCTGAAAATCTGCGGGCTGGACACGTTTTACGCCTACTATCGCCTGCTCACCAGTTACCAGGGGAAGGCGGAACTGAGCGCGCTGGTGGAAAACCTTACCGTGAACGAAACCAGCTTTTTCCGCAACAAACCGCAGCTTGAACTGTTCCAGAAAACGATTTTGGAAGAGCTGTTGCGGCGCAAGCAGGAACGCCGCGATTGGAGCCTGCGCTTTTGGTGCGCCGGATGCTCTACCGGGCAGGAACCATACACGATGGCCATGCAAGTGTGTGACGCGCTGGCCTACTACTATCTGCGCAATCCGCTTCCTTTTGAAATGCCCAGCCCCAAGCCGCTGATCCCACCGCCGTGGAAGGTCGAGATCCTGGCTTCAGACATTAACTATTCTGTTTTGCGCGCCGCGCAGGAAGGCATCTATCCGGAAAATCAGATGGAAGTAGTGGACTATGCATTCCGTTTGCGCTACTTCGACAAGGTGGGCGACCGCTATGCAGTTAAGCGCGGGCTGAAAGACCTTGTCCATTTTGATTTCCATAACCTGAAAACGGAATTCCTGCCTCAGCGCAATGACGTTATCTTCTGCCGCAACGTGATGATTTATTTCGATGAGGCGGAGCAAAAGCGGCTGGTGGAAAAACTTTATCGTTGCCTGAACCCTGAGGGATATCTGTTTATCGGGCACGCGGAAAGCCTCTTTGGCCTTTCCGATAAGTACAAGATGGTGCACCAAAACAACGGCACCGCATACCAGCGCATTGAGGTGACAGGGTGAACTTCTTCCCTGACGATCACGCTTCAGAACTCCGCGAACTCTTCTTTGAGACCGCAACAGAATTGTTGCAGACGCTCAATGAAGAAGGGTTGGAGTTGGAAAAGCGTCCGGAAGATCAAGAAGTATTACGCCAGGTGCGCCGCACGGTCCATACGCTGAAGGGCGACTCAGCTGCCTGCGGCTATACGGAGTTAAGTGAGCTGGCTCATGCACTGGAAGAGGTTTTGCGGCCTGATATTGCAGCCCTGAGCAAAACAGCGCTGGCGGAAGTGGTATTGATTGCTGCTGACACATTCAGTTCCATGCTTTCCGCTTATCGCGGCAGCATGCAGCCACCCGCGGGAGAAGAACTCAAACAACAGATTCTTTTGCTTACGCGCAAGCCGGCCAGCAATGTCCCTTACAAGTTACAGGCACGCTTTGTTTGGAGCGAATATGAGCAGATCGTGGTTGCAGATGCTCTCACGCGCGGAGAAAACGTTTTTAACGTGGCATTCTCCATTGAGCCGCAATGCCCCATGCGCGGCGCGGCCATGCAGCTCATTCGCAATGTATTGCAGGAGTGCGGAAGGCTTCTTGCAATCGCACCGGACCAAAGCTCTCTCAGCAATGATCTTGACGTGGTTGAAGCAGCTATTTCCAGTGAGCACGCTGAAAAATGGATAGTCAAAAAATGCCGCATCCCTTCTGTAGTTGCGGAAATCCTGGTACAGAAAGCTACGCTCCAACAGGAACCGGCAGACGATGTGCTCGACATCGTGCAGCACGTAACGGCACCCGTCGAAGATGACGCTGAAGTGGCAATTCATGCAGAAGAGATGCCGTCACCTGAGCCTCCCGTCCAAAAGGCGGCTACCAAAGCAGCCCATGCGATACAGATGGAAAGTGCTCCTTCACCCATGCCAGTGGATGCACAATCAACGAGTTTCGCCAGCATGTCAGAAACGCTGCTGCGCGTTGACGCAGAAAAGATTGATTCGGTTTTGAATTTAGTAGGCGAACTGATTATCGCCAAAAGCATGTTGCACCAGGCCATCAACGAATTTGATAAGCGTTATCCCAAGGACGCGCTGAAGATGCGCTTTTCTGACGCTATGGCATTCCAGGCCCGCATCATGAACGATCTGCAAAAATCGGTGATGAAGATCCGCATGGTACCGGTGGAGCATCTTTTCCGCAGATTTCCGCGAGTGGTCCGTGACGTTGCCAAATCGTGCGGTAAAGAAGTCAATCTGATGGTTACCGGCCAGGATACCGATCTGGACAAGAGCATTCTGGATATGCTGGCCGAGCCTCTGGCCCACCTTGTACGCAATGCGGTGGACCATGGCATTGAATCTCCCGCGGAGCGGATCAATGACGGCAAGCCGGCGCAGGGCACGGTGATGCTTGACGCATACCACCAGGGCAACCAGATCGTAATTGAAGTAACCGACGACGGGCATGGCATTGACCGGGACAGGCTGCTCGCTAAAGCAATCGAACGCGGCGTTCTGAAAGCAGGCGACGCAGCAGTCCTTAGCGAAGCCGACATCAACAACCTGATTTTCCATCCCGGGCTCAGCACCGCTGAACAAGTAACTTCGATTTCCGGACGTGGTGTAGGCATGGATGTGGTAAAGACCGTTCTGGAAAAGCTGAAGGGCTCAGTCACTATTCGTACAGCTCCGAAAAAAGGGACCACATTCTATTTGAAGGTGCCACTCACGCTGGCCATCATCAAAGCATTGTTATTCCGCGTGGGAGACCGTTTGTATGCGGTCCCTCTGGCTTCAGTGGTGGAGATCACGCGGACCACGCAGGGCGCGCTGCATCGGGTGGACCAGCACGATGTGATGCAACTACGCAATGAGGTGCTCACGTTGCTGCACCTTCATCGGCTGGAAAAGGAACAATCAGAAACAGAAAAGATGTTCGTAGTTGTCATTTCCGCCAATGAACGTAAGTTCGGGCTGGTAGTGGATCAACTGGTAGGCGAAGAGGAATTAGTGATCAAGGCCATGGACGATCATCTGGTGGCCACTGACCTGGTCAGCGGGGCTTCCATTTTGGGCGATGGCACCGTGGTACTGATCCTGAATCTTTCAAGTGTAGTTGCAAAGCTCGGCAGGTTACAGATGGTGGGGGCCACAGCATGAGTAACAGATTACGAGTCCTGGTGGTGGATGATTCCGCTCTGATGCGGAAGATGATTCCACAGATCCTTGCCCGGGACAGTGAGATCGAAGTGGTGGGAACGGCGATGGACGGCGCATTTGGGCTCAAGAAAATTGAAGACCTGCGTCCTGACGTTGTAACGCTGGATCTGGAAATGCCGCGCATGGATGGCCTGGAAACACTGCGCCAGATCACGCGACGCTTCCGCGTTCCGGTGATTGTGGTGAGCGCACTGACTACTGAGGGAGCAGGCGCGACATTCAAAGCGCTCGCATTGGGAGCCTTCGATTTTGTGGCTAAGCCTCGGGATGCAGTGTCCGCACACATGGATGAAATTTCCCTGGACCTGATTAACAAGATCAAGGTAGCTGCCCGCAGCAAAATGCGCAATACGACTGCGCCGGCGATACTCGACAGGCCCAAGCCGAACAAATCAGCATTGCGGCCGCGCCGTGAGCCTACCAAGATCCTCGCGATCGGCATTTCCACCGGAGGCCCTAACGCGCTGCAATACCTTTTGCAGCAACTGCCGGGAGACTTTCCCGGAAGCATTGTGGTGGTGCAACATATGCCGGAAGGTTTTACTGAGATGTTTTCCCGCCGGCTGGATGAATCATGCGCTATTGACGTGAAAGAAGCGCAATCGGGCGATCTGCTGATTGCGGGACGTGTACTGATCTGTCCGGGTAACCGCCACATTAAAGTCCGGCGATTGCCGTTGGGCAACACGGTGGTGTTATCCGATGAGCCACAAATGAACGGCCATAGGCCGTCAGTGGATATTCTGTTCCGTTCCGTGGCCGTTGAGTTTGGCAGCCGTGCGGTTGGAATATTAATGACCGGCATGGGCGATGACGGAGCAGAAGGTCTGGGATTGATGAAAAACGCAGGGGCACTCACAATCGCGCAGAGTGAAGATTCCTGCACGGTTTTCGGCATGCCGAAGGCCGCCATTGAACGCGGGCATGCCATGCGCGTTGTCCCGCTGGACATGCTGGCCAACACGCTGGCCATGCAATGCAACCCTGAAAAGATTGGTCGAGCTGTACAAGTTTAGCTGGAGCTGCAAGGAGAATAAGTATGGAAACATTTCCAATTCTGATTCGCAAAGACGGTAAGCCGATCCGTTATCTGGTGGTGGATGATTCCGTCTTCGCGCGCAAGAACGTAGCCAAGATGGTGGAAGCTTTCGGTGGTGAAATTGTTGGTGAAGCCGGCGATGGCTGCACTGCCATCACCGAATACGACCGAACTACGCCTGATATGGTGCTGATGGACATCACCATGCCGCAGATGGAAGGCATTGAGGCAGCGGAGCGTATTGTCCGCTCGCATCCGGCTGCGCGCATTGTCATGGTTTCTTCCGTTGGCTACCAGGAAAATATTGTGGCTGCGCTACAAAAAGGCGCGCGTCATTTTGTCCAGAAGCCGGTGAAATCGGAAATTCTTTACGAAGTCATCAAGTATGTAATGGGTGATGACGCGGCCGTGGCTACGCCCGCAGCCCAGGAAAACTAAAGCGATGAAGATTGAACTCATTCAACCGTTCATCAACGCCGCAGATGCGGTGCTGGCGGAGACGCTGCAATGTCCCACGCGCATTGGCGACGTAACCATGGACGAAGAAGCGTATCGCCGCAAAGGCATCGCTTCCATGGTCACGATCAAAGGCGACATCGAAGGCCGCGTCATCTTCGATATTGACCCGCCGACTGCCGCCAAAGTGGCAAGCTATCTCGCCGGATCGCCCATGCCGCAAAGCGATGAAGTAGCGCGAGAGACCGTGTGCGAACTGGCCAACATGGTGATTGGCAGCGCCATCACCACGCTCAACGACCAGGGATTCCGATTCAAAATTTTTCCACCCGTGATCCATGCCGATGAACTAGGAGAAAAGAGCAGCGAAGAGCAGGAAGCGCTGGTCATGTGCTTTGACACGGACAATGGAAACATCTTTATGAACATCGCCATGCGGTATAACCGCAGGCGAAGAGTTGACAACAGTGCGCGCTAAGAGTGAGCACGTTAGAGCTTGCGGGCAGTTTCCTGCAATAGCGAAGTGATGCTTGCAAAAGCATTTGATCCAGCCTGCAATCCGCCTTGCGCCATATCGGCAGAACCGCCTCCCCGACCGCCAAGCTGGGCCATGACATCTTTCATAAGCTGGCCCATGTTGGTTTTCTGGCCGGGGCTTTGCGCAAAGACCAAGGTAGGCTGACCAACTCCTGATCCCAGCAGCGCGACGATATTTGACTTACCGGCCGTAAGTTTCTGCGCCAGCAGCTTGATGAAAATCGCATCCCGCTCAGGAAAGAACTGCGCAATTACCTGCCGCGCACCCTCAGACTGCGCCAGCATACGTTCAGAATAAAATTCCGCCAACTCTTCCAGCAGCTTGTGCTGAGCTTTGCCGGCGGCTTTGGATTCTACGAGCGACTTGCGAATCTGCTCCGGCACATCATAGATATGGCTGGAATAGAGCGCCGCCGCTTCGGTGAGCGTGGTGTAGTCGCGTCGAGCTACATTTACCGCGCGCATTCCGCAGACAAACTCCACACGCAGACCCTGCTTTACTTTTTCAATCTTGCGCAGCAGGATGCTGCCGATCTGTCCGGTTGAGCGTACGTGCGTTCCGCCACAGGCAGTGAGATCAAAATCAGTAATGTCGATCAAGCGCAAATCGCCAGTCTGCTTGGGTGGAAGCTTGCGCAAGCCGAGCTGCCTTGCTTCTTCCAGCGGCACAAACCGAATACCAACTGGACGGTCTTCGGCAATTACCTCATTGGATAAATATTCCGCTTTCTCAGCTTGCGCGGCGGAAAGACTGGCAGTCTCCAGATCAATGGTGCAGCTTTCCTCGCCCATGTGAAAACTGACGGTAGGCATATTGAAAAGCTTAATGAACGCTGCGGAAAGCACATGCTGGCCTGAATGCTGTTGTATATGGTCGCGGCGACGCGAAGCATCCACGCTGCCGTGGACCTGAGTTCCTGCTGGGAGCGGCGCAGAGGTGAAGTGCAGAATCCGTCCGGCTTCATCATCGGCAACTTCGTTGACGGCAATCTGGCTGCCTTCGGCTGTGAGCACGCCGATGTCGTGCACCTGGCCGCCGCTGGTCGGATAAAAAGCCGTGCAGTCCAGGACAATTGCCGTCCTTCCACCGCTGTCTTGCGCTTCGACAACGCGAGCATCGAAATCAAAGAGGAAAGAATCGTGATAATAGAGGCGGTCAGTCATGATTTTCTGCAACCCCGAGCGAAGCAAGAGTGTCCTGCTACAACAAAATTCTAGCCGCGAATATATCTGATGACAAAAAAGGCCAAACAATTGCCATGAACTTCTTGGTTGCGATAGTGATCCCTCGCTCCGCTTCGGGATGAAAGAAAATTCTAGACGCTGATCTTCAACGCCTGCGCCGTAACGTCAATGTATTTCAGGCCAGAGCCGGTATTGAAGAGCACGACTCTGTCGGTCGGCTTCAGGAATTTTTGTTCCAGCAGAATCTTGTATGCGGCGAGCGAGGCTGCGCCTTCCGGTGAAGCGAATACGCCGTCGCGGCTCGCCCATTCCTGCACGGCCTGGAATATCTGTGCGTCAGAGACAGCAACGGCAGCGCCGCCGCTCTGCTTGAGAATATCGAGAACAATATAGTCGGCATATGGTTTGGGCACGCGCAGCCCTGCGGCAGATGTATGTGCGTTCTGCCACACCTCAGCCACAGGCTTGTGTTCATTCCATGCTTTCACCACCGGCGCGCAACCTTCAGCTTGCACGGCAATCATCTTCGGGCGCTTGCCGTCCGGCTTGAACCAGCCAAGCTGCTCCATTTCGTCGAAAGCCTTCCACATACCGATAAGCCCCACGCCGCCGCCGGTGGGATAAAAAATGGCATCGGGCAATTCCCAGTTGAGTTGTTCTGCGACTTCATAACCCATGGTCTTCTTGCCTTCAACGCGGAAAGGTTCTTTCAGCGTTGAGATGTCAAACCAGCCTTCGGCCTGTTTGCGTTCATTCACCATCTTGGCGCAGTCAGAAATCAGCCCATCCACCAGCGTGACGTGCGCGCCATACGCCTTGCATTCCACAAAGTTGGCCAGCGGCACATCTTTGGGCATAAAGATGTGGGCTTCAATCCCAGCCGCGGCGCTATAAGCCGCAAGAGCACTGGCGGCATTGCCGGCGGAAGGAACGGCCAATTTCTTCAACCCATATTGCTTTGCCATGGTCACAGCCGCGCATAGGCCGCGCGCCTTGAATGAGCCGGTCGGATTCAGCCCTTCATCTTTTATATAAACATTTGGATTGTCACGGCTGGGGAGCATGGGCGTAAAGCCCTCGCCCAGAGTAACAGGCGTGTCGCCGGGAAGGACTTCATGGTAGCGCCACATTGTGGCGGGGCGTCCACGGAGTGAATCAGGTGTGAACTTGCCTTTCAGTGCGGCAAGATCAAGGCGCACGTAAAGAGAGCCGCCGTCTTTTGGGCAGACGGTTTGCGGCTGCGCGCCGCTGAGATGTTCTCCACACTTGGTGCATTCAAGGTATGCGATCTGGGCCATGCGTGAAAGTGTAACAAACGCACGACTAGTGGTAGCGCTTCTCACCCACGGGAATTTCCACCGGTAAACGGTTTTTCTCCGATGGCAGCGGGCACGTTGCGTAAGGATTGTAAGCACACGGCGGGTTGTAAGCCTTGTTAAAGTCGATTTCGACTTTTCCGTTCCTGGGCGGATCAGTATCGAGAAAGCGCGCTGCCGGGTACGTGGAGGTCTTGCTGGTAAGATCGCGAAACACAATAAAAAGGCTGCCATCGCCATTGTCTTCCGCATCGAGTTGGTACTCTTTGCCATTCATGGTGAAAGCCACATAGCCCGCCAGGTAAGCAGAACCACGATCACCAAGCATGTTTTCAACCTGAACTTCGCGCGGTGAAGGATAGGCCACATAACGCGCATTGAAGCGATAAGCTTCATTTACCGGAAACCAATGCAGTCCCTTGAACTCTTTGCGCAGTGGGTTGTTCTTGTCTTTTACTCGAATGGCGTAGCGGGTTCCGCTGGCGTGAACAAAGAAAACCAGGTCGCCAATGGCCAGCCTGTCCTGTTTTGAATCGGGACGCAATTCCATGCTCTCCACAGGCTTGCCCGCCAGAGTAATTGGCACGCCGGGGTTCACGTGCACTATGGTCTTGCCTTGATGTAGATCAAAAGTGCCGGCTGTGGCTGGAACATAGCTGTATGGCAGCACAATGTCATTGCCTGCAGCGGAGCCAAAGCGGTTTGTTCCTTCATGCAGCCATAACAGGGCCGCAACTGTAAGCCAGCCATCGTCGGCTTTAAGTTTTGTTTCATAGTCCTGCCGCCACTTGTCCACCGATTTCTGATAGGAAGAGACATCGGCAGCGCCAAAGCAAACAAGAGCGGCGAGCACAAAAAACGCAAAGCCTATTTTTGATGGTAAGCGCATGATGGCTATTTTTTTCCTTCAGCTCCTGCTTCCTGGAGCGACTTTGGATCCGACAGGTTCCTGGGAGAAGCCTTCTGCAAGGCATTCACCATAAGTCTTCCGGCCGCAGGGGTTCCCACTTTGTGGCCCAGAACCACATCGCGCGCAGAGACTTTCCGGCCATAGACTTTTTCTGTAGCGCTGTTGTCAGGACGCAAGGTTGAGCCATCCAGAGAGATGCCGGCAAAAAGCCCGCGTGAGCGAGAGTACGTGAGAATCTCGGCGTGCATCAGGATGTCGGTTGCGGCCTGCGCATCGCGGCCTTTGGGGCCGGCTGCGGCCGCGGCATCGGCTCCCAGCTTAACTTTGCTCCTGAGAATGGAATCAATGCCCTTGGGATTCACGACGAGCAGCACAAAATCAGTCGCCTGTCCGCCGAGTTGGAAGCCAATGTTGCCGCCTTCCAGCGCCACCATGGCCGGAGGCCCCCACGCGCCGGTAAAGCTCTTGCCGCTACGGCAAGTCATGGCGCCGCGTCCGTAGTTCGCCCCGATCCCAATGGCAAGCTTTTTCACCGAGGGGATCACGATGACGCATTCGGATTTATCCAGCACTGGCTTGGGGATATTGTCCGGGATGTTCAGGATTTCCAGCAGAACTTCACCGGCATGGCGCAGGCGGTCAGCCTCATGCTGCTGGGCCTGAACGATAGTAGAGATAAGGGATGCAGCAATCACTGAAATGAAAATCTTCTTCATCGTCTTTCCTTCTTCAAAATTTTGCGTTCAGTACTGAAAGCTTTTCGCAATGCAACTGCATTCCACTGAGGCAGATGCAACGGCTATAATCGCTTAGACGCGATCACGTAAACTGTACCATTTTTAAAGGACCCAAGGCTTGTACAATGCCCCTATGTTTGCGTTATGATTCGCGGTCAGCCTTCCTCACTATCCGCAGGAGTTTATCCATGAAAACATTCTTTAAATCAATTTTCGTTTTGTTTGTCGCCGTGGCATTGCAGGGTTTGCTGATGGGGCAGACCAAGACGGGCGACCGAACCAGAAAAAACTCAGGCACTAATCCGGGTGTGCAGCAAACGAATAAAAAGACATCCGACGGCGACATAGCTGCGGCATCCACGACAGCAACAAAGCTTGAGGACAACAAATCCAAAGACCCTCTGGAGAACGTGAAGTTCCGCAATCTTGGTCCCGCGGTTGGCGGAGGGCGGGTCACGTCTGTAGTTGGCATTCCCGGCAAGCCCAACATCTATTACGTGGGTGCCGCAGGCGGCGGAGTTTTTATGACGCAGGATGGCGGCCTCTCATGGAAGGCGATCTTTGAGAAAGAATCCACCGCTTCCATTGGCGCGATTGCGCTGGCTCCTTCCAACCCAAGCCTGGTCTGGGTGGGAACAGGTGAGAAGAACATTCGCAATGACGTGATTACCGGCAAAGGCATCTTTTTCTCGCCTGATAGCGGCGCCACATGGAAAAACATGGGGCTGAAAGATGCAGGGCAGATTTCGAACATCGCAATTGATCCGCGCGATCCGAACACGGTGTTCGTCGGCGTACTTGGCCACGCGTGGGGGCCAAATGCCGAGCGCGGCGTCTTCCGCACAACGGATGGCGGCAAAACCTGGTCGAAAGTGCTGTTTGTGGACGAAGACACAGGCGCGAGTTCGCTGATCATGGATCCCGGCAATCCCATGGTATTGTTTGCCGGAATGTGGCGCGTGCGGCGTTATCCCTGGGCGCTTGATTCCGGAGGGACGAGCGGCGGTATCTTCCGGTCAAATGATGGCGGCAATACCTGGAAGAAGCTCACAGAAGGTCTGCCGACCGAGCCCACTGGACGCATCGGTTTGAGCGCCGCTCCTACCAATCCCCGGCATATTTATGCGCTGGTGGAAAACAGAAAAGGCACGCTCTACGACACGAATGATCTGGGCGATCACTGGCGGATGGTGAGCAACAACCACAATCTGGCGGCACGCGGATTTTACTTTAGCGAATTGGAGGTTGCGCCGAATGATGAAAACAAAGTTTATTTTCTTTCCTTCAATGTGATGGTTTCTGAAGATGGCGGAAAGACGGCGCGGAATACTTCGCCCAGAGTCCACGTGGACCACCATGCCATGTGGATCGATCCGGAAAACCCGAACCGGATTATCAACGGAAATGACGGTGGTGTATATGTGAGCGGCGACGCAGGAAAGACATGGCGCTACCTGGATAACCTGCCGATCGAACAATTCTATTCCGTGGCGGATGATGAGGAAACGCCTTACAACCTCTGCGGTGGATTGCAGGACAACAACGGCTGGTGCGGGCCCTCAAATAGTTTGAGTCGAGGCGGCATCAGCGGCTTTGAGTGGTACACCGTTACCGGAGGCGATGGCGAATATGTTGTGCCGGCCCGAGGCAAGGACACCCATGTGGTTTACACGGATTCGCAGAACGGATCCATTCAGCGCGTAAGCACTGACACTGGAATGTCAAACTTTATCCGCCCGTATCTGCAAGGCGTTCAGTCCATGAAGCCTTCGGATTTGAAATACCGCTTTAACTGGACATCTCCAATCGCGGTTTCAATGACCGATCCCAATGAAGTTTATCTTGGCGGCAATGTGTTGTTCCGTTCCACTGATGGTGGCAAAACCTGGAACCCGATAAGTCCTGACCTCACGCGCAATGACAAGACCAAGCAACAAAGCAGCGGCGGCCCAATCTGGCTTGACCTGAGCGGCGCTGAGACGGTAGGCGCGATCCTGTCGATATCAATTTCACCGGTGAACCCAAAAACTATCTGGGTTGGCACCGACGACGGAGTGGTGCAGGTCACGCGAGACGGTGGCAAGAACTGGACCAATGCCACAACCAATATTTCGAGCCTGCCGCAGTGGGGACGCCTGCAGCAGATTGAAGCTTCACCAACTGACGTCAACTCGGCGTATATAGCGGTGGATTTTCACGAGGTTGAAAACAACAAACCTTACGTTTTTAAAACGCATGACAGCGGCAAGACATGGACATCAATTTCCGCAGGCCTGCCGCAGGAAGATCCTGCGCGCGTGATCCGTGAAGATCCAAATAAAAAAGGCTTTCTGGTGCTGGGTACGGACACCAGCTTGTTCTATTCAAGTGACGACGGCGCGCATTGGATGCAGATCAAGAGCAACTTCCCTACTGTTCCGATTTATGACATCAAGTTCATCAAAAAATCGCATGACCTGGTGGTGGCGACGCACGGGCGCGGACTGTTTGTGCTGGATGACGTAACGCCCCTGGAAGAAAGCGGCGCGGAACTGGCGCGCAGCGACTTCCATCTTTATCCACTGTCCACGGCCGTGAACTGGCATAACTGGAACAAACACGGTTTTGCCAGCGGCGGATACGTGGCGCCGAATCCACTGAACGGCGCCGTAATTACCTACTGGTTGCCAAATGAGATTAAAGAAAACGCAGGTGGACCGCCACGCCGCAGGCCCAACGGCGAAACTGCTGTCAAGATCACGGTGACTGACAGCAGTGGTAAGGTGGTGCGCAACATGTTTGGGCCAACAAAGTATGGGCTGAATCGTGTGGCATGGAACCTGCGTTATGACGGGCCAAAGAAGCTGAATTTCCTGCCTCCTCCGGAAGGACAGGATGAACAGGAATTCTTCTTCGATCCCAGCATTGGGCCAAACGCGCTGCCGGCCACGTACAAAGTTGCGGTCACCGTCAATGGCAAAACGGAGACGCAGACGGTTGTGGTACAGACCGATCCACGTTTTAAGTTTGACGCTCAAGGCATGGAGGCGCAATTAAAGCTGGGACTGGAACTGCGCGATGAAGTTTCTGCCCTGCATGAAGCGCTGAACCGGCTGAGCGGCCTGCACAAGCAGATCACCAGCCTGGAGGAGCTGCTGACTTCAGAAGAAGGCCAGGAAGGCACAAGCAACGTCTCCTATAAACCTGTACTGGAAGAAGCACGGGCGCTTGATAAAAAAATCACGTCAATTGAAGACCCGCTCTATAACAATGACATACAGCCGGGCAGTCAGGATGACATCCATTACCTGCAACGCTTTCAGAATCGTTTGCAAGGGGTGATGCGCGGCGTTATGGGCGGGCCTGGCCAGGCTCCCAGCCCTCTGCTGATTGAGGAAGCCACCGAAGTGCGCAAAGAACTGGAAACGCAACTAGCGCAGGTGAACACGTTCCTGAATACTGAAGTTGCTGCCTTCAACAAGAAGGCGGCGGAGCATGGTGCAAGCACACTGTTTGCGGGCGGGCCGATCCAGATCAAACCTGAGGCAGGCGCCGCTTCAAGCGCGAGCACCGGCAACCAGGAAGAGGATGACGATCAGGACTGAAATTCTACGTTGCTTCAAGGAAGAGGCGTGACCGCCAGGCCACGCCTCTTAGTCAAAATCAGACGATTTTGATAGTAGCAAGTCGCTCAACCTGGCGCGGGTCTGTTTTAGCAAGCAGCTACATTGCTAACAAAACCCCAATTGCAGGGTCTAAAGAGGGTTTGTCATAGAGTAGTGTCCATCTGGAATATCCAGTAAACAATGCCAGACAGTTTTGTTCGTCGCAGATATTAAGGAGAAATTAGTGACCGCAATTCGCAACATCCTGGTAAGTGTGATTTGTTTCATCTCTTTGAATGCCGTTGCCCAGACCGCGGAGGAGCTAGTGGCCAAGAACCTTCAAGCCAAAGGCGGCGTGGAAAAGATCAAAGCCATCAAGTCCATGCGCATGAGTGGCAACTTTGATGCCAGCGGATTCAAAGCTACTGTAGCAACCGTGAACAAGCGGCCGGACATGGTAAAAGAGAGCTTTTCCGTTCAGGGAATGACACAGGTACAAGCCTATGACGGCTCCAACGGATGGCAGATTTCACCATTTGGCGGACGCAAAGACCCCGAATTGCTGGGTGAAGACGATGTACGTGGGCTGGCCGAGGACGCCGATTTTGATGGTCCCCTGGTAGATGCACAGGCCAAGGGCAACAAAATCGAGTACCTGGGCCACGATCAGGTGGATGGAGACGACGCCTACAAGCTGAAAGTCACGCTGAAGAATGGCGATATCTTCTATTACTATCTTGACCCTGATACATACATTGAGATCCAGATAGAGAAGCAACAGTTCATCCGCGGATCAGTGCGCGAGAGCGTGACGGTGCTGGGATCGTACAAGCTGGTAAACGGCGTGATGTACCCTTTCTTTATTGAGAGCGGGCCGAAGAATAATCCTGATGCGAGAGGCAAAATCACGGTCACCAGAATGGAAGCGAATGTACCAATCGAGGATGCCGATTTCAAGATGCCGGCAGCGCCGGCCGCAGCCAAGCCAGCACCCAAATAACACGCCAAAATGACCCATTCATCCGGACGCCAAAGAGGAAATTTTATAATGACGATTGCCCGCCTTCCCTTCCGCCACTTCGGCACGATCTGTGTTCTTGTTCTACTGCTCGGTTTCTATACGCTGCCTGTTGCTTCAGCCCAAGCGACCGCTCCGATGAAATATGATTCTGGAACTATCTCCGGATTGGCCGCGAGAAACATTGGCTCAGCCACCATGGGTGGGCGCATTTCAGCAATTGACGCAGTGGATGAAAACGGCAAGATCACTGTATTCACCGGTTCGGCCAGCGGAGGCGTGTGGAAATCAATCAATGGCGCTACCACGTTTAGGCCCGTTTTTGACCGGGAGCCGGTGCAGTCGATCGGTGCAGTGACGATTGATCCCTCCAATCACAAGATTGTATGGGTGGGAACGGGCGAGAGTTGGACTAGAAACAGCGTGTCCATCGGGAACGGCATTTATAAATCAACTGATGGCGGCGAAAACTGGACCAACATGGGCCTGAAGGATTCAGAGCACATTGCGCGCATCCTGGTGGATCCAAAGGACAGCAACGCAGTGCTGGCGTGCGCAACCGGTCATTTGTGGAATGATAACGATGAACGCGGCGTTTACAAGACCAGCGACGGTGGCACGACATGGAAGAAAGTCCTTGCCGGCACAAATGGTTCAACCGGGTGCGGCATGCTGTCAGCCAGCCCGCTGGAACCGAAGACGATTTTTGCTTCGATGTGGGATTTCCGCCGGCAGGGATGGACGTTCCGTTCCGGCGGTCCCGGAAGCGGATTGTTTAAAAGCACGGATGGCGGCGACCACTGGACAGAGGTCGCACCGAATAACAGCCAGGGATTGCCGGAGAAGCCATACGGGAGAATCGCGCTGGCGGTTGCGCCTTCCAAGCCGAACGTGGTGTACGCCATGATCGAATCGAAACAGAGCGCACTTTACCGTTCAGATGATGCCGGCAAAAGTTGGAAAAAGCTCGATGCCAGCCAGTACATGGTGTGGCGTCCATTTTATTTTGCCAACCTGATTGTTGATCCCAAGAACGAAAACAAGCTCTTTAAGGTTGATCTTGTGCTGCTGGTCAGCGTGGATGGCGGACGCAGCTTTAGTTCTACCGCCAACGCACATGGCGACCATCACACCGTATGGATTGATCCCAGCAATCCAAATCAGGTTTTCGCCGGTGATGATGGCGGTTTCTGGAGCAGCGTGGATGGAGGCACACGCTGGGCGCGCGCGTGGAACCTGCCCACGGCGCAGTTCTATCACGTGAGCATTGACAATGCGAACCCATACCACGTCTATGGCGGGTTGCAGGATAACAGCTCATGGGTGGGCGACTCTTCTTATCCAGGTGGCGTAACCAATTCGCGCTGGGAGAATCTCTATGGGGGCGATGGCTTTTGGGTATTTGAAGATCCATCTGACCCGGACTACATATATGCGGAAGCACAAGGCGGAGAGATCAGCAGGGTCAATCGCCACACGCTCAGCGGCCAAGGCATCAAACCGCAACCGCAATACAACGAAAAGAAACTGCACTTCAACTGGAACACGCCCATCCATATGAGCCCGAATGAAAAGGGCACTATTTATATTGGCGCTCAGTTTCTGTTCCGGTCGCGCGATCACGGCCACTCATGGGAACGCATCTCACCCGATCTCTCTACCAATGATCCAGAAAAGCAAAAGCAGGAGGAGTCCGGCGGCATTACCGTAGATAACTCTGCGGCGGAAATGCATACGTCGATCTATTCCATCAGCGAGTCGCCTAAAAATGGCCAGTTGATCTGGGCCGGAACAGATGACGGTAATCTGCAAATCACGCGCGATGGCGGAAAACACTGGACCAATGTAGTGGACAAAGTTCCCGGTCTGGGTAAGAACTCATGGGTCTCCACGGTGATTGCCAGCCGCTTCAATGAAGGTACTGCCTACGCGACATTTGATCGCCATACGTTCGGCGACATGAAGCCCTATCTCTTCAAGACCACAGATTTCGGTAATACCTGGACGCCACTGGTAAGCGATACCAGCGGCATCACCGGATACGCTCACGTGATCACTGAAGACACGGTTGATCCTAACCTGCTCTTCCTGGGTACTGAGTTTGGCTTGTGGATCTCGATTGATGGCGGCAAGGACTGGGCGCAATACAAAGGCAGCGGCTTCCCTGCCGTTGCGGTGCGTGACATTGTGGTGCAACCGCGAGAGTCTGACCTGGTATTGGCCACGCATGGGCGAGGGATCTGGATCATCGATGACATCTCTTCCCTGCGCGCTCTTACTCCGGATCTTATGACTAAGGAAGCAGTACTGCTGGACTCTACAAGCATTCAATACCTCAACGCCGGTGGTGGATGGCCGGAAGGCGATGCTACGTTCTCCGGACCAAGCCGCACCACAGACGCATTCATCACCTATTACCAGAGGACCCGCCACATTTTTGGGGACATGAAAATTGAAATCATTGATCCTGACGGGAAAGTGGTGGATACCATTGCCGGCAGCAAGCATCGCGGGATTAATCGCGCTACATGGTCTATGCGGCTCAAACCGCCAACAGTTCCGCCTGCCGCAAGCGCGGCGTTTGGCGCTGCCACGGGCCCGCGCGTCCTGCCGGGCACTTACACCATAAAAATGACCAAAGGCGACAAGGTCTATACATCAAAACTGAAGCTGATCTTGGATCCGCGTGCGACTTACAACGAACAAGACCGCCGCGAGCAATTTGATCTGGCGATGAAGCTCTACAAGATGCTGGAACGCATGAGCTTTGCCGTAGACGACATGGTGAACCTGCGCGATACGGCAACAGCGCGCGCTACAAAACTGCCTGCCAGTGATTCTTTGCGCACCAGCCTGCAGCACTTTTCGCAACAGGTGGACGCGTTACGCTCAAAAATCGTGGCAACAAAAGAAGGCGGGGCCATCACCGGCGAAGAACGTATCCGCGAATACCTGACCTCTGTCTACGGCGATGTAAATAACTATGACGGCAAGCCCACAAACTCACAGGCCGAGCGCACAGACGCGCTGGGACATGAGTTGGAGGATGTAATCAAGGAACTTGACCAACTGACGGCCAAGCAACTGCCGGTCATCAATTCAGGGCTGCAAAAGAAAAAGCTGCCATCAATCCAGCCCCTCACACAGCCGCAATGGGAGAAGATGCACGAAGCTGATGGTGGACCTCAGCCGGGAATGATGGGTATCCGCGAGCGGGACTAACCAAAATCAGAGGAGTTTCTCGCAGGAACTCCTCTTTTCAGCTAAGTTGCCTGAGCCAGCAAGGCGGTTGCGCAACTTACTTAGGCGTCTGGCTTATCAATACCTGGCTCATAATTGAGCGCTTCCAGTCCAAGAAAGCGGGCGCCTTCGTCCAGTTCTTCTTCAATGCGCAGAAGCTGATTGTATTTAGCAATGCGGTCCGTGCGTGAAGCCGATCCGGTCTTGATCTGGCCTGCGCCCGTAGCTACCGCCAGATCCGCGATAAACGTATCTTCCGTCTCGCCGGAGCGGTGCGAAATCACGGCGGTATAGGCATTACGCCGTGCCATATCAATGGCATCCAGGGTCTCGCTTACAGTTCCAATCTGGTTGACCTTAATCAGAATGGAATTAGCGATGCCTTCATCAATGCCCCGCGCGAGCCGCTCAGTATTGGTGACAAAAAGATCATCACCGACCAACTGGATTTTGTCGCCCAATTCGTCGGTCATCAGCCGCCAGCCCTTCCAGTCATCTTCGGCAAGCCCGTCTTCAATTGAAACAATGGGATACTGCCGCGCCCAGTCCGCCCAGAAGGCGACCATCTCTTCCGATGATTTCGCTGACTTATCAGACTTCTTGAAGACGTATTTGCCGCTTGCTTTATCAAAGAATTCGCTGGCAGCGGGATCAAGCGCAATGGAAACATCAACTCCCACGCGAAAGCCCGCTTGCTGCATGGCCTCCAGGATCAGGTCGATGGCTTCCACATTGGCTTTGAGCGAAGGAGCAAATCCGCCTTCATCGCCCACCGCGGTGTTGTATCCGCGTTTCTTTAACACCCCTTTGAGCGTGTGGAAAATTTCTGCTCCCCATTGCAGAGCTTCAGAAAAGTTCTCCGCGCCCACCGGCATGGCCATGAATTCCTGGAAATCCACGTTGCTGTCAGCATGCGCGCCGCCGTTGAGAATGTTCATCATCGGCACCGGCAAAACGCTGGCGCTTACTCCGCCAAGGTAGCGATAAAGAGGGGTCTTCATGGCAATAGCGCTGGCACGGGCACACGCCATGGAAACTGACAGAATGGCATTCGCGCCGAGCTTAGCTTTGTTGAGCGTCCCATCCAGTTCAATCATGGTGTCGTCAATGCGGCGCTGGTCCGTGGCATCCAGGCCTTGGAGCGCGTCGGCGATTTTGATATTTACGTTGCTAACCGCTGTCTGCACGCCTTTACCCAGGTATCTCTGTTGGTCACCATCACGCAGTTCCACGGCTTCGTGTTCGCCGGTGGAGGCGCCACTGGGAACAGCAGCGCGGCCTATGGATCCATCACCGAGAGTGACCTCAGCTTCTACCGTTGGATTTCCGCGCGAATCAAGAATTTCACGCGCGTGAATGTCGACAATGCCTGTATCCATGCTTTAGCCCCTGAACAAACCGAGAATTATAAATGACCACGCGGATTCGCGTGGAACCGTTGTCATGCGCTAGACAAGCGCTTTCCGCCTCTGGCCTACTTCTGTTATGGTGAAACTTTACTTCAGGAGAGTTATAGAATGTCGATTCCCCAGCAGCCGAACATACGCCTGGTCAATGGCACTGATTATCGAGATAGCTACGCAAATTCAATACAAATCCGTGTAAGCGTTTGGGATTTTCTGCTGGTGTTTGGACGCCTGCAGCCTGTGAATGCTCAGGAAGTGGAAGTGCAGAATTTCCAGGGAATCTACCTCAGCCCGCAACAGGCCAAAGCCCTTTTGACTATCCTGGAGCAAAATGTGCGCCAGTATGAAGGCACCTTCGGCGAAATTAAGCTCGACCCCAGCATCACTGCGCAACAAGGGCAAATCAATTAAGTTGTATGGGCCACGATCCCGGCGCTCTCAAGTGAGAAACAGAAACAATTGATCACCACGCGCAGCACCAAACCACCGGAGCTATCGCTGAGGCGCGTGTATCCGCTGATCTTCGTCGCGATCTTTCTGATGCACGCACCTTTGCTGCGGCTTCCCTTTTTTTGGGACGAAGCGGGCTTCTATGTTCCAGCCGCGTATGATCTGGCCCATTCGCATTCGTTAATTGCAAAAACAACTCTCGATACAGGACACCCTCCGCTTTCCGCAGCCTATCTTGCTTTGTGGTTCACGCTCAGTGGATGGAAGCCCGCCGTAGCGCGCGTGGCCATGCTCCTGCTGGCTGCATTTGCTCTCACAAACGTCTTTCTACTGGCGCGACGTCTCACGCGAACCGGTGTTGCCGTGGCCACAACGGTTGCCACAGCAATCTATCCCATATTTTTTGTCCAGAGCTCTCTAACGCATGCAGACCTTATGGCAGCAGCGTTTACCCTTTGGGGAGTCAGGGCGTATATCGAAAAACGCGTCTGGCCCGCCCAGCTTGCTTTCTGCCTGGCGGTGCTGGCCAAGGAAACTGCCGTCATCACCCCGCTGGCATTTGCCTTATGGGAGCTTTTGCCAGCAAGCGATGACCGCGACCGCAATCGCCTCCTACGAGCCGCCACTTGTTGCGTTCCGGTTCTGCCCCTGCTGTGCTGGCTGGCCTACCATCATCATGTGACCGGCAGATTTTTCGGCAACGCCGACTTTTACCAGTACAACGTGACTCAGACACTCAACCCGCTGCGCTTTCTGCTGGCCTGGGTCCAACGAATATGGCACCTCTTCGGCGCAATGAATATGCTGGCCCTTACTGCGGCAACCGGCGCTGCCATGTTCTTCCCGCCGGTCAAAGATGCGTCTGGAGAGAGGCCGCGTATTGCCGTGCCGGTGCAGATTCAGTTTGCATTGATCATGCTGGCGTATCTGCTCACGTTTTCTCTACTTGGCGGCGCGCTGCTCACGCGCTATCTGCTTCCCGTGTATCCTCTGGTCATTCTTCTCGGGATGTCGACTCTGCATCGCCGCATCGCCCGCTGGGAATGGCCTGCAGCATTGATGGTAATTGTGTTCGCTTTGGGGTTATTTTTCGATCCTCCATACAGGTTTGCCCCGGAGGACAATCTCACCTATAGAGACTTTGTCGAGTTGCACTATCAGGCATCCAAATTTCTGGAGCAGCATGAACAAGACTCCACCATCCTTACTGCGTGGCCAGCAACCGACGAACTTTCACGGCCATATCTTGGATATGTGCGCCAGCCGTTTTCACTTGTCCAGGTGCAAGACTTTACTGTGGAAGAGATGATTAAGGCTCGGCAGAAGCGCTCACAATATCAGGTAGCTTACTTGTTCTCGACCAAAAATGACGTGCCACCTTTGATCCGTTCCGAAACCTGGGAAAAGCTCAACCGCCGTTTTTTCGGCTCTCACCTTGATGTCTCTCCTGAAATGGCGGCGGAATTTCTGCACGGAAAGATCGTATTTCTAGCCAGAAGAAAAGCCGAGTGGGTGGCGGTCCTGGAAATGGAGCAGTCATCTATGGCTGGGCTCACCAAAAGTCGTTCCTCGTCACAGAACGCTCATTGAGCTGCTGTGAATGTTGGATAAGCAAAAGAACAGGCTGCACAATGATTACAAATTTACGTCAAAAGCCTTGCTACCATTGCATGCAGGTTTGCGTTATACCAGAGATATCCAAGCACCAAAGCCGTTGATTCTACCACCCGGAAACACCACTGCTTTTTCATGGCCCTGACCTCTCCTCAAATCTCTAGCCGTTTGCCTCAGCTTCCAAGCGTGCACGGGCAAAAGACTGTTTCTCATTGGGGGAGAGAACACGCATCTTCTTCCAGTCATAAGCGAACTCGGTACCGCAATCCAAGCACACTACGTAAGTCCCAGTCTGCGTTGCGGCTTCACAGCGGCGCTGTCCCGGTTTGCTGGTCTGGGGAAAGCTGAGTCGTTGATGCGAGCATCCGAACAAAGCGTCTAAGATTTTCACATCTCCTCCGGCTGTTGTTGCTCGTTTTAAAGGCATGTAAACCGCCTCAGAAGCAACCTTCCGTTACACTCTGGACTTGCTCCAAAGCTCGCGGAGTTATAGACCCAGTACTTTCGTTACAGTGAATAGTGATAATCGCCCGCGCTTCGTTTCATTTAATTTTCCATAAACCTCTATGACACAAAATGTCATTTATTGAACCACTCATCACTTCAATACGTTGAACGCAGGAATTCTGGATTTGTTGCATTAAGATTCATTTTTCTTTTACTCCTTTGCCGCGCGGAAATTTGCCCGGAATTCTCTAGCCAAACCAGCGCTGACGATCTGCGCTGCAAGATATAAGATTGACCAAGATGGAAACCACCAATCCCAATGCTGCCGGACAACGCTCTAAAGACGCAACGCGCCCATGGAACTGGTCGATCGCTATGTATTCCGGGGACTCACCTTTGCGTTTGGCTGCGGCGCCTGGCGCGTTCAATCCAGTGATCTCTGCCGCTGACGTGACCGATGTTCCTGCGCGTTTTGTTGCCGATCCATTCATGGTCCGCGTGGACGGTTTGTGGCATATGTTCTTTGAAGTCCTCAACAACACTCCTAATCTAGGGGAAATTGGATACGCCACAAGCCACGACGGCCTGGCGTGGCGATACCAGCAGATCGTTTTGCGGGAACCGTTTCATCTTTCTTATCCCTATGTGTTCCGATGGAAAGATGATTTCTATATGATTCCGGAAACCCTCGGCGCTAACGCGGTACGGCTCTACCGCGCTGAATCTTTTCCTGATCGTTGGACTCTGGTCAAAGACCTGTTTTCAGGACAACACGCCGATCCCTCAATCTTTCATCGCGACAACAAATGGTGGCTTTTCACCTGTCCAACGCCACACAAACACGACACACTAGCTCTTTATTCCGCTGATGATCCTGTTTCCAACTGGACTGAGCATCCTTGCAGTCCAATCATCCGCGACAACAAAAGCATCGCGCGGCCCGGCGGCAGGGTGCTCGACTATGGCGGACGGCTGCTCCGCTTTACTCAGGATTGTGTCCCAACTTATGGCAGACAGGTTAGAGCTTTCGAAATTACCGAGCTGACATCAACAAAATATCAAGAGCATGAGGTTGCGGAATCGCCCGTGCTCTCGCCCGATGGCAGCAGATGGAACGCGTCCGGCATGCACCATATTGATGCTCATCGCGTGAATGGATCATGGCTGGCATGCGTTGATGGACTGGTGGACTTTTAGTGATGGACGGTTAACGCAGGGCACCCGTTGCTGCCGATGCTAGGATGGTGACCCTGGCAGGAGTCGAACCTGCGACCTGCGGTTTAGGAAACCGTCGCTCTATCCATCTGAGCTACAGGGCCACTGACATTATTTTAACCCGCCGCATCAAACTGCGGTCCTGCTCGCTTCGGTTCGCCTTCTTGTCCTCTCTCCGCTCAGAGTCCATATCACGCCCCAATCCGCTTCTCTCCGGCTTAACGAACTGGTTCTTTCGGTGCTTCCGCCACCTTCTCAATCTGCTCATCGATTTTCTGGAACATCGCTCGTGCAATGCGCTGCTGGATTCCCTCTGACGCTTCCATGCTTTCCTGCACCATGGCTGACTGTTCGTGCAAAATCTTCTGTCCCACCGGGGACGTATAAAACGCGACCATGGCCTGCAGATCGGCTTTGGTTAGATGGTGTTGGTAAACGGGGATTGTGGCCTCCAGCATTTGCTTGATAGCGTCTGGCCCTAATGCCTGGCCCATAATTCCTTCAATCTTTTCTCGCAGCTCTTTTTTTTGTGCTGCGGAAGCTTGCGGGATCTTCTCCTGGATCATCTGCTGAGCAACTTCCATACTCTGTTGCTTCGTTGTGCTGACCACCGCGTCCATGGTTTTGGCGACCTGCAAAAGGTTAAACAGCTTCAGCACATCTTCGCGCGTGGGCGCGTCAGCCGCAGGTGCAGAGGACGTCTTCTTCTTCCCTTGCGATGCAGGCCGGCTCTTTGTTGCCGCTTTGCTCACGCCCTGCTGCGCCAGGGCCGGAAGCATGCATAGTAAGACCAGCACCAACATTGAAAAACTTTTCGACATAGTGGGCTCCTCTGCGCCTAAAATCTACTTCGCCCGTGGATGTGTACGGTCATACACTTCCATTACGTGCGTTATCGATAATTGAGTGTACCTCTGCGTGGTAGAAAGCCGCTCGTGGCCCAGTAACTCCTGGATGGCCCGCAGATCAGCCCCTTCCGTGAGCATGTGCGTGCCAAAGGCATGGCGCAAAGTATGCGGATGAATATCGGACGGCAAACCTCGGGCAATCGCAATCTGTTTCACAATCCGTCCTACGCTGCGTGAAGTCAGCGGGCCGCCTCGCTGGTTAATAAAAAGTCTGCGCGAGCTCTTGCTGGCGGCATTCAACAATTCCTGCCGGGCTTTACGATATATCGACAGTGCGTCAGCCGCTGCACCCTCCATCGGCACATAGCGTTGCTTCTTCCCTTTTCCCCGGACCAGAATCACTCCGTTGGCTTCGTCAATGTCTCCCAATTCAATTCCCACCAACTCTGAGTTGCGCAGCCCACAGCCGTATAGCAGTTCAAAGATCGCTCGATCGCGCTCCGGAAATGCCGCGCTTTCCGGCATTTCTGTGTTCAGCAGCCCGTTGATTTCCTCTATCGTCGGGACGCGTGGCAGCTTCTTTGGCAGCTTTGGCGTGGATACCAGCTTGGCCGGATTTTGTTGGACAATCCCTTCGCGCCCCAGCCACTTATACATGGACCGCAATGCCGCCAGCGCCCGCGCCAGGGAAACCTTGCTCAGGCCGCAACCATGCAGGTATGAGAGATATCCGCGTATTGAAACATGGTCAACCTCTTTCCATCGCGCTTCCGGGCCCAGGTATTCGGCAAAGCGATTCAATTCATTGCTATAGGCGCGTAGCGTATGTACGGACGCATTGCGCTCGCCACGCAGTGAATCCAGAAATTTCCTGATTCCCTTCTGGATTTCCGCGCTCAATTTCCTATCCGCTGATTTCATGGCCGGCTCTCCGCTGCCTTTTTCTTTCCCCGCGGGTGAAAATTTCGATACACGGTCTTCAGCCGGTCCAGCGCCACATGCGTGTAAATCTGGCTCGTCGAAATATCCGCATGGCCCAGGATCGTCTGCACCGTGCGCAGGTCCGCGCCATTTTCCACCATATGCGTTGCGCAGCTATGGCGCAGCATATGTGGGCTGGCATGGCGGCCGGAAGCGGATGCCGACTTCACCATCTGCCATGCCCGTTGCCGTGTCATCTTGCCTCCACCGCGACGGACAAAAAGCATGGAAGAAGTTTTCCCATTCAGCAGCGCCTCGCGCCCTTCCGCAAGATATGTGCTGAGCTGCTGCTGCGCCGCTTTCCCTATCGGGACAATCCGCTCCTTGTCGCCCTTGCCCCGCACCAGCACACATCCCATTTCCAGCTTTAAATCTTCCTGCTTCAGGTTGATGATCTCAGAGACCCGCAACCCTCCGGCATACAACACCTCAATGATTGCCTGGTCGCGCTGGGCCAGCGCCGCGGAAAGTTTGCTCTCTCCCGCTTTGCCTGCCGACTCCAGCATGGAGTCGATCTCCGCCGACGCCAGCGACTTCGGCAGTACCTTCCATTGCTTTGGTGAATCAATTTCCAACGTTGGATCGTGATTGATCATCCGGTCCAGCAGCAGATACTTATAAAAATGCCGTAAAGCGGAAAGCTTGCGCGCCACTGACCTGTCTTTTACTCCGTTTGCAAACAACTGGCTGAGAAAACCGCGCACATCTTCACGCCGCGCTTCTTGCAGCGCACGTCGCCGCGCCTGCAGAAATTCCATAAATTGAACCAGGTCGGACTTATACGCCTCTACTGTCAGCGGCGTTAATCCTTTCTCGACATTTAAATAATCAAGAAAGCTCTTCACCATCGGGTCTGTGCGTTCAGCGTGCGGTGCGGTTATTTGTCGTGGGCCAGGTTGCTGAGCCCGCTTGTTATCAGACCTCATACTTCCTAGTATCCTTCCTGCTGGTCCCCCGGCCAATAGCCGCAATGGTTCACTCCAGCGTTCTGCTTGCGTGACAATTGGGTGACTCTTGGATCAAGTGTTACCCAAACCCCAATCCCAAGCAATCGGCAGAGGGTCGCAAACTTCCCTAAACACAAAACGCAACGGTACTCCCGTTGCGTTTTGTAGATTGGCTTTCTCCAGCAAAGATACTATAGCGAATATTTAGCGAACAAGTCCAGAGAAATCGTAAACTCATCCCCCTGTTTCTCTGCCGACCGGCGGGTAATTCTGCGCCGAGAATGAACTCCAGGCGCGTGGAATGGTATGTTCAAGGGGACCAATTATGGATGATCTGCGCAAACTTATGAGCGATATTGTGCCTTATTGGCAGACCCTTGGGCTGGAACTGGTGGAAGCGGAGCCAGGGCGCGCTGTGTTTGTGGCCAGCGTGCGTCCGCAACTGATGCAGAATGGGGTGCTGCACGGAGGCGTGCTGGCTTCGATCGCCGATTCGGCATGTGCGGTGGCGGCAATCTCAAAGGTCTATCCCGCGAATTACGCTACAACCATCAACCTGCAGCTCTCGTATTTGAAGCCTGTGCTGGAAGGGCGGTTCCGGGCGGTGGGCACATGCGTGAAAGCGGGGAAGAAGGTGCTTTTCAGTGAAGCCCAGATTTTCGACGAAAAAGAGACTCTGGTATGCAGCGCAGTGTCGCAACTGCTGGTAATTCCATGGCAAATCAAAGGCTAAAGGCTTTTAGCGCGAAAATGCGCATAGAAAAAACTATCTCCTTCTAAATAAACCACTTACATGGAAGTTGGCGGCAGAGGCAGGTTGAAACTGATAGAGAAAAAGCTTTGCAAATGAGAAAAAAGGCTTTATACTCAATGGTTTTTGCAGTGAAGAGTGGTTCCCACAGGACATTTAGTCCAGGTTTTTCAGGCCAGGATTGAAACCAAAGGCTGCTTTCAGGAATCCAAAGCTAGTAGATCATAATCGTACGCATTTCTATATCCAAAAGGCAGGGCGAAACCTACTATGGCAAGGCGACGCGGTAATCCTAACTGGGGCAAGCCTGAGCCCATCGGGCCAGTCATCCCAGTTGTCACTTCTTTTGAGCAGGCAGTCAAGGAATTCAAATTGACGCCTGATCAATACATCCGGTCCACTCGGCTGCGTGAGTGGGCTCGCCGCAATAAGAACAGCAAATATATTCCAGAACCTTTACTTGAAGCGTGGGGTTTTGAAATCGAAAGTACGCTATAAGTTGCTTGTTTTCACGTCTTACAAAAGGCCACCGTTGGGTGGCCTTTTCTTTTGCCTAAAGGCTGCGTTTGACCAGATTGCATGCTGCATGCGATATTTCTCCGTTGACTTTAACAGTACGTTAACAGTTGCCGCAGGAGAATCCTCGCTTACATGGTCCGCCTGATTCCCAGAGACACAAAGTTCTTTGATATGTTTGCCGAAATGGCCAGCAATCTTGGTGACGGCGCTCGCCTGCTGAAACAGACACTTGAAGATTTCCAAAACGTCGATGTTCGCGTGCAGCAGCTTAAAGACATTGAGCACCGTGGCGACGATATGACCCACAATATTCTCACCAAGCTCAATCAGACGTTTATCACTCCACTTGACCGTGAAGACATTTATCGCCTCGCATCTTCCCTGGATGATGTCCTGGATTTCATTTATGCCGCTGGTGTTCGTTTGGTGATGTACAAAATCACCAACGCGCCTCCGGCTGCCTCATTGCTGGCTGGAATCGTGGTCAAGCAGGCTGACCAGCTTACTGATGCGCTGGCGCGTCTGGGCAAGAAGAATGACAATGTGCTTGAGAATTGCGTCGAAATCAACCGGCTGGAAAACGAAGCTGACAGCATTGCCCGTGCTGCTATCGCAGTTTTGTTCGAAAAAGAAAAAGATCCCATTTCTTTAATCAAGCTCAAAGAATTGTATGAAGTCCTGGAAACCGCCACGGACAAGGCTGAAGATGCAGCCAACGTTCTGGAAGGCGTGGTTCTCAAGAGCGCATAAAATCGAGCCATAGCGATATTTCCTTAACAGGAAATGCGGGCGAGGCCGAGCACGCGGCGAATCGCTCGCGTCAAGGCTGAAAAATGGATGTCAGTCGAAACTCTGGAGGAGCGGTTTGGATCGAAGCGACATGAGGAAACGAGGGCGAGCTAAGTGCACCTGAGCGGATTACTGGTAGCTGTCACCATTCTGATCGCGCTTTCGTTCGACTTTATCAACGGCTTTCATGACGCCGCAAATAGCATCGCCACGGTAGTTTCCACCCGCGTGCTTTCCCCACGGCTGGCAGTGGTCTGGGCCGCGGCATTCAATTTCATCGCTGCATTTGTTTTTGGAACTGCCGTCGCCAAAACCATTGCCGGCGGTCTCGTCGATCCTAACCAAGCCACTCAATATGTGATTCTTGCCGCGCTCACGGGGGCCATCATCTGGGACCTCCTGACCTGGTGGTGGGGCCTGCCGACCTCCTCCTCTCACGCGCTGATCGGCGGCCTGGCCGGGGCCGGCATTGCTCGCGCTGGCTGGCAGGTCCTAGTGCGTGAACCAAAATTGCATTGGCCCATTATTGGCACCATTCCGGGACTTGGAGAAAAGTGGATGGCCACCCTCATTTTCATTGTGCTTGCTCCGCTTATCGGGCTGGTAATTGGTTTGGGCCTGATGGTTGCCGTTTCCTGGATATTCCAGCGCACCGCACCGCGTACCGTGGATAGACTTTTCCGCAAATTGCAGCTTCTTTCCGCCGCGGCATACAGCCTGGGCCATGGCGGCAATGACGCGCAAAAAACCATGGGCATTATCGCCGGTGCTTTGCTGGCCGGAGGCTATCTCACCAAAGAGCAGTTCGCGCGGGGATGGGGTCCTTATAAGTGGTACATCATTCTCGGAGCGAACGCCGCTATTGCGCTTGGCACTTATTTTGGCGGTTGGCGCATCGTGCATACCATGGGGTCGAAAATCACCAAGCTCCGGCCGGTCGGCGGATTCTGTGCTGAAGGCGCGGGGGCCATTACGCTATTTTTCCTCGCATCTCATGGCATTCCGGTAAGCACCACTCACACCATTACCGGCGCGATTGTCGGCGTTGGGTCTACGACGCGTCTTTCCGCTGTGCGCTGGGGTGTGGCGAAGCGTATCGTCTGGGCCTGGGTACTCACCATTCCCGCTTCCGCAGTTGTGGCGGCGCTTACTTTCTGGGCCATTCGATATTTCGTGCCTAATGCTTAAGCATTGCCCGTTCAGACTGAAAAACCTACCCATAATCAGGATTTTTAATCTCATCAGCAAAGGGAAATTCCGTGAGCCTGCGTCTTTAAGGTATCGGCAAAGCTCTTAGTGGGGGTGCCATGTCTTATTCACTTCTCGAAAACGCCTTGGTCTCGCTCCTGAAATCTCTTCCAACAGGGTTGCTCGCCAGGATTCAGCTATCGTCCCGGGCCAAGGCTATTGCAATAGTCTTGTCGGTGCTGTTAATCACATTCTTGTTGGGATGGGCTGCGTTTTCCACCGCGCATGAGTACCTGCCGCTGGCCGCACTCGGCGTTTTTTACGGCGTTATTCTCTCTTATCCGGCCACCAAGGTGCTTGGTCCGCGATTGCAGTCAGCTCTGGGTGGTTTGCTCGGCGGAATCAGCCTGGGAAACGTTAGCTCTAAAGTCGCAACTGGAACGTCGGCGATCAGGGCCCTTTCCAAATTCATCAACAACACCGTTCAACAGGTAATAATCGTTGTCCCAGATCCGAAAGCACAAACATTGGAAGACGGAATTGTTCTTTGTATTTGGATGTCTCTGGTGACAATGTTCCTGATCATCGCCACCAACGCTTATCTCGGGGATAGGCCAATAGCTGCGGTTGCGCCAGCAGCAGGTCCTGCGCTAGCCTCAGCTTCCGAAAATAAAATAATGGGAAAAACGGCAGGGATCTAACCTTCCAGAAAAAGCCAATCAGCTTTGGGCACCGGGTATTCGCACCACCTGATGCTCACCGCACCCGGTCTGGACCGCTGCTTTGATCTGCTCCACCACGCTCCGTCCATACTTCAACAGAAAGTAAGCCCCGCCTATTCCACGTTCCTGTAAGTCTTTTTCAGGATACAAAGCAGTGATCAGCTCATCGGCATGGCGCAGGACCTCTGTGTTCTTTCTGGCTTCTGCGCGGGCTGCTTTGTCGCGGACACCCTGTAATTGGTAGCGCATTTTCGCGCCGGCATTCTCCGCAGCGTCAATCAATGTGCGGTCCAGTTTTTCCAGCGGCCCCTGGATCACCGCCAGCGCCTGCTCGAGGTGCTGTGCCGCTGAATCAAAACTTTTAAGAATGCTGTCCGGCAGCGCTCGCGAAGCTACAAGTTCACGGGCTTTTTCCGGTGTGGTGAAAAGATCAGGAAGGGAGAGTTGATAGCGATCAAGTAATTTGGCGATGCGGGGTTCAATCAGCGTGGCAAAAATACGTGGAACAATCGGCGTTACGCGTCCGGCAAGTTTGCGGTACACAACTTCAATCTGGGCAAAATATGCGGCCTCAGCGGGCCCACCGATGTAACATAGCGTCGGCAATAAATAGTCCTGCATCAATGGACGCAGCAGCACGTTCGCGCTGAGTCGCTCCGGACATCGCTCCGCCTCCCGCAACAACTCCGATGCCGCCAGCTTCCGCTCCCCCACAAAAAATTCGCCTTCGTGGTGCCGCACCGGCGTTCTGGCTCCATCTTCAAGATAGAAACAGAGCGTGTGCGAAGGCGTAACTTTCACCTGCGCATGATATCCAGCCGTTTCCAGTTCTTTATTGCGCGCAAGCAGCGCCTGGTTAATCTCTTCTGACTTTTCCAGCGCGGCGCGGAATATCGGCTGGGCGATTCTGTGCAGCTCTCTGTCAAGCGGATTTAAGAAAACAATACCCAGATCGGAAAAAATTTTCGCGTAAAACCTGGCAAACGCAGTCCCAAATGTTTCGCCTTTGCGATAGCTGGCCGCCAGCAACTCGCTGATCTCTGATTCCCCAAATAGCGCGGCTATTTGATGCGTTGCTGCGGTTATCTCATCTGTAAAAGCAATGTTTCCCACCGGCGCGCCTTCATGATGCGGCACGTTTACCGTGAACTTCTGCAAATGGTCGCCTGCCGGAAGATTTACCGTGTTGATCTCTTCGAAATCATGGTCCTCTGTTGCCAGCCAGAACACCGGCACCGCACCGGCTTTTTCCGCCATAATCGCCGCAGTCAACGCCTTCAGCACACAGAACGTGGGACCGCCAAATAGCCCGACCTGTTGGCCGGTGACAACCGCCGGCGCTCCTTCTCGCAATCGCTGAATGTTGGCAAGCGTCTTTTCGCCCGCGCCGAAATCCCGGTTCTGCCGTTCCAGAATGGCCGCCACGGCACTGCGCCGCTCCGCCGGGTACTGGATTTTCCGTATCTCGTCTGCCCACCAATCCTGGTCCAATGGCGGTCGCGCATAAAACTGTTTGACCCGGTCAAAGTTGTGGAGAAAGTCATCAAAAAGACGTGTAGTGTGAGGAATACTGGAAAATGGCAGACACTCGGTTTCCAAGGTTGGGCACTCCACGATCTGCATAGACTCATTGGACGCGCCAGAGCTCCACTAGTTGCACAAAATCTGCGCATCTTGTCCCAGCGATTGTAAAGGATGGACCCAGATTGGCCCTGGCCGGAGATGATTCGAGGCGAAACCCTGCCTTTTGTTAAAAATGGTCAGCAGCCATTATTCATGCCTGGAATACAAATCAGTGTGAGAAATATTTTTATGCCATGGCTTGAACCAGTTACCCTGCGCGGAACCTGTGCGGTGCATGACGAGTTACTGGAACGTCGGCGCGTGGAAATCGGCGGCACATGGTACCGCAAGAGCACGCAACGCACTGCGCTGAACACTGAGTGCAAACTTCTGTTGCTTACCCACGCGTTTGAAACTCTGGATTGTATTTGCGTGGAGCTTCGTACCAACTTCTTTAATCATCCCAGCCGGCAGGCCAACACTACGGCAAATGGTCCAGATAACAGGCGCCATTTGTCACTTGAGCCGGGGGAGTCGGCGGGGTTTTCCAGGGAACGCCGTTAAAGTCAAAGAATTCGTTTGCCATACTGGGCTGTGCTGCGTCGCGTGCTGTGAGGGTTGGCAGGTTGAAACGCTCTTCAATCAGTTTCAACATGGCGGTGTAATCCATCACCTCATGAGAGACAAAATTCTTTTTCGAAAAAGGTGAAATCACCACCAGCGGCAGGCGATATCCGGTGTACTGGAAATTGCATGTCGGGCTGGAGTTGATGCTGAGGTCAGGGTTTTGGCAGATGTCGTGTAGTGCAAGATCCCGCGGAGCGATACCATCAGGGCTCACCGTTGGCTGCGGCGAAACGTGATCATAGAATCCGCCGAACTCGTCCCAGGTAAGAATAAAGATTGAGTCCTTCCACGATGGACTGTTCATGAGGCCATTGATCAGACTGGACACAAACTTCGCGCCCTGCTGAATATTGATGGCTCCAGTGGCAGAATCGGCCGGGTGTTCATCAAGTCCCTCAGCTGATGCCGGCTCAACAAAAACCACCTGCGGAAGCGTTCCATTGTTCGCGTCCACAATGAATTGATCCACAGTGGAGAGATGTTGATCGCCGGCAGCTACTATGTTCTGCGCGTACGTAAACTGGCCAAAATAGCTTTGCCCCATCAGGCAGCTTGGGGTAACGCACGAAGGTACGTTGTTTACTGGATCTAATGGGTGAACATAATCTTTCCACGTGATGCCATGTTCATCCAATACTTGCGCGATGGTTTTGGCTGTGAGTTGCTGCGGATGCGCCGGATCAACTGGGTATGCGTGGCCCTGCGATGTACCAGAAAGCATGTACTGGCGGTTGACCTGCGTACGTGAAAGCGCCGGAGCAAACCAGCGGTCTGACGTGGCAAAGTTCGACGCCATGAAGTAGTAGTAGTTCAGGTTGTCACCGGTGTAATAGCCCATCACTCGAGCGCCGATCACATCATTGATCGGGCCTTCAAATCCGGCGGTCCGGGCAAATCCGTCGCCTAGAAATACCGTGGAAAGCGAGTCGTTTTTATTGAAATCCACATGGCTCTCATTCCATGAAGGGCTGGGATTTTCAACGCACATCGTGATCAGCGGGAAAGCTTGAATTGTAGGTGCGGGACCGCCGGTAGGCGGAGGATCGCCGACGTTCGTAGCGGTATCCGGCATGCCGTCAAACGTGGTTCCGTTGGTAGCTTGCGGATAACCATTCTTCTGCCAGTACTGCATGAGATGGCCGAAGTAATGGTCCATTGACCGGTTTTCCTGGGCAAGAATAATGATGTGATTCACTGAGGACTGCAATGTCGCACCAGTCGTTGGTGTTGGTGCAGGTGTGGGCGTTGGCGTCGGTGTGGGCGTTGGCGTTGATGTTGATCCACTTGCGGAAACGCTACCACCACCGCATCCCGCGAGTGTTATCAAAAAAATGAAAATGGCTCCCAGGCACAAACTCTTAAGCATTTTACGCTCCCACCAAAACTGGAAATTGTGATGGGATTCCAGAGCTGCGGGTTGTCCAGAGCTGCTGCTGGAAAATTAAATTATCCGGCTAAACACATCAGAATTTTGACAAAGCTCAAATTCCCAGTTCTCGTGGCTCAGGAATCAAGGTGGCGTCCGAAGGCCATCTTTGACTATTCGTGTTTCATGCCGGCAAGGTGGCCTGTTCGGTCCCTTGTTTTGCCTGCCTCACAAGGGAGACATGATGGGATGGGATACGCGACCTAACCATACGTGTAAAGATGACCGTTTGCAGCGTTGTTTATAGTAGAACATCGCTCACTTGCGGCTTTTAATTGCAAGATTGAATTATCGAAGGAGTTTAGACGAACCCTTATGCCATGGCTTGAGCCAGTTACCCTGCGCGGAACCCATGCGGTGCTGGAGCCGCTTTCACAAGCCCATCACGACGATTTAATTGAAGCGTTAAAAGACGGTGAACTATGGAAGCTCTGGTACACCGTGATTCCCGAGCCGGAGAAGATGCGCGCGGAAATCGACAGACGGCTGGACCGCCAGGCAAAAGGCGCCATGCTTCCCTTTGCCGTTCGAGACACCCGCACGGGAAAAGCCGTCGGCATGACCAGCTACTGGAACGTTGACGAGACCCATCGGCGGGTGGAGATCGGCGGCACATGGTATCGCAAGGGTCTGCAGCGCACGGCACTCAACACCGAGTGCAAACTTCTGTTGCTTACCCATGCCTTTGAAACTCTGGATTGTATCTGCGTGGAGCTTCGTACCAACTTCTTCAATCATCCCAGCAGGCGGGCCATTGAGCGGCTGGGTGCGAAGCTGGATGGCGTCTTGCGCAACAATCAGCTCATGCCCAACGGGACTTTTCGCGACTCGTGCGCCTACAGCATCATCGTGAGTGAATGGCCCGCGGTAAAAACGCATCTTTTCTGGAAGCTGAGCAGGCCGGCTGGCCAGGAATAGTCGCCATTCAGTCCTTGCTTCCAACATTAGAGTTTCTAATGTGACTTTAAACCCGTTCTAACCTCCGCAGGTCACATTGGCTGTCGCCGACGAATGTCCTTCCGGGTCATCTCAAGGGTCAACCTCTTGTGTACCGCATTTCTGGTCTGATGAACTTTCCAGCCTCGCTGTTTTAGCAAGTACAAAAGACTTAGGAAATGTGAGGACGCAATGCCCACCTATTCACGTGGCCGCACCCGACTGCTGTTCAGCCTTTTTTTACTGATCGTCAGCGGAATATTTTCGACAGGCGCTCTGGCGCAACGCTCCATCAACGACGCAGACCGCGTAATTAAACATGGCAACGTGCATCCACTGGCCCGGGCTGAATTTGACCGTGGATCAGCCGATCTTACAATGCCCATGGAGAACATGATTCTCCTGCTTTCTCCGCGCGCCTCCGCCAAAGCAGAACTCGATAAGCTGCTGGCTGATCAGCAGAACCCGAAGTCTCCGGATTTCCACCACTGGCTTACCCCGCAGGAATTTGGGCTTAGGTTTGGCCCCACGGACCAGGACGTAGCCGATACGGCCAACTGGCTCAAGAGCTTCGGCTTTAAGATTGAAGAAATCGGCAATAGCAAAACCACCATCATCTTCAGCGGCAACGTGCAGCAGGTAGAACAGGCGTTCCAGACCAATATCCGCCAATACTCCGTTAACGGCGAAACTCACTTTGCCAACGCCACCGATCCCAGCGTTCCGCGGGCGCTTGGGGGACTGGTACAGGGAGTGGTTTCACTGCACGATTTTCCTTTAAAGCATGACGCCAATCTTCGCCAGTTGCCACCAAACGCCAATCTTAAGGGCGGAGGCAATGCTCTTGCTCCTGGCGATTTTGCCACCATCTACAATTTGACTCCTCTCTACAATGCCGGCATCGACGGCACAGGGCAGACGATTGCCATTGTGGGACGCACGGACATCGTGCTGGGTGACGTGCAGTTTTTCCGCAGCAATTTCCTGCTTCCCGCCAAAGACCCTGTCTTTATTCACAACTTAAATCCCCCCGGCGACCTACACGGCACTGAAGAAGGGGAAGCTGATCTCGACGTGGAGTGGTCGGGCGCAGTGGCAAAAAACGCGACCATTGATTTTGTCATTTCTAAATCCACGCGCACTACTGACGGCGTAAATCTTTCAGCCCAATTCATTGTGAACAATAATCTGGCACCGGTGATGAGCACGAGCTTTGGCTTGTGCGAAACCAGCCTGGGAGTAGCCGGAAATACTTTCTGGAACAACCTTTGGACCCAGGCAGCAACACAGGGTATCACGGCCATGGTGAGTTCCGGTGACAGCGGAGCGGCAGGATGCGACCCCGATACCGCACCTACTGGGACCGGCCAGGGCGTTTCTGGTGTTAGCTCAACGCCAAACAACGTTGCGGTTGGCGGCACGGAATTTAATGATGGCGCCGGAGGTTTCTGGGCTGCGGCGAACAATCCTGACAGTTCATCGGCGCTAGGCCCGATTCCTGAGATCGTATGGAATGAAAGTGGTACGATACCCGTGACTGGAAACGATTTATTTGCCACTGGCGGCGGAGTGAGCACGGTGTATTCAAAACCTGCTTATCAAACTGGCCCTGGCGTACCGGCGGACGGTTCTCGTGATGTGCCTGACGTGGCTCTCAATTCGGCTGCGCATACTCCTTATCTGATCATCCAGGCCCACACAAACAATGTGCTTGGCCTGGTAGGGATATCCGGTACTTCTGCCGCAGCGCCGTCATTCGCCGGAATCATGGCATTGGTTGTACAAAAGACCGGAAGCCCTCAGGGCAATGCCAACAACGTCCTATATTCCATGGCCAACACCCAGTTCGCTGGTGGTACCGCTGTCTTTAATGACATCACCACCGGCGACAACAGCGTTCCCCACGTTACAGGATTCAGCGCTGGCGCCGGTTATGACCAGGCTACGGGTTGGGGCTCAGTGAATGCGGCCAATCTGGTGAATACATGGAACAGCAATGCGCCTGACTTCGCGCTTGCCGCATCGCCGACGTCGCAATCAGTGATTCAGGGCAACTCCGCTACTTATTCTGCTGTTGTCACTGCGCTGAACAACTATACCGGCAACATCAGCTTCTCAGTTGCCGGACTGCCTGCGGGAGCGACGCTAACGCCGCCTCCTCCAGCGGTGACTAATTCCGGGTCTTCCCCCATCACCATCCTGACAAATAACGGCGCTACTACTCCGGTTGGTTCTTATCCACTCACCATTACAGCCACCGATGGAGTGCTTGTTCACACAGCGGCTGTAACCCTGATTGTAAAAAGCAATGCGCCTGACTTCACGTTTAGCGCGTCGCCGGCCTCGCAATCAGTGGTTCAGGGCAGCTCCGTTGCTTATTCTGCCGTTATCACGGCGGTGAACAACTATACCGGCACCATCAACTTCTCAGTCGCCGGACTGCCGGCGGGAGCGACGCTAACGCCGCCTCCCCCAGCGGTGATTAATTCCGGGTCCTCGACCATCACCATCCTTACAAATAACGGTGCTACTACTCCGGTTGGTGTTTATCCACTCACCATTACGGCCACTGATGGAGTGCTTGTTCACACAGCGGCTGTAACCTTGAGCGTGACTGGGCCGGCCGATTTCACCCTGAGCGCCACTCCTGCATCGCAGACTGTTACGGCAGGCGTGAATGCGGGTTATCAAATCAATGTTGGCTCCGTTGGAGGGTTTAACGGACTAGTCTCTTTCAGCGCGAGCATCGCGAGCACTAATCCGAACCCGCCTGTTGGGGCCATTCTCCCGGTTGCCAGCATCAACCCAACTTCGTTGACTGGATCTGGAGTGGCCGCGCTCACGGTGACGACAGGCACGACCACCACAGCCGATACTTATCTGGTTACGGTTACCGGCACCGCAGCAAACGGGACTCTGGTCCATTCAACCAGCGTCACATTGGTCGTAAATGCAATAGGCACCGGGGACTTCTCCATGTCATCCCTGAATACGCTCACCGTAAAGCGCGGCCAAACCGGCTCGCTCACGGTGACCATCACAGGCCAGGCTGGATTTTCCGGAGTCGTCAATCTCAGCGTTTCCGGATTGCCCGCGCCACCTCCGCCACCTGCGACACCTCTCGTAACCGGCGTAATGTCGCCTGCTTCAGTCACGGGCTCGGGCACTTCCTCGCTGACGGTGACCATCAGCAACCAGCAGAAGCAAGGGACCTTCCCGCTGGTTATCACTGGAACAAGCGGACAGAACACTCATTCCGTCAACGTTAATTTGACAATAATTTAGCGTTAACGGGATAACAGCCAAAAGCCACCCGGAACACTGGGTGGCTTTTTCATGCAAAAAATACAAGGTTACATTCCTATCGGATAGCGCTAGAACCTCCACACCACGCCACCTGAATATCTAAAGCTATTCTGGTGATTGTTAGTGTTGGTGGAGAGGCCGAAGGCCAGCGCATCGGTGGTATTGAAATTGGTCCGGATCAAATCGATCTGCGCCGCGCGGATGGCAAAATGCCGGCTCAAACCGATATCCACGCCGCCGCCGAACGCCATGGCAAACGAATTCGCGCTATCGATAGGTGCGGAAAGACCGCCAAAAATCGGCACGCTCGCGCCCGCTGAGAGGCTGGAACGCTGTTCCCCGAAGAGCGCATGTGCAAAGACGGAGCTCTTGCCAAAGTAAGCGGTGGCCGTGGGGCCGAACAGGAAGTTATAAAAATGCTGCTGCGTGCCGGCGGAAAAGCCCAGAAAAGACCCGCCAAGTAGCTGCTTTGAGTCGCCGCTGAAGTCGGCGGTGACGCCGAAATGCGGAACGAAGTTGTAAGTTGCCTGGGTGTCCCATCCGTTGAAATTCGTGCTGTTATTGTGCTGCAGAGAGTAGCCCCCAAAAACTGTTGCCCGGGTGGCCACATTCTCATTGCTCTGGGCCACGGCGAGCAGAGGCAGACAGAAAAGTGCAAGTATCAAGACCGCGCGAAGGCGCATTCTTTTCTCCTTATAAGGTGGGTTCGTTATAAGAGAAAACGCGGCTTTCGATTGTTAGTTTTGAAGCGTGAGTTAAGAACTGTAGCCGCTCAGAGTGAACGGAAGTTAAGAATTGTAAGTAGTGTCTATCCGCGTTTTATCAGCGTCCATCAGCAGCAAAAAAAGTTCTGATTTTTACGCAAAGGCTCAGTCACCCATGGCAGCCTGCGCTTCCACCCGCGCGATTTCGCGATGCAGTTCCGGGCTGTGAATAGCGTGAGCAAAAACCGGTACCCGCGCAGGCGCTGGAAATTCCCAGCTATAGCCTTCTTCACCATGCTGGGAAAGGTCCAGCCCCTGGAGTTCATGATCTTCAGGAACGCGGAGTCCGATGACAGCATCGACGAGCTTGAGAATTGCCAGCGTCCCCACAACTGCCAGACCAGCAGCGATGGCCACGCCAATGGCCTGATTCACAAGTTGATGGCGGTTCCCTTCCAGCGCGCCTGATGCTAGAACGTGTCCGCTTGCATCCTTGAAAATGGGATTCACGGCGCTGCTGGCGAATACGCCGGTAAGCAACGCTCCTAACATTCCACCCGCACCGTGGATGCCAAAAGCGTCGAGCGAGTCATCATAGCCGAGGCTGGACTTTACGGTTGTGACCATCAGATAACAGAAAACGCCGGCAATCGCTCCAATTCCGAGCGAAGCCATCGGCGTTACAAAACCTGCTGCGGGCGTGATAGCTACCAATCCGGCGACAGCGCCTGAAATGGCCCCCAGCGCACTGGGCTTGCCGTTGCGAATCCATTCCGCGGCGCACCATCCCATTACAGCAGCGGCGGCAGCAAAGTGTGTCGCGACAAAAGAGCTGGTCGCTAAACTGCCTGCGCTGAGTGCGCTGCCGGCATTGAATCCAAACCATCCCACCCAGAGCAGACACGCGCCGATAAAGCTCAGCACCATGCTGTGCGGAGGCATTGGCTGCTGCTGATATCCGAGCCGGTGTCCAAGATAAAGCGCGCAAACCAGCGCAGACACACCGGATGTAACGTGCACCACGGTGCCGCCTGCGAAGTCGAGCGTGGGAAAGCGTCCGCCCAGAGCAGCATTCAGCAATCCGCCTTTCCCCCAAACCATGTGGGCCATAGGGCTGTAAACAACGGCCGACCACAACGCCATAAAAACTACCAAGGCGCTGAATTTCATTCGTTCAGCAAAAGCTCCCGTAATAAGCGCGGGAGTAATGATGGCAAACATAAGCTGATAAATCATGAAAGTCTGCGCTGGGATGGTTGCTGCATAATCAGTGTCCGGTTGTGCGCCAATGCCATGAAGAAAAAGATGGTGCCATCCCCCGATAAAGCTGTTCCCTTCTCCGAATGACAAGCTGTAACCGACGATCGCCCAAACGACGGTGACCACCGCCATCAGGGCAAAACTCTGCATCATGGTGGCTAAAACGTTTTTCTTCCGTACCAGGCCGCCGTAAAAAAGCGCTAAGCCCGGGCCGGTCATCAGCAGGACAAGCGCGGAACACATCAGCATCCATGCGTTGTCTGCGGAACCTTTGGAGCCGGCAATTTGCTGTTCCAGTTTGGCAATGCGGTCGCTCTGTGGATCAGCAGATGCGGCTGAAGAAGACTGCGCCACAAGACTAATCGGCGCACATATAACCATAAGAACGAGCCAACAACGCAGGAACTTTGCCATAAAGAATTGCTCCGCTCCATTGAGGCCTGTGATCCGGCCACGTTGGTGACACTCTAACTGCACTGGGAGGCTGAGGGAAATCGAAAATATTTATGGCAGCTATAAACGATTACTTGTTGCAAGAAACAGGCGAACAAGTCAGCAGCAATTGAATCGCAACCGATCAACCATCCCAAAAAGGAGCGGGCACGGCTCCAAACAGGTGCGAGTATGACGGGCGCTTTGGAATTAATCCAATCATTGCAAATTGGACTCATGGCAGAGGCCGAGGAAAAAGTTAAGAGCTTGTTTAACAAAGTTACTCAAAGAGTAAACCGAAATAATGAGATTTCCTGCCCCGTATGCGTGGTCTTGACCCATCATGCTACGTGAGGTATTGATTGCGAAAACCCAAACCCAGTTCTGATGGACCAGACCGCCTGCTTGAGCATTTAAACAAAGTCGAGAACCAATTGCAGCAATGGATTGCCGGTTCCGTGGAAAATGCAGATTGGTTCCGGCGCGATCCTCTCGGCGCCATGCGCGCTGCCGGTCTCGATATCGAAGACGATATCATGCTGGAGCTGGAACTGATTACGCGCTCGATCGCAAAAAAGTTAAAGTAAATTTCAAATTAGAAACTCCGACGAAAAATTCTGTGAACTATACGGCTCAAGCGGGGACAGAAGCTAGCGCTTCTGCTGAAATGCTTCGGCAACGGACGGCAACCCTTCTACTCGTCCGCCGATAATCGCCTGAAATTCCCTAAGCAACTCAGGATGCAACACAGTGTTGCTGCCCAGCACTTCACGGGAATCGATATTGAATGGGCCGCCGTTAAAGTTCGTCACTTTTCCACCAGCCTCTTGCACCAGCAGAACACCAGCCGCAGTATCCCATGGATTTAAATTGAACTCCCAGTAAGCGTCATAGCGGCCGCAGGCCACATAGCAAAGATCCAGCGCTGCCGAGCCGGCACGACGCACTCCATGGGAGCGCAACGTGATCTGGTGATAAAAGTGAATATTCGGATTCTTATGGCGCTTGTGGCTGGGAAACCCGGTGGCAACCAGGCTTTCCTTTAGATGGCCGGTCGCAGACACATGTATGGCATGCCCGTTGAGAAATGATCCGCCGCGTTTTTCCGCCGCGAACATCTCATCACGGGAAGGATCATAAACCACGCCGGCGATGCGCTCCCCTTTGTATTCAAGCGCAATGGAAACGCAAAACACGGGATAGCCATGGGCGAAGTTGGTGGTGCCATCCAGCGGATCAATATACCAGCGGAAATCACTTCCGGTTTCGCGACGGCTGCCTTCTTCACCGATCAGATCGTGCTCCGGCCACTGGCTGCGGATGCGCTCTACAATCAATTGTTCTGAAGCGCGGTCAGCCTTGGTGACCAGGTCAGCGTCGCCCTTATATTCGATGGCTACTTTGCCGAAAAAAGACATCAGAAGCGCACCGGCTTCGCGGGCCAGGTCCTGCATGGGATGGACGTAGTTTTCCTGCTGGGCCATTAACGGGCGCGACGCCCGGTATCTTCAGCGATGTACATGATCTCGTGCTTGAAGATGAAGAGATTCGGCGAACCCTCGCGAGTAAGACGAACCATGCCGATGTCATAATATTCAATCCAGCCATGCAAAGTCTCACCGCAGACCAACTTAACGGTTACCGGGGTCTGTTTCTCTCCCAGAGCTTTCAGGTAAGAAGACTCCATACCTGTATCGTCTGGAGGTGGAGTTTTGTTCGTCTTTTTGGCAAAAGCTGGAGCGGTGGCACGGAAAGGCATGCCCAGTATTGTAGCCTAAAACCATTCCAATCGAGCACTAATCCGAGTGAGGATCAAACGAACGTGCTGCTCTCCGCAGCCGAAATTCTAGTGCTTTCGCCTGAGCTTAAATGCGCTATTTAGCAGGTGTTGTATAGTACCCGGCGCGATGCCGCACCTGATACGGCCTGCCCTCCGGGTCCTTTTTGTTGAGTTCCAACCGGATTCGCCGGAAGGAGGAATCTGAGACTTTGCGGTTGGGATAAAAAGCAATCAGATATTGGGTGCGCAGCTCATCACTGATCTTGCGGAAGGCTGTATCCAACTGTTGCTCGCCCTCAGCATAGTAATATTTGCCGCCAGTATCATTTGAAATCTGGATCAGAGCGTGTTCGCCACCAAGGTTGCGTCCGGCATCGGCTTCCACTGGCACCACGATGATGCTGTAAACAATAGCTTCAGCCTGTTGGGCGCGCTTCAGCGCGTTGTTGTAATCGGCTTTGCTGGTGGTATCGCCGCCATCGGTAATCAGCACAAGCACCTTGCGGCCTTCACGGTCCAGCAAATCGTCTGAGCAGAGATAAATAGCATCGTAAATCGAAGTTCCCGGCCCTGTCCTGAGACTGTCGATACCTTTCTCAATCCTCTTCACGTCTGAGGTAAAGCCGGTGAGTTGATTGATGGTTTCAGTCACCTCGAAGACCGAAAGACGGTCTTCAGAACGCAGAATGGAATGAACAAAGCGGCGGGCCGAAGAGATTTCCAGCTTGAAGTCGCGCTGGGTGCTGGGGCTTGTATCAATGGCCAGGGCGATGCTGAGCGGTATAGACGATTCTTTTTCAAAAACTCTTATGTCCTGGGGCACGCCGTCTTCGAACAGGCGGAAATCGTCTTTTGTCAGATCAGCAACCGGTGCGCCTCGAGAATCCGTGACCGTGGTAAAGACGTTTACCAGCCGCACATTCACACGAAAGGTGGGCTCATCTTTCTGCGACTGTGAGCCCGGCGGGACGCGATCTCCCTTTTGCGAATCCTGTGCCAGGACGAAAGCGCCCAGCGTGCAGAGCAGGCATAACAGGCTAAACCACGGCGGTAAAGCGCAAGTTCTTTTCATAATTATCAGCGGGTATTCTGGAGTGCTTAGATGCAAACGGCGCTAAAGAGTTATTTGTGAATTCGAATTTCTTCAGGAAAAGGCTCACCATCGGCCCAAACCGCGCCATCTTCAAAATGTTCCTTCTTCCAGATAGGGACCGTTTTCTTCAGCATGTCAATCAGCCAGCGGCAAGCCTCAAAAGCAGCCACCCTGTGTGCTGAACTAACCCCAATCAGCACGCTGGTTTCTCCAATTTCCAGCCGTCCCAGCCGGTGGATTAAGCATACGTCACGCACTTTAAATTGTTCAAGCGCTACTTGAGATAATTTTTCCATCTCGCTGAGGGCCATTGACTCATAAGCTTCATAATTCAAAAAAACGGTACGCCGTCCACGCGTATTGTTGCGCACCACACCCTCAAAAAACAGGGCGGCTCCATCTTCCGGATGTCCCAGTTTCGCTTTGACCTTCTGTAGGTCAATAGGTTCCCGCACGATGGCACAATGCAGGGAACGTAATTCCTGCTGGGTTGATTTGCCGCCGCTCACGGGGGGAAGCAGTCCTATCTCGTCTCCATCTCTCAAAACCGCAAGCCCATTTGCATATTCCTGATTAATGGAACAGGCAATCGAACGCTGCAGGCCGTGAAACCTGGGGTAACGGTCAGAATAGTAGCCAATAACGGCAGAAAGTTGAGCGCCTGCATCCAACTCAAGGGACTCCTCTTGCCGGCCAATGATGTCTTTGAGCTGCCCAAAAAGCAGCACTTTAACCCGCATGTCTATAAGGATAGCGAAAGGCCCAATTTCGCGCTTGGTTAAGTTTTGTGAGGAGGGATAAACCGCGCTATCTTCTGCTACTTATATGCGTCCAATAGTACGACTGAAGCACAGTTTACGAACTTATCCGGAGTGGCTCACGCACCACTCCGGTAATTTTTTGGCAAACTGGAATGAAGTATTTGAAAGATCCGGGAATACATTCCTCAAGGCATGGCAATTCCCATCCCGTGCGTAATTTGCAAAGCGGCTGTGCGGAATTCTCCGGAGTCTGTAGCGAATGATGCCTTCCCGCCTGAATAGGCCGCAAGCTTTTCCAGAAGCGCTCGTTCCTGCCCCTCAGCCTGCAATCCCAGGCAATCAATACGGACGCCGCTGACTTGGCTACGAAATGTGACGGTGTCTTCCGTAGTCTGCGTGGTGCGGCCATCGGAAATGACCAGCAATATGCGATTGCTGTTTTTGCCGATCCGTTTCAAATGCCCTGCTGCAAATGCAATTCCAGACAACAGGGCTTTTCCCTGCTTAGGACGTATCTGGTTTATTGCCTCTTCCAGCAATTTATCGTCGGCTGTGAGGTCCTGCTCAAAATCCAACTCATCGCTAAAAACCAGGATGCACGCCTCGTCATTGACTCGGAGATTTCTGATGATGTCCTGCAACGTACTAATAATTGCCCCGCGGTTACGGTTGGTCAGCAGTGATGTTTCAATCAAGATTCCCAGCGATACGGCTTCAGAAGGCGCGGCGATTATTTTAGGCCGGTTTGGGGCAGGAGCCGAAACGGACACATCGGCATGAGATGGCGGCTCACCGAGTGTATCTTCAAATCCAGGCTCTTTTCCTTTTGTCTTGCGACGCGGAACATCTGAGGATTTTGCCGCCGGGGAAGAATCCGCAATTGTCACGGTATTGTTTTTCGACTGATTCGCGTTCGACGAACTAGTCGTTGGCCGGGCTGCTGAGGGAGGAACATTGTTAGAGGCAGCAGTTACCGTACTTGAAGAAGGTTTCGCAGTTCCTGAATCCGGGCTGGGCGGCGCATCAAGTGCCGCAGCGCTGGCTACATAGCGGTCCCATCCTGCATCTTTTCCGCCATCCTTTTGATAAGCTTTCCGTGCATAGTCGGCAATTGCCTGCCCCTGCGGCGTTCCGCCGCTTAGATTCGCTGCACGGGCAAGATACCAGTAGCCGCGGTACTGGTCACGATTCTTGCCGTTCAATAAAGCCAGTCCCATGCCATAGACCCACTGGGAATTATTGGGATCGCTTGCCACCGCCTGCTGCAACGCCAATCGAGCTTGCGGGTAATCCTCAATTGCCAGATATGACATGCCTATGGCGCCGTTGAGCATAATGCCGACCTGCTGTTTTAACATCTGAAAATTTCTGTCCAGCATGCCTTCAGGCTTGTTCAATTGAGACAGTGCATTCATGGCTGTGTTCATCACAGCCAGACGATTCTGTATCACATCCTTCCCTTGTGGTTGGGATGAAGCGTCCTGGTTTAAAACAGCAATAGCAATCGGGTTCCCCGGGGAAAGAGTTAGCAGTTCTTTTGCGCGCTGCATGCTTTGCGATTGATGGCTTAAGCGCAGATGGTCCCAGACAAGAAATTCCAGGGCATCCACTTTTAAGCGGCTGCTGCCCGCCATCGACAGATAATGATCCATAGCTGTAATGCGTTCTGCGATGGTCGATTGCTTAATAGCGTCAGCATAAGCGCTAATACTGTTCTCTGGGGATTGTGCGTGGGCGGTACAAGGCCAGATGCAATACAAAACAACGAAAACGGCCATGGTACGGGATGACGCGAGCAGAAATCGCTGCTGACATTTCAGCTGCTCTGGACTTCCAGAGCTGTGCCCGAGAGATAAATTCGTCAACATAGGCCCTCACGATTGGGTGGAAGTCAATAATTAGGATGCGCCAAGGTATGCTGCTGCTGGCCAAAAGCTCACCTTAGATAAGGGATTAGGTGCGGAATTTGGCACAAAAAGTATGGGCAGAGATTGCCCTCTGCCCCTTTGACTTCCAGTGGAAGCCTTAACCGTTATGCGTTGCTCAGAACGCGCTCACGCGTCTCCGCGTCTTGTCGCTCCTGTAGGCGCGAACCCGGCAAAGCAAGCTCAAGCACTTCTTCTATCGTGCTTACGAAATGCAGGTTCACGCCATCGAGCTGTTCCGCTGTCAGGTCTTCCTCCACGTTCATGCGATTCTCCGCTGGAAAGATGATGTCCTTTACACCGGAGCGTTTTGCCGCCAGAAATTTTTCTTTCACACCCCCAATAGGCAGAACGTTTCCGCTCAACGTGATTTCACCAGTCATTCCAGTCAGCGGACGAACCCGTATATCCTTAAGCAGTGAAACCAACGCCGTAGCCATGGTCACGCCGGCAGACGGGCCATCTTTCGGTATTGCGCCCGCCGGGACGTGAATGTGAATGTCATGGTCCTTGAAGAACTCATCAGGGATCGCGAGTTTTTCAGCGTTTGATCGCACCCATGTAAGCGCCGCCTGCATGGATTCCTGCATCACCTGGCCAATCTGTCCAGTCATGGTGAAGCCGCCCTTTCCTTTCATCTTGTTGGCTTCGATGAAAAGGATGTCACCACCAGCCGGAGTCCAAGCCAGGCCAACAGCTACACCGGGGCGTTTGGTGCGCTCAGCTATCTCAGTATCGATGCGAATCTTGATCCCGCCCAGAAATTCCTGAACGGTATCACGAGTCACAAGCAGCTTCTCAGTTTTGCCTTCCGCAATCCGGCGCGCCTGTTTGCGGCAGATAGTGCCGATGTTCCGCTCCAGGTTGCGCACGCCTGCTTCACGCGTGTAATGCCTGCTGATGAAGCGAACCGCATCTTCCGGAATCTCAATCTGCTCCTTCGTCAGGCCGTTCTCGTCAATCTGCTTCGGAACCAGATAGCGTTCCGCAATGTGGGTCTTATCGTCTTCGGTATAACCCTGAAGCTCGATGATCTCCATGCGGTCGCGCAAGGGCTCTGGAATGGTATCCAGCATGTTGGCCGTGCAGATGAAGAGCACTTTAGAGAGATCAAAAGGCACGTCCAGGTAGTTATCGCGGAACGTGGAGTTTTGCTCAGGATCAAGCGTCTCCAGCAGCGCCGATGAGGGATCACCGCGGAAGTCACGCCCGAGTTTATCCACTTCATCCAGGACAAAGACCGGATCATTGGTTTCCGCGCGGCGCAATCCCTGCATGATCTGGCCGGGCAGGGCGCCAATGTATGTACGACGGTGACCGCGGATTTCCGCTTCATCATGCACGCCGCCCAGTGAGAGACGCACGAATTTCCGCTCCAGCGCACGGGCAATGCTGCGACCCAGTGACGTTTTACCCACGCCAGGAGGCCCTACAAAGCAGAGAATCGGCCCTTTCATGCTGGGCTTCAAACGCCGGACTGAAAGGTAATCAAGAATGCGGTCTTTCACCTTCTTCAGATCGTAGTGGTCCGCATCCAGGACCTCGGCTGCCTTTTGGATGTCAACTACCACGCCGCTCGACTTAGACCAGGGCAAAACAGCCAGCCACTCAATGTAATTGCGCGTGACGGAGTAGTCCGCGGCCATTGGGGACATCCGGGCCAGGCGATTCAGTTCTTTCGTGGCTTCCTTCTTCACTTCCTCCGGCATGCCGGCAGCTTCAATCTTCTGGCGCAATTCTTCCACGTCGCGCTGGGTTTCATCCTGCTCTCCCAATTCTTTCGAGATGGCTTTCATCTGTTCGCGCAGATAGTACTCGCGCTGCGACTGCTGGACCTGGTCCTGCACTTCATTCTGGATCTTGTTGCGCAACTGCTGGACTTCCAGTTCCTTGGCCAGATGATGATTGATGGCCTGGAGCCGGCGGCTCACATCCGGAGTTTCCAGTATTTCCTGTTTGTCTTTTGTGGAGAGAAACGGCAGCGATGAGGCAACAAAGTCCACCAATCGGCCGGCTTCCTCAATATTAATGGCCACAGTCTGCAATTCGTCAGAAAGGGTAGGCGAACCAGCCACAATCTGTTGAAACAGCGTTAGGACATTGCGCTGTAAGGCTTCGATCTCCGGAGATATCTCCGGTTCTGCATCAGGAATCGGCTCAACATTGGCGCGCATGAAAGGCGTCAATTGAGAAAAATCCTGGAGTTTGCCGCGGCTCAGGCCCTCAGTAAATACAAACAGGCTCTGGTTTGGCATCTTGACGACTTTATGCACCGTCGCCAGTGTTCCAATGTTATATAAATCAGTAGGTTGCGGAGCATCGACACGCGCTTCCCGCTGGGCCACAACCAGAATGGTTTTTTCTTCACCCAGGGAATTGATCAACTGAATCGAGCTTTCACGCCCCACAGTAAGGGGCAAGACCGCATGGGGAAAAAGAACAGTGTCGCGCACCGGTAATACGGGTACGCCTTTCTGTTGCTCTTCCGTTATTGTTGGGCGCTGATCAGACGTCGCTGCTAATGGTTCAATGTTGGTATTGCTTATTTCAGACGCCATAAAAATTTATCCTTGATATAAGTACGCTCACATTTGATGATTCCAAGAAACGGAAAGATGCAGTCTGGCATCAAAGGGACGAATTGTACCATTCTTCTCTATCGCTTGGCCTAACCGATCCTGTGGATTCCAGAATCGAAAGTGCGGTAACCAAAATGAACTCTGGCCTTCTCTTGTCTGCATCACCGGGATTGCCGCCGATCCACTTCAGATGTGCCGAACGGCTCCTATTTTGCGCCGGAGTACACTCCCAGCACTTTTACAAACCCGGCAATCTCCTCCAGATGCTTTAGGGCAAGGCGCATGTCATTATCCTGCCCCCGCAAAACATCAACATAAAAACAATACTCCCAGGGTTTCCCTCGCACCGGGCGGGACTCGATCTTGCTCAAATCCAGGTCACGCAGCGCAAATACGCTCAATGCCTTGAATAATGCACCGGAAACATTCTTGAGAGAAAACACCAGAGAGGTCTTATCTGCCTTGGCAGAAATTTTCTTCTGTTTTGTGATGAGAAAAAAGCGGGTGAAGTTTTGCTTGTGGTCCTCCAGTCCCGACGCCAGCACCTTACCGCCATACTCCTTTGCCGCCTGGCTACTCGCGATTGCGGCAGTATCGCGGAGTTGGCGGGTCATAATGTGCTTGACGCTGCCGGCGGTATCATAAAATGGGGCCGGAGATATTCGCCGATGTTGGCGGAAAAAATTGCGGCACTGGTCCAACGCCACCGGATGCGAAAGCACATGGCGAATATCTTTGAGCGTACTCCCAGGGACTGCAATCAAGTTGTGTTCTATCCGGAGGCGCAACTCGCCGTGAACGAACACATCGCGTTCAAGCAGAAGATCAAGATGCTCGCCCACGGGACCAGCCAGCGTGTTCTCCACCGGGATCACCGCAGCCCCGGCCTGGCGTGATTCCAGCGCTTCGAATACCTGTATGGAACTGGCACAGGCCAGCACATCGGCTCCTTGCACTAATTTCAGTGCTGCCTGATGGCTGAATGCTCCGCGTTCCCCCTGGATGGCTACTTTCATCCCTTATCTTTCTAAGCTGTATTGAGCGCACGCGCCTCGCCCGGCTCTCCCCAGACTGCCTACCCCCCCCATTCATCCCAATGCATCCCAGGGTATCCCAGTTTGGCGTGGGTTTGGGGCGCTGGGATGGGGTGCACCCCTTGAGTGAGACAAAATATTTATGCACACTCCCAGTACTCCTAATCGACGCAACGGGTGGGTTCCTTTATCTACCCTTTCCTTAATACATCGGCCACAACTGCCCAAATCGACTTATGTTACTTCACTTTTTCTTTGCTGTCAAGGGTTTTGTTAGGGATGGATGTCAGGCAGCTTGTAAAACCTTGAGGGGTGCGGTGATTCCATTTCACAACCAACCACAATGGATCGTCCGACACTGTGTTAGAACTCTAATTCGGCAATCAGTTTTAAGAGCCGAAGAAGCGTCGCACGGTCCTCCGGTGTGAGTTCTTTCCGGACTCTATCGTCGGCCGCTATCCTCGCTTTAATCAGACGCTCCCTGTAGTTGTGACCTTTCGGCGTCAACTTAACGTGAATTGCCCTGCCCGATTTGGCCTTCCTCTCCGACACAAGTCCTTCCTGGACCATTGATTTGATGGCCCGATGGACCACAGTTCGGTCGAGACCGAGAAGCGTGGCGATTTGATTCTGATTGGGGCTGGCATCGCCCCGCAGCGTCGAAAGGATAAATCCGCGCGTCGCCGAACACTGCGTTTTTCTCTCCAGCCTCTTTCCCACCGAGAAGTAGGCCGCAGCAATATGCGCAAGTACCGAATCCCTCAGGATGTCTTCAGGAACGTCTTTTTTTGGAATGATCGTCATAGAATCGTTACCGTCGCATCGAGAGGTCTCCGCCACTGCGGCGTTTCCACGTAGCTATGAGATTTTTTTCCGATCGCAATCACCATCACAATCTCATGGTGGCGGGGTACCAGCCCGAGAAATCTGGAGAGTCTCCTGCCATCAAAGCCTTCCATCGGACATGTGTTGAGCCCCAACGCTTCGGCGGCAATCATCAGATTCTCACAGGCTAGCGATGTGCTCTTCGTCGCCCACTTGAACTGGTTCTGTCGCGACACAGGAGGCATCCCCATGATCTTCCAGAAATTCACCAGCCGAAAAATGGACCATTTGAGTGCGCCGAAAATGCCGAACGGCCCAGGCATGAAAATGATCCGGCCTATTTTCGCTGTGCGCTCGTAATCGCGCAGCTTCTCGTCGCTGAAACCGTTCCTGCGCATCCACTCCAACTGACTTTGTGACGTCGTGGCAAGCGATCCAATGTCTGCAACGGCTACCACCAGTGCCGAAGCCGTTTGCGCAGGCATCTGTCCAAGGCAAAACTTGGCCGCAGCCGCCTTCCTCGCCGGTGATTCCACCCAAAAAAACCGGTATGGCTGCGTATTGAAGCTGGAGGGAGCATGGCGGGCCGCATTCAGGATTTGCTCGCGCAGCACTTGGGGGATTTCCACGGTTTCAAAGGTTTTAACTGCTCTCCGGCGCAAGATCGCCGCCAAAATGTCGCTCATCGCGCTTTCCATGTTGCTATTACAACATAGCTATGTTGCAGGTGCAACATAGAAAAAACGACGCTGTGGCGGAACTTTTAGTCCATTACTCCGGATGGCAAGACTCTCTGAGCATCCCCTGTACCATTGCAAAACGGCCATCGAGGCAGAGCAAGCACATAGGGAGGTCGCTGGCCATTATGCAGAATGTGCGGCTTGGCTCCAGATAATCGCAAACAGTGTTTCAGTAACTCTTTTTAAATCAACACCACCCGCCACCAGCAGCTCTCGATTTTTTACAACCGCCTTAGTTCTATTAGCTTCCAAGTTAATGACAGATTGATAACTGTGAGGGTGACATGCTTTGGACACTATTTGTGGTTTTGCTTGTTCTCTGGTTGTTAGGGGTGGTCAGTAGCTACACCATGGGCGGGTTTATACATCTGCTGCTGGTGCTGGCTGTAATTGCATTGGTCTTCCAATTAATAACGGGCAGACGCGCCGCGGTCTAGTGTTCATTTGTTGTTTTAATACGCGGCGGGATAAATCTGCATTTCATCGGAAATTGTGACGGAGCGCTTAATGCACTCTCGTCGCTATTCCTAAACATCAGCAACATAACGAATAACGCTCAACGGGAGGGTGATTATGGATAAGGAACGCATTAAAGGGAAAGCCCAGGACGTTGCAGGACGAGTAGAACGCCAGGTAGGTGAGTGGACCGGCAATGATAAAGCCCAGGCTGAGGGTCTGGCGAAACAGGCTGAAGGCAAAACCCGTAATGCAATTGGCAAAATGAAAGATGGCGTCCGGGATGCCGCAGATAAACTGGATGAAAACAGGGTCAGGAACGAAGAAGAGGACCGCGACCTGGATAAAGACGTAGCTTAAACACAACTCCAATAGATGAAATGAAGCGCCCTGCGAAGGGCGCATTTTTTGTGGGCAAAAAGAGCTTGAGATTTTCGGCGCCAGGAAATACTTCCAAATATCAGCTTGGGGCAGTGTGCGATTTATTTCATCCAGCTAAACACCAAGAATTGAAGTGCGCATCAGATTTAATTCCGCACGAAAATAAAAACAGGAGTATCAAAACATGGCAGATATCCGGCCTTCAACAAGCGGATCTACAATCATTGCGTTTTTCCGTAACCATTCAGACGCTCTCGCCGCAATCTCGGAATTGAAAGATGCCGGCTTCACCTCGAATGAAATAGGCCTGGCGACGGCGGCCGCAGGCTCCAGCCAGGGGTTCGATAGGGGTGCTGGCATTCCCTCTTCAAATCTACGTTCTTCTTCAGAACTCCAATCAACAAGCGTCCGCGGTGACTCGGAAGATAGCAGCATGTGGGAGAAGGTCAAGCACTTTTTCACCGGTCAAGATGAGTCGTATGCGGGAGACCATGAAGCTTATAACGGTGCTTTCAACCATCTTTCCGTTTCCGGCGACCGCGCCCGCTACTATGGCAGGGGCATTCAATCCGGTGGGGCCCTGGTCTCAGTCAACGCAGAACCAGCACGGCTGGAACAAGCACGCGAAATTCTGATCGACAATGATGGCGATCTGCGCACCAGCGGTTTTGAGACTGATGACACAGCAGTGGGCTACACGGAACAGGGAGCTAATACGGACCGCAGCCTTCAACTTCGCGGTGAGATGTTGCGCGCCGTGAAAGAACGAGTACAGACAGGCGAAATCCGGCTCCGGAAAGAAGTTGTTACAGAGCACAAGACGCTGGATGTGCCCGTTACGCGTGAAGAGGTGGTTGTGGAACGCGTGGACGCTGGAAGTGCAACTCCGGTGAGTGGCTCCATAGGTGATCAGGGAGAAATCAGAATTCCCGTATCCGAGGAGCGTGTCCAGGTGACCAAAGAGCCAGTAGTCACGGGACAGGTCAGGGTGCAAAAGCGGACTGTTCAGGGTACCCAATCGGTTTCTGACGATGTCAAACATGAAGAGTTGCGCGTGGAACGCGAAGGCGACGTTGGGGTTTCTGACCAAACAAGGCCAAAAGGTAAAAAACCGGCTGCCTAGTCATATTTGCATCAAGCCCACTCATCGCGAGTGGGCTTTTTTTTGTGTACCGCTTTACGGGCTCTGGCGGTCGGGATAAGTCCAACAGAGGATGTGCCAAGTAAGTAAATGAACGATCAGTGTTTGCCTGAGGCCCTGATTGTGGCATTCTTATAAGCATGAAAACTAAAAACATGCGGGAACTGGAAAAGATGTGGGCCAAAAAGGCCTCGGAACAAAAGAATCCCGGCCAAAAGCCAGGCACGCCGACACGCCAGACCCCAACTCACACCACGCGCACTGCCAGAAAAGCTTCCCGCGGAAGGTAAAGGCTGGTCCTTACTCAGATTTCTATGATCACATTTCCAGCGTTGTCTTTGCGGTAGAGCAGGCCGGGCGGGATGACCGTGGTGGCGCTGTACTCTGTAATGATTGCCGGCCCACGATACCTTCGAGATATCTTTACAAGACTTCTGGGAATAATGGGAGTTCGATGGCGCTTTCCGGCAAAGTGGACCATAGTGGAAGCGGGCTTTAGCGTTCCCTGCTCTTCCTGAATTTTCAGGCGAGAGAGTTTTTCCGGCGAAGCAACGCGGCCGCGCATCCGCACTGTCACGATCTCTACTTCCCGTTCCGGACTGCTGTAGCCATAGCGGCGTTTATGTTCCGCATGAAAGCGCTGGAGCACATCAGGGCCATAAGGTAGATTCAATTCATAGCCTTGACCGCGATATCGAAGGTCGCAACTCGGCTCAAACAGCGCTCTTCCCTGCCATTCTTCTTTCTTTAGCTCGTCGGCAATTCCTCGCTTCAGCTCATCAAAGACAGCGGCAAGCTGTCCCAACAAAGCTTTCCTGCCGGTATTCCGATGGCCGCCGTCGCCGGGCGGGACGCGCAGCAGCACGGTACGCGAAGCATCCTTGACTACGTCACTGATAAGAATGCCCAAAGCTGAGAGAGCGCCCGGATATGCGGGAACGATCACCCGGGGAATCCGCAGGGCATGCGCTAGGTCACAAGCATGCATAGCCCCAGCTCCGCCGAAAGCAACCAAAGAAAATTGCCGAGGATCATGGCCGCGCTCAATGGACACAACACGGATCGCCTTTTCCATGTTCGCATTCACCACCCGGACTACTCCGGCGGCAAACTCTTCAAGCGTGAGCTTGCTGCCGTTTTCTTTCAGCCAGTGTGCCACGCGTTTTTCCGTGCGCGGCAGATCGAGGTGAAAGCCGCCGCCAAGAAATTGGTCGGCAGGCAGGCGTCCCAGCAAGAGATTGGCATCTGTGACCGTGGGCCGCTCGCCTTTTCCATAGCAGATTGGCCCTGGATCAGCGCCGGCGGATTCCGGCCCCACGCGCAAAGCGCCGCCCGCATCAAAGCGGGCCAGAGATCCTCCACCCGCGCCGACAGTATGGATGTCAAGCACGGGAACACGCACCGGCAATCCGGCAACATCAGCTTCATTGGTTGTGGTGGGCCGTCCATCCACCAGCGCAACGTCAGTGGAAGTGCCGCCCATGTCAAACGTGATAATGCGATCAAAGCCGCTACGCTGCGCCACCGCCGAGGCGCCCACAATGCCGCCAGCCGGGCCAGAAAGAACAGTGCGCACAGGCTGCTCAGCAGCAGTTTTGAGGGCTGTTATTCCGCCGCTGGACTGCATGACAAAAATTCGGGCTGACTTGCCGCTGGACGCTCTTTCTTGCAGCTTCCGCAAGTAACTTTGCATCACCGGCTGCAAGTAAGCGTTGACCAGCACCGTGCTTGCGCGCTCATATTCACGAAATTCCGGAAGGATCTTATGCGAGATGGAAAGTGGGACGTTGAGTTTGGAGAGCGCCTGCGACACTGCTTTTTCATTAGCTGGATTCGTGAATGAAAACAGCAGTGAGAGTGCGATTGCCTGCGGCTGTTGCGCTGCAATTTCCTGCGCAAGCGACTCCAATGAGGCCATGGTGGGGGCCCGCAATACGGTACCTTCCGCCGAAGTCCGCTCGTCCACGCCGAAACGCAGTTCCGCTGCCGCCAACGCAGGATCTTTCTCAAAGAAAAAATCATACAGCTTAGGACGCTGCTGCCGTCCAATCTCAATTGAGTCTTCAAAGCCGGCGGTGGTCACAAAGGCCACCCGCGCGCCTTTGCGCTGTAGAAGCGTATTCGTGCCAACCGTGGTTCCGTGCAGCACGACAATCTCTGGACTGTCGCCAGCGATCTTATTCACGGCGTCGACAATGGCTTGAGCGGGATCAGTCGGAGTCGAAAATACTTTCAGAATACGAAGGGTTGAGTCCTTCAGCCAGACGCAATCGGTAAACGTCCCGCCGCTGTCAATGGCGATTCTGAGAGGAGTGCGCCTGGACATGAATAAGTGAGATGAAACTCGCGATTTTAACATGCAGCCTGCATCACAGCTTCTTCCCCATCAGCAGACCGTCGATGGAATCGAGGTAATAGCGTGGCAGGACTTTCAGCACTGAGTAGCCGTGCTTTTTGTAAAACCTGAGCGCGGAATCATTGTCCACGGCAACCTCAAGAGAGACGTAGTCGCAGCCAGATTCCTTTAGTCCGGCTTCAGCCGAAGACATCAGTAAAGTCCCAAGGCCGCTGTGCTGGGCCTGCGGCGCTACGTCAATCGTGATGATTTTGCCCACGGAGCGGGACGCCCGCCGCGGACGAAAGCGGTCTGCGATGATGAAGCCCATGATCTGCTCTTCCTGTAGCCCCACAAGAGAAATCGCTGTGGGCATGTTCAGAAAATAGTGCATCTCCTCTTCTGCGTACGCAATGCCCTCCACAAAACAACTCTGGTCAATTTCCACGAGACGCGGGAAATCTGCTCTTTGATATTTGCGCACTTGAATCACAGAAACATTCTACGGGCGCGTTATAGAAAAATTGAACGCAGACGAATGAGTGACTAAGCGGCTAATGTTTCCGACGAATAAAAGTTCAAGGACGGTTCAGCTGGTTTTGCGGATATTCTTACGGCAGTCTTCGCAGATGCCGTAAATCTGAAAGTTGTGCCGGGTGGCATCGAAGTGGTATTTACGCCCGATCTCTTCTTCCAGCTTGCTTACTTCAGGCGAGAAGAACTCGACGGAAGCGCCGCATTCCGTACAGACCATGTGGTGATGGCTGCGGCGGTTGAACTGGTGTTCATAGCGCGCCATGCCGTCAGGAAAAGGGACGGCGCTGGCCAGCCCGCATTCGGACAGCAGTTTGAGCGTGCGGTATACGGTAGTAAAGCCGATCTTGGCATCTTTCTTTCTCACCAGCCGAAAAAGCTCATCAGTTGAGAGATGCTCGCGGGTCTCCAGAAAAGTGCCGAGTATCGTGTCCCGCTGGTCCGTATGCTTCAATCCGACGCGCTTCAGGTGCCGGTAAAATATTTCCTGTGCCTCCCGCACAGATTCGCGGGAAGGTGGCGCATGGTCGTCAATTCGTCGCTGCAACATTTATCTAGTCTGTCTGGTGCTGCCAAATGAAAATGAAATTCATTTTCATTATACGTAAATAGTCTGTAGCTGCCCAAGCGCTTCCTGACTCCGGCCTAAATCCACCGTTCCCACTGGTTGAAAACCACCAATCTGCAAGCAATTGTAATTTCAAGGGCGCTAAGATGCTCAGAATCAGGTGTTTACGCTGCGCGGGGATTGGCATGAAGCTTGCCTTACACCTGGGCGATGGTTGAAGTCAGTTCTTCATAAAGGGAACCGTTAAGGCGCGGCGATAAGGGTGATCGTCGCGCCACTTATAAGGTGAAGTCAGCACGGCGCGCAAGAGCACAGGGAGCTTATGAAAATGGGACGTGTTTTTAAGTCGGCAATTCCGAGATCGGCAATCTGGAAAGCGGCCGTTCTGCTGTTGGCGGTGACAGGTTTAACGGCAGGCGCGTGGGCGCAGGATTATCCGCAGGGGCCAAATGGCGAGTCGGCGCCGCAGAGCAATGGTCCCGCGCCGGACGTGGCGCGAATCAGTTTGATTCATGGTGATGTCTCCACGCAGCGCGGCGATACGGGCAATTGGGGCGCGACGTCAATCAATGCTCCGCTGCTGCGGGGCGACCAGGTGGCGACAGGAGAAAAGTCGCGCGTGGAAATTCAGTTGGATTATGCCAATCTTCTGCGGTTGGCGGCGCACAGTCAGGTGAAGATTGCTGACCTTTCAGGCAAGCGCATACAAGTCCAGGTGGCGCAGGGCTATGCCAATTACACCATGCTCAAGGGCAGCGAAGCTGAAGTAGAGATTGATACGCCGAATGTGGCGGTGCATCCGCTTAGGCAGGGACGGTATCGCGTACAGGTGAATTCAGATTCAGAGACAGATGTGATCGTGCGCGAGGGCGAAGCCGAAATCACCACGCCTCAGGGCAGCACACAGGTGCGCGAAGGCGAGATGATCGCCATTCGCGGCACCACCGAGCCGGAATACAAAGTCAGCAGCGCGCCTCCGAAAGACGATTGGGACGGCTGGAATAGTGATCGCGATAACGTAATTCGGCAGTCGGCAAGCTGGAGCCACACTAACCGCTATTACACCGGCGCAAACGATTTGGATGGATACGGAAGGTGGATTTACGTCCCTGGATATGGGAATGTCTGGCAGCCTTATCAGCAAGCAGCCTGGGCCCCCTATCAGACGGGAAGATGGGTGTATGAGCCATATTATGGCTGGACCTGGGTCTCTTACGAGCCATGGGGCTGGGCGCCTTATCATTACGGACGCTGGTTTTATTACGGGAATAACTGGTGCTGGTGGCCTGGTCCGGTGTATGTAGGATACCGGCCGCTGTGGTCTCCTGCGTTTGTGTTCTTTGTAGGATTTGGACATCGCTCCGGATTTGGCTTTGGCTCAATTGGATGGTTTCCCGTGGGCCCGGGCGATCCTTTCTATCCCTGGTATGGACGTGGATTCAATCGTGTAAACGTCGTGAACATCACCAACATCAGGGTGGTAAATCGTGGTGGTGGGTTCATTGGGCCGCTTGCGGTGCGCGGCAGACAGCCATTTTTCTCGAATGCCAATCTGGCTCTTACAAATCCACGTATACGTGGATCAATTACCAGCGTGTCGGCTGAGAACTTTGGTCGCGGCGGGAATGAAGGATGGCGGCATGGGGTGGAAGAGCACGAACTGCGCGCTTCCAGCGTGATGACGGGGAACGTTCCGGTAGTTCCGACGCGTGAAAGCCTGCATGCCGGAAGGGGTAATGCAGCCGCGCCGACGACAATCCAGACACATAACAATGAGCACTTCTTCACGCGGCATCAGCCCCCCGCCGGACCTGAGTCTTTTCACGACCAAGCGGCGAGAGTTCAGCGCGTGGTTGGCCCGGAAGCTCCGGGCGCGCAAGGCAACGTGCATAGCGGACAGAGCCAGGCTGATCGGCGCGAAGTGGGTAGCGCAGCCAATGGAAGTATGAATGGTCGCGGAAACAGCAATGAAAAAGCTGGCAATACTGAAGTTCCTCGCTCCGGCGGAACAGTGACAGGCGCGCAGTCGCACGCTGACTCAGGCAACAGCCGGTTGGGCAGGTCCGAAGGCGGAAACTCCGCTGAGGTACACAATGGCGGCACACAATCTGATCATGGCGGCTGGAGCAAATTCGGCTCTCCGGGAGGGCACACTAGCGCTGCCGGCCAAAGCGGACGTACTGAGTCAGGCTCATCCGCATCCAGAACCAGTGACCGGGCAGGGGAAGGTCGTGGCGCTTCGTCCATAGATAGAACAGCGGTGCAATCGACCGGTCAAAATTCACCCGTTCACATTCAGGAAGATCGTGGCGGTTGGCAGAAATTCCCATCGAACTCTGACCGTGGGGCTTCTGATCGCGGCTCAGCGACGAATAATTCCTCGGCCAATCGAAATGACCGGGTGGACGGCTCTGGTGGAAAGCCTCCGCTGGATTTGCACCGGCCCATCGTGACGTCGAGACAGCCGGACACGCGCAATAATAATGACCAGCGTAATTCGGCTTCGCCGTCGCGCACGCCTGACGTACATAGCCAACCACGTTACTCGCCTCCGCCACAACGGAATGAATCACGCGGCAGTTCCGGATCTTCGCATGGTGGTAGCGGCGATCACGGCGGCAGCCACGAATCCCATTCGTCCTCTAGTTCCAAGCACCGTTAAAGGCGTTGGGTTCCTTCCAGTGGACTTTAAAGAATGAAAAAGAAGAGCGACGGAAAACCATCCGTCGCTCTTCTTATTTTAAAAATTGGACTGCTTATTTACAGCCTACCAGACACCTTTGTCACTGCCGGTAATTTTTAAAGCCACGGCAGCAGCGGACGCCAGCGGCGGCAGCAAGCTCAACCGGAATGTGGCGGGCACGTTGCCGCTGAAAGCTGCCTGCGTAATCTGCTGCGTATAGAGCCGTGCCCCGTACGGCATGATTGGCAAGCGCAGGAATCGCGCACGCGTGTAAATCTTGTCGCTATTTACTGTGGCATTGGCAATCACGTCCGCTGGAAGGTTCAAACCGGTGCCGCGATAGCGTTGAACGTAGTCGGAAATAATCTTTAAAAAGCTGGCCACGCCCGGCCAGATGCCGGCAACAGTGGCAGCGGCGCGCAGCTCTCGGAAATCCACCTTGCCGGATTCCACGATTGCTGCCGCATTCAGAATGTCACAAACGCGGAAATAAAAGTGGCGATACATCCGCTGCAACGTAGCTGCAAAGATCCGCTCTTCCGGCGCGGGTACGTAGAAAGTGTTGCTGTTCAGCCGCAAAGTCACGCGCCGATCGATAAAGCGCTTGGCCAGACCGATATGCTCGCCCGTCTGGCCCAGCCGCCCAACGTGGGTTTCTATCGATTCTGGCAATCCGGGAATGGAAAAATTCCACTTGCACGCCAGCCGGTCGCCCCAACTCCGTGCTTCAATCTTGCCACCAAAACGCTGGGTAAAAACATTTACGATCTTCGTTTTCGAACCTGTAGAAACCAGATCAAGGTCGTTGCCCAGATCAGGCCAATGGTCCAAGGTCTTCATCACCACCGTGGGGCAGCCCTCTTCTTCCAGAGCGTTGCACACGGCTTCCAGATGGTTTAGCGCGTTGGCGATGCGGGCGCGTTCTTTTCCCAGCACTTCCACCGCCCACGCCTGTATGTCGGCATTGCCGCGATTGCCGGCCACGCGGTTCAACACTTCAAAAGCGCGTATGACGACATGGTTGGAATCCGCAAGCTCCACAAAATCCTGCCGCTGTTCCGGTGTAAGTGAAGCAAGCATAGGGAAAAGATCAGATGCCGCAGCGGGCCGCAAAGTTAATTTCAGGAATGCGTCTATATATTGGTTTTCGTTCTTGATTGCCGTCGCCATGGGGACCGGGTGCTCCTGGGGAGATGACTCGAAAACTAAGATGAGGGTTGCTGCTCACAGGTTGTCGGGCGCTCATCAGCCAGGCGATTGGCCAGAGTGGTGACGGCAAAACATGAAAGGGGTGCCAGGGACAACCGGCCCTGAATAGCTGACGCCCACCTTATATAATCGCCAGTCCGCTGTTTTGCCTAAGACGATCTGGTATCAAGGTCATGGCGGATAGAAGAAATGTCTGGCCAAAAGCGGCAATCTTCCAGCGGTTTGGAGCAAAGCGACAAAGATGACAGCATATAACGATTTAAGAGAGTGGATTGCTGCGCTGGACCAAGCCGGCGAATTAAAAAAGATAAAAGCGGAGGTCGATCCCATTCTGGAGATAACCGAAATTGCCGATCGTGTCTCCAAGGGCGCGGCCAAAAAATATGGGCGTCCCGGCGGTCCGGCCCTGCTGTTTGAAAACGTGAAAGGCGCCCACGGCGTGCCGGTACTCATTAACCAGTTTGGCTCGGAGCGGCGCATGCAGATGGCTCTGGGCGTGGACCGCCTGGACGAAATTGCCGAGCGCATTCGCCAGTTGCTGAATATGAAATCGCCGGAAGGCTTTCTGGAAAAGTTGAAAATGCTGCCCATGCTCGCGGATATGGGCAAGTTCTTCCCGAAAACCGTTTCTACAGGGCCGTGCAAAGAAGTCATTAAGAAAAAAGATTTTTCGCTTCTTGATTTTCCAATTCTTCAGTGCTGGCCGCAGGATGGCGGCCGCTTTATAACTCTGCCCTGCGTGATCACCCGCGATCCTAAAACAGGTAAACGCAACGTCGGGATGTACCGTATCCAGATTTATGACGAAACCACTGCCGGCATGCACTGGCAGCGGCAGAAGGTCGCAGCGGAGCACTATCGCGACATGTTGCGGACAGGATCTGTTGCGCAGCCTTCAAACGCAAAACAGAAAACTCATGGATCGCAGCCGCCCTCGGCTGCGGAGAAACGTGCTGCAGTCGATATCATGGCCCGCTCCGGTGGTGGTTCCATGCTTCCGGCAGGCGAGCGTCCTAGTGGGACCCTGGAAGTGGCTGTCGCCATTGGCACAGAACCGGCGCTGACTTTTTCTGCGATTGTCCCAGCCCCGCCGGAGATCGAAGAATTTATTATCGCGGGATTTCTCCGCCAGAAGCCGGTCGAACTGGTGAAGTGTGAAACCGTCGATCTGGAAGTTCCTGCGTCAGCGGAAATTATTTTGGAAGGTTACGTCAAGCTCGACGAACTACGCACAGAAGGCCCCTTCGGTGATCACACTGGTTTCTATTCACTGGAAGACGAGTATCCCGTGCTGCATGTCACCTGCATCACGCACCGCAAGAATCCTATCTACTCCACCACCATCGTCGGCAAGCCGCCCATGGAAGATGCCTGGATGGGCAAAGCCGTAGAGCGCATCTTTCTACCGCTGATGAAGCTCACGCTGCCGGAAATCGTGGATGTGAATCTGCCGGTGGAAGGCGTGTTTCACAATCTGATGATCGTTTCCATCCGCAAGTCATATCCCGGACACGCGCGCAAAGTCATGAGCGGAATCTGGGCGCTCGGCCAGGCCATGTTTACCAAGTGCGTTGTGGTTGTGGATGAAGACGTGAACGTGCAGGACATCGGCGAAGTGGTGCTAAAAGTTTTTAATAATATCGATCCGGAGCGCGATATACAGTTCACGCTCGGGCCGGTAGATTCACTTGACCATGCCTCGCGCCTGCCAAATTTTGGCTCCAAGATGGGCATTGACGCCACTCGCAAATGGCCGACGGAAGGCTTCGCACGCCCCTGGCCGGATGAAATCCTGATGGATGAAAAAACCAAAGCGCTGGTGGATAAGAAGTGGAAGGATTTCGGGATTGAATAGCAAAAAGCGAATTTGTTTTAGGCTGAGTTCTATTTCGGGAATCAGCAGCTCCCAATCGCATTCCCTTTGTTTTCTGTAGATAAACCTCCTAACAAATATCTGTAATTATCACAATTAAGATATCTGCAGCTTTTAGATCTTGGGCCGCGCTTGCAAGTTCCCGCTACGCATAGTACTGTTCCCCGCCATATCCAGTAACTCCGGAGGGGAAACATAATTCGAAATCATTCGTAACGCAGCTAATAATTTTTGTAAGGGTCGGAATAAAAACCGATCTTCTTGCTCCAAATCGCGCAGCCCTCCGAATTTATATCTCGTCATTAAATTCCATTAGAGGTGCTATATGAAGTTGCTTTGTGCGTCGCTCGCGATCTCTCTTCTACTACCACTCAACTTACCGGCACAGGAAAATCCAGAAATTCCAACTAACAAAGCTGTTGTCCCTACAATTCCCGAAACCATCAGAGTTCTGAAGCAGGACATCCAGAATGCGGCCAGCGGAAATCCCAGCATTGTTCCGGGACCAATAGCTTTTTCTGTCAGCAATCTCGGCACGAACATTAACTACCACGATGGGCCCGTGATGGAGAGCACGCATAACGTCTACTTCATCTGGTACGGAAACTGGAGCAGCCAGCCCGCTACCACAATCATTCCGCAGTTCATCCGCGACATAAACAACTCGACCTATATGGACATCAACAACACCTACTTTGACAACTCGCGGCACATCACGGGCAACGTTGCAATGTCAACCCAGGTCTTCGACAATTACTCGCAAGGAACGTCCTTGAGTGATGCCTCAGTGGCGAATATCGTGAGCCGGGCTCTTTCCATACCGCTGTTGCCTACCGATCCCAATGGGATTTACTACGTGCTTACCTCCGCAGACGTTAATGAAACCAGCGGATTCTGCTCCATTTATTGCGGATTCCATACCCATGCCACTCTCCAGGGGAGCGACATCAAGTATTCATTCGTCGGAGACCTTGATCGCTGCGGGGCGGGTTGTGAGCATCAACAAATCAGCCCAAACGGAAATGTAGCGGCTGATTCGATGATCAGTGTCATGGCGCATGAGTTGACCGAGACCCTCACCGATCCTGACACGGGAAACGGCTGGTACCGCACCGATCTGCAACATGAGGATGGCGACCTTTGCAACATGATTTTTGGCCCGACATTTACCGCACCTAACGGGTCCCAGGCAAACCTGACCCTGAATGGTCGCAACTACCTGACTCAGGAAATCTATATAAACTCCGGGACGGGCGGCTGCGTGATGTCATATAAACCTATCACTGGGCTCTGCTACTCGGCTTACGTCTCCAATATCGGCTTTCTCCCGCAAGTCTGCGACGGCGATGTTGGAGGTACCGTTCATCAAAGCCGTGCCATGGAAGGAATCACCATAACTGCTCCCGCTGGATTCTCTGTGTGCTATCAGGTTTATGCATCTGGCATCGGATGGTTGACCACGCAATGTAATGGGGCTTTTGCTGGAACTATGCATCAAAGCCGGCAGATTGAAGCGATGAAGGTGTGGTTTGCCAGCGGTGTGGGCCACGTTGAGTACTTCAGTCAGCTCAGCAATCTGTTCTGGACGGGACCGTCGCGGGATGGCGCAATGACAGGCACCACGGGCCAGTCTCGAGCGATGGAGGCAGTAGTGATCCGCGCATTTCAGTAAGGGGTTCGAAGGAAGTCGCAACATCTATGCCGGGGACGGCAGTCCCCGGCTAACTCTCGAGCGCTGCTCCTGCGCTGCCGGAAAAATTCGACTGTGCCGCAGCAACTAAAGAGCAACAACATAAAAGCACAAAAATATTTTCATAGCGGATGGGGTGACTCTTCTCGGCTCTCTTCGTGCTCCTTTGTGTCCTTTGCGGTTCCGAATTATACTGTTGGCATGTCGGTCTTCAGCGATATTTTCGGCATTATCAAAGGGATGTCCGTCACTTTCCGGGAGATGTTTGCTCCCACCGTGGTGGAAGATTATCCCAATAAAAAGCTGCCCAATCAGGGCGCAGTTTTTCAGGAGCGGTTCCGCGGACTGCACGAGTTGCAGCGGGACGAAAACGGCCTGGAAAAGTGCGTGGCCTGCTTTCTGTGCGCGGCCGCGTGCCCTTCTAACTGCATTTATATTGAGGCTGCCGAGAACACTGAAGAGAACCGCATCAGCGGCGCTGATCGTTACGCCAAGGTCTATAACATTGACTATAACCGCTGCATTTTCTGTGGTTATTGCGTGGAGGCCTGCCCTACGGACGCCATCACACACGGACACGGCTTTGAGCTTGCCACGTTCAATGCCAGCAACCTGGTCTATCGCAAAGAAGCGCTTCTGGTTCCGATTCCCGCCAATGCCGGCAAACCACTTGATCCGCAAGAGCCAGTGATGGTGCCGGAACGCTGAAGCGAATTGGTAAGTTGGAAGATTTGGTAATTTGGTAAATGAACGAACGGGATCTTTTGCGACGCACAAATCCTTTCGTTCTCAGATTTTCATTTACCCATTTACCCAATTACCAAATTCCTCACGGCTTTCTCGTCGGCCTCAACAGCACCTCGCTCATAAATGCCTGTTGGCGAGAAGTCACAATCATCTCCACGGCATGGGCCACATCTTCCGGCATCAACATTTTGTCAGCGCTCTTGCCCTCATGGGGAGAGAATTCTGTGTGCGTTGAGCCGGGGCAGACGATGGAAACGCGGATGTTGTGCGCGCGCAGCTCTTCCGCAACCGAATAAGAAAGGCCATTCAGTCCCCACTTTGAAGCTGAGTAGGCTGCGCCATTGGGCAAAGCATTCTTGCCCGCGAGAGATGAGATATTCACGATGTCACCGCCACCGGCGGCAATCAGCATGGGCGCGAAGGCACGAATCATGTAATACACGCCACGAAGGTTAGTGTTAAAAATTGTGTCCCACTTTTCCGGAGGCATGGTATGCAGCGGGCCGCCTCCCCAACCTACGCCGGCGTTATTTACCAGAATATCGAGCCGGCCGCTGGTCTTTTGAACGCGCTCGGCCAATGCCGCCACAGAATTCCAGTCCGCCACATCGCAGGCCATGGCTTCACCCTGGCTGCCGGCTGAACGGATCTGCCCAACTGTATGCTGAAGCCGGGCGAGCGTGCGTCCGCAGACAATGGTGGTCGCGCCCAGGCTGGCCAATTTGAGCGCTATCGCTGCGCCAATCCCACGACCACCGCCGGTGATAAGGGCCGTTTTATCTTTTAACATGCTATTCATATACCGGTTCTATCCTTTCGAAGCACAGTCTAGCCACCAGCGGCCAGCGCTTAAGTCCTTCGGAACGTTTTGATGCGCCTGGTGTCTAATCATGTAGTATTTCTGCCTTCCCTGCCCGGGCTATAGGCTAACTGATAATGGCGAAGAGCGTTATGTGCAGGACCAGGTTTCGGCATCAGAGATAACTGTGAGAAACTGCTCTGCATCTGAGCAGTAAAGTGCCATTTTATTGAAGTGCTTGCCTAAATGTGGGGTGCGTCTTCTATAATCCGTGACTCTAAGTATTTAACGGAGAAGACATGCCTGAATGGCAGATGCGATAAGGAGCATCGGGGCATAAATCTGGCAGAGATGGACTGAAGGAGCAAAACGCAATGAAAAGAGTGCTTGTCACGTTTGTGCTTGCGCTAACCACGGCAGCTTTGGGTCAGGCAACTTCGCCTACGCAACAGCCGCCCGCCCAACAACCCACCGGTCAACCCCCAGCCGGACAACAACCCGCAGCGGGGAACCAGCAGGCCAACGTTCCCACCAGTCAAAAAGTGATTAAAGATCCGGCTGAATACAACGCCTACATCACAGCATTGAATACAACTGATCCAGCCGCCAAGGGTGCAGCCATGGAAGCGTTTGTGGCCCAGTATCCAAACAGCATTGTAAAAATCGATGCGCTGGAACAGGCCATGGGGGCCTACCAGCAGGCCGGCAACCAGCAAAAGGTCCAGCAGATTGCCAGCAACATCCTGCAAATTGAGCCCAATAATGTGCGGGCGCTGGCCATTGTAGTGTTCATTGAGCGCGGCCAGATCAAAGACGCGGCTACCGGCGCTAAAGCACGCGCCGACGCAGAGCGCGGGCTACAGGAATTGCCGAACTGGAAAAAGCCGGAGGGCGTGAATGACGCCGATTACGAGAAGATGCACAACCAGATGATGGGCATCTTTGCTGGAACTGCTGCCTTTGGCGCCTTACAGCAGCAAGATTATGCGGCAGCGCGCAAGTATTACGAGCAGGCATTGAAAGTCGATCCCAATGATTTGGGCAACAACTACCAGATGGCCATTGCGCTGCTGCAATCGAATCCAATGGATCCGCTTGGTTTCTGGTATGGCGCCAAGGCGCTCGGCATTGCGCAAAAGCAGAACCCCCAAGCCTTCCAGGCATGGTCGCCCTACTTCCTTTCCCGGTACAAAAAGTACCACGGCAATACTGACGATTGGAACCAGCGCATGGCCACAGCCGAAACTCAGACCGCGCCACCGGCTGATTTTGTCGCCAGCATTCCTTTAGCTCCCACACCCTGTGACCTGGCTGCCCAAGCGGTCCAGCAGAATGATCCTGGCACCCTTTCGTTTAGTGACTGGGAACTCGTGCTCTCTTGCCGCGATAAGACTCCAGCCAACAAAGATGCAGCCGAGAAAGTGTGGGCAGCAATTCAGGCCAAGGAAAAGAATGGTGAGGCCAGGTTGAGGATTCCGGTCAAAGTAATTGCGGTTCCGGATCCCAGCACCATGGAGGTCGCCATCAGCGATGACAACCAAGCCGCTAATAAGGCCGATATGCGCGTCACCATGGAAAAACCGATGACGAAGCCTCCGGTCGCAGGGGCAACTACCGATATTATCGGCGTTATTTCTGAATACACGCCTGACCCGTTCATGTTCACTATGAACAAAGGTGAATTGCCGGTAGCGAAACCAGCAGCCAGAAAGCCAGCCAAGAAAGGCGTGGCCAAGAAGAAGAAAGCCAGCTAGCCAGAGGAATTCAGCTCTACACTGAGGCAGCCCGGCATGGGCTGCCTTTTTTTCTTAAAACTATTCTCCCAGCATCAACCGCTGAACAGAGTGTGCCCGTCCGGTGGCGGCATCGCAACCAATCAACACCGCGCAGAAACGTGGATCGCCTTTCGCGGCTTCAAAACGTCCCGGCAGTCCGGTCAGGAACCGTTGCAGCACCTGCTCTTTTTGCACTCCGATCACGCTGTCATACGGCCCCGTCATGCCGACATCGGTTTGAAATGCCGTGCCGTTCGGCAGAACGCGCGTATCCGCGGTTGGCACATGTGTATGAGTTCCCAGAACGGCTGTTACACGTCCGTCAAGATACCAGCCCAGCGCGATTTTTTCTGATGTTGCCTCCGCGTGAAAGTCCACGACCACGACTTTGCTTTTGATGCCCGCCAGCAATGCGTCGGCTTTGCGGAAAGGATCGTCAGTGTCATGCATAAAGACGCGCCCCTGCAGATTAATGACGGCATAGCTCTGGCCCTGCTGCGTGCAGCCTTCATAGACGCCAACGCCGGGAACGCCTTCAGAAAAATTTGCCGGACGCAGAACTTTGCGGGCGCGTCCCGTGGGATCGCCGTTGGCCGAATTAAAGTAGTCGACGATCTCTCGTTTGTCCCAAATGTGATTGCCAGTGGTGAGCACATGGCAACCCAGATCGAACAGTTCGTCGGCAATGGCCGGTGTGAGGCCAAAGCCTCCGGCGGAATTTTCCGCGTTGGCAATCACCAGATCAACCTTGTTGGTTTCCACGATGTGGCCCAGATGATCGCGGACAATCTTGCGCCCGGGACTGCCGAATATGTCGCCAATAAAGAGGATTTGCATGAATCTTTGATACTAACATTTACGCGCTGTACAGCAGGAATGTCTCAGGCCAAAAAGAATCGGCTGCGAGGATGCCTAGTGGGCCAGCTCGACCGTGGCAAGGAAGTCATAATTTCCTGCGGCGCTCACTTGAAGATTCCGGACACGCTTGGAATGCACCACAACATTATCGAAATACCAGAGATCGATGTAGGGCAGATCGCGCGCCAATATCTGCTGTATCTGCGCATAAATCTGTTTGCGTTTTTCCTGGTCCAAGGTGCTGCGGCCAGCCTCAATCAGGCGGTCCATCTCAGGGTTCGCATAGTAACTGCGATTGGCGTGTTTGGGCGGAAAGCTGGAGGAATGGAAGGCATAGTAGAAAATGTCCGGATCTTCATTACCGCCGATCCAGCGCAGTGAATAGAGTTGGAATGAGCCTTTCTCCACGTCAGAATAAAAGGTGGCAAACTCAAAGCTGCGGATATCCAGCGCGATTCCGACCTTCTGCAATTGCTGTTGCAGCACCGCCGCAAGCAGACGCGTAGTTTCTTCCGTGGAAGTTTTCATTGTCAGGTGAAAGCGGACGCCGTCTTTGCCACGTGCGTAACCTGCTCCGTCCAGCATGGTATTCGCTTTGGCGGGATCGAAAGGATAGTGGGCCACATTGCCGCTGTAAGCCCAGTGCTGCGGCGGGAACACACTGTCGGCGAGCCGGCCCTGGTCGCCGAAGAGATAATGCAACATGGCGCCTCGATCAATCGCATGTGCCAGCGCCTGGCGTACGCGCACATCTTTCAAAATAGGATCGCGCAGGTTGAAGGCCAGATAAGCCATTACAGTCCCAGGCTGCTGTTCAATGGAAAGATTCGATTCGTGACGGAGCGTGCCAATCATATCCGCGCTGAGCGAGCCGCCCGGAGAAATATCCGCGCTGCCTTTGCGCAACTCCAGCGCCCGCGTGGTGGCGTCTGGCACAATCACCAGCCGGACATTTTCTACTTGAGCATGCCGGCTCCAGTAATTGTCATTTCGCTGGAGTACTACCTGGCTGTCAGGGTCTTGCGACACGAAACGGAATGGCCCGGAGCCAATGGGATTGCGGCTGAACTGCTTGTCACTGCCATAAGGCACAATGCCAAAAGCGCCGTCCGACAGGTTGTAAAGGATCGTACCGTCGGGCTCAGAAAGATGGATGATGACGGTAGAGTCGTCCGGCGTATCAACATGGTCGATCAGTTTGTACGTCGTGGTTTTGAGCGTAGTGAATGAGCCGTTGCGAATGCTATCCAATGTCCATTTGACATCACGTGAAGTTAATGGGCGGCCGTCATGAAAATTAATTCCCTGGCGGAGATGAAAGATGTAAGTGCGCGGATCCGGGATCGCCCATTTTTCGGCCACCCATGGGACCATGTTGAAATGCTCGTCGCGATGGACGAGAGGGTCAAAGATCAGTTCGTCGATGCGTTCAGATTGGGCGTCGGTACCGATGCGGGGATCAAGATTCGCGGGGCTACTCTCAATAATCATGACCACTGTGTTCGCGTCTGGATGCTTGGTGCAAGAGACAAGACTGCTGCACAGAAAACAAAAAGCCATAAACCACAAAGGACATGAAGGAACACGAAGATTGGAATGTTTTTGCTGATGATTCTTTCGTGAACCTGCGGGACCTTTGTAGTTAAACAAAAATAAAGCATCAACCACGAAGGACACAAAGTAACACAAAGTGAGTTGTGTTTTGCCTGTGATCCCTTTGTGCCCCTTCGTGTCCTTTGTGGTTAGGTTTAAAAAATTTTGGTTAGGCATAAGAAATCTTGCCCAGAATGGCCGGACGCTCCGCGCCGGTGGCTGAAGGAACATTGCCAGGAAGATGGTTCCATGTCTGATAGGCCAGTAAGGCAAATGCCACGGCTTCCTTGGCCTGGCTGGGAATGGCGAAGTCGTCAGAATGCTTGAGCCGCAGGCCCAGGTTGGTGGCGTGCTGCTGCAACATCTTCATCAGGGCGGCGTTTTTAGTCCCTCCGCCAGACACAATCCAGTCATTGTACTTCCCTTTATTGAGCACAAAACGTTCCAGCGCTTGCGCCATTGTGGAAGCTGTCAGGGCGGTGACGGTGGCGATCACGTCAGCTTTGGCCGCCCGCCCGCAGCGGCGGAGAAAGTTTTCGGCATATTCGCTGCCAAACTCTTCACGGCCAGCCGTCTTGGGAGGCTTAAGCTTGAAATATGGCGCTTGTAGCAACCCTTCAAGTATTGGTTTAAGTATTGCACCGCGCACTGCAATCGCGCCATCCCGATCATAAGGCTTGCCGAAGAGCATTTGCATAAGCCGGTCAATCACCATATTGCCTGGCCCGGTATCAAAAGCCAGCAAGTCGTCAGGCTTTGCGGCGGCAGGAATTGCCGTCAGGTTGGCAATGCCGCCAATGTTCTGCACGATGCGGCCACGGTGTTTGGAACGAAAAATCGCATAGTCAAGCAATGGAACCAGCGGAGCGCCTTTCCCCCCGGCGGCCATATCGGCCGGGCGAAAATCAGAGACCACCGGCACTCCCAGCCGCGCAGCTACTACTGCGCCTTCCCCCGTCTGCCATGTACAAGCGACTTTGGCTCCCAGATAAGGCGCTGCTGTGCCCTGATGATAGATGGTCTGGCCGTGGCAGCCGACAAGGTCCAGCCGGGTGCGTCCGAGTTTTTTCTGCGCCTTGCTGACGGCTTCAGCATAAAACTCGCCCAGACGGAAGTTGAGGCGCGAAAGTTCAGCCACGCTGATTTGGCCGGCATTCATGGCTGCCAGCACAGCCTGACGGATGGCTTTAGGATATTCAGAAGAGTCGTGAAGGAGAAGATCAAAGCTCAGATATGATCCACGCCCTTGAATGCTGACCACGGCCACGTCCACGCCATCCGCGGAAGTGCCGCTCATGACTCCGGCAACGATCAAACGTTGATCTCCTTGGATAGGTGCAGGCGGTCGTCAATCACCTCGCCGCCAATGACGCGGGAGAAATTGGTCACGATCTTCTTGAGATGGTCCACCACTTTGGCTTTGGGTTCGGCAGCAAAGCCGCGCAATTCGGCGGAGCGCTTCTTAAACGCCAACACCCGGCGTGCAGCTTTGGCTACATGATCGGCAAACTTGCGGTCGCGCTCAGCGGTGCGCAACACAGCCTCAAAGCCGCGCCAGACCAGTTCCTGATTATGGCAGACAAGAAACATGTCTGCTCCGGCGCGCAGCGTTTCGACCGCGACATCTTCAATCTCACCGGTGGAAAGTACACCGCCCATCTCCAGATCGTCAGAGATGATGAGCCCGCTGTAACCGATTTTTTTGCGCAGCACGTCCTGCATCCACTTGCGTGAAAGCGAGGCCGGCAGTTTGTTATTGGTGACCTCAGGATAAGCAGCATGGGCCACCATCACGAAGGGAATCTGGCGGCGCAGTTCACGGTAAGGAACCAGATCTTCCGCCCACATCCTGCGCCAGCTTTTCTGTACCACCGGCATGTCATGGTGGCTATCAAGATTGGCTTCGCCCAGGCCGGGAAAATGTTTGCCGCAGCCCAGAACTTTTGCCGCTTTCAGGCCGCGCAGGAATTCGCGCGCATAGATGATCGTCTTTGCCGGATCAGCGGAAGCAGTGCGGCTGGTGAGCACAGAGCGCGAGGCGTCAAAACCGAGATCGAAAACCGGGGCAAAATCTGTGTTGAAGCCCAGGGCTCGGGCTTCCAGTCCCAGGATATTGCCGTGCATGCGGAAGAGTTTGCGATTGCCGGTGGCAAAGACATCGGCTACCGATGGTGCGGGAGCAATGACTTTTTTCAGGCGATCGACGGTGCCGCCTTCAAGGTCAACGCAGAGAAACATGGGGACTGCAGTAGTGGCTTGCGAGTCGCGCAGCAAACGCCACGTCTGTGCGGGCTCTTCAATATTGCGGGCAAACAGTATCACGCCGCCGGGTTGAAGCGTAGCCAGCGTGGTGCGCAGCTTGGCGTCAATTTCCAGGCCGTCATAGCCAAGGATGAGCAGTTGGCCGACCTGCTGGCGAAGGGTGTCAGTTTTTGCCATGCACTGTGATTATACGAACTTTTATTAATGGTGTTGCTGTGATATGCCGCAGTATGTTCAGCTATTCATCAGTAATGATAGGAAGGTTTGCTGGATTAAATTTCTGATGTGCTTCCCGTTCACTGTATTGTTGCAGAATGGTTCCGCTCGGCACAGCCACCCGATACACTTCAAAACTCGACCCATAACGGCAGATTCCGACGTTGGGAACCAACGCCGATACTAAAAGCTCTTTTGAGCCATTCAGCCATTGGGCGGCAACGATATTCGAATCGCAATATTCATCTTCCTGCCAAATACGGCGTCCTTCAGGAGTTGCGAGTTCTGCGGGTATAGGCAAGCGACGAATTCTTCGGTCAAAATTAACGCGCACACGGTTCTCAAATCCTGGAATTTTCTTCATTCCCAATTCTGTTAGCGCATATAGCTCAACGTGCCACCCGCCGGTATCTCCACTGTCCGTCCACGTGAGGAAGAAGTAATGTGAATCTGGAGCCCAGCTCAGTTCCGCGTTTGTTTTCTGTCCGAAATTGGTCCGGTACAGCTTGCCCTTAATTACGATTGAGACCGTTTCCCCTTTGACCTCAATAACCTTTTTTCGATCCGGCGAGGCAAATGACATCTTTCTCCTCGGATTAGAATCCAATCCGCCCCAGGTATTGAAGAGCGAAACAGCCTCACTTGACCACGCTCCACGATTCACACTGGTGCGCCGGTCTTCTGAAGAGGATTGTGAAGGTAGTTGGATAGCCGCAAGGAGCGCTAAAGCTAACAAGATTCGATGCGGAGCTGGGCCCATGTTCAGTATTTAAATTTCCTTCTTAAGTTGGTGTAGCAGGTTCAATGCTTCAATCGGCGTCAGATTGTTGATGTCGGCTTCTTTCAGTCGATCAACAATTTTCTGCGACAAAGGTGTGAACATGGTGAGCTGCATCTGCGGCTCTGGCTCGCTTGCGCCCGGAGAGAGATGTGCGGTGGTCTGCTGCTCGGCGCTTTCATGTTCGTGCAGCACCTCACGCGCGCGGACGACGACTTCAGGCGGCAATCCGGCCAGTTTACCGACTTCAATGCCATAGCTGCGGTCGGCAGCGCCGGGTTCAACTTTCCGCAGAAAGACGATTCCGCCGGCATTCTCTTTTACTGAGACATGAAAGTTCTTTACGCCGTCCAACCGTTCAAGCTCGGTGAGTTCGTGATAGTGCGTGGCGAAAAGCGTTTTGGCCCGGCTGGTGGAGTGGATATATTCGATCACGGCCCAGGCAATGGCCAGGCCGTCATAAGTAGCGGTGCCGCGGCCAATCTCGTCGAGCAAGATCAGCGAACGCGGCGTGGCTGTGTTCAGGATTGCGGCGGTTTCGGTCATTTCCACCATAAAAGTGGAGCGGCCGCGCGCCAGATTGTCACTAGCGCCGATGCGGGTAAAAATGCGGTCAATGATGGGCAGCCGCGCGGAGCGCGCAGGAACAAAGCCTCCCATCTGCGCCATCAGCACCGTAAGCGCGGTCTGGCGCAGGTAGGTCGATTTTCCGCCCATGTTGGGGCCGGTGATGAGCAGAATGCTGTGGCTGCTGGAGTTGAGATAAAGATCGTTGGGCACAAATCGGTCATTGCTGCCTGTAAGCTCCAATTGCTCCAGCACGGGATGGCGGCCTTCAATGATCTCTAGCTCGTCTGAGCCAGCCGTGAGCACGGCACAGAACTTGGGGCGGCAGTAGCCGCGATTTTGCGCGATGAAGGCCAGCGAGGACAGTACATCCACTTCGGCCAGCGCAAGCGAGGTTTGCCGAATACGGCGGGCCTCAGCGGCGATGCCGGTGCGCAGTTCGGTGAACAAGCGCCGTTCGATTTCGACAATCTTCTCCTGCGCATCCAGCACCTTGGCTTCATATCCTTTCAGCTCGGGCGTGGTGAAGCGCTCAGCATTCACCAGAGTCTGCTTGCGCTCATACTCCTGCGGCGCGTGATGCAGATTGGCTTTGCTGATCTCAATGTAATAACCAAAAACAGAATTGAACTTAACCTTGAGTGAGTTGATGCCAGTTCGCTTGCGCTCACGCTCTTCAATTTCCGCGATGTATTGTTTGCTGTTGCGGCTGAGGTTACGCAAGTCGTCCAGTTCAGCGTCGACGCCGGGCTGGATGACGCCGCCATCGGCCAGCGTGAGAGGCGGTTCGGCGACGATGGTCTTTTCAATGCGCTCACGCAAGTCGGCAAGCTCGTCGAGCAGTCCGTGGAGTTCTGCGAGCCGTTCTGCCGCCAATCTGGCCAAGGCGGCCTTGATGCGCGGGATGCGATTCAGACTGGCGCACAGTGCAAGCACGTCGCGTGGATTGGCGGTCTCCAGCGTCACGCGGCTTAGCAGACGTTCGATATCGAGCACGCCTTCCAGCGCATGGCGCAATTCTTCACGGGCAACGAATTCTTTTACACCGGCATCCACGGAATCCAGACGGCGGTTGATTTCGTTTATCTCAATGGAGGGCCGCAGCATCCAGGAGCGCAGCAGGCGCTTGCCCATGGGCGTGAGCGTGGCATCCAAAGCGCGAAAGAGCGTGACTTCAGCGCCGGTGTTGGCAAACAGGGGTTCCACCAACTCAAGATTGCGGACGGTGACGGCGTCAAGCACCAGATATTCCTGGCGGTCATAAAAGCCAATCCGGTCCACGTGTTCCAGCGTGCCGCGCTGGGTAGAGCGGACGTAGTGAAGGATTGCTCCCGCAGCAGTTGCGGCTGCCGGCCGCCCTTGCAGGCCAAAGCCTTCCAGCGAGAGCACGCCGAGCTTGTTTTCCAGCAGGGGCACGGCGTAGTCGGGGCTGAATACCCAGTCTTCCAGCGGCGTTTCCGTGAAGCGCATGGCGCTGCCGGTCTGGAAGTTGGCCATCGTGTCCGGCTGAGATTTCGGCGGTGCTGTAGTGCCCTGCGTTCCATGCGCTGGTTGGGCGTCTGCGCCGGTCTTTTCCGCTCCAATTTCTCTGCCGGCCATCGGTGGTTGATCGAACAGAGGCAGACCCGAGGGATACAGAACTTCACGTGGCCGAAGTTGCTGGAGTTCTTCCACGATGCGGCGTTCGGCTTCGGGGCCGCGGAATTCAGTGGCGCGAAATTCTCCAGTGGAGAGATCAAGGGCAGCCAGTCCGACGGCGCCAGAGGCCCGCGCCAAGGCAGCGAGAAAATTGTTCTCCTCTGAGCCGACGCTTGAATCAATGGCCGTTCCGGGCGTGAGCACGCGTGTAACTTCCCGGCGTACGAGTTTGGTGGCCGCGCTGGGAACTTCCATCTGTTCGCAGATAGCAACTCTGAAACCCTTGCGGAGAAGCTTGGAAAGATAGTTTTCCGCCGCATGGTAGGGAACGCCGCACATGGGAATGGCGTGGTCTTTTTCCTTGTTGCGCGCAGTGAGGGTGATCTGGAGTTCCTTGGCAGCCACCACGGCGTCTTCAAAGAAAAGTTCGTAGAAGTCCCCCAGGCGGAAGAAGAGCAGCGCGTTGGGATGCTGCTTTTTGATGGCGGCATATTGCCGCATCAGCGGAGTGGAGGGCTCGGTCATCAGGATTCAAAATAACTGGTTAGCGAAATATAGTGTAGCGGGAACCCAACTAAATTCCACCATAGAGGCACGGGGCCGCGGAGAACGCCAACGGCAAATCTCGATGTGATTGTTCCGGATTGCCGGTCCTTAGGCAACAAAAAAATGTTCACTTTCTGTATTGTTGGTCGCTGACCTTCTCCATCCAATCGACAACCTTACCATCGAGCTTTTCCTGAACGGCGATGTGCGTCATGGCCGTGGTCGGCGTGGCGCCATGCCAGTGCTTCTCTCCGGGCGAGAACCAGACCACATCACCCGGCCGAATCTCCTCGACCGGTCCGCCTTCACGCTGAGCCCAGCCGCAGCCCGCCGTGACAATGAGAGTCTGTCCGAGAGGATGCGTGTGCCATGCAGTACGCGCGCCAGGCTCAAAGGTTACGCTGGCGCCTTGCACAAATGCCGGATCGGGCGCCTGAAAAAGCGGATCGATCCGTACGTTGCCAGTAAACCATTCTGCCGGTCCTTTGCCAGAGGGTTGCGAGCCGCTTCTTTTGATTTCCATATTCTGATTCCCTTTCGTTGATTGCTTTTCTGCGGGCTTCTTTATCTCAATGCGCTTGATCGGTTCTGATCCTATTTTAAGACTGCTCACGTCTTACGCATCCAGACCTGCCACCATAGGTATTCCTCCTTTTCAACGAGAAATCACCCGAACTTAGCTTCTGCATGTTTATGGCTGATTTTAGATAGGCGGGGTTGGTTCCTCCCCACCACATGGTAGATGCCCTTTCATTTTCCGCAGGAATGGGCAGGACATCCCGTTTAGTTGCTACCGAAGGGAGAAAGGATGGGCCGCTCGCCGAAAGGTTTTGATCAATAAGAGTAAAGGTCCCGTTCGTTTAGTAAACCCGCATGGAATGACATTAAAACGCCTAACATTTACTAGCTCTTGCCGGGACGAAGTTCAAGATGCGGCGGTGCCGGGGAGCCTGCGAGGTTCTTTCCGATGAAGCAGTACTTCGATAAAGCGTTGCATTCAATACAAATGAGCCCAAAAAAACACCGCCGTTTTCCGGCGGTGTCTGTGTGTTGCAATTGTTTCAACTTTATTGTGAGAGCAGTTTGATTCCATGCGGCACAAGCTGCTTTGCCCACGGAAGGTAGGCATAGATCATCACGATCACGCCCACAATGGCCCCCAACGCTATCGAGTGCCAGACAACAAAACGGAAGATAAAGCCCTCATTGCCTACCTGGTTGGTAGCAGCGGTGGCTACGCAAATGGATTGCGCATCCACCATTTTGCCCATTACGCCCCCAGCACTATTGGCGGCTGTCATCAGCACCGGATCAAGGCCAAGTTGCTGGGCCGTGATCTTCTGCAAGCTGCCGAACAAGGCATTGGACGAGGTGTCGCTACCGGTCAAGGCCACGCCCAGCCAGCCCAGGAACGTGCCAAAGAATGGATAGAACCATCCTGTATGAGTGAATGCCAGTCCCAAGACGGCATCACTCCCTGAGTATCTTGTAACAAAGCCCAGACCCAGCATGGCGGAAATGGCTATCACCGCCCAGCGCATTCGAAACAGTGTATGTCCGAAAATCTGTAACAGTCTTATCGGATTGACTCCACGAATGATTCCGCCAATAACAGCAGCCAGAAAGCATCCTGTTCCTGTAGCTGAAAGCCAGATAAACGGGAACTTCGCGCCTTCCGGCGTTGGCTTGCCTACTACTGGCTTGTCGCGGGAAATCTTGTTATGAATCGGAGTTTCCCAGCCACCTCTGGGCTTGCCTTCAGGGGTAAGAAACGCCGGGGTGGTATGCACGTTCATCCACGTTTTCACCGGTTTATAGCCCCATAGAAAAACGAAAATAGAAAGAATCAGAAATGGGAGCCATGCCTTGAAGGTTTGACTAAAGGAGTAGGAGTGAACCTCAGGGCCGGTGGAACCACCAGAAACGCTGGGAACCCCTCTGCCCGCCGATACCACTGCGATAGGGCCGCCATCTTCTTCAAATCGCCATATTCGCTTTGGCTTCCAGAAAAGAAGAAACACCACGGTACAAAACAGTGAAAACAGACCTGCGGTGATGTCCACAAGATTGCTGTCCATGCGGTTCGACCAGAAAAATTGCATACCGGAAAAAGAAGCTCCTACTACCAGGATCGCCGGGAAAACTTCAAACGTTTCTTTCCATGAAACCATGGCGCGAACCAGCCAGAAAGGCACAATCAAAGCAGTGATAGGCAGGATTCGACCTATCATCGCATTCATGTCGGCTTCCGGCATCGCAGTTACCGTAGCCAGCATATGGACCGGCGTGCCGATCGCGCCCCACGCTACCGGAGCAGTATTGGCAATCAGGTTCAAGGCGGCGGCGTGAAATGGCTTGAAGCCCAGACCAATCATGAAAGCGCCGGCTATCGCCACGGGCGAACCGAATCCCGCGCAACCTTCAATAAAGGCGCCGAAACAGAAAGCCACCAGCAGCAATTGCAGTCGGCGGTCCGCGGTAATTCCGGCCACAGAGGATTTCATGATCTCGAAGTCCCCTGTGCTGACTGCAATGTCATAAAGGTAAACGGCAGCCACCACAATCCAGACGATATTCAGCAATCCTGTAGAAACGCCATAAAGGAAACTGCCTGCGGCAAGCGATACCGGCATGTGAAAGGCCACGCAGGCAACCAGGATGGCCGTAGCCGCGCCCGAGAGAGCGGCCCAATGTGGCTTAACGCGAAAGCCCGCCATCATGGTGAATAGAACAACAATCGGCAGCGCTGCCACTAAGGCTGAAAGCCACCAGTGTCCAAAAGGATCGTAAATTTGTGTCCAAGTCGGCATCAGTTTCTCCTAATTGAGAAATTCCGTTGGCCCAACTTTAGCTACTATCGCACCCCGACCCCGGGCCACAAGCAGACGAAATGAGGCGTAAAAGTGCGCCATAACTTTCAGCCCTAGGCGATGATCTGTCAAGTATTTTGTGCTGTGCGCGGCGACGGCAGAGGCAAATCTTTATAAAAATCCTGCACCTGGCCAATCAAAAGCAGACGCTGGACGCACGCGTCTTTTAGAATTTCTAAAAGTGGGCGACAGAGATTCGGGATTTTTGCTAGCCCTTCACGGCGCCCACTGTAAAACCGGCGATGAACCGATCAAGGAACAAGTTATAGACAAACGCAATCGGCAGGCTTGCAATCAGGCAGGCCGCCATTAGTGATCCCCAGAAGTAAACGTCACCGCGCACCAGGAAGATCGGAATGCCTACACCGACCATCTGCTGCGACTCTGGGGAAATAAACGTCAGGGCATAAACGTATTCCTGGGTCACCAGGGTGAAGGTGAAGATCACAACCGTGAGAATGCCGGAAAGAGAGATCGGCACGACCATGCGGATAAAGGCCCCAAAGCGCGTCAGCCCATCCACCATGGCCGCATCTTCCAATTCGCGAGGAATCGATTTAAAGAAACCCATCAGCAGCCATATGGAAAAAGGAACCGTGATACTGGGATAAACCAGGACCAGCGACCAAATCGTATCTTGCAAGCCCAGTGAAGCCACAACGCGGGAAAGCGGAATAAACAGCAGAGTCGGAGGCACCAGATAAGTAAGAAAAATCCCAATGCCCAACCGCTCTCCCCATCTGCCGGTGAGCCGGGCCAATGCGTAGGCTGCGGGGACCGCCAGCAACAGCGTAATTACCACCACGATGCCGCCGACCAGCGCCGTGTTCTCCAGCCAGCGCAAAAAACGCGTCTGCGTAAACAGCAGGCGCAGGTTGTCGAGCGTTGGCGGAAGATTGAAGATGAATGGATTGTTCTCCATTCCGTATAAATCGATGTTCTGCTTAAAGGTGGCGATCACCATCCAGTAAAACGGGAACGCCAGCAGCACGGTGAAAATCGTGAGCACCAGCGCCTTCACTGTCGTCGGCCACGGATTCAAACCTGCAAAGGCGCGCTTCACGCCCTCGGATTGCAGATACCAGACAATCGCCCCGGAGATGCACATCTGCACCACCAGCGCTACTGCAAGGCTGTAGTGCGAGGTACGCAGCGCATATAGGAAGAGCGCCGTCACACAGCCGATCACATCCGCCGTCAAAAGAAAAAAGAAGAGAATGCGGGCGCCGTTGTGCAGCTTCCACAGACCCAGGGCAATCAGCGCTATCGCCAGCACCGCCAGCAACCGGAACACGCCGGTAAGCCCGCCGACGTGACGCACTAGCGTGAGCCCCAGCAGGGCCACGGCGGCAACCAGCAATAGAGTGCTGATGATCGTAATTCCTAACGGCCTTTTGGCGCCGGCTGTGGTCGCCATCACACCACCTCCGCCCGATTGGCCACGCGTAACATCAGATATGCAATCACTACAAGCACCGGCACAAGGAAGACGGATATTGCCGCTCCTGCCGCCAAGTCGCTGCCCTGAATGCCCTGGGTAAACGCCAGGTTGGGCAGAGTCTGCGTTGAGTCGTACGGGCCGCCATTGGTCAAAAGGTTGACCACGGCCAGGTCGGTAAAGGTAAAGATGGTCCCAAAAAGTATAGCGACACCCAGAATCGGAGTCATGATGGGAAGATTGATCTGAAACAGCGTGCGCCAGAATCCAGCGCCATCAATGGAGGCAGCTTCCGGAATTTCCTTCGGGATAGCGCTCTGGCCGGCCAGCAGGATGACCGTGGAAAACGGGATCAACCGCCAGCAATGCACCAGGATTACCGAAGTGATCGCTAAGCCTTCCTGACCCAGCCACATGGGCGGCGAATACTTGCTGACGAAGCCGAGCCAGATCAGCACCCAGGTGATCACGCTGTAGATGGAGTCGAGGATCCATTTCCAGCCGATGGTGCCGAGCGAAACCGGCGCCACCCAGGGCAGCAGGATCAAGAAGCGCACGAGTCCGCGTCCGCGGAACGGCTTTTCCAGGGCAATGGCCAGCATGGTGGAGCAGATGATCATGACGATCTGCGAGGCCACAGTAAAGATGATTGAGTTCTTGAGCGCCGCCCTGAAACTGGGGCTTTGCAGAATGCTGCGGAAATTGTCCAGACCGACCAGATGCTTCCAGAAGTGCGTCAAGTCCATGTCCGTGCCAATGCGGGCGTCACTGAACGCATAGAAGATTGCCAGAAGAAACGGCAGCCCGATCAGCAGGACTATGTACAACACGGCGGGGCTGAACATGGCAATACCAAGCAATGGGCTTCGCGCCGCGCCTGCGGATTTGAACTTTCCTTTGCCGGGTTTAGCAACAGCGCCTACTGCCATGCGACGTTCCTCGGAGTGATCTTTTTTTCTGTTGTGCCGTCAAAAAATTTTAAATGGCGTTCCGCCACAGCAAAATCGTGTGTAGTGCCAATCTCAAAACTGTGTCCCAGCAGCAGGCGCGCAATCACTTTTTTCCCATCGGTTTTGCCCCCCTCCAGGAAGCCGGCCAGGATGAACTCCGCGCCCAGGTATTCCACGTTCTCCACGCGGAACTTGAACGTAACTTTGGCGCTCTCCTTGACATCCTCGGTTACCCGGAAATGCTCAGGCCGAAAGCCGACAATCATTCCGTCCATCTCCATCAGGTTCATGGGCGGCGATCCAAGGAAGGTCGCCACAAAAGTATCGGCAGGATCGTCATAAACTTCCCTTGGCGTTCCGAGTTGCCGCACTACTCCTTTGTTGAGCACCATGACCCTGTCACCCATCGCCATTGCTTCCACCTGGTCATGGGTCACATAGATTGTTGTAGTGCCCACACGGCGGTGAAAGCGCTCCAGTTCTTCGCGGGCTGAGAGACGCAGCTTGGCATCGAGATTGGAAAGAGGTTCATCCAGCAGGAAGACCGAAGGCTCACGCACGATGGCTCGCGCCAAGGCTACACGCTGGCGCTCGCCACCGGAGAGTTCGCGCGGCTTGCGCTGCAACAGCGCGCCAATCCCCAGCAGGGACGAGGCCCACTCTACTTTTTCCTTGTGAAGGCTCTTTGGAACATTTTGCGCCTTCAAAGGGAACGCAATATTCTTGTAAACAGTAAGATGCGGATAAAGCGCGTAGCTCTGGAACACCATGGCAATGCGGCGCTCACGCGGCGTGAGATCGTTCACCACTCTGCCGCCAATGAGAATTTCGCCGGCTGTGGGTGTTTCCAGGCCGGCGATCATCCGCAGCAGAGTCGTTTTCCCGGACCCCGAAGGCCCCAGGAAAACCAGAAA
>DASXGZ010000022.1:0-15357 GCA_036488825.1 Candidatus Angelobacter sp.
TTCAAGCCGGGTACATGCGTTTCCGGCCGGTGTTGATGACGGCCTTGGCAATGATTATCGGAATGGCTCCCATGGCATTGGGAATGGGGGATGGTGGAGAACAGAATGCGCCTCTTGGCCGCGCGGTGATCGGTGGATTGCTCTTTGCGACCGTCTCGACGCTGTTCTTTGTCCCAGCGGTCTTTAGCATGATCCATGGCCGAAAGGCGCAAAGTGAGAACTAGCGTAGCGAAAAGAATATTTGAAGCATAGGAATGGTTATGTCAATGAAAATGCAAACACAGATCAATGCTCCTGAGCACGAACAGCCCGCGCTGGGCGCCGTGAAAGTCCTACGCTCCCGCAAGCGGAGCTGGGTCGTCACGGGCGTACTCCTTCTGGTCTTTGGCGGAATCGTGATTTATGGCATGTTCACGCGCATCACGAAGGCCAACACAGTGCAAGCTGATACCGCGCAGATGGCTCTGCCCACGGTAGCAGTGGTTGCCCCCCAGCGTTCCGCTCCCATGCAGGAGATCGTGTTGCCGGGCAATGTGCAGCCATTCATCAGTTCGCCTATTTACTCGCGCACAAATGGCTACGTGAAGAAGTGGTACGCGGATATAGGAGCGCATGTAAAAAAAGGACAACTGCTGGCGGTGATTGAAACGCCGGAAGTCGACCAGCAACTGGCGCAGTCGCGCAGCAACCTGGCCACCGCGCAGGCGAACCTCAAGCTGGCGGAGATCACCAAGAACCGCTTTCAGGGTCTGTTGGCGACGCATGCGGTGGCACAGCAGGACGTGGACAACGCAGTCGGCACTTACAACGCAAACAAGGCGATTGTTGACGCCGACCAGGCCAATGTGAAGCAGCTTGAGACGTTGCAATCTTTCGAGAAGATCTACGCTCCCTTTGACGGAATCATTACCGCTCGCAACACTGACATTGGAATGTTGATCAACTCCGGCAACAGCGGAAATGTGAAGTCCGATCTGTTTCATATCTCGCAGCCGGGAAAGCTGCGTGTCTTTGTCAACGTGCCTGAACAATACTCCAAGGCGGCAACTCCGGGCCTGACCGCGCAGTTGACCCTGGCTGAATTCCCGGGAAAGCAATTTCAGGGGAAACTGGTCAGAACCTCGCAAGCCATCAACTTTGCCAGCCGCACATTAACCGCGGAAATTGAAGTGAACAATCCAACCGGCGAATTGCTTACCGGCTCCTATACCGAAGTCCACCTCAAAGTGCCCGGACAGACTTCCTCATATCTGGTGCCAGTCTCCACTCTTATATTTCGATCCCAAGGACTGCAGTTGGCGGTGGTGAAAAACGGCAGCGTCGTGCTAACGCCTGTAACGCCCGGCCGCGATTTCGGAGAGCAGATTGAAATCGTTGCCGGACTGAAAGGCGATGAATCGTTGATTGTGAGCCCGCCAGATTCCATTGTCACAGGACAAAAGGTAAAAGTCGCACAGGCATCAGCCTCGGGAGGTGCGCAATGAATTGGAACTTCAACGAAACTATTCGTCTGGGCGCGCAAAAGCTGGCCTTCATCTGTATGGCGAGCGTGCTCTTTCTGGGCGGGTGTGCGGTTGGTCCCAAATACCAACGACCACCAGCGGAGATTCCATCTGCTTATAAAGAAGCCGGCAATTGGAAAACCGCCCAGCCCAACGAGTTGAGTCTCCGTGGTAATTGGTGGGAAATATTCCAGGACGCCCAACTGAATGCGCTGGAACAGCAGGTGAATATTTCCAACCAGAACATTAAGGCCGCTCAGGCCCAATATACCCAGGCGCGCGCACTGCTTCGTTTTAATCGGGCCGATTACTTCCCGACGGTGGTCGCCGGCGCTTCTGCTGCGCGCACCAGAGTATCTGGCAACCGTGCGCCATCGAACGCAATTGGCAATGGCCGCACCACCAATGACTTTCAACTACCCATTGATTTTTCATACGAAGTGGACGCGTGGGGACGCGTACGCAAAAATGTGGAATCGTTTCGCGAGCAGGCCCAAGCAAGTGCCGCCGACCTGGCAACGGTGAACCTGAGCATGCACGCGCAACTGGCGCTGTTCTACTTGCAGGCGCGCAGCCTGGACGCGCAAGAGCAGCTCTTAAACTCCACCGTTCAATATTATGAGCAGGCTCTGCAATTAAATGAGGCGCGATTTCAGGGAGGCGTCGGTTCTGAAGTTGAGGTTGAGCAGGCCAAGACGCAACTTGAGACTACGCGGGCACAGGCGATCGATGTCGGGGTAGCCCGCTCCCAGTTTGAGCATGCTGTCGCTGTTCTGATGGGAAAGCCTCCGGCATCGTTCAGCCTTCCTCCTCTTCCGCTGCAGACGCCGCCACCGGCGATTCCTACCGGTGTGCCATCAGAGCTGCTCGAACGCCGGGCTGACATTGCTTCCGCCGAGCGGCAAATGGCCGCCGCTAACGCCCGGATCGGAGTAGCCAAAGCCGCCTATTATCCGCTCCTGAATCTCTCGGCTGCCGGTGGTTTTGAAAGTGGAGCGCTTACGACATTGCTGCAGGGCCCCAGCGGCCTGTGGTCCGTTGGAGCCGCTGCGTTCCAGACTGTATTCGATGGCGGCAGGCGACGCGCCGCTTCCGATCAAGCTGTTGCCGTCTATGATCAGACTGTCGCATCCTATCGCGAAACCGTGCTCACCAGCTTCCAACAGGTAGAAGATAATCTGGCCGCATTACGCATTCTAGAGAACGAAGCCCAGACCCAGAATGAAGCCGTGGTGGCTGCGCAGCACTCCCTGGAACTCTCGACTCAACGCTACAAGGGTGGCGTCACAAGTTACCTGGAAGTGACGGTCGCGCAGAGTGCCCTTTTGGCTAACCAGGCTACTGCGGTCAACATACTGGGCCGGCGAATGGTGGCGGCAGTCCAATTGGTCCAGGCCCTTGGCGGAGGATGGAATAGCTCGGAGCTTCCTCAACATCCTGAATGTTGCGGAAAATTGGTGAGCACGACGTCCGCAATGCCTGCAAACACTCGCTAATCAGTATATGAATTATGTGGCATTAATTCGCGGTGGTCACGCAAAGGCAAGCCGTCTCTTTTCGGAGAGCGGGAGGAAGCCCGGAATCCACGTCCTTGTTATGCGCCAGATGGCCCAAGTCGGAAGGAAATCGCACTCCCTGATGTTAAGATTTTTGCTTGCGGGAAGCGACACTCTGCCTCCCCGGAGCGGAAGTATGTCCATGTCCGATCCTTTCCTGTGGACCAGGTCGCATGGCGTTCGGAAATATGCGATTGCTGTTCTATCGGTTATCACTGCTTTGCTTCTTTCCCAGTGGCCAGTGCTGCATCTCAGTGCTGCTCCCGTTTCATTGTTTTTTTGCGCCGTCATGCTCAGCGCATGGTTTGGGGGATTCGGGCCCGGCTTTCTCGCGACGGCCCTCTCCAGCTTCGTTTTCTATTATTACTTCCTCCTGCCCATGCACACATTCGTTGCGAAGCCCGGGGAGATACCACGCCTGATTATTTTTAGTCTGTCTGCTCTCGTGGTGGGAGCCTTGAGCGCTGCGCAGAGGAGTGCCACAGAATCACTCAGAGTCGCCCGCAATGATCTGCTGGAAACAGTTGAGAAGCTTCAAAAAACCAATGAGGCATTGCAAGCGGAAAGTCATGAGCGTAAACATGCGGAGGAAAAACTGCGGCGCAGCGAAGCATACCTGGCGGAAGGGCAGAGATTGAGTCATACCGGAAGCTGGGCGTGGGACGTCGCCTCCGGAGAGATCGTTCACTGGTCCCAGGAACACTGTCGCCTGTTCGGCTTCGATCCCAAAGAAGGTCCAGGATCATTAGAAATACTTCGCCAGCGCATTCATCCCGACGATCGAGACAGAGTCCTGGAAATCTGGGATAGAGCGATCCGTGAAGGCAATGCTTACATGGCCGATTTTCGGGTCGTTGTTCCAGGCGAAGCCATGAAATACATTCACGGAGAAGGCCACCCCATTTTTGATTCCGGTGAACTCGTTCAATTCCTGGGTACATCCATAGATGTAACCGAGCGCAAGCGCGCTGAGGAAGAGCGCGAAAAATTACGCCAGGCCCAGGACGATCTTGCACACGTAAGCCGTGTAACCACCATGGGAGAGCTCTCTGCCTCGCTGGCGCATGAAATTAAGCAGCCGATTGCGGCCGCCATCACTGACGCCAATACCTGCTTGCGCTGGCTTACGCGCGATCAACCCGATCTGCAGGAGGCGCGCGAGGCCGCATTGAGAGTGGTGAAGGACGCGACTCGGGCATCAGAAATCGTCAGCCGCGTTCGCCTGCTCTTTCAGAAAGGTCACTCGCCACGCGAGTTGCTGGATATGAACGAAATCATTCGAGAGATGATCGCACTCCTGCGCAACGAGACAATGCGGTACTTCATAACTGTCTCGACGGAGCTTGGAAAGGACCTTCCCCGGGCCATGGGCGACCGGGTGCAATTGCAGCAGGTTATGATGAACCTCATGATGAACAGCATCGAAGCGATGAAAGAGACGGATGGAAAACGGGAGCTCATCATCACGTCGCAGGCAGCAGAGAACGGGCACGTGATGGTCTCCGTCAGCGACACCGGCGTGGGATTGCCCTCACAGCAGACAGGAGAGATATTCAGTGCATTTTTTACCACCAAGCTTCACGGCACCGGTATGGGACTCTCCATCAGCCGATCTATTCTTGAATCGCATGAAGGCCGCTTATGGGCTGCCGGCAACTCTCCGCGGGGCGCTACTTTTTCTTTCACTCTGCCCACCCAGGTCGAGGCGCGTGAATGACGCCAGCAGCGGCTCCAATGGTGTTTGTCATCGATGATGATGCCCTGGTGCGCACTGCAATTCAAGGTATGCTGAAGTCGGTTGGATTGCGCTCGGAGACCTTCGCTTCGCCACAGGAGTTTCTTTGCAACAAACGGCTAGATACCCCAAGCTGCCTGGTCTTGGACGTGAGAATGCCTGGAGTCAACGGCCTGGACTTTCAGCGCGAGCTGAGTGACGCCGGCATCCGAATTCCAATCATCTTTATTACCGGTCACGGCGATATCCCGATGACAGTGAAGGCCATGAAATCCGGCGCGGTGGAGTTCCTTACCAAGCCATTCCGCGATCAGGATTTGCTGGATGCGATCCATCAGGCGCTGAATCGTGACAGCTTGATACGTGAGCAGCAGAGCGAAGTTTCCGAGTTGCAAAAGCGTTATGCGACGCTGACTGCGCGAGAGCGTGAGGTCATGGATCTGGTGGTTTCGGGCATGCTCAACAAACAGATAGCTTTTGATCTCGGGACCAGTGAAATAACGGTCAAGGTTCATCGTGGGCACGTAATGCACAAGATGCAGGCTGACTCCCTGGCGCAGCTGGTCCGAATGGCCGGCAAACTTGAGCTCCCAGCCGGCAAAAGGTAGTGGATTCTCCCTGCTCTTGAATCGCAAATTCAGCGCCGCAAATTTCGCTGGGTTCTTTGCTTCCTGCTGATGAATTGTTAGCCCCCGCGACGTGAGCCCGCCGGTATTAGCTCCTCTATACGAACGTATAATTGTGCCGCTTTTCGCGGGGCTGTAACCTTCTATTATGGCTACTAATGGTAAGACAAAATTAGTTGCAATTGTCGATGACGATGATCTGATGCGAACGGCATTGCAGGGCATGCTGAAAGCGGTGGGATGGCCGGCGCAAGCATTCGCGTCAGCAGAAGAATTTCTGCAGTCTGGCCAGCAGTGCCATGCTGCATGTCTGATCGCGGATATTCGCATGCCGGGGATGTCTGGCCTTGAGCTACAAGCCAGGCTGAATGCCGAGAATTGCAGAATTCCTACCATCTTCATCACGGCGCACGGGGACGCAAAAATGCGTATGCAAGCCTTGAGAGCAGGCGCTGTAGAGTTTCTGGCCAAACCGTTTGACGATGAAGCCTTACTGGAGAGTGTTCGCGCGGCCCTGGAACGCTAACCGTAAGACAAACTCCTACAGCAAGTTTTCAGGAGGGTGTTTTGGCAACTAGTTTTGGAAGATGCGGATGCATTGACGAGGATTCACGTGAGCGCAGGTTCGAACAACTCATAGGTAACAGCCCTGCTCTGGAAACGGTGCTCGATCAAGTTGAACGTGTTGCGCCTACGGACTCAAGTGTTCTTATACGAGGAGAAACAGGCACTGGAAAAGAGCTGATTGCCCGGGCCATCCATAATATAAGCTCGCGCTGCGGACGCCCGTTCGTAAAGCTGAATTGTGCTGCCATTCCTTTCGATCTGCTGGAGAGCGAGCTTTTTGGCCATGAGAAAGGCGCTTTTACAGGAGCCATCACACAAAAGATTGGCCGTTTTGAAATGGCCGACAAAGGGACCCTCTTTCTGGATGAGGTGGGGGACATTCCCTTGGCCTTGCAGCCCAAACTGCTGCGCGTATTGCAGGAACAAGAGTTCGAGCGTCTGGGCAGTGGCCGCACTCATCAAGTAGACGTTCGGCTAGTGGCTGCGACCCATAGAGATTTGGAAAGCATGGTGAAACGTAATGAGTTTCGCAGCGACCTATACTATCGCTTAAACGTGTTCCCCGTCCTGCTGCCACCATTGCGGGAGCGCAGCACCGACATTCCGGCTCTGGTGGCCCATTTTGTCAAGATTTTTAGCCACCGGATGGATAAGCAAATCGAGAATATTCCAGAAGAAACACTGACTGCATTTAGCTCATATTCGTGGCCGGGCAACGTACGCGAGCTCCAAAACCTAATCGAGCGTGCTGTGATCCTTGCAAACGATGGCGTACTCCCCAATCCATTGCCGGCAACAGGCACAGAGGCCGTGACCGTGCCTTCGTCGCAAACCACACTGAAAGATTCCGAGCGCGCTTTGATCGTGAGCACGCTTGAATCGGTAAACTGGCTGATAGGCGGCCCGACCGGAGCGGCCGCCAAGCTGGGGCTGAAGCGCACCACGTTGATTTCCAAAATGAAGAAGCTTGGGATCTCCCGTCCCCCGCGGCAGTCCAATGCGGATGCGCTTGACAAAGATCCCCTTCGGTCGAAGCCTTCATCTCTTATTCAGTGACCCCGGTTAGGCAACTCTGTTCACTGTCGATTAAGGACCTTCGTTGTTAAAAACCACAAGTCCTCCTTCAAGGCTGAAAACCAAAATTATCCCAAGGTTGAATAGTTTCGAGAAATGAGGAGCGGCCCAACTTCGGGTACTCAGGCTCATTTACAATCTTCATTCAAAATACCACCAAGGAGATTTATGTACACAGCAGGGATGCTAGCCGTCGAACGATGCCTGCTCCAATGCCTCTTGAGCCCCCGTAACGAGAGCTACGTTGCCTGTAAATACTCGTGCGTGCACCTTTGCCATGAACATTCTCCTTGTCATCAAATATCAGGTATTTTGGATAGTTCTATCCAGAATAAGATTCAGGAAGATTGCCGTGCATCACAGACTGACACTCTCACCGCGGGCATTCTTGTTTTTTGGCGAGTAAGGGGGATAGAGGAACCTGCCTCAGACAACAGTCACTCCCGGTTTGTCGAAAATACAGGGACATGGCTTCCGTATTGCCGCGAGAGCCAGCCTCGCCACCTTCGAACTCGATCCATCCTTCATTGAAGCCATCGAGCATCTGTACGCGAGGAGTGGGGTTCCTCATACCCTGTGATTTGAACAGCGAGTCCCATGTCTCGCGCGGTACGTTTCGATTTCTGTGTTTTGATTCCCGAAGATGCCGATCGCTGGTAAAAACGTTTTCCGCGAAGAGCTTCAATAGCCGCAACCAAGCGATCCCGCTGCTGGGTTAATTCCTCAACAATGCTGTGGGTATCCATAGGATTGGAATTATCAGGGTTGATTGTCGGTCTTGTTCCGGCTTTGATCGAGCCAGGCTCGATCCTGTGTTTGCTTCACACTCAGTCCGTGGACATGTTCAGCCTCGCCGAGAAGTGTTCATCCGCAACCGACTTCAGCGATTCAAGAGAAGTCAACCAACCGTGCTTAGATCTTGAAAATAAAGGCAGATAAGGAGCTTGACTGTCCGCCCGACCAGAGCGTCAATGTCACTGACCGTGTATATCCCTATATATAAGGACGGCGGCTGAAGAAATGGACGTCTCGGAACAACTCAACGCCTTACCCGAAATGAACAAAGCCGCCCTCGCTGCACTCTGGCGGGAGCATTTCGGAACACCACCACCTGAGCAAACCCGCCGCGATCTGATCATTCGAGTCCTGGCCTACAAAATTCAAGAGCAAGCCTTTGGCGGCCTCACTTCCTCGATTCGGCGCCGCCTGCGCCAGTTCGCCAGCGAAATGGGGAAAGATCCTAACTCAACGATCTCGACTACCCGTGTCATCAAACCCGGCACACGTCTGATTCGGGAATGGCAGGGAAAGAGCTACAAGGTCACCGTGGCCAAATCTGGGTTCGAATATGACGGCCAGTGGTACGCCAGTCTGTCTGAAATCGCTCGACTGATTACCGGTACCCGGTGGTCAGGCCCCCTATTCTTCGGTTTAAAAGTATTCGCCGGACGGAGAACTCGATGAGCGCTGAACGTAAAGCTCCGGTGCGATGCGCTGTTTACACTCGGAAATCGTCAGAAGAAGGGTTGGACCAATCCTTCAATTCTCTCGATGCCCAGCGGGAAGCATGCTGCCTACATTTTGAGTCAGCGCCAGGAGGGGTGGCGTGCCATCGACGCTCAATACGACGATGGCGGCTACTCCGGTGGAACGATGGAGCGGCCCGGGGTCCTACGCCTGTTCGAGGACATACGAGCCGGCAAAGTGGACGTGATCGTCGTTTACAAGGTGGATCGTCTGACGCGCAGCCTGGCAGATTTTGCGAAGATGATCGAGATTCTAGATGCGCACAAGGCCAGCTTCGTCTCCATCACCCAACAATTCAATACCACTTCCTCCATGGGACGATTGACCTTGAACGTGCTGCTCTCTTTCGCGCAGTTCGAGCGCGAGGTGGCGGGTGAACGCATTCGGGACAAGATCGCTGCCTCCAAGCGCAAGGGAATGTGGATGGGCGGCACGGTGCCGCTGGGCTACGATTGCCGGGACCGCAAACTGATCGTCAACCACGCAAAAGCTGCCACTGTCCGAAAGATTTTCGGGCTTTATCTTGAACTGGGATGTGCGGCCAAGCTAAAGGCGCAGCTCAGCAAACGGAACATCAAGAGCAAGATCCGCGTCAGCAAGAATTACGAAGTAGATGCTCAGCTGTTTATCTTCGGTTTTAGCCGGGGCGCCTTCACGGCTCGTAGCCTGGCAGGCTTCATATCGAAATGCGGACTGTTGAAGCCAGGTTCTCCACTTTCGCTAAAGCAGCTGTATGAACGGTATCGCAAAGGCACGGCATCGTCGATCCGGTCGCTAGGCAAGGCAACTGAAAGTGGATTGTCTCTGGAAGACAAATGGCTCAAGAAATATTCTCGCTCGATACCAATTTGGTTCCAGGGCGTATGGGACACGGTAGGAGCCTTAGGTGTACCGCTGCCTTGTGTGCCAAAGATCAGTCGTCATGATTTCGCGTTCCTCGAAACGGATTTGCATATTAACGATACACATGCATATCATGCACTTGCCATAGACGAGCATCGCGAAGCATTCGCCCCAAGGCTCTGACCAAGAGCACCCCAAAACATGGAGAGACTTACCCCGCCCGCGACCTTGATCACGTCGAGCAGCGCTGGTTTGTCGGAGCACATGCTAATGTGGGTGGCGGCTATGAGGACGATCTGCTCGCTCAAATCCCTCTAGAGTGGATGATGAGCAAAGCGATCATGCTCGGGTTACAGTTCACGGATACCGTCGCAATCGACGGCGACGAAAATACCTGTCCCATCCATGACTCCCTCGCTGAAATGGTACACGGCATTTATGAAGTACTGACCTTCGGGAAGCACTACTACCGGTCCATTGGGGCCCAGCCCTTGGACACCCCTGAGGCAGTGACAACCACGATCAATGAAACCATTGATGCGAGCGTCTTCAACCGCTGGCGTAATGATGCAACCTACCGACCTAAAAACCTGGTGGATTGGGCTAAACGTTGGAGCGTAGATCCCGCAATGGTTAAAGAATCAGTCCGTGCGGACGACCCAAAGGTGGTAGTCGCAACGAGTGGCTAGCCGAGATGGGAAGACGGAATATTGAGTATCTCTCTATCTTTCAACAAATTCCAGTAGTACCGAAAAATCGAAAAAGGGGCTTTGAGGAACGGGGCCTTTGATTCGTCGCCCTGATAGGCGGCGCCCTTCATTCGGTTCGAGCCGTCGAATTCTGAAGCAAGCAGACGGAAAGCGGCGAGTGCCACACCGAGAATCTGACGCTTCCGTAATCGGCCGGACATTCATCGTGATTACCCCACACGTGACTGACATCATGACAGCACCATCTTAGCGTGCTGCTACAAATCACTTTTCAACGCTCCGGTTTGCAATGCGGAGCCAATCCGGGCTCCCTGATCGCTTCGTCCGGTTGCGGACCAGAAACGGGCTTGTAGCAAGTACCAGGGTTCCGGGCGCAACGCGGGAGTAACATGACGCTTCGTTCAATCGACTAGGCTTTTTCTGGGCCGTGTTGTTCGCTAGACGTTCGGCTTCACGGCATTTTGTCGACGTTGAGAAGGGGACTGCCTTGCCGAGCAGAGAAAAGTACCCCAAAACTCAGGTATCTCCGCTGCGCCGGTACGTATTTTGGTTTAGGGAAGTGAGAAAATGCATGGAAAGCGGGCGACTCTGAGCGAGCCGGAGAAACATTCTCTGAGCTGCAGACTGGCTGGCGGAGGACGCAGTCTGCTGCGAACCCGTCTCTGGCCCAAAATTCCCGTTAACAGGGAAATTTACAGGGAATTTTGGGCTGTCGAGCGGGACTGATTGCGTCTATCTCCTCGTAAACCCTGGAGTAAACGGCTTCTGGGCTGAAATCGTAACAGGGAACGAGCAGGGAAATAACAGGAGCAAAACAGGGAAATCTTTTTCAAAACAGGGACAGTGCATTGACGGCAATATTATGTTGGTTCCGTTCTTCCGCTCGTCTTCTTGGCTCCGGATATGTCTGAGCTGTCCTTAAAGGACACAACCTGCCGGGGCTCAGTCTTTAGAAATGCTGCGCAGTTTGAGGCTAAGTTGGGCCGAACTGCAAACCAATAGATCCATGGTCACAGCCCGAGAGGAGAGCATCTGGCTTGGGCCCAGTGGCTCTACCAAATCCTTGGCGAATCATATTACCGTAGGTTTCTCGCAAGGCCCAGAATTGGCTACTTCCCAGAAGCAGACGTGTTGGGAATCTGAGGGTCCTTGTGACGATCACTCTACACTGGCCGGTCCCAATCTGGCCACCCTTCCATTCCAGTCTCCAAAAGCGGACGGTGCAATCGAGTCGCCGCGCCACTAATTATTTCCCGTATTGAGGTCAGAGCATCATTCTGAAACACAACGACTAGGAAAGGTTCGCCGCGCAGGTATTGCCTCTCCAAAACGAAGGTCACTTTTTCAGGGAGCGTTAATGCTTCGTGCAGGTCTCTATTGATAATGGAGTTCGCCAGCTCAACTGCGGAATCGGCGTTCATTTGAACCGTCCCTATGATCCTGAACGGTCCATTTAGCCAAACCTCGTTCAACAACGTGCTGACAACCTCAGAACCTACATGTCCATATAACGCCCCGCTCTGCGTGTAACCGGCAATGCAAACGCCTTTGAACGTTTCGTGCGGTAAACGTTTCCGACTTCGCCTCTGAAGTTCGAACCAGCAATTCTCGGCCGCTTTGCAAGCACCCTCCGACACCTCCACATAGAATGTGAGAGACGGATCGAAGTTCTCGGCGAAAATCGCCGCTCGGAGTACAGTAGTCGCGCCTCGGCGTTCGATCGAAAAGAAATTATTTTCCTCAACGGGGGCCGAACCGAGCCGCAAAGTGAGATTGCCGAACCGAAATTTCATCGCCACCACGGCCACAATGGAATGTGAATAGAGTTGCCAACGTTCAAATGAACTCCGTTGCGCGGATCGTAGCCAATGCCGATGAGGGTACCCGGCATCCCCGGCAGTAAACGGTCGCATGTGCATAATTGCCGGTGTTGAGCCCGGGATTGCAAGCGGAAATTGCTCCTCCTGCTCCGCCTATGGCAGGCACCGCGGCGATTACAACAGCTGTCGCAATGAACGCGGACTCCCCGGTCTTAGCCGACTGTTGCCAAATCCCGGGTCTATCTTTTGGAAATAGTGAAGCGTTTGCGAAATCACTGAGCGGTACGTCCCAGTCTGCAATCCATTTTAGGCTGACGTTGCTCCACTGGCAATGATTCCTGTAATCTGCATAGTCGGTGAAAGAGTCACAATTTAACTCCAATATATTCGTATAACTTTTCTGATAAAGAGAGGTAACCCCATCACCAATATCATGTGCGGTTACCCCATCGCAGCCAGAGTCAGGGCACGGCACTGCCGCGCCCCCGCCGATTAAACTAGGAACCATGTCACAAGGAAGTGCCAATCCATCGGCATTACAAGACATGCTGCCACCCTGGGGTTGGCGCAGCACAACTAAGAGACTGATCCAAGCGGTAAATGCCACGCTAAGCAACGTTGCCGGACCGATCCCAAATGGTCAGTAAATCAACCTATGTGGGACTGTGCTACGTGCGAGGATTACAACAAATTGTCGCTGCGGCACTGGTCCAGGCACGAGAAAAACGGCCCGTTTGGGTCTATTGAAGAGCTTGCCCGGAGAGTGCCTGAGCTGAGTCGAGCCAACTTGCGAATGCTGGCAGAGATTGGCGCATTGAACACGATTGGGGGAGTCGGACTGCATCGGCGGGATGCACTATGGCAGGTAGAAAAGGCAAGCCAGCGAGTCGGATCGCTGTTCGAAGGAGTAATCGAAAGAGATAAAGCTTCGCCACTGTCACAGATGGACACTGAAAAGCGGCTGGTATCCGACTATCACGGAACAGGGCTAACCATCGGCCCACATCCAATGTTTTACAGGCGCGCAGAGATGCGCAGGCTGAATATCAAGTCTGCTGCTGAGTTGAGAGCAATGCCGAACGGTAAACGGGCGATTGTCGCTGGCGCAGTAATTACCCGGCAGCGCTCTGGTACAGCAAGCGGTTTGATCTTTTTGACGATGGAAGATGAAACAGGCTACGCGAATGTAATCGTCATGCCGCACATCTATGAGAAATATCGACAGGCTGTTTTAGAGCCAAGGTTCGTCTGTGTATCTGGAACGGTACAGAATCAAGATGGAATTATTCATTTGAAGGCAGAGCATGTTGAGGCTTTGATGGTCAGCGCAGCGCAGATGGCATCACACGATTTCCATTGATGCTAATTCCGTGTGTGCCTTTCCTGTTCATTTCCGAAATTATTAGGGAAATTGACATTTTTCAGCTTAAAATTGGCGCACTGTATACCTGTAGGCTGCTGTTCTGGTGTTGTAGCCCATTGGTGATCTGCACTACGCTGCCATTGTTTTTTTCCGCTACCCTGATGGTAGCTTTAACTCAGGTTCAGCAGCGTCAATTGGGACGGGAGAGACGGCCTGGAATTGCACTGGCTCCAGGCGGTAGTTGAAACTGTTGGTCAAGGGGATGGCATTCCAGCCCGTCACCGCTGATGAGCATTCCTGGGCGGATAGCTGCTGTGCCATCAATCATCCTGACAGTTCTCATCGCTTTGATTTTGCGCACACCTTATTATCCATTGCTATGTCAATGTGATCCAGAAGAGATGCGAATGGAAACATTTTAGTAGTAGTATTTATCGGAAGTTCAGGAAGCCATATAGGCTTCGGAGATTTCAGAAGCTTACCGGTACTTAGCTGCTTTGAACTCACCTGTATTTTTCTGGCTTTACCATTGGCCAAAGAGAACCTTTCCGACACGCTCCTATCACCTGGTAGGATGTTGATTGTTCGCCTCAGTTTTACTACTTGCTTGCTTGTATTGAGAAAATAACGATCATATATGATCCAATCGCCCGATTCTGCTGCCTGGGTCATGTCTATTTCAAATAAATGGTTGTCCGAATAAACCAGTTTACCAACCGTAAGAGATCCTGAGTTTTGTACCGCTGTTTGCCAAAGCGCCTCAGTTTTGAAGGCGCACCACTCATTACTTTTGGCGTCCTCCAGCAAGAACACTGTCGACATCTTTCCTTGAGCACAAGCAATGGTTTGCAGGATGGTTATGAACAAGCATGTAGCGATTGATAATAAAATTTGTTTCATCATGCACCTCCGCAGGCTTTAACAGTCGCTGGACTGGGGCTTGTACCTGCAGGGGATAATTGAAAATGCGTAGGGTCAGGTTTAGGGTGACGGAAAGTGCCACCCCATGTGAGACCTTGTGACTCCATGGCATTAATAATCTGTGGAAAGGAACCACTCGCTGTACCATTGATATCAACAGCCATTCCAACCTGGTGCCATGACACGGTCGCCGCTGGATTTAAGCCTGATCCACCGCTGCGCATTCTTAATTGATCGGCGGTACTTCTGAACCCACTATTGATGGCGGGAGTAATACCCTGAGAATTGAGAGCGTTGAACGCCGACGTGAGGGCGTTGGCCATCGGTGGTTGAAAGAGCGCTACGGCTGGGGAATTTATAGTGTAATGCCCGCCCGGCGCAACGAGCTGACAAGTCACGCCCAGACTGCCTCCTCCGCCAGAAGAGTTGGGAATATTAAACCCCCATAGATTCCACGGCGGTAAATCAAAAATGCCAGGGTCTTGCGGTGCAGTAGCTGTTACGCTATAGCATGGTGCTGGGCACAATGGGCCATATACTCCGTCTGGTGATGGAGGAAGTGAATCGTCCGGAGTAACAAAGCACGTCGTTTCTGGATCGTCACAAGTACTGTCCTCTGGATCCAGTTCATCCAGTCCCAGCGGATCTATTGCATTCAATGGATTATTTTTGACATAGGCATACCGATTCAATGATTGCGGATTTGTATTATCAATGCTACCCAAATAGGGATCGGGAGCGAGGAATCTGCCCCATCTGCCAGCGTCAAACCGAGTAATGGCATAATTGTACCCTGTGTCGGAATCATACTCGTAGCCAGTGAATTCGTAATTATTGCTTGCAATATTCGTGAACACCTGCCGCGAGGCACCGAAGGGGAAATAATCTGCTTCCCATTGAACCGTTTTCCCGTCACCGCTGGCGACGACTGCCGTGGAACCCAGATGATCCGACAGATAATAGTAGGGATTGCCGGAGGAGAGTGGAACAAAGGCGATCCGCTTGCCGCCGAGGAATATGTAATCGCGCGTGATGGAGCCGCTGGTGGTGCCCACGGACAATGGTCTGAGAAAATCGTCTATCCAATAAAGAGTTCCGTCCGATTTTTGTACG